>NZ_JBIAWE010000003.1:0-588265 GCF_042895235.1 Streptomyces sp. NPDC001410
GAACTGCTCGTTCGACATGAACTGCAGGCCCGGACGGGCCAGCTCGGCGCGCATGAGCAGCGCCATGACGCCACCGATCAGGAAGAACGCGAACGCTGTGACCAAGTAGAGCGTTCCGATCGTCTTGTGATCGGTGGTCGTCAGCCACCGCACGGCCCTGATGGCCCTGATGTTTTGGATCCTCTTCACGCCCCGCCTGTGTCCGCGCCCGGCCCGTCGGTCACACTCGGACGGCGCGACAAGCATCACGGAAGAAGGGTGTGACGATCCGGGGGGTGCCGGACACGAACCGAACATGAGCAACGACGAGATGTTCGCCGCTGCCTATCGCGAGCACTACTGGGCGGTCAGCCGCTATGTCGCCAGGCGACTGCAGGGGCGGGCCGACGAGGTGGAGGAAGTGGTGGCGGAGGTGTTCACGGTGGCCTGGCGCCGCCGGTCCGACCTGCCCGGGGCGCCGCTGCCCTGGCTGTACGGCGTGGCACGCAACTGCCTGGCCAACGCGGTACGCGGCTACGGACGGCGGCGCCGGCTGGTGGACCGGCTGGGCAACGACGAGGCGGCGCACGGCCGGCACATCATGGACAGCCCCGACTCCGAGGCCCCCGGCGCCTGGGTGCACGACGCGCTGGCCCGGCTCTCCCCGGCGGACCAGGAGCTGCTGCGCCTCGCGGCATGGGAGGAACTCGACGCCGAGGAGATCGCGGTGGCCCTCGGCTGCGGCAGACGGGCGGCGGTCATGCGCCTGCACCGGGCCCGGCGCCGGCTGAGAGCCGAGATCGACCGGATGCGGCCCGCCGCGGCAACCCTGCCCGCCCCCGCCGACGCGACCCTCTGCGAGGACCACCGACATGGCTGACGAACTCGAACTCCTCCGCCGCGCCAACCCGGCACCGACCGACGGCCCCCACTTCGGCGACGGTCCGCTGGACCACCGCGCCGAGCGGCAGTTGGAGCGGCTGCTGCAGGAGAACCGTCCACGGCGCCGGCTCCGGCTGCTTCAGGCGCTCCCCGGCCGTACCCCGCGCGCCCGGCTGGTCTGGGGCCTCGCCGCCACCGCCGTCGTCCTGGTGGTCGCCGGCAACACCGTGCTCGGCGGTCCGAGCACACCGCGGGCCGTCGCCGCGCCGCGCCCGCTGACCGTCCGGCTCCCCGCCACGCCCGTACCCCTGCAGGAGATGGTCGCCCTGGCCGACGCGGCCGCGTCGGGCGGCTCACCGCGCCTGCGCAAGGGCACGCACGTGCAGTCGTGGAGCCTCGGCATGAGCGACGGCAAGCACCCCGTCACCGTCCCCGAGGAGCGGGTGGTGCGCTGGCGGGCGGACGACAGCCACACCGAACTGGTCGTCGCGACCGACCCGCGCAGGCCCGGCCGCCCGGTCCTCACCGACGAGGGCGACGACCCGCACGAGGTGGCGGACGGCCATGTGATCAGCCGGACCACCTACCCGCCGATGTGGAACGACGCCCCGCCCGAGGGAACCCCGCCGCACACCGCGGCGCGTCTGCGGGCCTACCTCACCGAGATCGCCCGGCCCGAGATCAACCGCAGCACGGCCCCGCTGAGCACCGCCGAACTGTTCGACGCCGTCGGGGAACTGCTCGACCACTGGACCCCGGGTGCCCGCGAGTCGGCGGCCCTCGTCCGGCTGTTCGCCGGGGCCGAGGGGCTGCGGCCGGCCGGCGAGGTCACCGACCGCCTGGGCCGCCCCGGTCACGCGTACGTGTACGAAACCCGGGGCCTCCGCCACATGCTGATCCTGGAACCGCGCACCGGCGCCGTCCTCGGCATGGAGACCACCTTCACCCGGGCCGAGCCCGAGTACCGGGTCAAGGCCGGGGACGTCATGGAGTACCGCGCCTGGATGCGCTGATCACACGCCGAGCCGTCGGGCGGCGGCTGCCGCGGCGGCTGCGGCTGCTGCGGCGTCAACGGTCTGCTCCAGCAGCGTGGCGATCGTCATCGGGCCGACACCGCCAGGCACCGGCGTGATCAGCGAGGCCCGCTCCACGGCCGAGTCGAAGTCGACGTCGCCGACGTTCCCCGCGTTGTAGCCCGCGTCGACGACGACCGCGCCCGGCTTGATGTCCTGGCCCCGGATGAGACGCGGCCGGCCCACGGCGGCGACCACGATGTCAGCCTCGCGGACCGCCGCCGACAGGTCCCGGGTGCGCGAGTGGCAGTACGTCACGGTCGCGTCGCGGGCCAGGAGCAGCATGCCCACCGGCTTGCCCAGGATCGCGCTGCGGCCCACCACCACGGCCCGCTTCCCGGCCGGGTCGACGTCGTACTCGTCCAGCAGCCGGATGATGCCGCCGGGCGTGCAGGAGACGAAGCCCGGCAGGCCGAAGCTCATCGTGGCGAACGAGGCGAAGGTGACGCCGTCGACGTCCTTCTCCGGCGCGATCGCCTCGAACGCGGCCCGCTCGTCGATGTGGTCGCCCACCGGGTGCTGGAGCAGGATGCCGTGCACGGTCGGGTCGGCCGACAACTCCCGCAGGGTGCCGACGAGTTCGGCGGTGGTCGTGGCGGCGGGCAGCGCCACGTGCCGGGACTCGATGCCGGCCTTGCGGCAGCGGTTCTGCTTCATACGGACGTAGGTGACGGACGCCGGGTCCTCGCCGACCAGCACCGTGGCCAGACAGGGCGCGCTGCCCGTCCGCTCGGTGAGATCGGCGGCCTTCTTCGCGGTCTCCTCGACGATGCGGCGGGCGAGGGCGGTGCCGTCCATGAGCCGGGCCTGTGTCATCTGCACTCCTGAGCTGGGTTGACCTTCATCGCCCAGGCGCGCGGCATGCTCCACGGGCCGCTCCCCGGTGGTACTCCACCTCAGCGCCAGTCACGGCCCGCCCACAGCCTAACCGAGCGCGTGGGCGGCGCTCAGTCCGCGTCCGTGGACCCGGGTGCCGTGGGATCCGCCCCGGCGAGGAAGGCGTCCGCCTGGGCGGCCAGCCGGTCCGCGCCGATCGCCCCGGCCCAGCGGACTATCTCCGCCGCAAGCGCGACGGCGCCCGCCTCGTCCCCCGCGTCCCGGGCCAGCACGGCCAGCAACAGCTGTTGGGACAGGGTGCCGGGCACCGTGCCGGCCCGGGCGCCCAGCGCGGTGGCCCGCCGCCAGCGCTCCCCGGCCCGCTCGCCGTCACCGGCGTCGTGGTCGTGGTCGCCGAGATGCCGCAGCGCCTCGCGGGCCAGCAGACCGTCCGCGCCGGCCTCCCCGGCGTGCAGCGCTGCCGTGTAGTGCCCGGCGGCGGCCGCCCGCTCGGCGAAGTGGTTCTCCGTGATCAGCCCCCGGTACATCGCCGCCCAGCCCCGCCGCACCTCGTCCGGGGCGCTGTCGTGCAGCTCCCGCGCCCGGTCGAGGAGGGCGGCGAGCGCCTCGGGGTCCTTGCCGTCCGGGCCGATGCGCAGGGTGCCGTCGACCAGGAGCAGCCGGCCGTAGGTGTGCCTGAGCCGGAGGAAGCCGGTGTCCCAGTCGCCGTCCGGGAACTCCTTCTCCGCCGTCTCGAGCCGCTCGGCCGCGGTGTCCGTCCCCGCGAACCAGTCACGGTCCAGAGCGACTTCGGCCGCGGCCCGGGTGATCCGCGCACGAGCGGCGGGGTCGTCGGTGGTGGCCCCTTCGAGCAGCCGCGCGGCCCGCTCCCAGCGGCCGGCGGTGCTCAACTCGCGTGTTGCGTCCAGAAGTTCATCGACATCAACGAATGCGTGCGCTGCAGAGGTCATGCCGGGCAAGGTAGTTGGGCGAAAAATGATCCACAAGAAAATCACTGCGGGAGGCAGACAATGCAGGACTCGGTGGACCGGCACGTGGCAGTCTGGGCGCGCGAGCTGGACTGGCTGGACCCCGTCAAGGAGGCGATCGTCGCGAGGCTGGCGATCCTCGGCCGGCACACCGCCCAGGCCCGCCGGGACGTGCTGGACTCCGACGGCCTCAAGTACTGGCAGTACAAGATGCTGTTGATGCTGCGCAGGTCCGGGCCGCCGTACGAGTCGAGTCCCTCGCAGCTCGCCGAACGGCTCGGCCTGACCCGGGGTGCGCTGTCGGCGCGGCTCGGGGCCGTCGAGGACGCCGGGCTGATCACCCGTACCCACGAGACCGGTGACCGCCGGCGGGTGCGGGTACGGCTCACCGAGGCCGGGCACGCCGCGTTCGAGGCGCATGCGGCAGCGGAGGACGCGGGTGAGGGCACGCTGCTCGCAGCACTGACCGAAGAAGAGCGGCGGACGCTTGCAGACCTGCTGCGGAAACTGGTCCTGGCAGCCGAGAGCGGGGACGCGCCCGGCCCAACGTCGCCCGGGCCGAGAAGGTCCAGGTCAGCCGGGAGGTGACCTGGGCCCTCGCGACCTTCCTCCCTAGTCGTCCCATGCCTGGATCAGAATCTGTTCGGCGATCTTGCCGTCACGCAGGGTGACCATGGACTCGGCGAGGACACGCGTGCCGTCCCCGTACTCGCAGGACTCGGAGAAGGCGGCGTGGTCGCCCTGGATGACGCACTGGTCCAGCTTGTGCGTCATGTCGCGGCTGTAGACGTCGTCGAGCAGCTCGGCTATCTCGCGCCGACCGTGCAGGACCTTGGGATGGCTGGGCTGGGTGTTGCGGTCGATGATGCGGATCTCGGCGTCGTCCGCGTAGAGGGCGAGCAGAGAGTTCCCGGTGTTCCCTTCTATGCCCCGGCGCAGTGTCTCGGTGTCGAAGGCGGAGCCTGTCGCAGCGCCCATGGTGACCTCCTTAAGGCGCCATGGCCCGGCGGGAACAGGCCGCACGGGCCCCACCTCCGAGACTCCTCCGCCCCGGCGGCAACGGCAAGCGCAGCCGAGGCGGTCCGCCTGACGGGTGAGCGGCGACCGGGGGCCGTGTCCGGGCGGGGCCCGCCGCCGTTGCTGAGGACATGATCTCAACACGACGTATCGTCGCCGCCGTCGGTCTGGCCGTCGGCGTCACGGGCCTCGCCGCGCCGCTGGCGAACGCGGCCGACGCGAGCGCACCGCACTCCGGGCAGATCAACCCGATGACCCTCGTGGACTCGCTCGCCGTCAGCGACATCCCCGCACAGCACCAGGGACAGATGCCACGGGTCTCGGACCAGCTCCGACCGCTCAACCAGGTCAGCGAACTGCAGCGGCTGAACGAGCTGCACCAGCTCACCGACCTCGTCGCGCCCGTGACCGGTCTGCTGCCCGCCGTCCAGGCCTGACCCCACCCACGCACCCGAGGGCCGTCCCGCCCGGGACGGCCCTCACCGCTGCCCGTCCGGACCACGCGGCGACGGCCGAAAGATCCACTGCCGCCGTCGTGGTCCATGCCGTGGACGGGCCCTCGCGCGTAGGGTCGGCTCCGAAGGCACAACGAGGAAAAGGGGCCAGGCCATGGCGCAGGAAGTACGCGGCGTGATCGCACCGGGGAAGGACGAGCCCGTACGGGTCGAGACGATCGTGGTCCCGGACCCGGGGCCCGGCGAAGCCGTCGTACGCGTACAGGCCTGCGGTGTCTGTCACACCGATCTGCACTACAAACAGGGCGGAATCTCGGACGAATTCCCCTTCCTGCTCGGCCACGAGGCCGCCGGCGTCGTCGAGTCGGTCGGCGAGGGGGTCACCGACGTGGCGCCCGGCGACTTCGTCGTCCTCAACTGGCGTGCCGTGTGCGGCAATTGCCGGGCCTGTCTGCGCGGCCGCCCCTGGTACTGCTTCAACACCCACAACGCGAAGCAGAAGATGACCCTGACCGACGGCACCGAGCTGTCGCCGGCGCTCGGCATCGGCGCCTTCGCCGAGAAGACGCTGGTCGCGGCCGGACAGTGCACCAAGGTCGACCCGGCCGTCTCCCCGGCCGCGGCCGGGCTGCTCGGCTGCGGCGTGATGGCCGGCATCGGCGCTGCCATCAACACCGGAGGCGTCGGCCGCGGCGACTCGGTCGCCGTCATCGGCTGCGGCGGAGTCGGTGACGCGGCCATCGCCGGATCGAACCTCGCCGGCGCGGCCCGGATCATCGCCGTGGACATCGACGACCGCAAGCTGGAGAAGGCCCGCACGCTGGGCGCCACCCACACGGTCAACTCCAAGGAGACCGACCCGGTCGAGGCCATCCGTGGGCTGACCGGCGGCTTCGGCGCCGACGTCGTCATCGAGGCGGTCGGCCGGCCCGAGACCTACAAGCAGGCCTTCTACGCCCGCGACCTGGCCGGCACCGTCGTCCTCGTCGGCGTCCCCACCCCCGAGATGAAGCTCGAACTGCCGCTGCTGGACGTCTTCGGGCGCGGCGGCGCGCTCAAGTCCAGCTGGTACGGCGACTGCCTGCCCTCCCGGGACTTCCCGATGCTGATCGACCTCCACCTCCAGGGCCGCCTGCCGCTGGACGCGTTCGTCACCGAGACCATCCAACTCGACGAGGTGGAGAAGGCGTTCGACCGGATGCACCAGGGCGACGTGCTGCGCTCGGTGGTGGTGCTGGGATGACCGCCCGCATCGAACGCCTCGTCACCTCCGGCCAGTTCACCCTCGACGGCGGCACCTGGGACGTGGAGAACAACGTGTGGATCGTCGGCGACGACCACGAGGTGGTCGTCATCGACGCCGCCCACGACGCCGAGGCCATCGCCCGCGCCGTCGGCGACCGCCGGCTCACCGCCATCCTGTGCACCCACGCCCACAACGACCACATCGACGCGGCCCCCGCCCTCGCCGACCTCACCGGCGCCACCATCTGGCTCCACCCGGCCGACCTGCCGCTGTGGAAGCTCACCCACCCCGACCGCGACCCCGACCGCCATCTCGACGACGGCCAGGTCATCGAGGCCGCCGGCGCCGACCTCACCGTCCTGCACACCCCGGGCCACGCCCTCGGCGCGGTCTGCCTGTACGACCCCGGGCTCGGCGTCGTCTTCACCGGCGACACCCTCTTCAAGGGCGGCCCGGGTGCCACCGGACGTTCGTTCTCCCACTTCCCGACGATCATCGAGTCCATCCGCGACCGGCTCCTCACCCTCCCGCCGGAGACCAAGGTCCTCACCGGACACGGTGACTCCACCACGATCGGCGACGAGGCACCCCACCTGGAGGAGTGGATCAAACGCGGGCACTGACCCGAGGCCCGGCCGTACGATCAGGGCCATGACCACCAACACGCTCGACACACTCCACGACGTGCGCGTTCTGCGCTGCGCCCCCGAAGGCCCCGCCCTCGACGGCGAGGGCGCTGCCCTCGACCTGATCGGTGACGCGATGGGGCAGGACGCGGAACTCGTCGTGGTGCCGGTCGAGCGGGTCGCGGACGAGTTCTTCCGGCTGCGGTCGGGTGTCGCCGGTGCGGTCGTGCAGAAGTTCGCGAACTACCGGCTGCGGCTCGCCGTCGTCGGCGACATCTCCCGGCACGTCGACGCGAGCGACGCGCTGCGGGACTTCGTGTACGAGTCGAACCAGGGCCGCCAGCTCTGGTTCGTCACCGGCTACGAGGACCTGGACGAAAAACTGCGCCGCTGAGAAATGGCGACAGGAGATGTCCGGCTTTCCCGTGAGAGTGGACGACGATGAGAGTCGTACCGCACGGGAGGTCGGACATGTCAGGGCCGCTGGAAGGCAAGGTAGCGCTGGTCGCAGGGGCGACCCGGGGCGCGGGGCGGGGCATCGCCGTGGAACTCGGCGCGGCCGGCGCCACCGTCTACGTCACCGGACGCAGCACCCGCGCCCACCGCTCCGAGTACGACCGCCCCGAGACCATCGAGGACACCGCCGACCTCGTCTCGGCGGCGGGCGGACACGGCGTCGCCGTCCCCGTCGATCACCTGGACAAGTCCGCGGTACGGGCCCTCGTGGACCGTGTCGCGGACGAACAGGGCCGCCTGGACCTCCTCGTCAACGACATCTGGGGCGGCGAGAAACTCTTCGAGTGGGACACACCGGTGTGGGAGCACGACCTCGACAACGGGCTCCGGCTGCTCCGGCTCGCCGTCGAAACGCACGCCGTCACCAGCCACTTCGCGCTGCCGCTCCTGCTGCGCCACCCGGGCGGCCTGGTCGTGGAGGTCACCGACGGCACCGCCGAGTACAACCGTGACACCTACCGCGTGAACCTCTTCTACGACCTCGCCAAGACCTCCGTGCTGCGCATGGCCTTCGCGCTCGGCCACGAACTCGGCCCGCGCGGCGCCACCGCCCTCGCGCTGACCCCCGGCTGGCTGCGCTCGGAGATCATGCTCGATGCCTTCGGTGTACGCGAGGACAACTGGCGCGACGCCCTCGACCGCGAACCGCACTTCGCCATCTCCGAGACCCCCCGCTTCGTCGGCCGCGCCGTCGCCGCGCTGGCCGGCGACCCCGAAGTGGCCCGCTTCAACGGGCAGTCCCTCTCCAGCGGCGGCCTCGCCCGGGAGTACGGGTTCACCGACCTCGACGGCAGCCGCCCCGACGCCTGGCGGTACCTGGTCGAGGTGCAGGACCCGGGCAAGCCGGCGGACGTCACCGGATACCGGTGAAACGGAGCCCGCACGGCCCTATGGTCACCCCATGACCGATCTCAACCGCTTCGCAGGACAGGGAGTTCTGGTCACGGGCGCCGCCCGCGGCATCGGCGCCGCCACCGCCCGGCGGCTCGCCGAGGAGGGCGGGCGGGTACTCGTCACCGACAGGGACGGGACCGAGGCGGAGCGGACCGCGGCCGCGCTGCGCCGACTCGGCCTGACCGCCGAGGCGTTGGCGTGCGACGTGGCGGACCGGGACTCCGTCGAGGCGGCCGTGGCCCAGGCCGTGGCCGCCTTCGGCTCGCTCGACGTGCTGGTCAACTGCGCCGCCCACTGCACCCCGGACGTCTCCCTCTTCGAGAACGAACCCGACGAGGCGTGGGCCCAGGACCTCGACATCACGGAGGAGACGCTGACGCGGGCGGTGAGCCTCTTGCGCGCGTGCTCGGGGAGCCCCGAAACCGCCTGACCCGGCCCCGCGCGGCGACGAAGCGGCGACGACGCGGCGACGAATTTCACCGTTCCGTCACAGCGTGGCCGGAACTACAACCGTCGGGTCGGGCGGCAGGTCTAGTAGGCCGAGAGCGCGGGAATCGCGAAGGGGAACCACCCGGGGGAGGCCCTGGGAACAAAGGGGAGAAGGGGTAGAGGCGATATGGGGGACATACGCAGACGAGGTGTGGTCGCGCTGGGTGTCACCGCTCTGGTGGCGCCGCTCACGCTCGCCCTCACCGCGGCACCGGCCCAGGCCGCGAGTTGCACCACGCAGGCGGGGCCGTACCAGAAGCAGGTGGAGAAGTTCCTCGGCCGCCCGGTCGACGGGAGGCAGTCCTCCGCCGACTGCAGGGCCATCCAGGCCTTCCAGAACAAGCACGGCATCACGCCCGCCATCGGCTACGCCGGGCCCGTCACCTGGGGCGTGATGGACCTGATGAACAAGCAGAAGGCCGTCGGGAACAACCCGAACAGGGACGGCAAGTGCCCGGTGAACAAGGGCCGTATCGCCTGCGTGAACCTCTCGCTCCAGCTGAGCTGGATCCAGGACGGCAACAAGCTCGTCTACGGGCCCGTGCCGGTGCGCACCGGACGTAACGGGTACGAGACCCGCACCGGCCTGAAGAAGATCTACTGGCGGGACATCGACCACGTCTCGACCATCTACAACGTGCCGATGCCCTACAGCCAGTTCTTCGACGGCGGCCAGGCCTTCCACTCCGTCAACCTCAGCATGTGGAACCCGCCGGGCTCCCACGGCTGCGTCAACATGACCACGACGGACGCCAAGAAGTACTGGTCGCTGCTGAGGACGGGCGACGACGTCTTCGTGTACGGCCGCAAGCCGGGCACCTGAGCCGGCCCAGGCGCCCGGCCACCGGCCTCAGTTGTCGGGCGCGCCCCCGAAGTCGGGGATCTCCAGCCGGACCCCGCCCTGCCGCGCGGACTCGTGCGCGACGATGCCC
This sequence comes from Streptomyces sp. NPDC001410, assembly GCF_042895235.1. Lineage (NCBI taxonomy): Bacteria > Bacillati > Actinomycetota > Actinomycetes > Kitasatosporales > Streptomycetaceae > Streptomyces > Streptomyces sp. NPDC001410. Next base: position 9,915 of record NZ_JBIAWE010000003.1, read on the forward strand.
GGCAGGGTGTAGCGGGCTGCCACCCACGCGTTCACCGGCGGCAGGGTGCGGGTGTCGACCGCGGTGACGAAGTCGTCCACCAGGAAGTGGTGGCTGCCCTCGTGCCCGTTGTGCAGCTGGTCGAACTCCCGCGGCAGCCGGGCCCGGTCGTGCACCGGCGCCGACCCGGAGGTGAAGGCGGCCCGCAGCTCCGGCGCGATGTGCTGCAGCGACGGATCGTCGGGCGACAGGGTCGCCTTGGGCTCCAGCAGTTCGCTGATGTCCTTCACGCCGTTCTTGTCCTGCCACAGCGCCACCGTCGCCAACTGCTCCATGCTCGCCTCCGTCCCGAAGAACCGGAAACGGGACTCGCGGATGTGCGAGGGGTAGCCGACCCGCCGGAACTCGTTCGTACGGAACGAGCCGCCGCCCGCCACCTCGAACAGCGCGGTCGCGTTGGACACGTCGTTGTCGAACTGGCTGACCGAACGGTCGAAGACGCCGTCGCCGCGCTCGTCCCGCACGCCGATCGCCGAGACGCTCACGGCGTGCGTCCGCCAGGCGCCGAGCACCCCGCCGACCGAGTGCGTCGGGTACAGCAGCGGGGGATAGCTGGCGGTCGCCTTCCAGTTCTCGCCGCCGCTGTACTGATAGGCGTCGTAGAAGCCGAGGTCCATGTCGTGGACGTAGTCTCCCTCGGCGTAGAAGAGCCGGCCGAAGGCGCCCTCGGCGATCTGGTTGCGGGCGTGCACGGTCGCCGGGTTGTACTGGCTGGTCTCGCCCATCATGTACGTCAGACCGGTCGCCTTGACCGCGTCGATGATCGCCGCGATCTCCTCCGTGGTGATCGCCATCGGCACCGCCGAGTACACGTGCTTGCCCGCGTTCAGGCCCTGCAGCACCAGCGGGCCGTGCGTCCAGCGCTGCGTGAAGATCGCGACCGCGTCGACCGCCGGCGACTCCAGCATGGCCTCGTACGACGGGAACGTGCCCGCGAGCCCGTGTGCGGCGGCCAGCCGCTCGGCCCGCTCGGGCAGCAGGTCGGTGATGTGGACTTCGCCGACGCCGGGATGGGCCTGGAACAGCGAGGCGAACTGACCGGAGAACTGGCCGGCACCGACGATGCCGAGGGAGAAAGTCATGCAGATTACTTTTGCTTCAGAAGAATCAGAGCGTCAAGGGGGCGTCCGAAGCTTCCGTCTGCGGGGAAGGTCCCAGTAGAGTGACCTGGTTGCTTCAACCTCAAAAGAAACGGAAGGGTCGGCCTTCATGAGCAGCTGGCTGCCGCTGAGCCCGGGGGAACGCTCCGTGGCGATCGAGGTCCTGGTGCACGGCCCGCTGTCCCGCACCGAGCTGGCCCGCCGGCTGGACCTCTCGCAGGGCAGCCTCACCCGGCTGACCAAGCCGCTGATCGAGTCCGGCCTGCTGGTGGAGGTGCCCGAGGCGGGCGCCCCGGCCCAGGTGCGCCAGGGCCGGCCCTCACAGCCGCTCGACGTCGTCGCCGAGTCCCGCGCCTTCCTCGGCTTCAAGATCACCGAGGACATGGTCTACGGCGTCGTCACCACGCTGCGCAGCGAGGTCGTCGCCCGCCTCGACCGGCCGCTGACCGGCCACGACCCCGCTGACGTCGCCGACCTGCTCGCGGAGATGTCCGCCGAACCGGCCGCACGCCACCCGGCCCTCGCGGGCATCGGCATCGGTGTGGGCGGGCTGGTCCGGGAGCGTGCGGTGGTCGGGGAGTCGCCCTTCCTGCGGTGGCGGAACGTTCCGCTCGCCGAGCTGGTCCAGGAGCGCACCGGGCTGCCGGTGGTCGTGGAGAACGACGTGGCCGCCCTGGTCGAGGCCGAGACCTGGTTCGGCGCCGGACGCGGCCTCGACCGCTTCGTCGTCCTGACCATCGGCGCGGGCTTCGGCTACGGGCTCGTGCTCGGCGGCAAGCGGGTGCCCTACGCCGAGGAGGACCGCGGCTTCGGCCGGTACCTGATCATCAACCCCGACGGCCCGCTCACCCCGGACGGTGCGCGCGGCAGTGCCGTGTCCCTGCTCGGCATCCCCAGCATCCGCTACCAGATCCGCGCCGCCACCGGCCGGGACGCCACCTACGAGGAGATCCTCGCCGCTGCGGCCGCGGGCGAGCCCATGGCCTCCCGGGTGATCGGCGAGGCCGCCCGGGCCCTGGGCACCCTGGTCGCGCAGATCGCCAACTTCGCGATGCCGCAGAAGATCCTGCTCGCCGGGGAAGGCGTGGGCCTCATGGATGTGGCGGGGGATGCGGTGCGCGAGACCATCGCCGCCCACCGGCACCCGCAGGCCGCTCCGGTCGGCCTGGAGACCAAGATCTCCGACTTCCACGACTGGGCGCGCGGAGCAGCGGTGTTGGCGATCCAGGTCCTCGTGCTCGGCGCGGACCGGGCGTGAACTCCCGCCCCCACTTGACATATTGACGTGACGAGTAACACGGTCCGAAATGTCCGTATCACGTGTACTTACTCACAGCGCCTTCACGTCCCCCGGCATATGCTTCACAGCATGTCCACCACTGTTGAAGCCGTCTCCGAGCGATCGGCCGACGAGGTCAACGAGGAGATCAGGGCGCTGTGGCGCCGGTCGGGCGGGACACTGACCACCGAGCAGCGCGCGGAGTACCAGCGCCTCGTGATGGAGTGGGCCGCGGCGGCCCCGCAGCCGCACCAGGCGGCCTGAACCTCTCTCGTCAGCCCCACGTCGCCGAGTAGTACCGCTGGTACGCCTTGCGGTCCTGCTCGGCACGGATGTAGCGGGTCGCGACCAGCGCGATCAGACTCCCCGCGATGATCAGCAGCCCGGGACCGACGTTCCGGGTGTCCGTGAGCTGTGCCAGCAGCGTCTCGTTCTGTGCGGTGCCCGTGACCGGCGCCGAGGAACCGGGCGAGGCCGCGCTCGGCGCGACCGCGCCCTGGCCGGCCGGGGCGGACTGTGCGGGGGAGGGCGCCGCGCCCTGGGCGCCGCCCGCGTTCTGTGCCGACACGAGGAGCTTGACGTTCAGCGCCGCCAGCGCCTTGGTGATCGGCTGGAAGAACGTCGTCCCGCCCGTGGTGCAGTCCCCGTTGCCGCCCGAGGTGACGCCCAGCGCGACGCCCTCGGAGAACAGCGGGCCGCCGCTGTCGCCCGGTTCGGCGCACACGTTGGTCTCGACGAGTCCGGTGACCGTGCCCTCGGGATAGTTCACGGTCGAGTTCAGCCCGGTCACCTGGCCGTCGTGCAGCCCGCTGGTGCTGCCGCTGCGGAACACCCGCTGCCCGACCGTCGGATCGGCCGCGCCGGTGATCCGCACGCCCTTGCCGCCGCCGATCGCGACCACGTCGGCACCCTCGCCGGCCTTGCCGGAGTTGTACTGGACGAGCGAGAAGTCGTTGCCGGGAAAGTTGCTGCTGACCGTCTTGCCCAGCTGCTGGTTGCCCTGGTTGTCGGCGAACCAGATCGATCCGGCGGGCCCGCAGTGGCCGGCCGTGAGGATGAAGTCGCTCTGCCCGTTGCTCACGTTGAAGCCCGCCGAGCACCGGCCGCCCGTCGACAGGATCGGCTGCGCCCCGTTCAGCCGCGTGGTGAACGTGCCGTTCGTGCGCTCCATGTGCACGAAAGCGCCGATCCGCGCGGCGACCTGGGACATCCGGGACCAGTCGGCGGCCGACACCGTACGGTCGGCCTGCACCACGATCCGGTTGGTCCGGTAGTCCATCGACCAGGCGGTGCCCGCCACACGGGGCGCCGAACGCAGCGTGGCCGTGGCCGACTTCAGCTCGTTCATGCTGTGCGACACGACCTTCGCCTGAGCCCCCGCACGGCGCACCGTCTGCGCCGCCTGCGCGTCGGTCACCGCGACGACGGGCCGCCCGTCGGCGCCGATCCAGCTGCCCGCCGTCCGCGCCGTGCCGAGCTTCGCCACCAGCGCGGCGCCCCTGTCACCGGCCGTCCCGGCCGAACTGAGCGTTCTGGCGGACGCCGGCGGAGTCTCGCTCGCCATGGCCGCCTGGGCGACCATCGCACCTCCCAGGAGGAGTCCGGCGACCGCCGCCAGGCGTGTCACTCGCCGGACGACCCGTCGTCGTGCGTGCCTCATGCATGGCTCCCGAACCCGAACGCGCGATGCCCCTACCGGCACCGCGGGGCCCTCCGGTCGTCGAGCGCCCGACCCTGAGTACGTGGCCCGGCCCGGTGGCGTTCACCGGCGGCGGTGATCTTCTCGGCCCGAACCCGCCGCCGGCTCTCGCGCGGCGTCGTCAGGCCTTGCGCGCCACCCCGCCGAACATGGCGACCTCCTCCGGCTCGGCGTCGTCGCCGTCCTCCGGGCGCCAGCGCGAGCAGGACACCACGCCCGGCTCCAGCAGTTCGAGACCGTCGAAGAACCGGGTGACGTCCTCGGGCGTGCGCTGGGTCAGCTTCGGAGTGCCGTGCTCGTTCCAGAACTTGACCGCCTCGTCCACGTCCGGCATCGACGGGCTGGTGATGGTGTGCGACAGCACCAGGTGGCTGCCCGACGGCAGCCGGTCCGTCAACTGCCGCACCAGACCGTACGGGTCCTCGTCGTCGCCGATGAAGATGACCACGCCGAGCAGCATCAGCGCCACTGGCCGGCTGAAGTCCAGTGTCTTCGAGGCGTGTTCGAGGATCGCGTCGACGTTGCGCAGATCCTCGTCCAGGTAGTCGGTCCGGCCCTCGGGCGTGCTGGTGAGCAGGGCGCGGGCGTGCGCGAGGACGAGCGGGTCGTTGTCGACGTACACGATCCGGGCGTCCGGCGCGATGCGCTGGGCGACCTCGTGCGTGTTGTCGGCGGTGGGCAGCCCGGTGCCGATGTCCAGGAACTGGCGGATGCCCAGCTCGCCGGCCAGGTGGCGTACCGCGCGGCCCAGGAACAGCCGGTCGGCGCGCGCGTACTCCCCGATGCCCGGGTGGAGCCCGCGGATCTGGTCGCCGGCCGCGCGGTCGACCTCGTAGTTGTCCTTGCCACCGAGCCAGTAGTTCCAGATCCGAGCCGTGTGCGGCTGGCTGGTGTTGATACGGGCGCGCAGCGACACGGCCACGTCGTTGGTGGCTGCCGGGTTGTCGGTCACGTGGGTTCAGCTCCTGGATGCCTGAAGAGAGGTGCGCCATTCAAGACGCAATCTAGACGCCCGAGTTGATCTGTGCCGCACGTCCCGGGCTTTCCGTGTCCGGACCGGGCCGGGGCCGGCTGCGCGCGTCGCCCCACACCGACTCCGGTGGAACGCCTGGCGTGGTTCACCCATCGCCGGGGGTGTTGAGGCGTAGCCGAAGGTCGACGACCATGATGGGCCTGGTTCCGTCCAGCCCCGGACCGAGGGAGCGGCCCGCGCCGGGTGCGGGCAAGGTACAGCCCGGCAAGGTGCAGCCGGGCATGCTCCCATCTTCCGTTCCTCGAAGACGACGATCGCGGCAGGGGTCATTGCGTGGTTTCGCGAGGCCGAGCCTCAAGCCTGGTCGGCGACGAGCGGCGTTTCGGCGTGCTCGTCCTCGGCCGGGGCCGCCGCCTGCACGCGGCCGCGGGGAAGGATCGCGGCCACGACGAGCGAACCGGCTCCGGCCACGCACACACCGGCGATCATCGGTGGCGTCACGTCGTCCAGCGCCCCCGTCGACGTCGTGCTCGCCGCGGCACCCATGATGGCGATGCCCAGGGCCCCGCCCAGGTTCATCGCGACGTCGGCGACCGCCGAGCCCGCGCCCGACTGCTCCGGCGGAGCGGCACCGACGACCGAGTCGACCGAGGTCGGGGCGCCGAAGCCGATGCCGAAGCCGAGGAGTCCGAGCGAGACTAGAATCCGCAGGCTCGACGGAGAGTCTCCGAACGCCAGGACCGCCATGGACACGGCGACCAGCAACGGGCCGAGCGCGGACACCGGTCCCAGTCCGAACCGCTGCACCAGCTTCGGTGCCACCGGCGCGATGAACATGACGGTGCACATCGCGAGCATGTGCAGGCCCGCGGTGAACGGACGGTAGTCCAGGGTGAACTGCAGATACTGGGTGATGACGAAGAGGCTGCCGAAGACCCCGAAGAACACGGTCGAGATCGTCACAAGAGGTCCGCCGAATCGGCGGTCACGGAAGACGGCATGACTGAGCATCGGGCTGCTGGTGCGCTGCTCCCACCAGATGAAGGCGCCCAGGATCGCAACGCCGCCGATGAGGAACGCCAGCGTGCGCGGGGAGGTCCAGCCGTGGGAAGGAGCCTCGATGATGGAGTCGATGAGCGCGAGCGAACCGACGGCCGTGAGCACGAGGCCGAGCAGGTCGAGGCCTGCGTGGCGTTCGTTGCGGGATTCGGGGATGAGGACCAGGCATCCGACGACCGCGACGGCGATCAGCGGAATATTGATCAGGAAGACCGACCCCCACCAGAAGTTCTCCAGGAGGAGGCCACCCACGATCGGGCCGAGCGGAATGCCCAGCGAGGCGACGCCCACCCAGATGCCCATCGCCTTGGCCCGCTCGTCGGGCGGGAACACCTGGCCCAGGATCGCGAGCGTGCAGGGCATGATCATCGCTGCGCCCAGGCCCATACCCGCGCGGGCCGCGATGAGTGTGTCCGCGGATCCGGCGAATGCGGCAGCCGCCGAGGCGGCCAGGAACACCAGCAGACCGGTGAGCAGGCCGCGCCGGCGGCCGAATCGGTCCGCGAGCGCACCGGCGAAGAGGATAGGCGCGGCAAAGGCCAGTGAGTAGGCGTCCACCGTCCATTGCAACTGTCCGGGTGTCGCGCCGAGTTCAGTTCTGATCGACGGGATCGCCATCGTGATGATCAGCATGTCCAGTGACGCGATCACCAGCGCTAAGCACATGATGCCGAGGATGACCCACCGACGTGGGTGACCCTGAGGCGTGTTCATAAGGAGCCCTTCCTGCAGTGGTCAAGGCCGGGTGCGTCACTGTAGGACCGTCAAGTTGACAGCGTCAACCTGGGTAAGGTTCGCAGCGTGGGAACAATCAGTCGAGGTGGCACGGGTGGCGCGCGATCCGCGCTGGTCGCGGCGGCGAGCGCGCTGCTGACACGCGGGGGTCCGGAGTACGTGACCTTGCGCGCGGTGGGTGCGGCGGCGGGCGTGTCGCGGACTGCGCCGTACCGCCACTTCGCCGACAAGGATGATCTGCTGAGCGCGGTGGCCGCGCAGAGCATGGACCGTCTCACTCAGGCGATGCGGAACGGCGCGGACGACGAGGCCGCAGGGGGGACGCGGCTGTACCGGGCGTGCCTCGGCTATGTGCGGGCCGCGAGGGAAATGCCGGCCCACTATCGCCTCATGTTCGGCGACATCTCGATCGACACTCCGAGCGAGGAGCTCGAGCGCGCCACCGACGCGTGCGCGAAGGTGCTCTGCAACCTCGTCATCGAGGCGAAGGGTGATGGCGTACTCGCCGCCGGCGACGTACGGGAGGCCGGCACCTTGCTGTGGGCGGCACTGCACGGCCTGGTGGACCTCACGCTCTCGCGCCGCCTGCGCGAGCCGCGCACGGTCGACGGCGTCGAAGCCATGCCCGAGCTGGTCGCACTGGCCCTGCGGAACTGGGTCTCCGCGAAAGCCTGAGGGGGCGCCCCTCGAGATGCTCCTCGGTGTGCGCCTTTGTGTGCCGTCCGAAGGGTGCCGAGGACTCCGCGTTTCACGGCCGAGTGAGTGACGAGCGTCACAGCCCTTCAGGTTGACGGTGTCAACCTCGCCCGTCACAGTGGGTGTTGGTTGACGTTGTCAACCTCGTGTCGCCGGCGTCACGTCAATCGTGAATTCAGGGATCCAGTGAGAGAGCGGCCGCAGAGCACGCTCGAAGTACACGGTCAATTACGGGGAGAGTACTGGTGTCGACCGATTCCCACACGCACGACCGCAAGCGCATCCACGACTTCGTGATCAATCAGATCGAATCCATCGGCGTCGAAAAAGATTCTGTCTCGCTCGACGACACCCTCGAGACCCTTGGTCTCGACTCGCTCGACGTCGTGGAACTCAGTCAGACCGTCAAAAAGAAGCTCGGTATCCCCGTCAAGCCCAATGATTTCGTCAGCACGGTGACGATCTCGGACGTGCTCTCGGTCATCTGTGAGCGCGCGGAAATAGTGTGAGGCGGCGCGTCGTAGTCACCGGCATGGGAGCGGTAACTCCTCTCGGAGCCGGGGCCGAAGCACTCCACCACGGTGCCGTACGCGGGGACAGCGGTATCACCGACGGACTCGGCCGATGCGCCGACTTCGACCCCATGGAGGTCTTGAGCAGGCGTGAGGCGCTGCGCATGGACCGGTTCTGCCAGCTCGCGGTGGCGGCCGCGGACGAGGCCGTCCGGCAGGCGGGCTGGGGCGATGGTCCACCCGCCCCGGCGCAGCGGGTGCACTGCGTCGTCGGCACCGCGATCGGCGGGCTCGACACGCTCGAGGCCCAGCTGAACGTCCTGCGGACAGAAGGCCCGGAGTACGTCTCGCCGTTGACGGTTCCGCTGCTGATGGCCAATGCCGCACCGGCCCACCTGTCGATGCGCTTCGGTCTCGCCGGCGAGACATCCGCCCTGGCCACCGCCTGTTCCAGCGGAGCGCAGGCGATCGTCGCCGGCGCCCGGGTCATCCGCTCAGGAGAGGCCGATGCCGCGATCGTCGGTGGGGCCGAGGCAGCGACGACGGACTTCACCAGGGCGATGTTCACTTCGAGCGGGGCACTCTCGCCGACCGGGACATCAGTGCCGTTCGACCGCGCGCGGGACGGCTTCATCCTGGGCGAAGGCGCGGGCGTCCTCGTGCTCGAGGAGGCGGAGACCGCCCGAGCCCGTGGCGCCCCTGTACTCGGGGAGATCCTCGGCTACGGCGTGACGAGCGATCACCACCACGTCACAGCCCCTGAACCGTCCGGCGCTTTCGCTGCGGCCGCGGTGCGCGCGGCGCTCGCGGACAGCGGGATCGACGCGAATGACGTGGCGTACATCAACGCGCACGGCACCGGCACCCGGCTGAACGACGCCGCGGAGTCGACCGCGCTGCGCCGCGCACTGGGGGATGCCCTGGCGAACATCCCGATCTCCTCCACCAAGTCCTACGTCGGGCATCTGCTGGGCGCCGCGGGCGCGGTCGAGGCCATCGCGACCCTGCAGGCACTCCGGTACCGGACCGCACCGCCGACCCACGGACTCACCGAGCCCGACGAGGAGCTCGGCCCGCTCACCCACGTGCAGGCCGCGCTCGCGCTGAAACCGTCTGACAAGGGGTGCATCGGGCTGACGAACTCGATGGGCTTCGGCGGCCACAACGTCACCATCGTGATCGGGGCCTGAACGTGCAGACCACTCGACAGATCATTCCATCAGCCGACCGTGTAACCGCCCGCGCCGCGACCGCCGCACCGTGGCCCGCGTACACACCCGAGAAGCTCGGCCTGAGCACCGACACGACCGTCGACCGGAGGTACGCACGCAAGCAGTCCGGCGAAGACGTCTTCATCAACGACGTCGCACGCCACCGGGACACCGGCATGCTCACCGCGGCCGGCACCCTGCCGAAGGCGCACCGCTATTTCAATGACTCGGTGATCGATCGGTACGACGCGCTGCACCTCGCCGAATTCATGCGGCAAGGCGTGGAGGTCATCGCGCATACACTGCTCGGCGTTCCGCTCACCCACCAGTTCGTGCTGCGCACCGTGCATCTCCGGATCACCGAACCGGGGTCGGCCGTCACCGCCGATCATGCGGTCATCGTCTTCTCCGAGACACAGGTTCGTCGTAACGGATCCGGTGTTCCCTATGCCGCAGCGGGGCCGGTCCACTGCATCGCCGACGGGCGGCACATCGCTCGGTGCGACGGCCTGGTCGGATTCCTGGCGCCGGAAACCTATGGCGCGATGAGGGGCGAGGAGCAGAAGAGACTCGACGCGCCCGCGGGCCGCCTCGTCCCTGACCGGCCGCAGACGGTCGGCAGACAATTCCCGGAGAACGTCTTCCTCGGCCAGGTCACCGGACCTGTGCGGGAAGCGAGTTGCTTGCTGGTGCCGCAGACACATCCGACATTCTTCGACCGCCCGCTCGACCACTACCCGGGAATGATGATCGCGGAGGGCGCCCGGCAGTTGGCCGTACTCTCCTTCGCCGAAGTCACCGGTACTCCGGTCAACCGGGTCCACACGCACGACGCCGCGCTGAATTTCACCAGCTTCGCGGAGCTGGACACGCCACCCGCGCTGCGGATCGTGTCCTGGGTCGCGGACGAGGCCGGCAACGCGGCCGACGTGGGCGCCGAGATCACCGTCGTGGCACGTCAGGGCGCGCGGACCACATCGACGTGCACGTTCCGGGTGTCCATCGCGACCGAGGCTTTGACGGAAGGGAGGCAGTCATGAGCGTCGTCGTCTCGGGAGTGGGCGCGGCCCTGCCTGCCACGGCGGTCGAGAACGATGCCTTCGCAGATCTGGGGATCTCGGACACGTGGATCCTCGACCGGACCGGCGTGCGCCGTCGGCACCACCTCCAGCCCGATGAACGGCTCGTCGAGCTCGCCGCCGCGGCGGCCACGCAAGCGCTCGGCGACGCCGGCGTCGACGCATCGGACGTGGACTTCGTCGTCGCGGCGACCAGCACGCCCGACCGGCTGTCGCCGGGCCTCGCGCCGGAGATCGGTCACTTGATCGGCGCCCGGTCGCCCGGCGCTGTCGATGTCAACGGCGCCTGCACCGGGTTCCTCTACGCGCTGGACTACGCCATCTCTCGGGTCAGCCACGGTTCGGCGGATCGCGTCCTGGTCGTCGGCGCGGATGCCATGTCCCGCCTGACCGACCCGGCGGACCGCAACACCGCCGTACTGTTCGGCGACGGCGCCGGAGCCGTCCTGGTCGAGGCGGCGCGCGGTGCCGTGTGCGACGTCTGCGTTCCGTTCCTTTCGTTCGGGTCCGCGGCCGAGTACGCCGACGCCCTGTACGTCGGCCATGACGACAAAGTCGTCCGCATGGACGGCGCCCAGGTCTATGCCTCCGCGGTCGAGGCCATGACCGACGAGATCGCGTCGGCTCTGACCGCGCACGACATCACCCAGGACGATGTCGACCTGCTCGTCTGCCACCAGGCGAACAGCAGAATCCTCAAGGCGGTCGTCCGGCAGCTGGGCTGGAGTCCCGAGCGCGCCGCGTCGTACGTCGATCAATTCGGCAACACCTCAGCGGCCTCGATCCCGCTCGCCCTTCGCAAGGCGCAGGACGACGGCAGGCTCAAGCAGGGGCACACCGTCGTGCTCGGCGCTTTCGGTGCCGGATTCACCTGGGGCGCGGGCGTGATCGGGTGGAAGACGTGCAGGCACGCGTGACCTGCACGCCGAGTGTCTGAGACCGGTCCTCCCGAACCGGCCCCTCACCCCTCACGCGCATTGCCCCGATGTCCATCGATTTCCGTACAAACACGGGGGATCCGTGTTGCGTCCAACCTCATCGAGGAGTGGAGTGCAATGACCAGTTCGAACGCGGCCACCACCATGGTGTCGCCGCCGGCAAGTGATGAAGAAGCCATGCTGCTGCACGGCTACCGGAAAATGGTCATCGGCCGCCGTTTCGATCAGCAGGCGACGAACCTCGCCAAGCAGGGCAGTCTCGCGGTCTACCCGTCGTCGTCGGGCCAGGAGGCGTGCCAGGTCGGCGCCGTGACGGCCCTACGCAGCACAGACTGGCTGTTTCCCACCTACCGTGACTCGGTGGCCGTCGTCAGCCGGGGCGTCGGGCCCGGCGAGGCGCTGACGCTGCTGCGCGGCGACTGGCACTGCGGCTACGACCCCAAGGCCACCCGCACCGCACCGCACTGCACGCCGCTGGCGACGCAGGCCGCCCATGCGGTCGGACTGACGATGGCGGCGCGGCTCAACGGGGACGACGTGGTCGCGGTGGTGCTGTGCGGCGACGGGGCCACCAGCGAAGGCGACTTCCACGAGGCCGTGAACCTGGCGGCGGTGTACGACGCACCGGTGGTCTTCCTCGTCCAGAACAACCGCTACGCGATCTCCGTGCCGCTCGCCAAGCAGACCAGAGCCGAAGCGCTGGCTGCGAAGGCCGCGGGGTACGGGATCACCGGCGTCCAGATCGACGGCAATGACTTCGGCGAGGTCCACCGGGCCGTGTCGAGCGCCGTCGACGCGGCCAGGGCGGGACGCGGACCGACCCTGATCGAAGCGCTCACCTACCGGATGGCGCCGCACACCAACGCCGACGATCCCTCGCGTTACCGCGACCCCGCCGAGGCCCTGGCCTGGCGGGAGAAGGATCCTGTCGCCCGTCTCGCCTCGACGCTGCGCGCCCAGGACCTGCTCGACGACGTCGCGCAGCGCGCGATCGACGAGGAAGCCGCCGAGTTCGCCGCGCGAACCAGGCAGGAGGTCACCAGGTACGAGACACCGGCGCCCGCCGAGATGTTCGCGCACGTCTATGCCCGGCCGACGCCTCAGCTGATGGAGCAGGCCCGGGAACTCGCCGAGAGGGGGATCGTATGACGACCGGGACCACACCACAGATCACCACGGCGCCGGTGACAGCACCGGCTGTCTCGATGGTCACCGCGATCAACTCCGCGTTGAGCGACGCGATGCGGGACGACGAGCGCGTGGTCGTCTTCGGCGAGGACGTCGGGCACCTGGGCGGCGTGTTCCGCGCGACCGACGGACTGCTGGCCGAGTTCGGCGAGCGGCGCTGCTTCGACACGCCGATCTGCGAGGCGGGCATCCTCGGCGCGGCGATCGGGATGTCGTTCTACGGCGCCAGGCCCGTCGTGGAGATGCAGTTCGACGCGTTCGCCTACCCCGCCTTCGAACAGATGGTCAGTCACCTGGCGAAAATGCGGAACCGGACCCGGGGCACCCTGGCGGCCCCCGTCGTCGTCCGCATCCCCTACGGCGGCGGCATCGGCGCCGTGGAACACCACAGCGACTCGTCCGAGGCGTACGCGGCGCACACCCCCGGCCTGCATGTGCTCACGCCCGCCACCGTCGCCGACGCCTACGGCATGCTGCGGCAGGCGATCGACGGCGCCGACCCCGTGCTGTTCTTCGAACCCAAGCGGCTGTACTGGGAGACCGCCCACGTCGACCTCACGGCCGAGGTCGAGCCCATCGGCCGGGCGGTCGTGCGCCGTACCGGAAACGACGCCACGTTGATCACCTACGGGCCCGCGCTGCCGATCGCACTCGCGGCAGCCGATGCCGCGGTGGCGGACGGCTACGACCTCTCCGTCGTGGACCTGCGCTCACTTGTGCCGTTCGACGAAGACACCGTGTGCGAGGCGGTGATGCGGACCGGCCGCGCGGTGATGGTGCACGAAGCGTCCGGTTTCGGCGGCTTCGGCGCCGAGGTGGCCGCCCGCGTGACCGAACGCTGCTTCGCCTACCTCGAGGCGCCGGTGCGGCGCGTGACCGGCCTGGACGTCCCCTACCCGCCGCCGCAACTGGAGCGGTTCTACCTGCCGACCGTCACCAGGGTCCTGGACGCCGTCGCGGCCACCTTCGAGGAAGCGTGAGCGCCCGGATGACGACTCGTAAGACAGCTGAGACGGGGACGCAGGACACGGCCGAGTGCGTGTTCGTCCTGCCGGACCTCGGCGAAGGCCTGGTTTCCGCGGAGATCATCGAGTGGCTGGTCGAGGCCGGCGACGTGGTCGAGATCGACCAGCCGGTGGTGGTGGTCGAGACGGTCAAATCGACCGTGGAACTGCCCTCGCCGTACCAGGGACGCATCACCGAGCTGCATGCCGACGTCACCAGGATGGTGCCGGTCGGCGCAGCGCTGGTGACCCTGATCGGACCGCGGGGCCAGCAGCCGCCCGCGGGCGGCACCACCCACCTCGTCGGTCAGATCCCGGCTCCGGCGGCCGGGGCGGTCGAACCCCCGGTCCGTCGGCTGCCCGCGAAGGGGCAGCAGCGGGGGCGCGTCACGGCGGCTCCCGTCGTGCGGCGGCTCGCCCGCGAGTTGGGTGTGGAGCTCAGGGACGTCACGGGCACCGGCGACGGCGGTGTGATCACGAAGGACGACGTCCGTGCCGCCGCGGCCGCCCCCGTTCAGGAGGAACCCAGTTGAGCACGAACCAGGCTTTCGTCGCGGACCAGGTCGTGGTGTGCCATGACTGAGGGTCCGGCCGTACGCCGGGAGACGTTCGGCGACGTGGTCGTGCTGACCATGAACAGGCCGCAGCGGCACAACATCCTCGACACCGAGATGACCGACGCGCTGGTGAGCGAGACGTCGGCGCTCGCCCGGGACGAGAGGGCCGGCGCGGTGATCCTCACCGGTGCGGGCCCGCACTTCTCGCTCGGTGGCCCGCTGGACGAGTTCGACGAGGTGTTCGGCGGTGACGACGACGCCGTGCGCGCACACTGGCTGCAGCGCACCGAGGCGCTGGCCGCCCTCGTCCAGAATCTGTACACGATGCCCTGCCCGGTGATCGCCGCTGTGCACGGCCAGGCCGCGGGCGCCGGCTTCTCGCTGGCCCTTGCCTGCGATGTGCGGATCGCCTCCGACCGGGCGAAGTTCAACTTCGGCTACGGCGTGCTGGGTTCGTCGACCGACGGAGCGATGAGCTGGCTGCTGCCCAGAGTGCTGAGCCCCGCGAAGGCCGTCGAGCTGCTGCTCGAACAGCCCGTCATCCGGGCGGCGCGCGCGCAGGCCGAAGGGCTCGTCACCACGGTGGTACCCGCAACGGACCTGCACGACAGGGCACTTGAGGTCGCCACCGGCCTCAGTCGCAGCGCACGCCATTCGGTGACGGCCGCCAAGCAACTGGTGCATGACTCGGCCTTCGCGACGCTTGCCGAGCACATGAGGAACGAACACCGCGTATTCGTCGAAGGAATGCTCACCGACGACATGCGCCATGCGCTGGCAGCCCGCCGCCGCGGCGAACTGCCCACCTTCGGGGGCGCGTAATGACTCGGCCTTCGACGCCGTCTTTGCGCGAGCGTATCTGACGTATCGGCAAGTACGGCAGGAAAAGTCCAGTGAACAAGTGTGAAGCAGAGAGGGTGTTGTGCATGTCCCACAGCCTTGGAAACGACGCCGTCGTGACCGAGAAGGACGCCGCGGTCGTCGGAGAAATGCTGGCCGCGTCGAGGCGGAAGGACTGGGACCGGGTGGCCGAACTGCTCGACCCCGAGGTGGTCTGGTCTCTGCCCGGAAAGTCACGCATCTCCGGGGACGCGGTGGGGCGCAAGGCGGTGGTCGAACGGGCCCGGGCCATCGACGCCGCAAAGCTCACGACGGACCCGCAGCACTTGCACATCGGCAGCCGCAGCATCATCGCGACCATCCACAACACGGCCGAAACGCCCCTCCCGCTCGACGAATGGCTGGCGTTGGTCTTCACGGTCAGGTCCGGGCTCATCACCACCATCGACACGCACCTGACCGACGTTCCGATGCTCGAGCGGTTCTACGCGGCCACGGCCTGACGAGGGCGAGTCCGCCGCACACCGAAGAAGCGCACATCACACGAAGAGGAAGCCGAGTGGACGTCAAAGAGCTCATGGACACCCTGCTGAGGGCGTGGCGGACGCATGACGACGACGAGCGTCGCGCCCTGGCGGAGAAGGTCTTCGCACCATCCGCCGTGCACCGAGTCGCGGGGGAGAACCTCAAGTTCACCGGGCGTGACGAGATCGTGGCCAACATGGCTCAGGTGAACCGGGAGCAGATCCAGGGAGCCGGTGTCGCCTTCAACTACGGGAAGACCGTACAGAACGACAACGGCATCTACCAGGAGTGGACCATCACGGCTCCCGACGGGAGCGTCCTTCGCTCCGGCCGGGACTTCTACATCCGTGACGACGAGGGGCAGATCACAGCCTTCTACATGTACGGCGGCGTGTGATCGGTGAGCCCCGCCGCGGCGCCCGCGGCGGGGCTCCCCCCATCCGCGGCGGAGTGCCGCGTTGAGATCCCTACGATTCCAGCAGTGTGAGAGGTGACACCGGGCGTGACGGAAGTCAGTGTCGTGGAAGACCTACAAGAGTGGCGGCTCGACGAGGATGTCGCCCTGTCATTCGACCGCACGATCGATCGTCGCCGGGTGCACCGGTCCGCGGTGTCCGAGGTGTTCATCACCGACGTGCGCGCGCTGGGAGACGGCCGCGTGGCCCTTGCCGCACAACTCCCGGCCTACCATGCGTACTTCAACGACCACGGGTCGACGATGACGGTGGACCCGCTGCTCGTCATGGAGATCTGCAGGCAGGCGGGATCCGCGACGGCACATGAGCTGGGCGTCGACGCGAACGTCGTCGCGATCCCCGAGGACTGGCATCTGTACGTCGCCGAGCCGGCCGCGTGGCCCAGTGACGAGCCCCTGATCGATCTGCGCATCGCCGGCGAGTTCCCCTTCACCCGCGTGCGTCGTGGCCGCCCGCGCGCCGGGATCTGCAGACAGCGCGTCTTCGCCGGCGGCCGGCAGGTCGCGACCCTCCAGGCCAAAGGCCGGTTCCTGGACCACGCGGAACTGGAAATGCTGCGCACCGCGCAGCGGGGCACCCCGCCGCCGTGGACATCCGACATGCTCTACCGGCCGGATCCCCAGCTGGCCCAGCCGCACATCGTGGGCAGGCGCGATCCCTTGAACGTCGTCCTTGCCGATCTGGTGCACGGGGAGGCTGAGATGTCGGCGCGGGTCGCGCTGCCGCTGGCCAATCGCGCGCTCTTCGACCACCCCTACGACCACGTGACGATGTCCGTACTCACCGAGGCCGCCCGGCAGTTGATCGTGTCGGTCGTGAACGCCCCGGGACACACCATGCGGGGCTGGCACCTCACCCGGCTCGCCGGACGATTCTCCCAGTTCGTGGAGCTGGACGCGCCGGTCACCGTCCGTGCCGCGCTGCCCGCGTCCGAGACCGGCGAGTGCGAGATCCCTGTTGCCGTCGAGCAAGGCGGTGAACAGATCGCCGAGATAAGGGTGATCCTGACCCGCGATGCGGAGGAATCATGAGCACGCACCCGGTCACGACGGTGTGGACCGATTTCGGCGGCGTCCTCACCCCTCCCATCGAGGTGAGCCTCGCCAAGTTCTGTGCGGACAACGGACTCACCCAGCAGGAATTCATGGGTGCGGTGCGGACCGTCAGTGCCCAGTTCGGTACCTCGGACCTCCTCGAGCCGCTGGACACGCCGATGATCGACGAACCGGCATGGCTGCAACTGGTCTCCGAAGCGCTCGGTAGGCCCGTCGGAGTACGCAGTTTCGGCGAGGCCTGGTTCGAGGGCCGACCGGCGAACCACGAGTGGGTCGAGACGCTGCACGCGGTGCGCCGGCGCGGTGTCGGGGTGAGCCTGATGTCGAACATGGTCCCGAGCTGGGACGAGCGCTGGCGCCGCATGGTCGACGTCGACGAGTTGTTCGATCACGTCGTCCTCTCCTTCGAAGTGGGATGCCGCAAACCGGGTGTCGAGATATTCGAGCTGGCGGCGAGCCGGGCAGGGGTACGGCCCGAAGCCTGCGTGCTGATCGACGACACGGAGAAGAACTGCGCGGGCGCACAGGCCGCGGGCTGGCACGCCATTCACTTCGTCGACGTGCGATCGGCCGCCGAACAACTGTCGCAACTGATCGGCGAACAGCCGAAGTGAGCGACACATGACGTCGCGCCCACCCGTGACCCGAAAAACTGAGGAAAGCGAGCAGGAAGTGGTCGATCCGCACGTCGGCTGTGCCTTCGTGACCGGTGGCTCCCGAGGCATCGGCGCGGCGATCGCACGCGAGCTCGCCGCCGCCGGGCGGCCGGTCGCAGTGGGATTTCTCCGCAATCGCCAAGCAGCGGAGTCGGTCGTGTCCGACATCGAAGGCACGGGCGGCACGGCGATCGAAGTGGCTTGCGATCTACGTGATCCGGAGGCGATCGACCGGTCTTTCGGGATGCTGGAAGAACGCTTCGGGCGGGTGGCCGTCCTGGTGAACAACGCGGGTGTCCGCGCCGACGGCCTGTTGCTCGGCATGGAGGACGACGAATGGCGTCAGGTGCTCGACGTGAACCTGACGGCCGCCTACCACGCCTCGGCGCGCGCCCTGGGACCGATGGTGCGGGCGCGTCACGGCCGCATCATCAACGTCACGTCGATCCTCGCCCAACAGGCCCTGCCCGGCGCCGCGAACTACGCCGCGGCCAAGTCGGGCCTCGCGGGCCTGACCAGGGCCCTGGGTGTCGAAATGGCACCCAAGGGGATCACGGTGAACGCGGTTGCTCCGGGGCTCATTCGCACGGACCTCACACGTGAGGTGGGGCACTTCGAGGATTCGGCCCGCAGGAAGGTACCGATGAGGCGACCGGGTCGGGTCGAAGAGGTCGCGGCCTGCGTCCGGTTCCTGGCGAGCAGCGAGGCATCGTATGTCACCGGACAGACCCTGACGGTGGACGGCGGCATCGCGGCGTCGGCCTTCAGCATCAGGTGACTGGATCGGTGCCGGGCGGGTCTTCTCGGCCAGTCCCGCGACGGCCCGCAGCCGGCCGGGAAGCCGCTGATCGGCACGGCACGTGCCCGGGCCGGTCGTCGAGCGCGCCGACCGACCGCGGCACTTGACGTACGGTCGACCGGTTGCCGGAGGCGACGAGGTTGCCCGGTACAGCCTCCACCAGCACATGGTTGACGTGCGCGAGTGCCTCCGCCACGGTGCGGTCGGCCGTGGCGACGTACACCTCCCGGCTTCGGACCCGGCATTGGCTGCCGGGCCGGGGCTCGCCGGGGACGCGCACCGTAGTGTCCGGACCCGGCGGCAGGGCGGTGGGCCGTCGAAGAGCTTCAGGAGCCGGCGCGGCGCAGCACTCTCGGCACGGTGTGTCGGCATGCTCCGCGCGACGAACTCGTGCATCGCCGTGGTGACGGCGAGGCTCTGCGCCGGACTCCTCGCGCAGGCACCGGGGAGGGGACTGAACGCGGCGGGGCTGGTGGTCCAGCAGAACGGGGCCGCGTATGTGCGCCCAGATACAGGCCGGGGGAGTGGTGCGGGAGGCCGCCGAGGGTGCCGTCGCGCATCCCCTTGACAGTCCGCGGCCACCACTGGCGCAGCTGGTGGGGCAGGGCCGCGACCATCGCCGGGTTGTTCCCGATGACGCACGCACGTCGGAGGGCCGGCCGGGTCAGTCCAGCACCAGGGAGCCGCCGTCGAAGTACCTGAGCAGCGGCTCCGCGGCCGCGGAGCGGGACGGCGGGTGGAAGGCGAGGGCGCGCAGGGCCGGCGCGACCCGGGTCGCCTCGCTGCCGCGGATGAACTGCATGCCGCCGAGCAGCTCCAGGGCGCGCGAAGCGATGTCCGGCAGGGCGTTCTGGACGGCGTAGCGGGCCACCAGGACGCGGGCCACCGAGTCCTCGTCGCCGGGGACGACGCCGGTCACCCGGGCGACGCCCTCAAGCAGCGCGACGGCGGCCTCGATGTCGATGGCGAGGGCCGCCCGCTCCGCAGCGGTGCCGCGCTGGTGGTCGAGCACCTGCTCCACGAGCCACATCGCGCCGCCCGCGTAGCCGGCCGAGACCAGCAGCTCGAACCACACGAACGCGGCCGACCGCAGGTCGTCGAGGAGGGTGGGGTCGTCGGTACCGGCCCGCACCATGAGGCCATGGGGTACGAATACGTCCGTCAGCCGCACCTCGTCGCTCTCCGCGCCCGCCAACTGGTCGTTGGCCCAGAACGGGTGCACGCTCAATCCGGGTGCGTCGGCGGCCACCAGGGCGAGCGCCGGCTCGGGCTCGGCGCCCTTGTGGCCGTGGATGGCGACGCTCGCGGTGAGCAGACTCATCGAACGCGACATGCTGCAGGGTTTCTTGGCGCCGGACAGCAGGAACCCGCCCTCCACGGGGTGCGCGACCACCGTAGACTTGAGGACGTTCTGGCCGGTGCGGCCCTCGGCCCAGCCCGAGGCCAGCACCAACTGGTCGGGCACGATCCGATGCAGCAGCGCGGTCTGTTCGTCGGTGAGCCGGCCCGTCTCGGCCGCGAGCGAGTACAGCATCGCGACGGTGAAGTGGTGCATGGAGACCGCTGCGACCAGCGAGGGCGACACCGAGCCGAGCGCCAGTTGGACCCGTAGCGCGTCCAGCGGGTCGGCGTCGAGGCCCCCGTACTTCCCGGGTATCAGCAGGCCGACCCCGCCATGCATGCGGAACAGGTCGATGGCCGGGCTGCCGGGCCGCTCGCGCTCGGGGTAGGGGCTCTGCTCGAGTTCCTTGAGCAGCCACGGGTGGAACCGCTCGCACACGGAGCGGGCAGTGTCGAGTGAACGCACGGGAAACCTCCGGAAAGGACGTGCGGAGCCGGCCTCAGCTGCCGAACACCGCTTCGTACGGGCTGACGTCGCGGGCTCACCTCCTGGACGTGGGAGGTCTTGAGCATCGGGTAGTTGGCCTCGCCGAACGCGCCGCCCGTACCGCCGGTGGTGCCGGGGCTGACGCCGGACTGACACAGCCGCCGGAGCCTTCCTGCCGGCGAGGTGGCCGACTCTGTCCGGATGACCGCATGCGATCCGTCGACAGCGGGTTCGGGTACGTGCGCGATCTCCCACGCAGTGAACCCGCCGCAGAAATGGAGACGATCGTTCTGCGGAAATCGAAGGCCGTTCTCCGCACGGACGATTCCGAGGATCTCGCCTTCGACGTCAGCTACCTCGATCTCGGTCTCACCTCTCTCGAGCTCACCGAGACACGGCAGCTCTTGGAGCAGCTCTTCAGTCTGTCCGTCGACGTCGTCGATGTTCGGCATGTGCACCGCCTGCCCCTGCTCCGGGACCAGGCCGCTGCCGGGGCAGGCTCGTAGGCACGGCCGGCTGGACGGGCCATTCGGCGGAGAGGGCAGGATTCGAACCTGCGTGGACCCTGCAGGGTCCGACCTTGAGGCGTGCTCGCTGGTCCCCGATCAACCACTCCGGGCACCTCTCCTCGCTCCTGGCCCCAGGGCGATGCCCTGTTGCCTTCACGTGGAAAAGACTGGCAGGAAGCACTGACTCGACGCTGACGGGGCGCTGACGGATCTTTGCTGCGCCCCGTGCCTCAGCAACGCACGTCCGTCTACGGTCGAGCCCGCCCGGCTCGCCCCGTTTCCGGTCACGCCACAGCCGCCTATCTTGAGCCCCATGACCAGCACCCCGCACGACACACCCGGCGAATCCGACCCGCTGTGCGTCCTCGGCCTGGAGCGGCTGCGACGTCGTACGAGCATGAAGTGGCGCGCCTACCCCGAGGACGTGCTGCCCCTGTGGGTGGCCGAGATGGACGTACCTCTCGCCGAGCCGGTCGTCCGCGCCGTCACCGACGCTCTCGCCCTCGGGGACACCGGCTACCCGGCGGGCACCGCCTACGCCGAAGCGCTGGCCGGGTTCGCCGCCAAGCGCTGGAACTGGCACGGGATCGCCGTGGAGCACACCGCGATCGTTCCGGACGTGATGCTCGGTGTGGTCGAGATGCTCAAACTGGTCACCGATCCCGGGGATCCGGTGATCGTGAACGCGCCCGTGTATCCGCCGTTCTACCAGTTCGTGAGCCACATGGACCGCCGCGTGGTCGAGGCCCGGCTCGGCGCCGACCTGCGCATCGACCTCGATCTGCTGGCGGCGACGTTCCGGGCGGCGACCGCGGGCGGCGGCCGGGCCGCGTTCCTGCTGTGCAGCCCGCACAACCCCACCGGCACCGTGCACACCGTCGCCGAACTGGCCGCCGTGGCCGACCTCGCCGAACGGTACGGCGTCCGTGTCGTCGCGGACGAGATCCACGCCCCGCTCGTCGCCCCCGGTGTCACCTACGCGCCGTACCTGAGCGTGCCCGGCGCCGAGCGCGGCCTGTCGCTGATGTCGGCGTCCAAGGGCTGGAACCTGGCCGGGCTCAAGGCCGCGCTGGCCGTCGCCGGACCCGGCGCCGCCGCCGATCTCGCCCGGCTGCCCGAGGAGGTCAGCCACGGCCCCAGCCACCTCGGCGTCATCGCCCACACCGCCGCCCTGAACGAGGGCACCGAATGGCTGGACGCCCTGCTGGCCGGCCTCGACAACAACCGGCGCCTGCTCGCCGACCTGCTCGCCGAGCATCTGCCCGCGGTCCGCGCGTGTCCCGCCGAGGCCACCTACCTGGCCTGGCTCGACTGCCGTGCCCTCGGCCTCGGCGACGACCCCGCCGAGGTGTTCCTCGACCGCGGCCGGGTCGCCCTCAGCTCCGGCGTGCTCTTCGGCACCGGCGGCGCCGGGCACGTGCGTCTGAACCTGGCGACCTCGCCGGAGATCCTCACGGAGGGGGTACGGCGGATGGCGGCGGCCCTGGCCTGAACAATGGGCGCGCGGCCTCCTACACTGCCGGAATGGACGACACGCAGCTGGACCGGCTCGGTTCCGGCAAGTACCTGCTGGTCACCAGCTACCGCAAGGACGGCACGCCCGTCGCGACCCCGGTGTGGGTGATCCGGGACGGGGACGCCCTCGGCGCGTGGACGGCCGCCGACAGCTGGAAGGTCAAGCGCATCCGCCGGCGCGCCGACGTCCTCGTCGGCCCCTGCGACCTGCGCGGCAATCCCACCGGCGACCAGGTCCCGGCCACGGCCGGGATCGCCGACGCGGCCACCACCGCCCGCTACCGCGCCCTCATCGCCCGCAAGTACGGCATCGTCGGACGGCTCACCCTGCTGGGCAGCCGGCTGCGGCGCGGGCTGGAGGGCACGGTCGGGATCCGGGTGACGCTGAAGCCCTGAGGAGGCTGCTGCTTCCCCAGGGCTTCAGGCGGCTACGACGAGGGCTTCAGGCGGCTACGACGCGTCGAGCACCGTGCCGTTCAACTCCAGCCCGCCGGGCTGCGGTTTGCCCGTCTGCTCGTCGATCTGCTGGAACCGCACCGACTCCGCGGACTCCCGCACCCGGTCCTTGACCGTGGGAATGGTGATGTCCGCACTGGTCCTGCCCGCCGGGATGTCCACCCACAGGTAGAGGCCGCCGGACAGCTTGGACAGTGGCCGCTCCGGGTCCGGCGAGGCACCGGTGGTGTCCCGCAGCCAGCGCGCGGACACGTCCTTGGTGGACAGCTCGGTGCCGTCGGGCGCCACCGCGAGGAAGAACGCGCTCATGCCCACGTCGACGGCCTCGGACAGCGAGACCCGCCACTTCAGGGCCTGCCCCTCGGTCACCTTGTCGGCGACGGGGGTGACGGTCATCTTGGGCGCCGGGTCGTCGTCGTGCACGGTGATCCCGCCGTGGTACGAGCCGACGACCGCGCCGCGGACCGCCTTGACGCCGATGTCGTACGACACGTCCTGGCCGTAGCGCGTGTTGCCCTTCACCTCGACCGGCACGTCGATGTCGTGACCGCCGGGGCGCACGGTGACCAGCCGGTTCGTGACCTTGCCGGTGGCCGGGTCGAACACGTACACCCGGACCTGTCCGCTGCCCTGCCCCGACACCTCGACCGGGACCTGGTAGGTGCGGGTGCCGGAGTCACCCTCGTCCACGGTGGTGCGACCGACGTCCACGCGCGGCAGACCGGCCGCCTTCACCGCCGGCAGACCGGGACGCCAGCCCCACGCGTCCATCAGCCAGGCCCGGCCGGAGCCCGAACGCGGGGTCAGCACAAGGGACTTGACCTTGTGCAGGTCGAGCCCGGCGCGGGCGGCAGCCGTCAGTGGCACCCGGATCTCCCGCGCCCAGTAGGACGCGGTGCTCGCGCTGCCCGGCAGCCCGTCGACCTTCACCTTACCGAGGACCGCCTTGTGGCCGGAGGCGTCCGTGACGGACACGTCCAGGCGCGTGCCCCGGGAGTTCGGCGGCACGAACAGCCGCAGCGCGAGCGCCTTGTCACCTGCCATCGAGACCGGGTCCTTCACCGCCACCCGTGCCGGGGTGCCCGCGTGGGTCCAGTGCAGCGCGATCGCGTGCCGGCCGGGCTCGCGGTCGGTCTCCCACTGCGCGAAGTGCGGCGAGATCCCCTCGTCACCATGGCCCAGGCAGGCCTTGGCCGGGGCGGGGTCCACCGCCGCGCACAGCTTGGCGCCCGTCACGGACACTCCGCCGTCCGGCAGGAACCCGGCGTCACGGCGGCCGCCCACCGCATGGCTGAGGACGCGGGCCGGGTCCGCCGAGGGCGCCCGCTTGCCGGAACCGTCCAGCAGCGGCCGCACCTTGTCGTCACCGGCGAGGAACAGCCGCGCGGCGGCCGCGATGTAGGTCGAACCGGCCCGGTGCTGCTGGTCGGCGGTCAGCCGGGTGGCGGCACGCTTGCCGCACACCGGGTCGGGGTGCTGCGGATCGTCCGAGAAGTCGTCCTGGGCGGGCGCGGTGGCCTGCCCCGGCGTCCACTCGGAGTTGAAGAAGTTGTGGTTGGCGCCGATGACGTACACCGCGCTGTGCAGTGCGGCACCGCGGCTCACCCCACGCGTGCCGTCGACGTACATCTCGCCCTCGAGGTCGGAGACGTCACCGTCGCAGCCCGGCAGGATCGACACGGACGGCACGTCGGGCACGGGGTTCTGACCGAAGACGGTGGGGCCGATGAGGACCAGACCGCGGATCGTCCAGCGCACCGGCCCGTGGTAGCCGTCCTGGGCGGCGGGCGGCGGGTACAGGCTGTCCATCGCGGCCCGGTCGACGCCCTCGCCGCCGCGCGAGTGCCCGACCAGCAGGACGTGGGACAGGTCGGCGCGGGGCGCGTCCTTCACGATCTGCGGGGCGGTCTCGGGGTGCGCGGCCCAGTCGGCCCACTGGGCCAGGTGCAGCCGCACCAGGGACGAACGCGCCTGCGCGCCGCCGTCCTCGGCGTTCCAGTCCTGGCCGTTGATGCCGTTCGCGGAGATCGACACGGTCACATAGCCCTGGGAGGCCAGCAGCTTCTGGTCGCGCAGGTAGCCGCGGTGGCTCGGTACCGCCTTCGTCCCGGCCGGGCAGGGCCAGTCGCCGGTGATGTCGTGACCCTTGTAGCACGTGAAGTGGCGGCCGTGCAGGAACAGCGCGAGCGGGCGCGGGCCACGGGCGCCGGTGGGGGCGACGACCACGGCGCGCATCTCCACCGGGGCGGAGAAGCCCGGCAGCCGGACCGACTTGAGGTGGTACTCACCCGACTTGGTGCGGTACGAACCGGGCTTGCCCGGGTCCACGGAGTTGGCCGGCAGCGGTGCCGGCGGCCGGACCGCGGATCCGGTCGGGGCGGCACGCCGGCCGTCCAGCCGCCGTCCGCCGGACCAGACTTGCAGCCCGCGCAGCTCGCCGGCGTGCTGCCCGTCGAGCGGCAGCCGGAAGGTGCGTCCGTCCCTGGCCGGCTGCGGAATCCCCAACAGGCGTCCGCCCGAACGGAATTCGATGCGCGCGTCCCCCATGGGCACCGGCCGGTCCGAGCGCCACACCAGCTGCTGCGACGCCGACCGGCCGCCGGTGATCCCCCACCCTGGCGGCAGCTTCCCGTCGGCCGCCGCGGTCAACGCCGCCGACTGTGATGATGGTTGACCCTGTGCGACTGCCGCCCCTGGGGATGCGCCCGCCACCGCGAGCAACGCGGCGGCGGTGATCCATATGCGCCGGGCACGGACCACAGTTCCTCCTCTGACCCCGTACTCGGGCGTCCCGGCGGTCCCGGGCGCCCCTCGTCCCGGGAGGACGGGAAGGAGACACTGTGGGTTGCCTGTGAAGGGCAAGTGTCGGATCACATCGTGCGGCCGCCGGTCCGGCGCACGGCAACGGTGGGGTCAGCGGTGGGGGCGAACGGCAACTTCCGCCTGCCGCACGTGACTTGGGAGCGGCGCGGCTATTCGGCCGCGGGCGGCACCGGGGTGGCCTGGTGGTAGTACATCCGCCAGCCCGACCGCCCGTCCCGCCGACGCCACAGCGAACTGCGGCGCGCGTGACGCCCGTCGAGCACGGTCTCGTACGTCAGATGCACCAGACCCGGAGCCAGCAGGACCCCGTTCATCTCCGAGGGCTCGTAACGGGAACCCTCGTCCGCGCTGCCCGCCATGTCCGGCAGCGCGGCCAGGATGTCCTGCAGGGTCCACCGCCTGCCCGAGGCACCGACCTCGACGAACGCCGGGTCGAGCCACTGCCGGGTCAGGTCCCGCGAGGAGCGCACCCGGGGGTCCAGGAGCGCCAGCTCACCCTCGATCGCCGCGCTCACCTGCTCCGATTCCGATTCGGAGGTCGGTTCCGATGCCGATGCCATGTTCATGGGGGCATCTTCGCGCAGGCCGCGGGAGCCCGGCCGGGGAGGCCTCAGGTCCAGGCGCGGTACGGCTCGTCGACCAGCTGGAAGACCGGCTCGCCCCGGACCGGGTCCTTCGCCGTGGACAGCCGTACCCGGTCCCCGCTGTGGATGCCGACGGGCGGGCCCATGACCCGGCCGCGTACGACGAACCCCTCGGCCATCTCGATCAGCGACACGTTGCGCGCCGCGGGAGTGTTGCGGTGCACCACGGTGGAGTGGCGCACCGTCCCGGCACCCTCGCTGCGCTCCGTGCGCAGCTCGCTGCCCTGGCACACCGGACAGAGCAGCCGGTGGTACATCGCGGTGCCGCACCAGGTGCAGCGCTGGAAGACGATGGCGTCCCTGGAGTCCGCGGGGGCGGGGTCGAGGACACCCGCTCCCGCGGAGCCTGTCGCCGGATGCGAGGCGCTCGCTGAGTGGTGGTACACGCTGGTCAACTCCCTGCCCTCGGCCGGAATCCCGCGCCCGGAGTGCACCGCGCGCGTGTGTGCCCGGTTGCCGTGCCACCGTGCACGCCGACAGAGTATGGCACTCAGTGTCACTCGTAAAGGCACTCCGTACCCCAAATCTGCGGAGGCTTTGTGAGTGCGAGGTCCCGGGTCGTGCGGGTCAGGCGCGGCCGACGGCCGACTCGAATTCCTGCACCACCCGCCACAGCGGTGCGTCCCGGCGCGTGACGAGGACGACCACGTCGTCGGGGTGCTCGATGGAGAGGTGTGCTGCTTCCGGGTGCGCGCCTTCGGGGTGTGTGACGTCGGAGCGCGTGATGTCGGGGTGCTCGCCGGCCGGGGTGGGGCGTGGATGTGCCGAGGGGGCGAAGGTGGCCTGGACGTATCCCAGGGCATGGTCCACCGCCGTGCCCGCGTCGCCCTTGCCGTCCGAACGCAGCCAGGAGCGCAGGGCGTTGTTGTGCGCGGCGACGACGCCGGCGGCGATCACGTCGGCGTGCAGTGTCCCGTCGTGCTGCCCGGCGAACCGCCCGCGCAGATACTCGGCGAGCGCGCGCTCGTAGCGCCAGACCACGGACAGCTCGTAGGCGCGCAGTCCGGGCACCTTCTTGGTGAGCCGGTAGCGCTGCACGGAGAAGGTGGGGTTCTCCGCGTACATCCGCAGCACCAGCCGGGCCGCGTCACATGCCCGCCGGACCGGCTCGTCCGCCTCGTCGCTCGCGGCGAGGAACGCGGTCATGTCGGCAAGGCAGCGCTCGTGGTCGGGGAAGACCACGTCCTCCTTGGAGGGGAAGTAGCGGAAGAACGAGCGGCGGCCGACCCCGGCCAGCGCCACGATGTCGTCCACGGTGGTCTGTTCGTACCCGCGTTCCAGGAAGAGCTGGAAGGCCGCCGCGACCAGGGCGTCCCGCATCGGCGGCTTCGCGGTCGGCGCCGCGCTGCTGGAGCTCATGAACGGGAACGTAGCACCCGGCCCGGTTTCATGACACTCAGTGCAGTGGAAGGGGCGCGATGGGGGAACTGAGTGCTCTGAGTCGATCACGTTGCGGCGCGACGTGGAGACCCTGGCGGCGCAGAGCCTGGTGCAGCGGCTGCACGGGGCGGTGGTCTGGCCGGGCGACACCGCCGCCACCCCCGAGCCGCGGCCGGAGCCCGCCGAAGGCGCCGTGGTCGGAATGATCGTGCCGACCACGAACTACATCTTCGCCGGCATCGTGCGCGGTGCCCGCGAGGCCGTCGGCGCCCAGGGCGGACGGCTGGTCCTCGGCGTCTCCGGCTATGTCGACACCGAGGACTCCGTACAGGCGGAACACCTGGTCGCGGGCGGTGCCCCAGGGCTGCTGGTGGCGCCCAGCTGGTTCGGCGGCGTCCCCGAGGACGGGCAGGAGAAGTGGCTCATGGAGTGCGAGGTGCCCACCGTCCTGGTGGAGTGCGCCGCCCTGCCCGGCAACCCCGCGGCCGACCTCGACCGGGTCCGCACCGACCGCGCCCACGGCGCCGCCCTGGCCGTCGGTCACTTCGCCGCCCTCGGCCATCGCCGGATCACCGCCGTCCCCCGGAGGGCCCGCACACCGTCCAGATCAGCGCCGGCTTCCAGGCGGCCGTACGCTCGCGCGGCGTCGACGTCGACGTGGACGAAGGCGTCCCGAGCGCGCGCGAACACGGCGACTACGACGCCTCCGTCGACTACCTCGTCAAGGCGGTCCGCGAACGCGGCGTTACCGCGGCTCTGGTGCACAGCGACGAGGACGCCATCGTGCTCGTGCCCCGGCTCCAGGCGCGTGGCGTACGCGTGTCCGACGGCCTCGCGC
The DNA here is from genome assembly GCF_042895235.1 of Streptomyces sp. NPDC001410. Classification (NCBI taxonomy): domain Bacteria; kingdom Bacillati; phylum Actinomycetota; class Actinomycetes; order Kitasatosporales; family Streptomycetaceae; genus Streptomyces; species Streptomyces sp. NPDC001410. The sequence goes on from NZ_JBIAWE010000003.1 coordinate 38,328, forward strand.
TCATCGCGTACGACGACGAGGTCGCGGGCCTCGCCGACGTGCCCCTCACCGCCGTCGCCCCGCCCACGCGCGCGACCTCGCCGCGAAGCTTCTGCTGTGCCGCCTCGCCGAGCGGGCGGCGGGGGAGCGGCCCAGCCCCCGGCAGCACCTCGACCTGCTTCCGGAGCTGCGGATCCGTTCCTCGTGCGGGGGCACGCTGCCTGCCGGAAGCGGCTCCTGACGCCTCCTGACACCCGCTGACGCCATCGAGGGGTGCGCGTCGCGTCGACACGAACACGACGACAATGACGGCGCGGCATCATCGTGTCCTCGGCGGCAGCCGCCAACGCCCTCCCGGTCGCGGAATTCACCCTCGCCGCCATCCTGTTCGCGAACAAGCGGGTCCTGGACACTGCCGCACCGCTATGCCCACACCCGCGAACGGCGCGATCTGCTCCCGGACTTCAGCGGCTACGGCAACTGCCACCGCACCGTGGGCCTCGTCGGCGCCTTCCGCATCGGCCGCCGGGTCATCGAGCTGCTGGGCCCGCTCGACCTGCACGTCCTCCTCCTGTACACCCTGCCGAAGGAGCTGTTGACCCCGCACATCTCCGGCTCCCTCGGCAACGAGCTGGGCCGCATGGCCGACTGGGCCACCGACGAGGTGGTGCGTTACGCACAGGGCCTTCCGTTCGCTTATGGAGTAGGACCGGACGAGCTGTCCCGGCCCGCCTGATCGACCGTAAGGAGCGCCATGCCCGTCGCCGCACGCCGCGTCCTCGTCGTCGGCATCGACGGCGTACGTCTCGACGTACTGCACCGCCAGCCCACCCCGCACCTCGACGCCCTCGCCGCTAAGGGATTCCTCACGCCCGTCGAGGTCGCGGACGACACGCCCACCATGTCCGGACCCTGCTGGGCGACGGTCGTCACCGGAGTGGGCCCCGCCAAACACGGCGTGTGGAGCAACGACCTCGGCGGCCACCGCCTCGACGTCTTCCCCGACTTCGCCACCCGACTCGACCACCACGACGGCCGGCGCACCTTCGTCGCCGCAGGCTGGCGGCCCCTGCTGCAGCCGCGCGACGGCGGGCCCCTGTTCCGGGCGGCGTCCCGGACGGTGTTCATCGCTCCGGAGGCCGACACCCCCGAGGGCTGGGAGGTGTGCGACGAGCGGATCACCGAGGCCGCCGCGCTGATCCTCGCCGAGGAGGACGTCGAGGCGTCGTTCGTCCATCTCGGCGCGCCCGACGAGACCGCGCACGTCCTCGGCTGCGGGGCGGCCTACGAGGCGTCGGTCCGCCGCGCCGACGCCCGCGTGGGCCGGCTGCTCGCGGCCGTCCGTGCCCGCCGCACGTACGCCGACGAAGAGTGGACGTACCTGGTGGTCACCGACCACGGACACGTCGACGCGGGCGGCCACGGCGGCCGCTCCGCCGAGGAGCGCACGGCCTGGCTGGCGGCGGCCGGCCCCGGTATCGGCCAGGCTCCCCCGCGGGTGCGGCACGCCGATGTCGCCGCACAGGTCTTCGCCGCCCTGGGCCGGCACCCCGACCGGCACTGGACCCTGGACGGCCATCCCTTCGCGGCCGAGCCGCACGCCGTACTCCTCGACATGGACGGCACGCTCGTCGACACCGAGTCGCTGTGGCTGCGCACGGTGCGGGAGCGGGTGCCCGGGATCGGGATGGACGAGCTCTTCGACGCCCTCGGCCGCACCACCGCGGACACCGCCCGGCACCTGCACCACCTGACCGGGGCCGACCCGCGGGAACTCGCGCAGCACCTCGACGCACGGTTCCTGGAGACGGTCCAGCAGGAGGCCACCCCGCTCCCGGGCGCTCTCGAACTCCTCGACATGATCGCGGAGTTGGACCTTCCCATGGCGCTGGTCTCGGCGTCCGCGCGGCCCGTCGTGGACGCCGCGCTCAAGGTGCTGGGCGCCGACAGGTTCCGTACGACCCTCGCCGAGGGCGAGACGCCCCGCACCAAGCCGGCTGCCGACCCCTACCTGGCCGCCGCCCGGGCCCTCGGCGTGGACCCCGCCGCCTGTCTCGCGGTCGAGGACTCGCCCACCGGGGTCACGGCGGCCGAGGCGGCCGGCTGCAGGGTGCTCGCCGTCCCGTCGTACACGCCGATCGGGAAGGGCCCCCGGCGCACGGTGCGCCGGGGCCTTGCGGGGATCGACCGGGAGGAGCTGTGGGCGGCGGGGCTGTGAGGCCGCCCGCCGTCAGGCCAGGGTGACCTCCACCGGGAGCTTCTTGATGCCATTGACGAAGTTCGAGCGCACCCGCGGGACGTCACCGGTCAGGCGGATGTCCGCGAGACGCGGGATCAGTTCCTCGAACATGATCCGGATCTCGGTGCGGGCGAGCAGGTTGCCGAGGCACAGGTGCGGGCTGCCCTTGCCGAAGGTGACGTGGTCGTTGTCCTGGCGCGCCACGTCGAACTCGTACGGGTTGCCGAAGACCTCCTCGTCGCGGTTGCCGGACGCGTACCACATGACGACCTTGTCGCCCTCCCTGATCCGCTTGCCACCCAGCTCGACGTCCCGGGTCGCGGTACGGCGGAAGTGGTAGACGGGGGAGGCCCAGCGCAGGAACTCCTCGACGGCCGTGGGGATCAGGGAGGGATCGTCCCGGAGGCGGGCGAGCTGCTCGGGGTGCTGGAGCAGGGCCAGCATGGAGTGGGTGATGGTGTGCCGGGTCGTCTCGTTGCCGGCCACCACCAGGAGCAGGAAGTAGTTGTCGAAGTCCTGCGCGGAGAGCGGGACGCCGTCGCGCGGGGCCGTGTTGACCAGTTTGGACACCAGGTCGGTGCCGTCCCTGCCGCGGCGCTGCCGGGCCAGCTCCCGTCCGTACTCGAAGACTTCGAGCGAGGCGGGGGAACGGAACGGCAGGTCGCGGTACTTCTCGCTCTCCTCGCTGTGCAGCAGGACGTCCGCGTAGTCGGGGTCGGTGTTGCCGATGATCCGGTTGCCCCAGTCGATGAGCTGCTGGTTGTCCTCCGGCGGTACGTCCAGCAGGCGGGCCAGCACGTTGATGGGGAAGTCGGCGGAGACGTCCGCGACGAAGTCGAAGCTGCCCTTGGCGAGCGCCGTGTCCAGGGTCTTCGCCGTCAGGCCGCGCAGGAAGTCGGCGTAGCTGTTGATCACGCTCGCCCCGAACTGCCGCTGGATCAGGCTGCGCAGCGCACGGTGGCGGACGCCGTCCAGCTCCAGGATGGAGGCCCGCTTCTTGATCTGGTCGTCGTCCAGCTCCTCCAGGTTGACGAACCGGGTCGAGGTGAACGTCGACGCGTCCCGGTCGACCCGGGCGATGTCGGCGTGCCGGGTGACCGCCCAGAAACCGGAGTTGGGCGCCTCCTCCGGCTGCCAGTGCACCGGGTCCTCGTGGCGCAGCGTGTGGAACATCCGCCACGGGGTGATGCCGTCGGTGAAGTTGTCGAGATCGGCGAGGTCGACGTCCGTCAGGGGCATCGGCTCGCTCGCGGCGGCGGTCGGGGTCTCGGTGGTCATCGGTGGCTCCTCGGTGTCACAGGTGGTAGGCGTACTCGGTGAACTCCCAGTCGGTGACGAACCGTTGGAAGCGCTCGACCTCGTTGCGCTTGTAGGAGAGGAAGGACGTGGTGAAGTCCTTGCCGAGGATCTCGGCCAGGGCGGTGTCCGCCTCCAGCGCGTCCAGGGCATCGGACAGGGTCGTCGGCAGCAGTGCCGACCTGGCGGTGTCGTAGCCGTAGCCCTCCAGCGGGGCGGGGGGCTCCTCACCGGCCAGGACGCCCAGCAGGGCGGCGGCGATCGTGCCGGCGACGGCGAGGTACGGGTTGGCGCTCGCGTCGCCCAGCCGCAGCTCCAGGCGGGCGCCGCTGCCGCGCTCAGGCGGGATGCGGACCATGGCGCTGCGGTTGTCCAGCCCCCAGTCGATCAGCCAGGGAGCGAGGGTGTCCGGGCCGAAGCGCTTGTACGAGTTCACCGTCGGGTTGAGCAGCGCGGCGAGCGCCGGGGCGTGGGCGAGGACACCGGCCACGGCGTGGCGGGCGGTGGCGGACAGGCCGTACGGGCCCGAGGCGTCGTCGAAGGCGTTGCGGCCGTCGGCGTCGTCGCAGGACAGGTGCAGATGGAAGCCGGAACCGCCGGAGTCGTTGAACGGCTTGGCCATGAAGGTGGCCAGCCTGCCCTCCCGGCGGGCCAGCTCCTTGATTGCGGCCTTGAAGCGGAAGGAGCGGTCGGCTGCCGACAGGGCGTCCGAATGGATCAGGTTGATCTCGAACTGACCGCCGTCGAACTCGTGGTTCCCGCTGATCACCCCGACGTTCAGATCGCGCACCTGACGCAGGGTGCGCAGCAGGTGGTTGTCGGGGTCGGCGCGCAGGCCTGCGGTGTACACCACACCGGGGTCGCGGGCGTAGCGGCGCCAGCCTCCGGCGGGGTCCGGTTCGCACAGGTAGTACTCCAGCTCCGGTCCGACGACCGGGCGCAGCCCGTGCTCCCGGCACCGCTCCAGGACCGTGCGCAGCAGGTCGCGGGGCGATTCGGGCGCCGCCGAACCGGTGGCCGGGTCGACGATCTCCGCGAGGCAGGTCGCGACGCCGGGCTCCCACGGCAGCGCGGTCAGCGTGTCGAGGTCCGGTCGTACGGCGATGTCGGGCAGCCCCGCGTCCAGGCCGCCGCTCACCGGGACCACGTCGCCCTGCGGGCTGGTGTGGTAGACGGCCCGGCAGAAGGCCAGCCCGTGCTCCACGGCCCGGGGCAGCTCCGCCAGCAGGACGTCGCGCGCCCGCTCGGTGCCGATCAGATCGGGATAGGTCACCCGGACGACGTCGATGCCGTCGGCGGCGAGCCGGTCCATGTGGCGGCGGACTTCCTGGATGTCATGAGCGCTCACCGTTGTCTCCTGAGGCGGACGTCGGGCACCTCCGGGACGTGCTGTCCGGGAGGCGGGTGGCGTGGCGGAGAAGGCCGGGATGCGGCGGGGGAGGGGCCCGTGCGGGGCGGCTCCCGGACAGCCCCGGGCGTGTTGTTTGAAGCCAAACGGTAGGCAGCGTCATGCCGGACCGCAAGGTTTGCGCGCCAAGAATTTATCCATCCGGATAGGTATTGACCAGGGGGTGGCGCCTGCCTACCTTGTTTGAAGCCAAACGAGTTCGGGGTGCGGTCATCGCACTCCGTTGGCCGGGGCCCGTCCTGAGCCGGACGGGCCCCGCTTCTCTCCCTTCACTCCGCTTCGACGCCCTCACCCTCAGGAGGACCGGCCATGAAGGTCGTCGTCGACATGAACAAGTGCCAGGACCACGGCCAGTGCGTCTTCGCGGCACCCGACGTCTTCCAGCTCGACACCGACGGGCGCCTCGCCTACGTCAGCGACCCCGACGACGCCCTGTGCGACGAGGTCGAGGAAGCCGCCGACGTCTGCCCGCTCCAGGCCATCCGGATCGAGGACTGACCCATGAGCGGTCGCATCCTCGTCGCCGGCGCCTCCATGGCCGGCCTGCGCGCCGCCGAACAACTGCGTGCGGCCGGCTGGACCGGGGCGATCACCCTCGTCGGGGACGAGCCCCACATGCCCTACAACCGCCCGCCGCTCTCCAAGGAGGTCCTCGCGGGCAGGGCGCCCTTCGAATCGCTGGCCTTCCGCCCCCGGGCGAGCGTCGCCGACGTCGAGTGGCGCCTCGGCCGCAGGGCCGTCGCGGCCCGGCTCGACGAGCGGACCGTGCAGCTCGACGGCGGCGAGGTGCTCCCGTACGACGGACTGGTCGTCGCCACCGGCATGCGGCCCCGCCGGCTGCGCTGCCCCGGCCCGCTCACCGGCCGCCACACGGTCCGCACCCTCGCCGACGCCCAGGGCCTGCGCGAGGCGCTGACCCGGCCCGGCACCCGGGTGGTCGTGGTCGGCGCCGGGTTCATCGGCTGCGAGGTCGCCGCCACCGCCGTCGGACTCGGCGTCGCCGAGGTGACCGTCGTCGACCCGCTGCCCCTGCCCATGGTCGGCCCGCTCGGCGAGCTGCTCGCCCGGTCACTGCTGCAACGGCACGAGGCGCGGGGCGTACGGTTCCGGCTCGGCACCGGCGTCCAGGGCTTCGAGGGCGATCGAACGGTCACCGGCGTGGTGCTGGACGACGGCTCGGTCGTACCGGCGGACGTCGTGGTCGAATCGGTCGGTTCGATCGCCAACACCGAGTGGCTGGACGGGAACGGCCTCGACCTGACCGACGGCGTCCGCACGGACGGGCTGCTGCGGGTCGGCGGCCGCCCGGAGGTCGTGGCCGTCGGTGACGTCGCCCGCTTCCCCAACGCCCGCTACGACGGCGTGCCGCGCCGGGTCGAGCACTGGTCCATCCCCACGGACACCGCGAAGCAGGCCGCGAAGGCCCTCGTCGCCCATCTCGTCGGCGGTGAGCCGGAGCCGGCGCCGTTCGCGCCGCTGCCCACCTTCTGGAGCGACCAGCACGACTTCCGGCTGCAGTCCTTCGGCGCGCCCGCGCTCGGCCTCGCCGACATCCGGGTCCTCGACGGCGACACCGACGGCGACGTCCTCGCCGGCTACCACCGCGACGGCCGCCTGGTCGGCGTCGTCGCGCTCGGCGGCCCCGGCGTCGCGTCCGCCGCCGCCCGCTACCGCGCCGAACTGCTGAAGCAGCCCGCCCTCACCACGTAAGGAGCCTCAAGTGACCAGTGTCCGCGGTTACTTCCACCCCAAGACGGCGACGGGTGCCTCGTCGCTGATCCCCTCGCCGCCCTGGCACTACTCCGGTGACCTGCTCACCGTCGAATACCGCACGGATCCCGCGCGGGTGCGTGAACTGCTCCCCGAGCCACTGGAGTTGGCCGACGAGGACCCGGGCGCCGTCGCCCTGATCTGGGCCGACTGGCAGTCCTGCTCCCAGTCGGGCTCGGAGCTGCTCGATCCGGTGCTGTCGCAGTACAAGGAGGCCTTCGCGGTCGTCCGGTGCAAGTACCGGCGGCGGACGTACTCGCGGTGCGTGTACATCTGGGTGGACAAGGACTTCGCGATCGCGCGGGGGCTGCACCAGGGGTATCCGAAGAAGCTCGGGTCCATTCACCAGACGCGGCCGCATTTGTACGGGCCCGCTCCGCGGATCGAGGCGGGGGCGCGGTTCGGGGCGACGCTCGCGGTTGCCGACCGGCGGTTGGCGCAGGTGGTTGTGACCTTGAGGGAGCCTGCCGACACCAACGGGTTCGTCAACGCCCACCCCATGGCCCACCATCGCTGGCTGCCCTCGATCGAGAAGGGCAAGGGGCTGGCGTTGGACGAGCTGATCGAGTCGGGGGCTGCTTCCTTCGAGGGTGGGCAACCGTGGGTCGGGGATGCGGAGTTGGAGCTGTTCGAGGCGCCTACGGAGGAGTTGGCGCGGCTGGAGATTCGTGAGCCGATCGCTGCGTACTACCGGCAGGTCGGTGTGGTTTGGGACGGCGGTCGGCTGCTCGAAGCCGGTACGTCGGGGGCGTCTGCCGAGTGAGGTTCCCGGTCGGCTGCGGGCTCGTCGTGGCTGGTCGCGCAGTTCCCCGCGCCCCTGAGTTGGCTGCACATCCCCTCTCTTCAATGGAGCCCTTCTCATGCCTGACAAAATCACCGTCGCCGGAATCACCGTCGACACCCGGCACTGGATCGGCGGCAGGCGCGTCGCCTCCCGCGACACCTTCACCGACCACTCGCCCATCGACGGCACCGCCCTCGGCGAGGTCGCCCGCGGCGGCCCCGCCGAAGCCGAAGCCGCCATTGCCGCCGCCAAGGCCGCCTTCCCCGCCTGGGCCGCCACCTCCCGTGCCGAGCGGGCCCGGATCCTGCACGCCATCGCCGGCGGTGTCGAGAAGCGGATCGAAGAGCTGGCCGTCGTGGAGACCGCCGACAACGGTGCTCTGCTCCGGTCCCACCGCCGGGGCGTCATGCCTCGCGTCGCGCACAACTTCCGGTTCTTCGCGGACTGGCTGCTCCAGCTCGACCACGAGGGCTTCGAGACGCGGGGGCACAGCAACCACGTCAGTTGGGACCCGGCGGGCCCCTGTGTGCTGATCACGCCGTGGAACGCCCCGTTGATGCTGGCCACCTGGAAGGTCGCCCCGGCTCTCGCTGCCGGCAACACCGTGGTTCTGAAGCCCGCCGAGTGGTCTCCGCTGACCGCCTCGCTGCTCGCCGACATCGCCGCCGAGGCGGGGCTGCCGGCCGGAGTGCTGAATGTTGTGCAGGGGTACGGTGTCGAGATCGGTGACGCGCTCACCTCGCACCCGGACGTGCGTCGGATCAGCTTCACCGGTTCCGTGCCGACCGCTCGCCGTATCGCCGCCTCGGCCGCCGCCAACCTCACCCCGCTCAGCTTTGAACTCGGCGGCAAGTCGCCGCTGTTGGTGTTCGCGGACGCCGACCTCGACCTCGCCGTCGACCTCGCGGTGGAGCAGTACGACAACGCCGGCCAGGTGTGCCTCGCCGCAACGCGGATCCTCGTCGAGGAGTCGGTCGCCGAGGAGTTCACCCGGCGCTTCGTGGAGAAGGCCGGACGGCTTTCGCAGGGGGATCCGCGTGACGAGGGCACCGACATCGGGCCCAACATCCACCCCCGCCAGCTGGCGAAGATCGACGCTTTCGTGCGGCGGGCGATCGAGGCGGGCGCCCGTGCCGTCATCGGCGGGCACCCGCAGGGCGGCCAGTACTACGCGCCGACGCTCCTCACCGACGTCGCCCAGGACTCGGAGATCGTGCAGGAGGAGGTCTTCGGGCCCGTCCTGACCCTGCAGACCTTCGCCACCGAGGACGAGGCCGTCCGCCTAGCCAACGACACCCGCTTCGGGCTCGCCGCCACCGTCGCCACGGGCGACCGTGCGCGCTCCGAGCGCGTCACCGCGCAGCTCGTCGCCGGCACCGTCTGGGTCAACTGCTTCTTCGTACGCGACCTGCAGGCACCCTTCGGCGGCTCCCGCCTCTCCGGTGTGGGACGCGAGGGCGGGACCTGGAGCTTCGACTTCTACTGCGACCTGAAGAACACCGTCACCGCCCCGAAGGGATGGAAGGACCATGGGTGAGATCGTCGGGGCGGGGCTGCTCGCCCACGTCCCCACCATCGTGCTGCCGGAGGCCGACCGGCTGGAGCTGAACGAGGGCAAGGAGATCACCCTCGTCACCGGCCTGGAGCGGCTCCGCAGGGACGTCTTCGAGCGGGACGACTACGACACCGTCGTGGTCCTCGACTCGCACTGGGCGACCACCGTCGAGTTCGTCGTCACCGCCCAGCAGCGCCGGGCCGGGCTCTTCACCTCGGAGGAGTTGCCGCGCGGCATGTGCCGGATGCCGTACGACTTTCCCGGCGATCCCGAACTCGCGCAGAACATCGCCTCGTTCGCCGGCAAGCACGGCACCTGGATCACTGCGATCGACGACGATTACCTGCCGATCTACTACGCCACGCTCAACCTCTGGAAGTTCCTCGGCGAGGGGCTTCCGGGCAAGCGGTGGGTGACCGTCGGCGTCTGCCAGACCGGTGACATGGAGGACCATCTGCGGCTCGGGCGGGCCCTGGCCGACGGTATCGCCGCCACTCCGGGGCGCCGGGTACTGCTCATCGCCTCCGGTGCGCTCTCGCACACCTTCTGGCCGCTGCGCGAGCTGCGCGACCACGAGGCCAGTGACCCGGTGCACATCCGCACGCCTGAGGCCCGGGAGGCGGACCACGAGCGCATCGAGTGGTTCAAGGAGGGCCGCCACGACAAGGTCCTCGACACCATGGACGAGTTCTGGAGGTTCAAGCCCGAGGCGAAGTTCTTCCACTACCTGATGATGGCCGGTGCCCTCGGCGAGCAGGCCTGCGTCGCGAGGGCCCGCCAGTACGGGGAGTACGAGAACTCCGTCGGCACCGGCCAGGTGCACCTCTGGTTCGACCGCCCGGCCGCCGGCTGGACCGGCACCGGCCGGCCCGCCGCACCGTCCCCGCGCACCCCGCACAGCCGCGTCTAGTCGTATCCAGGAGCCCTCATGCCCGAATACCGCCGCATCCTCCTCGACGGTGCCGCCGTCCAGGTCATTGTCGACGAAGACGAACTCGTCGCCGGTGACGGCCGCCGCGTCAAGATCGAGGACGCCACGCACCTGCCCCCGGTGGTCCCCCCCAAGGTCATCGCCGTCCATCTCAACCACCGCAGCCGCGTGGAGGAGTTCCGCATCGAACTCCCGGACACACCGACCTACTTCCACAAGCCGACCTCCTCCCTCAACTCCCACCGGGGCGCGATCGTCCGCCCCGAGGGGTGCAAGTGGCTCAACTACGAGGGTGAGGTGGCGATTGTCATCGGGCGGACGGCCCGTAACATCCCGCCCGCCGAGGCGGGGGAGTACATCGCGGGCTACACGGTCGCCAACGACTACGGCCTGCACGACTTCCGGGACACCGACGCGGGCTCCATGCTCCGGGTCAAGGGCTCCGACACGCTGTGCCCGCTGGGCCCGGGCCTGGTCACGGACTGGGACTTCCACGGCAAGCGGCTGCGGACCTACGTCAACGGCGAGGTCGTCCAGGACGGTTCGACCGACGAGATGAAGTGGGACATGCACTACCTCGTCGCCGACATCGCCCGCACGATCACCCTGTACCCCGGTGACGTGCTGCTGTCCGGCACCCCCGCCAACTCGCGGCCCGTGCGGCCCGGCGACGTCGTGGAGGTGGAGGTCGAGGGCCTCGGCCGGCTCACCAACCACGTCGTCACCGGACCCACCCCGGTCCGGACCGACGTCGGCGCGCAGCCCACCGAGTCCGAGGAGGTGCTGTCCACCGCGCTGGGCGGCGACTGGGAGTTCCGCGGCGTCCGGCCGCCGCGGCGGTGAACCGCGGACCCTGCGCGGCGCGGGCCGCGGGTAGGGTCACCGCCATGACCGAATCCGCCGGGACCTCGCAGGAACGCCGCCCGCCCTCCCGCAAGCGGCTCGGTTACGGCGAGGGCCGTGAGGCGCTGCTCAGGGCCGCCGTGCGGGTCGTCGGGCGCAGGGGTCTGCGGCACCTGACCTACCGGGCGGTCGCCGAGGAGGCGGGCGTCACCCACGGTCTGGTCGTACACCACTTCGGGTCCCGGGACGCGCTGATCGAGGAGTCCCTGGCCTACGCGATCCGCACCAGCCTGAGCAGCAGCCTCCTGGAACCCGGCACCGGTCGCCCCGAGGACTTCGTCGCCGGTCTCACGGACATGGTGGAGCAGGACGCGGACGGGCAGGCGTACCAGTACGAGCTATTGCTGGAGGCCCGCCGCCGCCCCGAGCTGCTGCCGCAGGTGCGTGAGCTGTACGCCGAGTACTTCGGTGCCTCGCAGCGCGAGCTGGACCGGATCCTGCCGCCCGGGGCGAGCCCGGCCTTCAACCGGCTGGTCTTCGCCGCCCTGGACGGTCTCGTCCTGCACCAGCTGACCGGCATCGCCGACCGCGCGGACACCGAGGCCTGCCTCGCCGAGCTGCGGTCCCTCCTGCGCGACCTGGGCGAGCGGCCCCCGGACGGCGACTGAGCGTACCCGGTAGGGACCCTCCGTCGCGGTTGCGGCGAGGGTTTCTCATGCGATCCCACAGGCGGTTTCCGGACAGTAAATTCCCCGCCCGGACCCTTGTCAGATGGATAGTTCCGGCCCACCATGAGGCAACTCGTTTGGCTCAAAACAAAACCTCCCTCCCCTCCTCAGCAGGTGATCCGAGTGGACAGTCAGACGGTCGACGCAGCGCCCCGGGCCGGAGAGGCCCCACAGCCCGCAGGAACCCTCAAGCGCAACGCCCTGGGAGTCCTGGGCATCCTCTTCTTCGTCCTCTCCGCCCAGGCGCCGCTCACCGGCATCGCCGGCGCCGTCCCGATCGCCGTCGCCGTCGGCAACGGACCCGGGGCCCCGGCCGCGTACGCCGTCGCCGGCGGGGTGATCCTGCTGTTCTCGGTGGGATTCGTGGCCATGGGCCGGCACGTGGTGAACGCGGGCGCCTTCTACACGTACATCGGCAAGGGCCTCGGCCGGACCACGGGCAGCGGCAGCGCCGCCGTGGCACTCTTCGCCTACTGCACGGTCCAGGCCGCGATGTACGGCCTGTACGGCTTCACGGTCGCCGGCCTGGTCGAGCACTACGCCGGCGCGCACCTCGCCTGGTGGGTGTGGGCCCTGGTGACCATGGCCGTCGTCCAGGCGCTCGGCGCCGCCGGCATCGAGATCGGCGCCAAGGTGCTCGCCGTGTTCGTGCTGGCCGAGTTCAGCATCCTGCTCGCCTTCGCCCTCGTCACCCTCTTCAAGGGCGGCGGCCCCGAGGGCCTCGGCGTCGTCGACACCTTCGCCCCGAGTGCCGTCCTGCAGGGCGCCCCGGGCGTGGCCCTGATGTTCGCCGTCGCGTCCATGTTCGGCTTCGAGGCCACCGCGATCTACGGCGAGGAGGCCCGCCATCCGCACCGGACGGTGCCCCGGGCGACCTACCTGTCGGTCGCCGTGGTGACCGGCTTCTTCGCCTTCACCTCGTGGATGCTCGTCTCCTCGTACGGCGCCACGAAGGTCACCGGGGCGGCGGGCGAGGCCCTGGCGGGCGGCGACGCCACCGTGTTCGTCTTCGCGCCCATCGCGCGGCTCTTCGGCGGCTGGGCGGGCGACGTGCTGCCCGTCCTGCTGGGCACCTCCCTGTTCGCCGGCATCCTCGCCTTCCACAACTCCGCCAACCGCTACCTGTTCTCCCTCAGCCGCGAGGGCCTGCTGCCCCGCGGGCTGCGCTCGCTCAACAAGCGGCACTCGCCGTGGGCGGCGGGCATCGTGCAGACGGCGATCGCGGTGCTGCTGGTGATCCCGTTCGCCCTCGCGGGCAAGGACCCGGTCCTCACCCTCTTCTCCTGGCTCAGCGGCGTCGGCGTCCTCGCCTGCATGCTCCTGTACTTCCTGACCTCGGTCTCCGTGATCGTCTTCTTCCGCCGCGAGCGCCTCGACACCCGGCGCTGGAACACCCTGATCGCCCCGTCCCTCGGCGCCCTCGGCATCGCCGCCGTGATCTGGGTGGTCCTCGCCAACTTCACGACCCTCATCGGCGGCGACGCCACCACCGCCACCTGGCTCGTCGCGGCCGTCCCCGCGGTGCTGCTCCTGGGCGCCGGGACCGCGCGCATGGTCCACTCCCGGACCGCCGAGGACCGCTGACGCACCCCGCCGGGCCCGGCTCCGTCAGGGGCCGGGCCCCCGACCCTGGACAGGAACACCATGCTGGACGTCACCCATGACGAACTGCTGCGCCGGGCCAAGACCCTCGACCTGCCCGCGCTGCACCACATCGACGGGACCGACGAACCCGGGGGAGGCGCGACCTTCGCCGTCGTCTCACCCCGCGACGGACAGACCCTCACCGAAGTCGCCGACGCGCGGCAGGCCGAGGTCGACCACGCCGTCGCCGCCGCCCGCCGCGCCTTCGACGCAGGACCGTGGCCGCGCCTGGCACCCGCCGAACGCGGCCGCGTGCTGCTCCGCATCGCCGAACTCCTCGAAGAACAGCGGGAGAAGCTCGCCCTCACCGTCACCCTGGAGATGGGCAAGCCGATCACCGACGCGTACGCCGTCGAACTGCGCGCCGCGATCAACACCTTCCGCTGGTACGGTCAGCTGGCCGACAAGCTCACCGACGAGTCCCCGCACACCGCCCCCGACGCCCTCGCTCTCGTCACCCGCGAACCGGCGGGCGTGGTCGGCGCGGTCGTCCCCTGGAACTTCCCGCTCACGCTGGCGAGTTGGAAGGTGGCCCCGGCACTCGCGGCCGGCTGCACGGTCGTCCTGAAGCCGTCCGAGTCGTCCCCGCTGTCGGCGCTGCTGCTGGGCCGGATCGGCACGGAGGCCGGACTGCCCCCGGGTGTGCTCAACGTCGTCACCGGCGACGGCCCCACCGCGGGCCGCGCGATCGGCCTGCACCCGGACGTCGATGTCCTCGCCTTCACCGGTTCCACCGCCGTCGGCCGCCACTTCCTGCGCTACTCCGCCGACTCCAACCTCAAGCGGGTCTGGCTCGAACTCGGCGGCAAGTCACCCAACATCATCCTGCCCGACGCACCCGACCTCGACAGCGCGGCAGCCACCGCGGCCTGGGGGATCTTCTTCAACCAGGGCGAGATGTGTACCGCGCCCTCCCGGCTCCTCGTGCACTCCTCGATCGCCGAGCGCGTCACCGAGGCTGTCGTACGAAGGGCCCGGGCGCTGCGCGTCGGCGACCCGCTCGACCCCGCAACCGAGATGGGCGCCCTCGTCGGCGAGGCCCACCTGGACCGCGTCCTGGACCACGTCACCACCGCCGGCGCCGAGGGCGCCCGCCTGCGCACCGGCGGGGCCCGCACCCTCGCCGAGACCGGCGGCAGCTACCTCAGCCCCACCGTCTTCGACCGTGTCGGCCCCGGGATGTGGCTGGCCCGCGAGGAGATCTTCGGCCCGGTGCTCTCCGTCCTCACCTTCGACGACCTCGACGAGGCGGTACGGCTCGCCAACGCCACCGAGTACGGCCTCGCCGCGGGCCTGTGGACCTCCGACCTGTCCACAGCCCACCGGGTCTCCCGCGCGCTGAAGGCGGGCACGGTGTGGGTCAACTGCTACGAGGAGGGCGACCTGACCGTGCCCTTCGGCGGCATGAAGCAGTCCGGCAACGGCCGCGACAAGTCCGCGCACGCCCTGGAGAAGTACACCGAACTCAAGACGACCTGGATCCAGCTGTGACCCACCGCCCGCTGATCGCCGTACCCGCCCGCTTCTCCGCCACCACCTCCGCCCTGCGGTACGCCGCCGAGGTCAACGCCCGCGCCCTGATCGAGGCCGTGTGGCGGGCCGGCGGGGAGCCCGCGAGCATCCACCCCGCCGAGAGCGACGTCGCCGCCCGGCTCGCCCGCTTCGACGGCGTCCTGCTCCCCGGCGGCGGCGACCTCGCCCCGCACCGCTACGGCGCCGCCACCACCCACGACAGCGTCTACGACGTCGACGAACTCCAGGACGCCTTCGACCTCCAGGTCGCCCGCCACGCCCTGGACCTGGGCCTGCCCCTGCTGGCCGTCTGCCGGGGACTGCAGGTCGTCAACGTGGCCCTCGGCGGCAGCCTGGAACAGGACATGGGCGGCCCGGAACACGAACACCGGCACCTCGTGCACCCGGTACGGATCCGGCGCGGCACCCTGCTCGAAGAAGCCACCGGCGCGGAGAAGGCGGACGCCTCCTGCTACCACCACCAGCGAGTGGACCGCCCGGGCCAGGGCCTGACCGTCACGGCCACCGCCGCCGACGGCACCGTCGAAGGACTCGAACTCCCGGGCGCGCAGGGCTGGTTCACCGCCGTGCAGTGGCACCCCGAGGACACGGCGCACGAAGACCCCGCCCAGCAGGGCCTGTTCGACGCCCTGGTGAGCGCCGCACGTACCCGCCGCTGACCGCCGGTCAGTTCCTGGCGCGCCGCCCACTGCGGCGGGGCGCCGGCTCGGCTCCGCCGAGCAGGTCCCGGCGGCGCTCCTCGCCGTGCTCCTCGACCTGAAGGACGACCCGCCGCAGCCCCTGTGCGAGGCTGCGGCACTCGGCGTCGCTCAGATCGGCGGTGACGAACGCCTCCTCCTCGTTGAACTGCGGGAACACCCGCTGCATCAGGTCCTCGCCCTTGTCGGTGAGGCTCAGCAGCACCAGCCGCCCGTCGTCCGGATGCCCGGCCCGGCCAAGGAGCCCGCGCGACTCCAGCGTGCGCGCGACTCCGGTGAGCGTGCCCTTGGAGATCCCGGCCTCCTCCGCCACGTGCCGGGTCTCCGACTCGCCCCACACCCACACCACCCACAGCACGACGAACGCCGTCCAGGTCAGGTCGGAGTCGCGCAGTACCGAGTTCTCCAGGTGCTGCCGCACCGCGGCGGCGGCCCGGTAGATGTTGGCCACGGCCGCCATCTGCTCCCGGCGGATCGGGATGCCGCCGAGCTTCGCCGACGCGAGCCGTTCGGCTTCGGTGATGGATCGCTGGCCGGGCACGGGCGCTCCTCGGGTCGCTGAGCGGGACACCCACGGCCGGGTCCCGGCCACGGGAGATCGTTCGGCCTCAAATTGTACGGAGAACCGGGCCGGGGACGGGAGCGGCCACCCCTGGACGTAACCTTTCTGCACCCCAGCAGTCCGAGGAGATCCGCATGTCCGCCGCACGTCCCCGCGTCCTCTACGTCACCGACCTGGCGTACCCGGCCAGCGGGCGCCGCTACGGCGACGAGGACGTCTTCCTGACCTCGCGGCTGCGTGAGCGCTTCGACCTCGCCCTGTGTCATCCGCTGGACGCGGCCGCGCTGATGGACGCCTACGACGTGGTCGTCGTCCGCAACAGCGGGCCCGTCCTCGGCTACCAGAAGGAGTACGACGCCTTCCGCGCGCGTGCGCTGGACAGCGGGGCGCTGGTGTACAACCCGCTCAGCGGCAAGGCGGACATGGCCGGCAAGCAGTACCTGCTCGACCTGAGCGCCGCCGGTTTCCCGGTCATCCCCACCGTCGACCGTGCCGAGGACCTGCACAGGCTGCCGGCGGCCGAGCGCTACGTCGTCAAGCCCAAGATCGGCGCCGACTCCCTCGGCCTGCGGATCCTGCCCGCCGACGGCCTCGCCGGCCTCGCCGACGGCACCGTCCTCGTCCAGCCGTGCGTCGACTTCGCCTACGAGGTGTCCTTCTACTTCGTCGACGACGACTTCCAGTACGCCCTCCACGCACCCGACCCGGCGCGCCGCTGGGAACTGCGACCGTACGCCGCCACCGCCGCCGACCTGGAGTTCGCCCGCCACTTCATCGACTGGAACGGCCTCGGCCACGGCATCCAGCGCGTCGACGCCTGCCGCACGCCGGACGGCGAGCTGCTGCTGGTCGAGCTGGAGGACCTCAACCCCTACCTGTCCCTGGACGCCCTCCCGGAGGAGGCCCGGGACGCCTTCGTCACCGCGCTGACAGCGTCCCTGAGCCGGTTCGTCCAGGGGGCCCTCACCCCAGCCTGACGGTGATCCGCTGCGTCGCGCCCGCCGTCGCGGTCAGATCCCCGAAGGCCAGGGTCAGCGCGGAGCCGGTCGTCGCCGAGGCGACCGTGGCCGGCGCGGACACCACCACCGCGACCGGCCGCCGCCAGGTCAGGGCCAGACTCGCACGCAACGTCGCGAACTCGTCCGCGGCCGCGAACGCCTGGGAGCCGAGCCCCAGGGCGACAGCGGTGTCCGTGGAAGCGGTCAGGAAACCACGGCGTGACCAAGGAGCCGTCATGACGGCGGCTCCTAGCATGCACTCGCTCAAACGCCCAATGCTTCTTACCGAGTTGAGTGTTTCGATCGTCTGGGGGAGAGGGGTGGGGCTGAACGGGTGCGGCGTGTGCGCCGTATCTCAGCACGGGGACCGCGGATCCCGTACGCACGGGACGGAAGGAGAACAGGGTGCCGACACCGTCCGACCCTGAACAGCCGCACCCCGGACCGGTCCTCGAACCCGTCCGCGTCGTGCGACTGCGCCGCTTCGACGCCCTCGCGGAGCTGATGCGCGAGATGCTCCCGGAGCGGGAGACGTTCGAGACCTTCGAGTCCTTCGGCACGGCACCCCCACCCGGTGCCGGCACGCCCCGGACATCCGCCACCGAGGACGACACCCAGGAGCTGCCCCACTTCCCGGCCGCCTCGCAGCCCCGGCCGAACGGCACCGGCCGCTCGGCCCCGGGGCTCCGCCGTGCCGCCGTCGCCGTGGCGGTCGGAGCGGCCGCGGTGGTCGGCTTCGGCTGCGCCCTCCTGCTCCCCACGCGGCAGGAGGCAGACGCGAGCCCACAGCCGTCCCACACCACCACGACCACACCGACGACCACCGCTCCGGCCGCGCCCGCCACCACCCCGGCCGCCGACCCCGACGGCGCGGGCACCCTCCGGCAGGGCGACACCGGCCCCGAGGTCGCCGAGCTGCAGCAGCGCCTGCTGCGGGTGCCCGACGTCTACCGGGACGGCTCGACCGACGGCACCTACGATGCCGTCCTCACGGAGGCCGTGGCCCGCTTCCAGCTCTGGTACGGCATCAGTGGCGACGAGACCGGCGTCTACGGCAACGACACGCGCCGCGCACTGGAATCCCGGATGAGCTTCGACGGCAGTGGCTGAGCTGCCGGGCTCGAACACCGGGCAACGCCTCGGAAAAACATCGTGGACGACCGGCCGGCAGGCCCCACCATGGGCTCACCCTGCGGCCTGCCGCCGGGCGCACCTCGCACCACGACCGAAGGCCACGCCGATGACCGGCTCCCGTATCCCGGGCCTGCTCCTGCCCGCCGTCTTCCTGCTGGCCCTGGCCGTAGGCGTCCTCTGGTACTGGCGACACCGCAACGACGACTGACGACACGGTGACGAGTGGCGACAGAGTGACGACCGACGACGGCCGGCGACGTGCTTCAGCGGGGCATGCCGCGGGCTGCCAGCGCCTCACTGACCGCGCGGACACTGCGCGCGATGTGCTGCAGCTGAAGCACCTCGGCCGCGTACAGCTTGATCGTGTGCTCGATGACCGACTCGGGCAGACCGAGGACGGGCAGCTCGGCCCGCGCGGTCTGCAGGGCCGTCCGGGCCACCCGGATCTCCTGCTGGACCTGGATCTGCGCGTGCCGGGCGAGCAGGACGGGGTGCCGGATCAGCGCCGGGTAGCTGGCGTAGCGCGCAGGGACCAGCTCGCGCAGCCACTTGGCCGCCGAGCGCTCCCAGTCGTAGCTGCCGGGCATCTTGACCTGGCAGGGCCAGTCGGGGCTGAGGCGCGTGGTGGTGGTCACTGACATGAGCATCGCTTCCGGTGTGCGGCGTCGTGAGGGTGGTCCGACGGTTTGGGGCGGCCCCGGCCTAGGGGATGACCGGGGCCGCCACGGGCGCATCGCCTGGGCGGTGCGCCACCGAACACCCTGATCGCCGACGTGGGTAGGGGACGGCGGCAGAGGGTGTCCGTGCGGGGGCCCCGGGCGCGGAGGACCTGCGCGGCTGGAGTGCTTGCGTGCGCATGGGCGGTCCGTCGGCTTTCTCGGGGCGGTTGTGCGAGCGGTGAGTCCCGCGGGTATGGAACGCGCCCGGAGCCGGCCGGGCGAGATCCGTGAGCAGTATTTATATATACCGACGGGTTTGCAAGACGTATGAAAACATTCATGCGGGATATGCGTTGAATGATCCCCTGACGGCGAAAGATCCCCGTGCGGGGTGCGGGTGACAGGAAGAACTGCGGGAAGGGTCTCCCGCGGGCGGAAGGTTCAGTCCTTCAGGAAGAACTGCTGCTGGTCGGCGACCTGTTCGTACTTCTCCAGGCGGGCCTGCGTGCGCTCCGGATCGGCGTCGGTCATGGCCTGCAGCAGGGCCGCGGCCATCACTCCGGGCGCCGCGTAGGAGTCGAAGACCAGGCGGGAGCCGGTCCCGGTGGCGAAGGTGACGTCGGCCTCGTCGGCCAGCGGACCGAGCGCCAGGTCGGTGATCAGCGCAACCTTCAGGCCCGCCTCGCGCGCGACCCGCAGCGCGGTGAGCGTCTCCTGCGCGTGCCGGGGCATGGCGAACGCCAGCACCCAGGTGCCGCCGGCCTCGCGCGACTGCAGCAGCGCGTCGTAGGCCACGCTGCCGCCGCGCGTCACCAGCCGTACGTCGGGGTGGATGCGGCGGGCGGCATAGCCGAAGTACTCGGCCAGCGACACGGAGATGCGCAGCCCCAGCACGGTCAGCGGGGTGGAGCGGGACAGCGCGCGGCCGACCTGGATCACCCGGTCCGGGTCGGCGAAGTCGCGCCGCATGTTCTCCAGGTTCTGGATCTCGGCGTCGACGGCCGCCTGCAGCTCGTTGGCGCGGTCCACCTCGCCGGGCCCGCCCGCCAGCGTGCTCAGCGCGATCGACTGGAGCTTCTCCCGCAGCGCCGGGTAGCCGCTGAAGCCGACGGCGGCCGCGAAGCGGGTCACGGAGGGCTGGCTGACGCCCACCCGGTCCGCCAGCTCGGTGATCGACAGGAACGCCGCCTCGGTGATGTGCTCGATCAGGTACTGGGCGACGCGGCGCTGGCCCGGGGACAGCCGGGGGCCGTCGAAGAGTTCCCTGAGCTGGGAGGTCGGTGCGGCCCCGGCCTCCGGCGCGGTCTTGCCCGAGGTGATCGCTGATGCCTGGGCGCGTGCCTGCTGCGGCGAGGGCGCCGACCCTTCTTCTTTGTCTCCCACGACCACTCAACATAGCTCACCGACCGTCATGACCAGGGGCTGTAACGGGCAGGCAGGCTCACCGCCGGTACAAGGTGATCGAATGACCCACTTGATCGATTGGACGGCTCGACTCGATCAATTCGGCCAGTCGGCCACGTGCCTTGGCCACCGCGGAGTCCGACACGACGAGCAGTCCGTGTACCCGGCCGGACGGCACCGTGCGCGGATCGGTGGCACGGATGCCGTAGTACGACGGCACACCGCTGCCCTTGTAGACCAGCCACACCCGCTCGCCCGGGTACCGCTGCCGAAGCCGGTCGGCGAGCCGGCCGAGGTCCTGGCCCCAGTCCACGTTGGAGTCGTGCAGCAGCCGGTGGGTGTTGGCCGGCCCGCCGAACGCCTCGTTCGCGTACGGCAGGTAGTACGGGAACGTGCGCAGCGAACTCACCGCCACCCCCAGCACCAGCAGCCCCGTCAGCACACCCGACCAGCGCCATCGCAGCGCGCGCACGCACGCGCCCGCCACCGCGAGGAACACCGGCACGAACAGCGCGTACCGGGTCCCGAAGTCCCGCGAGCCCGTCATCGCCGCCGCCAGCAGCACCGCGGGCGGCAGCAGCAGATACGGCGCGGCGGGCCGCAGCCGTCGCACCGTCAGTACGGCCACGGCACCGGCCGCGCCCAGCGCGAGCAGCCCGAGCGGTGTCTTCACCAGCAGGGCGGCGGGCAGGTAGTACCAGAGCGAGCCCGTGTACAGGTGCCCGAACAGGTAGCCCTGCCAGGGGTAGTCCTCCAGGCCGAACTGCACCCGCATCCCGGCCCGGTACGCCTCCGGCAGCGGCAACAGGTCCGTCACGCGCCCGCGCAGCCCGTGCACGGCCGGCACCGCCTCGGCGGGCGTGAACCGCAGCCGGGGATCGACCGCCAGATACGCGGCCCACACGACGGCGACCGCCACCAGCGCCACGACCGCCGCCCCCGCGAGCCCCAGGAGCACCTTCCGGCGCCGCTCGGCACCCCGCCGGGCGGCCCACACCGACACCACCGCGAGCAGCATCACCACGGGGATCGCGGGCAGCGCGCTCATCTTCGTCGCCACCGCCGCCCCGAGGGCCGCCCCGGAGAGCGGCAGGTGCAACCGGGGCCGGTCCCGGGCCCGCCACACCAGCCAGGCGGACGTCAGCGCGAACCCGGCCGCCGGCAGGTCCAGCGTGGCCAGCGAGCCGTGCGCGATCACGTCCGGCGAGAAGGCGTACAGCGCGAGCGCCGCGAGCCCGCCCGCCGTGCCCGTCAGCTCCTGTGCGAACGCGAACACCACCAGCCCGAACAGCAGGGTCAGCGCGATCACCGGCAGCCGTGCCCACAGCATCAGCCGCCACGGATCGTTGCCCGACTCGTACAGCAGATGCCGGCCCACCTCGCCCTGGGTGCCGGTGTACGACGGGTCGTAGTGCGGGTCGGCCACCGCCACCCCGGCCGCGATCAGCAGCTTGCCGAGCGGCGGGTGTTCGGGGTTGTAGCGCAGCCGGTGCTCATGCACATAGTCGGTGGCCGTGGCCACGTACACGGGTTCGTCGATGGTGGGCGTCTGCCGGACGGCCGTGGTGACCATCGCGGCGGCCGTCTGGGCCAGCAACAGCGCCACCACGAGCGGCACCAGCCACCGCCGCCGGCGGCGCAGTCCGGCGTGCAGACGGTCCCGGGCCGTACTCCGCCGGGGGCTGTCGTCCGTGGGGGCCTCGGCTACGAGGACCTGGGCCGTGTGCTGTGCGCGCGCCATCATCCGCCCCACGGTGGCACCGGCCGTGCGGTGGCGGGAGCGGGAGCGGGCCGGATCATGGCCCTACTGTCGCACCGCTCCCGCCACCGGGGTGTCACCGCTCCACGAGTCGTACCGACAGACCTTCTGCCGTGTACACGGGTACGGCCCGCAGTGCGTCGGAGTTCACCTCCACGCGGTCGAACTGCCCGCGCAGCCGGGGCACGTCGAGGACCGGCAGCGTGCTGCCCGCGGCCGGCGGCCGTTCGGTGTCCAGCCGCAGCGACAGCACGGCCGAACGGCCCAGTACCGCGAGGTGCTTCACGGTCAGCGGCGCCTTGCGGCCCGCGCCCAGGGTGACCTCCAGCGTTCCGGAGTCCTGGGCGTACCCGCCACGCACCCGCAGCCGCTCGTCGATCCGCAGGGTGCCGCCCGAGACTCGCACGTCCCCGTGGCCGAGGGCGTCCTCGGAACCGGCCGTCAGCGCACCGGACTCCAGCACCGACCCGCCCGTGTACCGGTTGCGGCCGGTCAGCGTCAGCGTGCCGGTGCCCCGCTTGGTCAGGCCGCCGCACCCGTCGATGTCGTTGCGCCAGCTGTCGGCCGCCGAGAAGCCGCCGGCGGCGGCGTCCAGGGTGACGGCGACGTCGGAGTCGAAGGCGCCGTAGCCGTCGGCGGCGGCGAACAGGTTCAGCCGCCCCCACTGCTCGACGCCGTCGAGCAGCACGTACCCGGCGGGCAGCCCGGTGGTGCGCAGCACCTCGCGGCGCTGGTCCGCGTCCAGGTACGGCAGCCGGGTCTCCAGCAGCACCTCGGCGCCCTTCGGCACGGTCAGCGGCGCGCCGCGGCCCTGCCGGGTCAGCACGTACGTCAGCCGGGGCCGGACCGAGCGGGCGTTGGCGTCCCGGTCGCCGTACGGGTCGGTGTCCGGGTGCGCGTAGGCGTACAGGGTGTCGGCGGTGGTGCCGGTCTGCACGGTGAAGTAGGCGAGGGCCTGGGCGCGGGCGGCGGCCTTCAGCCCGGCGTTGGCCGGGTCGGCGAGGGTGGCCGCGGCCAGTGCGGTGGCCATGACGCGGCCGCCGATGACGTCGACGGTGTTGTGCATGCCCGCCACGATCCGGGTGTGGCTCAGCTCGAAGGCGCGTGTCACCAGCTCCTGGAACCGCTCGGGCACCGCGTACGCGTAGGCGAGCGCGGCCAGGTGGAAGGCGTTGGTGTGGCCGCTCGGGAAGCCGCCGTCGTCGGCCGCGGAGGTGCCGCGCTGGCGCAGCAACTGCGGGGCGACCACCACGTCGGACTCGTACACCGGGTAGCCGAGCGCGTCCTTCGCGCCGGTGTCGACGACCTCGCTGTCCTCGTTCATGCGCCACGGACGCGGGTACTGGTAGGCGTACTTGGCCGGGTTGCCGGAGGCGTACGGGCCGCGCACGGTGTCGACCAGTTCGGCGACCTTGCCGAGCGCGGAGTCGTGGGCGCCCGCGCCGAGCGCCGAGCCGGCCGGGGCGTTCGCGGGCACCGTGTCGCTGACGGTGGTCGCCGGAGTGCCGTCGGGCGCGCCGGTGATCGAGGTGACCGCCTTGGCGCCCGCCCGGTAGAAGTCGGCCAGCGGGCCGAGGCCGGCGATCATCGCGTAGCTCTGGTGCTGGCGGTCGTAGACGAACGCCTCCTTCGCCTGCGCGTCGGTGCGCTCGGTGGTGATCCGGGCACAGTAGAGCATGTTGGCGCGCAGCACCTCGGGGCGCAGCGGGGTGCCGGAGTTCCAGGCCGAGCCGGTCTTCCACACCTGGGCGAAACCGCCGAGGATCCGGACCACCGCGTTGGTCTCGGGGGTGAGGTTGGCGAGGACGTTGGTCCGGTAGTCGTCGACGAACGCGGCGGGGGCGGTCGCGGCCTCGGCGTCGGCGGCGGACAGCCACGCGGCGAAGGTCGGGGCGGCGAGCACACCCGCCGACGCGCCCAGCGAGGTCTTGAGGAAGCCGCGTCGGCCCAGGGCGGTTCCACGGGCCGGCGAGGAGGAGCGGAGCCCGGCGGGTGACGGCATACGTGTGCCTCTCTTGAGTTCTTCGGCCGGACGGCGGCCGGGGAGTGGCCCACGGGACCACCCGGCGCGCACGGGCAGGACGCCCGGCCGCGATGTGCCGGATTGTGCGATCCCGTGGGAAAGAAGTTGAACGAGTGAATATCTAGGGCGGGGTCGTGTCCCGTCGGGGAGTCCCCGGCGACGAGGGCATGTGCGGCAGGTGAACGCGGGGCGCGCCGTTCACAGGATCGAACGCGCCAGCGCCACCGCCCCGTTGACGGGCGGCACCCGCAGCGGACGCGGCCGTGCTCCGGGCAGGGCGTCGGCGAGCGCGGCGGTGAAGGCGTCGAACAGGAGCGGCTGGGCGAGGACGGTGCTGCCCGCGACCACCACGTCGTCCACGGCGAGGCCGCGGTCGGCGAGCCGGACGACGAGCGTGGCGAGGGAGCGGCCCCCGGCGGCTATCACCTCGTGGGCGAGCCGGGAACCCGCCTCGGCGGCCGAGAAGAGGGCCGGGGCGTGCCGGCCCCACTCGGCGGAGACGTCCGTGGCGCTCTCCAACGCCGCGCCGAGCGCGGGCACTTCGGGCACCTCGAACGCGGCGAGCAGCGCGTCGGCCAGCGCGTCGGGTGCCGCGCCGCGGTCGTGGGCGGCCCAGCAGGCCCGCGCGGCCTCCCGGACCAGCCCGGCCGAGCCGCCCTCGTCGCCGAGGACCGCGCCCCAGCCGCCGACCTGCACCGGCGTGCCGTCGGCCGCGTGGCCGACCGCGACCGAGCCGGTGCCCGCGACCAGACCGACCCCCTTCGCCAGCCCGGCGGCGGGGACGAGGAGTTCGGCGTCGCCGACGATCAGCGCGGGCGCGTCCAGGACGTCGCCCAGGGCGGCCCGGATCGCGGCGCACTGGCGCGGGGTCTCGCAGGCGTGCCCGCCCACGGCGAGGGCGGCCGGACGGAGACCGGCCGGCAGGACGTCGTCGAGCAGCGCGGCCAGCCAGGCCGCGGCGGCAGCCGGGGCGTGCGGCCGCCAGCCGCTGCTGGAACGGACATGGTCGGCGACCAGCTCGCTTCCGGCCAGAGCCCGGAGACGGGTCTTGGTGCCGCCCACGTCGATTCCGACCACGAGGGGATACGGAACGTCCTGCACGGATCCTCTTTCGTCGTCCGCAGGGAGCTGCGCTGCAGGAGCCGTGCTCCCTGGTGCTGTGCTGCGACGGCGGGTGAACCGCGCCTGGATGAACGGCTGCAGAAGGTGTCGGGAAGCCCCGGGACGGGCTTCGGGGGCGGCCACGGCAGGCGAGTACCGTGAGTTCGTTAGGAAATTAACTAACGAAGTAGAGTGCGTCAAGAGGCACGCCATCCCAGCGCCCCTCACCAGCAGACTGCGGCCCGAATCTGGGGGAGAGCATGATCCTGAGCGAGAGCGCCCGCGCGGTGTTCGCCGTCCTGGCCACGGCCGGCTCCGCCACCCGCCCCCGGCTGGCGGCCGACGCGGGCCTGTCGAAACCGACGGTCTCCGCAGCCGTGGCCGAGCTGGAGGCCGCGGGGCTCGCCGCCCACTCCGGTACGGCCTCCGGCGGCGTCGGCCGCACCGCCGCCGTCTACCGTCTGGGCCCGGCCGCCGGGACCGTGCTCGCCGTGGACCTCGGCCCCGCCCACACCCGGGTACGCGGCTGCGCCCTCGACGGCAGCCTGCTCGCCGAGGCCACCACCTCCCGGGCCGATGCCGCCGACGCCGTGCGCGAGACCCTCGTCGCGCTGCCCGCCGACGCCCCGCTGCGCACCATCGTCGTCGCCGTCGGCGACGTCACCGCACAGGACCGGGAGGGCACCGGCATGCGGCCCGCGACCGCCAAGGCCGGGCCCGCCTACGACGCGATGGCCGTCGCGCTGCCGCCCGGTGTCCCCGTCCACCTCGAGAACAACGTGAACTGCGCCGCGCTCGCCGAGCTGCACGAGGGCGCCGCCCGCGGCCGCCACACCTTCGGCTATCTGCGGATCGGCGTGGGCATCGGCCTCGGCATCGTCGTCGGCGGCCGGGTGCTGCGCGGAGCCAACGGCGCCGCGGGCGAGCTGGCCCGGCTGCCCTACCCCTGGGACGACGACCGCGAGCCGCGCCGCGAGGCCCTGGAGGAGTACGTCGGTGCGCACTCCCTGCTGCACCGGGCCGCCAAGGCCTGGCAGTCCGCCGACGGCCCCTGCCCCCGCACCACCGAGCAGCTCTTCGCCCTCGCCGCCGAGGGCCGGGCGACGGCTCGCGCCGTCGTCGCCCGCCATGCCGCCGACGTGGGCCGGCTCGCCGCCGCCGTGGCTGCCGTGCTGGACCCCGGGCTGATCGTGCTCGGCGGCAGCACCGGCGCGGACCCGCAGCTCCTGCCCGGTGTCCGGGCCGAACTGGAGCGGCTGAGCTGGCCCACCGAGGTGGTCAGCAGCACGGTCGGGGACCTCGGCACCGTCACCGGCGCGGCCGGGCTCGCGGTCGCACGAGGAGTCCAAACCGTGACCGAGGCCGTGCGGGCGAAGGATTGACGGCCTCCGACTCGGTCTGCCAATGTCCGGACAAGCGCTTTCTAAGCCGGGCGGGACCCCGGCTCAGGGGTGGGCGTCCCGACCGTACGCGACGTACGGCAGCCACGCGAGGGCGTGCTCGCTGGGCAACGGCCGTCAGGGCCGGGGACCCGCACCCGTCAGGGGTACGCGGCCGGGCGAGGCCGCGCACCGGAAAGCGATTCCAACACCAAGGCGCCCGAGCCGAGTTGACCGGCTCCGGGATCCGTCACGCACCTTCAGGGAGGACCCGGTGGGTCACCAGATCTCGCGCAGAACCCTCTTCCGCACCGCGAGCGGGCTGGCCGTCGCCGGCGCGCTCGGCTCCACGCTCGCCGCCTGTGCCGGCGGCACCGGCGCGGGCAGCGACAGCGGCAAGCTGACCATGACCTGGTGGGGCAGCGACGACCGGCACGCCGCGTACAAGAAGGCCCTCGCCTCCTTCCAGAAGAAGAACCCGAAGATCGAGATCGAGACCCGTTACCAGGGCTACGACGGCTACTTCGACAAGTTCAACACCCAGGTCGCCGGCGGCAGCGCCCCCGACCTGCTGCAGATGGACACCGCGCTGGTCGCGCAGTACGCCCGCAAGGGCATCCTCGCCCCGCTCGACTCCTACGTCGGCAAGTCCCTGGACCTGACCGGCTTCTCCAAGACGCTCCTGGCCGCCGGCACCGTCGACGGCAGGCTGTACGGCGTCCCGTCCGGCATCGGCGTCAACCAGCTCACCGTCAACCGCTCCGGCCTGGAGCAGCTCGGCCTGAAGCTGCCCGACCGCGAGTGGACCTGGAACGACCTGAAGAAGATCGCGGCCGACGTCTACAAGAAGAGCGGCGGCAAGCAGTACGGCGTCGACGACGGCGGCGGCTCCACCCTGCAGTGCTTCGAGATCTTCGCCCGCGAGAAGGGCCAGCAGTTCTTCTCCGACGACGGCAAGAAGCTCGGCTTCACCGCCGACACCCTGCAGGAGTGGTGGGAGTTCTGGGCCGGGATGCGGAAGGACCACGCCTCCCCGCCGCCCGCCGTCACCTCGGCCGCGCACAACGACCTCACCAAGAACGCCGTCGTCATCGGCAAGGCCCTGTTCACCTTCGACTCCGGTGTCTACGGCGCCGGCGGCTCGATCACCGACGCCCAGCTGGACTTCCTGCCCACCCCGCAGGGCGACTGGTCCGGCGCCCGCGAGGGCAACTTCGTCAACGGCGGTGTGCTGCTGAGCGCCACCAAGGCCAGCAAGCAGGTCGCCGACTCGGTGAAGATCATGGACTTCTTCGCCCAGGACGCCACCGCCATCAAGGACATGCAGCTGCTGCGCGGCATCCCGCCGACCCAGAAGGCCCGTTCGCTGATCTCCGGCGGGCTGACCGAGACCGACAAGCTGAACATGGCGAACGCCGACTACATCTCCCAGCGGGTCTCGAAGGCCGCTGACGCGCTGCCCGCGCCTGTGCCCCCGCCCAAGGGTGCGGACCAGATCTGGGACCTGCTGTTCCAGTCCAACCTGGCGGTCGCCTTCGGCAAGAAGTCCATCAAGGCGCAGCTGAACGAGTTCTTCGACCAGGCGCAGTCCATCCTCGCGGGCTGACCGCCCGCCCCAGCACAGTCAGGCACCGGGAGAGGGCCAGGGAGAAGATGAGCATGACCACCACCAAGTCCGACGAGGTCGTGGGGGAGGCGCCGGCGGCCCCGGCGACCCCCGCCGACCAGCGCGACCGGGAACGGATGCGCCGGCGCGCCGCCAGACGGCGCAATCAGGAGGGGCAGCGCGAAGCGCTTCTTCTGAAGGGTGGTGGCGGGTGGCGGGCGGGATGGTGGCCGTATCTCTTCCTGGCCCCCTGGTTCGTCGGACTGTTCGGCCTGACGATCTACCCGATGCTGGACTCGCTGTACCTGTCCTTCACGGACTTCGACCTGCTCTCGTCCGCCCAGTGGGTCGGCACCGAGAACTACTCGCACATGTTCACCGACGACCCGGTGTTCTGGGACTCGGTGCACGCCACCCTGCTGTACGTCCTCGTCTCCGTGCCGCTGAAGCTGGCGCTCGCGCTCGGCGTGGCGATGCTCCTCAACCGGGACCTCAAGGGGATAGGCCTGTACCGGGCCGCCTTCTACCTGCCCTCGCTGCTGGGCGGAGCGGTGGCCGTCGCCATCGTGTGGCGCCAGGTCTTCGGCGGCGACGGCCTGTTCAACGACTTCCTCGGCTGGTTCGGCATCGAGGGCCAGGACTGGATCTCCAGCCCCGACTCCGCGCTCTACACGCTCGTGCTGCTCGCCGTCTGGCAGTTCGGCACCCCGATGGTCATCTTCCTCGCCGGGCTCAAGCAGCTGCCGAAGGACGTGTACGAGGCAGCGGCGATCGACGGCGCCCGGCCCGTCACCCGGTTCTTCCGGATCACCCTTCCGCTGCTCACGCCGATCGTCTTCTTCAACGTGGTCCTGCAGATCATCGACGCGTTCAAGACGTTCACCCCCGCCTTCGTGATCAGCAACGGCACCGGGGGACCGCTCAACTCGACCATGCTGTACTCCCTCTACCTGTACAAGAAGGGCTTCACCGACCTGCAGATGGGGTACGCCTCGGCGCTGGCCTGGGTGCTGTTCCTGGTCATCGCAGGCTTCACGGCGGTCAACTTCGTCGCCAGTCGCTACTGGGTGCATTACGACGACTGACGTCGTCAGAGTCCGATTCGACGTCTGAGCGAGGAGTCCTCACACCCCATGTCCGCCATCACCCCGCCCCGATCCTCGATGCCGCCGCTGCAGAAGCTCCGCTCGGCCACCGGCACCCGCCGCATCTTCCTCCACACCGTGCTCATCGGCGTGGCGGTCGTCATGCTGTACCCGCTGCTGTGGATGCTGAGCAGCTCGCTCAAGCCCGACACCGAGATCTTCACCCACCCCGGGCTGATCCCGGACCGGCTGCACCCGCAGAACTACTCCGAGGGCTGGAGCGGCTCCGGCAACTCCTTCTCCCTCTACGTCACCAACTCGCTGATCGTCACGATCGGCGCGGTGATCGGGAACGTCATCTCCTGCTCGCTGGCCGCCTACGCGTTCGCGCGCTTCGAGTTCCGGGGCAAGAAGATCTGGTTCGGCCTGATGCTCGGCACGCTGATGCTGCCCACGCAGGCCGTCCTGATCCCGCAGTACACGATCTTCTACAACCTGACCTGGATCAACACCTACCTCCCGCTGATCGTGCCGAAGTTCCTGGCCACGGACGCGTTCTTCATCTTCCTGATGGTCCAGTTCATCCGTTCCATCCCGCGCGAGCTGGACCAGGCGGCCATGATGGACGGAGCCAACCCCCTGCAGATCTACTGGAAGATCATCCTGCCGCTGATGAAGCCGGCCCTGATCACCACCACGATCTTCACGTTCATCTGGACGTACGACGACTTCCTGCACCAGCTCGTCTACCTCCAGCAGAACGACAAGTTCACGGTCCCGCTCGGGCTGACCCTGTTCCTGGACCAGACGAGCGGCTCCTCGTACGGCGCGATGTTCGCCATGTCGACCATCGCGCTCGCGCCCACGCTCATCTGCTTCCTCGTCTTCCAGAAGAGGCTGGTGGAAGGCATGGCGACCTCCGGCATGAAGGGCTGATCCACCCGTGTATCTCCCTCACCAGCGCGGCCCGTTGCACGACCTCCCGGACACCCCCGAGGCGTACGACGCGGTCCTCGCCGACGTCACCGAGCAGGCCCTCGCCCGCCTCACCCCCGAGGGCAGCCTGGAACACCCCGACGCCGGCGACGACATCGGCGACACCTCCCTCGGCATCACCTCCCTGCTCGCCCTCGCCTGGCAGCGCGGCCGGGACCCGCGACTGCCGGAAGCGGTGCGCCGCAGCCTCGCCTTCCATCTGCGCGAGCGCGTCTACACCGACGACAACCCCGGCTACCCGAACCTGCGCACCACCGACTCGGGCCTGCCGTACGCCCGTTACGTACTGGAAGCGGGCGCGCACCCCATCGGCGACTGGCCGAGCACGGTGTGGGCGCTGCTCCAGGCTGTCAACGTCCTCGACGCGGCCGACGGCCTCCTGGACGACGAACAGCGCACCGCCCTCACGGATCTGGCCCACGGCTACTGGCGCCGGCTGACCGAGGCGACCTTCTTCAACCCGCAGGAGGCGGGCAACCAGGCCGTCGGCTGCGTGGTCGGCGGCCTGATGCTGGCCCGCCATCTCCCCGACGGGCAGGGGGACCAGGTCCGCGCCCGCGCGCTCGCCCTGTACGCCGACGAGATCCGTGCCCACCGGGTCCGCGACCGGGGTGCCCTGCTGCCGCCCGAGCACGGCGGGGCGTACGACAACAACTACGGCCCGATCTCCCTCTCCTTCCTCGCCCAGGCCCACCGGGTCAGCGGCGAGGAGGTGTTCGCCGAGGACGGAGAGGCGCTCGCCCGCTACATCGACGCCCGTCTGACGAGCGGCGGCTTCGACAACGGCGGCCCCCGCTACAGCGAACAGCACTCCGGGTTCGAATCCGTCCTGGGCCTGCGCTACTTCGGCGCACGCATCGGCGCGGACCTGGGCCGCTACCGGGGCGACACCCTCCCCCACTGCCTAAACGGCGTGGGAGGTACCCCCACGGGACGGCACGCGGTCCAGCGCGACGGCCGCATCGACGGGCACTTCGCCTTCATGCTGGTCTGGCAGATCCAGGACACCACCCGCTGGCACCGCGTCCCGTCGACCGCACCCGCCCGCCACCAACTGCGCTCCGGCACGGTCTCCGTCGCCTTCGACAGCCGCATGACACCCTCGCTCGTCGAGGCGGCCGGCACCTACTACCTGCCCGCCGCCGTGCGCCGCCAGCACGGGTTCGGCCCGGTCACGGACGGCTTCCTGCTGTGCCGTCCCATGGGCGAGGTGCGCGTCCGCGACGTCCGCGCCGACGGGCTCGCGGCCAAGCTGGTCACCAAGCCGGTCGTCGGCCGCGACCATGTGCTGCGCCATGTGCGGTCGCTGTACGTCACCGACGGCACCAGCCTGTGGGTGACGGTCGCCGTCGAGCGGCTCGACGGGGCGCCGTACCTGCTGTCCGGGCTGCCGTACGCCGCCGACGACGGCGACCGGGTGCGCCGCGTCGCCGAGGGCGAGGCCGTCGCCGCGGGCGGGCTGCGCCTCACGCATCCCGCGGACCCGGGCCCCGACCACTTCGACGCCCGCGCCGAACTCACCCAGGAACAGGCGGCGTTCGCGCTCGCGGCCGACCCGCGCGGCTACGGCAACCCCGACGAGGGCTGGCGCCACCTGGTCGACTCCACCGCACTGGAGGCCGCCCCGGCACCGGGCGCTCCGCAGGGCCTGCACGTGTTCGCCGTACGCTACGGGCCCGGCGGCCCCTTCGCACCCGCCTTCGACAGCGACGAGCAGGGGCTGACGGTACGCACCGAGGCGTTCACCGCGGTGCTCGGGGATCCGGCGGGCGATGCCACCGGCGAACCCGTGCTCACGCTGAGCGCCTGAGGACCCTAGGGCAGCGCGCCGGGCGGCACGACCAGGTCCGCCCGGTCCCGCGTCGTGGCGATCAGGTCGGCGTTGCGCTGGTCCGTCCCCAGGACCCAGGCCACGGCCGCCTCGCGCTCCTTGCCGAACTCCTCGTGCCGGGCGACCAGCCGGCGGATGCGCTCCTGCTCGTCGATCTCGCAGTACCACACCTCGTCCAGGCACGACCGCACCCGCGCCCACGAACCCTCCGCCAGCAGCAGGTAGTTGCCCTCCGTCACCACCAGCCGCGCCGTCGGCGGCACGGGGATCGCGCCCGCGACCGGCTGCTCAAGAACCCGCTCGAACCCGGGCGCGTACACCACCTCGCCGCTCTCCTCGCGCAGCCGCCGCAGCAGAGCCGCGTACCCGGCCGCGTCGAAGGTGTCCGGCGCGCCCTTGCGGTCCCGGCGGCCGAGCCGGTCCAGTTCGACGTCGGCCAGATGGAAGCCGTCCATGGGGACGTGCGCCACCCAGGGCGGGCCGTCGGCGTTCAGGGCGCGCACCAGATGCTCGGCCAGCGTGGTCTTTCCCGAGCCCGGGCCGCCCGCGATGCCGAGGAGCGCGCGCCGCCCGCCCCCGGCCAGGGCACGGGCGCGGGTGAGCAGGTCGTCGAAGGTCAGCGGCACACAGCAGAGTGTGTCACCGGAGGCGACGACGGTGAGAGCCGGGCCGGAAGGTTCGAAAGTCCGGCTCATGTGGCGCTCGCCACCCACTGGAGCGCACTCCATGGGGAATGGTGCTGAGTATGACTCAGCTCGGTCTGCCCGACACCATCCTGGCCTGTCTGTTCGACCTCGACGGGGTCGTCACCAAGACGGCCGTCGTGCACGCGGCCGCCTGGAAGGAGACGTTCGACGCGTTCCTGCGCGAGTACGAGGGCCCGCAGGCACGGCCGTTCGACGAGATCGCCGACTACGACGAGTACGTCGACGGACGCCCGCGCGCCGACGGTGTCCGTTCCTTCCTCGACTCGCGCGGCATCCACCTGCCCGAGGGCGGCCCCGACGACCCGCCCGACGCCCGTACCGTGCACGGCCTCGGCAACCGCAAGAACGACCTGCTGCTGGAGCGGATCCGCACCGGCGGCGTGGAGGCCTACGAGGGCACCCTGCGCTATCTGGAGGCCGTGCGCGCGCAGGGGCTGCGCACCGCGATCGTCTCCTCCAGCGCCAACTGCCGGGACGTGCTGCGGGCCGTCGGCGCCGAGCACTTCTTCGACGTCCGCATCGACGGCGTGGTCGCCGCCGAGCGGAACCTGCCGGGCAAGCCGCACCCCGACACCTTCCTGGCCGCCGCCCACGACCTGGGCGTCGAGCCGGCCCAGGCGGCCGTCTTCGAGGACGCGCTGGCCGGCATGGACGCGGGCCGCTCGGGCGCCTTCGGCTACGTCGTCGGCGTCGACCGCGTCGGACAGACCGACGCCCTGTACGCACACGGCGCGAGCATCGTCGTCAAGGATCTCGCCGAGCTGGGAGGCAAGCAGTGATCACCCACCGGTCGTACACGGTCGAGCCGTGGGCCGTGCGCGAGACGGACCTGAACCTCGACGTCCTCGCCCAGAGCGAGTCGGTGTTCGCGCTGTCCAACGGCCATGTCGGCTGGCGCGGCAACCTGGACGAGGGCGAACCGCACGGCCTGCCCGGCAGCTACCTCAACGGGGTGCACGAGGTGCACCCGCTGCCGTACGCGGAGGCCGGCTACGGCTACCCGGAGTCCGGGCAGACGGTCATCGACGTCACCAACGGCAAGATCCTGCGGCTCCTGGTGGACGACGAGCCGTTCGACCTGCGCTACGGCCGGCTCGTCGCCCACGAGCGCGTCCTTGACCTGCGCCGCGGAGTGCTGGAGCGGACCGTCGAGTGGACGTCCCCGGCCGGCTCCACGGTCCGGGTCCGCTCGACCCGGCTGGTGTCGCTGACCCAGCGGGCGGTGGCCGCGGTGGCGTACGAGGTGGAGGCCGTCGGCCGCCGCAGCCGGGTGGTGATCCAGTCGGAGCTGGTCGCCAACGAACAGCTGCCCGGCTCGAACGGCGACCCGCGCGCCGCGATGGCGCTGCAGTCGCCGCTGGAGCGGGAGGACGACCTCGCCGCCGGCAACCGGCTGCGGCTGGTGCACCGCACCCGGCGCAGCGGCCTGCGGGTGGCCGTGGCCGCCGACCATGTGGTCACCGGTCCCGAGCGCACCACGACCCGCAGCGAGAGCGGCGGCGACGTCGCCCGACTCACCGTCACCTCCGTCCTGGAGCCGGGCCAGACGCTGCGGGTGGAGAAGCTGGTCGCCCACGGCTGGTCCGGCACCCGCTCGCTGCCCGCGATGGCCGACCAGGTCGACGCCGCCCTCGCGGCCGCCGCGCACGACGGCTGGCAGGGACTCCTGGACGAGCAGCGTGCCTACTTGGACGACTTCTGGTCCGGCGCGGACGTCGAGGTGGACGGCGACGAGGAGATCCAGCAGGCCGTACGGTTCGCCCTCTTCCACGTCCTGCAGGCCGGCGCCCGCGCCGAGCAGCGGGCGATACCCGCCAAGGGCCTGACCGGCTCCGGCTACGACGGGCACGCCTTCTGGGACACCGAGATGTTCGTGCTGCCCGTCCTCACCCACACCGCCCCGGAGGCCGTCGCCGAGGCGCTGCGCTGGCGGTACAACACCCTCGACGAGGCACGCGAGCGTGCGACCCAACTGGGGCTCGGCGGGGCCGCGTTCCCCTGGCGGACCATCCAGGGCGCGGAGGGCTCGGCGTACTGGCCGGCCGGCACCGCGGCCTTCCATGTGAACGCCGACATCGCCGACGCGGTCGTCCGCTACGTCGAGGCCACCGGCGACACCCGCTTCGAGCGGGAGGCGGGAGTGGAGCTGCTGGTGGAGACCGCCCGCCTGTGGCGCTCGCTCGGCCACCACGACCACCACGGGGTCTTCCACATCGACGGCGTCACCGGCCCCGACGAGTACAGCGCGGTGGCCGACGACAACACGTACACCAACCTGATGGCCCGCCAGAACCTGCTGGCCGCCGCCGACGCCGTCGAACGGCACCCGCGCGAGGCGGAGCGCCTGGGCGTGGACGCGGAGGAGAGCGCGGCCTGGCGGGACGCCGCCGAGGCCGTGCACGTCCCGTACAACGACGAACTCGGCGTCCACGAGCAGCACGCCGGATTCACCCGCTACCAGCGCTGGGACTTCGCGCAGACCCGACCCGAGCAGTACCCGCTGCTGCTGAACTTCCCCTACTTCGACCTCTACCGCAAACAGGTCGTCAAGCAGGCCGACCTGGTGCTGGCCATGTACACGTGCGGCGACCGCTTCGACGACGAGCAGGTGGCCCGCAACTTCGACTACTACGAGCCGCTGACCGTACGCGACTCGTCCCTGTCCGCCTGCTGCCAGGCCGTCATCGCCGCCCAGGCGGGCCATCTGCGGCTCGCCTACGACTACACGGCCGAGGCGGCCCTGATGGATCTGGAGGACCTGGAGCACAACACCCGGGACGGACTGCACATCGCCTCGCTGGCCGGGACCTGGATGGCGCTGGTCGCGGGCTTCGGCGGACTGCGCCGCGACGGCGGGGGACTGCGCTTCGCGCCGCGCCTGCCCGAGCGGCTGCGCCGCCTGGCCTTCAGCCTCCAGTTCCGCGGCCGCCGCCTCAGGGTGGAGATCGGCGCGGACAAGGCGACGTACACGCTGCTGGACGGGGAGCCGCTCACGCTGCACCACCACGGGGAGGCGCTGCGGGTGAGCGCGGACGAGCCCGCCGTCCGCTCCGTACCCCCGGTCAGCCCCCGCCCGGCCCCGGAGCAGCCCCTGCACCGGGCGCCGAACGCCGGCTGAGCGTCAGCTCGGCGTCCCGGACAGCAGGCCGAGCAGGTCGCCCGTCGCGTCGGCGGCGAGC
The DNA here is from genome assembly GCF_042895235.1 of Streptomyces sp. NPDC001410. Classification (NCBI taxonomy): domain Bacteria; kingdom Bacillati; phylum Actinomycetota; class Actinomycetes; order Kitasatosporales; family Streptomycetaceae; genus Streptomyces; species Streptomyces sp. NPDC001410. The sequence goes on from NZ_JBIAWE010000003.1 coordinate 74,159, forward strand.
AGGGCGGAGAGGGTGCCCAGGGCGAGGACGGCCACTGCGGCGGACCACAGCTGCGGGAGCGGGCTCGTCTGGAGCGCCGCGATCCGGCGGGAGACCGCGCGGTCGGTGAAGTTCAGGGTGCACGCCGGGCGGGCCCGTCCGGCGGTGAGGGCGGCCCGGGCCAGGGCGCGGGCGGTGGTCCGCCGGTCCCCGACGGCGGTCGCCGCCTGCTCGTCCGCCCAGCGCTCCACGAGGAAGACCACGGCCGAACGGACCGGTGCGAGCAGCGGGTTGGCCGCCACGGCCAGGGTCGCCGCGGTCACCAGGGGCCCGTGGCGGTGCGTCAGATGCGCGCGCTCGTGGGCGAGCAGCACCCGCCGCTCGTCCGGCGCCAGCGCGCCCAGCATCGCCGAGGTGACCAGGATCCGGCCCGGCCGGCCCGGGATCGCGAACGCCTGCGGCACGTCGGAGGCGGCGACGATCAACTCCGTGTCCGCGGGCTGCCCCGCGCACAGCCGCCGCAGCGCCCGCCGGGTGCGCCGCTCGGCGCGCACCGCCCGGTGCACCCGCCACACGACGACGGCCAGCGCCACCGCCGCGGCGACGCCGATCACCTCCGGCACCGGATCCACCAGCCGACGCCCGTCCTCGCGGGCCTCCCGCACCACCGGCGGCGCGTCCCCGACCAGCGCGGCCGCCAGCAGCACCAGCGTCCAGGTCGTGGCCGCGGCGGTCAGTACGGCCGCCGACGTCAGCACGCGCGCGGCGAGCGCCGGCGCCACCCGGCCGCCGATCACCGGCGCGACGCCGGACAGCAGCAGCGACAGCAGCAGCGGGGTGTAGACGTCGAACCTCATGCGCCGCCTCCGGCGAGGAGTTCCCGCAGCGCCCGCTCCTCCTCGGGGCTCAGGCCGGTCACGAACTGCTGGAGCGCCGCGATCGGATCCGGGCCCCGGTCCAGGGCCTCGTGCATCGCCTCGGCGGTCAGCTCCGCCGCGTTCTTCGCGGGACGGTACGCGCCGCGCCGCCCGTGGGCGTCCCGCAGCACCAAGCCCTTGTCGTACAGGCGTTTGAGGATGGTGTGCACGGTGTTGTAGGCGAGCCCGCCGCCGATCTCGGTCTGGATCTCCGCCGGTGTCAGCGGCCGTTCGGTGGCCCAGAGTGCGGCCAGTACCTCGCTCTCCAGCTCCCCGGCGCTGCGCCGCTCCGCCCTGTTGCGGGACCCTGTGCCAGCCATGCCCCAACCTTACAGCGCGTAGTGCCGTCAGCCGGATGGTCCTGTTCGCCCGACACCGGCCTGTGATCCGCGTTAGTTTGTCGGTGTTTTCCCCGATCCCACCTTTAGGTCCTACGGGCTGTAGGGTACAAGTCGACCCTACGAGCTGTAGGGGGAATAGGGGTGATCATGATCGGCAGCGCGCACGCCACAGCCGACGCGGCCCGGCGCGAGCGCTCGCGCCGCCCGTCCGCCGGCCCCGGACGGGCCCGCGCCTACTGGCCGCTCGCGGCCGTCGCGGCAACCTTCACGCTGGCCCAACTGCTCCTGGTCCGGCCCGGCATGGGCCTCGGCTGGGACGAGACGGTGTACGTCAGCCAGGTCAGCGGACACGCTCCGGCCGCCTTCTTCAGCGCACCCCGCGCGCGCGGCGTCTCCCTGCTGGTCGCACCAGTCGCCGCCCGGTCCTCCTCGACCGCGCTGCTCCGGGTCTACCTCGCGCTTCTGTCCGGCCTCGCCCTCTTCCTGGCCCTGCGCGCCTGGCGGGGCCTGTTCCCCGTCCGCGTGCTCGCCCTCGCCGGCGCCCTGTTCGCCTCCCTGTGGGTGACCCTGTTCTACGGTCCCCAGGCCATGCCCAACTACTGGGTGGCCGTCGGAGCCCTCGCCGCAGTGGCCTGCTTCCTGCGCGCCCGAGCCGACCGGGCCGACCATGCCGCACTGTGGGGCCTGGGTGCGAGCGCGGCGCTGATGGCCTGGATGCGCCCCGTGGACGCCGTCTGGGTCACGTTGCCGCTCCTCGCGTTCGGCCTGGTGCGCCGCCACTGGCGGCCCCTCCTCGTCCTTCTCACCGGGCTCGCCGCCGGGGCGCTCGAGTGGGTGATCGAGGCCTACGTCAGCTACGGCGGCCTTGCCCAGCGCCTCGCCGACGGCTCCGCGATCCAGGGCGGACTCGGCCTGCACTTCGCCGTCGTCGACCAGCTGCGCAGCCTCGGCGGACGGGCGCTGTGCCGGCCGTGCACGGGAGCGCTGCCCCACCCGGTGGTCATCGTCTGGTGGTTCGTGCTGCCCGTGCTCGCCGCGCTCGGTCTCACGGTCGCAGTCCGGGCCCGGCGCACGGCGCCCACCCTGCTGCCTTTCACCTGCGCGGCCACGGCCGCCGTCCCCTACCTGTTCCTGATCGGCTACGCGGCGCCCCGCTTCCTGCTCCCCGCCTACGCCCTGCTGTCGATCCCCGTCGCCGTCGCGCTCCTCCATCTGGTGACCGTGCCCGCCCGTGCCTGGCGGCCGGTGGTCGTCACCCTGCTGGCGCTCGGGCTCGCCGCCCACCTCGCGGTGCAACTCGCCGTCCTGACGGGCGCCGTGAACCGCACCACCGCCGCCCACCGCGACTGGTCCCGCACGGCTGCCGCCCTGCACGGGCTGGGCGTCCGTCAGCCCTGTCTGGTCACCGGGCACGAGGCCATCCCGGTGGCGTTCTACGCCGGCTGTTCCTCGGCGGCGACGACCGGGCACAACGCCAACAGCACGGCACAGGCCATCACCCGCACCGCGCGCCACACCCCGGTCGCCACCCTGGTGCCCGCGGGCTCCCGGCCACCGCGGTACGCCCGCTCGTGGCCCTCCGTGCCGCTCGACGGACTGCGCCTCTACTACGCCGTACCGGAGGCCGGTTCATGACCTGGCGCCGTGGCAGACACGGGGGAGGCGGCCGATGACCCAGCACGCCGTACAGGAGGCGCCCCAGGACGCGCTGCACCCAGGCGCCGGCCCGCTGCCGACCGCTCCCGCGGACCCCGCCGTCGGCCGCGGCCGGGCCTACTGGCACACGCTGGTCTGCCTCGCCGTCCTGCTGGGCGCGGCCTACGTGGCCCGGCGGCACTGGCCGACGGTGGAGACCGGGGCGCTGCGGCTGGCCGTCGCCGACGAGGGGTGGCTGCTGCTCGGCGCGGTGGCGGCCGCCGGCACCTGGGCGGCCTCGGCGCTCGCCCAGCAGGGCGCGGTCGCCCGGCGGCTGCCCGGACCGCGGCTGCTCGCCGCCCAGTTCGCCGCCTGCGCCGCCAACCACCTGCTGCCCGCCGGGCTCGGCGCCGGCGCGGTGAACCTGCGCTTCCTGATGCGCTGCGGACTGCCGGCGGGCCGCTCGGCCGGTGCGCTCGCCGTCAAGGCCACCGCCGGAGCCGTCGTCCGCCTCGCCCTGATCGCGGTGCTCGCCCCGCTCTGCCCGGGCCTGCTGCGTGTCCCGCACGTCTCCCCGGCCGCGGTCGCGGCCGTGCTCGGCGCCGCCGCCCTGCTCGTGGCGCTCCTGGCCGGTCCGCTGCGCCCGCGCTGCCGCCGCGCGCTGGCGTGCGTGCTGGCCGACATCCGTACCGTGCACGCCTGCCCGGCCCGTGCCGCCGCCCTGTGGGGCGGCTCGCTGGCCTTCGCCGCCCTGCACTCCCTGGTGCTCATCTCCGTCGCCCAGGCCGTCCAGCTGCCCCTGCCCCCGCTCCAGGTGGCCCTGCTGTACCTCACCGCCAGCTGCGCGGCCGCGCTGCTGCCCACCCCGGGCGGGCTCGGCTCCCTGGACGCCGCCCTCGCCCTCGCGCTGACCGTGTCCGGCGCCCCCGCCGCGACCGCGGCTTCCGCCGTACTCGGCTACCGGCTGCTCACCGTATGGCTGCCGCTGCTCCCGGGCCTCCTCGTGCTGGCGGTGCTCGTCCGGCGCAAAGCCCTGTGACCGGGCGGGAGTTTCCCGGACGCCCGCGCCAGGTAGGAGACGAACGGGGCCTGGCGGCACAGGAGGGGGAACGGTATGACGGAGCGTCACATCGCGGGGCGGCCGGCGGAGGAGTTCTTCACGCCCGGCAGCTCGTCCTTCACCGAGTTCCTCGCCGCACACCGGCCCGGCCTGCTGCCCACCGCGCCGCCGTTCCCGGACGGAGTCCGCGCCGCGCATGGCAGCATCCCGCACGGCACCACGGTGCTCGCCCTCACCTTCCGCGACGGCGTGCTGATCGCCGGAGACCGCAGGGCCACCATGGGCAACCTCATCGCCCAGCGTGACCTGGAGAAGGTGCACCCGGCGGACGACCACACCGCCGTCGCCTTCGCCGGAACCGTCGGCCTCGCCCTCGACATGGTGCGGCTCTACCAGGTCGAACTCACGTACTTCGAGAAGATCGAGGGCACCCCGATGTCCTTGGCTGCCAAGGCGACCCGCCTCGCGGCCATGATCCGGCAGAACCTCGCCCAGGCCATGCAGGGCCTCGCCGTCGTCCCGCTGCTCGCCGGTTACGACAGCACCGCGCCCGAGGGCGGCCGCGGCCGCATCTTCTCCTTCGACGCGGCCGGCGGACTGTACGAGAAACGGCACTTCCACGCCGAGGGCTCCGGCTCTCCGTACGCCCGGGGCGCCCTGAAGAAACTGTTCCGGCCGGACCTCACCCGCCGGGAGGCCGCCCTGGCCGCGCTCCAGGCGCTGTACGACGCCGCCGACGACGACTCGGCCACCGGTGGCCCCGACCTGAACCGCCGTATTTTCCCGGTGGTCTCGGCCATCACCGAGGACGGCTTCGAGCGGCTGCCCGCGGCCGAGACCGAGGAGCTGAGCCGCGAGACGGTCCGGCAGCGCAGCGGCCGCCCGGACGGCCCGCACGCCGCCGCCTGACCCTGGGCCCGCTCACTCGGGACGCATCAGGACGTGTTCACCCCCGACCCAGGTTCGTCGGTGTCGGTGTCGGTGCTCAGGCGCAGGGGCAGCCACCAGGCCGCCGCGCACAGCCACAGCCCGAGCCAGCCGATGGCGAACAGCCAGCCGCCGAGCACGTCGGTGAACCAGTGCACGCCGAGGAAGACCCGCGTCAGGCCCACCCCCACCCCCCAGCAGGCGACCCCGAGGCAGAGCGGTATGCGGCCATGCGTGGCGCGCAGGCACAGCGCGAGGATCACCAGACCGGCCGTCAGGGCCCCCGTGGTGCTGTGCCCCGACGGGAACGACCAACCGGAGGCGTGCGTCTGCCAGTCGAAGGAGGGCGGGCGGGCCCGGCCGATCAGCTCCATGACGCCGTACCGCACGGCCTGGCCGGTGGCGAGGCAGGCGGCCATGAGCATTGCACCGACCAGCCGCTGCCGCCGGCTGCGGCCCGTCAGCAGCCCGGCCACGACGACCACCGCGTACGGGAAGACTCCGGCGCCGGTGGCGGTCAGTCCGCGGGTGACGGCGACGGCCATCGGCGGCCGGTGCTCGACGGACCAGGTCAGCAGGGCGTGGTCGAAGAACAGCGGGGCGCCGTGCCGGCTGTGGACGGCCATCGCCAGCACGCCGAACGCCGCCCAGGCGCTGAGCGCGAGACTGCCCGCCAGTACGGCGAGGGTCTTGCTGTTCATGACACCAGCAGTGGACGCAGCCGGGTCGCCGCCGGCCGTCCGGACAGTCCCCGCGGCCAGTGCCGGAGCAGGGTCATCACCAGGAAGGCGACCGGGCCGCCGACGAGGGCTCCCACGAGGACGTCGTGCGGGTAGTGGACGCCCACCCACACCCGGGAGGCCGCCATGGCGACGGCGAACCCGGAGGCGAGGAGTCCCAGCCGGCGGGAGACGAAGAACAGGGCGACCGCCGCCGCCACCGCGATCGCGGTGTGATTGCTGGGGAACGACCAGTCACCCGGCGCCGGACACGCCTCCAGGGTGGGGAAGGGCAGACCCCGGCAGGGCCGGTCCTCCCGGACCAGCGCCTTCAGCCCGGCGTCCGCGCCGAAGGCCACCAGCACCGCCACCGGAACGCACAGCGCCGTCGTCCCCGCCGCGGCGTCGACCCTGCGGGCCCGCCACCAGCCCACGACCATGAGCAGCGCGAACACCGCCAGGCCGTACGTCGACCACAGCGTGACGACGCCGTCCAGCCGGCCGGGGGAGCGGTGGGCGAGATCCACCACGTCCCGGTAGAGCGGCCCGTCGACCGACGAGCCCGTGAGCGCCAGGATCATCCGCGGGCCTCCTTGGCCGCCCGGCGGGAGCGCAGCACCTCGGCGGCGAGCGGGAGGAGCGACACGACGACGATCAGCGCGATCACCGGCAGCAGGTACTTGTCCACGTTCGGGATCGAGGAGCCCAGCGCGTATCCGGCCAGGGTGAGGCCGAGGCTCCACACCAGCCCGCCCGCCGCCTGCCAGAGGGTGAACGTCCGGGCCGGCACGCCCAGCGCGCCCGCCATCGGGTTCAGCACCGTCCGCACCACCGGCACGAAGCGGGCCAGCACGATCGCCTTCGCGTGTCCGTAGCGCTCCAGCAGCTCCTCGGCGCGTTGCGCGCCCTCGTGCAGCCGGGCCGACCGGCTGCGGGCCAGCAGGGCGCCGCCCGCCTTGCGGCCGATCAGATACCCGCACTGCGAACCCGCGAGCGCGCCGACGGCCGCGGCGGCCAGCAGCGGCCCGAGCGAGAGGTGCACACCCCGGTCGGACGCGCCCGTGCACAGCAGCCCCGCCGTGAACAGCAGGGAGTCGCCGGGCAGGAAGAAGCCGATCAGCAGGCCCGTCTCGGCGAACAGCACCACCCCGACGCCGATCACCCCGAAGGCGGCCAGCAGGGAGTGCGCGTCGAGCACGTTGACCGCGAGCTGCGACGACAGGTCTGAGGGAGTGGCCATCGCCGCACGCCCTTTCCTCGGTTGCTTCTGACTCGACTGCTTCTGACTCGGATGCTTCCGACTACACATGTGTAGACCGTCTACCGAACTGTAGACGATTCGAGTGTGTGCAAAGTTCCCGGACTTTGCCCGCCTATTGCTGCTTCATGACTGACTGACTACATCCCTGTAGTCATGATGGTCCACGAAGGTAAGGCATGCCTTCACTAAGTTGGGAGGGTCGCAGGGCATGTGGGACGACGCGTTTCCGAGTTTCCTGATCGGACTGAGGGAGGGACTCGAAGCCGGACTCATCGTCTCCATCCTCATCGCCACACTCGTGCGGGCCGAGGCGCGCTCGCGGCTGCCGCAGGTGTGGACGGGTGTCCTGGCCGCGATCGCCGTCGCGATGAGCTTCGGCGCGGTCCTCACCTTCACCGCCGCGTCCCTGTCGGCGACCGCCCAGGAGGCGTTCGGCGGCACCCTCGGCGTGATCGCCGTCGCGTTCGTCACCGCCATGGTGTTCTGGATGCGCCGTTCGGCCCGCAGCCTCTCCGGTGAGCTGAGGGAGAAGGTCACCGGCGCGCTCGCGATGGGCTCCGGGATGCTGGTCCTCACCTCCTTCCTCGCGGTCGGCCGCGAGGGCCTGGAGACGGCCCTGTTCCTGTGGACCACCGCCCGGGCGGCCGGCGAGTCGGCCGGCCCGCTGACCGGCGCCGCCATCGGCCTGGTCCTCGCGGCGGGCCTGTGCTGGGGCCTGTACCGCCGGGTCCTGAAGATCAACCTGACCAGGTTCTTCACCGTCACCGGCGCCGTCCTCATCGTCATCGCGGCCGGAGTCCTCGGCTACGGCCTGCGCGACCTCCAGGAGGGCGGGGTGCTGCCCGGCGGCACCGCGTACGCGGTCGACCTGACCGGCAGCGTCGACGCCGGCTCCTGGTACAGCACCCTGGTCCAGGGCGTGTTCAACCTGACCCCGGCCATGACCTGGCTGCAGGTCGTGGCCTACGTCGCCTACCTCGCCGTGGTGATGACCCTGTTCGTCCGCGGGGTCCGCGCCACCACCCCGAAGCCGGCCGCCGAACGGTCCGCGCCCGAGCCGAAGGCGGTCCGCCCGCAGCGGCGCCGCCCCGTGTGGGTGATCCCGGCCGCCGTGGTGGCCGTACCCGCCGTGCTCGCCGGACTCGTCGTCGCCCTCTCCCGGCCCAAGCCCGCCGGCGACCAGACCGTCGCCGTCTCCGAGACCGAGTGCGGCAAGGGCTTCACCGCACCCAGGCCCGGCCGGCAGACCTTCCAGATGCACAACACCGGCGGCAAGACCTCCGAGGTGTACCTGATCGACCCGTCGACCAGCGCGGTCTACGGCGAGATCGAGGGCCTGGCCCCCGGCACCACCCGCGACCTGGTCGCCATCGTCGCCGGCGGCACGTACGCCTGGCGCTGCGTCCCGACCGGCGGCAAGGCCGTCACGTCCAAGGCGGTACGGGTCAGCGGCGGCGGAGCGGCCAAGCCGGTCGTCCCCGTCTCCGCACAGGACCTCACTGCACCCCTGAAGGCGTACCGGACCTACGTCGAGCAGGGCCTGGCCACGCTCGTCGCCCAGACCCGCACCCTCGACGACGACATCGAGGGCGGCCACCTCGACCGGGCCCGCACCGACTGGCTCACCGCCCACCGCACCTACGCCTCCCTAGGCGCCGCCTACGGCACCTTCGAGGACTTCGACCAGAAGATCGACGGGCGGCCCGACGGACTGCCGAACGGCGTCCAGGACAAGGACTTCACCGGCTTCCTGCGCCTGGAGCACGGTCTGTGGCACGGGGAGCCGGCCAAGAACCTGCGCGCGCCCGCCCAGCAGCTCGCCGACGCGGCCGCGGGACTGCAAAAGGCCTTCCCGACCCAGGAATTCGACCCCGGCGACCTGCCGTTGCGCGCCCACGAGATCCTGGAGAACACCCTCCAGTTCGAGCTGACCGGCGACACCGACCAGGGCAGCGGCACGGGCCTCGCCACCGCCGACGCCAACCTCGCCGGCACCCGCGAACTGCTCACCGTCCTCCAGCCGCTGCTGACCAGCCGCGCACCCCGGCTGCTTCCGACGGTCGACGTGGACGTCGCCCGGCTCCAGAAGCTCCTGGACGCGGCCCACGACGGCACCCACTGGACCCCCGTCGACCGGCTCGCCGCCACCGACCGGCAGCGCCTCGACGGAGCCACCGGGCAGCTGCTGGAAGACCTCGCCCCGGTCCCGGACCTCCTCGAGATCCGGAAGTCCGCCTGATGACCACCGAGCACCCGCACCCCGAAGGGAACCCTCCGATGTCCTCTGCCGACACCCCCGTCTGCCCGGCCCGCCGCTCCTTCGTGCGGACCGCGCTGGGCGCCGGAGCCGCCGGCGCGGTCCTGGCCGGCGGCGGCTTCGCGCTCGCCGAGAGCGGCGGCACGGCCCGGGCACAGGACACGGGCGCGGACAGCGGTGCGAAGGTCCCCTTTCACGGCGCCCACCAGGCCGGCATCGTCACCCCGGCGCCGGCCGCGGCCACCTTCGTCTCCTTCGACGTCATCGCCGACGACCGCAAGGGCCTCGCCGACCTGCTGCGCACCATCACCGAACGGGCTCGCTTCCTCACCTCCGGCGGCACCCCCGCCGACCTCGGCGTCGGCGCGCCGCCCTCCGACAACGGCATCCTCGGCCCCGAGGTCCCCCCGGACGCCCTGACCGTCACGGTCGGCGTCGGCGCCTCCCTCTTCGACGACCGCTACGGCCTCGCCAAGGCCAGGCCCGCCCGGCTGACCCCGATGCGGACCTTCCCGAACGACAACCTGAACGCGGCCGAGTGCCACGGCGACCTGTCCCTCCAGCTGTGCGCGGGCAGCCAGGACACCGTGCTGCACGCCCTGCGCGACATCGCCCGGCACACCCGCGGCGCCATGCAGATCAAGTGGCGCATCGACGGCTTCCAGAACGCCCCGCGCCCCACCGGAGCCCAGCGCAACCTGCTCGGCTTCAAGGACGGCATCGCCAACCCGGACGTCACCTCGGCCCGCGAGACCGACCGGCTGATCTGGGTCGGCGACGGGCAGGGCGAGCCGGCCTGGGCCAAGGGCGGCAGCTACCAGGTGATCCGGATCATCCGGATGCTCGTGGAGTTCTGGGACCGGGTCTCGCTGACCGAGCAGGAGAAGATGTTCGGCCGGCGCAAGGACACCGGCGCCCCGCTCGACGGAGCCAAGGAGACCGACATCCCCGACTACACCAAGGACCCGGACGGCACCGCGATCCCGGTGGACGCCCACATCCGCCTCGCCAACCCGCGCACCGCGAAGACCGACAGCTCCCGCATCCTGCGCCGCGGCTACAACTACGACCGGGGCGTGGACAAGGTCGGCAACCTCGACATGGGCCTCGCCTTCTGCTGCTACCAGCAGGACGTGAAGCGCCAGTTCGAGGCCGTACAGACCCGGCTGATCGACGAACCCCTGGTCGACTACATCTCCCCGACGGGCGGCGGCTACTTCTTCGCGCTGCCCGGCGTGCGCGACGGGCGGGACTGGCTCGGCCGAGGCCTGCTCGCCGCCTGACCCGTCCTCTCGGCCACGGCCTTTCCCTCCCCATGGGAAAGGCCTGCCGCGGGCTTTACTGCAAATGAGTTGCAACTACGGGAGGATGGCACAAGGCTGTGCAGCGCAGCCGTAGCCGCTGCACCGAAGGAACACCCTCCCCCATGACGGCCGCCGCCCCTGGTTCCGCTCCGTCCCTCCCCGCTCAGGCCGACGCCCCGCGTTCGGCCCGGCACCGCGTCCGTGGCTCCATGACGCGGCAGGAGTGGACCAGGGTCGGCGGTATGGCCGCCTTCGTGCTCGCGCTGCACGTGATCGGCTGGGGCACGCTGGTCGGGATCGTCGCCCCGCAGCACTTCAGCGTCGGCGCCGGATCTGCCGGAACACCGGCGACCTTCGGCATCGGCATCGGCGTGACCGCCTACACGCTGGGCATGCGGCACGCCTTCGACGCCGACCACATCGCGGCGATCGACAACACGACCCGCAAGCTGATGGGGGAGGGGCAACGCCCGCTGTCGGTCGGCTTCTGGTTCTCGCTCGGCCACTCCAGCATCGTCTTCGGCCTGACCCTGCTGCTCTCCCTCGGCATGAAAGCCCTGGCCGGACCGGTCCGTGACGACAACTCCCGGCTGCACGAGGTCACCGGCCTCATCGGTACGACGGTCTCTGGCGCCTTCCTCTACCTCATCGCCGGGATCAACCTCGTCATCCTGGCCGGCATCTGGAAGGTGTTCCGGCAGATGCGCTCCGGCCGGTTCGACGAGGCCGCCCTGGAGGCGCAGCTCGACAACCGCGGCTTCATGAACCGCCTCCTCGGCCGGGTCACGGGCTCGATCACCAAGCCGTGGCAGATGTACCCGCTGGGCCTGCTGTTCGGCCTCGGCTTCGACACGGCGACGGAGATCGCCCTGCTGGTCCTCGCCGGTTCGGGCGCCGCCTCGGGCCTGCCCTGGTACGCGATCCTCTGTCTCCCCGTCCTGTTCGCGGCGGGCATGTCGCTGCTCGACACCATCGACGGCTCGTTCATGAACTTCGCCTACGGCTGGGCGTTCTCCAAGCCGGTCCGCAAGGTCTACTACAACCTCACCATCACCGGCTTGTCCGTCGCCGTCGCCCTCGTCATCGGCACCGTAGAACTCCTCGGCCTGCTCGCCGACGAGCTGGACCTGCACGGCGCGTTCTGGGACTGGATCTCGGGCCTCGACCTCAACACGGTCGGCTTCGTCATCGTCGGCCTGTTCTTCGCCACCTGGGCGATCGCCCTGCTGGTGTGGAAGGCGGGTCGCATCGAGGAGAAGTGGACGACGGGGTCGACGGGGTCGACGGGGTCGGCGGGGTCGGCGGGGTCGGCGGGGTTGGCGGGCCTGGCGGAGGGGTCCGCGGACTAGCGCTCCGTCAAGATCGCATCAAATCCCCACGTCAGCCATGGTGCGCGGCTCCCGTGCGGCGTCACACTGCGCTGCCGGAGTGTTCGGTGCCGGCGCTTCGGGAGGGACCAGGGATGTACACGCTCGCGTCGCAGCAGATGTCGGCGCCGGACTCGGCTCTGTTCGACCTCATGTGGGGGCTGGGGGCCACCGCGATCGGCTGGGTGGCGCTGATCAATCCGCGCGGCATCCTCGAATGGATCGCACTGCGGCGGGGCAACGGCGGGAAGGTCTGGCCGAGCCGCGTGGCCGGTGGCGTGTTCGCGGTGGTGGGCCCGGTGGAGGCGATCAAGGGGATCCACCATCTGCTGGAGTTGAAGGGGCCGGAGCGTCCCACGGTGTTCCACCGGACGTCCGGCCTCTCCCCGGTCCTCGCAGCCGTCATGATCGTGGCCGTGCTGCTCGTCGCGGCACATGCCTGGCGCACCAACGACTTCCTCCAGGAGGCCTGGACGGCAGGCGGCCTGCCCCGCGTCTGCGCAGCCCTGGCCACCCTCGCGGCCCTGTTGTCCGTCACCTTCACCGTCTTCGGCTACATGACGGCCGGCATTCTCTGCTCCGCCGCGGCCGCAGTGGCCGCAGCCGGCCTCGTCCTGCTCCGCAGCCGCGTCTAGGACCGCACCCCCAACTCCTTGCGCCACTTGGTCAGTTGCTGGGCCGGATCGCCCGTGAACGACCACGGCGTGCGGGTGGCGCGGCGGCCGAGCAGGCGGAGCAGGGACGCGGCGACGTCAGCCGTGCCGGCCAGACAGGCCGCGTGCGCCAAGTGGTTGAGGTCGCGCAGCTCGGTCGGGGCCGGATTGCTGTCCGGGCGGGCCCGCACCCAGCGCTCCCAGGTGCGCCGTACGTCGTTGACCGCGCCGTCGTGGTCCCAGTGCTGACCGAGGCCGACCGAGCCCTGCCGGCCGCGGAGGGCGTCGAGGGCGTAGCGGTACTCCTCGACCCGGGCGTACTGGACCAGCACCGGCAGCGGGCAGCCGGGCGGTGCCACTCCGGCCGCGTCGCGGGCGAAGTCGTACATCAGGCCGTGCGTCCCGTGCCAGCGGGCCGAGTAGTAGTGCAGGACCTGCAGGTGGCCCTCCACGCTGAACGGGTCCCGTCGGTGCAACTCGTCCCACCAGCGGGCCAGTTCCTGCCGCCGTACCCCCGTGGGATACAGCCGGGCGACGGAGATCAGGGACACCCACGGAGTCGGGTCCTCGGGGCAGGCCTCGGCGGCGCGCAGGCAGGCCAGGACCGCGGTGTCGATACGGTCCCGGTCGATCGGCACACCCCGCCCGGCGGAGATGGCCAGGTGGAACGCCCGGGCCGTCTCCGTCGCCGCGCGCAGCACCTGCGCGTCCGCGTTGCCGGGCTCGGCGGCCAGCCAGGACTCCACCGTCGAACTGCCCGTGCAGGCCTGCGCCAGCAGCCGCACCCGGTGGCCGCGCAGCGTCGGGTCCTCGCCGGTGACCCACAGCAGGTCCCTGAGGCCCTGCCAGCGGCCGATGACGATGTCCTGCCGGGCGGAGGTGAGCCGCGCGTCCCCGCAGTCGGGGTCGAAATCGGGCGTGAAACGGTCTCGCACCATCGGGATCTCCCTCAGAAGTCGGTGGGGAGACCCTCGTGGGGCCGGGACGGCGCTCCGGCGTCGTCGGGAACGTACTCCGCCGCCACGGTCCGGGTCGCGTCCAGCTTCGCGGGCCGGTAGTAGTCGCTGCCCTGCCGCCAGTACCAGAGCATCGGGACGAGTCCGACGGCCAGTCCGCCGATGCCGATCGCGATCGCCGCGCCGTTCAGCTCGCCCAGCGACTCGACGAAGATCCAGAACATGAACACGGCGCCGAACAGCGGCCACAGCCCGCCGAGCAGGAAGTTGGCCGGCGACTTCAGCAGCATCTTGCGGTAGGCGACGACCACCGCGAGGCCGGCGAGGCCGTAGTAGACGGCGATCTGCAGGCCGATCGCCGAGATCGCGTCGGAGAGGATCTCGCCCACCGAGCCGAGCGCGTTGGAGGCGATGAACATCGCCAGCGCGACCGCGCCGACCACCACGATCGCCACCCACGGCGTGTTCCAGGTGCGGTGCACCCGGCCCAGCGCGGTCGGCATCGTACGGTCGCGGCCCATCGCGAACAGCGAGCGCGTGACCTGGATGAGCGTGGTCTCCAGCGTGGCGATGGTGGACAGCATCACGGACACGATGAGCAGCTTGCCGCCCCAGCCCGGCCAGATCTCCTCGCCCAGCACCGCGAGCACGTTGGCGTCGTTCTGCTCGATCTGCTTCGAGGTCAGGATGACGTTCACCGCGATGGTGAACACCTCGAACAGCAGGAAGACGATCCCGACCCCGATCAGGCCGGCGAGTCCGGTCGTACGACGGCTGTTGCGGGTCTCCTCACTGAGGTTGCTGGTGACGTCCCAGCCCCAGTAGTAGAACGCGGCGAGCAGCGCGCCGGACGCGAACCCGGCCATGCCGTCGAAGTGGGAGAAGCCCAGCCAGGACCAGTCGAAGGCGCGGGCGTTGTCCGTGTGGAAGACGGCGAGCACCGCGAACAGCGCCAGAATCCCCAGCTCCACACCGGACATGAGCAGCTGGGCGCGGACGGTGAGCCGGGCCCCGCCGAGCACCACGCCCAGCATGACGAGGAACCACGCCGCGCCGACCACCGTGGACAGCGCCGTGTTGTCCGCGAGCTTGTCGTCGAAGAGGGCCAGCGTCATCGACCCGGCGGGCAGCGAACCGGCCACCATGAAGATGGTCGCCGAGATCACCAGCGCCCACCCGCTGATGAAGCCCAGGAACGGGTGGAGGGTGCGGCCCACCCAGGAGTAGCTGGCGCCCGCGTTGACGTCGATCCGGCTGAGGTAGCTGAACGCCAGGGCTATGCCCAGCATGGGTATCGCGCAGTACAGCAGGGCGGCCGGGCTGGCCAGTCCCACCGCGCCGACGAGGACGGCGGTGGTCGCGGCGAGCGAGTACGCCGGAGCGCTGCCGGCGACCGCCATCACCACGGTGTCGAACGTGCCGAGGACATTGGCCTGCAGCCCTCTGCCCCTGTTGTTGCTCATGGTCGTGCCGCTTTCCGGTTGTGCACGGCGCACGGGCGCCCGGCCCTACGGCGTGCAGGTGGGGGGTGGACCCGCCTCGTACCCGAGAAGGGATGGCCTCGGGTCAGGAGCCGGCCAGGAAGAACGGGGGGTGGATGGACACACCGTGCTGCCGAGCGTCGGCGGACGGTCACCGTGTGTGGGTGTGACTATAGCGTCACTCATTGACGTTTCAAGATGACCAACCGGTAACGTCCACTGACCTGTTCTGATACCTCTCAGTCGGCGAGATGGTCGATCTGGCGCAGCCGGTTCGTCGCGTCCAGGGCGGCCACTTTGTACGACTCCGCCAGCGTCGGGTAGTTGAAGACCGCGTCCACCAGATAGTCCACCGTGCCGCCGCAGCCCATCACCGACTGGCCGATGTGAATCAGCTCGGTGGCGCCGGTGCCGAAGCAGTGCACGCCGAGCAGGGTGCGGTCCACGGGGGAGACCAGCAGCTTCAGCATGCCGTGCGAGTCCCCGATGATCTGGCCCCGGGCCAGCTCCCGGTAGCGGGCGACGCCCACCTCGAACGGGACGCAGTCCTCGGTGAGTTGGTCCTCGGTCCGGCCGACGAAGCTGATCTCCGGAATCGTGTAGATCCCGATCGGCTGGAGGCCGTGCATCTGCCCGACCGGCTCCCCGCACGCGTGGTACGCCGCCGCCCGGCCCTGCTCCATGGAGGTCGCAGCGAGCGCCGGGAAACCGATGACGTCACCGACGGCGTAGATGTGCGGCACCTCGGTGCGGTAGTGCTCGTCCACCTCGATCCGGCCGCGCGCGTCCGCCCTCAGACCCGCCCTGTCCAGGTCGAGCCCGGCGGTCAGGCCCTGCCGGCCGGCCGAGTACATCACCGTGTCGGCGGGGATCTTCTTGCCGCTCTCCAGCACGGTCAGCGTGCCCCGGGCATGACGCTCGACGGCGGCGACGGTCTCCCCGAACCGGAAGGTGACGGCAAGGTCCCGCAGGTGGTACTTGAGCGACTCCACGACCTCGACGTCGCACAGATCCAGCATCCCGGGCCGCTTCTCCACGACCGTCACCTTGCTGCCGAGCGCGGCGAACATCGAGGCGTACTCCATGCCGATCACACCGGCGCCCACGATCACCATCGAGCGCGGCACCCGCTCCAGCGAGAGCACGTTGTCCGAGTCCATGATCGTGCGCCCGTCGAACGCCACGCTGTCCGGGCGGGCCGGCCGGGTGCCGGTCGCGATGACGATGTGCTCGGCGCTCAGCAGCCGTTCATGACCGGTGGCCTCGTCGCGCAGGGCGACGGTGTGCGGGTCGGTGAACCGGCCGGTGCCCGAGTGGACGGCCACGTGGTTGCGGGAGAGCTGGCTGCGGACGACGTCCACCTCGCGCCCGACCACGTGCCGGGTGCGCGCGGTCAGGTCGGCGACGGTGATGTCCTCCTTCAGCCGGTAGCTCTGCCCGTACAGGTCGCGTTGGGTGAGACCGGTCAGGTACAGCACGGCCTCGCGCAGGGTCTTGGACGGGATGGTGCCGGTGTGCAGGGAGACCCCGCCGAGCATGTCGGGGCGGTCGACGACGGCGACCCGGCGGCCGAGCTTGGCCGCGGCGATGGCGGCCTTCTGCCCGCCGGGTCCGGATCCGATGACGAGCATGTCGAAGTCGGGCATCTTCCGGAGTCTGACAGCCGCCGGGCACCGCGCGGAAGGCCCGCGGCACCGCTGGGCGTGCACGGGTGCCGCCGACCGGCGCGCGGCCGTCGTGCACCACCGGTCGTCCGCATCTGACGCGCGTAGAACACCTTCCGGTCGCCGCGTCGCAACCTGGCGCCACTACAACCTCCATGCCGCCACGGCGCGTTCCCCCAGACGCCCCGGAGCGGTGCTCGCGATCTGTCCGTTCCGCTCGCGAAAGGCACCCTCATGACGTCTGGCCCGAGAACTCACCGCCCCTCGCGCATCAGCCTGTTGACGGCCACCGCGCTCACCGGCGCCCTGACGGGCACGCTGCTCGCCCTGCCCGCACCGGCCTCGGCCGCGACTGTCACCATCTCCGCCGTGCAGGGCAGCACGCGCAAGTCCCCGTACAGCGGTCAGCAGGTGACGGTCAGTGGGATCGTCACCGCGATCCGCACCACCGGTTCCTCGCGTGGCTACTGGATCCAGGACCCGGTCGGCGACGGCAACCCGGCCACCAGCGACGCCATCTTCGCGTACGCCGGGTCCGCCTCGATCACCACCATGGTCGGCAACAAGATCACCGTCCGGGGCACGGTCTCCGAGTACTACCCGGGCGGCTCCTCGGTCGGCGGTCAGTCGCTCACCGAGCTGACCTCCCCCCAGATCCAGTCGACCGCCTCGACCGGCAACCCGCTGCCCGCGCCCTTCGTGCTCGACGCCGCCTCGATCCCCGCCGCCTACACCAACAGCGGCAACCTCGAGAGCCAGACCCTGGCCCCCTCCACCTACGCCCTCGACCGGTTCGAGTCGCTGGAGGGCATGCGCGTGCAGGTCGACAACGCCCGTGTCGTCGGGGCCAGTAACACGTACAACGAGCTGTTCGTCACGGCCAAGCCGGCCGAGAACCCCAGCCCGCGCGGCGGCACCGTCTACGGTTCGTACACCTCGCAGAACACCGGGCGCGTGAAGGTCATGTCGCTGACCGGCACCTTCCCGGCCGCCGACGTCGGCGACGTCCTGGGCGGCAGCACCGCGGGCCCGCTCGACTACGACAACTTCGGCGGCTACACCCTCCAGGCCACCACCCTCGGCACGCTCACCGACAACAACCTCGCCCGCGAGACGACCCGCGCCCAGAACGCTGGCGAGCTGGCCGTCGCCACGTACAACGTGGAGAACCTCGACCCGACCGACCCGCAGTCCAAGTTCGACCGGCTCGCGGCGGGCATCGTCACCAACCTCTCCTCGCCCGACATCGTGACGCTGGAGGAGATCCAGGACAACAACGGCCCGACCGACAACGGCGTGGTGGCCGCCGACCAGACCTACACCAAGCTGATCAACGCCATCACCGCGGCCGGCGGCCCGACCTACGCCTACCGCCAGATCAACCCGGTCAACGACTCGGACGGCGGCGAGCCCGGCGGCAACATCCGCGTCGGCTTCCTCTACAACCCCGCGCGCGTCGGCTTCACCGACCGCCCCGGCGGCACCTCCACCAACGCGGTGTCCGTGGTCGACAACGGCGGCACCGCGGCGCTGTCCTACTCGCCCGGCCGGATCAACCCCACCAACTCCGCCTGGAACAGCAGCCGCAAGCCGCTGGCCGGCGAGTTCACCTTCCAGGGCAAGACGGTCTTCGTGATCGCCAACCACTTCAACTCCAAGGGCGGCGACCAGCCCCTCTACGCCCGCGTCCAGCCGCCCACCCGCAGCTCGGAGACCCAGCGCGCCCAGCAGGCCACCCAGGTCAACGGCTTCGTGAAGCAGCTGCTGGCCGTCCAGCCCAGCGCCCGGGTCGTGGTCCTCGGCGACCTCAACGACTACGAGTTCTCCGGCACCCTGTCCACCCTGACCTCGGGCACCGGCCTCACCGACCTCCCCGTCACGCTGCCCGTGGCGGAGCGCTACACCTACGTGTACCAGGGCAACTCCCAGGTCCTGGACCACATCCTGACCAGCCCGGCGCTGTCCTCGTACGACTACGACATCGTCCACACCAACGCCGAGTTCACCGACCAGGCCAGCGACCACGACCCGCAGATCGTGCGGCTCGTCCCCTGACCTCACCCGCGCAGGGAGCCATGGGTCGTACCCGGGTGCCCTGATCCGTCGAGCTGAGCGCCTGCCCTCCGGGGTGGGCGTTCAGCCCCGTCCGCGGCGGCTGCCGGTGGCTCAGGTCAGGGGCAGCCGCATGATCGTCAGGTCGAGCCAGCGGCCGAACTTGGTGCCGACCTCCGGGACCGTTCCGACGTGATGGAACCCGAACCGCTCGTGCAGCCGGACCGACGCGGTGTTCCCGGCCTCGATGCCGGCGATGACGACGTGGTGGCCGGCCTCGCGGGCAGCGGCGATGAGGGTGGCGAGCAGCGCCGAGCCGATGCCGAGCCCGTGCCGGTCCTCGCGGACGTAGACCGAGTCCTCCACCGTGTGCCGGTACCCGTCCAGGCTCCGCCACGGGCCGTAGGTCGCGAACCCGGCCACCTCGCCTTCCACCTCGGCCACGAACACCGAGCCGCGCTCCAGGTGGGCGGCCAGCCAGGCCGCCCCCTCGGCGGGGGACTGCGGGGTCTGCGTCCACAGGGCCGTCGAGTGCTCGACCGCGTGGTTGCGGATCGCGCGGATCGCCTCCGCGTCGCCGGAGTGTGCCGGCCGTACCGTCACGGCCCGGCTTCTCTCGTATATTGGATTCATGTCCAACATAGTAGATCCTCTGGTGGGGCAGATCGCGGCCCGCGTCCGCACCGAGCGGGAGCGCCGCCGCTGGACCCTGGCCCAGCTCGCGGACGCCTCCGGTGTCTCCCAGGCCATGATCAGCAGGATCGAGCGCGGCGAGAGCAGCCCCACCGCCGTCGTCCTCGGCAAGCTGTCCGCCGCCTTCCAGCTCAGTGTGGCCTCCTTGCTCGCCCTCGCCGAAGGAGCGCAGGAGGACGAGGGAACGCAGGGCCACGCGGACGGCGCCGCGGGAGTGCGCCGCCGGGACGACGCGCCCGAGTGGCGCGACCCCGGCACCGGCTACCGGCGCCGCCAGATCACCGGCCCGCACTTCCCCGCGGAGATCGCCGAGATCCGCCTGCCCGCCGGTGCCCGGGTGCCGTATCCGGCCGCGGCCTTCGCCTTCGTACGCCAGGTCGTCTGGGTCCTCGACGGCCGGCTGACCTTCCACGACGGCGACACGGTCCACGAACTCGACACGGGCGACACCATCGAACTCGGCGAGCCCGCCGAGCGCGTCTTCGCCAACACCACCGACGCCGAGTGCCGCTACGCCGTCGTCCTCACCCGCGGCGCACAGCCGTGACCCGACCCCTTCCCCGAGACGGCACCTTCCTCCTCGCCTCCATAGCCGGGACGGCGATCGCCAACAACTACGCCCTGCAGCCCGCGCTCACCGCGGTCGCCGCCGACCTGGGCGTCCCCCTCTCCGTGATCGGCCTCGTACCGACCGCCGCGCTCGCCGGCTGCATGACCGGCTTCGCCCTCCTGCTCCCGCTCACCGACCACCTGGCCCCCAACCGCCTGGTGGCCGCGCAGCTCACCGCCCTGGCCGCCGCCCTCACCCTCGCCGCGGACGCACCCGGCGCGGTCGCACTCCTGGCCGCCTACCTGCTCATCGGCGCGGCCGCCAGTGTCGCAGCCCAGGCCGGCAGCATCGCCGGCCGGCACGCCCCGCCCGGGAGCCGGGGAACCGGCGTCGCCACCGTGGCCGCCGGCATGTCGGCCGGCATCCTGCTCAGCCGCCTGGCGGGCGGAACCCTCGCGGACGTCCTCGGCTGGCGGCGGATGCTCCTCGTCTTCGCCGCCCTCGCCCTGCTCGGCGCGATCGCCGCCGCCACGCTCCTGCCTCGGCAGCGGCCGCACTCCCGCCGCAGCTACCGCGCCACCCTCGGCTCGCTTCCCCCGCTCCTGCGCCACCATCCGCAGCTGCGCCGCGCGGTGGCCACCGGAGGGCTGTGGTACTTCGCCTTCAACCTCGTCTGGGTCGCCCTCGCCCTGGCCCTGGCCCAGCCGCCCTACTCCCTCGGCCCGACCACCATCGGCCTGTACAGCCTGGCCGGACTCCTCGGCTTCGCGGCACTCCCGCTCACCGGACGCCTCGCCGACCGGTACGGTCCCCGTGCCGTGATCACCGCTTCCATGGCGGCCGCCGCGGCCGGAGTCGCCCTCCTGGTCACCGGCCTGAACACCCCGTTGGTCACGGCAGCCGGACTCGCGCTCTGCGACGCCGGCTGCTTCGCCGCCCAGGCCGCCAACCAGAGCCGCGTCATCGCCCTCGACCCCGGGCGCTCCGGCAGCCTCAGCAGCGTCTACCTCGTGCTGTACTTCACGATCGGCGCCGTCGGCACCAGCCTCGCCGCACCCCTGCTCAGCACCCTCGGCTGGCAGGGCACCGCCCTGACCGCTCTCGCCGCGCTGCTCCTCGCCGTCGGCTACGGACGGGGCGGCACCCGGCAGGCCTGAGCACCTGCGGGCAATACGTGGCGACGACGCGTGCGGGCAGCACCGGGCGCCGGGCGGGCGCGGTGCCGTACGACCCGCGCGCCCCTGCCCGGCGCCTCCCCGTTGGTGTCCCCGGATTCCCCGGACCGCCCTAGGGCAGCAGCTTCTCGACGGCTGCCTGGCCCTCGGTCTCCAGCTTGCGGCGCGCCCAGTCGAGGTTCGCCGGAGTGACGTCCCTGCCCGCTGCCATCACCAGGTCCTCCGCGGTGACGTCCCTCGGCGGAGCGGAGTGGAGCAGGGCGTCCGGGGTGCAGTGGTCGTCGGACGCACGGGACTCTTCGGGTGTGGATGTCGACATGATGCCTCCTCCTCGGTCCGGATGACCGCATCCGTGCCGGTGCCGCCGAACGGGGCACACTCTCACCATTCCGCGCCTTTGCGCACCCTGCATCCGGAAGGCGCATCGGCGTCGGGTGACAGGCGTCTGCCCGGCCGTAGCCGAAGCACTCGCCCTAAGCTGGAATGCAGCCCGAGCTGGAATGCAGCCCGCACACCGCACCGGGAGGCCCGAGCGATGGCCGAGATCCCCTTCCCGCAGGACCTGTCCGGGAGCCCCCGCTACCTGCCGATCGCCGAACACGGCCTCATCGGCGATCTGCGCAGCGTCGCCCTGGTCGGCACCAACGGCACGATCGACTGGTACTGCTCCCCGTCCTTCGACGCACCCAGTGTCTTCGCGGCCATCCTCGACGCCGAGCGCGGCGGCCGATTCGAGCTGGCCGCCGCCGTACCGGCGCGCACCAAACAGTTCTACTTCCCGGACACCAACGTGCTGATCACCCGGTTCTTCACCGAGGACGGTGTCGGCGAGGTCCAGGACTTCATGCCGGTCAGCGGAGAGGAGTCACATGTCGAGGGCCGGCACCGGCTCATCCGGCGCGTGGTGTGCGTCCGCGGCACCGTGCCCTTCCGGGCCCTGATCGCCCCGCGCTTCGACTACGGATCCGACCCGCACACCCTGCGCACCCTGAACGGCCTCGTCGTCTTCGAGTCCGCCAAGCTGTCCCTCGCCCTCACCTCCACCGTCGTCGTGGAGTGCGACGGCCGGGACGCGCGGGCCGACTTCAAGCTGAGCGAGGGCGAGACGGCGGTGTTCGCCCTGGACCAGGTCGGCACCGAGGTGGCCCCCCGCGGCTGCGCCCACGCCGAGGCCGAGCATGAGTTCAACGCCACCGTCGCCTACTGGCGGCGCTGGCTGCACCAGTCCCGCTACCGCGGCCGCTGGCGCGAGATGGTGCACCGCTCCGCCCTCACCCTCAAGCTCCTCACCTACGCCCCCACCGGCGCCATCGTCGCCGCGCCCACCACCAGCCTGCCCGAGCAGCTCGGCGGCGAGCGCAACTGGGACTACCGCTACGTGTGGGTCCGCGACGCCGCCTTCGCCGTCTACGCGCTGCTCAGGCTCGGCTTCAGCGGCGAGGCCGCGGCCTTCATGAAGTTCCTGACCACGCACATCAGCCCCGGCTGCGGCGACGGCGCAGGACCGCTGCAGATCATGTACGGCATCGACGGCCGTGCCGACCTGCCCGAGCGCGAACTGCCCCACCTGGAGGGACACCTCGGCTCCGCCCCGGTCCGGGTCGGCAACGCCGCCGCCGACCAGCTCCAGCTGGACATCTACGGCGCCCTGATCGACTCGATCTACCTCTACGACAAGTGGGCCGAGCCCATCTCCAGCGGCCAGTGGGACGACGTGTGCCACCTCGTCGACTGGGTGTGCGACAACTGGGACCAGCCCGACGAGGGCGTGTGGGAGACCCGCGGCGGCCGCAAGAACTTCCTGTACTCGCGGCTGATGTGCTGGGTCGCCATCGAGCGGGCCATCCGCCTCGCCACCCACCGCGGGCTGCCCGCCGACCATCGCCGCTGGCGCCAGGCCCGGGACGCCATCTACCGGCGGATCATGGAGCGCGGCTGGTCGGAGCGCCGGGGCGCCTTCGTGCAGTACGAGGGCGCCGACGTGCTCGACGCGTCGTTGCTGATGATGCCGCTGGCCAAGTTCATCGCGCCGACCGACCCGAAGTGGCTGTCCACCCTGGACGCCCTCTCCGAGGACCTGGTCTCCGACTCCCTCGTCTACCGCTACGACCCGCAGGCCAGCCCCGACGGACTGCGCGGAGACGAGGGCACCTTCTCCATCTGCTCCTTCTGGTACGTCGAGGCACTGGTCCGGGCCGGCCGGCTCGACGAGGCCCGGCTGGCCTTCGAGAAGATGCTCACCTACGCCAACCATCTCGGCCTGTACGCCGAGGAGATCGGCCGCACCGGTGAGCAACAGGGCAACTTCCCGCAGGCGTTCACCCACCTGTCCCTCATCAGCGCCGCGTTCAACCTGGACCGCGCCCTGGGCTGACCACCCTGCGCTCAGGGCAGCGGCTGCTCCGCCCAGATGATCTTGCCGTTGTGGGTGTAGCGGGTGCCCCAGCGTTCGGCGAGCTGGGCGACCAGGAACAGGCCCCGGCCGCCCTCGTCAGTGGTGGCCGCGTACCGCAGATGCGGGGAGGTCGTGCTGCGGTCGGAGACCTCGCAGATCAGCGTGCGGTCGCGCAGCAGCCGTACGCCGATCGGTCCGCGTCCGTAGCGGATGGCGTTGGTGACCAGCTCGCTCAGGATCAGCTCCGTCGTGAACGACAGCTCGTCCAGGTCCCATTCGGCCAGCTGCCGGGTGACCGAGGCCCGTACCTGAGAGACGGCCACCGGATCCGACGGCACCTGCCACTCGGCGACCCGGTCGGCGCCGAGGACGCGGGTGCGGGCCACGATCAGCGCGACGTCGTCGCTGGGCCGGTTCGGGAGGCTGTCGAGCACCGCCCGGCAGGCGTCCTCGGGCGAGGCGTCGGGCGCCCGGCCGAGGGCGTCGCGCAGCAGTTCCAGGCCCTCGTCGATGTCCCGGTCCCGGTCCTCCACCAGGCCGTCGGTGTACAGGACCAGGCGGCTGCCCTCCGCGAGTTCCAGGTCGGCCGTCTCGAACGGCAGCCCGCCGAGGCCCAGCGGGGGACCGGCGGGCACGTCCGGGAACTCCACGCGGCCGTCGGGGTGCACCAGCGCGGGCGGCGGATGGCCGGCCCGGGCCACCGTGCAGACCCGGGACACCGGGTCGTACACCGCGTACAGGCAGGTCGCGCCGGTGACCGCGGCGGCGCCGTCGGCCGGGGTCTCGTCCTGGTCGATCCGGCCCACCAACTCGTCGAGCAGGCCGAGGAGTTCGTCGGGCGGCAGATCGAGCGAGGAGAAGTTGTGCACCGCCGTGCGCAGCCGGCCCATGGTCGCCGCCGCGTGCAGGCCGTGGCCCACGACGTCCCCCACCACCATGGCCACCCGGGTGCCGGACAGCGGCAGTACGTCGAACCAGTCGCCGCCCACCCCCGCCTGCGCCGGCAGATAGCGGTAGGCGATCTCCAGGGCGCCCTGCTCGGGCAGGGAGCGCGGCAGCAGGCTGCGCTGGAGGGTCACCGCCATGCTGTGCTCACGGGTGTAGCGGCGGGCGTTGTCGATGGACACGGCGGCCCGCGCGACCAGTTCCTCGGCGAGCGCCAGCTCCTCGGCGTCGAACGGCTGCGGCTTCTCCGAACGATAGAAGTTGGCCAGACCGAGGACCAGGGTGCCGGCCCGCAGCGGCACGGTGATCAGCGAGTGGATGCCGGAGGTCACGATCTGTTCGGTGCGCTCCAGGTCCTGGGCGAGCCAGCCGGGCGCCTCGCTCAGTACCGGCTCGACCACGGACTGCCCGGTCGTCAGGCTCCGGGCCTGCGGCGAGGTCGGCACGAACCGGATGCGCTCGCCCACCGGGTACAGCGGGGCGTCCTTGCGGATGCCGCTGCAGGCCGCCCGGCGCAGCGCGGTCCCGGGCCTCGGCTCCTCCCCGTTCAGCACCGGATCGAACAGGTCCACGGTGACGAAGTCCGCGAACCGCGGCACGGCCAGCTCCGCCAGCTCCTGCGCCGTGCGGGCCACGTCCAGGCTGGTGCCGATGCCCACGCCGGCGTCGTACAGCATGTTCAGCCGCTCGCGCGCCACCTCCGCACGGCCCGAAACGGCGCGCAGCTCCGTGGAGTCGCGCAGCGTGGTGACGCTGCCGGCCGGGCCGCCGCGCAGGTCGGTGGGGCGCTGGTTGATGGCCAGCAGCCGGTCCTTCACCAGATGCACCTCGTCCGTGGCGACCCGCCCGGAGGAGAGCAGCCCGGCCGTGTCGTCGTCCAGACCCAGCTCCAGCACATGACGCTGCTCGGCGTCCTCGGGCAGGTCCAGCAGCCGCTGCGCCTCGTCGTTGGCGAGCACCAGCCGCCCGTCGCCGCCGACGATGAGCACGCCCTCCCGGACGGAGTGCAGCACCGCGTCGTGGTGCTCGTACATCCGCGTCATCTCGTACGGGCCGAGGCCGTGCGTCTGGCGCAGCAGACGCCGGCTGACCAGGGCCGTGCCCCCGGTGGCCAGCGCGAGTGCCGCCGCGGCCGCCGCGAGCAGCAGGGGCAGTTGCTGGTCGGCGGTCCCGCCCACGTGCTCGGTGGTGATGCCGGCCGAGACCAGGCCGACCACCTTGCCGCCGGAGTCCTTCACCGGCACGACGACCTGCACCAGCTCGCCGATCGTCCCGTGGATCTTCTCGACGACCGTGCCGCCGGCCAGCGCCGGCGCGATGGTCCCGACGAACTTCTTGCCGATGCGGTCCGGCTTGGGGTGGGTGTAGCGGATGCCGTCGGTGTTCATCACCACGATGAAGTCCACGCCGGACCCCTTGCGGGCGGCCTCGGCCTTCGGCTGCAGGATGGCCGTCGGATCCGGGGCGCGCAGCGCGGCCGCCGTGCCGGGCGCGTGGGCGAACGTCTCGGCGACGGCCAGGGAGCGGTTGAAGGCCTCCCTGCTGCTGTCGTGCTGCACCTGGAGCACCTGTGCCACCACGGCCGACACGACCAGCAGCAGCACGATCACCACCTGGAGGACGAACACCTGCCCGGCGACGCTGCCTCCGGTCACCGACCGCAGCACTCCCGGACGGCCGCCGTTCGCGCCCGAAGTGTCCTTCCGCGGGCCCTGCGGTGCGCGCGGTTGCCCGGAAGGACGGGGCGGCCGGGTCGCGGACCGGCCGGGCAGACGCACCATGTGCCCATGTCTACACTGCCCGGCCCCGTCAGGCGAGGCCGTCGCCCGAGGTGACAGCCGCCCGTTTTGGCGGCGGGCTCCGGTCACCGGCGGTGCGGGGTACGGCGGGTGGCGAGCAGCAGCGCCACGTCGTCGGGGCGGGCGGCGGCGTGCCGGGCGGTGGCGGTGATCCGGTCGGCGACCCCGGCCAGGGACCGGCCGCCGCGCCGTCCGGCGACCCCGCCGGCCTTCGCGAGCGCGAGGCGCAGCGCGGTGATGCCCTCGTCGATGTCGGCGCCGGGCCGCTCCACGAGGCCGTCGGTGTACAGGGCGAGGATCGCGTCCGGCTCCAACCGCAGGTCGGTCTCCGGGTACTGGGCGCACGGATCCACCCCGAGGACGACACCGCCCGGGATGTCCAGCACCTCGGTGCGTCCGTCGGGGTGGCGCAGCAGCGGCGGCGGATGTCCCGCCCGGGCGGCCCGGGCCTGCCCGGTGGCCGGGTCGAGACGGACGTAGCAGCAGCTGGCGAACTGGCCCGGGTCGAGGTCGATGAGCAGGTGGTTCGTGCCGCTCAGCACCTCGTCGGGCGGCCGGTCCCCGAGCGCGAAGGCGCGTACGGCGCTGCGCAGCTGGCCCATGGTGGCCGCCGCCTGCACCCCGTGCCCCTGCACATCGCCGATGACCAGCGCCAGCCCGTCCCCGGCCTCGACGACGTCGTACCAGTCCCCGCCGACGTCCATGCCCTGCGTGCCCGGCAGATAGCGGCCCGCCGTCTCCACCTGCGGGTGCGCCGACAGCCTCCGGGGCAGCAGGGCCTGCTGCAGGCCGCGGGCGAGCGCGGCCTCGGTGTCGTAGCGCTGTGCCTTCTCCATCGCGTGTGCGATCAGCCCGGCGAGCGCGGTGAGGACCGTCCGCTCCTCGGTGCTGAAGCTGCGCGGCCGGTCGAAGCCGAGGATGCAGGAGCCGACCGGCCGGCCGGAGGCGATCAGCGGCAGGAAGGCGCGGGCACCCTCCTCCGCGTCCAGGGGGATGCCCGGGTAGGTGGCCGCCAGCTGGTGCATGGACTCGAAGAAGATCGGGCGGCCGGTCGTGAGGGTCTCCACGCCGGGCAGGTGCGCTTCGAGGCCGACGCCCTCGAAGGGGGCGAGGAAGCCCTGCGGGAACCCGGTCTCCCAGGCCAGGTACAGGTGCCGGTCCTGGAGCAGGTAGATGGCCAGGCGGCGGCCGCCGAACGCGGGCAGCAGCTCCTGCATCACGACCGCCGACACCTGCCGGGCGGTCACGGCGTCCGTCAGCGCGATGGCGAGGGCGATGGGCCGGTACAGCGGCGTCAGCGAGTGATCGCCGGGCACCGTGTCCTCCGGCGTGTGCGGCTCGGCCTCGGCCGGGGCTTCGGGGGAGGGTTCAGCGGGCGCGTCGACACGGCTGGCCGGGACGAGCGTGCAGGTCAGGATGTCGGGGCCGGGATGCACCGAGAGGGCGAGCCAGTCGCCCTCACCGTTTGCGGCACACCCGGGAGCCGGACGCCGGACGTGCACGTGCACCGGCTCCTGGGACAGCAGCACGCTGCGCAGATGGTCGTCGTACGGCGGCCCGGTCAGCCACGGCATCGCTTCCCACAGCGGACGGCCGAGCAGCCAGGCCCGTTCCCGGCCCGCCATGCGTGCCGCGGCCGGGTTGACGTACACGAGCAGCCCGAGCCGGTCCAGGCAGAACACCCCTTGCGGAAGCAGGTCGGCCGCGCCGTCCGCGGAGACGCCCGGGCCGGGGTCGAAGACGGTTCCGTCGACCAGGGACGCCTCGCGGGCCTCTGCCGCCGGGGACAGGTCGAGGAGCCGCGGGGTCCCTTCCTCCGACCACAGGTTCAGGGGCGCGGCCGGCGGCTTCCCGGCGCCCGCATCGCGCAGCGCGGCCAGGATCCGGTGCGCCTCGGCCGGGGACACGGCGTCCGCGAGCGCCGGGCCGGTCCCCGCGAACTCGGCCGGATCCAGTCCGAGCAGCGCGTACAGCCGGTCGTCCAGGTGCACCGCCGAGGTCTCCGGATCCCAGGTGAACCGGCCCACGCGCGCCTGGGCGGGCCGGGTCGCGGGCGGTCGTACGCAATGGGGTTCCCCGTCCCAGGCGATGACCGCCTCGTCCCCGTCGGCGAGCGCGAGCAGCTCGGCTCCAAGACCCTCGGCGAGCCGCGCGAGCAGTTCGCGGTCCAGCAGCTCGTCCACGGTGTCCGTCGCCGCGGGGCGCAGCACGGTGAGCACCCCGAGGGGCTCGGTCCCGCCCGGCACGGGCACGTGCACCGACCCGAACGGGAAGGGCAGACCCGCCGCGAACTGGGGGTACCGGCGCACCGTCTCCGTGGCGTTGGGCAACACCACTTGGACGCCGAGCCGGTAGGCGTCGGCCACCGGGAAGGGCCGGCCGACGTGCAGTCGCCACCAGGGCCGGAACAGTGGGCCGGGCAGCCCGACGAGCACCGCGAGGCGCAGCAGCCCCGGGGTGCTGGAGCGCAGGTACACGCCCGCCACACGCGCTCCGGCCGCACCGAGCGCGCCGGTCGAGGCGTCGACCAGCAGTGTGGTCAGCCGCGCCCGCGTACGGACCGCCGGCTCTCCGCTCCCAGCCATGGGCCCTACCTCGTCCCGTACCGCCGGGTGGATGACACAAGAATGCGCCACGTCGGTGCCGTATTGCACCTGGGCGGGAGGAGACGGTACTGCAGGGTTGCGGCCGTGGGGAGGGGGCCCGTACCGACCACCTGTCCTCGTACAGCGGAAGTTCAGTACTCCGAGGGTCCGGGCGGCAGCGTGCGGGCGGTGCGCAGGCTGCGCAGCGCGAGGAGCAGGACGGCGATGTCGTCCAGGTAGACCGGATCGGGCAGCAGGTCGGCGGGCAGCACCAGGTACAGGATCGCGCCCCAGAACACCCAGCGCGGCCCCGTCGGCAGCCCGGCCCGCTGCAGGGTCCGCCGGGCGCGCACCAGCCGCACCAGCAGCCAGACGGCCACGCCGAGCAGCAGCGCCGCGACGACGCCGACGATCACCAGCAGGGTCGTGGTGGAATCCATGCGGCCTCCTGTCCGTCCTGGCTCACGCCGGGTCGGTGGTGTCCGTGCCGTCGCCACCGGGGGAGGCGTCCGGGCGCGAACCCTTCGTGCTGAACTTCAGCCGTTCGAAGGTCCGTGTCAACTGCTGCAGCGCGGAGGGCGTCCGGGCGCCGGGCCGCTCCTGCTGGTGGGGCAATGCGTGCGGGGCGGGCGCGTCGCGGTAGGCGGCCAGGGCCTGGTGGGCCTGCTCGGCGGCCTCCCGGTACAGGTCCCGGGACTTCGTCATGGCCTCCAGCGCCTCGGCGTACATGGCGACCAGCCGCCGTTCGCGGTCCAGCTCCTCCTGGAGGGTCAGCAGGGTCCAGTTGTCCCGCAGGTCCGCCAGCGCCTGCGCCGCACCCTGTGGCAGGGGCCGGGGCAGGGTGGCGAAGTGCCGCAGGGCCGCGACGAGTTCGGCCGGCTCGGAGCCGTCCAGGAAGACGGTGCGCACGCTGTGTTCCCGGCGGTCGTAGCCCTGCGGCGCGGGGTCGGGGGGCAGCAGGACGGCGCCGCCGCGCGGCACCTCGACGCCGAGGTCCTTCAGCGCCCAGTTGACGGCGCGCAGTTGCTGCGGCGCGGCCCGGTGCTCCAGCACGCGGTGCCGCAGCCCGGGCGGCAGCAGCTGGGCCAGCGGCAGCCGGCCGCGTTCGTCCGGGGTCATCGCCTCGTGCACGACGAGGTTCACGCACCAGGCCTCGCGAGCCGCGTCCCGCAGCCGGCGCCGCATCTCCTTGTCGTCCTCGGGGAGCGCGTTCACCTGCCGGAAGCGCAGGCCCGCGACGGTGGGGTGGTGGTCCCAGGCGCCGTCGGCGCCCTCCGCCGGCCCGGCCTCGGGCCAGAACAGCGTCGCCGGCGAGGGCCACGCCTCGTCCCACGGGCGCTCCGCCTCCGCGACGAGCGTCCACTGCCGCCCCTCCGGCCGGCCTTGCAGGGGTACGAGAGTGAGCCGGGCCCGCACGGTTTCGGTGCCGCCGGCCCGCCAGCGTGCCTCGAAGATCCGTTCGGGGGAGTCCTTGGCGGAGTCCTCGGGGGATTCCGCGGCTACGGGTAGCTCGGCGAAGTCGTCGATGTCCCCGCTCTCCTTGTGCCGGCGCAGGGTGCGACGGACGACGTCCTCGGCGGCGGGACCGGTGTGGCGGCCTCGGGCCGCCCAGAGGGTCTGCGGGATGGTGGCGCGGTCGGTGGCGGAGTTCGACATGGGCCAATCTGCTGATGGGGGCGGGTGCGCCCTCCAGTATCACCGCCCGGGCACGGCACACGCCGGGCGGGGTCCGGGGGCGGCGCGCCGCCGCGCCGTCGCGCCCCGCGCACGGGGTGTGCGCCCCGCACCCGGGGCGCGCGCCGCACACATCACGTGAGCGCTGTTCACGCGTCCCCGGACCGTCCCTCGGTACCGAAAACTGTCCGTCGAACGGGGTCCGCCCTCCCATCCGCTTAGGGGTAGGCCCCGTTCACCATGTGCGGCGAACCTGCCGGGTCTCGCGCAGGAGGTCCACCACGCCCCCCGCATGTAGCTCGATATATATCGGCTGCCGATATATTCTGCTCGCATGGCATCGAGGAACATGACCCGAGCGGCGTTCTTCGTCCTCACGGCGCTGGCCGACCAGCCGCGGCACGGCTACGGCATCCTGCGCGAGGTCGAGGAGCTGTCCGACGGAGAGGTGCAGCTCAGGGTGGGCACCCTCTACGGGGTGCTGGACCGGCTGACCGCCGACGGACTGATCGTGCTGGACCGGGAGGAGGTGCAGCAGGGCCGCCTGCGGCGCTACTACCGGCTCACCGAGGACGGAGTGGCGGCCCTCGACGCGGAGGCGGAGCGCATGGCCGCCGGTGCCGGGGCCGCCAAGCGGCGCATCGCCGAGGGCCGCCGGGCCGCCGCACCGGCCGACACCGCCCCCAAACCCCCCACGGCACCCGGACTCGCGGGAGGCTTCGCATGACCACGCTCCTGGAATCCCGCTACCGCACCGTCCTGCGCCTGCTCCCCGCCTACTACCGGCGCGAACGGGAGGAGGAGATGGTCGAGACGTACCTGTGGGACGTCGACCGCGACACACAGGACCAGAGCCGGCCCACCCTGGGCGAGGTGGCGAGCATCGCGGCCCTCGCCGTGCGCAGCCGGCTGGGAGCGCCCGGGGCGCCGCGCCGCTACGTCCTCCTCGGCTCGACCGTCCGGCTCTTCGCCCTGTTCGCCGTGCTGATCCAGGCGGCCGCGGGGGTCGTCGAGCTGGTCCTCGAACTGACCTGGGCCGTCGGCCGGGGCGGCTCGGGGCGGCACCTGTTCCTGTCTCAGTTCACCGACCACGGACTGCTCACCGCGGTGGTCACCGCCGCCCAGTGGATCCTTCCGCTGCTGTGGACGGTCGCGTACTTCGCCCTCCTCCACGACCGTCGACGCCTCGCCCGGACGGCCGCGCTGGGGGCCGCGCTGCCCACCCTCTGGCCGCTGCTCGGCCCGCTGACGGGCGCGATGGTCCCGGCGGACCCGGCGTTCGCCGCCTCCTTCGGGCTCCTGGCCTGGCTGCCGGCCCTCGCGCTCTGCGCCTCCCACCACCGGGACGCACCCCCGGCCCGGCTCCCCGCCGGTACACCCGGGCTGGTCTTCATGACTGCCTGTGTGGTGATGGGCGCGTCCGTCGTGGTGCTGCCCGCCCTCCCCGACCTGGCGTGGGCCCCCGCGAGCTGCTTCGTCATCGGCGCGCTCGGCTGGCTCCTGTGGCAGAGCCGGAGCGGTGACCGTACGACGCCCGGCGGCGCGCTCGCCCTGGCCGCTCTCGGCCTGCTGATCCTTGCCGTCCGGGTAGCGGCTCTCTACCCCTGGCTCCATCTGCCCGTGCCCGCCGCCTACCTCGGCGGCGCTCTCGTGCAGACGGCCGCGCTCGCCCTGCTGACCGTGACGCTCGCGGTGGTCGGCCGCCGGGACCTGGTCGCGGCCGAGCCCGGCCTGTCGTGACCGGTGCGCCCCGGCTCAGTGCGGGAACGACCGGGGCGCCCGCTGACGCGGCAGCTCCTCACGGAACCCGGCGATCACCGAGCTGATCTGCCGCATCAGCACCGTGCCTTCCAGCCGGTCGAGGTAGAGGTTCGCACGGGCCAGCGCGGGCAGGTCCACACAGAAGTAGAGGGACATCAGCGGGTTGACGAACAGCTCGCTGTCCCGGGTGCGCTCGGTGAACCGCACGTCGCCGAAGTCCCCGCGCACGGCGGCCGCGACCGAGCCGTGGACGATGCTCGGGTGGCTCTCGTGGCTCTGCTGGGCATGCGCCACCGCGTCGAGATAGAGCGCGCCCTCCTGGCTCTCCCTGGGGAGCGAGAACGCCCCCAGATAGGCGCCCTCGCGGTCCAGGGCGGCCAGGTTCTCCAGGAACAGGGCGTGGTTGACGCCGTGGTAGGCGTCCACCCCGAAGCCCAGGCAGGCCACCAGCCGGTGCGGGACCTCGTCGAGACCGGCGACGGCGGCCAGGCTCGCCATGTCCTCCTCCGGCGTGCCGAGCCCGTGCTCGTCCCCGCGCATCAGGATGTCGGTACCGCCGTCCACCAGCACGACGGCGTCCACGCCGCCCAGATGGTCCAGGAGCCTCCGGTAGGCGGCGCGCAGCGGCTCGACGCCCGTACGGGGAAAGGCGTACACGGTGTCGGGCATCCCCTGCGCCTCGAGCCACCGGGCGAGCGCGCGCTCGGGAAAGTAGTCGCCGCGCAGCGGGGTGTCCGGGCGGACGGCGGCGACGTCCTCCTCCACCCAGCTGTCCAGGCTCAGGCCGTACAGGTCGGAGAAGGACAGGTTGGCCAGATGGACCTCCGCTCCGGCCGACCGCAGCGCGAACGCCAGCGGCAGTCCGGCGTAGACGTCGAAACCGCCGCCCGCACCGGCGACGAGGATGCGGCGCGCCTCGCGCAGGCGGGTGAAGATGAGGGGCTCACGTAGCGAGAACACCTCAGGACCCTAACAGGGGCCCTGGGAGGCCTCGTTGGACTCGTGACCGAGGCCTCCCAGGGCACTCCCGGGAATCAGGCTCCGCTCTCCCGGAGCATGTCCTCGCGCTCGACGATCTTCACGCGCTCACGGCCCTGCGGCTCGCCCAGCGCCCGCTCGGCGGCGTCCAGCTTGTACCAGCCCTCCCAGGTGGTGAAGCGGATCTCACGCTCGGCGAGGAACGCGTCCACGGCCTGAGGCGCGGGGGAGTCCGGGGTGTGCAGACGGCCGTTGGCGAAGTCGTCCAGCAGGTTGGACACGGTCTCGTTGGCGTCACCCTTGGTGTGGCCGATCAGGCCGACCGGGCCGCGCCGGATCCAGCCGGTGACGTACGTCGACTGCAGGTGGTTGCCGCTCTCCTCGATGACGCGGCCGCCCTGGTCCGGGACCGTGCCGGACTCGATGTCCCACGGCAGCTTGGGCAGCTTGTCGGAGAGGTAGCCGACGGCGCGGTAGATCGCGGTGACGTCCCAGTCCTTGAACTCGCCGGTGCCCTTGACGTTGCCGGTGCCGTCGAGGGCGGTGCGCTCGGTGCGCAGGCCGGCCACCTTGCCGTCCTCGCCGAGGATCTCCGAGGGCGACTCGAAGAAGTGCAGGAACAGCTTGTGCGGCCGGTCGCCGACGTCCCGGATCGCCCAGTTCTCCAGGGTCTTGGCGACCATGTCGGCCTGCTTGTTGCCGCGCCGGGTCTCGATGGAGCCCGCGTCGTAGTCGATGTCCTCGGGGTCGACGATGACCTCGATGTTGGGGGAGTGGTCCAGCTCGCGCAGCTCCATCGGGCTGAACTTGGCCTGCGCCGGGCCACGGCGGCCGAAGACGTGGATCTCCACGGCCTTGTTCGCCTTCAGACCGTCGTAGACGTTCGCGGGTATCTCGGTCGGCAGCAGCTCGTCCGCCGTCTTGGCGAGGATCCGGGCCACGTCGAGCGCCACGTTGCCGACGCCGAGCACGGCGACCTTCTCGGCCTCCAGCGGCCAGGTGCGGGGCACGTCCGGGTGGCCGTCGTACCAGGACACGAAGTCGGCGGCGCCGTACGAGCCGTCCAGCTCGATGCCCGGGACCGGCAGATCCCGGTCGGCCGTGGCGCCGGTGGAGAAGATCACCGCGTCGTAGAAGGACCGCAGGTCGTCCAGGCTGATGTCGTTCGGGTAGTCGACGTTGCCGAACAGTCGGATCTGGGGCTTGTCGAGCACCTGGTGCAGGGCGGTGACGATGCCCTTGATGCGCGGGTGGTCGGGCGCCACGCCGTACCGGATCAGGCCGAACGGGGCGGGCATCCGCTCGAAGAGGTCGATGGAGACGCCGGGTTCGGCGGCCACCTCGGACTTGAGCAGGGCGTCGGCGGCGTAGATCCCGGCGGGGCCGGCTCCGACGATGGCTACCCGCAGGGGGCGCGGCATGATCAGTTCCCTTCGAGCGTGATCAGATACTCGAGTGGGAAGCCTAGACTAAGGCAGACCTAAGTTAGTACACGGGTCCGGTCTATGACCTCATAAGTGGATCTTATGACTTCCCCAGGGGTCTCTTATGGGGGTCGCGTGCCCGGGTTCGCTGCCCGGGGTCTCTTGCGGAGGAGGGCGCGTGGGCGGACACGGGGAGACGACCGTCGTGGTGACCGGCGGCAGCGGCTTCGTCGGCAGTCATCTCGTACGACGACTGCTGGAGCGTGGCTACCAGGTCCGCACCACTGTACGCAGCACCGCGAACGCGGCGAAGATGCGGCCGGTGTGGGTGATGCAGGAGGCGTTTCCGAACCAACTGACGGTGCTCGAGGCGGACTTGCTGAAGGAGGGCTCGTTCGACGAGGCGTTCCGCGGCTGCCCGGTCGTCTTCCACGTGGCCTCTCCGTTCCTCATGCCGGAGCGGATCAGGGACGCCCGGCGGGACGTGGTGGACCCGGCGCTGCTCGGCACCCGCAACGTCCTGGCGAGCATCGAGCGGACCCCGGAGGTCCGGACCCTGGTGTTCACCTCCACCGTGGGCGCGGTGTTCGGTGACTACGCGGACGTCCTGCAGATGGACGGCCAAGTGCTCTCCGAGCGGTACTTCAACACCACCAGCACGGCGGAGAACAACCCCTACCACTACGCCAAGACCGTCGCCGAACGCGCGGCCTGGGACGCCGAGACGGCACAGGACCGCTGGCGCATGGTGTCCGTCAACCCCGGCCTGATACTGGGCCCTTCCCTCACCCCCGCCTCCGAGTCCGGCAGCCTCTTCCTCCTCGACGAGCTGTTCAAGGGCTACTTCTGCTACGGCGCCCCAGACTTCAGCTTCACCACGGCCGACGTACGGGACGTGGCCGACGCGCACATCGCCGCCGCCGAGAACCCCCGGGCCAAGGGCCGCTACATCGTGGCGGCCGAGACGATGACGTCGTTCCACGAGATGGCACGCATCATCCGCACCCGCCACCCCTACGACCCGCGCCTGCCGCGCACCGCGCTCCCGCACTGGCCGGTACGCATCCTGGGGCCCTCCTTCGGCCTCACCCAGGACTACATACGCAAGCACCTCGGCATCCGCTTCCGCGTCGACAACCGCCGCGGCATCGACGAACTGGGGCTCACCTACCGGCCGGTGGCACAGACCCTGCTGGACCACTACGAGAGCTGGCGCGCGCGACGGCGCCGGCCGGGCTGAGGCGGGCGCCCGCCCGCGGCCTCACGCCGGCCGGATCACCCGGTGGATCGCCGCCTCCCCGGCGCCGTAGATCGACTCCTCGCGGATGTACGACCCCGGGCCCGGCGCATGGATCATCATTCCGTCGCCGGTGTGCAGGCCCACATGCCGGTCGTCGTCGAAGAAGAGGACGAGGTCACCGGGTTCGAGAGCGGCCAGCGTGACCGGCGCGCCCCCGAGTGCCTGCTGGTGCGCGGCCCGCGGCAGCGTGACCCCGGCCGCCTTCCATGCCGCCTGGGTGAGGCTGGAGCAGTCGTACGAGTCCGGCCCCGTCGCACCCCACACACACGGCTTCCCGATCTGCGCCCGAGCGAAGGCGATGGCCTTCTCGGCGCGTAGGGCGCGGGGTGACTGGGGGGTGGGGGGTGCGGGTGCGGGTGCGGGTGCGTACGAGCCTGTGTCGGTCGTGGGGGTGGCGGCGACGGTCGTCGGGGTGGTGGTGATGGGTGAGGTGAAGGAGCCGGTGTCGGTGGGGAGGGGGGCGGCTGCGGCTGGGGGCGGGGTGAAGGTGGCGGCGCCGGCGGTCTCGGGTGCGGTGAAGGACCCGGTGTCGGTGATGGCGGGCGCGGCGAAAGCCCCGGTGTCGGTCGGGAGGGGTACGGCGAAGGATCCGGTGTCGACGGTGAGCGGTGCGGCGTAGGCGCCGGTGCCGGTCGGAAGGGGTGCGGCGAAAGCCCCGGTGTCGCTGGGAAGAGGCGCGGCGAAGGAGCCTGTGTCGGTTGGAAGAGGCGCGGCGAAAGCCTCAGCATCGGTCGGAAGCGGTACGGCGAAGGACCCGGTGTCGACGGTGAGCGGCGCGGCGAAGGCGCCGGTGCCAGTCGTCGCAAGGGGCGCAGCGAAGGACCCGGTGTCGGTCGGAAGGGGCGCAGCGAAGGACCCGGTGTCGGTCGGAAGGGGCGCAGCGAAGGACCCGGTGTCGGTCGGAAGGGGCGCTGCGAAGGACCCCGTGTCGGCCGGAAGGCCCGCAGGCAGCGGCGCGGTGAAGGAGCCCGTGTCGGTCAGAGGGGTTGTCGCGGCCGGACGGCTGAAGGGCTCGGTGCCGGCGGGAAGCGCGGTCGCGCCGAGCACGGTGGCCGTCTCCTGCGCCGGGAACACACCGGGTGCCGCCCACTGCGGTGCCCGCCACTGGTCCTCGGTCGGCTGTGGTGCCTGACCCGCCGCGGTGCCCAGGGCGTCCGGCGTGGGAGTGGGCTGGGCGGCCGCGGTGCGCAGGGCGATGCCGCGGGACAACACGTCCCGGGCCGCGGCGAGTTTGCGCCGGTTCTCCGCCTTGGACACGGCTGGGGCAGGACGTCGGGACCCGGTGGCGGGGGCGGGAAGTGCCCGGGACTCCTGCTGCGGGGTCGACGGGGCGGCGGGGAGAGCGGGGAGAGACAGGGCGGCAGGCTGCACCGAGGTGCGGCCCGCCGGTTCCAGCATGGCTCGGCTCGGCAGCTCGGCAGCGGCTCGGCCGGGGAGTTCCAGAGCGGTGCGGTCGGCCGCTACCTCCATGACCCGGCTCGTCAGTTCGGGAAGGGCGCGGCTCGTCAGTTCGGGCACGGGCCGCGCGGTCAGCTCTGCGGCGCCCCCACTCGGCAGCTCCGGCAGCGCACGGGCACCCGTCCGCCCCGAAGGTCCGGCGGGCAACTCCGGCAGACCCCGTCCCGGTGTCCCCCCGTCACCACCGGGGCGATCGCGGTCGGCTCGGTCCGAGGAGCGAGCCGGGGCGGCCTGCCGGTCGGGCATCCGGTCCGCCGGCAGGACCGCGGGTACGGACGGGCCGAGCTTGGCCCGCGCCCCTTCGAACCACTGCTTGGCCACCTCGTCGAGGGCCGGATCCGAGCGCCGGGCCGGCCGCTTGGCCAGCGGAACACCACGGTTCCGTGTCGCCCCCGCCATGGCCCGTGTCGCGTTGAAGTTCCCCGTCTCGTCCTCGGCCCGGTCGTAGAGGGAGTTGATCCGCTGCCGAACCTCGTCGCGGCTGTCCGTCGCCATGAAGGGACGCACTCCTTCCGTGCTCCGCCTACCGAGTCAGCTGTCGGGTTCGGGCGGTCGGTTCCGGAAGGCGTGCCCTACGGCCGCCGCCCGCAAGGGCGTTGGCCGATTCACCCCGAAGTCGGTCGGGTCCCCGGCTCCGGCTGCACTCCACGGTGCACCGGATTCGGCGGAGGCCACGCGGCCCGGCGTGGTTCGCCGGGGGAGCCGTGCGGCCTGGTCGTCAACCTAGCCAATTTGTGTGGCCCGTGTGAAGGTTGAAGTGCGCAATGTCCGATACAGATATGTGATGTTCGTCTTGCCATTCGAGATGAGTCACTCTCCGGGTGGCGCGGTGCCTATGAGATTCTGGTGAATCCTCGGGACGCCTGAACACTCGGGCGCTCGGATCCGTATGGGGCGGGGGATTTCCATGCCGAGCCGCTCGACAGACTCAGAGGTACTTCCGTGGGACGCAACACGCGCAGACGCCCGACCCGTGCACGACGCGCGACCTTCGCAGCGGTCGCCCTGATGCTGGGCGGAGGCGGGCTCGTCGCGGCCAATGTCTACGCCTCGGCCAGCGAGGGCACGTGGGGCGGGGGCGGCGGCACCGACGCGACCGGGCAGGTCCGCTCCGCGGGCATGGCCACGATCGACTGCCCGGACGTCGGCAGCCGGCTGACGACGGTGCCGGACGGCGCCCGTGAGGCCGTCGACGGCGAACTCGCCCAGCTGGACCAGCAGATCGCGGCCGCGTACCAGCAACTCCAGGCGTCGGCCGAGTCCGTCCGCCAGGACCCCACGGCCGCGGACGAGCCCATCATGAACCCGCTGAAGGAGAAGCGGGCGGCCACGATCGAGCGGATCGCCGTCGCCATCGACCAGGTGGGTGACCGGCCGGAAGGACTGGAATCCCTGGCCGCCTGCACCCTGCGCCCCGCCCAGGCCGGCAACGCCGGCCAGGTCGGCGCCGCCCCGAGCGACGGAGCCCAACAGGGCACCGGCCAGGGTCAGAACGGCGCCGGCCAGGGCGGCAACGGACCCGTCGCCTCCGACTACGCGGACATCACCTCCGTACAGCCGAACGTGCCGAACCCGCCCCAGCAGGACGACGCCTCGCGCGGCACGTTCACCTCCGAGTGCGGTGTCAACGCCAACGGGCTGTTCAACTCCGACAACGTGATCGTCGCGCCCGGTGTCTCCAACGGCGCCCACCACTTCCACGACTACATCGGCAACCAGTCCAACAACGCCTTCGCCAGCGACGAGGACCTGGCCGACGCCGAGACCAGCTGTGTGGACCAGGGCGACAAATCCACGTACTACTGGCCGGTGCTGCGGCTGCAGAACGGCAAGCAGGAACGGGACGCCGGCGCCCCGGGCGGCGGCACCGAGGGCAACGCGGGCCAGATCGTCACGGCCAAGCAGGTGACGCTGACCTTCGTGGGCAGCCCGCGCGGCAAGGTCACCGAGATGCCGCGGCTGCTGCGCATCATCACCGGCGACGCCAAGGCCTTCGTCAACGGCCCCGCCAACGCCAACGCCTCGTGGAGCTGCACCGGTTTCGAGGACAGGCAGCTGAAGGACAAGTACCCGCTGTGCCCGTCCGGCAGCGACGTGGTGCGCACCTTCCGCTTCCAGAGCTGCTGGGACGGCCGCAACATCGACAGCGCCAACCACCGCACCCACGTGGCCTTCGCCGGCCCTGACGGCTCCTGCCCCGAGGGCTTCCGGGCGATCCCGCAGCTGGTCCAGCGCATCGTCTACGGCGTTGCCGCGCCGAGCCTGAACGACGGCGGGCGGACGGTGCCGTTCTTCGCGGTGGACTCCTTCCCCGAGCAGCTGCACAAGCCGGTCACCGACCACGGCGACTTCATCAACGTCTTCGACGAGGGCCTGATGCGCGAGATGGTCGACTGCATCAACTCCGGCCGGACCTGCGGAGCCCGCGGCGGTGACGACTCCGGTGCCACCACGGCCCCGAGCCCGAGCGACGACACCGGTGCGACGGACGCCCCGGGCACGGGAACCGGCGGCGCCACGGCCGACCCCGCCACGAGCGCTCCGGCCGACCCCGCCCCGGCCTCCTCCGACTCGACGCAGGAGCCCAGGACCTACACGACGACCTCGCCCGCGAACACCACCAAGCACGACAAGCCCGCCAAGCAGGACAGCCAGTCCACCAAGCAGGACGGCCGGACCACGCAGGACAGCGAGGGCAAGCAGACCGCTCCCGCCAAGGCCGACAAGGCCGCCTCGACCGCACCGTCCGACTCGGGCGCCGGCGAGGTCGGCCAGGCCACCCAGACCCCTGCCGGCGGTCAGGCCGCACAGGCGCAGCCCCCCGCCGGCCAGACCGAACCCCAGGCCGTCCAGGGCGGCCTCGCCGAGACCGGCGCACACCTGTGGCCCGCGGCCATCGGCACGCTGCTGGCCCTTTCCGGCCTCGTCATGCTGCTCCGGGCCAAGCGCCTGCGGTACTGATCGCTACCGACCGCACGTCACGGAACGACGCAACGGCGGCCCCACCCTCCAGCGGCGGGGCCGCCGTTGCGTCGTCCGGAGCCCGTCGGCCCCTTGTGGGAGCGCTCCCATCGGCATGAGGATGTCCACATGCCACCCACGAACACCCGCCCCGCGATCCGCCCCTACCGTCCCACCGACCGCGACGCGGTGGCCGACACCTGCGTCCGTACCGCGCACAACGGCGGCGACTCCCGCGCGCTCTATCCGGACCTTCGCCTGATGCCGTCGATCTTCGCCGAGCCCTACTGCCACCTGGACCCGGACCTCGCCTTCGTCCTGGACGACGGCGAAGGCCGGGCGGTGGGGTACGTCGTCGGTACGGCGGACACCGAGCGGTTCGTCAAGGACTTCCGGCGGATCTGGATCCCCCGACTGGTGGACCGCTACCCGGAACCCACCGCGCAGCCCCGCACGCCCACAGAGGAGATGGTCGGCCTCCTGCACCGCCCGGAGCGCATGCTCGTACCCGAACTCACCGCCTACCCCGCCCACCTGCACATCGACCTGCTGCCGCCCTGGCAGGG
This sequence comes from Streptomyces sp. NPDC001410, assembly GCF_042895235.1. Classification (NCBI taxonomy): domain Bacteria; kingdom Bacillati; phylum Actinomycetota; class Actinomycetes; order Kitasatosporales; family Streptomycetaceae; genus Streptomyces; species Streptomyces sp. NPDC001410. The sequence goes on from NZ_JBIAWE010000003.1 coordinate 114,996, forward strand.
GCGCGGACACGGCCGCCGGTTGATGCACACGCTGCTGAACGCCCTGCACACACAGGGCGTTCCGGCCGTCCACCTCGGCATGGTCACCGTCAACACGGCCGCCCGCGCGTTCTACGACCGGCTCGGCTTCCACGAGATCCCGGTCGCGGACCCCGGCCCGCTCACGTATCTGGGCCGGGCCACGACCCCGGACTGAGAACCCGCCCGGCGGTGCCCGTCAGAGGGCGCGCAGGGTCTGCTTGGCGAGTTCGTACGCGGGCAGCATCGCGTTGTGCTCCTCGGTGTCCATCCCGCCGAGGTGCAGCACGACCGGGCCCTCGGGCGTGGAGACCGCCAGGGCGCTCTCCTTCTTCGTCTCCTCCAGCAGCTTGCTCGTGTAGAGGTACTCCACCTCCACACCGGACAGGCCGGTGGCAGTCCTGAAGGAGCGGTACTTCTCCTTGCTGGTGTTGTCCTCGGCGGCGACGAACTGCCGCAGGACGGTGCGCGCGTCGGCGTTGCCGGGCTCGCCGGTCCACACCCGCAGGAAGCCGATCTTGCCGGCGGGCTTGGCGTCGATCTCACAGGCGGTGGTGACCGGGCCCTGACGGAGGAAGGCGTCCGCGAGCGCTCCGTTCACGTCGCCGTCCGAGCCCTTCGACGCCTTCGACAGCTCCTTCTCGGCGTCGATCCCCTTGGGCTTCCAGCTCTTGGCGATGTCGAAGCTGACGGGCAGTTCGCAGGCCGACCCGGCGGCGCCGACGGTGCCGCCGCGCGCCGCGACCGCGCTCTTCGCCCCCGCGCTCCCGGCGGCCGACGGGCTCCCCGACGCCTTCGCCTCCCCGTCCGGCGACTGCGAGCAACCTCCCAGTACCGCCGCAAGCACCACCGCCTGGACCACCCGGCCTCGCACGGACCCCACCCTGACCTGCACTGTCTACTCCCCTCCTGTTGAGCGCGGCCACTGTAACCGAGGGCGCCGACACAGCCGTACGCAATAAAGGGGGGCAGTGAAAAGGGAGGGGTGCTCAGTCCCCGTCGCGCCGGCAGTGCAGGAACAGATGCGGCTCGGGTACGGCGCCGGGATGGGCCGGGGAGAACGTGGCGTGCTCCTCGGACAGGACCGTCAGGCCCGCCCCGGTCACCAGCTGCGTGAAGTCCCCGGCGGCGAAGCTCGTCACCCGCACCGACTGCCCCATGAACACCGCCTCGACGGCCTCCACGTCGAGGGGCACGGTGGCCAGCACCGCGAGCCCGCCGGGCCGCAGGGCACGCGCCATGCGGCCCACGACGTCCGACTGCTCGGCACGGGACATCTGCAGCAGCGAGAAGTACCCGCACACCGCGTCGAACGAGCCCTCCGCGAGCGGCAGTTCACGGATGTCGTCCAGCCGGAACTCGGCCCCGGGCACCTGCCGGGCGGCGATCTCGACCATCACCGGGGAGACGTCGACGCCCAACACGCTGTGCCCCGCCTCGGCGAGGGTCTGCGCGGTCGGCCGTCCCGTCCCGCAGCCCACGTCCAGCACCCGGCTGCCCGGCTCCAGCCGGTCCAGCAGCCAGCGGAGCGAGGCCCGGTGCGCCTCGGACGACGCGAACGCCTTCTCGTAGTCGAGACCCAGTGCGTCGAACACCACGGCTGCCGGTGCCCGCTGATCGTCCTCGCCCAAGACCGCTCCTCCCGTGTCCCACCAGGTGCCCGGCATCGTCGCACTGCCGTCCCGCAGCCCACAATGCCGCGCGCCGGGCGCCGTTTGCTGACCGCGGCACCCGCAGGGCAGGGTTCGGAACGTGCCTACCTTGCTGATCGTGCATCACACCCCCTCGCCCAACTGCCAGGCCATGTTCGAGGCCGTCGTCTCCGGCGCGACCACGCCGGAGATCGAGGGCGTCCGCGTCGTACGGCGGGCCGCCCTCGCCGCCACCGCCTCCGACGTCCTGGAGGCCGACGGCTACCTCCTCGGCACCCCTGCGAACCTCGGCTACATGTCCGGCGCGCTCAAGCACTTCTTCGACCAGGTCTACTACCCGTGCCTGGACGAGACCCGGGGCCGGCCCTTCGGCTACTACGTCCACGGCGGCAACGACGTCACCGGCGCCGTCCGCGCCATCGAGGCCCTCACCACCGGCCTCGGCTGGCGCCGCGCCACCGAGGCGGTGACCGTCACCGGCGAACCCGGCAAGGCCGATGTGCAGGCCTGCTGGGAGCTGGGCGCCACGGTCGCGGCCGGGCTCATGGCCGAGGACTGAGGGTGAGCGTGAGCAGGTAACCGGTGCGCACCGCAACGCTGCCCGGGAGCGGAGCCCGTAGGCCATTCGGGTGTCGGGCGGACGTGGTCACGGCACCCGGTCCAGGCCCAGCCGCGCGCGGTGATACCGGACCCGGCACACATCGTCTACCTGGACGGACGAAGGTGCGGGCGCGGTGCCGCTGGCCGACGATGAGGAGGGAGACCGCGTCCCCGGGGCGCGGTCGTGCACCGTCGAACGTCGTCGAGCCGAGGGAGCGCCGCATGGGAGCGGACGGCCACATACGCGGACGGACCGTCCAGGACGAGCAGGACACCAAGGAATTGCTGCGCCGGTGCGCACGGGACGTGATGGACGTCGCCGAAGGCATCCGCGAGGTGTCCACACGCACCAGCACCGCGCTGTTCGCGCCGGCCCTCACCGCCTCGGCGCGACGCCGTCCCCGTACCGCTCTCGCCGCCCGGTGGGCACTGCTGCGGGCCCTGACGAACAAGGACGGCCTCGGCGGTTCCGCGATCAGGGCGCCGAAGGGCATGGGCCAGGTGCTCGGCGTGGCCGGCGAGGTGCTCGGCCGGGAGAGCCTGGCCGCGCTGGTGGCCGTCACCTCCCTGCGCCTCAGGATCGCCGCCGTGCTGTTCGACCACCCCGAGTTCGAACGCGACCCGGGCATGCGCCGACTGATGGCCGCGGTCACCGCCGACCGCGATCTGGAGGCCGTACGCGCCCTGCGTGCCCTGTTCAGGGACCAGGGCGCCCAGCGCGCCCTGTCCGGGCTCGCGCCCCTGATGGCCGAACTCCTCGCCGTCCGCGCCCTGCTGGACGAGGACCCGAAGAACGACGAGCCCGGCCGTCCGCCGGCCGCCGGCCGCGGCCCGTCCGCCGATCCGGTGTACGGCATCAGCGCCGCCCATCTCGCGGGCCAGGACCGGGGCGAGGGAGCTGCCGAGGCCGTCGACCTCTGCGACCAGGAGCGGCAGACCGTAGCCACCGAAGGCTCCCTCCTCGGTTTCCTGCGCAACATCGAGGTGGTGTCCGCCAACGGGCGGATCCTGGTGCAGAACGTGCGCGGCCCCGACGGCGTCGTCCGGTACGTCGTCCAGGCCCCCGGCACGGCGCCCGGCCGCCCCCGCAACGACTCCCCGCAGGACTTCGCCGGCGCCTGGCGCAACCTCTTCCTGACCGACTCGCCCCACACCCGCTCGATCCTGCTCGCCCTCGCGGACCACGGCATCCCGCGCGGCGCCGACCTCGCCCTGATCGGGCACGGCGAGGGCGGGGTCGCGCTGATGAACCTCGCGCAGGACGAGGAGTTCTGCCGCGCCTACCGGGTCACGCACGTGATCGCGGTCGGTGCCCCGCTCGACGACAAGAGGCCCGCCGACCCGCGCACCTGGGTCGCCCGCATCACCAACCAGCACGACATCGTGCCCGTCCTCGCCGGCCGGGACGCCGGCTCCGCCTCCGACCCGCACCCCAACCGGTACGAGGTCGACTACACCGGGCCCACCCACGAGTTCCCGCTGTGCCACATGCTCCGCGAGTACATCGAGCATCTGCGCACCGTCATCCCCGAGGCCCGCAAGAACGTCGACGAGGCGCTCGCCCCCTACCGCGGCCCCGTGGTGCGCACCCAGGCCTACCGGCTCAAGGACCGCGCCCACCCGCCCGAGGGCTACCCCTTCCTCACCGTCCCCACCACCCCACTCCCCACCACGACCGGCCCCGTCGACGTCCCGGTGCGCTACTACGACTCCTCCGCAGCCCACCTCTGCTTCGCCGTCGACGCCGTGGCCGCGCGCGGCCTGCTGCCCGATGCGACCTGGATGGTGCCGAGCCGGCTGGGCCGACGGGCGCTCGCGCTGCTGTCCCTGTACGAGCACCGCTGTTCCACGATCGGCCCCTACGCCGAGATCGCCCTGTCGGTGCTGGTGGACGACCTGTGGCGGCCGCGCCCGTACGACATCGCCGCCGACCTGCTGCGCCGCGTCGACCTGCGCCGCACCGGCCGGTACATCCTCTCCCTCGCCGTCAGCAGCGAGGAGGCGCGGGTCGTGTCCCAGCAGATCTGGGGCCAGCCCGCGGTCCGTATGGCCGCCGAGGCCGATCTGATGAGCCGCGACCTCGGTGTCACCGCTCCGGGACTCGGGCTGGCCGTCAAGGGCCGCCTCGGCCGGGGCCTGCGCTGCCCCGAGGCGGACTGGATCCTCTACGGCCGACATGGCGAGAGCACCGTGCGCACCCTGGTCCGGGCCCACGGCCGGCTGCGGCTGCACACCGGAACCGGGGTGCGGCTGCACCTGGACATCGCCGCGGCCGAACCCATGGCCGGGCAGTTGCGCCGGCTCGGCATCGACGCGGCCCGGCCGCTCTTCGCGCTGTCCTGCCCGCAGTTCGTCTTCCACCGCAGCGCCGGCGCCGTCCTGCCGCGCTGACCCCGCACGCACCCCCGTCACTGGGAGCCACCATGGTCACCGAGTCCCTCCGCGCGTTGCCGTCGACCGACGAACTCCTCGACCGGGCAAGCAGGTTGCGCGCCGACGCCGACCTGATGGACGGCTACGCCCGGCGACTGCTCGCCACCGCGTCCGAGTTGTCCGCCTGCTGGGCGGCACCCCAGTGGAGCCGCCCCACCCTGGAAGAGCAGGCGGCCGCCTGCGGCACTGCGGCGAAGCAACTGCGCACCGCCGCCGAGGCGTTGCTCGCCCACTTGCGGGCCTGACCGCGAGATGAAGTAGCGCCCTTTGTTCTGCGGCAGATTGCGGTGCACCAGGTCGGAGAAGCCGCGGATCTCGATGGGCAGCAGCGTGCTCATCCATGCGGAGGTCGGCCTGCCCCGCTACGACGCCTCGCACGACCGCCCGCCGGACGGACCACCGCCCCGTCCGCCGCCCCCGTCCATGTGCACATCCGTCCCGCCGTCCCGCTGGCCGTCGGCCGACTCGCCCGGGCCGCCGGACGACCTGGAGACCGCCCTCGCCGACGCCTGGTCGTGCGCGGTGCGGACGCCGGGAGTGACCGTTCGTCAGTGACGTTCGCACATCCGGGTGGTAGCGGGCGCCGTCCTGGGCCGAACGAGTTGTCGTAGCCCGGAACAGCCGCTTTCGGCCCGGATAATCACGGCTCATGCAGCTCGTGAAAGCACGCGTCCCGGCGCGGCGCGCCCCCGTGGCCGTCACCGGACTGGGACTGGTCACACCGGCCGGGATCGGCCGCGACGCGGCGTGGGAGGGCCTGTGCGCCGGACAGTCCACCGCGACCGTCGACCCCGGTCTCGACGGGCTGCCCGTGGCCTTCTCCTGCCGGGTGCCCGACCTCGACACGGCCGGACTGCTCGGGCACCGGCTCAGCCGCCGCCTGGACCGCTTCACCACCTTCGCGCTGCTCGCCGCCCGGGAGGCCGTCGCCGACGCCCGGCTCACACCCGGAGGCTGGGACGGGGCCCGCATCGGCGTCGTGATGGGGGTCGGCACCGGGTCCATGCAGGGCTGGCAGGCCGAGTTCGACCGGCTCGCCCACAGCACCCCGGAGCGCGTCTCGCCGCTCGCGCTGCCGCGCAGCGTGCCCAACATGGCCGCCGCCGAGATCGCCCTCGACCTCGGTGCGCAGGGACCCAACATGGTGGTGAGCACCGCCTGCGCCTCCGGCACCAGCGCGCTCGGACTGGCCCGCGACTGGCTGCTGTCCGGCGCCTGCGACCTCGTCCTCGCCGGGGGCAGCGAGTCCGCCCGGCTGCGGATGACCGCGGCCTGCTTCGCCCAGATGCGCGCCCTGTCCCGCCGCGCCGACAGCCCGCACGAGGCCTCCCGGCCGTTCGACCGCGATCGCGACGGATTCGTCCTCGGCGAGGGCGCCGCCGTCCTCGTCCTGGAACGCGTGGAGGACGCCCGCGCCCGCAGCGCCCGGCCCGCGGCCCTGCTCTCCGGGTTCGGCGCCTCCTGCGACGCCCACCACTTCACCGCCCCGCACCCGGACGGCGACGGCGCCGCCCGCGCCATCCGCGGCGCCCTCGCCGACGCCGGCCTGGCCCCCGAGGACGTCGACCACGTCAACGCGCACGGCACCTCAACCCCGCAGGGCGACACGGCCGAGCACAACGCGCTGTACCAGGTCTTCCGCCGGCCCCCGCCCGTCACCGCCGTCAAGGGCACCATCGGGCACGCCATCGGCGGCGCCGGCGCCATCGAGGCGGCCTGCACCGTGCTGACCCTGCGCCACCAGCTGATCCCGCCCACCGCCAACCTGGACACCCTCGACCCGGCGATGGACCTCGACGTCGTCACCAAGGCGCCCCGCCCGCAGCGGATACGAGCCGCCGTCAGCAACTCCTTCGGCTTCGGCGGCCAGAACGCCGTGCTCGCCTTCACCGCCGTCGACTAGCAGCCACTCCGCATCTGACCCCGAGCCGAAAGGTCCCCCTGTTGTCGGAGTTCTCGGAATCCACCCCGCTGGCCGGCAGAGCACGGTCCTGGCCCAGCGGCGAGCAGTTCATGATCGGCGTGTTCGTCGCCGTACCGTTCCTGGCGCTCCTCGCCGCCGTGCCGCTGGCCTGGCGGCACGGTCTGAGCCCCACGGACCTGGTGCTCGCCGTCGTCTTCTACCTCGTCAGCGGACTCGGCATCACCGTCGGCTTCCACCGGCACTTCACCCACGGTTCCTTCAAGGCCAGGCGGCCGCTCAGGATCGCCCTCGCCCTGGCCGGCAGCCTCGCCGTACAGGGCCCGCTGCTCACCTGGGTGGCCGACCACCGCAAGCACCACCGCTTCTCCGACCGCGACGGGGACCCGCACTCGCCCTGGCGGTACGGCCGCTCACCGCGCGCCCTGGCCAAGGGCATGCTCTACGCCCACCTGGGCTGGCTCTTCGAGACCGAGCACGCCTCGCCCCGCACCTACGCTCCCGACCTGGTCCGCGACCGCACGCTGATGCTGATCTCCAAGCGCTTCGGACTCGTGGTCCTGGCCTCCGTCGCCCTGCCCGCGGTGCTCGGCGCGGCGCTGACCCGGTCCTGGCAGGGGGCGCTCAGCGCCTTCTTCTGGGCCGGGCTGGTGCGGATCTGCCTCGTCCACCACGTCACCTGGTCCATCAACTCCATCTGCCACGCGGCCGGTTCCCGGCCCTTCCGCAGCCGGGACCGCTCGGGCAACGTGTGGTGGCTGGCCCCGCTGTCGTTCGGCGAGTCCTGGCACAACCTCCACCACGCCGACCCCACCAGCGCCCGGCACGGCGTGCTCACCGGCCAACTCGACGCCAGCGCCCGGCTGATCCGCTGGTTCGAGCGCCTCGGCTGGGCCTACGACGTCCGCTGGCCGCAGCGGCGCCGCATCACCGCACGCCGGCGAGAGAACGGGAGCCCACAGGAATGACCGTACGGCAGCACGTGCACGTCAGCGGCCGCGTCCAGGGCGTGTTCTACCGCGACACATGCCGACGGTTCGCCGAGGAACGGGGAGTGGCGGGCTGGGTGCGCAATCTCTACAACGGCGACGTGGAAGCCGTCTTCGAGGGGCGGTCCGACGACGTCACCGAGATGGCCCGCTGGGCGGCCCAGGGCCCACCGGCGGCCCAGGTGACCCACTGCACGGGCGTCGCCGAGGAGCCCGAGGGCCTGACCGGCTTCCATGTACTGCCCGACGCACCGCCGGGCGACGACCCCCACGCCGTCTAGACCCCTGGTGGCCGGGCTCGACGGGACGGGCGACGTGCTCGGAGCCGAGCCGACTCGGGGGTGGGCGGGGCGTCGGCCAGGGCGCTCCCCTTCGGCGCGGTGTTCGCAGCGCGTGCCCGAACGGGGGCATGCGTCGGCGCCGTAGGCGGACGGTCAGGCGCAGCGGGTGGCCGTCGAAGCGTCGTGGCGGACCCAGACGGACTCGACCACACGCCCGTCGGGCAGGGTGTGCCGGGCCGGGCCCTCGTCCGGGACGAAGCCCGCCCGGGCCAGCGCCCGGCGGCTCGCGGTGTTCCCGCTCTCCGCGCCCGCACGGACCCGGGCCATGCCGAAGTGCGTGTGCGCGAGCAGCGCCCCGGCCCGGAACAACTCCGCACCCAGGCCCTGCCCGCGGCAGCGCGGCGCCAGCCAGCCGCCCACCTCGCCCGCGTGGTGCTCCAGTTGCAGACCGCCGGCATAGCTGAGGTCGGCCCTGCGCACACAGACCAGGAACACCGGGATGTCCGGGTCGGGGGAGAAGGGCTTCGCCAGCACGCGGGGGACGCGGCGGCCGTCGTCGCCGGCGGGCCGCCACTCCAGCAGGGCGCGCCGGGTGCCGGGGTCGGGCGCGATCCGGTCGGCATGGTTGCCGAGCCACCGCTGGGCCTCGGCGTCCGCGCTGGCGGCGAGCGCCGCGGCCACGTCGAGGTGCGTCCGGGGCGTGAACAGCAACAGCCGCTCGGTGGCCAGGACGTGCCGGCCCGGCTGGCACCGCCCGGGCACAGGGAGCCGGGACACGGCCCGTCTCCGGCGGACGAGTGACCAGACCATGGAACCCCCCCGATGGAACCGCTGCGCGGCGGACGGTCCGGACCCTTACGGGGAGCCGGTCCCGCCGACGGATGCGAACGGCTCGCATCGGGGTGAATCTACCGAGGAATCGGGTGGGGGTGGCTACCTCCGGCCGACGTCTCGGCTGAGGGCACCGGCTTCTTACGGCTGATGGCCTTCGGCCGGGTCGTCCGGACCCGGTTTCGGGCGGGTCCGGGTCCAGCAGGGGGCGGGGGACAGCTCAGGGACAAGGGTCGGCTGGGGCATGGGGTGGGGCTCCTTCGGACGAGTGGGGGAGGGTCCGGGGGAGGGGGCGGGTGGTGTGGGGCCGGCCGAGGCCGGGGGTGCAACATGCCGATGCGGCTGCGCACCATCGACGAGGCCCACGCGTTCTTCGAGGGCCGGTAGCGTGAGGCCATGTACGCCACGCGAGTCACCCGGCGTGTGCAGGCGCCGGCGGAGGACGTGTATCGGGCGCTGGTCGATCCGGACGCCCTTGCGGTCTGGCGGGTCCCCGAGAACATGACCGCCCGTGTCCACACCTTCGAGGCCCGCGAAGGTGGTGCCTTCCGGGTGTCCCTCACGTACGACGACCCGCTCGGCCCCGGCAAGTCCGGTGGGCGCACGGACACCTACCGCGGGCACTTCGCGAGACTGGTCCCCGGCGTCCAGGTCGTCGAGGTCTTCGCGTTCGAGACGGACGACGAGACCCTGCGCGGCACCATGACCATGACGACGACGCTCACCGAGAGGGACGGCGCGACGGACGTCGAGATCCTGCACGAGGGCATCCCGGACGACATCCCCCGAGAGGACAACGAACTCGGCACCCGGATGGCCCTCGATCACCTCGCCCGGCTGGTCGAGGAGCGGAATCCGCCGACGGCCTGAACGGATCTGGCCAAAAAGACGGGGAAAGCGGTCCGGAATTCGGCACAACCTTTGCCGACGTGTCAGGCACCCGGAAATGCGGGCAAGGAAGTACTGGAGAAGCGGAACCGGGCGGAGGGAAATGCGGTCTTAAAGTCCGCCGACGGCCGGGATGGAGCCGGTCGCGAAGAAACCGGGGGAACGAGAAAAATGTCCGTGAGTCGCCGCAAGACCCTCCTGACCGCAGTCGCCCTCACCGCCGGGCTTTCCCTGGCCGCCGTGACCCCCGCCCTGGCCGGCTCCGGCGCGAGCCACGCCCCGCGCGCCGCCGCCGTGTCCTCCGCCCAGGGCGACCCGCGCAACGTCACCCAGCACGTGGCTGACCTCTACGGCGCCTACATCGACTCCGTGTGGGCCACCGAGGACCCGGCGGCCGGCCCCAACGCCAAGGCCCTGCGCGCCTTCTACCTGTCCTCCGCCGCCCAGAAGAAGGTCGCCGCGTACGAGAAGAAGAACCATGCCGACGGCATCCTCTTCGCGCAGAACGTGCCGGTGAAGTGGAAGGTCGCCTACACCGGCTCCGGCGCGGGCCACGCCACCAGCAGGGTCACCCTCACCTGGGGCGACGGTCCCCACGCCGAGGTCACCAGGATCGACGTCCGGTCCGACCTGACGACCCTGAAGATCACCGACCTCAAGCCGGCCCGCTGACCGGCTGCCGGGCGCAGTCCCGCCCCGCCCCCACTCGGGGCGGGGCTCGCGGCTTTCTGTGCCGGTCAGGGCCGGTCAGGACCGGTCGTGCGGGTAGTACGGCCGGGGCAGTCGCATCCCGCGGTCGGCCATGATCTGCCGTACGTGGTTGGGGTAGTCGGTGATGATCCCGTCGACGCCGAAGTCCATCAGCGCCTCCACCGTCGCCGGGTCGTCGCAGGTCCAGGGGACCACCTTCAGGCCGCGGGCGTGCGCCTCGGTGACCATCGCCGCGTCCGAGTAGAAGCGGAAGCCGGGGTCGCCGATCTTCCCGCTCTGCGGGAAGCCGTAGTTGGGGGAGAGGGTAGTGACCCTGGGCATGGTGGCGGCCGCCTTCACGAAGTCACCGCCGTAGTCGTCGGCGTCGATCCCGCCGAGCCACGGGGACGCACCCGGCTGACCCACCTGCAGGAAGTCGTAGTTCGTCAGCGCCACCAGCGGCCAGCGCGGCGCCAGTCGGTGCATCAGCTTCAGCGCGCCCCAGTCGAAGGACTGGATGGTGACCTGCCGCTCGATGCCGGAGCGGTGGATCTCCTCGTACACCCGGTGGACGAACACCTCGCGAGGCGCGGTCTGTTCGGGCGCGCCCGCCTCCACCTTGGTCTCGATGTTCAGTTTGACCTGCCTGGCGTGGTAGCTCCTGACCAGGTCCAGGACGTCCTTCAGCTCGACCATCCGGGAGCCCTTGACGACCTCCTGCTCGGGGAAGCCGGGCAGCTGCTGGTAGCCACAGTCCAGGGTCTTGATCTGAGCGAGCGTCAGGTCCTTGATGTACTTGCCGACATACGGGTACATCGGGTCGCCGGGCGTGACCGGGCCCGTGTCGCGGCACTTGACGCCGTTGATCTGCCGGTCGTGGTTGACGACCACCTTCAGGTCCTTGGTGACGTGGGTGTCCAGCTCCAGCGTGGACACCCCGAGCCGCATCGCCTTGCCGAAGCCTTCCAGCGATTCCTCGGTGGTCATGCCGATGCCGCCGCGGTGGGCCTGGAGGTCGAAGCGGGCCTCAGGCGGGTCGGTCTGGGCCGCCTGCGCGGCGGTGGCGGGGAACGCGAGCGCCGGCAGCAGGGCGAGGCCGGCGAGCAGGTGTCGTAAGGACATCGGAACTCCCTGTTCTCGGGGCGCCCGAGATTCTCGCAACGACCGGCCGGGGTGGACCACCTCCGGAACTGAACATTGGCGCAAAGGCTGTTGAACGTGTGCGGCGCCGGCACCTCGGCCGGGCCCATGGGCGAACCATCGCGCGAACGCTCAGGAGCGGAGCGTCAGGAGCTTCTAGGAGTCTCAGGGGCTTCTAGGAGTCATGGGTCAGCAGCCTTGCGCCTTCGCGTCCGTGGAGGTGGTGGCGGCGGCGCCGGTCGACGGGCGTGCGGTACAGGGCGATGAGGGCGGCGTCGTCGTCCAGCCGGCCGCCCACGTGGGCGAGCAGGTCGCGCCGCACATGGTGCATCAGCGCCTCCGGACTGTCGTCCGTCCAGCGCGCGACCCGCTCCGCCAGCGGATAGAACCGCCCGCGTGCGTCCCGGGCCTCCACCACACCGTCGGTGTACAGCAACAGCGTGTCAGCGGGCTCGAAGGAGAACACGTCCAGCGTGTGATCGGTGGCCCCGTGCACGCCGAGGGGCGGCGACGGGTGCAGGCTCGGCACCGTGACCGCGTGCCCCGGGCTCAGCAGCAGCGGCGGGGGATGGCCGCAGCTGGTCATCAGGGTGACCGGATCCTGGTCCGGGATCTCCACCAGCAGGGCGGTGGCGAAGCGCTCACCCGCCTCCTCCTCGGTCTCCAGCTCGGTGGCGTAGCGGCTGATGCTCTGGTCGAGACCGGCGGCCAGGTCCGCCAGCGCGACGTGCCGGTGCGCGCTCTCCCGGAACGCGCCGAGCAGCAGGGCCGCCTCCCCGATGGCCGGCAGCCCTTTGCCCCGTACGTCGCCGATCAGCACCCGCACCGACCCGTCGCAGCGGGTCGCCGCGTACAGGTCGCCGCCGATCTGTGCCTCGTCCTCGGCGGCCAGATACAGGGAGGCGATGCGCAGCGGGCCGATGTGCTCGGGCAGCGGCCACATCAGCACGTGCTGCGCGGCCTCGGCGACCGTGCGCACCTGCGCCAGCTGGGCCTGGCGGCGGTCACGTACCGCGCTGTAGACCACGCACATCACCGAGAGCACCGCGAGGGTGACGAGCTGCACGATGTGGTTCGAGGTGGTGATCCCCCCGTGCAGGAAGGCGATCAGCGTCTGGGCGGCCAGGGCCAGCGCCCCCACGAACGCCGTGGTCCGGGGCCCGGCGAAGGACGGCGTGAGCGCCGGGGCGATGACCAGGGCCGGGCCCAGATGGATGCTCTCGGGGGAGCGGATGTCCACCACGGTGATCACCACGATGAGCACGACCGGGAGCAGCAGCAGCGCATGCGTCGACTGCCACGACTGCTGCACACCCGCCCCCCTCTGCCGGAGCCTCATGCCTACCAGCGTGCTCCCGGACGAGCCGCACGGCACGTGGAAGAGCAGGAACGGAACGTCACGACGGACGCACGCTCGGTCCGCAGCGCGAGCGGCCGGATCGGCTAGCGGTTCACCGAGCGCATCCCGGCCTCGTCGTAGCGCGCGCCCGCCACCTCGGGCAGTTCGGCATCGATGCGGGCGAGGTCCTCCTTGGACAGCTCGATGTCGACCGCGGCCGCGTTCTGCTCCAGGTAGGTACGGCGCTTGGTGCCCGGGATCGGGACCAGGTCCTCGCCCTGGGCCAGCACCCAGGCGATGGCCAGCTGCGCGGGCGTCACGTCCTTCTCCGCGGCGATCTCCTTCACCTTCTCGGCGAGCCGGAGGTTCGCCTCGAAGTTGGTGTCCGTGAAGCGGGGGTTGGTGCGCCGGTAGTCGTTCTCGTCCAGCTCGGTGGGGGAGGAGAAACGGCCGGCGAGGAAGCCGCGGCCGAGCGGGGAGTAGGGGACGAAGCCGATGCCGAGTTCACGGCAGGTCGGCAGCACCTCGGCCTCGGGGTCCCGCGTCCACAGCGAGTACTCGGTCTGCACGGCGGTGATCGGGTGGACGGCGTGGGCGCGCCGGATGGTGTCCGCGCTGGCCTCGCTCAGCCCGATGTGCCGCACCTTGCCCTCGGCGACCAGCTCGGCCAGGGCGCCGACCGTCTCCTCGATGGGCACGTCGGGGTCGACCCGGTGCTGGTAGTAAAGGTCGATGTGGTCCGTGCCGAGCCGCTGCAGCGAGCCGTGGATGGAGCTGCGGACGTGCTCGGCCGAGCCGTCCTGCCGGCCCACCGTTGTCATGTCCCCCGGTACGGCGTTGTCCATCCGGTAGTTGAACTTGGTGGCGATGACGTACTCGTCGCGGTGTCCCCGGATCGCCTCGCCGACCAGCGACTCGTTGGTGAGCGGGCCGTAGAGCTGCGCGGTGTCGAGGAAGTCGATGCCGAGCTCCAGGGCGCGCCGGATGGTCGCGATGCCCTCGTCCTGGTCCGTGGTGCCGTAGAAGGCCGACATGCCCATGCACCCGAGGCCGATGGCCGATACCTGGAGATCCCGCAGACTGCGCTGTCGCATGAGGTGTCCCAGCCTTTCCTGCATGTTCGATCGTCGTTCCGTACGGCACGGAGGCCCCCATCCATCTAGCGACGGATTCCGTCGCCCGGCATCCCGTGGGGGAGGCCGGGCGACATGACCTTCGTGCGTCGGGATGTCCACGACGCTAGGCCTTGGAGCGCTCTCGAAGTCAACTCAGCCGTTCAGCCGGAACCAGTTGCAGGGCGGGGAAGCGGGCGCGGGTCGGTGAGCAGAGCCTTCCTCGGCGTGGTGGGTGACGGACCACACCGGGACGCCGCCCGGCAGTTCCACGGCGGCGAGCGGGCCGGCCGCGCGCAGCGCCGCGCTCTCGCCGTGCAGGTCGGTGACGAAGGGGTCGAGGGCGATCCGGGTGTGGTCGGTTCCGGTCGTCATCGTGGCGTGCCTCCCAGGGCAGGGGGCGGGGGTACCGCGCCGGTCCGCGGGGCACTCCGGATCCCGGCGGATCAGCGGGTCGGCCGGGCGCCGTGGGATCAGCGGGCGGGTACGGGCGTGAACCGGACGGGGAGCTGGGTCAGTCCGCCGAGCCAGGGCGAGGGACGGCGGGTGAGGGACTCGGCGGGCACCGCCAGGTCGATGTCAGGGAGCCGGTCCAGTACGACCTCGATGCCGGTCCGCGCGATCACCTCGGCGATCTCCTGCGCGGGGAACGGGCAGCGGTGCTCCCCGTGGCCGAACGAGAAGTGCGCGCTGTTCCCGCCGGTCAGCGCGGAGGCGTCGGTGCGGACCTGGGGATCGGAGTTGGCGCCCTGCAGCCCGAGCAGCAGCAGATCGCCGGCCCGGACCGGGCGGCCGCCGAGGTGGGTGTCGCGGGCGGCCCAGCGGCCGGCCACGTTCTGCGTGGGCGTGTCCTCCCACAGCACCTCGTTCATCGCCTCGGCGACGCTGCCCTGCCCGCCGAACAGGCAGGCGGCGAAACGGTCGTCGGTGAGCATCAGTCGCAGCGAGTTGCCGATCCAGTCGACGGTCGGCCGGTGCCCGGCCGCCATCATCACCATCAGGTCCTGCGCGATCTCCTCGTCGGTGAAGCCGCCGTCGTCGGCGAGCATCCGGGAGACCACGTCGTCCGCCGGCTTCTTCTCGCGGTCGGTGAGCAACTGCCGCATGGAGGCGGCCAGATGAGACTGACCGGCCAGAGCGCGTTCGCGTCCGTCGATCATGTCATTGAGGGCGGTGACCAGACCCGGACCGTCCTCGTCCGGGAAGCCGTACAGGCGGGCGAGGACCCGTACCGGCAGCAGCGTCGCGTAGTGTGTGACCAGGTCGGTCTCGCCCGTGGCGCAGACCGCGTCGATCAGCTCGTCGGCGAACCGCTCGGCGTGGCCGCGCAGTTCGGAGGGATCCACCGCCTCCAGCGCGTCGCTGATCATCGCGGCGCGCTGCCGGTGCCGTTCGCCGACGGTGTAGAGGACCGACGGCCGGCGGTGGCCGATCATCGGCAGCAGCGGCCAGTCGTCCGGGATGTTCGCCCACTGGTTCCACAGCTCGGAGTCCCGGCTGAACAGCACCGGGTCGCCGGTCACCTGGTGCAGTTCGCGGTACCCGAGCACCAGCCAGGCCGGCACGCCGCCGTCGAGCAGCACAGGGACCACGGCGCCGTGCTGGCGCCGCATCTCCCGGTACAGGCGGGCCGGTTCGGCCTGGAAGCGGGCGCCGGTCAGCGGGACGCCTTCGGGGATCACACGAACTCCTGTCGGTCAGAGGTTGCGGAGTGCAACGATCACCTGCTCCAGGATGTCGGGGTCGGCGACGGCCGGGGGGCGCGGATGACGGGCGCTGACGCGGCCCGCCGCCAGCAGGTCGCACAGCAGCACCTTGGTGATGCCGACGGGCAGGCGCAGCTCGGCGGCGATCTCGACCACCGACGCGGGGAACTCGGTCATCCGCAGGATCGCCGCGTGCTCCGACTGCATGCCGGCCATCGGCTCCGACTCCGCGACGACCAGCGTGACCAGGTCGAAGGGGTTGTCGGGGCCGGTCCGGCTGCGTCCCTGGGTGAGGGTGTAGAGACGGTCGGGGGCGTCGTCCCTGCCGGGCCGGCTCATGAGGTACGGGGTCGAGCGGTCAGGTGTTCGCCGAGCTGCTCGACCAGTTCGGTCATGTGGTGCCCGACGACCCCGGGGTCGGCCTCCTCCGTCGTCACGACGGCCAGGTGGGCGCCCGCGCCCGCCTCGACGATGAAGAGCACGCCCCCGTAGAACTCGGTCATCGCCGAGCGCACACCTCCGCTGCCGTCGCCGAACTCGGCCGACGCCCCGCGCGACAGCGACTGGATCCCGGCGGCGATCGCGGCGAGCTGGTCGGCCTGGTTCAGGCTCAGCTCAGGCGACCGGCACAGCCTTAACCCGTCCCGGGACAGCACGAGCGCGTGCCGCGCCCCCGGTGTCCTCTCCAGCAGCCCCTCCAGGAGCCAGGTGAGCGTCTCGTCGGCGGTGCTCGGGCCGTTCATGAGGTGGCGTCGCCTTCCGGGTGCGCGTGCGGGTGGGAGGAGGGGGAGCTGTGCTCGGGGTCGTCGGCCGACCCGGGAGCGGGGCGGACGGCCTGCCGGAAGGCGCTGAAGCGGGTGGCCCGGGTCTCGGCCTCGCCGGTGCCCGCCGCGGGGCGTGGCGCGCTGCTCGGGAGCTCCGGGCGGGACCGCTCGGCCTCGGCGAGGGTGCGGCCGCGGCGCCGCCTGGGCAGCCCGGCCGGGACCTCGCCCGGGGGAGGCGCGGGGGACTCGTGGACCGGGGAGGGTCCCGCGGTGACCGTCGGCCCGGCCGGCCGTCCGGCGTCCGGACGCGTGGCGGGGCCGATGAGTATCTCCTGCGGGATGAGCATCAGCACGCCGGTGCCGCCGCGCGCCGACGGCCGGAACGACACCTTCAGACCGTGCTTGCGGGCCAGCCGGCCGACCACGGTGAGCCCGAGCCGGGTCCCCGTCAGGCCGCCCAGCCCGGAGACGTCACCGGCGACGGCCCGCTCGGCCCGGCGCAGCTGCACGTCCCCCATCACCAGGCCGCTGTCCTCCACGGACACGAGCACGCCGGCCGCCACCTCCTCGACGTAGACGTGCACTTCGGCCGTCGGTGGCGAGAACTTCGTGGCGTTGTCGAGGAGTTCGGCGAGCGCGTGCATCACGCCCTCGGCCGCGTGTCCGGCGACGGCGGTCTCGCTGACCGAGTGGACCCGCACCCGCCGGTATCCGGCGATCCGGCCCAGCGCGCCGCGCAGCAGGGACTCCATCCCTATGGGCCGCGCCCACCTGCGCCCCGAACGCGACCCGGTCAGGACGGCGACGGAGTCGGCGAGCCGGCCGGCCTGGGCCGTGCGGTGGTCCAGGTGGAGGAGGTCGGCCAGGACGTCCTCGTCGGTGTGCCGGTCCTCCATCGCCCGCAGATCGGCGAGCGTCGCCGTGGCGAGGGCCTGCATCCGGGCTGCCGCGTTGGCGGTCGCGGAGACCGCCGCGGCCCGCTCGCGCCGAGCCTGCCGCAACTCCTCGGCCAGCTGCGTGTTCTCGCCGCGGACCTGGTCCAGCTCCTGTGCGCCTGCCTGGGTGAGCCGCGTCCGGTCGGCCGTGAACTCCGCCTGCTGCGCGGCCAGTTCGTCGATGAGCCGCTGCTGTTCCCGACGGTGCTCCTCGATCGTGCGAGCCTGTTGCTGCAGAAGCCGGCCGATCTCCTGAGTCGCGCCGTCCAGCCTGCGCCGGGTGCCGCGTGCGGTGTGCCCGGCGTGTGCTGCCGTGGCCACGGCAGCACAGAGCACGACCGCCGCCGTACCCGCACCCCAGGCCAGCGGCGCGCGCACCGAGTCCGGCGCCACCGACACGGCCGCGAGGACCACGAGCGCCGAGAGCGCACCGGACACGGCGACGGCCGCGGTGAGCGTACGGAGGGAAGGTCGTTCGCCGGGATGCGTGGGCACGGTCATCGGTCCGGTGTGATCCTCGCGGCAGAGGGGGCGAGCAGGGGTCGGCGGGTGACGGAGCGGCTATCGAGCGTGAACTGGCGGTCACTATACGAGAGTTGGTGATCGAATCTGGATGGTTCAGGTGTGTTTCCACGAAGTGGGCGGTCGAACCTGTGCGCTGACCGGGACGCCGGGTGTCTCGGGGCCGTACGGGCACCCGCCCCTCCCGGCCGACGACGTGTCAGAAGCCGGGCAGGTTGCCTCTCGTGCGCCTGATTCTTGTCACTGCGACGCAGGCCGGAGGGGCCTTGACCCCCGGCCCGGGCTCGCTGAACTGTGAGCGGCCGGAACGGGGCGGCCCAGACGGAGAGGGCAGAACCGTACATCAGTGCGATGGCGGCTGAACGGGTGGAAAGTGAGCAAACTTCCCACATGGCCGAGGTGCGGGGGAGCGGGTGGAGGGGCCGATGCGGATGACGGGGGATCGAGGGGCGATGGGCTGCCGTGCCTCATGAGCGCTGACGGGCGTACCGCCGGGCGCGCGGACCGGGTCCGTGCCGTGCTCGCGCGCCTCGCCCGGTTCACCTGGCGCACGCTGCGCGGGGAGTGGCACGCCGTCGTCGTCGACCCGGTGCGCTTGCTCGCCCGGCGCGGACCGTCCGGGCTTCTCCTGGCGTTCGTCGCCGCGTTCGCCGTCATCTTCTGCCACGACGTCGCGCAGCACCCCACCGGAGCGTTGTGGGTCGAGCGGCTCGGCGGCGTCAAGGCCGACCTGCCGCTGTGGCTGGCCCTGCTGCGCACCCCGGTGTCGCTGTACGTCCCGGCGCTCGATCTGCCGGTGTGGGCAGGCATCACCCAGCTGTTCCTCGCCTTCGCCCTCGCCGAACTGACCCTCGGCCGGGCCCGGACCCTGGCGCTCGCCTACGGCACCACCCTGGCGGGCACGCTCACCGCCCGCCTGATGATCGCGCTCGGCCCGGGCTGGTGGGGGTTCGGACTGCCGCCCGAGTGCGGCAAGGTGCTCGATACCGGACCATCGGCGGCCGTGGTCGGCCTGTTCACCTATCTTGCGGTCGTCCGGCGCGCACCCGTGCTGTTCACGCTGACCGGCGGCTCGATGGTGTGGGAGTCCGTCGCGGTGCCGAACCTCGCCGGACGCGAGCACCTGATCGCGGTGGTCGCCTCGATCGTGCTGGGCCTCCTGCACGGCCGCCGTGAGCGGCTGCGGTCCTTCGTGCCCTCACGGCCGGCGACCCGGACCACCGAGCCCGCTCCGGCGGAAGCCGTGCCGGTACCGGTTCCCACGCAACCGGACCGCCCCCGGTCGGCGCAACCCGCCCCCGAGGCCGTGCTGACCGCCCTCGAACGCCAGGCCGGCGGTGTGCATGTCCGGACCACGTCAATGTGACGCTTTTCGCACTTCGACACGTGCGGGCAACCCCTAATGTTGCCGCGACGTACGGCAGGACATGGCTGACACCATGGTGTTCGTCGCCGGCAGGCAGCTGAAGGGAATCCAGGATGTTCCGCAAGGTGCTGGTCGCCAACCGTGGAGAGATCGCGATCCGCGCGTTCCGGGCGGGCTATGAACTCGGCGCGCGCACGGTCGCCGTGTTCCCGCACGAGGACCGCAACTCGCTGCACCGGCTGAAGGCCGACGAGGCCTACGAGATCGGGGAACCGGGACATCCCGTGCGGGCCTATCTCTCCGTCGAGGAGATCGTGGGCGCCGCTCGCCGGGCGGGCGCCGACGCCGTCTACCCCGGTTACGGATTCCTGTCCGAGAACCCCGAACTCGCCCGCGCCTGCGAGGAGGCGGGCATCACCTTCGTCGGGCCGAGCGCGCACACGCTGGAGCTCACCGGCAACAAGGCCCGCGCGGTCGCCGCGGCCCGGGCGGCCGGCGTACCCGTGCTGGGCTCGTCCGAGCCCTCCACCGACGTCGACGAACTCGTCCGCGCCGCCGAGGAGATCGGCTTCCCCGTCTTCGTCAAGGCGGTCGCGGGCGGCGGCGGTCGCGGCATGCGCCGGGTCGAGGGCCCCGCCCAGCTGCGCGAGTCCATCGAGGCCGCGTCCCGCGAGGCCGCCTCCGCGTTCGGCGACCCGACCGTCTTCCTGGAGAAGGCCGTCGTGGACCCGCGCCACATCGAGGTGCAGATCCTCGCCGACGGCGAGGGCAACGTCATTCACCTCTACGAGCGCGACTGCTCGCTGCAGCGCCGCCACCAGAAGGTCATCGAACTGGCGCCCGCACCCAACCTCGACCCGGCCCTCAGGGACCGGATCTGCGACGACGCCGTGCGCTTCGCCCGCGAGATCGGCTACCGCAACGCGGGCACCGTCGAGTTCCTCCTGGACCGCGACGGCAACCACGTCTTCATCGAGATGAACCCGCGCATCCAGGTCGAGCACACGGTCACCGAGGAGGTCACCGACGTCGACCTGGTCCAGGCCCAGCTGCGCATCGCCTCCGGCCAGACCCTCGCCGACCTCGGCCTGTCCCAGGACACCGTCACCCTGCGCGGCGCCGCCCTGCAGTGCCGGATCACCACCGAGGACCCGGCCAACGGCTTCCGCCCGGACACCGGCCGGATCAGCGCCTACCGCTCGCCCGGCGGCTCCGGCATCCGCCTGGACGGCGGCACCACCCACGCGGGTACGGAGATCAGCGCGCACTTCGATTCGATGCTGGTCAAACTCACCTGCCGGGGCCGTGACTTGAGGGCCGCCATCGGGCGCGCCCGGCGTGCCGTCGCCGAGTTCCGCATCCGCGGCGTGGCCACCAACATCCCGTTCCTTCAGGCCGTCCTGGACGACCCCGACTTCCAG
Organism: Streptomyces sp. NPDC001410; assembly: GCF_042895235.1. Lineage (NCBI taxonomy): Bacteria > Bacillati > Actinomycetota > Actinomycetes > Kitasatosporales > Streptomycetaceae > Streptomyces > Streptomyces sp. NPDC001410. The sequence goes on from NZ_JBIAWE010000003.1 coordinate 135,604, forward strand.
GCCGGGCGGGTCACCACCTCCTTCATCGAGGAGCGCCCGCACCTGCTGACCGCCCGCAGCTCCGCCGACCGCGGCACCAAGCTGCTCACCTACCTCGCCGACGTCACCGTCAACAAGCCGCACGGCAACCGCCCCGACCTGCTCGACCCGGTCACCAAGCTGCCGCCGCTGCCCGCCGGGGAGCCCCCGGCAGGCTCCCGGCAGCGGCTGGTCGACCTCGGCCCCGAGGGCTTCGCCCGGCACCTGCGCGAGTCGCCGACCATCGGCGTCACCGACACCACCTTCCGCGACGCCCACCAGTCGCTGCTCGCCACCCGGGTACGCACCAGGGACCTCCTCGCCGTCGCCCCGGTCGTCGCCCGCACCCTGCCCGAGCTGCTCTCCCTGGAGTGCTGGGGCGGTGCGACGTACGACGTGGCGCTGCGCTTCCTCGCCGAGGACCCGTGGGAGCGGCTGGCCGCCCTGCGCGAGGACGTCCCCAACATCTGCCTCCAGATGCTGCTGCGCGGGCGCAACACCGTCGGCTACACCCCGTACCCGACCGAGGTCACCGACGCCTTCGTGAAGGAGGCCGCCGCCACCGGCATCGACATCTTCCGGATCTTCGACGCCCTCAACGACGTCGGCCAGATGCGGCCCGCCATCGACGCCGTCCGCGAGACCGGCACCGCGATCGCCGAGGTCGCCCTCTGCTACACGGCCGACCTCAACGACCCCGCCGAGCGGCTGTACACCCTCGACTACTACCTGCGCCTCGCCGAGCAGATCGTCGAGGCCGGCGCCCATGTCATCGCGGTGAAGGACATGGCCGGACTGTTGCGCGCCCCGGCCGCCGCCAAGCTGGTGTCCGCGCTGCGCCGCGAGTTCGACCTGCCGGTGCATCTGCACACGCACGACACGGCGGGCGGCCAGCTCGCCACCTACCTCGCCGCGATCCAGGCGGGCGCCGACGCGGTGGACGGCGCGGTGGCCTCCATGGCCGGCACGACCTCGCAGCCGTCGCTGTCGGCGCTGGTCGCCGCCACCGATCACTCCGAGCGGCCCACCGGGCTCGACCTCCAGGCCGTCGGCGACCTGGAGCCGTACTGGGAGGGCGTGCGGAAGATCTACGCCCCGTTCGAGGCGGGCCTCGCCTCCCCGACCGGACGCGTCTACCACCACGAGATCCCCGGCGGCCAGCTCTCCAACCTGCGCACCCAGGCCGTCGCCCTCGGTCTCGGCGACCGCTTCGAGGACATCGAGGCCATGTACGCCGCCGCCGACCGCATCCTGGGCCGCCTGGTGAAGGTCACCCCGTCGTCCAAGGTGGTCGGCGACCTCGCCCTGCACCTGGTGGGCGCCGGAGTCTCCCCGGCGGACTTCGAGGAGACCCCCGACCGGTTCGACATCCCCGACTCGGTCATCGGCTTCCTGCGCGGCGAGCTGGGCACCCCGCCCGGCGGCTGGCCCGAGCCGTTCCGCACCAAGGCCCTCCAGGGCCGCGGCGAGCCCAAGCCGGCCCCCGAACTGTCCGCCGAGGACCGCGACGGTCTTGCGAAGGAGCCCCGGGCGACCCTGAACCGCCTGCTGTTCCCCGGTCCGACCCGCGAGTTCGACACCCACCGCCAGAGCTTCGGCGACACCAGCGTCCTGGACAGCAAGGCCTTCTTCTACGGCCTGCGGCCCGCCAAGGAGTACGCCGTCGACCTGGAGCCCGGCGTACGGCTGCTGATCGAGCTGCAGGCGGTCGGCGAGGCCGACGAGCGCGGCATGCGCACCGTGATGTCCTCGCTCAACGGCCAGCTGCGACCCATCCAGGTCCGTGACCGGGCGGCCGCCTCGGACGTGCCGGTGACCGAGAAGGCCGACCGCGCGAACCCGGGCCACGTGGCGGCGCCGTTCGCCGGTGTGGTGACGCTCGCGGTCACCGAGGGCGACGAGGTCGCGGCCGGCGCGACGGTCGCCACCATCGAGGCGATGAAGATGGAGGCCACGATCACCGCGCCCAAGGCGGGCCGGGTCTCCCGGCTGGCCATCAACCGGATCCAGCAGGTGGAGGGCGGCGACCTGCTGGTCGAGATCGCCTGAGACACCGCTCGCCGCGGCCGGGGGACACCGCACCCGGCCGCGGCGAGCGCACAGCGGGCTAGAAGCGGTTGAAGAGCTGCCGCAGACGGGCCAGGAGCAGATTCGGGTCCCGCCGGGTCGAGTACGCGGCGCCGGGCACGTAGACGGTCCGGCCGCGCACGGCCACCGAGGTCGGGTTGGACAGCCCGTCCTGACGGGTGAGGGCCACCGAGTGGGTGCCGTCGCGGAGCGCCAGGACCAGCTCGCTGGAGCCGTTCAGCGCGGCCAGCACGCTGCTCCCGTGCCCGGGGAAGGCGAAGTCGTCGATGCCGGTGAGCCCGGTGGCCCGGGTCTCGACCGGGCCCGCGGAGCCGTCCGGGGCGAAGGGGAAGCGCAGCAGCGTCCCGCGGTCGCTGTTGGACACCCACACCGCGCCGCGGTGCACCTTGATGCCGTTGGCGCCGTACCCGGCCCCGGACGGCACCGTGCGCGGATCGAGTCGCGTGCCCCGCGCCCACACCGTGGGAGTGCCGCCCGACTGGGGGACGCGCCAGACGGTGCCCAGCGCGGAGTCGGCGGCGTAGAGCACGCCGTCGCGCCAGTCGAGGGCCAGGCCGTTGGGCAGTCCGTCCGGCGGCAGTTGGGCGATCTGCCGGGGTGCGCCGCCGTCGGCCGGGATCCGCCAGATGCCGGTCTCCCGGGTTCCGGTCGCGTAGTTGACGTAGAGCGTGCCGTCGTACCCGCGGGCGATGCCGGTGACGACGGCGCTGTGCAGGACGGGCGTGTTCGGATGGGCCACGGCCGGCAGGGTCGCGAGGATCCGGGTGTCCCCGTCGAGCGTCACGTGGGCGACCTGCCGGGCGAGGGCGAAGGTGAGGTCGGCGGAGCCGTCGGGTTCGAGCGCGATGTTCTCGGGCGTCTGCCCGGCGGCCAGGCCGAAGTGGGCGACGACGCGTACATCGGTGAAGGTCGGCTCGTGGCCGCTGGCGGGCGGCGCCGCGATCAGGCCGAGCGCGAGCGCGGCCGCGGCCGCACCGGCCGGGCGGGGGAGTCGGGGCATGTGACCTCTCTTCGTACGGCGCGCAGGGCACCGGAGTGCGGGGTCACACAAAGATGGCCGGGTGCCGGTCACCGGGAAGGGGAGCCGGGCCGCGGGGTCGCCCGCGCGGCCCACGACATGGCGCCGTGAGCGGCCCGCGCGGGTGACGGGCCGTGGGCGGTCAGTCCCAGAGCGGATAGGTCATGACCTGCTTGAAGCCTTCCGGCCGGGCACCCTCGTAGATGAGGCTCATCCGGGTGTAGTGCTCGACGTCCGGGTGCTTCGTCCACGGCCGCGGGCGGTCCAGCCGGACGGTCACCCGGTACGAGTGGAAGGTGCCCGCCGCGCAGTACGGCTTGCAGTCGTTGACCGCGTTCAGGCCCACGGCGGTCGCCGCCTGCGAGCCCCACTGCGACCAGTGGAGCCCGAGCAGGCGGCTGTTGCCGTCGCCGCACGCCAGGATGAAGTCGGCCGGGCGGACGTGGCGGTTCCAGAAGCAGTCGACCAGCACGGGCTTGGGAGGATCGGCCTTCGGCGCCGTGGCGGGCGGGCTCGCCGAGGCCGTGGTCATGGCCGCTGTCAGCAGGGCCCCTGCCGCGAGGGTGACCGCCGTTCCCACCACAGATCCGCGCATGGTCGCTCCCACCCGTCGTGCCGTGTCCGACCGCGTGCACATCGACGCTACGACCGTCCGCCCTGTTGCACCAGTCGCGCAGGTCGCGCCGCGTGTCACGGGTGCCGGACGGTCAGCCCGAGTCGTTCACCATGCTGAACACTGAATGCATCCTTGGTCATCGGTGAGCCGTGAAGCCAGAGGTCTGAACCAGACACGTCAAGAGGTTCAGCAGGCGCCCTCGTCCTGCCACGGACCCCACTCGGAGGCGCCGGGCACCTCGTTCTGGGTCCACCACTTGGCCTTCCAGTTGTGCTTGTTGTACGAGACCTCGTTCCCGGAGGTGTACACCGCCGTCGAACTCCAGGCGGTCTTGCAGGACGTCGGGGTCGGGGTCGGGGTGGGCGTGGGGGTGGGCGTGTTGGTCGGTGGGGTGACCCCGGCGAACTTCACCGAGTACTTCGCGAAGTCCCAGGAGTTCTGGGCGACGCTGGAGCAAGTGCCCGACGTACGGCCGCCGTTGTCGGCCGGCGTGCACTGGCGGTCGCGGTTGAGGGACCAGAAGGTGAACCGGTCCATGTTGTGGCTGGTGGCGTAGTCCAGCACGGTCTGGAAGTCGGCCTGCGTGAAGTACTCGCCGGTGTCGCTGCGGCCGTTCATGCCCGAGAAGCCCTCGTGGGCGTAGGCGGTCGCCTGGTCCCAGCCGAAGGTGGACTGCAGGATCGAGTTGAAGTTGGTCAGCGCGCCGGTCTGGCTCGCCGCACCGTTGAAGCCGCCGTCGAAGGGCATGATGGAGAAGTTGTTCGGGGTGAACCCCTGCGACTTGGCCTCCAGCAGCATCTGCTTGCCGAACCAGCCGGTGCCGTCCGCCGTGCCGGCCGTGGTCACGGACACGTACAGACCCGGGTTGTTCTGCTGCAGGATCTTCGCGGCGCCGATCTCGTTCCTGATCGCCGCGCTGTTCTCGTACTCCGGCTCCTCCAGATCGAAGTCGATGGCGTGCAGCCCGTACTTGGTGATGACCTGCTGGTACGCGGCCGCCGTGGACGCGGCGTCCGAACAGGCCTGCCCGAGCTTGGTGCCGCCGTACCCGCCGATGGAGACGGAGACGTCACCGCCCTTGGCCCGGATGGTGTCGATGACCGCCTGGACCGCCGTGTCGGAGGAGACCGCGGCCGTGCCGCCCCAGGTCGGGGAGCAGCCGCCGCCGTTGGGCGCGAGGATGAAGGCGAGCTGGAAGGCCTTGAGGCCGGTGGCGTCCATGATGGTGGCCGCGTCCGGCGGGTCGTTGTCCAGCGGCATCAGGTAAGGGGCTGCGGCGTACCACCGGTTGCTCAGTGCGGTGGTCGCGCCCGAGGCGTTGCCCGCGACGAGCGCGGTCGTGCCCGCGGCGGCCAGTCCGACGGCGGCCGCCGCTCCCAGGCATGCCCGAAGACGTCTCACTTCGTGCCTCCAGAGGGGTGTGGGGTGGGGAGGTGCCCCAGCCTCAGGGGGCTGATGCGGTCACGTCAATGGGTTGGTCTAGTCCAAAGCGTCTCTTTGGACTAGACCATACGAGTTCTTTACTCGATGCTGCTCATGTGAGGCGAAGGGTGAAACCGCGGCCGAGCGGCAGGCTCGGGGTGCGGATGGTCGTCACCCGGCTGTCGCTGTCGAACGACCAGGCGGAGTCCGGCAGTTTCCGCCCGTCGAGGAAGACGTGGTCGGGCGCCGTGTCGCCGTGCACCGTGAACCGGTACGTCCGCGCGTCCGCCTTGCCCGCGTAGTCGCCCTTGCTCGCGCCGACCGAGACGGTCGTACCCCCGGTGCCGGCGCGCACCGACACACGCTGGGTGGCGGCCGCGCCCTCGGTGAAGTGGCGGGTCACGCCGTCGTCCTCGTACAGCGTGTAGCGGCTGGTGCCGTGGGTGGACGGATACAGGTCCCAGTCCAGCTCGTGCCGGTCGCGGGTCTGCCAACTCGTCGTGCTCTTGGGCCACATGGGGACGATCGCGCCCTCTCGCACGAACAGCGGGAGCGTGTCGAGCGGGGCGTGGTAGCCGTTCAGGGTGGTGGGACCCTGGTAGGTGCGGCCGGTCCAGTAGTCGGTCCAGGTGCCCTTGGGCAGGTAGATGCCGTCACGCGTGTCGGAGTCCTGGTAGACCGGGGCGACGAGGAAGTCACGGCCGGACAGGAACTCGTACTTGGCCTGCGCGCCCAGCGTGTTCGGGTCGTCCGGGTACTCCAGCCACAGCGGACGCACCGCGCCCACACCCGTCTTCGCCGCCTCGGCGGACAGGGTGTACATGTACGGCAGCAGCCGCTCCTTCAGCTGCAGGTACTTGCGGTTGACCGAGGTGTACGGCTCCCCGTCCCGCCACGGCTGCTGGTCGGCGGGCTTACCGGTGGTGATGTCGCTCGCCCAGCCGTCCATCGTCATGATGGCCGGCAGGAACGCCTTCCACTGCAGGTCCCGGGCGTACATCTTGGCGTCGTGCCGGTAGATGCTGCCCACGTCACCGGTGTTGTAGGCGATGCCGGACATGGTCGCCCCGGCGTAGGTCGGGATCTGCCAGCGGATGTAGTCCCAGGACAGCTTCTGGTCGCCGCTCCACAGCACCCCGCACCGCTGGGCGCCCGCCCAGGACACCGGCAGCCACACGAAGCCGCGCGCGTCGCTGTTGTCCTCGATGCCCTTCTTCGCCGCGTCGCAGGCGTCCAGCGCGAACTTGTAGCCGTTGCCGACCCAGGCCACATCCAGCTTGGCCACCCGCTGGCCGGCCTTGACCTGGTCGGCGAGCTTGTCGATGCCGTCCTGGGTCCACAGACCGAGCTGGGCGTTGTGGTCCTGCAGACCCTTGGCGGTCTGCTCCAGGTTCTCGTACCCGCAGCCGTAGCCGTCGTTGACCAGCATCCAGCCGAGCGGCATCTGGTTCTCGGTGTAGCCGTCGGCGATCTTCAGGGCGTCCAGGGTGTGCCGCTCGCCCCGGTTGGCGTTGTGCAGATAGCAGTCCGAGTCCCCGGGTTCGAGACCGTAGACCGGAGGCATGAAGGGCTTGCCCACCAACTCCGTGTACTTCCCGATGACCTGCTTCGCGTCGCCGAGGAAGTAGTAGGCGTCCAGGCGCCGTTCCTGCTGCCCGGTGGTGACCGGCGAGCCGAAGGTGTACACGCCCGGCGCGAAGGTGTTGCGGAAGACGCCGTAGCCCGCGCTGGAGAGGTAGAACGGCTGGGAGTTGTTGTAGCCGCCCTCGTTCCAGTCGAAGCTGTTGGACACGTACATGGTCTGCCCGCGGTGCGAGAAGCTGCCGTTCTGCTCGCCGCCGCCGAAGAACTGCTCGTCCGTGCCCCGCGTGAGGCTCTGCCGCATCCCGCCGGTCGACCAGCGCAGCGGCTTGTCCTCCTGCCAGATCCGGGTGCGGTTGTCGGGTTTGTAGAGCCCGAACCGCAGCGGCTTCTTGTACACGCGCAGCACGGCTTCGCGGGAGCGGATGCCGTAGTAGTCGCCCGCGTCGAAGGACGAGGTGTGCCGCTGGAGCGCGGGCTGCTTGCGCACGATGGCCGTGCCGGCCGGATCGCTCAGCGAGCCCGACGGGTCCGCCTGGAGCCGGAGCCGGCCTCCCGTCAGGAAGTCGGCGCGGGCGGTGAGCGCGCCCGCGCCGATCGTGTAGCTCCCGTCGCGGCCCGAGAAGGACGTGAGATCGCCGGCGTCCGTGGTCGCGGGCAGATAGGCGGTGCCCGTGAAGGAGTTGTCGTGCACGTCGTACGGCACGACAAGGACGTGGTACGTCCCCGACGCGCGCGGGATCACCGTGGCCTCGGGGTTGGCGGTGCCGGCGCTGGACGCCACCTGCTTGCCGTGGTCGTCGTAGACGTACAGGTCGAAGTCGTCGGAGGGCTTCTCCCACTTGATCGACAGCGGCACCCCGCCCTCGGGGTTGTCGTCCCAGTAGCCGCCCGGCACCGAGACGGTCAGGTCGAAGCGGTCGCAGACCTTACTGTCGGGGTCGTCGGCCGCACCGGGGCAGCTCTCGGGGCCGCCGCCGGTGCCCTTGGCGTAGACCGGGCTCTGCCAGTCGACGCTGCTGTGGGCGGAGTCGAGTACGGCGCCGGCCGCTGTCGCGGCGGCCGCGGCGGGTGCCGGGGCGGTGAGCACGGTACCGGCCAGGGCGGTCGCCAGCCCCAGCGGAACCCAGGCCGGCCACGGCACACGGTGTCGGATTCTTCGCACGGCGGAACAGCTCCCATCGCACCATTGCGGATTGACTGTCCTTGGACTTGCTGCTCGGAAGCGCTCGAAACAAGGTTCAATCGAGCAACTTCACGCACGAAGCCTCGGGGTTGACGCAGGTTCATGTCAATACGGCGATGCGGATCGCGGCCGGGAACGACGAAGGCCGGCCCCACCATCCGCGGGAGCCGGCCTTCGTGTCGGTGACGCTCAGTCGGTGTTCTTCCGGAGCACGATCTGGGTCTGCGTGGTCTGCCCGACCAGCCGGTCCCGGTCGTCGTGCAGGTCCGTCTGCACCACCAGCAGAGTGCCGCCGAGGTGCAGGGGGCGAGCCGTGGCACGGACGTGGCCGGTGGTGACCGCGCGCAGGAAGTTGGTCTTGGACTCCACCGTCGAGGTGCCGGACGCCCCCTCGGGCAGGTTGAGGTAGGCGCACACGGCGCCGACGCTGTCCGCCAGCGCCATCAGCGCTCCGCCGTGCAGCACACCGCCCGCCGTACAGACGTCCGGTGACCAGGCCAGGCTCCCGACGGTGCGCTCGGCCGTGGCCTCCCGCAACTCGATGCCCAGCCCGGCCGCGAACGGCATGACGGCCAGCAGATCACCGGGTTTCGGGACGACCGGCTCGGAGGGGGACATGTAGTACCGCCTTTCGTGGGTGCCTTGGTGCCGCGGACGGTGATCCACTGTGGTGCCGCGGGGCGGGGTGCGCCAGTCAGTCCTCGGACGACTCCTGGATCATGGCCAGGGTCAGCACCCCGCCCCCGATGCCCCAGCCGCCGTCGGCGACCTCCTCGACCAGGACCATCGTGGTGGCGCGGGCGCGCTCGCCGTAGATCTCGGCGTACAGCTCGGTGGTGCGGGTGACGATCAGCTCCTTCTGCTTCTCGTCCAGGCTTCCGGCGGGGACCTTGAAGTTCGCGAACGGCATGGTGGATCTCCTTGGTTGACGGGGTGTCAGAGCGAGCTGCCGGCAGTGAGCAGGCCCTCGAGTCCGGCGCGGCGGAAGAAGTCGACGCGGATCCGGTCGGCGACCGCGGACACGACCTCACTGCCGTCGCGGCTCGGGTCGACGTGGGTGCGCAGCGGCCGCCGGCCGGCGGGCAGGTCCACCAGACGTACGACCGCCTCGGCGACCTCGGCCACGTCCGCGTCCGGCGGGACGAGCGCCCCGAGCCGCTTGTCCAGGCCCGCCAGCAGGGAGCCGTAACGCTCGTCGTAGGCGGCGGCGCGCCCGGTGTCGGCGGGCGTGCCCGCGTGCGCGAAGTGGTTCGTCCCGGAGGTGAAGGCGCCCGGGACCACGATCGCCGTGTCGATGCCGAACCGGACCAGCTCGGCGGCGTAACTGACCGCCAGCGCGTCCATCGCCGCCTTCGCGGCGAAGTACGGCGCCAGGAACGGCGGGCAGCCGCCCCGGGTGCTGGAGCTGCCGATCCACACCAGCAGGCCCTCGCCGCGCTCTCGCAGGTGGGGGAGCGCGGCCCGGTTCACGCGCTGCGCGCCGAGCACGTTGACGTCGTACGACTGGGCCAGTTGCTCGGGGGTGAAGGCCTCGGCGGGTCCGGTGACCATGTGGCCCGCGTTGTGCACGAGCACGTCCAGGCGGCCCTCGGCGGCCAGGACCCGGGCGACGGCGGCGTCCGCGGAGTCCTGGGAGGTGACGTCGAGGTCGACCGCGTACAGAGCCACGCCGTGCTCGGCCGCGTACCGGTCCAGTTCGGCCACGGCCGGCGCGTTGCGGGTGGCCGTCTGCCGGATGCCCGCGTAGACGGAGTGACCGGCGTCGGCGAGCGCGCGCACGGTCAGCGCGCCGAATCCGCTGGAGGCGCCGGTGACCAGGACGGTCAGGGGAGTGTCGGTGGTCATGATTCCTCGCAGAGAAAGGGAGAGGAGCGGAGGTGAGGTGGGGGGGTCAGACGATGCCGCCGTTGGCGCGTACGACCTGCCCGTTGACCCAGTGGCCGGCCGGGGAGGCCAGGAAGGCCACCACCTCGGCGATGTCGGCGGGCGTGCCGAGCCGCTCCAGCGGGGGCTGGGCGGCCAGCCTGGCGACCGTCTCCTCGTCCTTGCCGTCCAGGAACAGATCGGTCGCCGTGGGCCCGGGGGCGACGGCGTTCACGGTGATGTCCCGGCCGCGCAGCTCCCGGGCCAGCACCATGATCATCGCCTCGACCGCGCCCTTGCTGGCGCTGTAGGCGCCGTAGGCCGGGAAGGACAGGCCCACCACGGAGGTGGAGAAGGCGATGAACGAGCCGCCCCGGCGCAGGGTCCGGGCCGCCTGCCGGGCGACCACGAAGGTGCCGCGGATGTTGGTGCGGTGCAGGGCGTCCAGTTCCGTGAGGTCCAGCTCGGCGATCGGCGCGAGGTACATCCGGCCGGCCGCGTGCACCACGACGTCGACTCCGCCGAACTCGCGGGCCGCCGTCTCGAACAGCTTGCCGACCTGTCCTTCGTCGGCGACGTCGGCCCGGACGGCGACCGCACGGCCGCCGGCCGCGGTGACGTCCTTGACGGCGGCCTCGGCCAGGTCGCGGTTGCCCGCGTACCCGACCACCACGGCATAGCCGTCGGCGGCGAGCCGGGTCACCGTCTCGCGGCCGATGCCGCGGGAGCCGCCGGTGACGACGGCGACACGGGGGGCTGCGGTTTCCTGCGTGGACATGGGGGACTCCTGAGTGCCGGAGGGGCGGTTCCTGGGTGCGCCTCCAGCCTGGGCCGAGGTCCGTGCGGCAGCCACGGCTCGCCTCACCCTGGGGTCGGCAACCCCTGGTTCCGCACCGTGGCAGGGGTGACGATGGGGGCGTGAACCACTCGGAGCTGGCCGCCTTCCTGAAGTCCCGCCGTGACCGGGTCCGTCCCGCCGACGTCGGCCTGCCCGCCGGGCCCCGCCGCCGGGTCCCGGGACTGCGGCGCGAGGAGGTCGCGCAGCTGGCCGGGCTCTCCGCCGACTACTACACCGAGCTTGAGCGCGGCCGCGGCGCCCAGCCCTCCGCACAGGTGCTGGCCGCCCTCGCCCGCGCCCTGCGGCTGAGCGGCGACGAGCGCGACCACCTCTTCCACCTCGCCGAGCGCCCCGTGCCGACCGCCCACAGCACCGCGGTACACGCCCAGCCCGCCCTGCTGGGCCTGCTGGACCGGCTCACCACCACCCCCGCGCAGATCATCAACGACCTGCACGAGACCCTCGCCCAGAACCCGCTCGCCCTGGCGCTCCTCGGCCCGCCCCCGGCCACCCGGGGGCCCGAGGCGAGCTTCGTCCACCGCTGGTTCACCGACCCCGCCGCCCGCGCCGTCTACCCCGTCGAGGACCACCCGCACCACTCCCGGGTCTTCGTCGCCGACCTGCAGGCGGTCGCCGCCCGCCGGGCCAAGGACGCCGAGGTCGCCCGTATGGTGGCCGCGCTGCGCCGGCGCAGCGAGGAGTTCGCCGCGCTCTGGGAGCAGCGGGACGTGGCTCTGCGCCGCACCGACCACAAACGGATCGTCCATCCCGCGCTCGGCGTCATCGAACTCGACTGCCACAACCTGTTCAGCGAGGACGGCCGCCAGCGCCTGCTGTGGTTCAGCGCGCCGCCCGGCACCGAGGGCGCCGCGCAGCTGGAACTGCTGTCGGTGATCGGCACCCAGGACATGACGGCGGGCGCGGACCGGTCGGAGCGCCGGCCGGGCTGAGGCAAGGGGGGCGCACGGTTCACGCCATGCGTCCTGACTCGTCACCGATGTCCGCAGACCCGTGGCGGACCATCCGTCGCCCGAGGCACCCTTGACAGTGTGCGTACGGTTTCGCGACGTTTGAGCACTGGCGCACGGTGGGGAGTCGGAGTCAGCAGAAGAGATGGCAGGACGCGCCCGGCGCGTCATGGGGGGGGGAGTGATCGCCCATGCGATCCATGAGCCATGGCCCACACGAAGTTCCACACGCCAGGCCGGCCTGTGCCGTACGCGAGAGATCACTCGCGGAGCCGGCGGAAGGGCGGTCGAGCTGACGTGGAGATCACGATCCACAGACCCGGTGACCTGACCTCCGCGCTGCGCGCCGCCTGGCACCGGGCGATGGACGAGTCACCCGAGTACGCCAACCCGTTCCTGGCACCGGAGTTCACCATCGGGGTGGGCCGTCAGCGGGGCGGAGCCCGGGTGGCGATCCTGCGGGAGGGCGGGGAACCCGTCGGCTTCTTCCCGTACGAAAGAGGGCCCTTGGGCACCGGCCGGGCCATCGGACTCGGGCTGTCCGACTGCCAGGCCCTGGTGCACCGGCCCGGGGTCACCTGGGACGCCGCGGAGCTGCTGCGCGCCTGCGGGCTCAGCATCTTCGAGTTCGACCATCTCGTCCAGGAACAGCGGCCGTTCGCCCCGCATGTCACCGGCACCTTCGCCTCACCGGTGATCGACGTGAAGCCCGGTGACGCCAGCTATGCGCAGTGGCTGCGCGGCGCCTACCCGGGGCTGGCCAAGACGACGCTGAAGAAGGAACGCCGGCTCGGGCGGGACATCGGCGAGGTGCGGTTCGAGTTCGACGAGCGGGACCCGATGGCCCTGCGCACGCTCATGGAGTGGAAGTCCGCCCAGTACCGCCGGACGGGACGCATGGACCGGTTCTCACGGCCCTGGATCGTGGACCTGGTGGACCACCTCTTCCATGTCCGCGAGGAGCACTTCACCGGGGTGCTGTCCGTGCTGTACGCCGGGGACCGCCCGGTCGCCGCCCACTTCGGCCCGCGCTCCAGCACCGTCCTGGCGGCCTGGTTCACCGCGTACGACCCCGAACTGCACTACTACTCGCCCGGGTTGATGATGCACCTGAGGACCGCCGAGGCGGCCGCCCGCAACGGGGTGACCCTGGTCGACCTGGGGCGCGGCGACAAGGAGTACAAGGACTGGCTCAAGACCCGTGAACTGCGGGTCGGCGAGGGCTTCGCCGCCCGCGCCCACCCCGTGGCCATGGCGCAGCGGCTGTGGCGCAGACCGGTACGCGGCCTGCGCAACACGGTCCTCGCCCATCCCCGGCTGCGCGAGCCCGCCGACCGCCTCCTGAAGACCGCCGGCCGACTGCGCACCCAGGGCCTGTCAGACGCGTCAGGTCGCAGGGAGTGACGCGGAGGGACGTCACCCGGCGCCGACCGCGCTGAAAATTTGCGGGCCGGCCCCTTATCTACTGGCAGGTTCGTGTCAAAAGTGCGTCAAGTTGCGGACGATTCCCCGTCCGCGTGGTCGGGTCTCCTGCGACGGCAATCGATGCCCCTCTGGGAGGTCCCCGTTGTCCGTGCCCACCCGCAGAAGACGGTGGTTCACCGTCTGTGCGCTCACCGCGTCCGCCGCGCTCGTCGCGATACCCCCGTCCGCCGCCTCCGGCCGCGGCGGCATCAGCCCCTTCGGAGTCCGTACGCTCGGCCAACTCGCCAAGGAGCGAGTGCAGTCGGTGGGTGCCATGTCGCCGCACCTCAAGGCCGATGACGACGACGGCAACGAGGCGGACGAGATCGCCGAGGGCGCCGACCAGTACGCGGAGGCCCGCACCTCACCCGGTGTCGTCGCACCGGGCGCGTACGGCGCCGCCTGGCGCGACCTCAGGAACCTGCCGAGCACGGACGGCAGGTGGCGCCACATCACCGGCCTGCCGTACAACTCCGATGACCCGCGCTACCGCGACATCGACTCCAACTCCAGTGGTGGCTCGGGCAATGTGACCGGCCGGATGGCCGCGATCGCGGCCGACGGCGGCGGCTACGTCTACGCGGGCAGCGCCGGAGGCGGCGTCTGGCGCTCGCGCAGCGGAGGCGGCCACTGGCAGCCCATCAGCGACCGGCTGCCCGCGCAGTCCACCGGCGCCCTCGCCCTCGACGGCGGAGGCCGGCTGTGGCTGGGCACCGGCGAGGCCACCACCAATGCCGACGCCTACCTCGGCAGTGGCGTGTACGTCCTGTCCCACCCGCACCACGGCACGTTCTCCCCGCGCCGCCGCGTCGGCGGCGACGAACTGGAGAGCACCACCATCCACGAACTGCGCTTCGGTGGCGGCAAGGTGTGGGCGGCCACCAGCGCGGGTGTCTGGAGCCACTCCACGAAGAAGCTGAGCGGCCCCTGGAAGCTGGAGTTCGCGCCCAACCCCGACTATCTGCCGGGCGGTTCCAAGGCCGGCGACCCGAGCGCCCCGTACAAGAACATCGCCAACGACATCGCCATCGACCCCAAGGACCCGTCCAAGGTGGTCCTGGCCGTCGGCTGGCGCAGCGGCGACGACTACAACGGCTTCTACACCGAGACCGGCGGCACCTGGACGCGGATCACCAGCGGCCTCGGTGACCTGCCCGGCGACGCCGACAACGTCGGCAACGTCACCTTCGCCCGCTCCGCCGACGGCTCCCGCTACTACGCCATCGAGCAGTCACCGGAGCAGCTGAACACCAACCCGGACAGCGGCCTGGAGGGCATCTTCGTCTCCAAGTCCGGCTCACCGACCGGCCCCTGGACGAAGATCGCCGACTACAAGGGACTGGCCGCCGACAACTCGGCGCTGACCTCCCCGGGTTACATGCCGGGCGTCCAAGCCTGGTACAACCAGTTCCTCACGGTCGACCCGAGCGACCCGCAGCACGTGTACGCCGGTCTCGAGGAGGTCTACGAGACCAAGGACGGCGGCGCCAACTGGTCCACCGTCGGCCCGTACTGGAACTTCACCTTCTCCTGCTGGAGCATCGACCCCGCCAAGCAGACCGGTGACTGCCACCAGACCACCCACTCCGACCAGCACGGCGTGGCGATCGGCCGCTACCACGGCAAGAGCTTCGTGTACGTCGGCAACGACGGCGGTGTCTACAAGCGCCCGGCCGACGGCTCCCAGGACGCCTCCGGCCACGCCACCGACTGGACCTCGCTCAACGACGGCACCATCGACACCCTCCAGTACTACTCCGTCGGCATCGGCAAGGACCTCGACCACGGCGGCCTGTCCGTCACCGGCGGCCTGCAGGACAACGGCCAGTCCGTCCTGCGGGGCAACGACAAGGTGATGGGCTCCAACTTCGGCGGCGACGGCGGCGACACCCTGACCGATCCCGCCAACGGCTGCAACATCGCCGAGGAGTACGTCTACCTCGCCGTCCAGGTCACCCAGAACTGCGCGGTCAACGACGGCAGCTGGACCACCGACGCGAGCAAGGCCACCTCGTACGGCGTCGCCCCGCCCGACAACGCCACCAGTGAGGCCCGCTTCATCGCCCCGCTCGCGACGGACCTGAAGAACGGCTCCACCTGGATCGCCGGCGGCCGCCACATCTGGGTGCAGACCCACGGCTACGCCATCCGCAGCGGCTCCGAGTGGACGAGCGTGCACGACTTCGGCGCCGGACGCGTCGCGACCGCCGTCGCCGCCTCCGGCGGGAAGATCTACGCCGCCTGGTGCGGACCGTGCAACAACCAGGGCTTCGCCCGTGGCATCGCCGTCGGCAACGCGGACGGCACCGGCTGGCACGACATCACCCTGCCGGTGGACGGGACCGTACCCAACCGCTACCTCAGCGGCTTCGCCGTCGACCCGAAGAACGCCGACCACGTCTTCCTCGCGGTCAACGGCTTCTCCCGGCACTGGACCGAGGGCCCGGGCGCGGGCGTCGGCCATGTCTTCGAGTCCACGGACGGCGGCACCACCTGGAAGGACGTCTCGGTGAACCTCCCGGACGTGCCGACCGACTCCGCCCTGGTGACGGCGGACGGCGGCCTCGCCGTGGCCACCGACCTCGGCGTCGTCTACCGCGCACCGGGCCGTACGACGTGGCAGCGCGTCGGCGACCTCCCGGCCGTCGCCGTCCTCCAGCTGAAAACGAGTCCCGACGGCCGCACCCTGTACGCGGCCACCCACGGCCGGGGCATCTACACCATCAGGCTCCGCGACCTCGACTGAGCGACGCGGACGCGTGCGGAACGGGTGACCCCGCTGACCCTGGGGGTCACCCGTTCTGCGTATACGGCACCACGTTCACGTCCAGCGTGAAGACACCGCGCGGGGCACCCGCGATGTCCGGCGCCTTCGCCGAGACGGTGACCCGGGCGGCACCGCCCCGGGTGCCCGCGCAGCGCAGGGTGGCGTGCGCGGTGCCGTCCGGGTCCACGCGCCAGCCTGCGGGCACGACAAGGGCGGGCAGGGAACTCAGCGCAGCCGTCCAGCGCTTGTCGTCCAGCCGCGGCCGCAGGAGAAGCGTCACCACGGTGCCGGGCCGTACACACAGCTCCCGGACCCGGTCACCGGGGGAGACGGTGACCTCCACGTGCCCGGCGGCACAGTTTCCGGCCGACGCGGAGGAAGCCGCCGTGGGCGTGGCCGCGCCACCGGACGATTCGGAGGCGCGTGCCGGGGACGACGGCCGCGGCGAGCCACTCCCGGACGCCCCCGTACCCGCTGTCCCGGCCCCGCCGGCCGGCGCCCCGCACCCCGCCAGCACGACGACCGCGGCCACCACGCACCCACCGGCCCACCACCGCATGCCCACACCTCCCGGCCTCTCGGTACGTCTCCCAGGATGCCCCCGCCTCAGTCACCCTGCCGCACCGCCCGGCCCACCTCCGTGCGCAGCGCCACGAACCCGGGCAGGCTCCGCGTGCTGATCTGGTCGCGCTTGCCGGGCAGGTCGACCGGCAGGTCTCGCACGACGCGGGAGCCGGGGCCGGAGGAGAGGACGACGACACGGTCGCCGACGTACACGCTCTCGTCGATGTCGTGGGTGACGAACACGATGGTCGTGCCGTCGGCGCGGTGCACTTCGAGGAGCAGGTCCTCCAGGTCCTCGCGGGTACGGGCGTCCAGGGAGCCGAACGGCTCGTCCATGAGCAGCAGGGAGGGGCGGCAGACCAGCGCGCGGGCGATGGCGACGCGCTGCTGCATGCCGCCCGAGAGCTGCCGGGGATGCCGGCGGGCCACCCCGTGCAGGCCGACGCGCTCCAGGATGGCCTCGGCCTCGGCGCGCCGCGCGGCCCGGCCGAGGCCACGGCGCCGCAGCGGAAGGGCCACGTTGTCGCGGACGCTGAGCCAGGGCAGCAGCGAGCGGCCGTACTCCTGGAACACGACCGCGAGTCGGTCGGGCACGCCGGTCACCGGTGCGCCGTCGATCGTGATCGTGCCCTCGTCCGCGGGCAGCAGCCCGGCGATGGTCCGCAGCAGTGTGGATTTTCCGCAGCCCGACGGCCCGACCACGCACAGCAGCTGGCCCTCGGGCACGGTGAGGTCGACGCGGTCCAGTACGAGATGGTCGCCGAAGCGGCGGGTCATCGAGTCGAGGCGCAGCATCCGTCACCCGGCCCAGGGCTCGTACAGGGTGCCCGCGCTGCCGGCCACCCGCAGCCGGAGCAGGAACGGGCCCGCGTCGTCACCCCGGCCCAGGGCGTGGTCCAGGGCGGCCGGCAGCTCGTCGGGGTGCTCGGCGCGGGCCGCCGGGCAGCCGAACGACTCGGCGAGGGCCGCGAAGTCGATGCCGCCGATGTCCGTGCCGGGGACGGGCTCGACACCGATCCGGCGGCCCAGCGCGCGGACGGCCGCGTAACCGCCGTTGTCCAGGAGGACGTAGGTGACCGGCGCCGCGTACCGGGCCGCGCTCCACAGTGCCTGCACGGAGTAGAGCGCCGAACCGTCGCCGACCACGCACACCAGCCTGCGCCGGTCGGCGAGGGCGCGGCCCACCGCCAGCGGCAGACCCCAGCCGAGCGCGCCGCTGCCCGTGGTGAGGAAGCCGCCGCTCAGGTCGACGGGCACGCGCGCGTGCAGGGCGTCCCGGTGACTGGGGGCCTCCTCGACGAGCACCCGGTCGCGCGGCAGCCGGGCGGCGAGCAGGTCGAAGAACAGTTCCGGTGTGATGTGCTCGGTGGCACGGGCGGCCGGGGACGCGGGGCGGGGCGGCGGCGGGTCGCGGTCCGTTTCCTTCAGCTCCTTCAGCAGCTGCGTGAGCCGGGTCAGGGCGGGCCGCAGGGTCGTCAGGATGCTGGTGCCGGTGGGCAGCCAGGCGGCCTGGCCCGGATCGCAGTCCAGGTGGAACAGGTCGGTGCCCGGCGCCAGGGGCGGCCCGTCGTCGCTCACGTGGTAGGTGAACACCGGGGCGCCCAGGGCCACCACCGCGTCGTACGCGGCCAGGCGCGCGGCCAGCGGCCCGGCGACCGGGGGCAGGAACCCCTGGAACAGCGGGTGCGACTCCGGGAACCCGGAGCGGCCGGACAGGGGGCTGATCCACACCCCGGCGCGGATCCGCTCGGCCAGCTCCCGGACCTCCTCCAGCGCGTCCTCGTCGTCCACACCGGGGCCGACCACCAGGGCCGGGCGGGCGCACGAGCCGAGCCGGGCGGCGAGCGCGGCGAGGGCCTCCGGGTCGGCCGTGAACGCGGAGTGCACCGTGCGGGGCTTGACGGGCTCGGCGGGCCGGTCCCAGTCGTCCTCGGGGACGGAGACGAAGACCGGGCCACGTGGCGGCGTCATCGCGATCCGGTACGCCTCGGCGAGCACGCCCGGCACGTCCTCGGCCCGCTCCGGCTGGCGGGCGGACTTCACGTACGGGCGCGGGAACAGGGCCGGTTCGTCGGCGCCGAGGAACGGCCGCAGCTGGATCAGCGAGCGTGCCTGCTGGCCGGCCACGACGACCAGGGGCACCCGGTCGCGGAAGGCGTTGAAGACGGCGCCGAGCGCGTGCCCCACCCCGCCCGCCGAGTGCAGGCTGACGAAGGCCGCGCGCCGGGTGCCGAGGGCGTGTCCGGCGGCCATGCCCACGGCGGTCGACTCCTGCAGGCCGAGTACGTAGGTGAAGTCGTCCGGCCAGTCACGGAACATGCGCAGTTCCGTGGAGCCCGGATTGCCGAAGACGGTGGTCATGCCGGTGTCACGCAGGAACCGGACCACCGCGTCGCGCACCGTTGCCGTCACGAAGCCCTCCTTGGGCCGACGATCCGCCTCTCGACCGCGAGCAGTCCGGTGTTGAGGAGATACCCGAGCACGCCGAGCAGCATCAGCGCAGCCCACACGGTGAGCAGGTCGGAACGCGACTGGGCGTCGGTGAGCGTGAAGCCGATCCCGTCGGCTGTGCCCGGCAGCAGCTCCGAGAAGACCATCAGGATCAGGCACAGCGACAGGCTCAGCCGGAGCCCGGCGAAGATCCGGGGCAGCGCGGACGGCAGGACGAGGAACCACAGCCGCTCGGGCCCCGTCAGCCGCAGCACCGCCGCCACCTCCAGCCGCAGCGGATCCGTGGCCCGGGCGCCCTCCGCCGCGTTGACCAGCACCGGCCACACGGCACTGAACGCGATCGACGCCACCTGCATCGGCGTGCCGAAGTCGAAGACGACGACGAACACCGGCACCAGGGCGGGCGGCGGGACGGCGCGCGCGAACTGGAGCACTGCGTTGCACAGTGCGTACGCCCGTCGCGAGTGGCCCACCGCGATGCCCAGCAGGATTCCGGAGACCGCCGCGATCACGAAGCCTGCCGCCATCCGGCCGAGGCTGGGCAGGATGTCGTCGACGGCCGCGGTGGTGAGGAAGAGATGCCCGACGGGCCCGGAGAACCACAGGTCGTGGGCGTGGCGGGCGATGCGGAGCGGGGGCGGGAAGTACACGCTGCCGTGCGCGCGGGCGGCCGCCTCCCAGCAGGCGACGGCGAGCAGCAGTACCGACCAGCGCAGCAGGAAGGGTACGGCGGTCCGGGCCCGGTGGGTCGCCGAGCCGCGCAGGGTCCGGCGGCCGAGCTGTGCGTCCGCCGTCATGCGCCGGCCCCTTGCCGTCCCGGCCCGAACCGCCCCGGTCCGCCCCGGGGTTCATGGGCCCACGCGAACAACCGCCGCTCCGCGCCGACCAGAAGGCCGTTGATCACCAGACCGAGGGTCCCCGCCCACAGGACTCCCGCCAGGACGTCCCGGGCGCCGTCCGTGGCCGTCTGCGCCTGGGCGATGAAGATGCCCAGCCCCTCGCCGAACCCGGAGAGGATCTCCGAGGCGACGGCCAGGATGAGGGCGACCGCGGCGGAGATCCGCACCCCGGCGGCGATGAACGGGGCGGCGCCCGGCAGGTCCACCCGTAGCAGCACCCCGAGTCGCCCGAAGCCGAAGGCCCGCAGGGTGTCCTTGGCCAGCGGATCGGTCTCGGCGAGGCCGTACACGGTGTTGAACAGCACCGGCCACACGGACGCGTACGCGATCAGCGTCACCTCCGCGCCGGTGCCCGACCCGAGCAGCAGCGACACCAGCGGGATCAGTGCGACGGACGGCAGCGGCCGCAGGAACTCCACGACCGCGCGCAGGGCGGCCTCCAGGACGGGTACCGTGCCCAGCAGCAGCCCCAGCGGTACGGCGATCGCACAGGCGAGGCCGAGGCCCAGTGCCCAGGCCCGCAGCGTGGCCCCGATCCCGTCGAGGAAGGTCCCGTCGCCCGCCAACCGCGCGGCCCGGGCCAGGACTTCGGAGGCGGGCGGCAGATAGCTGCGCCGGACGATCCCGGCCCGGCTGACCGTCTCGCAGGCGCCGAAGGCCACAGCCGCGCCGAGGACGCCGAGCAGGAACTCCTGACGCCGTGTCATCGGGCCAGCAGGGGCGCCGGGTCGACGTCCTTCTTCAGCAGGCCCTGGTCACGCATGAGCCGGACGAGACGGCGCAGCTGCGCGGGGTCGGCGGTCACCGGGTACGTCGGCAGGTGGAGCGACTTGGCCTGGTCCGCGGTCACCTTGGTGTACTTCGGCAGCTCCGCGCGTACGCCGCCCGGGTCCCGGGCGGCGATCTTCGAGGCCGCTTCGATGGCGCGCCGGAAGCCCGCTGCCGCCTTCGGGTGCTTCTGCACGAAGTCCCGCGTGGTGACGTATCCGCTGGCCGGCAGGCCCTGCACCGGCGGTGAGTCGCCGTCCAGCAGCACCCGGGCGCCCAACTCGCCCTGGATCGCGCTGTCGAAGGGCTCGACGGCGTGGACGGCGTCCACCTGGCCCTGCTCAAGGGCGGGGCCCATCTGCGGGAAGAGGATCTGCCGGTAGACCGGCCGGCCGACGCCCTTGGCGTCGAGGATCGCGTTCAGGGTCAGCGACTGGATGTTGTTGAGGACGGCGACGGCGACCTTCTTGCCCGCGAGGTCCGCCGGAGTCCTGACCGCCGAGTCCTTGGGCACCAGGACGTCCATCATGTGCGGGGCGATCCGGACGCCCTCGGCGAGGATGCGCAGGTCCAGAGTGCCCTTCTCGTACGCCTGGAGGTAGGTGACGTAGTTCGCGCTCGCGATCACGCTCACCTGGCCCTTGATCAGCGCGGGCAGCGCCTGGATGCTCTGCTGCACGGGCCGGATGCGCACGTCCAGACCCTCCTTGGCGAACAGTCCCCGGTCCCGGGCGAGATAGAGGGCCGCCGAGTCGGTGAGCGGCAGAGCCGCCACGGTCAGCTCCTGCCGGCCGTGGTCGGAGGAGGAGCCCGCGCTCTCACAGCCCGCGAGGATGAGTGCCACGGCGGCGATGACCGCCGCGAACCTGGTTCGTCCCGATCGTGATCGACGTAACGCCATACGGGCATGCGTACCCGTGTTTGTCATGATCGCTACATGCGGGTGGTGGTTTTCGTCGAGCTTTGAAGAAAAGTGAAGCGCTGTGGGGGTGTTGGGGTCCCGGCATGATTGGGCGAGACGTGGGGATCGTGCACCCCTGCGCCATGGGTGCGGGCGTGGCGGCGCAGGCCGTGATTGCGGGAGCAAGTTGTGGTGGGTGCCGGAAGGGCGCTCGGCGGCCACCCGGGAGCGGGCCGCCGAGGCCGGGCTGCGCCCCGTCGGCAGCCTGGCGGAGCCGGCGGGGACGTGCGGCGTCGTCCTGAGCGTGTGTCCTTTGGCCGCCGCGCTCGACGTGGCCCGGCAGATCGCGGCCACCGGCTTTGAAGGGATCCACGTCGACGCCGACGCGATCAGCCCCCGGGCGGCGGCAGAGACCGGCGCCCTCTTCCGGGGCGGCGCGGTCACCGTGGTGGACGGCGGAATCACCGGCCCGCCTCCCCGTGCGGCGGGGCGGACCAGGCTCTACCTCTCGGGAGGCGCGGCAGCCGTCGAGGAGGTCTCGGCGCTGCTCCTCGGCACGCTGCTCACCCCGGTCGCGCTGGACGGCCCCTCGGGCGGGCGTCCGCGCTGAAGCCGGCCTTCGCCGCCTGCAACAAGATCTCGTACGCCCTGGCCGCCCGGGCCTGCGCCCTCGCCGACGGCCATGGCCACGGTGTGCTGGACGACCTGCTGGACCTGGCGGACCACCTGCTGCCCGGCACCCCGCCGGCGCGGCCGGAACACCTGGCGAGTGCCGGGCCCGCGCCGGGAGCCGGAGATGCGGGAGATCGCCCGGGCCTGGCGGGACACCGGACTGCCCGGCGGCACCTTCGCCGAAGCCGCGGCCGAGGCCTTCGACCGCCGGCACGCCCACAAGGACGACCCCACGGTGACCGCCGCCCGGCTCCTGTCGGACCTGACCGGGGAGCCGCTCACCCCGCACGCCTGAGTCACCCTCGCCTTGAGCATGGAAACCGATCGGTTTACGATGCTGGAAACCGATCGGTTTCACCTGTCTGGAGACTGCCGTGACCGCACTCAAGAACTCCGTCGTCCTCGTCACCGGTGGCAGCCGGGGCATCGGAAAGGCCCTCGTCGAAGAGCTGTACGAGCGGGGAGCCGGGAAGGTGTACGCCACCGCCCGCGACCCGCGCACCATCACCCACCCCGACGCCGTCGCACTGCCCCTGGAGGTCACCGACCCCGCCTCGGTGGCGGCCCTGGCCGAGCAGGCGCCGGACGTGACCGTGCTGATCAACAACGCCGGTATCTCGACCGGCGCCCGGGTGCTCACCTCGCCGCTGGAGGACGTCCGCCGCGAGTTCGAGATCAACTACTACGGCCCGCTGCTGCTCACCCGCGCCTTCGTGCCGGTCATCGAGCGCAACGGCGGCGGCCACATCCTGAACGTCCACTCCGCGCTGTCCTGGCTCGCCGACGGCAGCAGCTACAGCTCCACCAAGGCCGCCCTGTGGTCGCAGACCAACAGCCTGCGCCTGGAACTCCAGTCCCGCGGCATCCAGGTGACGGGCCTTCACATGGCGTTCGTGGACACCGACATGACGGCCGGAATCGACGCCCCGAAGGCGAATGCCCACGACATCGCGGCGGCCGCCCTCGACGGCATCGAGTCGGGAGCGCACGAGGTGCTCGGCGACGACACCACCCGCTGGGTCAAGTCGGTCCTCTCGCAGGACCTCGCGTCGATGTACCAGCAGTTCGCCAAGTAAGCCCGGAGTCCGGGCCGTTGGGGTGTGGCCCAGGTCAGGCCCCGGGCGCGTCCGGATGTGACACCTCGTTCTTGCCCGCCCCGCCGTCCATGGCGTACCTGTGCCACCGGCCGAGGTACCGGAACGGGACGGTGGGGTGGATCCGATGGCACGCACACTGGTGATCGGCGGCGGCATCGCGGGCACGGCGGCCGCGCTGGGCCTGCAGAAGGCCGGACACGACGTCGCCCTCTTCGAGGCGCACCCCGACACCGCCGAGGACATCGGCGCCTTCCTGACCCTGGCGACGAACGGCATGCGTGCCCTGGCCCAGCTCGACGCCACGGACGCCGTCACGGCCGTCGGTTTTCCGCTGACTTCGCTGCGTCTGCTCGACGGCACGGGCACCGAGGTGACACACGCCCCCCTCGCCGGGACGCACGACCCCGCCCTGCGCTACCGCTGTCTGCGCCGCGGCGAGCTGAACGCGGCCCTGCAGGCGGAGGCGGCCCGGCGCGGCATGGCCGTCGTCCACGGCGCCCGCCTGGTGTCCGTGGACGACGGCCCCGACGGCGTCACCGCGCACTTCGCGGACGGCAGCACCGCCACCGGAGACCTGCTGATCGGCGCGGACGGCCTCAACTCGGCCGTGCGCGGCCGTGTCGCGGCCCTCGCGGCTCAGCCCCGGTACGCGGGCCAGCGCGTCTTCTACGGCTACACGGACGGCAGTCCCGCGGCCGAGGACACCGGCGCCATCACCATGGTGCGCGGCAGCAGATCCGCCTTCGGGTACGCGGTCTCGCCGGCGGGGGAGACGTACTGGTTCGCCCGCGTCGCCGGCGACCCGCTGCCCGCCGGCCCTCCCGCCCACCGCGCGGCCGGCGGCCGGCGCGAGGAACTGCTCGCCCTGCTGCGCGAGGACGCCGGCCCGGCCGGCGACATCGTCGAGGCGAGCGCCGACCGCATGATGGTCGTCAACGCCGCCGAGATGCCGCTCGGCACCCCCTGGCACCTGGGCCGGGTCCTCCTCATCGGCGACGCGGCCCACGCGGCCTCCCCGGCCACCGGGCAGGGCGCCTCGATGGCGCTCGAGGACGCCGTCGTCCTCGCCAAGGCCCTGCGCGACACCCCCGACCCACGCACCGCGTTCGCCGTCTACGAGCAGCACCGCCGCCCGCGCGTCGAGCACAACATCACCGTCAGCGGCGGCATCTCCCGCGGCACCCACACCCCCTCACGCGCCGGTTCCGCGGCGCCCGGCGCCAAACGTGTCGATGACGCGCTGATCCGCCAACTGGCCTGGGAGACACCGCTCCCGGCCGGCGTCGAGGGGCAGCGCTGAGCAGCACTCCGCCGCGAAAGTGCAAGAGGCGGAGCATGGGAGTCCATTGCCGGAGCAACCACCGGGCCCGGATCGTTCCGGTGCAACCGGCCCTTCGGCAACAAGGAGCACCCGTGCGACTGTTGAGCAGAGCAGGCGGCGCCCTGGCCGCGGCCGCCGCCCTGACGCTGGGCGGCGGCACACCGGCCCCGGCGTCCGCCGCGCCCCCGTCCCTCGACGCGAGTTACACCGTGAGCGTCGGGACACCGGTGCCGTTCACCCACCCCACGGACACCCCCGCCACCCCGTACACCGACAAGGACGGCACGTTCCACTACCAACAGTCCGCCGCCCTCTACGGCGCCAAGGACCCGCGCACCTGGGACTTCTACACCGGCAAGGACTTCGACACCGCCACCTTCGACAAGGCGCTGAGCAAGGCCGTCGATCCGGCCAACTCCGCCGACCGCAACGACGACACCACCTGGCGCTGCAACAACAGCCCGACCGGCCGTGAGGCGACATACGCCCCGAGCGGCTCCGGCTACGCCCAGAAGAACTACTGCGACCTGTCCGGGGTGTGGGTCGACCCCGACACCGGTGACTGGTACGGCCTGGTGCACAACGAGTTCACCCCGCAGCCCTTCGGGGACGGACTGCACTACGACGCCATCGACTACGCCGTCTCCACCGACCGGGGCCGCACCTGGACCATCAAGGACCACGTCCTGACCTCTCCGTACAGCACGCAGCGTGGGGACTCGACGGCCTTCCCGAACCAGACGTACTCCTACGGCGACGGCGACCAGCGCCTCTACGCGGACACCGCCTCCGGGTACTTCTACGTCTATTACGGCTCCCGGATCGTGGACAAGAAGGGCGGCTGGAAGGCCTTCTACGAACACGTGGCCCGCGCCCCGATCTCCGCGAAGATGGCGCCCGGCTCCTGGCGCAAGTGGTACGACGGCTCCTGGTCCCAGCCCGGCACCGGCGGCCGGGAGAGCAACATCGTGCCCGTCGACGCCGACCACCCCACCGGCTACACCCCCGTCTCCGACGAGTACGACCCGGCCAACACCGGGACCGCCGCCGAGCAGATCGCGGCCGGCAAGATGCCCCCGACCTCGCCGCTGTTCGTCATGAACATCGCCTACGACGCCCACCTCGGCCTGTACATCGGCGAACCGCAGGCCGTCGACCAGAGCGGCGACTCACCGCAGTACTTCTACGCCACCGACGACCTGGCCTCCCAGAAGTGGCGCCTCATCGGCGACACCGGCGGCTACACCAACGCGTCCTGGTACCGCTGGTTCCTCGACCCTGCCAACCGGACCAGCTCCGCCGTCGTCGGCAGGACCTTCCGCTCGTACTGCTCCTTCGGCTGCTCCCACGACTCCTCCGGCGAGTACGTCGACGTCACCATCGACTCCGACCGGGCCGCCGCGCCACCGGTGGACACCACCCGCCGCTACCGCATCTCCGGCGGCACGGGCCGGGTCCTCGCCCAGAGTTCCGGCGGCGCCGGCACGACATCCGTCGCGTCCCCCACCGGCTCCGCCCGCGAGTCGTGGACCTTCACCCCCACCGGCGACGGCGCCTTCACCCTCGCCAACGCCGCCAGTGGCCGTCTGCTGGGCGTCGACTCCGCCGCCACCGCCGGCCGCGCCTGGGGCGCCCGGCCGACCGTCACCGCGGCACCGGCCGGCGGGCCGACCGTCGGCCAGCAGTGGTTCCTGATCCGCTGCGCCTGCGATGACGGCGGCTACCGTCTCGTCAACCGCTACAGCGGCCTCGTCCTCGCCCTGTCCGGGACCTCCGGCCGACGCGCCGAGACCACTCCGGCACGCAACTGGACGGACACGAGCGGCAGTTCCGTCGGCGGCGGCCGCACCGCGGCCGAACAGACCCTGTCCCTCACCCCGACCGGACCGGCCCGCACACGGTGATCGACTCCGGGGCCCGCCGACCCGGCGGGCCCCGGACCTATCCTGCTCGCATGCTGATCGACAACGGGGAGTCCGACGCCCACCTGGCCCTGGCGGCCGCCCAGGCGGGCGCGGACGTGGTACGCGACATGTACGGGGAATCCCTCGCCCGCTTCGAGAAGTCCGCCGGCGACTTCGCGACGGCGGCCGACCTCGCGGCGGAGAAGGCCATTCTGGAGGTGCTGCGCGACGCGCGGCCCGACGACGCCGTCACGGGGGAGGAGAGCGGCAGCACCGGTGCCGAGGCGGCGCGGCGCCGCTGGCTCGTCGACCCGCTGTGCGGCACCCTCAACTACGCCGTGCGGAACATGCTGGTGGGGGTGAACGTGGCCCTGCGGGCGGGCGACGAGATCACGGCGGCTGCGACGGCCGACCCGTTCAACGGCGAGGTGTTCTGGACCGACGGGCAGCGGGCCCGGGTCCGAAGCGACTGCAGGGACGAGGAGTTGGCGCCCTCGCCCGACTCTCAGCTGGTGGACGTCAATCTCGACCCGCCGTTCCCCAACGCCCCCGGCTTCCAGGCGGCCCGCCTCCTGGCCGACCCGGGGTTCGTGCGGCGGTTCCGGCCCCGGGTGGTCTCCACGACCCTCGCGGTCGCCTGGGTGGCCGCCGGTCGCCGGGCCGCCTACGTCACCGACGGCGACCTGCGCGACAGCGTGCACTTCTCCGCCGGCATCGCCCTGTGCCGGGCCGCCGGCTGCACGGTCACCGGCATCCACGGCCAGCCCCTGCACACCGGCGCGGGCGGGCTGATCGTGGCCGCCGACCCGGAGACGCACGCCGCACTGCTGGAGATGGTCGGGAACCAGCTGCGGCAGCAGGCGTAGCGACCCGGCACGCCTTCGGAGGTTTCGACTTCCGAAGGCGTGCCGCCCAGTTGCCTCACCACTTAAATCAAAACATGAACTAAGCCATGGGGTCAGCTTCTTGACCTCCGCAGCCGCATGGAGCCGCCACATGAAACTGAGATCCCTGGGCATCGTGCTCGCCGCCACGGCAGCGCTGATCGCCCTGCCCACCACCCATCCACCGGCCGCCGCGGTCGACACCCCGCTGTCACGGGCGTCTACCACCTCGACCGGACCATCGACATCACCCGCGCCAACACCGTCGTCCTCGGCCTCGGCCTGGCCACCCTCGTCCCGGACAACGGCATCGACGCGATGCACGTGGCCGACGTCGACGGAGTCAAGCTGGCCGGATTCCTGATCGACGCGGGCCCCGTCAACTCCGACACCCTCCTGCGGATCGGCACCCCCGGTTCCACCGCCGACCACTCCGCCAACCCCACCACCATGCAGGACGTGTTCGTCCGCATCGGCGGCGCCGGACCCGGCCTCGCCACCAACTCGGTGGTGGTCAACAGCGACGACGTCATCATCGACCACACCTGGAACTGGCGCGCCGACCACGGCAGCGGCGTCGGCTGGGACACCAACCGCGCCGACTACGGCCTGCGCGTCAACGGCGACGACGTCCTCGCCACCGGCCTGTTCGTCGAGCACTTCAACAAGTACGACGTGTACTGGAACGGAGAACGCGGCCGGACGATCTTCTTCCAGAACGAGAAGGCGTACGACGCCCCGAACGCCGCCGCCATCACCCACGACGGCATCGTCGGCTACGCGGCCTACAAGGTCGCGGACTCCGTCACCACGCACGAGGCATGGGGGCTGGGCAGCTACTGCAACTACACGGCCGATCCCTCGATCGTCCAGGCCCACGGCTTCCAGGTCCCGACCGCGGCAGGCATCAAGATGCACGACCTGCTGGTGATCTCCCTCGGCGGCAAGGGCCAGTACGCCCACGTCGTCAACACCACGGGAGCCCCCACCTCGGGCACGGACACCGTCCCCTCCAAGGTCACTCAGTTCCCGTAGTCCCGAACGGCGTACCAGAGCAGGCGGCCGCCGTCCGCTGCCGCTGAGATGGAAGGGTCCCTACCTCAACCAGTGAGGCAACTCATGCGTATGCGCAGCTTTGTTACCACAGCAGTTCTCGCGGGTGCCCTTGCCCTGGCCGGCACGACGGCCGCCTACGCGGCCGACCCGGACCCGGTCGGCGTCGCCACCGACAGCCCTGGCGTCGTCTCCGGCAACGTCATCCAGATCCCGCTGGACCTCGACGCCAACGTGTGCGGCAACACCATCGACATCATCGCGCTGCTGGACCCGGCCTTCGCCAACTACTGCACCAACGGCTGACACCATCCCGTGCGCCGGTCCCTCCCCTGGGGGCCGGCGCACGGCTGTCCGGACCGGTTCAGTCACGCGCCGCCGGAGCCTCACGCCTGGCGGGCGCAGCGTCCCGTTGTGGAGCGGACCCGGTACCGGTCCGTCGGCGGCGCAGCAGCAGGCGTCTCGCCGGGCGTTCCACCGCCTCGTACAGGAGCCAGGACAGTCCGAGGGCGAGGGCGAAGGCGGCGGTGGTGACCGCCAGGCCCGCCAGGACCCCGAAGTGCGGCTTCGTACCGAGCAGATTGGTGCCCGCCCGCAGGACCAGCAGGTGGATCATGTAGAAGGCGAACGACAGTTCCCCCAGCCGCACCATCCGCCGGTGCCGCCACAGCGAGGGCAGCCCGTGCACATCCGCGACCGCCGCGGCCGGGATGAGGAGAGTGAACCCGGCGATGGTGCAGACGGTGGCGGAGTAGCCGGGCGTGACCTGCGGGACCAGGAAGTAGCCGATGATCGCGAGGGCCAGCGAGGCCTCGAGGCCGGGGCCGCGCCAGCGGCCGAGCAGCACCAGCCGGGCCGTGACGGCGCCCAGGACGAACTCCGGCAGCCGGGCGGCGGGCAGGGAGTAGATCGACTCGTCCATCCAGTGGTGTGCGTCCGCCCAGGCCAGGACCAGTACCGCCACGACCGACAGTCCGCCGAGTGCCGTCGCGCCCCGTGCGCCCAGCCGGCGCAGCAGCAGGATCAGCAGCGGGAAGGCCGCGTAGAAGAACGCCTCGCAGGCCAGCGACCAGCTGACCGGGTTCAGCGTCTGCCACCAGGGACGCCACCAGGAGTGCAGCAGGAAGACGTTGGCCAGCGCCTGCCTGGGCGTCGGCTTCGCCTGATGGGCCAGCGTGTACGTCATGACGAACGCGACGGCCAGGGTGACCAGGTGCACCGGGTAGATCCGCGCGATGCGCCGCCGCCAGAAGGCGAACGCACGGTCACGTGGCCGCGCGGACCAGGTGAGCACGAAACCCGACAGCACGAAGAAGAACGACACGCCCGTCGCGCCGGCCCCGAACGCCCAGGTCACGATGCGACCGGCGCCGCCTCCGAAGTAGCCGAAGTTGTTCACGTGCAGCCCGAACACCAGCAGCGCCGCGACCCAGCGCAGCCCGGTGAGGGACGGCAAGGAGGACATGGCGGCGGGCGGGGAGGATCTCGCCGAGGCCGGGGACGCGTCGGTTCGTACGGGCGGCGTCCGGGGCGCCCGGGTCGTCGCCGTGCTCATCCAATCACCTGCCGCAGGAGGTTCGCGTGGGGCATGAAGGGGAGCGTTGCCCGTTCGCCCCCTCTCCATCACATCGAGTTGCAAACATCACACTGCTGCCGAACGACGGAACCCGCGGTATGCCACGGACGGCCGGACCTGGTGCACCCTTACGAGTGAACGCCCCGGTCCCTCGCGTCGATCGCTGCGGGCGGTGCGGGTTCACGGTGAACTCGTCGCCTTGCGGGGCGAGTTCCAGCCGGTGCCGTACGACTGCTACTCCTCGGCGTCCTCGGCCAGTCGTTCGACCCGCGCGGCCGCTGCCCGGGCGCGGCGCCCGGCCTCGCGGACGTCCCGGTCGGCCCTCAGCGCACGCTCACGGGCGCTCTGCTCGTCGGCGCGGGCCCGCCCCTGCTCCTCCTGGACGCGCCGCGCCTTCTCCCGCAGCTCCCGCAGCCGCTCCTCCGCCTCGGCCGACCGCCGGGCGGCGTCCTCCGCCTTCGCTTCAGCGTCCGCCGCCTCCGCCCGCAGGGCACGCAGCTCACGCTCGGCGTCCCGGGCCTCCGCCCGGGCCTCGGCGAGCTGCCGGCGGCGCTGCTCGCCACCGCCGCGTCGCATCGCCTTCGGCCTCGGCTCCGGCTTCGGCGTGGGCGCGGAGCGGCGCCCGACGGCAGCCTCGTCGGCCTCCGGGAACCCGATCGCGGCGCCGAGCGGCTTCACCAGGCGGCCCGCCGCCCACTCCCGGGCGGCCTCCGGGTCGGCGAGGACGGCGTGCAGGGTCTCCTCGACCTCGCGCTGAACGCCCTCGCCGACCGGATGACCCGCCTCGGCGGCCAGCCGCCGCGCCTGGCGCCCGAGCGCACCGATCACCTCACGCTGTCTGCGAGCGAGCAGGCGCAGCTGCGGACCGTCCAGTTCGCGATGCGCCCGCCGCAGCTCCTCACCGAGCACGAGCAGCGGCTGGACCTCGTCGGGCAGTCCGCGGACCAGGAGATTGCCGGCCCACGCGGCCAGACTCGGGCGCCGCAACGCGGCGATCTCCCTGGCGAGGTCCTGCTCGCCGGACGTACGGGCCTGCGCGGCATACCGGTCGCGGGCGGCGACGAACTCCTCCGGCCGCAGCCCGTACAGCTCATCGGCGACGGCGTCGAGATCCACCGGCGTCCCTCTCGAACGCCCCCCGTGACGGACTCCGAGTCTCCCACCTGGTGGGCTTTATGCGCTGTATGCGCCGTTCTTGCGGTCGGTGAGATGGGCCTCGAAGCCGTCGAGGATGCTTCGGAGGCCGAACGCGAAGGTGTCCTCGGGTGCCGCCGAGTAATCGGTGGCGGCCTGTGTGCCGAGGCGCTCGCGCAACCGCGGGAAGCGCATCGCGATCTCGCCGGCCTGGGTCATGGCGGCCGCCAGCTGCTCCTCGGCGTCCCCGCCGCCCCTGTTCAGGCGGCGGGTGAGGGAGACCTGCGCGGCCGAGCCCAAGGCGCTGCCGAGGACGAAGACGAACACCGTGGCGGCCGCCCGGTCGGCCTCTGTGGCGCTGAAGCCTGCCTTCTCGTAGAGGGCGAGGGTGTGGTCGTCGTAGCGGGACTTGTGGGGGCCGTACAGCAGATGGCTGCCGAACGCCTGGCCGAGCCACGGGTGTCGCAGGAGCATCGCGTGCATGCCGGCCGCCGTGGCGACGGCGGCCGTCCGCCAGTCGGTGGCGTCGAGCTCGGGCAGCTCGACCTCGTCCCAGATCGCGTCCCCGGCAAGCCTGACCAGGTCGTCCTTGGTCTTGATGTGCCAGTAGATCGCGGTCGCGGCCGAGCCGAGCCGCTGCCCCAGGCTGCGCATGTTGAGCCCGTCCAGTCCGCCCTCGTCCAGCAACTCGATGGCGGCACGGACGATCTGGTCTGCGGTCAGGGTGTCTCGCGGCATGGCCGCAAGTGTAGGTGAACTTAGTTCAAGTCGCCCTCTTGCACTTAGTTCAGGAAGCCGTCTAGGCTCCATTGCACTAAGTTCAAGTCACGGGGAGAAGGTGACGATGTCGCAGGATGCGCTGTCGGAGTTCGTAGCGGCGAGGGCCAAGGAGTTCGGCATTCCCGGTGTGTCCGTCGGGGTGCTGATGGACGGTCAGGAGGTGTATGTCTCCCACGGCGTGACCAGCGTGGGTCAGCCGCTGCCCGTCGACGAGAGGACGCTGTTCCCGGTCGCGTCCGTCACCAAGACCGTCACCGCGACCGCGCTCATGCGCCTGGCGGAGCAGGGCAAGGTGGAGCTGACCGCGCCGGTGCGCCGGTACGTTCCTGAGCTGAAGCTCGTCGACGAGTCGGCCGCGGAACGGATCACCGTGCTGAACCTGCTCAACCACACCGCGGGGCTCGACTGGAACCTGATCGACGCCGACGGGGACGACACCTCGCTGGCCGCGTTCGTCGACAAGATGGCCGAGTTGGCGATGATCGCGCCGCCCGGCGCCCGGGCCTCGTACAGCCAGGCCGGGTACAACCTGGCCGGGCGGGTGATCGAGAAGGTCACGGGCCAGGACTTCGAGCAGGCCGTGGCCGCACTGGTCCTGGAGCCGCTGGGGCTGTCGGACACGTTCTTCGACCTGGACGACGTCATGATCCGGCCGTTCGCCGTGGGGTACAACCGCGACGAGGACGGGGCCCTGCGGCCCGCGCGGCCGTGGAAGGCCTTCAAGGCGGGTGCGCGCGGCAACAACCCGGGCGGCGGCATGGTGTCCTGCGCCGCCGACCTGCTGCGCTGGGCCCGCTTCCACCTCGGTACCGGAGACGGTGTGCTGTCCGCCGAGGCCCTGCGAGCCATGCGGACGCAGACGGTCGAGCTGCGTGGCAGCACGCTCGGGGACGGCTTCGGGATCTGCTGGTTCCTGCGCGGGGTGGACGGTGTCCGCACGATCGGCCACGGCGGCTCGGGCAACGGTCAGTTCGCCGAGCTGCTCCTCGTGCCCGAACGGAACTTCGCCGTCGTCTCCCTGGCCAACGCGGGTCCGGACGGCTACCAGTTCAACCAGGCCGTCGCCGGCTGGGCCCTGGAGCACCACCTCGGCGTGGTGGAGCGGGATCCGGAGCCGGTCCCGTACGACGCGGCGCAGGCCCGGGCGGTCGCCGGCCGGTACGAGATCGACGCCATGAACCTGGACATCGCCACCGACGGGTCCGGGATCACGCTCGCGGTCGGGATCAAGCCGGAGATCCGTGCGGCCTCGCAGACCGAGATGCCCCCGGACTACCCGCCGGCCGCCATGGGCTTCCTGCCGGGCGACGGGCACGAGTACATCATCACCGAGGGCGGTCTGAAGGGGCAGCGCGGCTTCTTCACCCTGAACGGCGACGGCACGGTCATCGGCGTCGACCTGGCCGGCCGGCTCTTCGGCCGGGTCAAGGACGCGTGATCATGAAGCGGAGCGCGCACGTCCGGCAGGCCGAGCCCGAGGACTACGACCGCATCGTCGCGGTGGTGGACGAGTGGTGGCAGCGACCGATCCGCTCGGTTCTGCCCCGGCTGTTCCTGGACCACTTCCACCGCACGAGCCTGGTCGCCGAGGACGGCGACGGCCTGGCCGGGTTCCTGGTCGGGCTGATGTCCCCGTCGGTGCCCGATGCCGCGTACATCCACTTCGTGGGAGTGGCACCACGAGCCCGCGGGGAAGGGCTGGCCCGTGGCCTGTACGAGCGGTTCTTCGACATGGCAGCGGCCGAGCACCGCACCGAGGTGAGGGCGATCACCTCTCCGCAGAACGAGCGCTCCATCGCCTTCCACACCGCGATGGGCTTCACGGTCGCCGGCCCCGTCCGCGACCACGACGGCCCGGGCGTCGACCGCATGGTCTTCCGGCTCCGGCTCCCGCACCTCAGCCCCGGTAGCCGCCGTCCTTGACCACCTTCTCCGCGAACAGCCGGGCCACTCGCCGCCGACTCGCGACGCCCGGCGCGACTTTCGCCAAACGATCCGCTCCCTTCGGCCCCTCGTCGTAGACCATCGGGGGACGGCGCCGGCGGGTGCGCGCCCGACAGGGTGGCCGTATGGAGAAGAAGCAAGGAATCAACCGCGCACAGTTCCTCGCCGGGATGGCGTCCGCCGGGCTCGCCGCGACGGCGCTCACCGCAGGCTCGGCCCACGCGGGGCAGCGGCGGCAGGGACTGCGCCACCGGGGTGTCGTCTACACCGTCGGCAAGGGCGAGACGCCGGCCACCGGCTTCCGCACGGCCCGGATGCGCAAGGACATCCGCGCCATCCGCGACCAGCTGCACGCGGACACCGTGGACGTCACCGGGGACGGCGTGGAGCGGCTCACGGCCACCGCCGCGGAGGCCGCAGAGCGGGGCATGCACGTCTGGCTGCAGCCGACCCTCGGTGACGTCCCCGAACGGGACATCCTGGACCACCTCGCCGAGACCGGCCGGTCCGCGGAGCGGCTGCGCCGGCAGGGCGCGAGCGTCGACCTCAGCGTGGGCTGCGAGTTCTGGCTGTTCGTGCCCGGCATCGTCCCGGGCGACAACGTCTTCGAACGCATCCAGAACCTGCTGGACGGCAAGGTCGACCCCGTCAGGATGCAACGCCAGCTGGACCGCTTCACGGCCAAGGCGGCCGTGGTCGGCCGCTCCGTCTTCCACGGCCGGCTCAGCTACGCGGCCGCCCAGGAGGACACGGTCGACTGGCGGCTCTTCGACATCATCGGCATCGACTACTACTCGTACTTCCCGCGCCGCGCCGACTACGTACGGGAGCTGCGCAGGTACCTGCGCTGGGGCAAACCGCTGGCGATCACCGAGTTCGGCACCTACGCCTACGTCGGCGCGCCCGAGACCCGGGGCATGGGCTGGAACATCATCGACCAGGA
The DNA here is from genome assembly GCF_042895235.1 of Streptomyces sp. NPDC001410. Taxonomy (NCBI): domain Bacteria; kingdom Bacillati; phylum Actinomycetota; class Actinomycetes; order Kitasatosporales; family Streptomycetaceae; genus Streptomyces; species Streptomyces sp. NPDC001410. Next base: position 170,324 of record NZ_JBIAWE010000003.1, read on the forward strand.
CAAGCGGATCAAGGGCCACCTGGTCCGCAGTGAGCGCACCCAGGCCGACTACCTCATGCGGCTCCTCGACGTCTTCTCCTCGCTGAACCTGTACGCCGCGATGGCCTTCGAGTTCGTGGCCCTGGACGCCCCGCACCGCCCCGGCGACCCCCGGCACGACCTTGACCTGGCGACCTGTGCCATCACCAAGACCCTCGAGGACCGCCCGTTCGACCCCGCCTCCCCCCGGCACTGGGAACCCAAGGCGGCCTTCCACGCCCTGGCCCGCCGGTACGCGAGCGAGGCGTCCCGCGGCTGACGCGCAGGCCCGGAACCGCGCGCCGACCCGTTCGGGTGACCCCTCGGCTCGGCGCGCGGCCGCCCCGGACTCGCGGCCGGATGATGCGTCGGTGCCGGTCGGTCGGACTCCGGCCGACGACACGTGGCCAGAATTGCATCATTCGTTTTCTTGAATCTTTCGTGTTTATGAGGGTAGGTTCGGGGTCATGACCGCATCCCAGACTCCGACCACCGCCGAGGAGCTACGCGGTGCCGGCCTGCGGGTGACGGCCGCGCGTGTCGCCCTGCTCGAGACCGTGCGCCACGGCGATCACCTCGATGTCGAGGCGATCACGTCCGGCGTACGCGACCGGGTGGGCCACATCTCCGTCCAGGCCGTGTACGAGGCGCTCCACGCGCTCACCGCGGCCGGACTCGTACGCCGTATCGAACCGCCCGGCAGCCCGGCCCGGTTCGAGGGACGCGTCGGGGACAACCACCACCACCTCGTGTGCCGGTCGTGCGGCGTCGTCGTAGACGTCGACTGCGCGGTCGGTCACGCCCCCTGTCTTACGGCGGCCGACGACCGCGGCTTTTCGATCGACGAGGCCGAGGTCATCTACTGGGGCCTGTGCCCCGACTGTTCCAGCGCCGCTACCGCAGCACCGTGAACCCCTCAGTTCGGAAGGATTCCTCCATGTCCGAGAACACCCCTGCCGAGGCGAAGTGCCCGGTCGCGCACGACCGTGCCGCGCACCCGACCCAGGGCGGCGGGAACCGCCAGTGGTGGCCGGAGCGGCTCAACCTGAAGATCCTTGCCAAGAACCCCGCCGTGGCCAACCCGCTCGGTGAGGAGTTCGACTACGCCGAGGCCTTCAAGAACCTCGACCTCCCCGCCGTGAAGCGGGACATCGCCGAGGTGCTCACCGACTCCCAGGACTGGTGGCCCGCCGACTTCGGCAACTACGGCCCGCTGATGATCCGTATGGCCTGGCACAGCGCGGGCACCTACCGCATCAGTGACGGCCGTGGTGGCGCCGGCGCCGGCCAGCAGCGTTTCGCTCCCCTCAACAGCTGGCCGGACAACGGCAACCTCGACAAGGCCCGCCGTCTGCTGTGGCCGGTGAAGAAGAAGTACGGCAAGAGCCTGTCCTGGGCCGACCTCATGATCCTCGCCGGCAACGTGGCGCTGGAGTCGATGGGCTTCAAGACCTTCGGCTTCGGCGGTGGCCGTGCGGACGTGTGGGAGTCGGAGGAGGACGTCTACTGGGGTCCCGAGCAGATCTGGCTCGACGACCAGCGCTACACCGGCGACCGCGAGCTGGAGAACCCGCTCGGCGCGGTCCAGATGGGCCTGATCTACGTCAACCCGGAGGGCCCGAACGGCAACCCGGACCCGATCGCCGCGGCCCGCGACATCCGTGAGACCTTCCGCCGCATGGCGATGAACGACGAGGAGACCGTCGCCCTCATCGCCGGTGGTCACACCTTCGGCAAGACCCACGGCGCCGGCCCGGCCGAGAACGTCGGCCCCGAGCCCGAGGCCGCCCCGATCGAGCAGCAGGGCCTGGGCTGGGCGAGCACCTACGGCACCGGCAAGGGCGGCGACGCGATCACGTCCGGCCTGGAGGTCACCTGGACCGCCACGCCGACCCAGTGGGGCAACGGCTTCTTCAAGAACCTCTTCGAGTACGAGTACGAGCTCACGCAGAGCCCGGCCGGCGCCAACCAGTGGGTGGCGAAGAACGCCGAGGCGATCATCCCCGACGCGCACGACGCGTCGAAGACGCACCTGCCGACGATGCTCACCACCGACCTCTCGCTGAAGTTCGACCCGATCTACGAGCAGATCTCGCGTCGCTTCTACGAGAACCCGGAGGAGTTCGCGGACGCCTTCGCCCGCGCCTGGTACAAGCTGACCCACCGTGACATGGGCCCGAAGTCGCTGTACCTCGGCCCGGAGGTCCCGGAGGAGACCCTGCTGTGGCAGGACCCGCTGCCGCAGGCCGAGGGTGAGGTCATCGACGCCGCCGACGTCGCTGCCCTGAAGGCCAAGCTGCTCGACTCGGGCCTGTCCGTGTCCCAGCTGGTGTCCACCGCGTGGGCGTCGGCCTCGACGTTCCGCAACAGCGACAAGCGCGGCGGTGCCAACGGCGCCCGCATCCGCCTGCAGCCGCAGGCCGGCTGGGAGGTCAACGAGCCCGACCAGCTCGCGCAGGTGCTGCGCGTCCTGGAGGGCATCCAGGCGGAGTTCAACTCCGGCGCCAAGAAGGTCTCCGTGGCCGACCTGATCGTCCTCGGCGGCGTCGCCGCCGTGGAGAAGGCCGCCAAGGACGCCGGTCACGACGTCGAGGTGCCCTTCACACCGGGCCGGGTGGACGCCACGGCGGAGCACACCGACGCGGAGTCCTTCGCCGCGCTGGAGCCCGCCGCCGACGGCTTCCGCAACTACGTCGGCAAGGGCAACCGCCTGCCGGCCGAGTACCTGCTGCTCGACAAGGCGAACCTGCTGGGCCTGAGCGCGCCCGAGATGACCGTCCTCGTCGGCGGCCTGCGCGTCCTCGGCGCCAACCACCAGCAGACCTCGTACGGCGTCCTCACCGACACCCCGGGCAAGCTGACCAACGACTTCTTCGTCAACCTGCTCGACCTGGGCACGACGTGGAAGTCCACCTCGCAGGACCAGACCACCTTCGAGGGCCGCGACGACGCGACCGGCGAGGTCAAGTGGACCGGCACCCGTGCCGACCTGGTCTTCGGCTCGAACTCCGAGCTGCGCGCGCTCGCCGAGGTCTACGCCGCGGACGACGCGAAGGAGAAGTTCGCCAAGGACTTCGCCGCCGCGTTCGGCAAGGTCATGAACCTCGACCGGTTCGACCTCGTCTGACCGACACCCCTGAAGGCGTCCGGACCGGCCCCGCACGGGCCGGCCCGGGCGCCTTCGGCGTCCCTACGCCCAGGACACCTGGATCTGCCGGCCGGCCGCGCGCATGTTCACGATGTCGAATCCGGCCCGGGAGCGCACGATGTGCTGGACTTCCTCCGTCCCGGAGTTGCGCAGGAACCCCGCCCAGCCCTCCGTGACCGCCTCCCGGAGCACCCACTCCAGGACCTCCATCAGCACCCCGAACTCGTCCTCGTGGATGCAGACGCGGGCGGTCAGGGCCCATGGGACCCCGCCGTCCGCGTCCTGCCCGTTCTCGGCCCTGACCAGCAGGGAGGTGTCCGCCCCGTCGAAGGAGTGGCTCGCCTCCCCACCGGCCAGCACCTGCCAGGGATCGCCCCAGAGTGCCCAGTCCGCCGACTCGAAGGCCGGCGGCGGGTCGGACTGTCCGGCCAGCCAGGAAAGTTCTCGCAGGAACGCTTCGGGCAGATCCGGCCGGAGATCCACGGCCAGGAACAGGTCGTAGTAGTCGCTCACCAGACGGACCCTAGCCGCGCCGTACGGCGGCGGGTGTCCCGGGCCTGTGTCAGCGGCCCAGTGCCGCCACGCCCGCCTGGGCGTAGCGCTCGTCCAGGTCGCCCGACGGTGCGCCCGCGACGCCGATGCCCGCGACCGGGGCACCCTTGGCGGCCACCGGGGCACCGCCCCCGAGGAACAGCGTGCCCGGGATGTCCTTGAGGTTCGGCGCCTGCTCCAGCCGCTTGGCCAGCTCGGACGTGGGCGCGTTCCAGGACACCGCGGTGAACGCCTTGCGCTCGGCCGACTCGTACGACTGCGGTCCGGCACCGTCGCCGCGCAGGGTGACCAGGGTGTTCCCGTTGCGGTCGACGACGGCCACCGACACCTGTCGGCCGTCCTTCTCGGCGGCGTCCACCGCGGCCTGCGCCGCCTTCGTGGCCGCGTCGAGGGTCAGGTGCGTGGTCTCGGTGAGGTTGCCGCTCCGGGCGGACACGGCGGCGGGCGCGGTACCCGTGGAGTCGGCGGCACTGGCGGCGACCGTACCGACGACACCGGCACCGGCGACGGCGAGGACGGCGCCGCCGACGAGGACGCGGGTACGGCCGGACGGCTTCTTGCGGCTGGGCATCACGAAGGACCTCTCTGCGGTCGGATTCGGGGGCGGAGTCGCTCCCGTACCGATCCTCGGCCCGGATCCGGGCCGAGGAGGTCGACGGACCGGTTGCCTCGGGGGTCATCCGATCGGATGACCCCCAACCCGCGGGGCCAGGGAACAATGGAGGGTGTTTGCCCAGCTCAGCGCGATGACAAGGGAGGATTCACCGGTGGCCGTACCCGAACGCGACGACACCCGCGCCCTCACCGTCGTCATGCACACCGCGTTCTTCGTGCTGCTGGCGGCGTCCCTCGCCCGCTACCTGGCCCGGCACGCCGAGGGCCCGCGCACCCCCTGGATCATCGCCCTCTCCGCCCTGCTGGCGGTGCTGTACGTGCTCGGCCCGGCCCTCGGCACCCGCCCCACCCCGCGCCGGCTGGCCTGGCTGGGCCTGGTGGTGGCGACCTGGGCGCTCCTCGTGGTCCTGGCGCCCAGCTTCGCCTGGAGCGCGGTCCCGCTCTTCTACACCGGCCTGCGCACCCTCCCCGCGCGCGCCGCGATCTCGCTGGTGGCGCTGCTGACCGCGCTGGCCGTCGCGGCCCAGCTGAGCCTCGCGGGCTGGCCGGACCCCAACGTGCTGCTCGCGCCCCCGGCCGTGGCCGCCGTGGCCACCACCGTCTACGTCGTCATGCAGCGCCAGTCCGCCCGCCGCGACGCCCTGATCGACGACCTGGTCCGCACCCGCCGCGAACTCGCCGCCACCGAGCGCCGCGAGGGCACCCTCGCCGAACGCGAGCGGTTGGCCCGGGAGATCCACGACACCCTCGCCCAGGGCCTGTCCAGCCAGCGCATGCTCCTCCAGGCCGCGGACCGCCTCTGGGACACCTCCCCGGACACCGCACGCGACCACGTCCGCACGGCGGCGTCGATCGCCGAACGCAACCTCGCCGAGGCCCGCCGCTTCGTCCACGACCTGACCCCGGCCGACCTGGCCGAGGGCGGCGGCCTGCTCCAGGCGCTGCGGGCGGTCGCCGAGCGCGAGACGACACCCACGCTCACCGTCCGCGTCCACACGGAGGGCGCTCCGCCCGCCGCACTGCCCGCCCCCGTGGAGTCCGCCCTGCTCCGCATCGCTCAGGGAGCCCTGGCCAACGTCCGCGAACACGCAGCCGCCACGACCGCGACCCTCACCCTCACCTGCCTGGACGACCAGATCGTCCTGGACGTGACCGACGACGGCCGGGGCTTCGACACCGGTACGGTCCCGGAAGCCGAAGGCCGCGGGCACGGCCTCCCCGCCATCCGCGCCCGCCTGCGCCAGCTGGGCGGCACCCTGACCATCGAGTCGGCACCGGGCGAGGGCACGGCCCTGTCCGCCGCGATCCCACTGGAGCCCAGATGACCGGGACACCCGAGCCCGCCGCCAAGGCCCCCGTCCGCATCCTCGTCTGCGACGACCACGCCGTCGTACGCGCCGGCCTGCTGGCCCTCCTGCACAGCGCCCCGGACATCGAGGTCGTCGGCGAGGCCGGCAGCGGCGAGGAGGTGCTGGCGCTGGCCCGCAGGACGACGCCGGACGTGGTGCTCATGGACCTGCAGCTGGGCGAGGGCGTGGACGGCGTCGAGGCCACCCGCCGACTGCGCGCCCTCACCCCCGCCCCGCACGTCCTGGTCCTGACGACGTACGACACCGACGCGGACGTCACCCGCGCCATCGAGGCCGGAGCCACCGGCTACCTGCTCAAGGCGGAGCGCGCCGAGGACCTCTTCACCGCGATCCACGCCTCCGCCCTGGGCCGCCCCGCCCTCTCACCGCCGGTCGCCGACCGCGTCATGTCCCGGCTGCGCAACCCCCGCCCCGCCCTCACCCCGCGCGAACGCGACATCCTCGCCCACCTCGCCCAGGGCCTGCCCAACCACGCCATCGCCCGAGCCCTGTACATCAGCGAGGCCACGGTCAAGACCCACCTGCGCCGCATCTACGACAAGCTCGGCGTGGACACCCGGGCGGGCGCCGTGGCCGTGGCCAAGGAACAGCGGCTGCTGCCCTGAGGCCGTCATGCCCCCGGCTGCGCTGCTGTGGCGGCGCGGCGCGACCTCGCGCAGCGTGGGGCATGGGGGATCCAACGGCGAGGCCGGTGCTCTGGCCGCGAGAGAGGTGGGACACATGGACACGGAGGAATCCCGGCCCCGGATCGTGGCCGGTGTCGACGGGTCGCCGTCCTCGTACGCGGCCCTGCGCTGGGCCGTGCGCTACGCCGGGCTGATCGGCGCCACGGTGGACGCGGTGGCCGTCTGGGAGCTGCCGGGCCTGTACAGCTGGTCGGGGCCGCCGGTGGACATGGACGTCGACGAGGCGGAGGCCCGGGACCGGATGACACAGGAACTGACCGAGGCGCTCGGCGCCGAGGCAGCCGCCTCGGTACGGCCGCTGGTCGTGCAGGGCAATCCCACGGACGTCCTGCTCCGGGCCGCGGAGGGCGCCGAGTGCCTGGTCGTCGGGAGCCGGGGGCGGGGCGGTTTCGCCCGCGCCCTGCTCGGTTCCGTCAGCTCGCACGTGACGCACCACGCCACCTGCCCGGTGGTGATCGTGCGTCCCGGGACGGCCTGAGGCCGGGGCGCCGTCAGGGCGAACTCGTGCGGTGCTCCGGGTCGGGAGCCAGGTCGAACGCCACGTCCACCACCCCTTCCACGGCCCGCACCAGGCGCGCGGCCACGGGAACCAGGCCCGGGTCCCGCACGCGGCCGACGAGCGTCACGACGCCGTCCTCCACCTCCACGTGCAGGGCCGAGTCCGGCGGCGGGAACAGCTCGGCCACGACCTCGTGCCGCACCTGCTCGGCGATCTCCTCGTCCCCCCGCAGGAAGACCTTGAGGAGGTCGGCGCGGCTGACGACACCCTCGAGCAGCCCGACCTCGTCGACCACGGGCAGCCGCTTGACCCCGGCCCGCGCCATCAGGTGCGCGGCCTCGGCGAGCGTGGCGCCCGGCCGGACGGTGACCGCGGGGGAGGACATCAGGTCGTCCGCGGTGAGCGCGTCGGCCTTGGCCACGTCGGAGGGGCGGCGCAGCCGGACGTACCCCTCCTCCGGAGTGTCCCGGAACTCCTCCTTGGGCAGCAGGTCGGCCTCGGAGACCACACCGACGACCCGGCCCTCTCCCTCAAGCACCGGCAGGGCGCTGACCCGCCAGTCCCGCATCAGCTGCACGATCTCCTTGAAGGGAGCCCGCCGGCCGACGGCGGCGACCGTGTGGGTCATGACATCGCTGACGATGTACGGGGTGCCGTACATGGTGACTCCCCTCGTAGGGCGTTCGGGAACCGGGCGGGGCCGAGGGGCCCTTGCACCGGGTGCCCCGCACGACCAGGCTGGAATCCGATTCCCCTCTCCGGGAGGTAGCGGCCATGCGCATCGTCGTCGGCGTGGACGGGTCCGAATCGAGCCTCAGGGCCGTGGACTGGGCGGCCGACAACGCGGCCCTGCGCCGTACACCGCTGCGGCTGGTGTACGCGTCCCTCTGGGAGCGCTACGAGGGGTTCTCTCTCGCCCAGGGCGTCGACCGGCCGTCCGAACAGGTGATCGCCGAGGAGATCGTGGAGACCGCCGAGCGGCGCGCCCACCGCAGACAACCGGACGTGCACGTCACCACCGACGTGCTGCCCGAGGAACCGGAACAGGCGCTGGTGCGGGAGAGCCACTCCGCGCTCGCGGTGGTCCTGGGGCACCGCGGCCGCAGCAGCATGACCGAGGCGATCCTCGGCTCGGTCGGCGTCGCGGTGGCCGAGCAAGCGCACTGCCCGGTCGTCGTGCTGCGCCATGACGACGACCAGGACCGCCCCGGGACCCCCGGCCGGATCGTCCTGGGAGTCGACGAGAAACCCGCGGGTTCGGCGGCCCTGCGGTTCGCCGCGGAGGAGGCCGGCCTGCGCGGGGTGCCCCTGGAGGCCGTACACGTGTCGCGCCATGGGGTCACCGGCACCCTGCTGGGCAGTGGCGAGCGGGAGCCGGACGCCGCCCTGGCACTGGACGAGGCGCTGCGGGACGTCCCGATCGGCCTTGAGGTGCTGCGGCGCACCGTCTCCGGCCGCCCCCGCGACGCCCTGCTGGCCGCCTCCCGCGATGCCGCCCTGCTGGTCGTGGGCGCCCGGCGCCGCCCGGGGCACTTCGGCCCGCAGCTCGGCCGGGTCGCCCACGGGGTGCTGCACCACGCGGCCTGCCCGGTGGCCGTGGTACCCGAACTTTCCTGACATTCCCGGCAAACTTGCCGGCAACCGACGATGATCTCCGGAGTCCTCATGCCCCAGGCCGCCCACCCGGACGCCCCCGCACTGACCGACGAGGAACTGCGCACCCTGGACGCGCACTGGCGCGCCGCCAACTACCTCGCGGCGGGCCAGATCTATCTCATGGCCAACCCGCTGCTGACCGAGCCGCTGAAGCCGGTGCACATCAAGCCCCGGCTGCTGGGCCACTGGGGCACGTCCCCCGGCCTGAACCTCGTGTACACCCACCTCAACCGGGTCATCAGGGCGCGCGGCCTCGACGCGCTGTGCGTGTGGGGTCCCGGGCACGGAGGGCCGTCGGTCCTCGCCAACTCCTGGCTGGAGGGCAGCTACAGCGAGACGTACCCGGACGTGTCACGGGACGCGCCGGGCATGGAACGGCTGTTCAGGCAGTTCTCCTTCCCGGGCGGGGTGCCCAGCCACGTGGCCCCCGAGACCCCCGGCTCGATCCACGAGGGCGGCGAACTCGGCTACTCGCTCGCCCACGCCTACGGCGCCGCCCTCGACAACCCGGACCTGCTGGTGGCGTGCGTGATCGGCGACGGCGAGGCGGAGACCGGACCACTGGCCGCCTCCTGGCACTCCAACAAGCTCCTCGACCCGGTGCACGACGGGGCCGTACTGCCGATCCTGCACCTCAACGGCTACAAGATCGCCAACCCGACGGTGCTGTCCCGCCTGCCGGAGCCCGAACTCGACGCCCTGCTACGGGGATACGGCCACGAACCCCTGCACGTGACGGGCGACGATCCGCAGCAGGTGCACCGGGCCATGGCCGCGGCGATGGACGACGCGCTGGACCGCATCGCCCGGATCCAGCGCACCGCCCGCGAGGCGGGCGGCGCCGAGCGGGCCCACTGGCCGGTGATCGTGCTGCGCACCCCCAAGGGCTGGACCGGGCCCGCCGAGGTGGACGGCGTACCCGTCGAGGGCACCTGGCGCGCCCACCAGGTCCCGCTGGCGGGAGTCCGGGAAAACCCCGAGCATCTGCGGCAGTTGGAGGAGTGGCTACGCTCGTACCGGCCCGAGGAACTGTTCGGCCCCGACGGCCGGCCCGTCGCGGACGTCCTCGCCTGTGTCCCCGAGGGGACGAAGCGGCTCGGCGCGAGCCCGCATGCCAACGGCGGCCTCCTCGTCCGTGAGCTGCCCCTGCCGGCCCTCGACGGCGTCGCCGTACCCGTCGACAAGCCCGGCACGACCCTGCACGAACCCACCCGGGTCCTGGGCAACCTGCTCGAACAGGTCATGCGGGACACCGGCGCGCGGCGGGACTTCCGGCTCGTCGGACCGGACGAGACCGCCTCCAACCGGCTCCAGGCCGTCTTCGAGGCCAGCGGCAAGGCCTGGCAGGCCGAGACGCTCCCGGTCGACGAACACCTGGACCGGCACGGCCGGGTGATGGAGATCCTCTCCGAACACCTCTGCCAGGGCTGGCTGGAGGGCTATCTGCTCACCGGCCGGCACGGACTGTTCTCCTGCTACGAGGCGTTCGTGCACATCGTCGACTCCATGGTCAACCAGCACATCAAGTGGCTGAAGACCTCGCGCCGGCTGCCCTGGCGGGCCCCCGTCGCCTCCCTCAACTACCTGCTGACCTCGCACGTGTGGCGGCAGGACCACAACGGCTTCTCGCACCAGGACCCCGGCTTCGTCGACCACGTCCTCAACAAGAGCCCCGAGGTGGTGCGCGTCTATCTGCCGCCGGACGCCAACACCCTGCTGTCCGTGACCGATCACGTCCTGCGCAGCCGGGACTACGTCAACGTGATCGTGGCCGGCAAGCAGCCCTGCTACGACTGGCTGTCCCTGGACCAGGCCCGCGTCCACTGCGCCCGCGGCGCCGGGATCTGGGAGTGGGCCGGCACCGAGAACGGCGAGGAACCGGACGTCGTCCTGGCCTGCGCGGGTGACGTGCCCACTCAAGAGGTGCTGGCCGCCGCGCAGTTGCTGCGCCGGCACCTGCCCCAGCTCGCGGTGCGGGTGGTCAACGTGGTCGACATGACCCGGCTGATGCCGCGCGAGGAGCATCCGCACGGGATGAGCGACTTCGAGTTCGACGGGCTGTTCACCGCCGACAAGCCGGTGATCTTCGCCTACCACGGCTACCCGTGGCTGATCCACCGCCTCGCCTACCGCCGCACGGGCCACAAGAACCTGCATGTGCGCGGCTACAAGGAGTCCGGGACCACGACCACCCCGTTCGACATGGTCGTGCGCAACGATCTCGACCGCTACCGGCTCGTCATGGACGTCATCGACCGCGTGCCCGGCCTCGCGATGCGCGCCGCCGGCGTCCGCCAGACCATGGCCGACGTCCGCACCCGCCACCACGACTGGATCCGCGAACACGGCACCGACCTGCCGGAGGTCGCCGACTGGAGCTGGCACAGCTGAACCGGCCCCGTCGTCCCGCGGCACGCTCCAGCAGCCGCCGGCGCACCCCCGTCACACGGCACCTCCCGAGCTAGCGGGAGGTGCCGTCCGGGTCCGGCACCGAGGCCGGCGGGGGACTCGGAAGCACTTCGAAGACGCCCGACAGGCCCGTCGCCCGCAGCAACCCCAGGAAGCCCGGGGTGTCGGAGACCAGCCGCAGCCGGCCCTGCCGGGCCAGCGTCCGGTTCCGGGCCCGGCACAGGACCCCGAGCCCGGCGCAGTCGATGAACGCGACCGGCCGCAGATCGAGAACCAGGTCCGGGCGCGGGTCCTCGGTCAGTGCGTCGAGCCGCTGGGACAGCGCGGGCAGGGTCAGCAGGTCGATCTCGCCGTGCAGCGGTACGACGACCGCCCCGTGGGGCGGGTGGTGCGTGGCCACCTGTGCCGGTACCGGCTGATTCTCGGACATGACACCAGCCAATCGGTCTCCCGGGATGCGAGGAAGGGCCGATCGGCCCCTACCCCGGGACTGTCCGGGACACCGTGCCGACCAGATCTGCGTCGTCGTAAGACTCTTTGTCTCTGCGGGCGGCACCGATCCGTTTCGAGGTGCACGATGGTGGGGTGACGCTTGTCGGCCGGGTGCACCACACCGTGCCGTGTCGCTCACCGCCCGCGGTGGGCGCTGCCCGGTCAGCCCCGTCACCCGGACCTCGGCCCGGAACCGGACGCCGAGCGGGAGCGCACGCCCTGCCCGGTGGCCGCCGGTATGCGAGAGGAGGCGGCGACCGATGACGCGGACACCTCCCACGAATGTGACCCGGGTGCGCTGGTGGCGATGGCGTCGCAACCCGCTGCGGCGGCACAGCGACGTCGTCGAGGCCTGGATCGTGCTCGTCATCTGGATCCTCGTGCTCGTCGGCGGCGCCGTCGCGGGCGCGGCGGCCGCCGTATCGGTGGACTCGGCGTTCTCCGCGCGGCGGGCCCAGGTGCACGCGGTGTCCGCGGTGCTGACCGACGACGCGGCCAGGACCCCGCCGAACGGCAGCGGCTACGACGACGGCCGGGTGTGGGCCAGTGTGCGCTGGACGGCCCCGGACGGCTCGGTGCACACCGACCGGGCCAAGGTCTACCCGGGCGCCCCGGCCGGCAGCCGGCTCACGGTGTGGACGGACAGCACGAACCGGATGGTGTCGCCGCCCCTCTCCACCACGGAGGCGGCCCTGCAGTCGACCCTGACCGGCGTGCTCGCCGCCTCCTCGGCCGGCGTGGCCGTCTGGACCGGGGGCTGGCTGGTCCGCACCTGGCGCATGCGCCGGCGCATGTCCGAGTGGGACGAGGAATGGAAGCGGATCGGCCCCGAGTGGCGGAACTACAGCAGCGGCGGAACCTGAGCAGCGGCGGTGATGTCAGTCCTTGTCGGCCACGGTCAGCCGGCAGTCCACGCCCACCACACCCTCCACGCCCCGTACCAGGCGTTCCGCGAGCGGAATCCGGGTGGCGTCGCGCACCCGTCCCGTCAGGGTCACGACCCCTTCGGCGACGGTGATGTGCACGGGCTCGACCGGAGCGGGGAAGAGGACGTCGACCACGTCCCGCCGGACCTCGTCGGCGAGGTCGTTGTCCGGGCGCAGGAACACCGTCAGCAGGTCCCCACGGCCGACCACGCCTTCCAGAACACCCTCGGCGTTCACCACGGGCAGCAGCCTGACGTGCCGCAGGGCCATGATCCGCGCCGCCTCGGCGAGCGTGGCGTCGGCGCGGACGGTCACGGCCGGGGCGCTCATCAGCTCCTCGGCCCGGACCCCGCCGGCCTTGGCCAGGTCGGACAGCCGGCGCAGCTGCGTCAACCGGTCCGGATCGTTCTCCCGGAACTCCTCCTTGGGCAGCAGATCGGCCTCGGACACCACACCGACGACCCGGCCGTCACCCTCCAGTACGGGCACCGACGTGCCACTGCGCCATCCGCTGGACGATGTCCTTGAACAGGGCCGCCCGGCCCACCGTGACGACGGCTCGCGTCATCACGTCGCCGACGTGGCGCGGGCCGCCGGCCATGGTCTCCGCAGGCCGGGCCGACGATGCCGGTGGAGGAGCGGTCATTCCAGGCCACCGCTGCCGTAGGGGGCGTAGAGGTCGAGCAGCCGGACCCGGGAGGCGTGCAGCCGCTGTGCCACGACCAGCCCGACCCAGACCGCGATCGCCCGCCCGAACTCGGGATCGGCGGCGCACAGCTCCAAGACCGCCTTCGCATCGAACTCCCAGGCCCGCACCGGAGTCAGCGCCTCGCCCCCCAGCTGCCACAGGTGGGGCGGGAAGTGCCAGGACCAGCCGACCAGTTCGCCGTGTTCGAGCGACTCGATGACGGCGGGACGACGGCCGGGCACACGCAGGTCGAGGGCGACGGTCCCGGTCCGCACGATCCAGAAGCGGTCGGCGCGCCGGCCCTCCTCGAACAACCGCGTCCCGGCCGCGAAAGAGACCTCACGGGCGAGCTGCATCAGCCGTACACGATGCTCGGCGGGCAGGGCCGCGCTCATGGTGGTGACGGAGGTCATCGCTCCGGCTCCCTTCGCTCGAGACCCGTAGCCCTCGCGACCGTGGGACTCCTGCTCCCAGCCTGTGCTCGTCCGGGCCCGCCCACAACAGGTCGCTCGGTCCCGCCGGGGGTGCTTGGGCCCGGCTGCACCACCTGCGGGTTACCGAACGCACCCGCGCGCCTACGTACGGTGGCGAGACCGGGAACTCCAGGTGGCCGTCTCATTTTCGGCGAGACTGATCCGGTGCCCGTCTCTTCGGCGGGGACTGATCCGGCGCCCGTCGGCCGTCAGGCCCCGCCGCCTCAGCCGCGCAACGCCTCGAACGCCTGTCGGGCGCCGATCCCGATCGCGAGGTCGATGTCCGGGGCCTGGCCGGCCCGCCGGTCCGCGCGGGTGAGCGCGGCCATGGCGATCCGATCGCCGGACTCGGCCTGCACCACCCCGATCTCGTGCCGCAGATGGAGGAAGGTGCCGGTCTTGCCGCTCCACCGCAGCGTGTCCGCGCGCAGTTCGCTCGCCAGTCGCTGGGTGAAGACCTGGAAGCCCATCAGGCGGCGCAGCTCGGCCGTCGCCCGGGGCCGGGAGATCTCGTCCGCCCACACGCGCTGCAACAGGTCCACCAGCGCCGAGGCCGACCCGACGTTGGCGTGGGCCGGATCCAGGGTCTCGATGGTGTGCCGTCCGGCACGCTCGTCGCGGACGGCCAGTTCCAGCGCGAGCGAGAAGTCGTTGCCGGCGGCTCCGGCCGCGCATTCGTACATGTGGTTCATGCGATGCCTGACCCGGATACCGCCGCACCCCCACGCACGCAGGCGGGTGTCGACGTCCGCCACCGGCACCAGGCCGAACAGCGCGTCGGCGGCGGCGTTGTCGCTCACCGAGAGCATCAGGAGGAGGAGGTCGCCGACGGCCACGGTGGCCGGGTGCCGGAACGCCGCGAGCCCGGTGGGGCCGACGCTGTTGGTGGCCGGGTCCACCGTGACCGGGTGCGCCGGGTCGAGTTCCCCGGCCGCGATCCGGTCCAGCACGACCAGGGCGAGCGGTACCTTCACGACCGACGCGAGGGGTATCATCTCGTCGACGTCGAAGCCGAGTTGCTCACCCGAGTCCAGGTTGCGGGCGAGGAACGAGCCACGGACCCCGAGCGCCGCCCAGTCCGCCGCGATCGCCTCGGCGACGTCGAGCAGGGCGCCGTCCCCGGCCACGTAGGCCGGGCGGTACACCGGTTCCGCGCTCATCCGCGTGCCGCCAGCCGCGCCGAGGCGTCCGCAGCAGCCGACCCGGGCCGTGCCGTGTCAGGCGCCCCGGTCGCGGCACCGGCCGCCGCGGCGAGCAGCACGGCCAGCCAGCCGGGTACGTCCAGCGGCCCGCGCCGGCCTCGGGCCCCCTGCATGTCGTACCCCCGGTGCAGTGCGGCGTCGGCCAGCGGCGCCCAACTCGCCCCGTGCTGCCGGGCGAAAGGCTCGGCACACAGCAGCACCGCCCCGCCGGCCAGGGTCTCGGCGAGGGCCGTGGCCGCCGGTCCGGCCGGCCTGAGCAGGCCCTCCGGCAGCCCGGCGCGGGCGGCGGCGCGGATCAATCGGTCCTGTGCGTAGGGCACTTCGTCCTCGGTCAGGGTCAGGATGGGCAGCGCGGCGGGCAGTTCACCGGTCGTGGCCCGGCTCCGGCGTGGCCGCAGGTCCTCCAGATGGATCGCGCGCCGCCTGCCGCTCGCTCCGGTGGTCGCCGGCTCCGGCGCGTCGGGCGGTGCCGCCGACGCCAGCCCGAGCGGTACCCGGACCCCGGCGTGCTCCGGGGGAACGCGCATCAGAGCGTACGTGAGCGAACCGTCGGCGAGTCCGGAGACCCGTTCCGCCGGGGACAGTTCGCGCATGCCGAGCGTGATCCCGCGCTCGGTGCCCGCGCGGATGACGCGCGCCAGCGCCACCGGGGCGCAGCCCGTGGGCACCCCCACGACACGCATCTGGGCCTGGCGGGCCGACCGGGCGACCTGCCCCAGCCGCTGGGCCCGGTCCAGCACGTCCTGCGCGTACGGAAGCAGCAGCAGACCCAGCTCCGTCGTCGTGACCTGCCGCCGTGAACGGTCGAACAACAGGCCCCCGAAGTGGGCCTCCAGCGTCTTGATGCGGCGGCTGAGGAGCGGCTGGGCGATCCCGAGCCGGTCGGCCGCGCGCGAGAAGCTCGACTCGTCGACGGTCGCGACGTACGCCTCGAGGTGCGCGAGGAGATCCATCCAGCAGTCATATCAATAAGTTATGAGGCGTTCAAAGTTCCCTCTTGGACATGAGTGGAGCCCGGCTGTTTCGCTGGTCCCCGTCGAAGATCCACCAAGCCGACGACGGACGACCAGGGAGAACTCCGCACATGACCAGTGCCCATCCGATGCCGCGCCGCCGCCTCTTCAAGGCCGGTCTCGCCCTCACCACCGCCGCCGTGGTGGCCCCCGCCGCAGGGGTGCCGACCGCCTCAGCCGCCCCGGGCGCCGGAACGGCCGATCCGCACACCGAGTTGAGCGATCTGGAGCAGCGGTACGGCGCGCGGCTCGGCGTGTACGCCCACAACGTGCGCACCGGTCGGGTCGTCGCGTACCGCGCGGGGGAGCGGTTCGCGATGTGCTCGACGTTCAAGGCGTTCGCGGCGGCGGCGGTACTGCGCGACCACGGTGGCTGCGCACCGCTGGACAAGGTGATCCACTACCCGCCGAACGACATCCTGGCGAACTCGCCGAAGACAGAGGAGCACCTCGCCACCGGCATGCGGGTGGGCGACGTGTGCGCGGCCGCGATCCAGTACAGCGACAACGCGGCCGGCAACCTCCTGCTGCGCCAGATCGGTGGCCCGGCCGGCCTCACCCGTTTCTTCCGGTCGCTCGGCGACCGGGTGAGCCGGCTCGACCGCTGGGAGACCGACCTCAACACCGCGATCCCCGGCGACCTGCGCGACACGACGACGCCGGAGGCCGTCGGGCGGAGCTTCGAGCGGTTGACCCTGGGCCGGGCCCTGGCCGACGCCGGCCGCGAGCAGCTCGTCACCTGGCTGAAGGGCAACACCACCAGCGCCAAACGGTTCGGCGCCGGGCTGCCCCGGGGCTGGGTCCTCGGCGACAAGACCGGCACCGGGGACTACGCCACCGCGAACGACATCGGCGTCGCCTGGACGACCAGGGGGACACCGATCGTGCTGGCCGTGCTGTCCACGAAGGCCACCAAGGACGCACCGGTGGACGACGCCCTGGTCGCCGACACGGCCCGCGTCCTGGCGCGCACCCTCGCCCCCGGCGAGTAGGCCAGGCAGTCCCCTCCGGCCGGTTCAGGTCACTGAATTCTGATCAAGTACAAGGCTATTGACGCACTCATGGCACCTCCCTACGGTCGGTGAAAGCGCTTTCCACTGCCGGGTTGCCGCAATCGCCCGGCAGTGGAGTTCACGCACTCGAACCTCAGCATCGTCGCACCACGGCACCCCGGCACCGCACCCGCCCAGCCGAACCGACCCCTGGAGACAAGCCGATGCACCTGAGACCAGCCATCGCGTGCGCCAGCCTGATCGCCGGCACGCTCGTCGCGCTGTCCGGCACCACCGCACAGGCCGCGACCACCCTCCCCCACTCTCGGCTTCGCTCGAGCGGGGGGACCCCCATCGAGGCCGAGACTTCCCCCGCGGTCTGCACCGGCACCATCGACTCCGACTGGACCGGCTACTCCGGCAGCGGATTCTGCAACGGCGCCAACGCGAGCGGCGCCTACGCCCAGTTCACCGTGAACGCCGCCGGCGCGGGCACGGCGACCCTCCAGGTCCGCTTCGCCAACGGAACCACCACCGCGCGCCCGGCCGACGTCACTGTGAACGGCTCGGCGGCCGGCTCGGCGTCGTTCGAGGCCACCGGCGCCTGGGGGACATGGGTGATCAAGACACTCACCGTGCCGGTCACCGCGGGCAGCAACACCATCCGGTTCAACCCGACCACCTCCGCGGGCCTGCCCAACATCGACTACGTGGACGCCGACGTCTCCACGGCGCCGACCGGCACCGTGCTCTACGTCTCGCCGAGCGGCACCGACGGCGCGGCTGGCACGGAGTCGGCCCCGACGACGCTCACCTCGGCCATCAGCCGCATCACGTCCGGCGGCACGATCTACCTGCGCGGCGGGACGTACACCTACGCGTCGACGGTGACCATCCCGGCCGGCAACGACGGCACGGCCGCCGCCCGCACCACGCTGTCCGCCTACCCCGGCGAGACCCCGGTGCTGAACTTCTCGGCCCAGAGCGAGAGTTCGTCGAACCGCGGGATCCAGCTGAACGCCTCGTACTGGCACCTCTACGGCCTCACCGTGCAACACGCCGGTGACAACGGGATCTACGTCGGCGGCAGCAACAACGTCGTCGAGCGCGCGGTGACGGCGTACAACCGCGACACGGGGCTGCAGCTCGGCCGGATCTCCTCCAGCACCCCGAGCAGCCAGTGGCCGTCGAACAACCTGATCGTCAGCTCCGAGTCGCACGACAACGCCGACTCCGACGGCGAGGACGCCGACGGCTTCGCCGCGAAGCTGACCACCGGCACCGGGAACGTCTTCCGGTACGACGTCTCCCACAACAACATCGACGACGGCTGGGACCTCTACACCAAGACCGACACCGGCGCGATCGGCCCGGTGACCATCGAGAACTCCCTCTCCTACGGCAACGGCACCCTCTCCGACGGCACCGTGAACGCCAACGGCGACCGCAACGGCTACAAGCTCGGCGGCGACGACATCGCGGTCAACCATGTCGTCCGGCACAGCATCGCCTACAAGAACGGCCATCACGGGTTCACCTACAACAGCAACCCCGGCACGATGGCGATCTCGAACAACGTCAGCGTCGACAACGCGGAGCGCAACTTCTCCTTCGACGCGGGGACTTCGGTGTTCCGCACCAACACCTCGTGCCGGTTCTCCGTCAGCGGCTCCAACGACAAGACCGTCGGTGACGCCGACAGCTCCAACCAGTTCTGGTCCGGCACCAACGGCTCCCGGTGTACCTCGTACTCCGGTGCCCTGGGCTGGTCCTACGCCTCGGACGGCCATCTCGTGGTGACGTTCGGCGGCGCTGTCGTCACGCCGTAGCCGACCCGTGAGCCGGCCCCGCGCAGGCACGCGCGCGGGCCGGCTCCCGTGCTCAGCCGAGCGCGGACAGCACCGAGCTGTACGCGGCCTTCTTGTTGCCCGAGCCGTCGAAGAGCAGCGGGTTCTCGCCGCTGCGCCAGGAGTCGCTGTCCCTGATGCCCCACACCGAGATGCCGGTACAGCGGGACACGTTCATGCAGGCCTTGACGGTGTTCGCGTACGCCGTCGGGGGCGCCTGTGCGATGTCCAGCTCGGTGATCTGCACGTCCACGCCGAGTGCGGCGAAGTTCGCCAGCGTGGTCCGGAAGCTCGCGGGCGGCCCGGAGCTGCCGAAGTGGCTCTGGAAGCCGACACAGTCGATGGGCACGCCCCGGGACCTGAAGTCGCGGACCATGCGGTAGACGCCCTGGGTCTTGGCGTCCGTCCAGTTCTCGATGTTGTAGTCGTTGTAGCAGAGCTTGGCCGACGGGTCGGCCGACCGGGCGGTGCGGAACGCCTGCTCGATGAAGCCGTCCCCCAGCAGGTTCTGGAAGACCGAGCTGCGGTGCTGCCCGCTGCCGCCGTCGGCGAAGGCCTCGTTGACCACGTCCCAGGCGTAGATCTTGCCCTTGTAGTGGTTCATCACGGTGGTGATGTGGTGGTTCATCACGCTGCGCAGGGTGTTCGCGTCCGTGATACCGCTGACCCAGCTGGGCAGTTGGGAGTGCCAGACCAGCGTGTGGCCGCGCACGCGCTGTCCGTGCGCGGTGGCGTGGCTCACGATCTGGTCGGCGGGGCCGAAGTTGAACGAGCCGCGGGACCGCTCGACGGTGTCCCACTTCATCTCGTTCTCGGGCGTGACCATGTTGAACTCGCGGTCCAGGATCGCCGAGTAGGTCCCGTCGCCGAGCTTGCCCGCCGCCACGGCGGTCCCGAAGTACCGCCCCGACCGGGCGGCTTGAGCGCCGAGAGTGCTCGCCTTCACGGCCGTGGGCACGGCGCCGGCCGTGCCGGTCGCCAGGAGCGTGCCGGCGATCAGCAGACCTAAGAGAGAGGCGCGGCGCCGGTCGGGCCTGGTCGGAAACTTCATGGTTCTCCTCGTACGGTCGGATGCTGCGGGTTGCTGTCGGGGGCATGACATTTCCAGCAAGAAGCCCTGCCTCATGCTGTTCAGAGAATCGAACGCCGATCGTCATGCCGGGCGATCCGGATGATAGAAGGGGTGGAGGTGGCGTCAATACCTCTCGCATCATTCGGAGTTGACGTCGAAATGTTTCGCCTGGCAGTGGCCAAAGAGCACGAAAGGGCAGGAGGCGTGATGCTCAGCCGACCGGGTCGCCCGCCCCCACGGCGTGGGCCTCCAGCTCCGGGTCGGACAGCAACTCGGTGATGAGCTGGGGGGATCCGCCGACGTATGTGCTGACCAGGTCCACGTCACCGCCCACGCACCAGGCACGGTCCTCGGGCCACCACAGGTCGGGCAGTTCGGCGAACTCGTCCAGGGCCGGCGGAGAGACGGCGTCGGCCAGGGTTCCGGCGAGCAGCACCTCGTCCCGGCCGGGCGTCGCGAACGTGGGGATCCCGTCGAACTCCCACCGCCCGTACCCGGACCACAGACCGAACCAGCAGCGCTCCGGGGTCCGGGTGTGCCGGCCCAGCACAGGGATCAGGGCCCTGGCGACATCGGGCGGGGTCGGTCCCTCGCCGGGATGCTCGTCCCACACGCCGGGCAGGCCGAGGTCGGAGCGGTTCAGGTAGTCCTCGCCCACCCCGATGACCTCGTGCCAGCGCGTGGTCGGGGTCACCCGGGTGCCGTGCGCGGCGGCCACCGTCGACCAGCGCACCGGCCGCTCGTCCAGGGAGGCCGGATGCAGGACCCTCGCGTAGGCCGCGAAGCCGGGCGCGGCGACTCCCGCGACCGTTCCCATGGCGTACCCAGGGGTGGACTCGGTGAGCCACGAGGCCGGGGAGAGGTCGGTGGTACGGACGTGAAGCCGTCCGTACCACTCCGGAGCGGGGTCCCGCTGGGCCGGGCAACAGTCGTTCACCCGCACATTCTGGCGGAGAGGGCAGGATTCGAACCTGCGTGGGCCCCGTGGGGCCCGACCTTGAGGCGTGCTCGTAGGTCCCCGATCAGCCACTCCGGGCACCTCTCCCTGTTCCCGGCCTCCGGTTTCCCGTGCCGTTCACATGAATGAGAGTGGCAGGAGTCGCTGACGGGGGACTGATGCGCCGCTGACGGGGTGCCCTGTCACCCGCCCCGGCGCCCCACGTGGCCGCCCGTCCAGAAGCCGGGTGCGCCGCTCGGCGTGCGACGGCCGCGGTGCGACGTCCGCCACGAGGTCCATCGCGGCATGCTCGACGAGGTGGCCGGTGGGCCGGCCCTCGGCGTCGCACACCGCCTCCGCGCCGCTTTCGAGGTGGGCCCGACCGCCTTCATGAACCACGCCCTACCCCTGCGGGAGCAGCGGGCCGACGTCGGCTGAGACGGCTCGTCTTCTGAGTATGAGAACTCATGACACCGACCCAGGCATCGGGTCAGGATCGGCGCATGACGAAGATCAGGACGACGGGGGTCCGGGCCGGGACGGTCCTGCTGGCGCTGCTGGCGGCCGGATGCGGCACACAGCGGGCCGGGGGCGACGCCGGCGCGGGCGGGTCCTCGCGCAGCGCGGTGGCGACGCCGAGCACACCCAAGGACTTTCCGTGCCCCGGCGAGAGCCCCACCGCCTCGCCGCGGCCGTCCACGGCCACCCCGAGCCCCACCGCACCACCGACCGACCACTACGCCGAGAACCACGGATTCATGATCCCGTTCGAGCTGCACGGCAAGCGCCGCTGCCAGGGCCTCGCGGCCGTCGCGCGCGTCCGGGAGGCGCTCGAACCACAGCGCAGGCGCGGGCAGTTCAGTCCCGAGAGCGTCCGCAAGGCCCTCATCGACCTTGGGTACTCCGGCGGGCAGGTGCAGGTGTACCCGGGCGGGGGCGGCGTCGGCTTCCTCGTCCAGGTCGACGACTACCCGGTGTGCGTGGAAGGCAGCCTGGCCGGGAACCTGGACGGCGCCACGACCAAGGCGGACGCCTTCGGCGGCTACCCCGACCACGATGGGTGCGACCAGCCCTCGGGTGGCCACTGACCGCACGGTCCCGGCCAGGTCGGACGTAGTTACCGGCCAGTTTCCCAGTACCGCAAGTAACATGATGACCTTTGCTCTGGGTGTACCAGTCAGTCAACTCGGCGCGGTTCCCAGGACGCGCCCTGCCCGGAGATCTCCATGTCATCTGTCAATGACGCGCACAACGATCCGTTGGAAAGCGCTCGCTTCACCTACGAGCAGCACGTGCAGACGTGCCGCCAGTGCTACGCCGACGCCGCGCCCTGTGCCGTGGCCAAGCACCTGCTGCGGCTCTACAACCTCGCCCGCAGGGACCGGCTCCGCGCCACGGGGCACCCGGCACAGTGACGCCGGGGCCCGCCGGCCGCCGTCAGACCGTGCCGCCGTACACCTCGTCCACGTTCGGACGCGGTGGCCGGCCGGTGCGGGTGGCCGGGCCCTGCGCGAAGGTGCGCAGCAGGTTCTCCGTGCTGCGCGTGACGAACCCGCGCGTGCGGCCGTCCATGCCGTGGTCGCGGCCGAGTTCCCCGGTGCCGGCGAGCAGCCCCTCCACCCAGCGCATGGTGCCGGTCGCGAACACCCCGGCACCGCTCGGGGCCGTGTAGTACGCCGAGTCGCTGTGACTGGGGCGGCCGGCGCAGACGACGGGGGAGTGCGCGGTGATCTCCAGGGGGCCGGGAGCGGGGGAGACGGGCGTGACACGGTCGTACTCGACGCCCACCAGATGGGCGAAGGCCTCGCCGGGGCGCACGCCGGTGCCGTCGTACAGCCAGTGATCGGCGGCGTGCACGACATAAGGGGCGTCGACCGGATAACCCTCGTACAGGACGCCGGTGAGCGAGGACTCCGGGTCGGCGGCGGGCGGGCTGCGGTAGTCGGTGGTCACCAGCGCCGGGTCGGACGCATAGCGGGGGTCGGCGCGGTAGGACGTCTTGT
Source organism: Streptomyces sp. NPDC001410 (assembly GCF_042895235.1). Taxonomy (NCBI): domain Bacteria; kingdom Bacillati; phylum Actinomycetota; class Actinomycetes; order Kitasatosporales; family Streptomycetaceae; genus Streptomyces; species Streptomyces sp. NPDC001410. The sequence continues at coordinate 192,922 of NZ_JBIAWE010000003.1, forward strand.
AGCAGACCACCGTACGGTCGCCCGCCCCCTCCCCGTCCTCCAGGCGGACCCGGCGGAAGCACGTGTTCGCGCCGAGGAAGGCCACGTTCGTCCCGGCGTCCCGGGCGCGGGTGACCTGCGCCCGCTGTTCGGGCGTCCAGTACTCGTCGTGCCCCAGACAGACGACGGTGTGCGCTCCGTGGAGCACCGACGGGTCCCGGTGCACGTCGACGCCGGTGGTGTAGGCGAGCGGGATGCGCAGGCGTTCGGCCAGCACCACCAGGGCCCACTCGTGGACCAGGAACTTCTCGGCGCCGTTGCCCTCGTAGGGGCGGTCGAAGCTGACCGCGAGCGACCGGGTGGCGTACGCGCCCGAGGCGCCCGCGTAGAGGCTGTAGCCGCCCCAGCGGTTGTAGGCCTGCCAGGTGGCCGGGGCGTGCAGCAGGACGGTGCGGCCCGCACCCTCGGCGGAGCGGACGATCAGCGGGATGTGACGCTGGTGACCGGTGTCGGCCTCCAGCCGCAGCAGATAGGCGCCTTCCGGCCACCCGGTGGTGTCCATGCTCAGCGCGGCGGGCCAGTCGGCGCGCACGGTACGGGTGGCGGGCAGCAGGTGCGGGGGCGGCTGAGTGCGGCCGGGTATGCGCGGTGAGGCCCAGATGAGGCGGGCCTGCCTGCCGCCGTACCAGCCGACGCGGAACGCCGAGACCCGGAACGAGGCGGCGGTGGTCGACACGTGCAGGCCGCATTCCTGGCCGGGGGCGACGCTCACCTGGTCCGTGTAGCCGGTCACGGCGTCCGGCGGGCCCGCCGAGCGGATCCGCCAGTCGGCGGTGCCCGGCGCGTCCTGTTCGGCCTCCGGAAGCAGCCCGCTGTTCCGGCGGGGGTGCGCGGGCGGGTGCGCGGGCGCGCAGGCGGCGGCCATGCCCAGGCCCGCGCCCGCGCACAGGGCCAGGAAGCGTCGGCGGTCCACGGTGGGTATGCCGTGCGCTGGAATCACCACGCCTCCCGGATCCGGCCCGGTTCGTCCCTCGCCCAGGCTCCCGATCCGGCTCCGCCTCCCGCAACCGCACGACGACTCCGGGGCGCCGGCACCGGCGGGGACGGTCGCAGCGGGACACCGTGACGACGGCACCCGGGGCGGGGCGCCGGGCGTTGTGCCGTACGAGTGGTGTCCGGCCGTCTACAGCGGAGGATCCTCGGTGAGTTCCAGCAGGGTGCGGGCGCTCTGCGCGGCCAGGGGAGCGGTTCCGGGCGCGGTCGGGAACAGGCGGCCCCAGGCGCGGGCACGCCCCAGGGCGCTCAGCCGCCACGCGAGGCGCACCGCGCGCCGGAGTTCCGCTGACGTGCGTCCGGCTCCCGTCCACGGCTCCAGGTAGGCGTCGCGCAGGCGCGCCAGCACGTCGGACCCGTACCGGTCGCAGGCCCGCCGGGCGGTGACCTGAAGGCTGCAGAACGGGTGGGAGACGGCGGCGTCGCCCCAGTCGAAGAAGGTGTACCGGCCCGGTTCCGGGTTGAACAGCTGGCCGTCGTGCAGATCCGAGTGGTCGAGGGAGTCGGCGATGCCCGAGGCCGCGAGTTCGGCGCACCAGTCGACCAGGCGGGGCCGCAGCGCGTCGAGCCGTGCGCGTTCGTCCGGCCGCAGTGCCGTGTCCTCGGCGAGCAACTCGTCGAAGATTCCTGGCAGTTCCGCGGTCCGGGCGCTCGGGACGCCCAGCCGTTCGATCGCGCACGCGTGCGGGACCAGGGCCTGCTGCATGCTCGCGTACTGGCGGAGAAGGTCCTCCCAGACGCGGGGCTCCACGGTCTCCCGCTCCAGCACGTCCCGGAAGAGGTCACCCCCGTCCGGCAGCAGGGACCAGCCACGGCCGGCGTCGACCGCGAGCGGCTCCAGGACGTGCTCAGGCACCCAGCGGGCCAGCGCGGCGGTCAGCGCGCCCTCGAAGCCGCTGGCCGGCGGATTCGCCTTGAACCACACGGCCGCACGCCCGGCCACGGGCACCCGCACCAGGACGGACCACGGCCGCAGCCGCACCCTCAGCGGGCCGGTCACCCGCAGCCCGTGTGCCGCAAGCCCGGCCTCCACCCAGTCGAGGGCCGCGGTCCGCCAGGACTCCTGCTCCCAGGGAGTCACCGCGTCCGCGTACCGGCCCCGGTCCACGGTCGGCGACGCAAGATCGTACATCGGGCCATCCCAGCATCCGGACCGGAGATCGACCAGCGCTTTTTGGGAGGCTCATGGTGCGGCCGTGGCCTCGACTTCCGGTAACCCGATCGCACAACACACCTGATTCATCGGCCACTTGTATGCTCACGAACACATGTCTGGGGAGACATGACAGAGAAGCTCTGACACCAGAGCCGCATACAGGGGGGAACCGTGCCTGCACGGCATCACCGGCTGACGCGCGCGGGGAGCGCCGTCGTCACCGTCGCCACGGCGCTCGTCACGACCGCGGGACTGGCCTCGCCACTGGTCGCGTCCGCGTACGCCGTCACCACCGGAGTCACTATCGCCGCGCCCGACGCCGACGTCGACCGCCCGTTCACGGTGGTGACCAGTGGCCGCCTCGGCGTGCTGTACCAGCAGGAGGGCACCGACGGATACGTCTGGAGCAGCAGCAGAAAGGTCGTACCGGCCCTGGGCGGCGTACCGGCGCAGTCCATCCTCGACACGTACGACTACGACAACCGGGTCTTCTACTCCACCACCGCGGACGACGGCAGCATCACCATCACCGCGTACAACCTGGAAACCGGCTACACGTACTCCTTCAACCTGCCGAGCGGCTACCAACACCCGCAGATGAGCGGCGGCTTCGCGCTCGCCTCGCACCAACTCGCCGACGGCACCCACGAGTACCGGGTCCTCAGGCCCAACGGCTCGGGCGGCTCCTACGACGTCCAGGTGCAGCTGCCCGAGGGCGCGACCGCGGAGGCCGAACCGCGGATCCTCGCGACCGCCGACGGAGGCGCGGACTTCGTCATCCGCTACCAGAAGGACGGCCGCGCCGCCTACGGCATCGTCAACGCCCTCTCCGGCACCGTCACCGCACTCCAGGTGACCGGGCCGGCGAGCAGCTTCCGGCTCACCCGCTCCTGGGTGTCGTGGTACACCCGCGAGGACGGGGCCGGCATCCGGATCCGGGCGCGCGCCAGCGCGGGCGAGACGCCCGGCGTCCGCACCGTGCCGACCTCGTCGCCGGACAGCGACGTCACCTCGTTCGTCGTCGGCAACAACCTGCTGTGGTACGAGGGTTCAGGCGGTGCACTGCACAAGCTGTCGCTCGGCGGGGACGCGGCCACGGTCCTCGCCGACGTCGAACAGGCCTGGCAGACCGGCGAGTCGGTGGCCGTCATCGGACGGGCCACCGCCGACAGCCCGCGCACCCTGTACTTCCTCGCCGGCGACGACAGCGGCGGCGTCTCCGTCACGCCCTGGCAGTCGATCGCTCCCGTCCACTACGACGGCTCGGTCGGCGCGCTCGGCCTCGATCGCGGCACCGTGCGCTTCCTCAACTCCCTGCGGGGCACCCGCACCCTCCACAGCCAGGACATCGGGACCGCCCTGACACCGGCCGACGGGGCGCCGCTGACCCCGGCCGTCACCTCCGGCAGCACCGGTGCGAGCCGCTTCGCCGACGGCGGCGACGAAGGCCTCGCCCAGCTCACCGCCGACCCGGCCACCGGCAAGGACGTCCTCACCACGGCCGACGACCCCAACGGCGACATCGCGCTGCCCGCCGCCGACGGCCGCATCCTCGACGTGTCCCCGCAGTACGTGCTGTACGCGGGCGGCGGCAAGCAGTACGTCGTGGACATCGCCGCCGGCAAGGTCGTACGCGAACTGACCGCCCAGGCGGCCGTCCTCGACTACGGCACGCTGTGGACACCGTCCAGCACCGCGGGCCAGGTGGTCGCGACCAACCTGCGCACGGGCAAGGCGGTGCGGACCGTCGACACCGGCGGCGGCTGCACACCGAACGACCTGCGGGCCAACGGCACGCTTCTGTACTGGAGTTGTGCCGCCCAGAAGAAGGCCGGGATCAAGAATCTCGCCTACATGGACAAGACGTACGACGCCCCGGTCGGGGACGTGCTCCTCGGCGACGGCTTCTACGGCTACTACGACCCCGCCAAGAAGTCGATCCGGCTGACCGAGGTCCTCAACGACGTCACCGACTCCCTCGGCGAGATCACCGGCCTAGCGTCCACGACGTCCGCCGACACCCGCGGGGTCACCTGGACCGTCGACCGCCGCTCCAACAAGGTCGCCTACGTGGACACGGACAGTGCCGTCCATGTCGTCGGCGCCTACGACTACACCTGGCTGGCGTCCAGGCTGACCGCCCCCGACTCCACCGCTCCCACGTCGTTCGCGGCGGCCGGCGGTGCGGCGCGGTGGGACGGCCGCTGGTGGCTGTCCAAGCCGGCCGCCTCCTGGCAGGTGACCCTCAAGAGCAAGACCACCGGAAAGGTCCTGCGCACCTGGAACGGCGGGCCCACCCGCAGCGCCGTACGGGTGAACTGGGACGGCAAGGCGCAGAGCGGAGCACTGGTGCCCAACGGCGCCTACACCTGGACGCTCACCGCCACTCCGGCCGACGGCATCGGATCCGCACTCTCCACCTCCGGCACCGTCAAGGTGACCGGCGCAGCGGCCGTACAGCGCGACTACGCGGGCTCCGACGGCATCGGCGACCTGCTGACCCTCACCTCCTCCGGCGCCCTGAGCATCCAGAAGGGCGACGGCAAGGGAGGCTTCTTGGGCAAGGTGACCGGCTCGGGCTGGGCGGCCTCCGTCAAGGCCGTCCCGTTCGGCGACCTCGACGGCGACCGCTGCAACGACGTCCTGGTGCGGTTCGCCGACGGCACCCTGCGCGCCTACCGGCCCGGATGCGGCAAGGCCGTGACGCCGTCCACCGCGAAGACCGTGCTGGGGACGGGCTTCGACCAGTACGACGTCCTCACCTCGCCGGGTGACGTGACCGGTGACGGGCGCGCGGACCTCGTCGCACGCAACGCCAGGACCGGTGCGGTCTACCTGTACAAGGCGACCAGCTCCGGGAAGCTCGCGGCGCGGGTGAAGCTGTACGCGGACTGGTCCGGCTACAAGAAGGTCGTCGGCACCGGCGACCTCGACGGCGACGGCCGCGGTGATCTGCTGGTCCAGGACAAGTCGAACAAGTTGTGGCGCTACAGCGGCACCGCCTCGGGCACGTTCAAGGCCCGGGTGAAGCTCTTCGACGACTGGGGTTCCTCCTACAACACCGTCATCGGCGTCGGCGACATCACCGGCGACGGCAAGGCGGACCTCGTCGCCCGCGACACCTCCGGCGCGCTGTGGCGCACCAACGGCACCGGCAAGGGCTCCTTCGGTGCCCGCACGAAGGTCGGCACGGGCTGGGGCACGTACAAGGGTCTGTTCTAGCACGGGTCTGCTCCGGCACTCCGCGAGAGAGGTGCCCTCGTGAGTCATCTCGTAGCCACCGTTCTCGGGGACGTGGCCCTCGTCGTCCTGGTGTCCTGGGTGTTCGGGGGCCTGGCCCGGCGTCTGGGGCAGCCGGCGGTGATCGGCCAGATCCTCGCCGGGATCGCCCTGGGACCGACCCTGCTGGGCCGGCTCCCCGGGGACCCGTCCGCGCGGCTGTTCCCCGCTGAGGCACGGCCGTTTTTGTCGGTGCTGGCTCAGATCGCCGTGGTCCTGTTCCTGTTCGTCGCGGCCTACGAGATCGAGTTCCGCACCTTCCGGGCGGGACGCACCGCGGTGAGCGTCGCGGTGGCGGCCCTGCTGACCCCGATGGCGCTCGCCGTCGGGGCCGTGGAACTGTGCGGCGGACTGTTCTCCGCCGTGGACCCCCGGCACGCGGGCCAGCACTCGTTCGCGATGTTCATGGCGGTGGCGCTCTCGATCACCGCCCTGCCGGTGCTGGCGGCCATCGTGCGCGAGCGCGGGGCCGCCGGCACTCCCGCGGGAACGGTGGCGATCGCGGCGGCCGGCTTCATGGACGTGGCGGCCTGGCTGGTGCTGGCGGCGGTGCTCAGCGACTCCGGGAGCGACTCCGCGCAGGCCACCCGCTGGTCCTGGCCGGTCGCCCTGGCGCTGCTGGCGGCCTTCGCCGCGTTCGTCCTCGGCGTGGTCCGGCCCGCGCTGCGCTGGTGGCTGAACCGGCCGGCCACGCTGCTGAGCAATCCCGTCCCGGTGGCGTTGGTCCTCGCCCTGGGCAGTGCGTGGGTCACCGAGTCACTCGGCCTGCACGCCGTCTTCGGCGGGTTCCTCGCCGGGCTGGCCATGCCGCGCCGCGACGGTGTGCCGGGCGCCGACGTGCTGCGGCCGATGGAGCAGACCTCCGGGATGCTGCTGCCGCTGTTCTTCGTGTCCACCGGGCTGTCGGTCGACATCGGCACGGTGGGCGCGGACGGTTTCGGCCTGTTGGGGGTGCTCCTGGTGGTGGCGACCGCCGGCAAGGTCGTACCGGCCTACGGGGCGGCCCGGGTGCACGGCCTGGACACCCGGCAGTCGGCCCTGGTCGCCGTCATGGTGAACACCCGCGGGCTCACCGAGCTGATCGTGCTGGACGTCGGCAGGTCGGCGGGGCTGATCGGCCAGGACCTGTACGCCGTCCTGGTCCTCATGGCGCTGGTCACCACCCTCATGACCGGTCCGCTGCTGCAGCTGATGGGCAGAGCGAGCAGCATGAGCGACCCCCGGCCATCCGTCAGAGCCTGAACCGGGTGCGCCCCCGGACGTCGGCCGGGGGCGCACTCGTTGGGGAGCGGTGTCGGTCAGGCCTGCCGCCTGCGGCGCAGTGTGAGGTACGTGCCCGTGACGCCGGCGGCCAGCAGGGCGCCCACACCGAGGCCGACCGGGAGGGCCGGGATCCCCGAAGTGCCGGTGGTGGCAGCCGTGTTCTGCATCGCCGGGCCGGGTGTGATGCTCGTGGCCACCGGGGCGACGTACTTGACGGGTCCGACGGACTTCACCGAGCCGTCCGAGTTCAGCAGCACCTGCTTGTTGTTCGGGTGCCCGAAGTCGAACATGCCCGCCAGGGAGCCGGCCGTCGCATCGAAGGAGTGGTCGCCGATGCGGCCCGTGTGCCAGTTGTCCTCGATGAACCGGGTGATGGACGCCTGGTCCGTCAGCGTGTGGTCGACCTTGTTCACCTTGCTGTACGGGGAGATCACGAGCAGCGGCTGGCGGGTGCCAGGACCACAGCGGTCGGCGTAACCGCCGGACGCCTTCGGGCCGTTCTGGCAGGCCGGGCTGTCGGTGGCCTTGCCGTTGGAGCCGAGCGAGGTGTCCTTCGAGCCGTTGCGCGGGGCGGCGTACGCGTGGTCGTACCAGCCGTCCGAGTCGTCGTAGGCGACGACGACCGCGGTCGACTTCCACTGCGGCGAGCGCTGGATCGCGTTGATCTGCTTGACGAGGAAGTGCTGCTCGTCGAGCGGGTCGGAGTAGCCGGCGTGGCCGTCCTGGTACTCACCGGCCTTCACGAAGCTGACGGCCGGGAGCTTGCCCGCCTTGACGGCGGCGGTGAAGTCGGTCAGGTCGTAGTTGTGGTTGGCCTGCCCGTTGTGGCCGATCTCCGAGACGCTCTTCGGCGGCAGGTGGTGCGGGTTGGCCGTCGACTTGTAGTACGCGAACGGGTTGTGGTGCGGGCTGTAGTCGGTGACGGCCGCGCCGTCCACGTTGGTGTGCGTGGTGTCGCACTTGGCGTACGACCCGGACGTCCCGTTCCACGCGGTCGAGGGCCGGAAGCCGCCCTGGAACCAGCCCCAGGACACCTTCTTCGTGTTCAGCCGGTCACCGATGTTGGCGCCCTGCATGGCCGCCAGCGCGTTGGTGCTGGTGTGGTCCTTGCCGGAACAGTCGTCGAAGGCCGGGTCGGGGTCGTTGATCACAGTGCCCACGCCCTTCGCGTCGGGCGACTTGACGGTGTACGGGTCGGGCGTCGCCGTCCGCTTGCCGGTGGCCGGGTCGACGGAGACCACGCCGTGCGTCTGACCGGAGATCAGGTTGAGCGCACCGGGCGTGGAGGGGCCGTAGACCGAGCTGAAGGCGCGGTCGGACAGGGAGTAGTGCTGGGCGTAGTTCCACAGCGCGGTGACGGTGTTGCCGTCGTAGTAGTCCATGACGAGGCCGGGCTCGCCGAACAGGCCCCCGCTGCACTTGTCGACCTCGGTGTTCTGCACGTACTGGTCGGCCCTGCCGCCGTTCGCCGCGTACTGCTCGGCTCCGTAGGAGTGGTTCTGGTCGCAGGTCATCGCCTGGGCGGGGGAGAGCCGCTTCGGCGTGTACTGGTTGGGGTTCGTCCTGAGCAGCCCGGCGTGGGCGAGGGTGTCGATGTTCTTGGGGGTGTTCCTCGACGCCTTGAACTTCGTGCCGTCCGTGTTGGCGGCCTTCGGGTACGTGGCGAAGTAGTGGTCGAAGGAGATGTTCTCGTCGAAGATCACGACGACGTGCTTGATGGGCGTCGCGGTCGAGGACGGCCCGGAAGGCACCGCCGCCCAGCCGGGCGCGTTGCTGCCGAGCACCGTGAGCGCGGCCGCTCCGGCGAGCGCCGTGATGCTCCGCGTCGCCGCTCGTCTTCCTCTGCTGGCCATGGTGGTTCACCCTCCGGGCGGGAACGTCTGTGCGTCGTACGAGCACGGATGCTGCGCGAGCGACGGGGCGCGGCGGCGGAGGGGCGGTGGCGCGGGAGTGAACACCGGGTCAGGGACGCTGGGGCAAACCTTGACGGTGAATTGACCCGCCTGCCCGCCGAGTTGTCCGGACAGGCTCAGCCCAGCAGGGCGCGCCCGTACCAGTCCGTCGCGTCCCGCACGCCGGGCAGTGCGAAGAAGTAGCCGCCGCCGAACGGGGAGATGTAGTCGGTGAGCGGCTCGCCCGCCAGCCGGTGCTGCACGGTCTCGAACTGCCGTACCGGATCCTGCTGGTAGCAGGTGAACAGCAGGCCCATGTCGAGGTTGCCGTTGCCGTCCATGCCCCGGTCGTAGTTGTAGGCGCGGCGCAGGATGCGCTGGTGGGCGGTGGCGGCCGTGCGGGGGTTGGCGAGGCGTATGTGGGCGTCCAGCGGGATGACGTCGCCCTTGGGATCGTCGGCGTACTTCGGCGTGTCGTGCTCGTGGTCGCCGTCCAGCGGTGCGCCGGAGGAGCGGGCCCGGCCGAACATCCGCTCCTGCTCGCTCAGCGAGACCCGGTCCCAGAACTCCACCAGCATCCGGATCAGCCGGACGACCTGATAGCTGCCGCCGACCGTCCAGTCCGGCTCGCCCGTGCCCCTGCCCACCCACACCAGGCGGTCCATCTCACCGGCGCTGTTCGCGTCCGGGTTGGCGGTGCCGTCCTTGAACCCGAGCAGATTGCGCGGGGTGCCGGAGGGCCGGGGCGGACCGGAGAAGCCGTCCAGGCGCCAGCGGACCTGCATGCCGCCCCGGGTGTGCCGGGCGATGTCGCGCAGGGCGTGCAGGGCGGTGTCCGGGTCGTCGGCGTGCAGTTGGAGACTGAGGTCGCCATGACACCAATCGGGCCGCAGGTCGTCGTCCGGGAAGGCGGGCATGGCGGTCAGCCGCCGGGGCCGCAGCGCGGCCAGCCCGAACCGGTCGTCGAAGAGCGAGGCGCCGACCCCGACGGTCACGCCCAGCGCGCCCGAGGGCAGCCGGTCGCCCAGGATGCCCGAGTCCGCGGGCGGCCCGGTGATGCCCACCGGGGACGGCGTCCCGCCCGAGGTCAGGAAGCGGGCCCGGTCGGTGAGCGTGCGCAGCAGGTCGGTCAGGTCCGCGCGGTGCTCGGCGGTCACGTCGAGCGACACGAACACGCTGGTCCGCCGCGAGGGCGCGAGCACGGATGCCTGGTGGGCACCGTGGAAGGGGACGACGGGGACGACGGCCGCTGTGGGCGCGGCGGCACCGGTGGCGAGCCCGGCTCCCGCGAGGGCGGCACCGCGCAGGAAGCCGCGCCTGCCCACTGAGCCGGGTCGGTCCGTTCCGCTCACGCCGTCCTCCGCGGATCGCAGAGGGTCGCCACCGACGCGAGCCGCTCGACCAGGTCGCCGAAGACCGAGTCGACGCGCTCCCGCCCGGCGCGGGGCAGGGCGGCCGGCGCGGTCCAGCCGCCGCCGTGCCGGAACCCGTCGAGCAGGTGCTGCGCGTGGTCCAGGTCCCGGTCGAGGCCGGGCAGGTCGGCGTACCGCGTGGTGAGCAGGGGACGCAGCCGGGACAACACCTCGCGGGTGCCGTCGAGGTTGGCACGGGCGGTGGCGAGGTTGCTGCCGCTGCCGTAGTCGGTCCGGCCGGTCAGCTCGAACTGCACGGTGTTCTCCAGGATCTCGTGCGCGCGCAGACCGAGCTGGGCCGGATCCATGCGGGTCTGCGACCAGCTGTCCCGCAGCCGGGTCACCGCCTTGACCAGCGCCGCCGCCGGGGCGCGCAGGCGGCCCGCGGACTGCCCGTGCCACAGCCCGTACTCGACGCGGTGGAACCCGGTGAAGCCCCGGTCGCCCACCCCGCCGGGCAGCCCCGCGTCCGTGCCGTCGATCTGCCCGTCCGCGTCCCCGAAGGCGTCGTACGCCGCCCCCAGCCGCTCGTACTCCAGATGGGCCGGCAGCCAGGCCGACCGGGCGCCGGCGAGGTCGCCGCGGTCGATGTCCCGGCCGAGCTTCGTCGTCAGCCGGACCAGCTCGTCCAGACCGCCGCCGACCCACTTCTGGTAGGCGAGCGCGGGCGGGATCAGGTCGTGCTCGGTGACGGGGGCCGCCCCCGGGCCGCGCCGCCCCGACGTGACACGGACGCTGGGCCCGGTGACGGCGTCGGCGTCGTCGGGCACGCACCTGAAGGCGTACGTGCCCTTGCCCAGCCGGACGGTCAACTGCCGTGTCGTACCCGGGCCGATGCCCTCCACCTCGCCGTACACCACCTGGCTGCCCGGGTCCTCGAGGTAGACCTCGGCGGCGCCGTCGGAGGCGTTGTGCAGGTCGAAGGTCTGCACCCCGGACGCCGGCCGGGTCCAGCCGCGGCCGCAGCGGCTCGGCGAGACCTCGACCGTGACGGACCGCGCGGCCCGAGCGGGGCGCCCGCCCATGAGGGAGAGCGCCAGCAGGGTCCCTCCCACGGCGAGGGCGAAGGCGAGGAGCAGCACTCCAGCCGTTCGGAGAGCGACCGGCCGCGAGCCGAGGCGGGGCAACGGCATGGCGAGCCTTTCCGGAACGACGTACGCAGACGTCCACGCGGCTGAGCGCAACGACTGTGCGAACGCCGGTGGGACGGCCTCATGGTAGGCAGCCCTTCGCACCCGAACAGCCGTCCCAACGATTCATTGACCAGGAATTCCCCCCGGGTTCACCGGCGGTCGTCCCGCCCCGCCCGGTCGCTACGACACCGGCCGCTGTGCCGGGCTGCGCAGTGACGGCTGCCGTCGGGCCTTGGCGGCGCAGAGTGGCTGTGCGGTCGCCGGCGTCGAGTACCGCCGCGTCGGTGGCGGCGGGGGCTGGCCGGTCACGTTGACCGACACGGCGGAGGCCGTCGACCGGCTGCCCCACCTCGCCGCGCAAGCCGCCCCCGGCTGTGTCGACCCGGCGCGCGTGGTCTACGCCGGGCACTGGGCCGGCGGTCACCTCGCCCTGTGGGCCGCGCTCCGGCATCGCATGCCGGACGGCGCACCCGGCCGGACGGAAACCCCGCCCGCCGTGCTCGGTGTGCTCGCCCTCGCCCCCACCGCGGACCTGGCGTGGGCCGACGAACGGGGCAGCGGCCGGGGCGCCGTCGCCGCCTTTCTCGGTGGTGGGAGGGGGCAGGTCCCGGAGCGGTATGCCGCCGCGGATCCGGCAGCCCTCGGCGTCCCCGCCGGCCCGTACGGTCGTGGTCCACGGCGACCTGGATGAGGCGCTGCCCGTCGCCATGGCCCGCCGGTACGTCGCACGGGCGGGCGCCACACTCCACGAGCTGCCCGGAGCCGGTCACTTCGACGTGATCGACCCCGACTCGGCGGCCTGGCCCGTGGTGACCGAGGCGCTGCGGACCGTCGTCGCCGGGGCCGAGGCCTGAAGAAGCGGGAAGCCGCGCCCTGTTCAGCGAACGGGGAAACCGAAGGAGTACCCCTGCTGCTTCAGCCAGGGCAGCAGGGTGCGCAGCGCGGCCACGGTCTGGGAGCGGTCGCCGCCGGCGTCGTGGAAGAGCACGGTCGGGCCGTTGTGCAACTCGCCCTTGACGGTGGTGATGATGGCGTCGGTGCCGGGCCGCTCGAAGTCCTTGGAGTCGACGTTCCAGCCCAGCGGCCGCATCCCGTGCGAGGCCGCGAGGTGCCGGCTGTACGGGGTGAACGCGCCGCCCGGGGCCCGGTAGTACATCGGCCGTACGCCCCCGGACGCCTTCGTGATCTGGCGCTCGGCGTCCAGGATCTGCTGCGACTGGTAGGCCTCGGACTTCTTGTCCATGGTGGTGTCGTGCGACACCGTGTGGTCGCACAGCCGGTGCCCGGCCGCCACCACCTTCTTGACCATGTCGGGGTGGGCCTCCGCCTGGGTGCCGACCATGCAGAACGTCGCCTTCACGCCGTTGTCCTTGAGTACCTGCAGCACCTGGGGGGTCCACTGCGGGTCAGGGCCGTCGTCGATGGTGATGTTGACCGCGTGGTCGCCGCCGTCGGAGGCGTGGACGATCGTGGCGGACACGGGCACCGCCTTCTTGGCGGCGGGGTGCGCCGCCTGATGTCCACCGGTCTGGCCGGCCTGCGCGGTCCACACCGACGTGGCGGCGGCCACCGCCGTCACTCCGACCGCCGCCGCGACCACCCGGCCGTACCATCCCCGCCCGCCATGCCGTGCCATGTCCGCCCCGCTCTTCGCCGTGTTGGTGGGTCCCCCCGTGCACCTGTCAGGACGGGATAAGTTGACTGCGGGATCCGTCTGTTACAGATCACGGACAATTCCGGGGTACTTCTGGGACAGGTGTCCGAGCGGCCCCACCGGAACCCCTCGCTCCCCTGGGCCGGATTTCGCCTCTCGCCCCCTATGCCCTGTTGATGCGCCGCCGCGTCACGGCTTCCATCTACTGGCTGCTCAACTAGGTCCACTCCCGTCTTGTTCACTTACCTGAACATCGCTCACGTGGGTGTACGTGGCGGGGCGGGCTGTGCAAGGCTCGATCAACTTCCCTTCCGCTGTGCCGAGTTGGAGGATGCGGGCCGATGGAGATCTCCCGACGTAGCGTGCTGACCACGGCGGCCGGCGCGGCTGCCCTGTACGCGGTGCCGACGACAGCGGCCCAGGCGGCCGAGCAGACCCCCACCTCGGTCGTCCGTACGCTCCGGGCCGCCGCCGACTACGCGATCGGGAAACTCCGCACCGTCGCCCCGGGCGTGACGGCCTTTCCCGTCGGCACGAAGGCCGAGAAGTGGGTGTACTCGCAGAACGGCGACTGGGTCGGCGGCTTCTGGCCCGGCACGCTCTGGATGGCCTGGCTCCACAGCGGCGACGACACCTTCCGCACACTGGCGCTCGACTCCGCCAAGAAGCTCGCTGCCCGCCAGACCGACACCACCACCCACGACCTCGGCTTCCTCTTCTACCCCTCCTGGGTCACCGCTTGGCGCCTGACGGGCGACGACACCTGGCGGGCCGGCGCCGTGCGGGCGGCCGACTCGCTGATCCGGCGCTACAACTCCAACGGCCGCTTCATCCGGGCCTGGGGCGCGCTGAACGATCCGAACAACGCGGGCCGCGTCATCATGGACACGATGATGAACCTCGACCTGCTGGCCTTCGCGAGCGAGCAGACGGGCGACGGAAAGTACCTCGACATCGCCACGGAACACGCGAACACCGCCCAGCGGGTGTTCCCGCGCCCGGACGGATCCACCCCCCACGTGTACGACTTCGACCCCGCCACCGGCGCGCCGATCGGCCCCAACACCGTGCAGGGCTACAGCCCCACGTCCTGCTGGGCGCGCGGACAGGCCTGGGGCATCTACGGCTTCACCACGATCCACCGCCGCACCGGCGACCAGCAGTTCCTGACGACCGCACGCCGACTCGCCGACTACGCGCTGGGCGCCCTCACCGCGGACCACGTCCCCGTGTGGGACTACCGGGCGCCCCAGCAGCCGTACGACGTCAAGGACGCCTCCGCCGGCGCGATCATGGCCTGCGGTCTGCTGGACCTGTCCGCGGCGACGGGCAGACCCGAGTACCGGGAAGCCGCCCTGCGGCTGCTGACCGCGCTGGCGAAGACCTGCCTGACCAGGAACTCCACGCGTGCCGAGGCCGTCGTCGCCCGCTGCACCCGCAACCGCCCAGCCGAGGACGGGATCGAGATCTCCCTCCCGTACGCCGACTACTACTTCCTCGAAGGCATCCTGCGCGTCCTGCAGCCGCAGGACGTCGACCGGGCGATCGACCTGTCCGGCGCGAAATGAGGACGACGCGGGGCCGAGGCGACGCTACGGTGCCCTGATGCCTCTCTATCCGGAGATCGAGCCGTACGCACACGGCATGCTCGACGTCGGTGACCACAACCTCGTGTACTGGGAGACCTGCGGCAACCCCGAGGGCAAGCCGGCGGTCGTGCTGCACGGCGGTCCGGGATCCGGGTGCGGCCCCTACCCCCGGCGCCTGTTCGACCGGCCGCCTACCGGATCGTCCTGCTAGACCAGCGCGGCAGCGGCCGCTCGACACCGCACGCGAGCAGCTACGGCACCGACATGAGCGTCAACACGACCGCGCACGTCATGGCCGACCTGGAGCTGCTGCGGCAGCACCTCGGCATCGAACGCTGGCTGGTGTGGGGCGTGTCGTGGGGCTCGGTGCTCGCCCTGCGTTATGCGCAGACTCATCCGGAGTCCGTCTCCGAGCTGGTGCTGACCGGAGTCGCGACAGGCTCCAACGCCGAGGTGGAACTGCTCACCAGGGGACTCGGCAGGATCTTCCCGGAAGCCTTCGACCGGTTCCTGGCCGAGCTGCCGCCCGCCGGGCGCGACGGCAACCTCGCCGCAGCCTACAGCCGGCTCCTGGAGTCCCCCGACCCCGCCGTACGGGAGCGGGCGGCACGGGCCTGGACCGACTGGGAGACGGCGACCATCCCCGCACCGCCGCGCTCCGTCGCCCGCTTCGAAGACCCCGTGTACCGCATGGGCTTCGCCCGCACCGTCACCCACTACTGGGGCAACGACCACTTCCTGGGCGAGGAGGGCGACGGGGGCGTGGTCCTGCGCCACGCCCACCTCCTCGCCGGCATCCCCGGCACCCTCGTGCAGGGATCGCTCGACTTCGGCAACCTTCTCGGCATCGTCTGGCGCCTCCGCCAGGCCTGGCCCGGCAGCGAGTTGGTCACGGTGGACGACGCCGGCCACACCACCGGGGCACCCGGTGTGGCGGAGGCACTGGTGGCGGCCACGGACAAGTACCGGAAGTGAGCTGTCGACGCCTGACTGGCCGGCGTATCGGCACCACCGGGAGCCGCACGAGGCCTAGCCGGTGAACGGGTCTTCCAGCGTGGGGATGCACGGGGAAAGAAGCTGCTCCGTGTGCTCGCTGAGGGTGCCCCGGACGAGCCTGAGGACGCGGGCCTCGTTCTCGTGCCGCGGGTCCTCGTCGTCGCGCACGTGGAGGAGCCCGTAGGAGCCGGGAGCGATCGTCGCCACATGGGCGAAGAGTTCGAAGACATCCGGCGCGGAGCGGTGGTTGGAATGCCCGCCCAGGTGGATGAACGGCTCGCCGTTCATCCACCGGAGGTCGAGGAGGTAGGGGCTGTCCATCGCGGCGATGCGCTCGCGCAGCTCGTCGACGATCTGCCGCAGCCGCGAGTCGTCGTCCTCCTCGCCCGCGCTTTCCCGCACCGTGATCCAGCCGTGGTACTCGAACACGCCTCGATCCTACGGCCCTTCAGGTGAGCGGCCGCCGCGCGTACACCTCGATCTCGATCTTCATCCGAGGGTCGGCGAGGCCGCAGACGAGCATCGTCGCGGCCGGGCGGACCTCGCCGAAGCAGCGGCGCAGGACCGGCCAGCAGGGCTCGAAGTCCTCGCGGTCGGGCAGCAGGTAGCGCACCCGTACGACGTCCGCGAAGCCGCAGCCCGCCTCGGACAGCGCGGCACCGATGGTGCGGAGGCACTGCTCGGCCTGTTCCACCACGTCGTCGGAGATGGTCATGGTGGCGTAGTCGAACCCGGTCGTCCCGGAGACATGGACCCAGTCGCCGTCCACCACGGCACGGGCATACCCGATCTGCTCCTCGAAGGCCGAGCCGCTGAGGATCGCACGTCGCTCTGTCATGCGCCGAACGCTAGGTGACCTGCATCGATACGTCTAATACTGTGAGGAGCATGACCTGATATCTCTGGGCGTATGATGCGACCCGAACTTCCCCTCGCGCAGCTGCACGCCTTCGTCGTGCTCGCCGAGGAACTCCACTTCGGCCACGCTGCCGCCCGGCTCGGCATCGCCCAGCCACCGCTGAGCCAGCAGATCCGCCGCCTGGAGGACAAGGTCGGACATGCGCTGTTCCGCCGCGAGCCGGGACACGTCGCGCTCACTGCGGCCGGCCGCGAACTGCTCCCGGCCGCCCGGCGGGCCCTCACCGACCTCGCGGACGGCCTGGCCGCGGCCCGCGCCGTCGGCAGCGGCCGGACCGGCCGGCTGCGCATCGGATTCGCCGCCTCCCTCGCCCTGACCGTCCTGCCCGGACTGCTGCGCACCTTCCGGCAGCGGTTCCCCGATGTGCACCTGGACATCCACGAGATGACCACCGCGCCGCAGATCGCGGCCCTGCACGACAGGACCATCGACATCGGCCTGCTGCGCGAACCACCCGCCGACGAGCCGGATATCGGCTTCCGGACGGTCCTCAGCGAGCCCTTCGTGGCCGTGCTCCCGGCCACCCACCCCTTGGCCACCCAACGGACCGTACGAATCGCGCAGTTGGCCGACTCGCCGTTCGTGCTCCTGCCCCGGGCGGTCGGCCCCGGACTGTACGACCGGATCACCGGCCTGTGCGCGGACGCGGGCTTCACACCCCGGACGGCCCAGCATGCGGTGGAATGGCAGACCGTGTGCGCCCTCGTGGGGACCGGTCTGGGCGTCTCCCTGGCCCCGGCCGGCATCCGGCGCATCCGCCTCAAGGGCGTCGCGTTCCGCGGGATCGTCCCCGCCGCCGCACGCACCCGGGTCGCCGTGGCCTGGCGCACGGCCGACCCGAACCCCCTGGTCGCCCATCTTCTCGCGACGGTCGGCGGGGAATGACCCGGGCGCGCACCACGCCGCGTCCGTCAGCGGCCGTAACGCCGCTCCCGGGCCGCGTACGACCGCAGGGCCCGCAACAGGTCGATCTCGCGGAACGCCGGCCACAGGACGTCCACGAAGTGCACCTCGGCGTAGGCGGACTGCCACAACAGGAAGCCGGAGAGGCGCTGTTCGCCGGAGGTACGGATGATGAAGTCGGTGTCGTGCCCGGCCGGCGAGTACAGGTTGTCGGTGATGTGCTCCAGATCGAAGTCGGCGGCCAGCTCCGTGGGGTCGCCTCCCGCGCTGATGTGCTTGTCGAAGGCCGCCTTGACGGCGTCGACGATCTCCCGGCGGCCGCCGTAGCCGACGGCGACGTCGACCTTCAGCCCGCCGCGGCCCTGGGTGAGGGCGGCGGCCTCCTTGAGGACGCGGGCGGTGTTCCCGGGCAGCAGGTCGAGCGCGCCGATGATCTCGATCTCCCAGGGCTCCCCGGGGGCGCAGATGCGCCGGACGGTCTCCTCGATTATGTCGAGCAGGGGACCGAGTTCGTCGGCCGGCCGGTGGAGGTTGTCGTCCGACAGCATCCACAGCGTGACGTGCTTGATGCCGGCGTCGGTGCACCAGTGGAGGAAGTCCGTGACCTTGGCACCGCCGACGCGGTACCCCTCCCGGACGTCCTGATGTCCCGCACCCCTGGCCCAGCGCCGGTTCCCGTCCAGCATGATCGCCACGTGCCGCGGCCGGGGCAGGCCCTCCAGCTTGCGGTTCAGGCGCCGTACATAGACCGCTTCCAACGCCGAACGCAAGGCCTTCATCGCCACGCCGATGTCCCTTCTCCCTACCCGTGTTCGAGGGCGCAAGGATAGTGCCAGGTTCCGCGCACGAGCCACGCGGGAGTGGAGCCGTCCGGTTTGCGCGGAGCCGCTACGCTGCGGGCGTGACCGGTCGACCGATGAGCCGCCGCGGCCTGTTGGAGGCCGCGCTCCTCGGCGCCCCGGCCCTCGCCCTGGCCGGCTGCGCCGGCGACGGCGGACCCGACTGGCGGCTCAGGCTCGCGACGGGAGCGCCCGGCGGGCCCTACAACGCCTTCGGCAAGGCACTGGCCGTCCAGGCCGCACAGGCCGTCCCCCGGCTGCACATCACCTCGCTCAGCACCTCGGCCAGCGTGGACAACCTCCGCAGACTCGGCGCAGGATCGGCGGACCTGGGCCTGGCGATGGCGGACGCCGCCGAGGACGCCGTCCAGGGGCGGGAGCCGTTCGCCGGCCGGGCCGCCGTGACGGCTCTCGCCCGCGTCTACGTCAACTACACGCACCTGGTCGTACCGGCCGACGGACCCGTGCGGTCCGTGGGGGATCTCGCGGGCCGCTCGGTCGCCACCGGCGCGGCGGGCTCCGGCGGACAGGTGCTGGCGAACCGGCTGCTGCGGGTGACGGGTCTGACCGGAAAGCGGTCGGTACGGCAACGACAGCTCGGCCTCGCCGCCTCGGTGGAGGCGCTGCGCACGGGCACCGTCGACGCGCTGATCTGGGCCGGGGGAGTGCCGACCCCCGCCCTGTCGGCGCTCGCCCGCGCATTCCCGTTGCGCTTCCTGCCGCTGGAGGAACAGGCCGCCGTCCTGCGCGACACGTACGGCCCCGTCTACACGGCGGTCACCCTCCCGGCCGGCGTGTACGGGCTCACCGAGCCGATCGGCACCGTCGGCGTGGGCAACTATCTGCTGGCCCGCTCCCAGGTGCCGCAGCAGGCGGTGCGCGAGGTGCTCCAGGTGGTGTTCGACCGGTGGCGTGTGCTGCTGCGGGAAGTCACGGCGGGCGCCCGGCTCGAACCCAGGTTCGCCGTCGCCACGGGGGCCGTGCCCCTGCACCCCGGCGCGGTGGCCTACTACCGCTCGGTCTACGGCTGATCCGGCACCGGACCCGGCAGGCGCAGCTCCACCACCAGGCCGTGGGGACGGTTGCCGGCCGTGGTGAGCCGGCCCCCGCTGAGGCGGGCGATCTCGTCGGCGATGGCCAGGCCCAGGCCGCTGCCGGGCACGTTCTGATGCTCGGGCGCCCGGGCGAAACGC
Source organism: Streptomyces sp. NPDC001410 (assembly GCF_042895235.1). Taxonomy (NCBI): domain Bacteria; kingdom Bacillati; phylum Actinomycetota; class Actinomycetes; order Kitasatosporales; family Streptomycetaceae; genus Streptomyces; species Streptomyces sp. NPDC001410. The sequence goes on from NZ_JBIAWE010000003.1 coordinate 212,182, forward strand.
CGGGTGAGCAGCGGGAGCTGATCGTCCGGCACCCCCGGCCCGTCGTCGGCGACGCGCACCACGACCTCACCGTCCGCGAGCGCGGCCGTCACCGCGACCCGCCCGCCGGAGGGGACGAACTTGACCGCGTTGTCGAGGACCGCGTCGAGGATCCGGCCGACGGCGTCCGGCACGGCCGGCGCCCGCAACCCCTCCCGCACGGCAGCGGCGCTCAGCGTCACCCCGGTCGCCTCGAACACCGGCTGCCACGCGGCCACCCGCTCACGCACCCCGCGGGACACGTCCTGCTCGGTCCGCTCCGCCGTACCCGACTCCACCCGCGCAAGCGCGAGCAGGCCATCCAGAAGCTCCTCCAGGCGCTCCGCCTCGTCCAGGGCGCGCGCGTGCTCCTTCCGGCCGGGGCCGGGCGCGAGATGCGGCTCGACGTTCTCCAGCTGGAGCACGAGGGTGGCCAGCGGGTTGCGCAGTTGGTGCGAGGCGTCGGCGACGAAGGCGCGCTGGCGGCCGAGCGAGTCGGCGACCGCCTCGGCCATGCCGTTGAAGTGCAGGCGCAGGCTGCGCAGTTCGGGCGGTCCCGTGTCGGAGACGGCCCGGGTCTCCAGGCTGCCGGACGCCAGTCCGGCGACGGCCCGGTCGAGGTCACGGACCGGGCGCATCAGCCAGCGGGTGATGCCGGCCGCGACGAGGGCCGCGGCCGCGAAGGCGGTGAGCGCCCCGCAGGCGATGAGCGCCCAGCGCACGGTCACGTCCCACCGGGCCGCGGTGGTCGGGACGGCCAGCAGGACCGCGCCGCTGACCCGTTCGTCCCGGCCGACCGGCTCGGCGAGCACCACCCGGTCCGGCCCCCACGGCCGTACGGTCGGCAGCCGCTCGGTGGACCGCCCGGTCAGCGCCCGGCCGAGGACATCGTCCGCGGCGGACGGGGAGACGCCGGCCCCCGCCTGCGCGAGGGTCCGCCCCGCGGAGTCCACCACGGTCACCGAGGCGCCGTACAGCTCGGCGTACCGGCGGATCTCGGTGGACAGTTCGGCACGGTCGGCGGCGGTGCGCACCCGGTCGGCGAGGTCGGCGAACCGCACGGCGTCGGCGCGCCGCTGGAGCAGCAGATGTTCTGTCCGCCCGCCGGCGTAGGAGCCGGCCAGCGGAACCGACAACAGCAGCGTCGCGGCCCCGATGAGGACCATCAGCACGGCCAGCAGCCTGCGCCTCATGGCCGGCGGCCGTCCCGGCCGTCGGTGCCGAGCTGATATCCGAAGCCCCGCACCGTACGCACCAGTTCGGCGCGGCCCGTCTTCGCGCGGATGCCCGCCACGTGCACGTCCAGGGACCGGGACGCGGCGAGGAAGGCGTCGCCCCAGATCCGGTCCAGGATCTCCTCGCGGGAGTGCACCTCGTCCGGCCGGGCCGCGAGGAAGGCGAGGACGTCGAACTCGCGCCGGGTGAGCCGTACTTCCGCGCCGTCGACCGTGACCGTACGGCCCGCGATGTCGATCTGCACATCGCCGGTGCGCACGGGACCTGAGCCGCCGTCCGTGCCACGGGCCGCCGCCGCCCCGGTGCGGCGGCGCACGGTGTCGATCCGGGCCATCAGCTCGTTCATCCGGAACGGCTTGACCACATAGTCGTCGGCGCCGGCCCGCAGCCCCTGCACGATGTCGCGCTCCTCGCAGCGGGCCGTCACCACGATCAGCGGCGCGTCGCACACCGTGCGCAGGCGCCGCAGCAGCTCAAGCCCGTCCAGGTCGGGCAGGCCGAGGTCGAGCAGCACGAACTCGGCCGCGTGGACGTACCGCAGGGCGTCCAGGGCCCGGCCGGCCCTGCGCACCGTGTGCCCGCGCTGGGCGAGGGCCGTGGTCAGAGCCTGGGCCATACGGTCGTCGTCCTCGACGAGCAGCGCGTGCATGTGAAGTCCTCGTGCCGTGGTGACCTGGGCGGCAGCTTACGGAAGCGGCACTGCCCGGGTCACCACCGCGTCAGCCGGCGGCCTTCGCGGGAGACCGGTCGCGTCCGGTGTCCGCCTCGACCTCGGCGCGGCTGAGCGCCGCGTCACGGGTGTCCGGCATCAGCACGTAGGTGACCAGCGACACGAGCGCGCACCCCGACACGTACCAGAAGAACACCTTCTCGTGACCGCTGTCCTTGAACCACAGGGCCACGTACTCCGCCGTCCCGCCGAACAGCGCGTTGGCGACGGCGTACGGCAGCGCCACCCCGAGGGCGCGGACCCGGGTGGGGAACAGCTCCGCCTTCACGGCCGCGTTGATCGAGGTGTACCCGGTGACGATGACCAGGGCCAGCAGGGACAGCCCCAGCGCCGGCCAGTACGAGGACGCCGAGCCGAGGGCGGTCATGATGGGGTACGTGCCCACCGTGCAGCCCACCGCGAAGGTGATCAGCAGCGGCCGGCGGCCGATCCGGTCGGAGAGCATCCCGGCGAAGGGCTGGAGCAGCGCGAAGACGGTGAGCGCGGTGAAACTCACCAGGGTGGCCGTGGACTTGGCCATGCCGGCGCTGCCGATCAGGTACTTGGTGAGGTACGTGGTGTACGTGTAGTACGCCACCGTGCCGCCCAGGGTGAGCGCCATGACCAGCCCGGCCTCGCGGCGGTGCTGCCACAGCGCCCCGAGCGTGCCGCGCGCGGTGTCCGTACGGTCGTCCGCCCCGGACTCCTCGGTGAACGCCTCGGTCTCGGTCAGTCGGCGCCGCAGCCAGAACACGACCCCGGCGAACAGCGCACCGAGCACGAACGGGATCCGCCAGCCCCAGCTCTCCAGCTGGTCCGTGGTCAGGGTGTGCTGCATCGTGATGAGGATGGCGAGGCCGAGGAGTTGGCCGCACGTCATCGACACGTACTGGAACGAGGAGCCGAGCCCGCGCCGGTCGCGGGCGGACGCCTCGGTCAGATAGGTGGCGCTGGCGGCGTACTCGCCTCCGATGCTCAGGCCCTGCAGCAGCCGGGCCAGCAGCAGCACCACGGCGCCGAAGTAGCCGGCCTGGCCGTAGGTGGGCGCGACGGCGATGAGCAGGGCGGCCACCGACATCATGGTGACGGTGAGGGTGAGCGCGCTCTTGCGCCCGTGCCGGTCCGCCGCCCGCCCGAGGATCCACCCGCCGACCGGACGCATCAGGAAGCCGACGGCGAAGATGCCCGCCGTGTTCAGCAGCTTGGTGGTCGGGTTGTCGCCGGGGAAGAACGCGTCGGCGAAGTAGATCGCGAAGCTGGCGTAGACGAACCAGTCGTACCACTCGACGAGGTTGCCCAGGGACCCGCCGACGAGGGCGAGACGGCGGTTTCCGGGGGAGGCCGACGGCGGCTTTCCGGGCAGGGCGGCAGACGATGACATGGCGGCTCCAGGTGGGGAAATCCGGTGGGATCGGGGAGCGGGAGAGTGCCCCCGGAACCTGAGTGCGCCCGAGCATGCGGGCCGCCGCCGCACCCGGACAAGATCTGCCGCGCAGATCTAACATGCCGCTAAGAAAGCGGCTGTGAGCCCGTCCGGGAAGGCGGCTGCGGGCCCGTCACTCGCCTGCTAGTGCCGCCCGTACGATCGCCGCCGCCGCCTTGGCCGCCGCGAGGACCGGCGCCGTGCTGCGCGCGGCCCGGCCGAGCATGAAGGCGCCCTCCAGCAATGCGATGACCGAGCTTGCCGTCTCCCGGGCGGCGGGCTCGGCGATGCCCCCTTCGGCGTAGTACGCGGCGAGATGGCCGGCCCAGCTGTCGAAGACCTCCGAAGTGGCCCGGCGCAGCGGCTCGTTGGTGCTGGCGACCTCCATCGCGACCGTGGCGATGGGGCAGGGGTCGGCGAAGTCGAGTTCGGCGAGGGTGCCGGCCGCGGCCGTGAAGGCGTCGGCGGTGGCCGCGACGCGGTCCTCGTACGGCGTCATCAGCGCGGTGATGAGCCCCAGGTAGACGGCTCCCGAGGTGCGGATCACCTCCTTGCCCAACTGGGCCTTCCCGCCGGGGAAGAAGTGGTAGATCGACCCGAAGGGCGCACCGGCGGCCGCCGCGATCTGCTTCATGCCGGTGCCCGTGTAGCCCGTGCGCCGGAACAGCTCCGTGCCGGCGCTCACGATGCGCTGCCTGGTCTCGTGGGTGCTGGGAGCCTTGCTGTCGCTCACGGCGGGAGCCTCCGGGAAGCCGCTGGTGCTGTGTGCCCTTCCGTGTCTATTCTGTCACTAGAACGCTCTATCTAGTGACAGAGGGGTCGGAGGCGGGGCCATGCCGCAGATCGAGCTGAGCGCGGGGACGATCGACTACGAGGACTCGGGAGGCGAGGGCCCGGTGGTGGTCCTGGTCCACGGCCTCGGCTTCGACGAGTCGGTGTGGTCCGAGGTCGTGACGGATCTGCGGTCGGACTTCCGCGTCCTGGTCCCCGTCCTGCCCCTCGGCAGCCACCGGCGCCCGATGCACCCGGACGCGGACCTCTCCGCGCACGGCATCGCCCGGCTGCTCGCCGAGTTCATGGACCGCCTGGACCTGCGGGACGTCACCCTCGTCCAGAACGACACCGGGACGGCCCAACTCCTCGTCGGTGTACGCGACGAACGCATCGCCCGCCTGGTCCTCACCTCCTGCGAGGCCCTGGACAACTACCCGCCCGGCACGCAGGGCAAACTGCTGCACCGGGCGAGCAAGGTCCCTGGCGGACTCTTCCTCCTCATCCAGTCCTTCCGCTTCCCCTTCCTCGCCCGCATGGAGACGTCCCTCGGCGGGATGGCGAAGAAGCCGCTGCCGAAGGAACTGATCGCCCGCTGGTACGGCCCTCTGCTGACGAGCCGTGACATCCGCCGCGACTTCGCCAAGTTCTGCCGCGAGGTGGACCCGGAATGCTACGTCAAGGCGGCCGGAAACCTGCCCTCCTTCACGCGTCCGGCCCTGGTCGCCTGGGGCGCCGAGGACCGCATGATGCCTCCCGCCACCGGCCGTCGCCTCGCCGAGCTGCTGCCCGACGCGCGCTATGTGGAGATCCCCGACGCCCGCACCCTGGTCCAGCTGGACAACCCGGCCGCCCTCACCGCGGAGATCCGCCGCTTCGTCAAGAAGCACCCGCTGCCCGGCGAGGGCTGAGCACGGCTCGGCCCCCGCCGGGTGCGGGTCACCCTTCGAGCGTCAGGTAGAGGCGGGTGCCCCGGGGCTGGAATCCGACCCGCTCATACACGCGGCGCGACCCTTCGCCCGAGTACTCGAGCCAGACGGACGACGCCCCGCCGCCGAACGCGGTCTCGGCCAGGGCCGCAGTGACCGCGGCCGCGATGCCCCGACCGCGGTACGCGGACCGGGTGCCCACACCCGCCAGCTCGGCCGTGCCATGGGCGGGTGCCGAGCAGACGGCCGCACCGGCGCAGCCGCCGTCGGCGGCACGGACGAACCGCACCGCCCCGCCGCTCTCCTGGGTGCGCCGCAGCCGGGCCGCGCCCTCCGGAGAAGCGGGGAACTCGCCGCCGAACGCCTCGGAGAGGGCGGCGTCGATCGCCGTGTAGTCCTCGTCGGTGTCCGGTGTCGCCACCTCGATGCTCCCGGTCGGCACCGCCAGCGTGGCGGGCGTGCAGACCATGTACTCATGGACCGCCTCCGTCGCGAAGCCTGCCCGGCGCAGAGCCGGTTCGACGGCGGGTGCGGTGTCCGGGGCGAACTCCAGGCGGGGCCTCAGGCCACGCTCGCGGAATGCCCCGATCAGGGCGCTGACGTCCCGGTCGGTCGGCTCGGCGCCGGGGACCGGGGTTGCGTAGTTGACGTACGGGCTGGTCGTCGTGGGATCGATTCCCACGACGAAGCCTCCGACTTCGACCGTCGCCGGACGGCGCAGCAGGTTCGCGACGGCGAAATTCTGGACATCGGTGTGCACGATGAAGATGACCTCACGTTGGATGGCAGCCACGAGGGCTGCGGGACCGGCCTGTCAGCCGGGAACACGGGATGTACGTGGGGCCGCCGTGAGGAGACGCGAGGGCACCGATGGCCGCTGCCGCGGAAGCGGGCGGGGTCAGTGCCGACGGCGGCCGCTGTGGGACGCCGCGATCAATGGCTTCAGTCCTTCGTCGTGCATGAGTGAATGGAGATCAACTCCCCGAAGACTGCCACACTCTGAACGAGCGCGGCAAGCAGATCAAGCGCTGGATGCCCGCCCCGACGGCCAGGGCCGGCCCGCCGGCACCCCCGAAGGAGGTGCCGGCGGCCTACGTGGCGTGAGGTCAGCCCACGCGCAGCGTCAGGGCGGCCGTGTGGAGCTTGCCCCCGGTCTGGAACTGCAGGAAGAGCCGCCAGTTGCCCGCGGTGGGCAGTTCGGCGTGGAAGGACAGGTCGGGGCCGCCGTGGTCGCCGTCGACCTTGGTCGTGGGGTGGAGGTGGGCGAACGCCGCGTCGCCCTCGTGGAAGGCGGTCATGTGGGCGTAGGTGTTCAGGTAGGGCTGGAGGTCGGTGACGGGCTTGCCGTCCTTGGTGATCCGTACGGTCAGCGGATGCGCCATGCCGGCCATGGGCTCGCCGTCCACGGTGACCGTGTATCCGTCGACCGTCGTGCTGTCGGCCGCGGCGGGCAGCCGGGTCCTGGCGGCCGTGCCCGGGACCGACACCGTCCGGCTGAGCACGAAGTCCTTGCCCTTGCCGCTCCCGCTCTCCGGCGTGAAGGAGGCGAACATGCGCCATGAGCCGGAGTCGAGGGAGGAGAGGCCGGCCGTCCAGGTGCCGTCCGAGGCCATCGTCGGGTGGATGTGCTGGAACCCGGTCAGGTCGGAGCGGATGGCATAGAAGTGCATCCGCTTGGTCTGGTCGAGGGCGAAGCCGGTCACCGGCTTGCCGTCCGGTCCGGTGACCGTGAAGCGGTAAGGCGTCTGCTTCCCGGCGGTCAGGGTGGTGTCGGAGCTGGTGAGGCGGTAGCCGTCCTTGGCGGCGGCCAGGCCGTTGCCGTCGGCCTCGTGGTCCATGCCGGGCATGTCGCTCATCGAGGTGCCGGCTCCGGCCGCGGAGGTCGCGGTCGGCTTGGCGCTGTGGTGCATGCCGGGCATGGCGGAGTCGTCGGAGGACCCGCAGGCGGCCAGCGTCAGGGCGAGGGCGGCTGCGGTGCCGACGGCCGCGAGGGCACGGCGACGGACGGTGGAACGGGTGGAAGCGAACATCGCTGGGGTGTCTTTCCGGGTGGCGCACCACGCCGGGTGGCGCGCGGGGTGATCAGGACGCTGCGGCCGGGCAGCCCGGAGGGGCCTGCTCCGGCGCTGTCCTGTCACGTCCGCGCGATGCACACCTGGAGGAGGAGACGACGCCCGCCCGGTGGCCCGCGCCGCCCGGTCCCGCCGGGACGCCATGCGCGGTGCACGGCCCAGGTCCCCAGTGCGGCGAGTGCGAAGAGGGCGGCGAGCGGCGCCACGGGCAGCGGGATGCGCTGCTCGGCGGGAGTGGCGACGCACAGTGTCCCGTGCGGGGCCATGTCGTCCGCGGCCCGGAGTGTGGCGGGCTGGGTCCCTGCGGGCTCCGCCGATGCCGCCGCGGACTCGTGGCCGTCGTGCATGACGACGGCCGGATCCGTCCGACCGTGACAGCCGTCGACGGCCGTGGCCGGGGAGCCGTGCATGAGGAACAGACCGAGCAGGATCGCGCACAACGTCAGCAGCCGGGTGATGCCCGGCCTGCGGATGTGTTCGCCGCCCATGAAGACCTGTCCTCCCTCCAGCAGCCGCTGATCACCGGAGCGTGGTCAGCGCTACGAGCATACCCGGTGGGGGTACCTGAGGAAAAAGGGGGCCGGGCAGAAGAGGCCGGACGGCATAGAGAAAGGCAAGGAGGTCGACCACTCCTTGCCACTCTCAACGTATAGCGCACCGGGGGGCTTGCGGCAAGGCCCCCGTCGTGCCGCAGAATCACCGGCCGAAGCCACAACCTGCGCACACACATGGGGGCAGTGATGATCGACGTGATCGTCGTCGGCGGAGGACCGACCGGCTTGATGCTGGCCGGCGAGTTGCGGCTGCACGGCGTGCACGTGGTCGTGCTGGAGAGACTGACCGAGCCGACCGAGCAGTCCCGCGGGCAGGGCCTGCACGCGCGCAGCGTCGAGCTGTTGGACCAGCGCGGCCTGCTGGACCGGTTCCTGGCGGTCAGCGAGAAATTCCAGGTCGGCGGCCTCTTCGGCGGCATCGCCAAGCCGTGGCCGGACCGGTTGGACACGGCTCACCCGTACGGCGTCGCCACCCCGCAGCCGGTCACCGAGCGGCTGCTCGAGGAGCGTGCCCTCGAACTCGGTACCGAGATCCGGCGCGGCTGCGACGTGGTCGGGCTGAGCCAGGACGCGGACGGGGTGACCGTCGAGCTGGCGGACGGTACGCAGCTGCGCTCGCGCTACCTCGTCGGGTGCGACGGCGGCCGCAGCACGGTGCGTAAGCGGCTCGGCGTCGGATTCCCCGGCGAACCCGCCAAGGTCGAGACGCTGCTGGGCGAAATGGAGGTGACCGAGGATCCGGCGGTGATCGCCGCCGTGGTCGAGGAGGTCCGCAGGACTCAGCTGCGGTTCGGCGTCAGCCCCAGCGGGGACCGGGTGTACCGCGTCGTCGTCCCGGCCGACGGTGTGGCCGAGGACCGTGCGACCGCGCCGACCCTGGAGGAGTTCAAGCGGCAGCTGCGTGCCTTCGCGGGCACCGACTTCGGCGTGCACTCGCCGCGCTGGCTGTCCCGGTTCGGCGATGCCACCCGGCAGGCCGAGCGCTACCGGGTCGGCCGGGTGCTGCTGGCCGGCGACGCGGCGCACATCCACCCGCCGACCGGCGGGCAGGGTCTCAACCTCGGCATCCAGGACGCGTTCAACCTCGGCTGGAAACTGGCCGCCGCGGTCGACGGCTGGGCGCCGGAGGGACTGCTGGACAGCTACCACGCCGAACGGCACCCGGTGGGCGCCGCCGTGCTGGACAACACCCGTGCGCAGATCACCCTGCTGGGGACCGATCCGGGTGCGACCGCGCTGCGGCAGCTGTTCGCGAAGCTGATGGACTTCGAGGAGGTGAATCGGTACGTGACCGGGCTCATCACCGCGGTCGAGATCCGTTACGACTTCGGCGAGGGGCATGAACTGCTCGGCCGGCGGATGCGGGACGTGGGGCTGAAGCGGGGGCGCCTCTACGAGCTGATGCACGACGGCCGCGGACTGCTGCTCGACCAGACCGGCCGGCTCTCGGTGGCGGGCTGGGCGGACCGGGTCGACCACGTCGTCGACGTCAGCGAGGAGCTGGACGTGCCCGCGGTGCTGCTGCGGCCGGACGGCCACGTGGCGTGGGCCGGCGAGGACCAGCAGGAGCTGCTCGGCGTGCTGCCCAAGTGGTTCGGTGCCGCCGCCGGCTGAACGCGCGGCCCCCGCACAGGTCACGCGACTTCCGCGTGCTCCGGTGAGCCGCCCATCATCCGGATCGTCGCCCGGCGCACCACCGCCTGGACGACGGCCGACAGGGCGAAGCCCAGGATCAGCGCCCAGGTGATCGCCCAGGTCATCGAGCCGGCAATGGCCAGTGCGTGGCCGATCGCATGCATGTGCGCACCCTTCGTGGCGGCGGCCTGTCTCGGGTCGAGTCTGCATCGGGTGTGGGGTGTCACGCCTGCTGTGCCGGGAGGGGCTGCGGCAGTCGTCGCGCCAGGTGTCCGGCGCGGGCGAGGCCGCTGACGGCGGCGGCGCAGGCGAGCCCGGTGCCGGTCAGGGCCGTCCAGGTGAGCCAGAACGCGTCTTGTCGCGCGGCGAAGTCCAGCAGGGCGCCGGTGACGAGGTTGCCGAGGGTGATGCCCAGACCGGAGACGGTGCTGTAGAGGCCGTAGTGCGTGGCGACCAGACGGCCTCCGGACAGGGCGACGACCGTGTCCATCTCGAACGGATAGGTCACCGCCGCTCCCGCCGAGAGCAGCACCACGGCCACCAACAACGCGGCCGGCACCCCGACCGACGAGCCGTGCGGGGTGAGCGCCAGCGGAAGGAAGGCCAGCCCCATGGCGACCAGACCCCGCACCAGCGCCTCGGCGGGCTCCCACCGCTCCTTCGCCCAGCCGGTCAGGCGCAGCTGTCCCGCGACGGCCACGGCGGCCGAGACCACGAAGAGCCCGCTGGTCAGCGTCGTGCCGTGCGAGCCGAGAGCGTGGGCCGCGGTCAGCGGAAGGGCCAGGTAGATCTGGAAGGTCAGCACGTTCGAGCCGATCATCGCCGTGGCGAAGAGCAGGAAGGGCCGGTTGGCGACGACCGTGCGCCACTGCGTCAGCACATGGTCCCGCCCGGCGCCGTCCGCCTCGACGTGCCGGGCGGGCAGGGCCCTCCACTGGAGCAGCGTGAGTGCGCAGAACACGGCCGCGGCCACCGCGCACACCAGGCTGAAGTCGGCCGCCAGCAGTGCGAGTCCGACCACCGGGCCGAGCAGCATGCCCGCCTGGTAGTAGACGTTGAACGTCGCGAAGGCGTCGACGCGGCGGTCGCCCGCCTCGACGGCGAGGCAGGCACGCACGGCCGGATTGAACAGGGCGCCGGCGAAGCCCGTGGCCGCGGAGGCGGCGACCAGGGCGGGCAGGCTGTCGACCCAGCCGAGCAGGCCGAAGCCCAGGGTGCGCAGGAGACACCCGGTCATGATCGGCGCCTTGTAGCCGAAGCGGTCGGCGAGGGTGCCCCCGATCAGGAACATGCCCTGCTGGGAGAAGTTGCGCACGCCGAGCACCAGCCCGACCGCCCAGGCGGCCAGGCCCAGTTGGCCGGAGAGATGAGCGGCCAGGTAGGGCATGAGCATGTAGAAGGCGAGGTTGATGCCGAACTGGTTGGCCATCAGCAGCCGTACGGCGGGCGGAAAGGAGCGGGTCTGCCGCCACAGCTGCCTCATCGGGCGGCCCCGGCCGGCCGCGTGGCGTCGCCGGTGGCGAGCGGGTCGACGACCTGGGTGCAGCGGGTCCAGCGGGTGACGGCCCGTACGCCGGCGTGGGCGATCTCGTCGGGATCGTCGGCGGGCGGGGGGCCGAGCAGGTCGTGCGTACGGCAGTAGGTGTCGTCGTAGACCGTGCCGACGTAGCGCTGCGGGCCGTCGGGGAAGACGGCGACGATCCGGTCGCCGGCCGGCCGGGTGCGGGCCAGCCAGCGCGCGACGAGGGCGACGGCGCCGACGCTCCAGCCGCCGGTCGCGTAGTGGTCGCGGGCCAGGCGGCGGGCGGCCCAGACCGATTCCGGGGCGGCGACCCAGTGGACCTCGTCGAAGAGGCCGTAGGCGACGTTGCGGGGGTGGATGCTGCTGCCCAGGCCGCGCATCAGGCGTGGTGCGGCGGGCTGCCCGAAGATCGTCGAGCCGGTCGCGTCGACCCCGACGACGCGCAGCCCGGGGGAGTGGCGGCGCAGTACGGAGGCGATGCCGGCCGAGTGCCCGCCCGTTCCGACGGAGACCACGAGGACGTCGACACGGCCGAGCTGGGCGGCCAGTTCACGGGCGAGAGGGGCGTAGGCGGTGACGTTGTCGGGGTTGTTGTACTGGTCCGGGCACCACGAGCCGGGATGTGCGGCCAGCAGTTCGGCGACGCGGTGGCGTCGGGCCTGCTGCCAGCCGCCGGTGGGGTGCGGGGCCCGGACCACCTCGACCTCGGCGCCGTGGGCGGTGAGGAGGCCGGTCATCAGGGGCTCCATGCCGGTGTCGGTGACGACCGTGACGGGATGCCCGAAGGTGGCGCCGGCCAGGGCCAGGCCGAGGCCGAGGGTGCCGGAGGTGGACTCCACGATCCGGGCGCCGGGCCGCAGCTCGCCACGTCCGCGGGCCGCTTGCACCATGTACAGGGCGGCGCGGTCCTTGATGCCTCCGGGGTTGTGTCCTTCGAGCTTGGCCCAGAAACCGCGTCCGGCCGCGGTGAAGGGTTCGCCGATCCACAGGACCGGGGTGTCCCCGACGAGTCCGGGGAGACTGCTGGTGGGGTCGTTCATGGCGTGCTTCTCCTGCGGCCGGGCCGCGGGCGGCCACCGGCCGTGGGTAGGGGGAGGACGGTGATCGGCTGCCACGCCCGGCACCAGCGGGGAAGCCGGGCGTGGCCGAGGGGCGATCAGGTCCGCCACACGCCCAGGCGAGCCGGTGAGGGTCCCAGGGAGGAGTCGGCCGTTCCGGCGGCTGGAGGGTGCGCCGACGGCACCACGCACGCCGGACGGGAGGCGGCCACGGTGACCGCCAGCGCCTCGTGCACCGTCTGCAGGGAGCGGGCCGCGCCCCGCGGTGCCTGGATCGTCGGTTCGTCTGCGCCGCAGCAGTGCGAGTCGTCGTCGTGGTCCGGGTCCGACGGCCGGCAGGCGGGGTCCGGCGAGAGGGCACCGGCCTGAGCGAAGTCGATGCGGGCGGTCGGGACGGTGTCCGACCGCGCCGAGGCCGGCGACGCGGGTCCGTGGGCACAGGCCAGCAGGTGCATCAGGGCGGCCAGGAGCACCGTGACAGCCGCCACGGCGCGCAACGCCGAGCGGCTGCTGGGGTGACCCGGGCAAACCCTCACGACGCAAAGAGTAATCGCACCATCACCCTAAGTTGTCTCCATGAGGGGTGTTTCGGCTCTCTGGTGAGGTACTTCCATGGCGCCCCCGTCGGACGGCGACGGCGGTCGGCTCCGTGACCGTCGGCCCCTGCGTTCACCCCGGGGTGCGCGCTGCGGCCACCACAGGACGTACGCGGCGGAGCCGACCGCGAAGGCGAGGCGGATGAAGCCCTGTGCCGAGTCGGAGGGGACCAGCAGGGCGCTGCCGTACAGGGAGATGAGGGCGACCCAGCTGACCCAGGGGACCAGGCGGCGCTGGCCGATCGAGTCCCAGATCAGGGTGCCGAGGAGGACCGAGGCGTTGTAGTACGTGTACACGCTCGGGTCCAGGACGATCCGGGCGTCGGCGGCGAGCAGCACGACCGCCGGCCAGCGGTGCCGGCGGACGGCCAGCGCGCCCAGGGCGATCCCCAGGGCCATCTGGGCGGGGCGGTCCCACCAGGGGGTGGCGGCATCGTACACGCCGAACCAGCGCAGGGACGACGCCGGCTGGTTGGGAATGGCGAAGCGGGCCGCGGCCAGGGTCTCCATGTGAGTGAGATAGAAGGGCAGCCAGGCCGCGGCCACCAGACCGGCCGCCCAGGCGGCGGAGCGCAGCCGTGCGGGGCGCGGCAGCGCCAGGAGGAGGGGCAGGAAGCCGACCGCCCAGGGTTTGGAGTCGACCGCCAGTGCCAGCAGGACACCGACCCAGGTCGCGTTGGAGCGGACCAGTGCCCGCACGGCCAGCGTGGTGAAGAACAGCGCCAGGACGTCGTCGAGATGCGCGAAACGCACCGAGACCTCCACCCACATCGGGATGAAGGCTGTCCCGGCGACCAGCACCCGCTGCTGGAGGCGCTTGTGGTTGAGCCCGGCGCCCCGGTAGTGATCGGCGGCGGCACGGCCGACCAGCACCAGGATGTACAGGCCAAGGCCCGACATGAAGGCGTCGGCGAGCTTCTCGCCCACCTCGGCGGGGAACGGCTCGAACAGCGCGGCGAACAGGAAGCTGACCGGGCCGATCTGCAGCTCGGGGTGGTTGGCGTAGAGCGCGAGGCCACCGCCGGGGATCTGACTGAACAGCAGTTGCTGACCGGTTCTCAGATAGTGCCAGGACACGGCCCCATGGCGCTCGGCCACGACGAACCAGGCGGCCGTCCACAGGGTCAGCAGCGCGTTGTGCCACCGCACCGGAGAGCGCCCGATCCGGCCGATGCGCGCTCCGCCCCTGGGCACGGCTCGCGCCGTCTCCCGGTTCCGCACGTTCCGTCCTTCCCCTCCGCCCGCCTCCGGCGGGACGGCCGAGGACCCGGGCACCGCACGGCGTCACTCCACTAGAGGGACCCCGAATGCCACGGGTTCCGCACGTCGTGGCTTTCTCACGGCGCCTTACCAGGCGCTTACTTGGCTTTTCCTGGCTCTTTCTGGCCTTCCCCGGCCCTTCTCGGCCGTCGCCTCGGCCGTCCCTGGCTTTCCCGTCGGCAGGGCTCGTCGGAAATCCCCGGAACATCGGGCTCCGATGCAACGCCGGGGACGGCCGTGGAGTCTTCCGTTGGAAGACCGGGTGCTACTGGTGGCGGTGTACTGGCGCACGAACCTGACCATGCTCCAATGGGCGCCGCTGTTCGGGGTGTCGAAGTCGTCGGCGGACCGGATCATCGATCACGTCGGCCCGCTGCTCGCGCTGGGGCGAGTCCGGCGCGAGGGACGCTGTCGGCGCCACGACCACCATTGCCGACGGCGGCTACCGGGGGACCGGGTTGGTCATCCCGCACCGCCGCCGGAACAAGGTCGAGGACCTGCCTGCCTGGAAGCAGTACCCTCGGCCGACCGCGTCCACATCAGGGCAGAGATCATTTACGGGACAGGACTTAGCCCACCTTGCGGGCCTTGGCCGGCCGGGAAAAGCGCAGGCCGTCAACGCCGTTCTCGCGCCAGGACCGCCTCCGGCGTTCCACCGAACGCCGGCTGACGCGCAGGTCTTTCGCGATGACCATGCTCTTCTCACCACGCTCAAAACCCTTCGCAGCCAGCATGCGAATCCGCTCTCGCGCCGCCTGTTCAGGACGCCGGAGCCCGCCCCCTTGCGCGTACCGCATAGCACCGGCATACCGCGAAGATGGCTCAGCGTCACCCCCGACAACCCTTCGAAAAGGTCAGTAGGAGCTCTTGGAAGTGGGTCACTTACGCGAAGTGCGGACGTTCATCGGCCTGTCCTGGTGGCGAGGGTTCAGGCGGCCTCTGCGTAAATCCTTGAGCGATGACGTGAGCAACGCCCAGCATCGGCGCCGAGGAGGACCACGACTCCTCATTGTTTTCGTTCCGCTGCGTGGTTGAACGTGTGCGCAGCGCAATCGACGTGGCGCGAAGTCCTCTTGAGACGGCCTCGAGGCGGCAAAAGACTGCTGCGGTAGTAAGGCCGCGCTTGCGTCCCCGAAGCCGCGGCACAGCAGTCACGATTGCAATGTGAGGAGAACGTCGATGCCCGACGCCGGCCGTCGAGACGCCGCACACTCGATCACGCTGACCGACGGCACCGCCACGCGGACCCGTGAGGCGGTCCCCGTCGACCTGGTGCCGGTCCAGGAACTGCACCGCCGCTGCTCGCTGGGCAGCCGAGCCCTGCGATACCACGCAGGCAAGTCCGGGCTCTCACCCGCCGAATGGCTTCAGTTGTCCAGCCCGGAGCGCGGCACCACGCTGGTGACCACTCCGGCCGAGCAGACGGACCACATCATCGCCATGACCAACGTCATGCGCACCGATCAGCAAGGGTTGGGCGAACTCGCGATCCTGGTCGAGGACGCGTGGCAGGCCAGGGGGCTCGGCACCGCGCTGGCCGAACATGCGGCAACCGTAGCCCGCCGCGAGGGACACCACGCGCTGGCCGCCGCGGTGGCGGCGAGCAACAAGCCGATGCTCCATGTCCTGGGGAAACTGGACGCGACGTCGGTCGACGCCACCGGGCCCGTGCTCGACCTCCGCATCCTGCTCTAGGCCGGAACACACTGGGGATCTCGCGGTTTGCCCGTGACGTGTTGACGCAGCTAGCCCTTCCTGGAGATCCACGGAGAGGGCGAGAGGCAAGATTTCCTACCTTGTGCCTCTGGACGCGTCCGGGTCGACAAGCCACGCGTGATGCCGGAACTGGGGGTGTGGGGCGGGCCGTTCGCGGTGTGCGGGGACGTCTACCTGCGGGACCGGTTCCTGAGGCAGCTTGCCTGGTACGAGCGCAATCCATTCGTGCCGTGCGTGGTCAGTTGGTCGCTCTGCCGCTGTTCACCGGCGCCGCGATGCCGGCGGTACGCCTCGACAGCCACGTCCCGGCGGGCCCTCGCCGCCGTCCCATACGGGCTGAGCCTCGCCACGGGGCTGCGCACCGCTCGCGCTCACTGGCAGGCGCGCCGAGCCATCGCCGAGCCACTGTAGTCGCTGGCCTGGCAGGACATGGTGCACGGTGGGCGTTCCACTCGCGCGGGGCCGCATCCCTGGCGCGCCGCACGCCCAGCTCCCCTCAGTCCCGTCACCGCAACGCCGGTGCGCCGCGCGTTACGCCGACGCCGGTGCCGTCGAGACCGCGGACCGGGCGGCCGTCCCGACGGGGACCGGCCGGCGTGGCCGACGATCGAGCGGCCCGCCGCGTAGTACGCCTCCTCATGCGTTGCCTCGGCCGGCGGTTCGGAGTGGGCCGTGGGGGTGGGGCGCCGAGGAAGGCGTGGCGCTGTCGGTAGCGCGTGCCCATCGCCCGGGGGCGTGGCCCCCGGCCCGCGCCTGACTGCCGCGGGTCGGGGGTGACGGATCAGCCCCATCGAGGACGACTGATCACGGACATCAGCCGACGGACCCGGGCAGTGCGGCCCCGGCCCGCCCGCCGGTGACTCCACCCGGGGTCGGTCGCACCCAGTGGCGGAGGCATTCTCCGGCCGCCGAGGCACCGAGGCGCCCACCCCCTGGCATTGTCTGTGGGGTGGAGCTACGTCACCTTTCCGGATTCGTCGCCGTCGCCGAGGAACTGCACTTCGGGCGGGCCGCCGAGCGGCTGCACATCGCCCAGTCGCCGCTCAGCCAGCAGATCAGGCTGCTGGAGCGGGATCTCGGGGTCACGCTGTTCGAGCGCACCACCCGTTCCGTGCGGCTGACCGCAGCCGGGCAGGCGTTGCTGGAGCCGGCCAGGCACCTGCTGGCCGAGGCGTCCGCGGTGCGCCGTACCGTGCAGGCCGCCCATCTGGGCGAGGTCGGCCGGGTCACGATCGGCTTCGCGGGCGCCAGCAGCTACTCGGTGCTGCCCGTCCTCACCCGGGCCGTCACCTCCGAACTGCCCGGCATCGAGCTGGTCCTGGAGGGCCAGACGTACGCCGGTGAGGCGCTCGGCCGGATCGCGGAGGGCTCACTGGACGTCGGCTTCGTGGCCCTGCCCGTGCGGCGCGGGATCAGCACCCGGGTCGTCCGGATGGAGCGGCTGATGATCGCCCTCCCGGACAGCCATCCGCTCGCGCAGCGCGTGGACGTCTCCTTCTCCGACCTGGCGCACGAACCCTTCGTGACCTTCCCGGTCTCGCGCGGATCCGCGGTGCGCGACGCCACGGTGCAGGCCTGTCACGAGGCAGGATTCGCACCCAGGATCGTGCAGGAGGCCCCCGACTCGTACAACCTGCTGGCCCTGGTCGGTGCCGGGGTCGGTCTCGCCGTCGTGGTCGAGTCGGCGCGGGCCATCCGTCTGGAGCATGTGGTGTTCCGGCCGTTGGCCGGGGACGACGTGCCGGTGCTGCCGATCGCCCTCGGGTGGCGGACGGGCAATCCCTCGGCGGCGCTCAAGGCGGTACTGCGCGTCGCCGAGCGCGTGCTGCCCACCCCGCCGGGTTACGACGGATGACCGCGATTGTGATGGATGACGTCTCAACGGAGGGGACTTTTGGTCTTGGACATGTCCTAATCCCGGGGTGCACAGTGGCCTGCATCCCGCCCAGGACCGGGGACGGCCGCTCGGCCCCGACGTAGCGGCGGGATCTGCCGCTACGAGAGGACGCTCGTCATGCAGCAAGACACCCCCGCCCATAGAACCCCTGCCGCTCGGCCCTCCACCCGTGAAGCGCGTCGCGCCGGGATCAGCGCCTTCATCGGCACCACCATCGAGTGGTTCGACTTCTACATCTACGGATCGGCCGCCGCGCTGGTCCTCGGCAAGGTCTACTTCGCCCACGCCTCGCCCGCCGTCGGCACCCTCGCCGCCTTCGCCACCTTCTGGATCGGCTTCCTCGCCCGCCCCCTCGGCGGCCTGGTCTTCGGACACTTCGGCGACCGCCGCGGCCGTAAGAAGGCCCTCGTCGTCACCCTGACCATGATGGGCGGCGCCACCTTCTGCGTCGGGCTGCTCCCCGGATACGCGCAGATCGGCGCCGCCGCCCCGATCCTGCTGGTGCTGCTGCGGCTGATCCAGGGCGTCGCCATGGGCGGCGAATGGGGCGGCGCCGTGCTCATCGCCACCGAATTCGCCCCGCCTGGACGGAAGTTGCTCTACGGCGCCTTCGCCCAGCAGGGATCCCCTGTCGGCAACCTGCTCGCCACGCTCGCCTTCCTCGGCATCGCCCAGCTCCCCGACGCCGCCTTCGAGTCCTGGGGCTGGCGCGTCCCCTTCCTCGCCTCCGCCGTTCTCGTCGCCGTCGGCCTGTTCATCCGGCTGCGACTCGCCGAGACCCCCGAGATGGCCGCCGTCCTGGCGCGGAAGCGGACGTCCAAGCTCCCCGTCAAGGACGTTCTGTCCACCTACCCGCTGCTCGTCGTCCTCGGTGTGCTCGCGGGCACCGCCGGCGTGGCGATCACCTACGTCAAGACGACGTTCGCCCTGTCCTGGGCGACCACCGATCTGGGCTTCGACAAGTCCACCTTCCTCACCGTCATCTCGCTCGCCCTCGTCGTCCAGGTGCTGGTACAGCCCTTCGGCGCGGTCCTCGCTGCACGGTGGCCGCTGCGCAAGGCCGTGCTGTGGATGCTGCTGCCCGAATTCGTGCTGCTGCCGCTGATGTTCGTCCTCGTCGGCACCGGGAACTTCTGGCTCGCCGTCCTCGGCATGGGCCTCGCCACCTTCCCGCACGCCATGTACTACGCGGCGCTCGCCGGCATCCTCGCCCGCGTCTACCCCGTCGAGGTCCGCTACACGGGCATGTCCCTCTCGTACCAGGCGTGCACGGCCCTGTTCGCCGGGACCGCCCCGATCGTCTCCCAGTACCTGCTCACCGCCACCGGCTCCATCTGGTCCGTCGTCGCCCTCGGTCTCGGCTACGTCGTGATCACGGTCGTGGGCGTGCTCCCGCTGCTCGCCCGCACCGGTCGGACTGCCCCGGCGCTCTCCCCGGAACCCGCCGCAACCCCCGCCTGAGCAGGCCCCTCTCTCCAGGAGAACCACCGCGATGAACTTCGCAGAACAGGACCCGGCCCTGCGCCCGCTGCTGGACCGGGTCCTCGACTCCGACGACCGCGCACGCATCGAACCGCTGCTCGTCGAGCTGGGTGCGCTCGCGGCCGGCGAGATCGACCGGCAGGCCAGGCTGGCCGACGCCAACCCGCCGCGCCTGCGCCCGTACGCCCCGGATGGCGAGCGCATCGACGCGATCGACGTCCACCCGGCCCACGACCGGCTGGCCGAGATCGCCTACGAACGCTTCGGTCTCGCCGCCATGTCCCACCGCCCCGGCGTCCACGGCTGGCCCACCAAGACCCCGCACACCGTCAAGTACGCGCTGTCGTACGTCTATGTCCAGTCGGAGTTCGGCATGGCCTGCCCGCTGTCGATGACCGACTCGGCCGCGCGGGTGCTGCGTCTGTTCGACCCCGAGCGGTACGCCGACGAGATCACGGCGCTCACGTCCACCGACCCCGAACGGCGCGCCACCGGGGCGATGTTCATGACCGAGCGGCAAGGTGGCACCGATGTCGGCCTGACGGCGACCGTCGCCACCGACCACGGCACGCACTGGACGCTCAGCGGCCGCAAGTGGTTCGCCTCCAACCCGGCCGCGGACCTCGTCCTCACCCTGGCGCGTGTGCCCGGGCAGGGCGAGGGCACCCGAGGGCTCGGCATGTTCCTGGTACCGCGGCTGCGCCCGGACGGCTCCCGCAACGCGATCCGCATCGACCGGCTCAAGGACAAGCTCGGCTCCCGGTCCATCCCGAGCGGCGAGGTCACCCTGGAGGACGCGTACGCGACTCCCGTCGGTGAACTCACCCGCGGTTTCGCGCAGATGGCCGAGATGCTCAACGTCTCCCGGCTGTCCAACGCGATGAGGGCCACCGCGCTCATGCGCCGCGCGGTACGCGAAGCCGTGCAGCACACCCGCCGACGCGAGGTGTTCGGCCGGCCGCTGTTCGAACAGCCGCTGATGCGGGCCACCCTGCTGCCCCTGCTGCTCGACGCCGAGGCCGCGCTGGGGTTCGTACTCGAAGCCGCCGCCCGCCTCGACGCCGCGGACGCGGGAGACGGCACGGCCCGCGAACTGGTGCGGATCCTCACGCCGCTCGCCAAGTACACCCTGTGCAAGCGGGCCCGCTCCGTCACCGGGGAGACGATGGAGATCCGCGGCGGCAACGGCTACATCGAGGACTGGGTCGACCCCAGGCTGCTGCGCGACGCCCACCTCGGCTCGATCTGGGAGGGCTCCTCGAACGTCATCGCGCTCGACGTCCTGCGCTGCCTGCGGCGGACGGACGCCCACCACACCCTCGCCGACACCTACGGCAACCGGCTCGGCGACCTGTGGCACGCCCTGCGCTCCAAGGGCGACGCGATCCTCGAACTCCCCGAGGACGAACAGGAGATGCGCATCGGACGGTACGCGGACGAGCTGAGCCGCGCCGTCATGGCGACCCTGCTCCTGGAGCAGGGCGACCACGAGTGGTGGACCAGCGGCAACGCCCGCAAGCTGCTCGTCGCCCACACCTACCGCGCGCTCCTCGACGACCCGGGCGCGCTGCCCCGTCCCGCCCTGGACCGTCTCGCCGAGGTGGCCGACGGTGGACAGGTGCCGCTGACCGACGCCAAGGAGGCCGCAGATGCCTGAGCCCCTGTCCGGAGTGCGGGTCGTGGATCTGTCGAAGATCCTCGCCGGACCGTACGTCACCATGTCCCTCGCCGACCTCGGCGCCGACGTCATCAAGGTGGAACACCCCGACGGCGGTGATCCGACCCGCGGCTGGGGCCCGCCGTTCCAAGGCCCCGACGCCACGTACTTCCTGGCCGCCAACCGCAACAAGCGCTCCGTCACCCTCGACCTCAAATCCCCCGAGGGCCAGGAGGCCGCGCACCGGCTGATCGCCACCGCGGACGTCGTAGTCGAGAACTTCCGCCCCGGCAGCTCGCTGGCCCGCGGATTCGACCACCGCGAGTTGAGCGAGCGCTACCCGCGCCTGGTCGTGCTGCACATCTCCGCCTTCGGCGAGAGTGGCCCGCTGCGCGACGAACCCGGCTACGACATGGTCGCGCAGGCCGCCGCCGGCCTGATGTCCCTGACCGGCGAGCCCGACGGGCCGCCCGTGCGCGCCGGTTACGCGATGGGCGATCTCGGTGCCGCGCTCTTCGGGATCATCGGCGTCACCTCGGCGCTCGTCGAGCGCGAGCGGACCGGACGCGGGCAGTACGTCACGACCTCGCTGTACGAGTCGCTGCTCGCCCTGCACGTCAACTGGGCCACCGGATACTTCGCCACCGGTGAGCGGCCCGCCCGCCTCGGCTCCGGGCATCCGAGCCTCGTGCCGTACCAGGCGTATCCGGCCTCCGACGGGCACTTCGTGATCGCGGTCGGCAACGACGCCCAGTTCCGCAAGCTGTGCGCGGTCCTCGGCCACCCCGAGTGGGCCGACGACCCGCGGTTCGCCACCAACCGCGACCGGGTCGACAACCGCCGCGCCCTCAACACCGAACTGAACGCCGTCCTGGCCGGCGCCACCGTGGCCCACTGGTGCGGCCTGCTGAAGGACGCGGGTGTGCCCGTCACCCCCATCCGCACCCTCGACGAGGTCTACGACTGCCCGCAGACCGAGGCGCTCGGCATCGTCCAGAAGGCGGACCACCCGCTCGTCGGCCCGCTCCAGCAGGTCGCCTTCCCGGTGAGCTTCAGCGGCGAGCGCCCGCCCGTGCGGACCGCGCCACCCACGCTGGGCCAGCACAGCCAGGACGTACTGGCCGAACTCGGCTACGACGAGGCGGAGATCGCCCGCCTCCTGCACCCCCAGGGAGACTGACGATGCCCTTCACCCTGCCTGATCCGGCCGACCCGCTCGGTCTGGAAGCCCTGCTCGGCGACGAGGAGCGGGCCGTCCGCGACACGGTCCGGCAGTACTGCGCCGAGCGGATCGAGCCGCACATCGCCGACTGGTTCGAGCGCGGCGAGCTGCCCGACCTGCCCGAACTCGCCCGGGGCTTCGGCAAGCTCGGCCTGCTCGGCATGCACCTGGAGGGATACGGCTGCGCCGGCATGTCCGCCCTCGCGTACGGCGTCGCCTGCCGCGAACTGGAGGCCTGTGACTCGGGGCTGCGGTCGTTCGTCTCCGTGCAGGGGTCCCTCGCGATGTTCGCCGTCCACCGGTTCGGGAGCGAGGAACAGAAGCAGGAGTGGCTGCCGCGCATGGCGGCGGGCGAGGCCGTCGGCTGCTTCGGCCTGACCGAGCCCGACCACGGCTCGGACCCGTCGTCCCTGCGGACCCGGGCCCGCCGCGACGGAGGCGACTGGATCCTCGACGGCCGCAAGATGTGGATCACCAACGGCTCGGTGGCCGAGGTCGCTATCGTCTGGGCGCGCACCGACGACGGCATCCGCGGCTTCGTCGTCCCCACCGCGACGCCCGGCTTCTCCGCTCCCGAGATCAAGCACAAGATGTCGCTGCGGGCGAGCGTCACGAGCGAACTGGTCCTGGACGGCGTACGGCTGCCCGCGAGCGCGCTGCTGCCCGGCGCGCACGGTGTCTCAGCGCCGCTGACCTGCCTGAACGAGGCTCGCTACGGGATCGTGTGGGGCGTCACGGGCGCGGCGCGCTCGGCCTGGCAGGCGGCCGCCGGGTACGCGGCCCAGCGTGAGCAGTTCGGAAGGCCGCTCGCCGCCTTCCAACTCACCCAGCAGAAGCTCGTCGACATGGCCCTCGAACTGCACAAAGCCATGCTCACGGCGCTGCACCTGGCCCGCCTCAAGGACGGGCCGGGAATCCACCCCGCCCAGATCAGCTTCGGCAAGCTCAACAACGTGCGCGAAGCCCTCGAGATCTGCCGCACCGCCCGTACGGTCCTCGGCGCCAACGGCATCTCGCTGGAGTACCCCGTCATCCGGCACATGAACAACCTGGAGTCCGTCCTCACCTACGAAGGCACCACGGAAATGCACACACTCGCGCTCGGCCAGGCGCTGACGGGCCACGCCGCCTTCCGCTGACAGGCCGCCTCCGGGCCGGACGGAGGGGCTGGGCGACGGTGACGACGCCACCGGGCTGCGCGGTTGGGCCGACACGACCGCATCCGGGAGGCCGCTCGGCGTCACGACGTCGTAGCGGTCGACGCCTGGCACCACACCGTGGTGACAGATCCGCGCATGAGGAGCGCGGACCGGCTGCACACCGGCCCCCAAGGCCACGCGCTCATCGCCGCCGCTGTTGCGCACGCGCTCGACGTTCCCGGCAGTGACCACAGCTGGACGCGACCACTGCCCCTCGACCCGGCACCGGATGGGAATATGCAACCAGTTGAATATTCCCATCCGGTGCTAAATTGACCTCCATGGCTCTGCGCAACGCGGTGATGGCCGCGCTCTTGGAGGGTGAGGCGTCCGGGTACGACCTCGCGAAGGGGTTCCAGTCCTCGGTCGCCAACTTCTGGATGGCCACGCCGCAGCAGATCTACCGCGAGTTGGAGCGCATGGAGAGCGAGGGTCTCGTCGCCGCGCGCTTCGTCCTGCAGGAGCGCAGGCCCAACAAGCGGCTCTTCTCGCTCACCGAGGCCGGGTACGCGGCCGTGCACGCCTACACCACCGAACCTCCGGCCAAGCCGACCGCGATCAGGGACGAACTGCTGGTCAAGGTCCAATGCGTCGACGTCGGCGATCTCCAGGCCGTCCGCGCGGCGATCTCCCAGCGCATGGAACTGGCCGCCGCCAAGGTCGTCCGCTTCGAGCGGATGCGGGAGCGCCTGCTGGCCGGCCGCACCGAGGACGAGTACTTCACCACCGCCGAACGGATCGGCCCCTACCTCACCCTGCTGCGTGGCCTGTCACTGGAGCACGACAACCTCCGGTGGGGCGAGGTCGCTCTGAAGCGGCTCGACCAGCGCGCAGCGGCACTGGCCGCACGGGCCGAGGGTTCCTGAGCCGTTGCCGGCTCTCCGCGTCAGCGGGTGTGCTTGGTGACGAAGTCGGCGATGGCGTCCTGCATCTGCCCCAGGCCCGGTTCTTCGAGCGGATAGTGACCGGCGTTGTCCAACATGACGGTGTCGACAGGCACCTTGGTGATGCGGGACAGCACCGGCACGCTCGGATGGGGCGGGGTCCAGCGGTCCTCGGCGGGCTGGGTCAGCAGGACCGGGCAGGCGTCGAAGTCCTCCGGCTCCACGGCGGGGGCGTAGTTCATGTAGCGGTCCAGGAAGCGGACGCTGCCCCAGTTGGCGGCGGAGGTGCGGTCCTTCATGAGGACCTTCATGGCGGCGGGGTCGTTGGCGAGCAGGCCCATGAAGGGGACGCCGGCGCGGGCGGTGAGTCTGTCGTGGGCGGTCTCGTCGCGGACCTGCTGGTCGCGCTGGTCGAGGAAGGTCATTCCGACTATGCCGCGCAGCGTGCCGCGAGGGGCCTTGGCGGCGACGTGGTAGGTGAGCATGCCGCCGGCGCTCAGCCCGGACAGGACGATCGGGCGGTCGTCGCGTGACTGCTCGTGGGCGAGGAAGTCGACGACGAGGTCGCCCCAGTCGTCGTAGGAGGGTGTCGTGCCCGGCCTTACCTGGGTGAGGTCGTAGCCGAGGTTGTCGAGAGCGACGGTCTCGAAGCCGCGCCGGGCGAGTGGGGCGCCCAGGATGAGTGACATCTGGCGTCCGTTGGTGCCGACGCCGCGGTGCAGGACGACCTTGGCCCCGGCCTTCGGGTTCGGGTAGCGGTCGAGATGGACGCGGTGTCCGCGCCAGGTCCAGAACTCCTCCTCGGGCGCCGTGTCGTCGGTCAGACGCAGGCGGGCGGGCAGGAACTGCTGGAGATCGCGCCAGGCCTGCTGGTCGTGGAAGGACTACCGGAATGTGGTCTTCCGGGTCGACGGCCAGAAGCGGAAGCCCTTGCCGCCGTCGCGGAACGCGGCAGCGGTATGCCGCCGCACCCCCGGCATGCGGACGACGCGAGCAGTGCCTTCGCCAATCGCTACCATCCGACCCTGGTCGCCTTGGCGGCGCCGGCCGCATACGACCGGCGAACGCCTTACTCCCGGTGACTGCAGGCCACGTGCCCTGGACATGGCGACGGCCGACGCGCCGAGGAGCTCGCCCTGAGCCTCGGTGCGCCGGCCTCATGCGCGCTCTTCCCCTAGGCGGAGAGTTCCTTGGTGATCCGGTCCAGCATGAACGCGGAGGACTCCCGGGCCCGTTCCTCCCAGGCGAAGACACAGGCCGTGGCGACGCCGTCGA
The DNA here is from genome assembly GCF_042895235.1 of Streptomyces sp. NPDC001410. Taxonomy (NCBI): domain Bacteria; kingdom Bacillati; phylum Actinomycetota; class Actinomycetes; order Kitasatosporales; family Streptomycetaceae; genus Streptomyces; species Streptomyces sp. NPDC001410. The sequence goes on from NZ_JBIAWE010000003.1 coordinate 237,297, forward strand.
AGTCCAGCTCACGCAGCGTGCCGAAGAAGGCGTCCCAGTCGACCTCGCCCTGACCGATGTCCAGGTGCTGGTGGATACGGGCCGCGATGCCGGGCGGGTTGAGGATGTACCGCAGCCCGCTGGACCCCTTGTGGTTGAAGGAGTCGGCGATGTGCACGTGCTGGAGCCTGTCACCGGCGTAGCGCATCATCGCCGCGATGTCCGCCGTCGGGTCGGCGCCCGAGAGGTGGAAGGAGTGCGGGGCGCAGTAGAGGTAGTTCACCCAGGGCTTGTTGATCGCCCGGACCAGGTCGACCGCCGAGGTGTCCTCCTCGCAGAAGTCGTCCGGGTGCGCCTCCAGGTTGAGAGCGATGCCCCCCGCTCGAACAGCGGCAACAGCTCCTCCAACGAGCGCCAGAAGGCGGCCTCGCTCTCGGCGGCCTGCTTCGAGCGGCCGTTGAACTCGCTGTTCATCAGCGGACATTCGAGATCGGCCGTGATCTCGATCATCCGCTTCCAGTAGCGGACGGCGGCCTGCCGTTCGGCCTCGTCCGGCGAGGACCACTTGTACAGCGGCAGCACGGAGGACAGCTGCACGCCGTGCGTGCGCAGGGAGTGCTTCAGCTCGGCGATGCGCGCGTCGTCCGCGCGCGGGTGCAGGAAGAAGGGCATGAAGTCGTCGCGGGGCGACAACTCGATGTATTCGTAGCCGAGTTCGGCGACGGTGCGCACCATGGCGAAGGCGGGCGTCTCGCGGGCGCTCGTCTCCATCGTGTTCCGCAAGCAGCCGGGGGCGAGCGAGGAGACCCGGCAGCGGGTGCTGCGGGTCGCCGACGAGATCGGTTACCGGCCCGACAGTGCGGCCCGACTGCTGGCCCGCGGGCGCAGCCGCACGCTCGGCGTGATGTTCACCGCCTTCCGGGCCGACCTCGTCGAGGGCACTACGCGGAGGCCGAACGGCTCGGCTACGAGGTCCTGCTGTCGGCCACGGCACCGGGGCGCGGCGAGGCCAAGGCGGTCGAGGCGCTGCTCAGCCACCGCTGCGAGGCGGTGATCCTGCTCGGAACCCACGCCGACGCCGCTGCTCTCGACGTACTCGGAAAGCGCACGGTCACCGTCTCGGTGGGCCGCCGGGTACCCCATGCCCACGTCGACAGCGTGCACACGGCCGAGGGCAAGGGCGTCCGGCAGGCCATGGAGTACCTGGTGGAGCTGGGCCACCGGCGGATCGTGCACATCGACGGCGGTCGCGGCCCCGGCTCGGCCGAGCGGCGGCGCGCCTACCGGGCGGCGATGCGTCGCCACGGGCTGGACTCCGAGATGCGGGTCATCCCGGGCGACCACACGGAACAGTCGGGCATCGAGACCGGCCGGCTGCTGCTCGCCGAGCGGGAGAACGGCGCATCCCTGCCCACGGCCGTCCTGGCGGGCAACGACCGCTGCGCGATGGGCCTGTTGATGGCCCTGGCCCGGGCCGGTGTAGAGGTCCCGCGCGACCTGTCGGTCATCGGCTACGACGACAGCCATCTCTCCCATCTGATGCCGATCGGCCTGACGACGGTCCGCCAGGACGCCATGCTCATGGCGGAGCATGCGGTGCGTTTCGCCGTGGAGCGGCTGGAGAACCCGGAGCGGGAGCCACGCGAGGCGGTGCTGGACCCCAAGCTGGTGGTGCGAGGGACGAGCGGGCCGGTGCGGGCGGTACAGGGCTGACCCGACGAAGGCGGGCCCGCGCACGCTGCATGCGTCGTTCTAGCAGCTCTTGGCCGGTTGCACGCTCTGGACGGTCGCTCGTGGCAGCGAGATCTGGCCGCCCGTCTCCGTACGGATCGCCACCTGCTGTGGGTCGACCAGGATCAACTCACCGCACATCACACCGGTGTTCGTCCTCACTTGGACCCGATGCGTGGCCGAATCGCTGGTCGTCACCCAGGCGACGACCAGCGCCCCGACTACCAGGATCACTCCCAGGACACAACACACGGAGGCCCAGGCCAGTGCCCGGGTAACCCGTGCCACCTCCTGCTCGGTCCAACGGCGCAGGGCCTGCCCGCCCAGCAGGATCTCGCGTTCCGGAGTCCCGTGCGCCGCCCGTACGGCCAAGAGCGATCCCGTGGTCAACAGCACGAAGGCCGCCACCAGCAGTCCGGTCGCGGTGCCGCGAGCCCAGGCGGGCAGGCCGGTGAGGTCGTCGCGGCCCTTCAACAGTACGAGGACCGCCAGCAGTGCTGTCAGCCCCGTCAGCCCGTTGCGCCACCCTTCGGCCTGTCTGCGCAGTTCCGGCAGTCTGGTGAACTCGAGTTCACGGGCGAGTTCGGCCCAGCGGCGGTCGGAACGGGTGCTCATCGCCGGATCCGCCAGCTCGCGCCACAGCCGACGTACGACGTGTCCGGCGGGCACTGCGGATGGGCGTGACCGCATTCGCACAGGTGTACTTCCGTGAGCAGGGGGTCCGGTTCACCCTCGGCTCTCGGTGTCTGTCCACTCCCGAACAGCAGGCTCAGCACCCCCTTCGCCCCGGTTCCCGGCCGGGCCCACGGGAACAGCGTCCTGGTGGGGCCGTGGCAGCGTGGACACGTCCCGGTGACGATCACTCCTCGCCCGTCCGGGGCGGGCCGCCCGGTGAACAGGGCGCCATCGACCTCGCCGAGATCCTCGTCGGCGTACGGCTTGCCGTGATCGTGCCGGACGGCCCGTGTCATTGCCCCTCCTCTTGCTCGCCGACGCTCTCGATCCGGAATCCGAACATGCCCGCGTACACCTCCAGACGCTCACGCACCCACTCGGGTGTGGCATCGACCGCCCGGGCGCACTGCTCGACCCGCTCCCGGCTCACCGGGCCGGTCAGCGCGGGCAGTCTGCCGTCGAGGCCCTCGGAGAGGATCGTCAGATCCTGCCAGCCGGGCACGACCTCAGGCACGTCGGCGATCGACGGAGGAATCTCCCCCAGCGCCAGATACGGGATGATCCGCCACTGCCAGGTGTGCCGCACCGACTCGCCGAGACGCCCGGCGATGCTGACCAGGTCGAGGGGCAGCAGCGGGGATCCCGGCTCGGAGACGCGGAAGGCCGGGTCGACGGCCACGGCGTCGTGCGGGGTGGGTACGTCGTCCGGCAGCGCGGCCACGGCGTCGTCGGACAGCTCAGGCACCAGGGCGCCGATGGCTCGCAGGGGCGCCAGCTTCCGGTACGCCTCCCGTGAGCCGAGGCTGACGCCACGGGCGTATTCCACCAGACGCTGTGCCGTGAGGGGGACCCAGTGCGGGGTCTCGAACCACTCGCCGCCGTCCTCGTCCATGCCCTGGTCGACCAGCGCCGCGCACTCGTCCCACGACGGGCGGAACGTGCTCAGCACCTCGGGCGGGCGCGGTGCGACCAGGTCGGCGTCCAGCTCCAGTCTCCGGGCTTCCTCGTGCGCGGTGTGCCACAGGAACGAAAGCTCCTGCCGGAGCCGTTGGCTCGCGGTGAACAGCACGGCCGACGTGGCCGGTACGGGATAGTCGGCGCCGTCCCAGCTCGGATCCTCCCCGGAGAAGGCATAGCGGCTGGGCGTGGGCAGATCGTCCCAGGCCTGGAGCAGGGGCGCCGCGTCCGGGAGCGACACGCCGGCCTCCCGCAGCTCGTCGGCGAACCGGGACATCTCTTCCCACGACATCGCGTGCGGTCGCACGAACGCGAGGTCCCGGAGTGACACGCCGTCCTCCAGACGTACGTCTGTGGCGTGCAGCCACCGCGCCAGCGAACCGGTCTCGGGCGAGGGGACCAGGTCCCGTCCGGGCGAGCGCCGCGTGTAGCGCCGAGGGTGGACCAGCCCGAGGGCCTCCGCCTCGCGGGCGAGCAGGCGCTCCGCCTCCCAGACGGAGATCTCGTGCTCCGCGGCCAGTTCGACAGTGGCGGCCCACGGGAGCACGGCGCGGCCGTCGGGGCCGTGGGCGACGTAGTGGCGCAGCAGGGCGGACACGTCGACCGGCACGGCAGCCCACCGGGCGACCAGGGCGGGGTCGGGCACGGGGCGGCCCAGCCACGCGAACTCGGCCAGCCGCCGCTGGGCCTCGCCTGCGTCGAGGTCCGCCGCGGCGGCCACCACCGGCACATCCCAGGGGTGCGTGGCGGGCCGCCAGTGGCTCTCGTCCTCCTGGAGGTAGAGCAGCTTCAGCTCGGTGTCGGTGCAGACGTGGTCGCGATGGCGGTCCGGGACAGGGGGCAGTTGTCCGCTCACGAACGGCGCGTACCGGGCGCAGGCCTCGGCCAGCTCGCCGAGTGCCGTCTGGAACCTCGCGGAGGCGCGGGCAAGGCCCGAGAGATCCTCGGGCGCGTGCTCACAGTAGATCCGCGTGGCGAAGTTCCGCCTCGACGCCCGGCGCCCCCGGATGGACTCCGGGAGGTCCTCCATCGGGTCGCGCTTGCTGCCCAGGAGCCCGGTCATGACGCACCAGTCGGTGAAGGTCGGCTCCCAGTCCAGGTCGCCGCCGCCCCGGACGGCCGGACCCGCCAGCCGGGGATGGACGATGCGCAGGCCCCGCGTCGCGCGGATCACCTCTGCCACGGTCGTCGTCTGCTCGTGGGCGGCCAGGACCGCACGCCGCCAGTCACCCCGGACATCCGCCGCGATGTCCGACCAACCCGGGCAGGGCACGGGATGACCCGACAGGGACAACGGCGCCGCCTGCTGCCCGGCCGCGCGATCGGGTCCGAGGACGGCCAGCCGCCAGGGCCGGACAGCCTCCACGTGCTGGTCGTCCGGCCTGTTCGACCGCTCGCCGATGGAGCCGTCCAGCTTGAACCAGCCGACCTCGTCGAGGTTCACCTGCTGACCGTGCTCGGTCCATGCACGAACCCCCAGTCCCTGCCACGCCCGCCACAGGGTGCGGGCGATCGCAGGCTCGCGCGCTTCCATTTTCCGTAGCCATGCGAGGCTCAACCAGGTCCGGATCCCGGATGCTTGGGCGCCCAGCCGGATCTGCTGCTTCGCCCACGTCCGGTCGTAGCTCTCCAACTTCTTGCGGTTCACGCTGAGTTCGCCCGCGTGTGCGCCCGACAGATTGAGCACGTAGCCGAAGGGCCGCTCGTCGGTGGCGATCCCGTCGCACACGATCGCCCCGTCGCCCCGCACCCACCACAGGGTGCCCGGCACCGCCTCGACGGCCGACTCCGCGGACACCACGCGCGGACCCTCGCCGGACTTGAGGAGCCCGGGCAGCCAGACCTCCTCGGTGCCGTCCTCGCCGCGCACGTCCAGTCGGAACTCGGTGACCCTGATCAGTGTCCTCAGCACCGACACGGCAAAGTCCCCGGCCAGCGCCCTCGCACGGCGCAGGTGCAGCCGGACGCGTGTGCCCCCCTCGGGCAGCGCTGTGCCGTCGCGCCCGTCGTCCTCCCGCACCCGGAAGAGGCTGCCGCTGACCGGGATCTCGACGCGCAGTGCCTTATCGGCCGGGCGGCCGTCCGTGCCGACGGGCCTGGTCACGATCGTCATCCGGTCGGCGAGCATGAAGTAGCTGAAGACACCGATGCCGAAACGGCTGTTGGGGTACAGCCGCAGCGATCTGTCGTGGCGCAGCCAGGCGGCCTGTTCCCGGCGGAAGGCGTGCGACTGGTCGAAGCGGCGACCGGCCCGGGTGAAGGTGTTCTTCAGCTGGTCGACGGTCATGCCGACGCCGTTGTCCACGCACTCGACGTAACGCCCTTGGTCGTCCTCGCCCACCTCGATGCGGATCCGGCCGGCCCACTGCGCGGGTTCCTTGCCGAGGCCGCGCAGGTAGCGGACGCGCATCTCCCGGTAGCGGCAGGCGTCCATGGCGTTCTGGTACAGCTCCCGCAGGGCGAGTTCGGGCTCGCCGTCGTACAGCTTCTCGCCCATCAGCAGCCGGCGGATCTCCGTCTGCGCCAGCGAGAAACGCGCGAGCGGGACGTCGTAGGCGTCCGTCCCGCGCTCGGTGTCCGGTCGAAGCCGGTGGTCGGTCACCCGCGCGGGCACTCCCCTGAGCAGCGCGGCCTCGTCCTCCGGCAGGCGGCGGGCCGACTCGCGCAGCACATGCCCGAGGTCGTCGGCGTCCTCGACGACCGAGGCGAGCGCCGCGTGGATCGCCGGGTGCGGGCAGACCGCGTCGAGATGCAGATGCGACGGCGTGGTCCCGTCCTGGTCGGGGTCCCACAAGGCGTCGCGGAGCACGGTGATCACCTCGCGTGGCACCACCGCATCGGACACGGCGAGATGCTCGGCGAGGACTTCCGGCAGGCACCGGGCGTCGAAGGCGAGCAGCCCGGCGAGCCGTAGTACGGCCGCGAGGGGCCGTACGCGCAGGCGCCACGGAGTCCTTCGTACGACGTGACGGTCCGGCAGGGACAGCCGCTGGCCCTCGGGCGGAGCGCCGAGGACGAGGCCCGCGGCGACCGTACGCAGGGCCGCGGACAGCGCCCCCGCCCGTCCACCGAGCCTCTCGCCCGCCGCCGGCGGAGCCACGTCCAGGAGCCGCGTCACGAAGTCGTCGGCCAGGGCCGCGGGCACGGCCTCCTCGTCGGTCGCGAACCGCTCCGCGATCCAACGGTGCACCAGCCACAGTGCGACGGCGTGACGGTCGTCCGTGGGTGTGTCCACCCACAGGTACCAGTTCCCGAGCTTCTCGGTGATCTGGGGATAGTGCTCGGTGATCTGCTCGTAGTGCCGCCGCAGGTCGTCGGCCTCGCTGTCGCGCCGGACGAACTGGGGATGGAACTCGGAGGCCTGGCTCAGCCGCTCGGCCCAGGCCGCCTCGTGCAGCAGGACTCCGGCGATCAGTGCGGTGACTTCCAGGGCGGACAATTCGACGCCCTTGGGCAGGAGCAGGGGGAGTCGTTCGGTGAGCAGCCGTACCGGGTAGTCGTCGTCGGCCCACGGATCGGGCAGGCGTTCCTGCGCACGGTGGACCTGGCGGGCCGCCTGCGTGGCCAGGGACGCCAGGCAGTCCTGCATGCGGGCGACGGCTGCCGTGTCGCACTCCGGCACGCGTTCCCAGAGCGCCGGTGTGCGCACGGCGTCCTGCCACGCCTCCAGCAGCCGTCTGCCCCTGGCGACCTCCAGGGACCTGGTCTGCGCCGCCAGGTCGACTCCGTAGTGGATCAGCACGGCCTGCGGCTCGGCCCGCGCACGTAACGCCCGCGCCCGTGTCTCCCGCTTGGCCGTCTCGTACACCTGCTCCACGGTCGTGGCCTCGGTCAACGGGTCGAAGGCGCGGGCGAGCGCCAGCGTGAAGAAGCTGCCCGTCTCCGCGAAGCCACTGCGCTCACCGGGGCTGCAGCTCGTCATCATGGCGAAACCGCTGTGCGGCGGACCCTTGACGACGTTGTTGCCGAAGGCGGTGTCCGGTGCGCCCTCCGGCCCGCGGCAGGCGTCGATCAGCCACAGCACGGTGCCGGCACGGCAGTGCCCCAGATACCGGCTGATGTCGGCTTCCAGGAGGGACTCCCGTACGTGGGGCCGGTCCCATCCGGCCGGATCGTCGCCGCCGTCGGCAGGGGCACGGGCATCGGCGGGGACCAGGTAGTCGGTGGTGCCGATCCGCACGCCGTGCCCCGAGAAGTAGAGCAGCAGCGTGCTCCCGGCCGGTGTGCTCGCCGAGAGGTCGGAGATGCGCTCGGTGATCTCGTTGCGGGTGGGGTTGCGCAGTGTCTGCACCGCGTAGCCGCTTCCGCGCAGGGCGGCACTCATGACACGAAGATCCGCGTCGACCGTCGCCCCCAGCGAGGGCAGACGGTGTTCCGCCCCTGGATTGTCGCCCACGCCGACCAGCAGGGCCGTACGTCCGTCGCTCGCCACTCGCCCCCCGTTCCCCTCGTACGCCTCCATGGTTTCACCCGGCCCTGCCGGGAGGGGGTGGATCGGTCGAGTCGACCTCCCTGAAGATACCCCCGGGGGTAATCGTGTACTGTCGAAGACATACCCCCTGGGGTAATTCACCGAGGGATGTTCGATGGAAGGGAGTACCTCGTGTTCTTCGTCGACACGATCGAGGTGCCGGGGCTCGGCAACCGCAGCTATCTGGCGGGCGGCGAGCGGACGGCGGTGGCGGTCGACCCGCCGCGTGACATCGACCAGGTGATCGCGGCGGCGGCCCGGCGCGGGGTGCGGATCTCGCACGTCGTCGAGACGCACGTCCACAACGACTACGTCACCGGCGGCCTGGAGCTGGCCCGGGTCACGGGCGCCGCCTATCTGGTTCCCGCCCTGGCCGCCGTCTCCTTCGAGCGCGTGCCGGTCGAGGACGGCGACCGTACGGTGATCGATGCCGCCGCCGGGCTGACCCTGCGTGCCGTGGCAACGCCCGGGCACACTCCGCACCACACTTCCTACGTGCTGGAGGAGGGCGGAACGGCGGTCTCGGTGTTCACCGGCGGTTCCCTGCTGATCGGCACCGTCGGCCGCCCCGACCTCGTGGAGCCGCGGCTGACCGAGCGCCTCGCCCGTGCGCAGTACGCCTCCGCGCACCGCCTGGCCACCGAGCTGCCCGACGACACCGACGTGCTGCCCACGCACGGCTTCGGCAGCTTCTGCGCGTCGGCGCAGACGGAGGGGGAGCACAGCACGATCGGCAAGGAGAAGGCGTCCAACGCGGCCCTCACCCGGGACGTGGAAGCCTTCGTCGCCGACCTGCTGGCCGGTCTGAGCGACATCCCGGCGTACTACGCACACATGGGTCCGGCCAACGCCGCGGGGCCCGCGCCGGTCGACCTGACCCCGTCCGCCGTGGCCGACGCGGACGAGATCGCCGCCCGGCTGGCCGCGGGGGAGTGGGTGGTGGACCTGCGCAACCGGGTCGCGTTCGCCGCCGGGCACGTGTCGGGCTCGTTCAATTTCGAGGCCGAGGGACAGCTCGCCACCTATCTCGCCTGGCTGATTCCGTGGGGCAAGCCGGTCACGCTGCTCGCCGAGTCCGCCGAGCAGCTCGCCGCGGCGCAGCGAGAGCTGGTCCGCGTGGGCATCGACCGGCCGGCCGCCGCCGCCACCGGGGAACCGGGCGACTGGGTCCGTGAGAACGAGACCCTCGCCTCCTTTCCGCGGGCCACCTTCGCGGACCTCGCCCGCCAGTACCCGGCGGACGGCGTCGTCGTCCTCGACGTCCGGCGTACCGCGGAGCGGGCGGGCGGCTTCATAGAGGGCTCGGTCCACATACCCGTCCACACCCTGCACCGCCGCGTCGACGAGATCCCCGACGGCACGGTGTGGGTGCACTGCGCGGGCGGTATGCGCGCCGCCATCGCCGCCTCCCTGCTGGACGCTGCCGGCCGCGACGTCGTCGCCGTGGACGACGGCTTCGACGCGGCCGGGGACGCCGGGCTCACGGTCCGTACCGCCTGAGCGCAAGACAGGAGCGACAAGCCAAGATGAGCATCTTCCGACGAGACCGGCGCGATCCGGGCCGGGTGACCGTCCAGGAGGCCGCCGCCCGCACCGGTCACGGCAGTGCCGCCGAGGGCGGCGCCGACGCCGTACTGCTGGACGTCCGCGAACCAGATGAATGGCAGGCGGGGCACGCGCCACGGGCCGTGCACCTGCCGCTGTCCGCGCTGGCCGCCGGGGCCGGGCTGCCCACGGGCGCGCAGGCGGGCCCCTTCGTCGTGATCTGCCGCTCGGGGAACCGCTCCCAGCAGGCGGCCGTTCTGCTCGCGGCGCGCGGTGCCGAGGCCGTGGACGTGATAGGCGGCATGCGGGACTGGGAAGCGGCAGGACTGCCCATGGTGGACTCGCGGGGCGGGAACGGGACCGTCGCGTGAGCGCTGTCGTACTCGCCCTGGCCGCCGGTGCCGTCATCGGCGTGGCGCTCGGCGCGCTCGGGGGCGGTGGCAGCGTCCTGGCCGTCCCCGCCCTGATCTACCTGCTCGGTTTCACCCCGGTCGCGGCGACCACCGCCAGCCTCGTCATCGTCACGGTCACCTCGGCCACGGCGCTGTCCGCGCACGCCCGGGACGGTCATGTGCGATGGCGGACCGGGCTGCTGTTCGCAGCGGCCGGGATCGTTCCCGCGATGCTGGGCGGTGCGCTCGCCGGACGGCTGCCCGCCGGTGCTCTGACGGCCGCCTTCGCCGTGGTGGCGGGAACGGCCGCGGTGCGGATGCTACGTCCCCGAGCCGCGGCGGAGACAGCGGTACCGGTGCGACAGGACCGGGCGGCGGCCGCGGGTGCCGGGCTCGGCGCGATCACCGGCGTCCTCGGCGTCGGCGGCGGCTTCCTCGCCGTGCCCGCGCTGGTGAGCGTGCTCGGCATGCGGATGCGTGACGCGGTGGGCACCAGCCTGCTGGTGATCACCGCCAACTCCCTGGCCGCGCTGGCGATGCGCGCCGGTACGGCCGACGGTCTGGACTGGGCCGTCATCGGGCCCTTCGCCGGGGCCGCGGTCCTCGGCGCGTGGGACGGGAAGCGGCTCGGAGCGAAGGTGTCGGGGCACGCGCTGCAGCGGACCTTCGCCCTGGTACTGCTGGCCGTGGCCGCGTACATGATGATCGACACGGTGGTGTGATGCGCTCGCGACCACAACCCCGCGCCGGCCCCCCCTCACGCCAGCGACAGGAAGAGCCTCTCCAGACGGGCCCGCATCTGCTCCGGGTCCTCGCCGTTCTTCCGGCCGGACTCCATGTCGGTGATGCACTGCTGCAGGCCGGTGGCGATGATCGCGAAACCCGCGCGGTCGAGCGCCCGCGACGCGGCGGCGAGCTGCGTGATCACGTCCTCGCAGTCGCGCCCCTCCTCGATCATCCGGATCACGCCGGAGATCTGGCCCTGCGCCCGGCGCAGCCGGTTCAGGACGGACTTCAGCTCCGCACTCGCGAGGTCCAGTTCCACGATCACTCCTCCATAAATACCCCTAGGGGTACTGTACGTCCCGCTACGGGACGGCGTCGAACAGCAAGGATCACATCTGCCATGAGCACCCCACTCGCCCCCATCACCCTCCGCACCGACCAGGCCCGCACCCGGCTGCAGGAGCTGACCGTCATCGACGTACGCACCCCCGGTGAGTACGCCTCGGGCCACCTGCCCGGCGCGCTCAACATCCCCCTGGACCAGATCCGGCGCGCCCTGCCCGAGATCCGGCATGCCGCCGACCGCGGCGACGTCCTGGTTGTGTGCGCCTCCGGAGCCCGCTCCGAGAACGCATGCAAGCTGCTCGTGGAGCAGGGGATCCCCACCGCCACCCTGGCCGGTGGCACCAGCGGCTGGGCGGCGGCGGGCTACGACCTGGAGCAGCCCGCCGCCTGTGACACCCGGGCCGGCTGGAGCATGGAGCGGCAGGTCCGGTTCACGGCGGGCGCACTGGTCCTCGTGGGCATCGGCCTCGGGCTGCTTGTGCACCCGGCCTTCCAGATCCTGTCGGCGGGCGTCGCGGGCGGTCTCGTCTTCTCCGCGCTCACCGACACCTGCGGCATGGCCGCCCTGCTCGGCAAGCTGCCGCACAACCGTCCCCGCGCGGCCGACCTCGACGCCACGCTCACCGCTCTGCGCAGCCGCTGAGTCACATGCTCCGGGGCGCCCACGCACACTGCGCGGACGCCCCGGAGACCAGCAGAGCCGCCGCTCCACGGTGAAACGCCTCACGAGCGCAGCGCGTCCGAGACGGACTCGACGCCACCGTGCGCGGTGACACCGCCGTCCACGGGGATCTCTGCGCCGGTGATGAAGAACGCCTCGTCGGACAGCAGGAACACCACGACCGGGGTGACCTCGGCCACGGAACCAGTGCGGCCGAGCGGGGTCTCGCGGACGTGCGCCTCGCGGAAGGCGGGCGGCGCGGAGGCGGTCATCCCGGTCTCGACGAACCCGGGGTGGACGGTGCTCACCCGGATGCCGCGCGGGCCGAGTTCCGTCGCCGCCGCCTTCGACAGGTCCCGCAGTGCCCACTTGGAGGCCGTGTACGCGACCGGGTAGTGACCGGTGAGCGCGGCGGAGGAGCCGATGTCGACGATGGACGAGCCGGGCGGCATCAGCGGGGAAAGGTGCTGGATGCCGAGCAGCGGGCCGGTGACGTTGACCGCCTGCACCCGGGCGAGGTCTTCCGGGCGCACCTTGCCCAGGCGGGCCCGCCAGGTGACGCCCGCGTTGTTGACCAGGCCGTGGACACCGCCGTACGACTCCCGCAGCTCGGCGGCGAGTTCGGCCCACTCCTCGTCTCTGGTGACGTCGAGGCGGCGGCAGCCGCCCACCGGCTCGATGTCTGTCGCGACGACCAGCGCGCCCTCGCGGGCGAGCGCCTCGGCCTCGGCGGCACCCTGCCCCCGGGCTCCCGGAACGACGACCACCTTGCCCAGGAGCCCCCTGCCGCGCGGGCCGGTCACGGCCGCTCCCGGGTGCGGCGACGGGCGGTGGACAGCGGCACCGGATCGTCGCCCGCGACCACGGTGTTGGACACCGAGCCGAGACCCTCGACGGTGAGGGCGACGGTGTCGCCGGGCTTCAGCGGGGACGGAATGCGCTCCCCGCGCCGGCCCCACAGCTCCGCGAGGCAGCCGCCGTTGCCGCAGGTGCCGGAGCCGAGCACGTCTCCTGGGCGCACCCACGTGCCCCGGGAGGCGTAGGCGACCATCTCCTCGAAAGTCCAGCTCATATTCGACAGCAGGTCCTCGCCCACGACCTCGCCGTTCACCGAGGCGGTCAGCGCGAGCCGCAGGAAGCCGTCCGCGTCCCGGTACGGCTCCAGCTCGTCGGCGGTGACCAGGTACGGGCCGAGGGTGGTGGCGGTGTCCTTGCCCTTGCAGGGGCCGAGGTTGACCTGCATCTCGCGGGACTGGAGGCCGCGTGCGGACCAGTCGTCGAGGGGGCGATGAAGACGAGGTTGGCGGCCGCGGGCCCGGTCTTTCTCGCGGCGCAGACGCAGCCGTACGCCGCCCACGGTGAAGGCGAGCCCGCCAAGCGCGGTACAGGGGGTGAGCGCCGGCCCGGTCAGGCGACTGTGGAGCAAAAGTTCTTGAGTCCCGCGGGTCCGGATCAGATACCGCGTTCGATCGAGTCCATGAGCCGTTGTCCGGCTTCTTGGGCTTGTACGGGAAGCAGGCCGCGCAGGGGGCCGTCGATGAGGAGTACGGCCAGGCCGTGCACGGCGGACCAGACGAAGTATTCGGCGCCGGGGCGGCGGCCGGGGGGCAGGGCGCCGCTCTCGACGAGGTCGTCCAGGGCCGCGCCCAGAAGCTGGAACGCGGTCAAGCCGCCGGGGCCGTCGGCGGATTCGTTTTCGGTGTCGGCCATGTCGGTGGTGGAGAACGCGGCGCGGAACAGCCCCGATTCGGCCTGGGCGAAGCGCAGGTAGCTGGTGGCGAGGGCGCGGATGCGGGCGCGGGCGGACTCGACCGGGTCGTCGGCCGGAGGCAGGGCCGCCAGCTCCGTCTCCATGGCGGCGGCCAGTTGGGCCAGCGCGGCCTGGCGGATGGCGCGCAGAAGGGCGTTGCGGTCGGCGAAGTGGCGGTAGGCGGCGTTGGGGACCACGCCCACCCGCCGGGTGACCTCGCGCAGGACCACCGCGTCCGGCCCGCCGTCGCGGACCAGTTCGAGTCCGGCCTGGATGAGTGCGTTCCGCAGATTGCCGTGCCGGTAGGTGTCGCGCTTCCTTGCGCCGGTCCCGGTCATCGCCACTCCTTTTGTGGACGTCGTCCACATAGCTGTGTAACCTGCGAAGCGTCCGCCCTCACGGTGTGGTGCCCGCTGCGGCGCCGCAATGTGGACATCGTACACAAGGTGCATTGAGCAGCTGGATCGTCCGTTCCGCGGCACTGTGCGGACCGGCAGCGATCCCGCCATCACAGTCATTGACGGGGGATCCATGGACCATGCAGTACGGCTTGAGTCGCTGACCAAGACCTACGGATCGGGCGACAGTGCGGTGACCGCGCTGCGCGACATCCACATCTCCATTCCGAAGCGGAGCTTCACCGCCGTCATGGGGCCGTCCGGCTCGGGGAAGTCGACGCTGCTGCAGTGTGCCGCCGCCCTGGACCGGCCCTCGTCGGGCCGGGTGTTCATCGACGGGACGGATATCGCGGGGCTGAGCGAGACCCAACTCACCGAATTTCGCCGGGAGTCGACCGGTTTTGTCTTCCAGGCTTTCAACCTGCTGCCCTCGCTGACCGCCGAGCAGAATGTGGCGCTGCCGGTGCGGCTGGCCGGGCGCAAGCCCGATCGGCGGACGGTGCAGCAGGCACTCGCCCAGGTGGGGCTGGAGAAGAAGGCAGGGAGCCGTCCCAGTCAGCTCTCCGGCGGCCAGCAGCAGCGTGTCGCCGTCGCCCGCGCGCTGGTGACCCGCCCAGCCGTGCTTTTCGCCGACGAACCCACCGGCGCGCTCGACCTCACCACGGGACGCGAACTGCTGGATGTACTGCGGAAACTGGTCGACAGACCGGCGGACGACGGACTGAGCACGGTGGTGATGGTCACGCACGATCCGAACGTGGCCTCGTTTGCGGACCGGGTGCTGTTCCTCGCCGACGGCAGCCTGGTCGGCGAACTGATCTCTCCCACGTCCGAAGCGGTCGCCGCGCGGATGACCGAGCTGGCGGTGCCGAAGTGCTAGGAGTGGCTTTCCAGACCCTGCGGGGTCGCTGGGTGTCGTTCCTCGGCACCGTTGTGGCGTTGGTACTCGGGGTCGCCCAGGTCGCGGCCATGGGCTTGCTGCTGACGACCACGCTCGATCTGCCGGACCGACCTGTGGAGCGGTTCGCCGACGCCCCGGCCGTGGTGATGCCCTCCGACTCGGCGTGGAATCCCGCCCACCACGACCTCGGCGTCCGCTCGTTGCCGCAGGCCAAGGGCGTATCGCAGGATCTGCTGCGGAAGGTCTCCGGCACCGGCGGCACCGTGGTGGACCGGGCCTTCTACGCCCAGCTCGAAGGCGGCCCCAAGGACCAGGTCGGGCATCCCTGGCCGGTGGCACGGTTCGGCGGGTACACGTTGCAGGAGGGCCGCGCGCCCGCCTCCGACAGGGAGATCGTCGTCGCTTCCGGCCAGGCGCGGACCGGAGACAAGGTGACCGTGCTGACCGCCGCGGGCGTCGGATCGTACACAGTGAGCGGCACCGTCACTCCGGTCGACTGGGAGGACGCGGTCTTCTTCACCGACGCCGAAGCGGCCCGCCTGGCCCCACGGATCGACGCTCTGGTCGCACTCGGTGCGATCGACAAGCTGCGCGAGGCAGTCGGCAAGGACGCCGAGGTGCTCACCGGACAGGACCGTCACAAGGCCGACGCCAGCGAGGACCGCGACCGCGAGGCGCTGGACAACACCATCACCCTGGTGCCGGTGATGGCCAGTGTGGCGGGCACCACAGCGGTGTTCGTGGTGGCCTCCACCTTCGCCTTCGCAGTGATTCAGCGCCGCCGCGAGGTCGCCCTGCTCCGCACTGTGGGTGCCACCCCCCGACAGGTGCGCCGGATGATACGGAACGAGGCGCTGCTGGTCAGCGGCTTCGCGTCGGTGGTGGGTACGGTACTCGGCCTGTTCGGCGCGCAGTTGCTCGCCGACATGCTCATCGGGATGGGTGTCTCACCACCCTGGTTCCGCATCGAACCCTCGCTGCACTGGACCGTGCTGGCGCCTCTCGCCGCCGCCTTCCTGGTCGGCGTCCTGGTGGCGCTCTGCGGTGTGACCGTCGCCGCCCGGCGGGCCGGCACCATCCGTCCCGTCGAGGCGCTGCGCGAGGCGGCGGTCGACGACTCCGGGATGACTCCCGGGCGACTGCTGCTCGGCGCCATCGGGCTGGTCTGCGGAGCCGGGCTGACTGCCTGGATCGCGCTCGGCGACCCCGCCATGGTCCTCTCGCCCAGCGCCTACGCTCTCTCGCTGCTGGTTCCGGTTGTGACCGCCGCTGTACTCGCACCGCTCGCCGTCGGACCGTTCACCCGGCTGTTGATGTGGCCGCTGCGCCGCTTCTCGGGACCCATCGCCATGCTCGTACGGGAGAGCGTGCTGACCTCGCGGCGGCGCACCGCTGCTACAGCCGCGCCCGTCCTGCTCACCGTCGGCCTGACATTTTCGCTGCTGGCCGCCACCGACGCGCTCGGTGCGGCACGCGAGAACGGACTGCAGAACCAGGTGAGGTCGGAGTATGTGCTCGCCCCCGACGGCACTTCGGGTATCAGCCCGCAGGTCGTCGAGAAGGTCTCCCGTATCGACGGCGTGCAGGTCGCGGCCCCCATCCTCACCACCATCTACACCCACGACGAGGACCGGCTGGAGGTGAACGACGGGCTCGTCGTGGACAGTGCCGCGCTGAAGCGGATGATGGACCTGAAGGTGGTCGACGGCTCGTTGGACGCCCTGGACGACAACAGTACGGTCGTGGCCGATCTGTGGGGCATGAAGGTCGGCTCGACGCTCAAGGTCCTGATGGCCGACGGCGAAGAGGCCGACCTGCGCATCGCGGCCACCTACCATGCGCTGCGCGGCGAGGACGTCGCCTATCTGCCCCAGCGGTTCGCCAAGACCGCCGTCTACGCCCGCGACGGACTCGCGCGGCGCGCCTACATCTCACTGGAGTCCGGCACCGACCGCACCGCCGCGACCACGGCAATCCGCCAGGCGGTCGCCGGAACCGGAGCCCGCCTCATCACCAGGGACCAGCTGGTCGCCTCGGAGAGCGCCTACACGCGCCACCTGACCGAGGTGCGGCAGCGCTCCATCACCGTGATCGTCGTGATGTTCTGCTTCATCGCGATCCTCAACACCCTGCTCATGGCGACCGCCGACCGGCGACGCGATCTGGCGGTGCTCCGGATGGCCGGAGCCACCCCGAAACAGGTCATGCGGTTCTTCATTGCTGAATCGCTCCTGGTGACCGCCATCGGGGTGGCACTGGCACTGATCGCGACCGCGCTCAACCTCACCGGTTTGGGGGGCGCACTGCACCAGCTGTTCGGCACAACCCCCATCACGGTGCCCTACGCAGCGATCACTGGCATCACTGTCATGTCCACGCTGCTCGCCGTGGCCGGAACCGTGCTGCCCGTCAGCGCGGCACTGCGCGCCAGGACGGTTCAGCTCGTCGGCACCCGCGACTAGCCACACAGAACCGTTCCCGCAAAAAGCTTGCGCGGTGTGGTGCCGCTCTCTGCCGGGAGCGGACCGCATACTGACGTCGCCTACTTGGCGTCGGCAGTGCGGCGCTCGGGCCCGAGGCTGTGCGCAGCGGCAGCATCATCCCAGGTGCCCTCGCTGATGGGCAGGCCGACCCTCGAGCAGGTCGTGAATCCCGGCACCACGCCGGCTCTGAGTGGTGCTGTCGACGACCCGCTACATCGACGCCGCGGTCGCCCAGCTCCGCCCCGAGGGCCACGAGATCCGCGAGGAGGAGATCGCGCGGCTGTCGCCGCTGAAGCACCAGAACCTCAATGTGCTGGGCCGCTGCAGCTTCACGTCCCTGTCCCGCGATGGGCTGCGGCCTCTGCGTGACCTGGATGCGGTCGAGCTCGACGTGACGACGACGGAGAGGAGCGACGGGCGCTGCCGCAGCGCTGGCCCCGGCCCCGCCGAGGAGACTACGTACGGGCTGCAGGTGGCCCCTGCCCTGCAGTCCGGACGGTCGTTGAGCGGGGCGCGGGAAGGGACTGGGCGAGGAAATCCAGGACAGCGACGGGGCCCGGAGGGATCCGGACCGCTGTGATTCCGGCCGATCAGAGGTCTGTCAGACGGTCGGAGCCTCGGCGATGCGATAGCCCACCCCGGGCGTCGTCGTGACGACCGGCGGGCTGCCCAACTTGCGACGCAACCGGCCGATGGTGACGGTCACCGTGTTGGTGAACGGGTCGGCGTTCTCGTCCCACACCTGTTCCAGGAGGGCCTCCGTGCTCAGGAAGCCTGGACTGGCGCGCAGCAGCGCCTCCAGGACGGCGAACTCCTTGACGGACAGCTCCAGCGGACGGCCGTCGCGGAGGGCGGTCCGGCGTATCGGGTCGAGTTCGAGGCCGGCGGCGCGCAGCGTGCGGGCCCGGGCGGCCGGCCTGCGGCGGGCCAGGGACCGAATGCGCAGGATCAGCTCCGGGAAGTGGAAGGGCTTGGCAAGGTAGTCGTCGGCGCCGAGGGTGAGACCGCTGACCCGGTCGCCGGGCGCCCCAGCCGCAGTCAGCATCAGCACCATCGCGCGATCGTCCCGCTCGGTGATCATCTGGCAGAGCGTGTCGCCGTGGATGCCGGGCAGGTCGCGGTCGAGGACCACCACGTCGTACGCGTTCAGGTCGAGCTTGGCAGCGGCAGCCAGACCGTCGTGCGTGACGTCGACGGCCATCCCCTGATCCCGCAGTCCCTCGGCGACGACCTCGGCGAGCGACCGCGCGTCCTCCACGACCAGAACCCTCACGATGTCACCTTTCCGACCCGGCCGCCGACGGCAGCGCCGCCGCAACGCACAGGCCGCCCTCCGACCGGGCCAGGAGGGCGAGGCGGCCGCCGTGGGCTGCGACGATCGCTGCGACGATCGACAACCCCAGGCCGGAACTCCCCTCCGATCCCGTCCGGTCGGCGCCGAGCCGCTCGAACGGCTGCGTCAGCCGGTCTACCTGGCCCTGGTCGAGGACGTGCCCGCCGGTCTCGACGACGAGGCGTGCCTCGGTGTCGTCGTGTTCGGTGGTGATCCGGATCCAGCCGCTCTCCTGGTTGTGCACGATCGCGTTGTCGACCACGTTCTCCACCAACCGGGTCAGCAGCGCCGGGCTGCCCCGCGTCCAGGCGTTCGGCCGTACCTCGTCGTCGACGGTCAGCGTCTTCGCGGCGATGTCGGCGGCCCGGGCGGTCAGCGCCTCCCGCGCCAGCTCGCCGAGCGACACGGGGGTCCGGTCGGTGAGGGTGCCGTGCTGCGCCCGGGCAAGGACGAGGAATCCGTCCAGCAGGTGATCCACTCGGTCCAGCTCGGTCCGCAACCGGCCGGCGAGCGCGACAGTCTGCGCCGCGGGCTCCGGTTTGGCGACGGCCACGTCCAGCGACGCCCGCATCGTCGCCAGCGGCGTACGCAGTTCGTGCGAGGCGTTGCCGACAAACCGGCGCTGCGCGACGAACGAGGCTTCGAGGCGTTCCAGAAGACCGTCGACCGTGTCGGCGAGCTCCTTGACCTCGTCGACGGGTCCGGCCACGGCGAGCCGCTGATGCAGGTTCTCTGCGGAGATCCGCCGCGTCGCCGTGGTGATCAGCCGCAGCGGGCGCAGCACTCGGCCGGCGAGGGCCCGGCCGAGCAGGAGCGAGACGCCCACCATCACCACCAGCGCGATCAGCGAGCCGACCATCAGCTGGTGGTCCTGCTGCCCATGCACGTCCGAGAGTTGCCTCTCCAGATCCCGGATCTGCTGCTCGGTGGCGGCGAGGCTCGACTGGCCGGTCGGGGGCTGTTCGGGAGCGACGCTGGTCACCCGGACACCGGACATCAGGTAGGTCAGGGCGAGCAGCACGATTCCGGACCCGAGGAATCCCGCAGCGTACAAGATCGTGAATCGCCGTCCGACGGTCCCGCTCCGCACCTTGCCCATGTTCCTCTTCCCGCTCAGGTCCGGCCGGACTCAGGATGCCCCGCCGCACCTAACAGCGACATGACAGGGGCAGTTCGGACCACGTTACGGCCGAATCCGTAGAACCGGGTCCATGCTGACGACCAACGAACTGCTCCGACGTGAGTGGACCAGGTTCCGACGTCCGGGCCGACTGATCGCGATGGCGGTTGCGGCCCTGGTCGTCGTCACCATCGGTCTGCTCTACGCGTTCGGCAACCATGCGTCCTGCGAAGGCCCGTGCCCGGCTGAACCAACCGGGCCGGACGGCTCCCTCGTCAACGACCAGTTCTACTTCCTGCATCGCGATCTGGGTGAGAACGGCAGCATCACGGTCCGGATGACGTCCATGACGGGCACGATCACCTACCCGCCGCCGAACCATGACCAGATCGTCCCGGGCCTGGTGCCGTGGGCGAAGGCCGGGATCATCATCAAGGACGGTGTCCGCCAGGGATCCTCCTACGCGGCGTTGATGCTCACGGGCAGCCACGGCGTGCGGATGCAGTACGACTACCGCCATGACACCGCAGGCAGCGACGGTGGGGTCTCGGCCAAGTCGCCGCGCTGGCTGCGGCTGACGCGGTCGGGCGACACCGTCACCGGCTATGAGTCCGCCGACGGCGAGCGGTGGGCGAAGGTCGGCACCGCGCAGCTGTCCGGGCTGCCCAAGACCATGCAAGTCGGACTGTTCGCCACCTCTCCCGGCGACCTGACGCTGCGGCGTGTCGGCCTCGGCGGCGCCACGGAAGAGGTGCGCTTCACGCAGGCCGGCGGTGTCTTCGACCACGTCGGCCTCAAGGGTGCGGCCTCCGCCCGGGGCTGGAACAGCGACGCCGTCGGCGAGATGAACCAGACCGACTGGGAGAAGTACCACAAGGCGTCCGGGGCGGTTGAGGCGAACGGCACGATCACCGTCACCGGCACCGGCGACATCGGGCCGGGAGGTACCGAGAACGGCGGCCGCCCAGTGGAGCGTACCCTCGGCGGCCTGGCCCTCGGGCTGCTCATCGTGCTCGTGGTCGCGGTGCGGTTCATCACCTCCGCGTACCGCCGCGGACCCACGGGCGGCGCTCCGGTCAGCCGCCGGGAGCTCGCGGCGAAGGCGATCGTCGTCGGAGCCGTCACGTTCGTGACCGGTCTCCTGGCCGTGGGCACGGTGATCCCGACCGGCCTGGCGATCCTGAAGGGGAACGGGATCCCTGTCGTCGGAATGTCCGCGCTCACCGGAGTGCGGGTCGTCGTCGGCACGGCCGCTGTGCTCGCCCTCGCCGCTGTGCTCGCTCTCGCGCTCGGCGCCCTGCTCCGGCGGGCCTGGCTCGCGGTCCTCGCCGCCGTCCTCGCGATCGTGGTCCCATACGTTGTGACCTCCTTCCCGCTGCTGACCGACGGCCTGTCACAGTGGCTGCTGCGGGCCACTCCGGCCGCCGGATTCGCCGCCCAGCAGACCCTCATCGAATATCCGCAGGTCGTCGCCCACTATGCGCCCTCCGCCGGATACTTCCCGCTTCCGTGGTGGGCCGGGATCGCTGTGCTGTGTGCGTACACGGTGATGCTGCTGGGGCTTGCTCTGTGCCGCCTGCCGCAGAGCGATCAGCGGGCCGAGCGGCCCGGGGACTGGAGGTGACCCATGAGGGCGCAGAAGCCCACGAGTTCCTGCGCCCTCACCGCGGGCTGCCGGAATGCGGCGACGTTGCGAGCGACCGGGGCGGCAAAGTGACGACGCTGTGCGCCGGGGTTCGGCGAGACTGCCGCCATGGTATGACGCCCGATCAGGCTGGCAATATCCGTAGTCGCGTGCGTCGATGCCCAAACTCCTATGCACGCGAGGTTCGGCGCTGCTCCACGGCCTGCTCAACGTGCTCTCTGGTGAACTCTTTGTAGATGCGCTCGCCATGGGCGTCGGCGACGACGGCTTTCGCGCCCGCCCGACGCAGGACTGCGGCACAAGGGCGCGGCCGACGACTCCGATGGCTTCGTCGACGAGTACTCGCTTGGTGACTCCTGATGCCTGGTCCCCGGCGAGTGCGCATGCCTCACGGGCGCCGACGGCGCACGGCATGTGAGCGCTGGGGGAGTCCGTACGCCGGAAGCGGATCCGGACAGTGGCGTGCGGTAGGCACGACTATGGGGCGTCCCTGTGCGCGAGCAGCAAGGTGTTCCAACTCCCACCCATCGGGCGGGAGTTCACGTCTCAAGCCCCGAATGAACAGCCATGACTGAAAAGAGAAGGGTTTTTCTCGGTCGGGCGTCACACGATGGAATGATCTCGGCGTGCGGTCACTACGATCGCATCTCAAGACAACCATTCGACCGGCCCCTAAAGTGACGGCCGGTCAGGGTCGCCGATGCCAGGGTCCGCTCCCCGGGCTGCGGTGATCTTCCTGTCCAGGAGGACCTTCCGCATGTTCCGACGCATTGGGAATGCCGTCGTCCGTCATCCCGTCTGGACGATCGTGGCATGGCTCATCGCGGCGGTGGCGATCGTCGCCACCGCGCCGAGCCTGCCCTCGAACAGCGACGAGAGCAGTTTCCTGCCAAAGAGTTACGAGTCGATCAAAGCGGCGGAGCTACAGGAGAGGGCGTTCCCCAGCGCCTTCACCCCGTCCGCGATCGCGCTGTACCAACGCACCGACGGCGGCAAGCTCACCGCCGCCGACAAACAGGACATCGCCCGGATCACTTCACAGCTGGGCAACAAGCACATCGACCAGGTGCAGAAGGTCGTCCCCGGCCAGCCGTCCAAGGACGGCAGGTATGACCTGACCCTGGTGCAGATGGACAGCAAGAACGCCGGCCAGCCCAAACAGATCGACGCGGCCAAGGTGTTGCGCGACGACGTCAAGGAACTGGCCAAGGGCACGAACCTCGACGTCAAGCTCGGTGGCTCGGCCGCGCAGGCCCTGGACCAGCAGGACTCGTCCAAGCGGGGCCAGGCACTGATCGGTATCGGCACCTTCGCGATCATCCTGGTCACCCTGCTGATCATCTTCCGTGCGCCGATCCTTGCGATCCTCCCCCTGGTCCTGATCGGCCTGGTGTCGGCCGTCGCCAACGGCCTGATCGCCTACGCCACCAAGCTGTTCGACCTGCAGGCCAACAGCTCGATCTCGTCGATCCTGATCGTCGTGCTCTTCGGCGTGGGCACGGACTACTTCCTCTTCCTGATGTTCCGCTACCGCGAGCGCCTGCGCGCCGGCGACGAGCCGAAACAGGCCATGATCAACGCGGTCGACCGGGTCGGCGAGGCCATCGCCTCGGCCGCCGGAGCGGTCATCATCGCCTTCCTCGCGCTGGTGCTGTCCACGCTCGGCTTCCTCAAGCAGATGGGCCCGGCACTCGCCATCGCGGTCGCCGCCACGCTGGTCGCGGGCCTGACCCTGATCCCGGCCGTGGTCTCGCTCATCGGACCGAAGGTCTTCTGGCCCTCCAAGTCCTGGCAGCGGGAGCCGGAGAACGCCCGGTTCGCCGCCCTCGGCCGCGGCGTGCAGCGCCGTCCGGCGCTGACCGCCGCGGTGTCCGGCCTCGTCCTGGTCGCACTGTCGCTCGGCACCCTCGGCTTCAACGCCACGTTCGACCTGGCGGCGGGCTCCATGCCCAAGACCAAGGAGTCCATGGTCGTCCAGGACGAGATGCAGAAGGCGTACTCGGCGGGCGCCGCCGCACCCACCGACGTCTTCCTGTCCAGCACCGACGGCCAGCAGCTGGACAAGTCCGGCCTGGACGCGTACGCGCAGAAGCTCGGGGCTGTGGACGGCGTCGCGAACGCCCGCCTTACCCAGCTGAACAAGGGCGGCACCACCGCCGACTTCACCGTCACGCTCAAGTACGAGGCGTCGACGGACAAGGCGATCGATGCCGTGGGCGAGGTGCGCGACGTCGCGCACTCCGACGCCCCCAAGGGCACCGAAGCCGTCGTCGGCGGCATGTCCTCGATCTACAAGGACATCGCCACGGCCGTCAATCACGACTACCGGACGGTCTTCCCCGTCGCCGCCCTCCTCATCATGATCATCCTGGGGCTGCTGCTGCGCAGTGTGGTCGCCCCCTGGTACCTGATGGCCTCGGTGGGCCTCGGCTTCGGTGCCACCCTCGGTGCCACGGTCTGGATCTTCCAGGAGGGGCAGGGGCACTCGGGTCTGATGTTCATGCTCCCGGTGATCATGTACCTGTTCGTGGTCGCCATCGGCACCGACTACAACATCCTCATGATCGCCCGGCTCCGCGAGGAGGCCCGCGAGGGCCGCGAGCCCCGCGAGGCGGCCGGCATGGCGCTCCGGCACGCCGGGCCGACCGTGGCGGCGGCCGGCTTCATCCTGGCGGCTACCTTCGCCACCATGATGCTGGCGGGCAACTCGCTGCTGACGGAGATGGGTTTCGCGGTCTCCTTCGGCATCGCGGTCGCCGCCTTCGTGATGGCGATGTTCTTCACGCCGAGCCTCACCGCGCTGATCGGCCACGCGGCGTGGTGGCCGGGCCACGGGGACCAGGCACGGGAAGCGGCCGGTGCCGGATCGCCTGACACCGGTTCGGTTCCCGGCCAGAACCGGGACACGGTTGCACCCGATCCGTCGGGCCGCCGCGGCTAGCGGCACGAGGACGGAGCAGGTCTGCCGGGCCGCACAGCCCGGCAGACCCGACCCGCCGTCATCGCAGCGGCCGACGCGAGAGGAAGATCACGAAGGACGACGCGGTCTTGGCCATGCACGCGCCACGCGGTACGGTCTGTCCGATATCGACGACGGCGAGACGGAAGCCGGTGGGAATCCGGAACGGTCGCGCCACTGTATGCGGAACACCCCTGGGTGTCCCGTGAGTCAGACCCGTGGCCGTCGTCATGTGCACCACCGAGATGGGACGCGAACTCCCAGAGGAGGTCCTGCCATGGCGCAGACCGTCGCCCAGCCGACAGCCACCACCCCCGCCGTTCCCGCCACGCTGCCGCTCAAGGCGATCGCTCCGTGGGCGGTCTTCTTCGGCATCCTCATGCTCGTCCTGCTGTACTTCGTCGGTGCCGAGCAGGGCGCCACCTCCGTGTTCAACGGCACGGACGTCCACGAGTGGGTGCACGACGCACGCCACCTGCTCGGCTTCCCCTGCCACTGACGCGAGGGACGCCGCTCAGCCATGAACTCCGCAACCGTGAGAAACCTTCTCGTCCGGGGCATGCTCGCCGGCCTGGCCGCCGGCGTGCTCGCCCTGGTCGCCGCCTACTTCCTGGGTGAGCCGAACGTCGACAGCGCGATCAGCTTCGAGGACGCCCACACTCACGAGCACGGGATGGAGGTCGTCTCCCGCTCCCTGCAGTCCACCCTGGGCCTCGCCACCGGTGTCCTCGTCTACGGGGTCGCCTTCGGCGGCATCGCCGCGCTCGCCTTCTGCGTCGCGCTCGGCCGTGTCGGCCGCTTCAGCCCGCGGGCGACCGCACTGCTGCTGTCCGGCTGCGCGCTGCTCGCCGTGTACGTCGTCCCGTTCCTGAAGTACCCGGCCAACCCGCCGTCGGTCGGCGAGCCCGACACCATCGGCAGGCGGACGACCCTGTACTTCCTGATGATGCTGCTCAGCGTGCTCCTGGCGGTCGCCGCCACCATCCTGGGCAAGCGCCTCGCACCCACCCTGGGCACCTGGTACGCGACTGTCCTCGCGGTCGCCGCCTTCGCCGTCGCGATCGGCCTGGCCTACGCCTTCCTGCCGGTCGTCAACGAGGTGCCGAAGGACTTCCCGGCCACCCTGCTGTGGCGGTTCCGCCTCTCCGCACTGGCCATCCAGGCCGTTCTGTGGGGCGGATTCGGCCTGCTCTTCGGCGAGTTGGCCGAGCGGCAGCTGAACCCGAAGCCCGCGACCGCCGCGTCCGGGCGAAGAGTTCCCGCCACGCACTGATCCCTTCAGGACACGACAGGGCCCTTCGGAACCGTCCGGGGGCCCTCTCGCGTTTCCGGGACACCGGCGGAGGCGACGAGCGGAGGAGCCGAGTGGCCAGACAACGTCCCGAACCGCGCCATATCACGCTCGGCGGACGTGAGGCGGTCGCCCTGACCATGGAGGAGTACGCCCAACTCATCGCCAGCCGACGCCAGATCGGCGGCCAGAGCGCGCGCGTACGGGTGCTCGCCCAGCAGGTCAAGCGGACCGAGAGACTGCTCGACGAGCTGGAGGCCCTGGTCGGTGGCCCAACGACCGTATGCGGCACCCGGGATGAGGGCCCGGGCCGGCGGGCGATGCCCGACTGCCACGTCAACCACGGCACGACCGGCGACACGGACACCGACTGCCTGCGGTGCGCGATAGCGGCACTGTTGCGTCGCCATCGGGACGCGACCTTCTGACCGCTGTCACTCGCCAGGCTGGGCGAGGCCGTGTCCGAGCCGCACGTTCCAGCGCCCGGACCGGCCGGTGACCTCCGTCGCCGTGAGCGGCGGGACGTCGAGGCGCCAGAACGCCGCCTCGGGTGCGCCCAACGCGTGCACCACCACAGCCCGTACGACCTCGGGCTCCACCACGGCGATCGTCCTGCCGTCCGCCGGCCCACTCGTCTCCAGCCAGCGCGCGACCCGCGCACACAGCTCCCGCACCGACTCGCCGCCATGCGGTGCAGCCCCGGGATCGGCCAGCCAGCGGGCTACTGCTTCCGGCTCGACGGCACCGACGTCGTCCAGCGTCCGCCCTCGCCACCGGCCCACGTCCAGACCCGAGAGCTCCGGTTCCACCGAGGCGTCGAGGCCGAGCGCGGCGGCCGTCTCCCGGCAGCGCACGCTGGGAGAGGCGAGGAGGCGGCCTGCTGCGGGCAGGGACCCGGCCGCCGACCTGGCCCGTGCCGCCGCGCTGTCCTCGATCGAGTCGCCGTCGTCGAAACGGGCCCGCCGCAGCGAGGGCGTGGTCGCGGGTGAGATGAGAGTGACACGGCTGGTCACGCGGTTTTTCCTCCTGCTTCCGCCGCGGGGCGGGGTGTCCTGGACTGCGTGCCTACGACGGTACGGGCATGCGTTGCGGCCGTGCAGACCCGCCCCGGTCGGTACGGCCGGGGCGGGCTCGGTGACTAGATCTCCGTGCGCACGGTCCGAGCCGCGGCGACCAGGTTCTCCAGGGAGGCCCGTACCTCCGGCCAGCCGCGGGTCTTGAGCCCGCAGTCCGGGTTGACCCACAGGCGTTCGGCGGGGATGGCCTTGAGCCCGAGGCGCAGGAGGTCGGCCGCCTCGGCGGCGCCGGGCACGCGCGGGGAGTGGATGTCGTAGACACCCGGTCCGGCCTCGCGCGGGTAGCCGTAGGCGGCGAGTTCACGGGCGACCTGCATGTGGGAGCGGGCGGCTTCCAGGCTGATGACGTCGGCGTCGAGGGCGTCGATGGCCTGGACGACGTCGCCGAACTCGGCGTAGCACATATGGGTGTGGATCTGGGTGTACGGGCGTACGCCGCTGGTGGAGAGCCGGAAGGCTTCCGTGGCCCACTCCAGGTAGGCCGGGCGGTCGGCGGACCGCAGCGGCAGGGTCTCGCGCAGCGCGGGCTCGTCGACCTGGATCACCGAAGTGCCCGCCGCCTCCAGGTCGTTCACCTCGTCGCGCAGGGCGAGGGCGACCTGGCGGGCGGTCTCGGCGAGCGGCTGGTCGTCACGGACGAACGACCAGGCGAGCATGGTGACCGGACCGGTGAGCATGCCCTTGACCGGGCGGTCGGTGAGGGACTGGGCGTACGTCGTCCAGCGCACCGTCATCGGTTCGGGGCGGGAGATGTCGCCGGCCAGGATCGGCGGGCGGACGTAACGGGTGCCGTACGACTGGACCCAGCCGTGCCGGGTGGCGAGGTAGCCGGAGAGCTGTTCGGCGAAGTACTGGACCATGTCGTTGCGTTCGGCCTCGCCGTGCACCAGGACGTCCAGGCCGGCCTGCTCCTGGAAGGAGATCACCTCCCGGATCTCCGCCCTGATGCGCTCCTCGTAGCCTTCCGTGCCGACGCGCCCCGCACGCAGGTCGGCCCGTGCGGTGCGCAGATCGCCGGTCTGCGGGAAGGAGCCGATGGTCGTCGTCGGCAGCAAGGGCAGGCGCAGGTGGGCGCGCTGGGCGGCGGACCGCTCGGGGTACGGCTGGGAGCGGCGGGCGTCCGCGGCGGTGACGGCGGCGGTGCGGGCGCGGACGGCCGGATCGCGCGTGATGGGGGAGCCGACCCGGGAGGCGAGGTCGGCGCGGTTTGCGGACAGTTCGGCGGCGATCGCGTCCGGGCCACGGGTCAGTCCGCGGGCCAGGGTGACGACTTCGGCGGTCTTCTGCCGGGCGAAGGCGAGCCAGCGCCGGATCTGCGGTGCGATGTCCCGCTCCGTTGAAGCGTCGAGGGGGACGTGCAGCAGCGAGCAGGAGGCCGACACATCGACCCGGCCGGCCAGGCCGAGCAGGGTGCCGAGCGTGGCGAGGGACTTCTCCAGGTCGTTGACCCAGACGTTGCGGCCGTCGACGACACCCGCGACCAGGCGCTTGCCGGGCAGCCCGCCGACCGCAGCGAGCGCCTCCAGGTTGGCGGCCTCGGTGAAGTCCAGGGCGAGTCCGTCCACCGGCGCCTTGGCCAGCACCGGCAGGGCCTCACCGAGCCGGCCGAAGTAGGAGGCGACCAGCAGCTTGGGCCGGTCGGTCAGCGCGCCGAGATCGCGGTAGGCGCGAGCCACGGCGTCCAGTTCGGCCGGGGTGCGCTCCTCGACCAGCGCGGGCTCGTCCAGCTGCACCCACTGCGCACCGGCCGCGCGCAGGTCGGCGAGGATCTCGGCGTACACCGGCAGCAGCCGGTCGAGGAGGGTGAGCGGGTCGAAGCTGGGCGCCACGCCGGGCGCGGGCTTGGCGAGCAGCAGGTAGGTGACGGGCCCGACGAGCACGGGCCGGGCCGTGAGTCCCAGGGCGAGGGCCTCCGCGTGCTCGGCGACCTGCCTGGCCGAGTCGGCCGTGAACACCGTGTCCGGGCCCAGTTCCGGGACCAGGTAGTGGTAGTTGGTGTCGAACCACTTGGTCATCTCCAGCGGCGCCGCGTCCTGGGTGCCGCGGGCCATGGCGAAGTACCCGTCGAGCGGATCGGCGGCGACGGCGGCCCGGTGCCGCTCGGGGATCGCGCCGACCATGACGGTGGTGTCGAGTACGTGGTCGTAGTACGAGAAGTCGCCGGTCGGCACCTCGTCGATGCCGGCCTCGGCGAGCTGCCGCCAGGTGGCGCGGCGCAGTTCGGCGGCGGTGGCACGCAGGGCGTCCGCGGTGACGCGGCCCGTCCAGTAGCCCTCGATCGCCTTCTTCAGTTCCCGGCTCTGTCCCTGACGGGGGTAGCCGTACACGGTGGCCCGTGCTGCCGCGGCTGCGGGCTTGGTGGTCACGGAGATCTCCTTCGCGAGATGGATCCCTGAGATCCCGGGGACGGGACGAGAGCGCGACCCGCGCCCTCACCCGGCACCGCGGCGGCTGGGGCGAACCCGGCAAGACCTTCGCCATCGGCCTCGGCTGCGAGATCCGCCACGCCCACCGCCTCGTCTACTCCGACGGCCTCGACCTCGCCAGCGCCTCCGCAGCCACCCCCATCGGCATGGGCTGCCGCGTCTGCGAACGCCTCGACTGCCCCCAGCGCGCGGCACCGCCCCTCGGCCGCCCATTGAGCATCGACCAGAACACCAGCACCTTTGTCCCGTATCCGGTGATGGGGACGGCCCCTTGACGGGTGCCCGAGCCGAGGGCGTGCCCGGCACCGGGTGCGAGGAGTTCGTGCGGCACTTCGTCGCGTCGGCGAGGGAGAACGTGACCCTCCCGTCGGCTCAACCCTCGCTGCCCAGGGGGTGGGTGAAGCCCTGGTCGGAGATGAGCCGGGCGCCCTGGGCGAGTTCTGCGGCGAAGCGCTCGACGGCCTCGTAGGGGAAGCGGTGGCTGGGACCGCTCAGCGAGAGGGATCCGACGACCCGGCCGGTGCGGCCGGTGACGGGCACCGCCACGGCGGTCAGTCCCTCGTCCCACTCGCTGCTGCTGACCGCGTAGCCCCGCTCGGCCGCATCGGCCGCCCAGGTCCGCAGCTGATCGGCGTACACCTCACCGTGGGGGGAAGTGGCGGCCACGCGCTGCAGGAGCGCATCGGAGGCGTCGCGCAGGAGGATCTTGGAGGAGGCGCCGGCCCACAGGGGCTGCTCGTCGCCGACGTCGACGACATGACGCAGCGGGTGCGGGCTCTCCTCGTGGGCGACGCAGATGCGGTGGACGTCCCGGGCGACGAAGAGGTTGACCGTCTCGCCGAGCCGGTCGGCGAGGTCGCGCATGACCTTGCGGATCTCCTGCGGCACCTCCCACTGGTTGCGGGCGAGATAGGCCCAGCGCCACAGTGCCGGCCCCGCGGTGTAGCCGGCCGGGTGCGACCACAGCAGACCGCTCTCCTCCAGGGTCTGTACCAGCCGCAGCGCGGTGGTCTTCGCCAGCCCGGTGGCCTCGGTGATCTCCCGTAGCGTGATGACGGGCCGCTGCTCGCTGAGCAGGTTGAGGATGTCGAAGGCCCGCCGGACACTGCGCACCCCGGTGGGCTGCTGATCCCGGTCGCCTCCCGTCGGCGTCTCTTCCACGCTCACCTGCTGCCTCCCCGCTGTGGCCGACCCGTCTCGCGTGTCGCGCCCATCCGTCCATGACACCCCCGACCGTAGTCCGCTGTACGGACCGGGGAAACCGCAACACCGGACCATCCTGTCGCAGCCCTCGACGGCTCCGCAGCCTCCGACCCGGCTCGATGCACCCTTGTTCGAAGCCCTTCGCGTGGTTAGTCTGACCGCACAGTGGAACAGGTGATCCGCCTAGCGGTCTCCCCGCAGACCTGGATCAGTGTAGGGAGCGGCCATGCGTAAGTCGATCGCCACCGTCTGTCTCAGTGGCACCCTGACCGAGAAGCTCACCGCGGCGGCGCGCGCCGGCTTCGATGGCGTCGAGATCTTCGAGAACGACCTGCTCGCGAGCCCCCTGTCGCCCGAGGAGATCGCCGCCCGCACGGCGGACCTGGGCCTGACCATCGATCTCTACCAGCCGATGCGGGACATCGAGGCCGTGCCCGCCGACGAGTTCGCCCGCAACCTCCGCCGCGCCCGGCACAAGTTCGAGCTGATGACCCGGCTCGGCGTCGACACCGTCCTCGTCTGCTCCAACGTCTCCCCGCAGACGGTGGACGACGACGCGCTCGCCGCGCGACAGCTGAGTCAACTGGCGGATCTGGCAGATGAGTTCGGCATTCGCGTCGCTTACGAGGCGCTCGCCTGGGGGCGGCACGTGAACACGTACGACCATGCCTGGCGCATCGTCGAGACCGCCGGCCACCCGGCGCTGGGCACCTGCCTGGACAGCTTTCACATCCTCTCCCGGGGATCGGACCCCAAGGGCATCGAGGGCATACCCGGCGAGAAGATCTTCTTCCTCCAGCTGGCCGACGCCCCGCTGCTCGCCATGGACGTCCTGCAGTGGAGCCGCCACTACCGCTGCTTCCCCGGCCAGGGCGGCTTCGACGTCGCCGGCCTGGTACGGCATGTGCTCGCCACCGGCTACCGGGGGCCGCTGTCCCTGGAGGTCTTCAACGACGTGTTCCGCCAGGCGGACGCGGGCCGCACCGCCGTGGACGGTCTGCGGTCCCTGCTCGCCCTGGAGGAGAGCGCCGGCGTGTCCGCCCTGCCGGCACCGGCCGCACCCTCCGGCGTGGCCTTCGCCGAACTCGCCGCCGGCGACCCCCAGCCCGTCGGCGACCTGCTGTCCGCGCTCGGCTTCACCCGCACCGCCCGGCACCGCGGCAAGCCCGTCGACCTGTGGGAGCAGGGCGAGGCCCGGGTCCTGGTCAACGCCGGAGCCGCCACCCGTCGCGCCGGCACGAGGCTGGCCGCCATCGGTCTGGAGTCGCCGGATCCGCAGGCCTCCGCCCGCCGCGCCGAGGCCCTGCTCGCCCCCGCCCTCCCCAGGCGCCGCGCCGAGCAGGACGTCCCCCTGGAGTCGGTCGCCGCACCCGACGGCACCGAAGTGCTCTTCTGCGCCACCCGCCGACCCGGACTCCCCAGCTGGACGGACGACTTCGAGCACCGGGAGGCGAGCCGGACCTCCGGCGTCACCGGCATCGACCATCTCGCGCTCACCCAGCCCTGGCACCACTTCGACGAGGCGGTGCTCTTTCATCGCGCGGTGCTCGGCCTGAGCCCGCACGACACCGTCGAACTCGCCGATCCCTACGGCCTCTTCCGCAGCCGCGCCCTGTCCGCCGCGCACGCCGGACCACGGCTGGTCCTCAACCTCGCCCCGAGCCCCACGGACGAGGCCGGCACCCGGGCTCAGCACGTGGCCTTCGCCGTCGACGACATCGTCGCGGCGGTGCGCCGCTTCCGTGCCGCGGGCGCCGGCCTGCTGCAGGTGCCCGCCAACTACTACGACGACCTTCGGGCGCGGTACGAGTTTCGCGAGGGCGAGTGGGAGACGTACCGCGAACTCGGGATCCTCTACGACCGGGACAAGAACGGCGGCGAGTTCCGGCACTGCTACACGGAGACGGTCGGCCACGTCTTCTTCGAGTTCGTGCAACGGTCCGGCGGCTACCGCGGATACGGCGCCGCCAACGCCCCCATACGTCTGGCCGCCCAGCGGAGGTAGTGCGCAGGGCGGCCAGACGTATGGGGGCGTTGGCGGTCGGCTGCTGGACGGTGACGGTGCAATCGCTTAGCCTTACTGTCCAGAGTTGGAAAATGAGTCGAAGTTCGTTGTGCGGGAGGCTCACGTCATGGGTACCGCTGCGGCCGAGGCGGACGAGCACCTCATCCGCGAGACGGAGAGGATCGCCGTCGCCCTGGGCCGGATGTTCCCGGGGCTGTGCGAGGTGGTTCTGCACGACCTGCGCGATCCGGAGCACGCGATCCGGGCGATCGAGAACAACCTCTCCGGCCGACAAGTCGGCGACTCCGCAACCGAGTTGGGGCTGGCCCGCATCGCCGACCCGCAGTATCCGAGCGTCATCCAGAACTACCCGAACCAGTTCCCGGACGGCCGCCCGGCCAAGAGCACGTCGATCGGCATCAGGAACAGCGCCGGCGAGTACATCGCGGCCCTGTGCCTGAACCTCGACGTCTCCGTGCTGTCACCGGTCACGCTCGCCCTGTCCAACCTCGTCGCCACCGACACCGAGCACCGCGAACAGCCGCTGGAGACCCTGCGCGACCGCAACGCCCGGGAACTGCGCCGGGCGGTGGAGGCGCTCGCCGCGGAGCGTGGGGGAACCCCCAGGTCGCTGGGCCGGGAGGGCAAGAAGGCGCTCGTACGGCAGCTGCACTCGGACGGCTACTTCGACTCGCGTGATGCCGCCCAGACGATCGCGGACCTGCTCGGTGTGTCCCGCGCGACCGTCTACAACTACACCAAGTGAAGGGCCACTCATGAGCCGCCGTCTGCTGCACATCACCGAGGAAGAGACCGCCGCGGTCGTCGACGAGGACCTCGCTCTGCAGGCGGCGCGCGAGGCGTTCGCCGCGACCGTCGACGGCGCGGTCTTCCCCAGTCTGGCCGTGCACGGATCCGACCCGAGAAACCGGTTCACGCTCAAGCCGTCGGCCTCCGCCACGCACGCCGGGGTGAAGATCGGCAGCTACTGGCCGGGCAACCCGGAGCAGGGACTGCCGCGCCACCACTCCACCCTGCTGCTCTTCGACCAGACGATCGGCCGGATCGCCGCCGTCCTGGAGGTCGGCAAGGCCAACGCCTACCGGACCGCGGCAGCCGACGCCCTCGCCGTCGATCTGCTGGCCCGCCCCGACGCCACCACGCTGGCCGTGTTCGGCACCGGGCACCAGGCCGCCTACGAGGTACGGGCCGTCAGTCGGGTCCGGCCCGTGCAGGAGGTCCTGGTCGTGGGCCGCGACAAGGACCGCGCCGCACGGATGGCAGCCGATCTCGCGTCGGAAGGCCGAACGGCGACAGTCACCGGCGCCGAGGAGGCCTGCGCCCGGGCCGATGTCATCGTCACCGCCACCAACGCCACTGCCGACGCCCCGCCCTTGTTCCCGGCCGAGTGGGTCCGGCCCGGCACCCACATCTCCTGCATGGGCGCCGACGCTCCCGGCAAGCGGGAGCTGGACCCCGGACTGTTCTCCGTGGCGCGCGTCTTCTGCGATCTGCCCGAGCAGGCCCGTCGCATGGGCGAGAGCCAGCATGCCCCGGAGGAGACCGTGCTCACCCCGCTCGGCCAGGTCCTCACCGGCCGGGTCGCGGGACGCGCCGACGACGACATCACGGTCTTCGACAGCTCCGGCATCGGCCTGCAGGACCTCTATCTGGGCCTGGCCCTTCTGAAGAAGCTGGACATGACCCTGTGACCACCGCACCACCGGCGCACGTTCGGAGCCTGGCCGATCCCGACACCCCGTTCGCCGTCGTCGACGTGCTCGACAGCACCGAACAGGCGACAGCCGTCGCCGACGCCGCGCGCGAAGCGGGCATCGCTCTGCCCGCCCAGATCGAGATCGACTGCGACGGCCACCGCGGCGGCCTCAGGCCCGACGCGCCCGGGCTCGTCGCCATCGGCCGCGTCCTGCACGAGGCGGGCGGCCTCGACGGCGACCTGACGCACGCGGGGGAGTCCTGCTTCGCCCACACCGCGGAGGACCAGCGCCTGGCAGCGAAGAACGAACGCGACGCCGCCGTCTCCGCGGCCGACGCACTGCGGGCCGCCCGTGCCCGTCATCGGGGTCGGCTCCACCCGTCAAACTCCCGTCTGCCCTGCGACGCCACGCATGCTCCCTCACTGCGTCAAGGGCGTGGGAGGTGCCCCCACACCCGCCTGCGCGTCCTGCCCAACCACCCGCCACAGCGGCCCAGCACCACGGCTACCACGTCGTCGACGGCAGCCGGCCCGACGGCCCCACGCCCACGATCCAGGGGGTCTGGAACCGCGTCAGCGGCTGGTAGCCCGCCCGCCGAGGTCCCCGATCACCTCCCGCCTCCTACCGCAAGGACACACATGGCCGCCGTTTCGCCCGTAACGTTCGACGACGTCCGTGAGGCCGCCGCGCGCCTCAAGGGCATTGCCCACCGCACCCCCGTCCTCACCTCACGCACGCTCGACGCCCTCGTCGGCGCCGAGGTGTTCATCAAGTGCGAGAACTTCCAGCGGATCGGCGCCTTCAAGATCCGCGGGGCCTACAACGCGGCGGCCCAGCTCTCTCCCGAGCAGCTGGCCAAGGGCATCGCCGCCTACTCCTCCGGCAACCACGCCCAGGCCACCGCCCTGGCCGCCCGCGAACTGGGCACCAGCGCCGTCATCCTGATGCCCGAGGACGCCCCCCGCTCCAAGATGGAGGCCACCGTCGGTTACGGGGCGGAGATCGTCACGTACGACCGCTACACCCAGGACCGCACCGCCCTCGGCGAGGCCCTGGCCGAGGACCGCGGCCTGGCCCTGATCCCGCCCTACGACCACCCCCACGTCATCGCCGGCCAGGGCACCGCCGCCCTCGAACTCCTCGAGGACACCGGAGAACTCGACGCGCTGGTCGTGCCCGTCGGCGGGGGCGGTCTCATCGCCGGCAGCGCCACCACCGCCAAGGCCCTGCACCCGGGCGTCCGGATGATCGGCGTCGAGCCCGAGGCGGGCGACGACACCAAGCGCTCCCTGGAGAGCGGCGAGCGCGTCACCATTCCCGTGCCCCGCACCATCGCCGACGGCCAGGCGCTCTCCACCCCCGGCGAGATCACCTTCGCCGTCAACCAGCGCCTGGTCGACGCCGTCACGCTCGTCAGCGACGAGGAGATCGTCCAAGCCATGAGGTTCGCCTTCGAGCGCCTGAAGATCGTCCTGGAACCCAGCGGCGCCTCGGGCCTGGCGGCCCTGCTGGCCGGACGCGTCGAGAACCTTCCGCGGCGGATCGGTGTCATCGCCTCGGGCGGCAACATCGACACCGATCGGTTCACCGCCCTCATCGGCGGCTGAACCGCAGGTCAGCGCCCGTACGCCCGGTGCCCGACACCCCCTACGGCGCGCGGACCGCCAGCCGGGACAATCTTCGCCATGACCGATGACATGGGCGACGCCGAGAACCGCTTGGCCAGGGTCGAGCGGCTGCTGGAGACCGGCGAGCGTGATCTGGTCCCCGCGTGGCGGCGGGCGACGCGCGGGGAGCCGCGCTGGGCGGTGACCGCCGTGATCCTGGTGGCGGTCGCCCTGCAGCTGATGCTGCCGCACCGGCTCGCGCTCCAGCCGTACTGGGCGCTGCCCGTACTGGAGCTGGTGCTGCTGGCCGGCCTGATCGCCGCGAACCCCCGGCGGGTCGAGCCGCAGACACGATGGCTGAGGTGGCTCGGCCTGGGCCTGATCTCCGTCATCAGCCTGGCCAACGGCCTGGCGGCCCTCCGGCTCGTCGCGGACCTGGTGAGCGGCCGCGCGGGCAAGGACGCGGTGCCGCTGCTGCTGACCGGCGGCGGCATCTGGCTGACGAACGTCATCGTGTTCGCCCTGTGGTACTGGGAGTGGGACCGCGGCGGCCCGATGGCGCGGGCCCTCGGCCGGCAGCAGCACGCCGACTTCCTCTTCGTGCAGATGCAGAGCCCGGAGGTCGCCCCGCCGGACTGGGAGCCGGCGTTCCTGGACTACCTGTACCTGTCCTTCACCAACTCCACCGCCTTCAGCCCGACCGACGTGATGCCGCTCTCCCGGTGGGCGAAGATGCTGATGATGCTGCAGTCCTCGGTCTCCCTGGTGACCGTGGTCCTGGTGGTCGCGCGGGCCGTGAACATCCTGAAGTGACCTGCTGTGACTTCCCCCACCTGCTCTTGCCGTGGCGGGAAAGGGTTACCTACGTTCGGTCGTATGTCCTCCTTTGGCCCCATCCTTCCTGGCGAGCCGGACGAGCCTGCCGCGGTGAGCGAGTCCGAGCCGGTCGAGTTCGTCGTCGACCTGACCGCGCACGAGATGCTCCGGCGCACGCACGCCCTGGCCGCTCTGGGGCCCGACTGGGACCCCGTCGCGGCGCTGCGCGGTGAGGAGGAGGCGTACGACCTGCTGTACTCCGGCCTCGACGCGGAGCAGCAGCGGATCTACGACGAGCTGGTCGCTGCCGGGGTGCTCCCCAGGCGCGGGGGCGGCGATGCTGCCGCTTGATCCGCAGGCCGACATCGGGCGCCGTGCCTGGGTGGACTGCCCGAACTGCGACGACCGCCGGCAGTGCGCCACCTGCGCGCAGGGCGGTGAGTGCCGCTCCCACTGGCGCTACCTGCTCTCCAACACCGGCAGCCTGCTCCACCTGCAGTGCCCGTCCTGCACCCACGTCTGGAACCACGAGACCCACTTCGGAGCCACCCGGTCCCAGGGGTGAGCCGGCTCAGGGCGCGGTGAACAGGGTCGGGAAGCGTGGGGCCAGCCAGGGCTTGGATCCCCAGGCGAGGATCTGTCCCCGGGCGATGGCACGCCACGGGTTGAGCCGGCCCAGCGCGACGAGCAGGAAGGCGGTGGGCTCGATGAGGATGGTGCAGTCCGAGCGGTCCTGCGGCGTCCCCGGGGTCACCTGCACGGCACCGTCGGCCAAGGCCACGCCGAACGCCTCGCCCCCGCGGAGCCGGACCGTGTAGCGAGCCGTGAGACCGGCGGTGGCCGCGGTGTTCGTGACGCGCGGCATGACCGAGAGCACGAACGGCATGCAGAGGCTCACGCGCGGGCCGTCGACCATGTGCGGGCGGTCCAGGGCGCGCGCGAGATCGTATCCATGGCCCAGCATGTGCGTGAGCAGGTAGGACGCGAGAACGTCGCGGTCCATGGGGCCCAGCGGCGTGGTCGGTGCGGGGTCTTGGGCGGCCGTCCGCGTCATGGCGTCCAGGAAGGCCTCGGCCTGCTCCGCGATCATCGTCGCCAGCGGCTCCGCCCGGCGCTCTTCGAAGACGGCGAGCGACTCCTCGTTCGCCGCGGCCAGGCTCTGCGGGGTGCCGTCGCCGTAGGGGCGTTCGCGCCCGGCGGCGAGGTCGGCCATCAGCTCGTTGGCCAGGGCCAGATGCGCGGCCGCCTCGCCGACGGTCCACTCCGAACCCGGTACGGGAACCGCCGTGTCGGGCACACCCCGCAACAGCGCGGCGATGTCCTCGGCGGTCCCGCGTATCGCCTGCCCGAGTCCCTCGGGCAACAGCCCCTCGGTGTCCTGTCGTTCCGTCGGCCGCACGCCGCCCGCCCCTCCCGCCTGCCGTCCCCCGTGCGTACGGGGTGCCGGGTACCCAACCAGACGCGGGAACACAGGGCAAGCGTGCGTGCGGCCCGTGATCAGCGGCTGCCCGTCCAGTTGTGGGCCACGTCGATCACCAGACGGTCGGACAGCTGGAGCACCCGGAACGGCAGCCGGGCCCGGACCCCGAGACCGATCTGCGTCTCTCCCTCGAAGCTGCCGGCGAACCGGGTGTCCCGGAAGGTGCGGTACCCGCTGACGTTCACGCCGGGAAGGGTGCGGCCCACCCGTCCCGGGTACGTCACCGCGCCGGTCTCCGGGTCGTAACTCGGCGCGCCGATGTGGACGTCGAGGATCGCCCCGCCGCCGACCGGGATGTACCGGCCGCTGGCGGTCTGATAGAGCCGGTGGACGTACTTGACGGAGTAGCCGAGGGAACGGCCCCCGCCGGGCACGTCGAAGACCATGCGGTCGAAGCAGGCGTGCCGACCGGTCCTGATGTCGTCGAGCGGCACGGCGCCGGCGGTGGGGCCGCCCTTGGCGAGGCTGCCCCAGCCGGTCGGACAGGCCGTCGCCTGCGCCGCCGCGCTCGACGCCGTCCCCAACCCTGCGCCCGCCAGAAGGAGCGCTGCTATCACTGCCCCAATTCTTCGCATGATGTCCCCCTTGGTCGAGTCATGCTGTTATGGGGTGAGACACGCAACTATGGCGAAAGGTTGCACGCAGAGATGCCGGAAGTTCCTGGGGTCTCGCGGTGCAGTAACTCTCGGTTACCGATCCGGTGACGTACATTCGAGTCCGGGGAGGCAGACCGGAGGGGGGGCGTCATGCCGGACGAGTCGGCCGTGCGGTTCGCGGTGCTGGGGCCGGTGCGGGTCTGGCGCGGGGAGCGCGAGCTGGAACTCGGGGGGCCTCAGGAACAGGCGCTGCTGGCCCTCCTGTTGCTTCGTGCAGGCCAGCCCGTGCCCGTACCCGAGATCGTCGACGCGCTGTGGGGACCGCACCCGCCGCGCACCGCCGTCAACGTCGTCCGCCGCCATGTCGGCTCCCTGCGCCGCCTGTTGGAGCCGGGGCTGCCCGCGCGGGCGTCGGGCCGCCGGCTGGTGCGCGGCGCCGGCGGCTACCGGCTGGTCACCGACGGCGACGCCCTGGACCTCGTACGCTTCCGCGAGTTGCGGGACGAAGCCCGGCGGGCGACCGCCGAGGGCTCGCCCGCACGGGCCGTGGAGCGGCTCGCCGAAGCGCTGTCGCTGTGGAACGGACCGGTTGCCGCCGGGATCTCCCCGGACGTGCGCGAGCGCATCGCGGTCGGCGGGCCGGAGCGCGAGCGCCTCGCCGCCGTGCGCGAGGCGGCCGACGCGGCGCTGCACGCCGGTGTACCGGACAGGGTGCTGCCGGAACTCCGGCAGGCCGCCGCCGCGCACCCGCTGGACGAGCCCCTGCTGGCCCGGCTGGTCCTGGCCCTCGCGGCCACCGGGCGTCGCGCCGAGGCGCTGGACACGCACCGGACCGCCTGCGCCCGCCTCGCCGACGAGCTGGGCATCGACCCCGGCCCCGAACTGCGGGACGCACTGCACGAGGCGACCGGCCAGGGCGCCGACACACCGCACCCGGAATCCCCGGGCACGCACCCCGCCGTACCCGCCCAACTGCCCCACGACCTGCCCACGTTCACCGGACGGCACACCGAGCTGGCGGAGGTGCTCGGCTCGCTCGCGGGCGACGCGGAGCACGCCGATACGGTCCTGATCTCCGCGCTCGGCGGCATGGCGGGGGTGGGCAAGACCACGCTCGCCGTCCACTGGGCCCACCGGGTCGCCGACCGGTACCCGGACGGCCAGCTCTACGTCGACCTGCGCGGCTTCGCTCCGTCCGGGGCGATCACCGAGCCGGGGGAGGCCCTGCGCGGCTTCCTCGACGCGCTCGGGGTGCCGCCCGAGCGCATCCCGCAGGGCCCGGACGCACAGGCCGCGCTCTACCGCAGCGTGTTGTCCGGACGGCGGGTGCTCGTCCTGCTCGACAACGCGCGCGATGCGGAGCAGGTGCGGCCGCTGCTGCCCGGCGCGCCCGGCTGCCTCACCATCGTCACCAGCCGGGACGAACTCACCGGCCTGGTGGCCGCCCACGGAGCCCGCTCCCTGGCCCTGCGGCCGTTCGACACCGGCCAGGCGCGGGCGTTCCTCGCCGGCCGGCTGGGCGCGGAACGGATCGCCGCCGAACCCGGGGCGGTCGACGCGATCATCACCCGGTGTGCCGGACTGCCCCTCGCCCTCGCCTGCGTGGCCGCCCGCGCCGCCCTCCGTCCGCACTTCCCGCTGGCCGCCGTGGCCGCCGAACTCCGCGAGGCCCAGGGCAGCCTCGACGCCTTCACCCGGTCCGACACCTCGGCGGACGTCGCCACGGTGTTCTCCTGGTCCGTACGTGCCGTGTCGGCCGAGGCCGCCCGGCTTTTCCGGCTCCTGGCCCTGCACCCCGGCCCGGACGTGTCCCCGGCCGCCGCGGCCGCGCTCGCCGGACTGCCGCTCCGTCAGGTGCGTCCCCTGCTCGCCGAACTCTCCGGCGTCCACCTCGTCAACGAACCTGCGCCCGGCCGCTACGCCTTCCACGACCTGCTCCGCGCGCACGCAGCCGAACTCCTCCGGACCCACCACGACGAGGCCGAGCGGCAGGAGGCGAGCGACAGGCTGTTCGCGCACTACCTGCAACGCGCCCATGCCGCCGGTGCGCTCCTCGATCCCAGCGGGGATCTGCTGCCCCTGCCGGAGGGCACGCCCGCCGACCCGTTCGCCGACGACAGCCAGGCCCTGGCCTGGCTCGGTGCCGAGTACGGGGCGCTGCCCGCCGTCATCCAGGAGGCGGCGGCCTCCCGACGCGACCGGCTCGCGTGTCTGCTGACCTGGTCCCTGGAGCCGTACTTCCAACGGCGCGGCCACTGGCACGACGGACTGGCCGCCCAGCGCACCGCGCTCGACGCCGCGCTGCGGCTCGCCGATCCCGCGCTGGAGGCCCGCGCCCTGCGCGGCCTCGGCCGGGCGGCGGGCAGACTGGGGCTGCACGAGGAGGCCCGCGCCCACCTCGAACGAGCCCTGGAGCTGTTCACCGGCCTCGGTGACCTCGTCGGCCGGGCGGGCACCCACCGCAGCCTGGGCTGGACGAGCGAGCAGCAGGGCGACCTGGCCGGGGCCCTGCGGCACAACCGGCTCGCCCTCGACCTGTTCCGTACCGCGGGCCACCGGCCGGCGCAGGCCAGTGTCCTCAACTCCGTCGGCTGGTACCACGTCCTGCTCGGCGAGCACCGGCAGGCGCTCGCCCACTGCTTCGCAGCCCTGACCCTGCTCCAGGACCTGGGCGACCGCTACGGCCAGGCCGCGACCTGGGACAGCATCGCCTACGCCTACCACCACCTCGGGCGCCACCCACAGGCCCTGCTCGGCTACCGCAACGCGCTGACCCTGTACCGCGCGCTCGGGGCGCCGTACCCGGAGGCCGACACGCTCACCCGCATCGGCGAGACCCACCTGGCCACCGGCGACCGCGACGGCGCCCGGGCCGCCTGGGAGGAGGCCCTCACCCTCCTCACCGCACTCGGCCACCCCGACGCCGACCGGGTCCGGGCCAGACTCGACGGGCGGGAAGAATGGCCGGGCGCGGTGTGAGCGGCGCGCACACGCGCGATGCGGCGGTGGTCGGCAGTCAGCGGTCGGTGGCCGTGCGGGACGAGGCTCGGTGAAGTGATGCGGTTCGAAGTGCTCGGATCCCTGCGTGTGGTACGGGGGGAGACCGAGCTGGACCTCGGCTTTCCGCAGCAACGGGCCCTGCTCGGGCTGCTGCTGGTGCACACGGGCCGGTCCATGCGGATGAGCGAGATCGTCGACGTGCTCTGGTCCGGGCAGCCCCCTGCAAGTGCCCGGAACGTGGTGCGCCGCTACGTCGGTGCCTTGCGCAGGCTGCTCGAACCGGGGCTGCCGCCGCGCGTGCCCGGACAGCGCCTGCTCGGCCGCACCGGTGGCTATCTGCTGGCGGCGGACACCGCCGAGGTCGACCTGCTGTGCTTCCGCGACCTCGCCCGGCAGGGCATGCGGGCCGCCGCCACCGGACGACCGGAGGAAGCGGTACGGCACTTCGCCGACGCCCTCGCCCTGTGGCGCGGTCCGGTGGCGACGGGGATACCCGCGGCCACACGCGCGCACCCGCACTTCGCGGCCGTGGAGCGGGACATCGTGCACACCGCGCAGATGGCAGCGGACGCAGCCCTGCTGTGCGGCAGGCCGGAGCAGGTGCTCCCCGCCCTGCGCAGAGCCGCCGAACTCGAACCGCTCGACGAGCCGTTGCACGCCCGACTGGTCATGTCGCTGGCGGCCTGCGGACTGCAGGCCGAGGCGTTGACCGCGTACGAGCACGTCCGGCGCGACCTGGCCACCCAGCTGGGCGTCGCACCCGGTCCCGAGCTGGGCGCCGCCCACGCCCGCGTCCTGCGCCAGGAGGTGCAACCCGCCGGGCACATCACCGCGCGGAACACGCCGTCGGCGCGCGCGAAGTCTCCGGAACCCTTCGTCCGGCCCGCCCAGTTGCCGCCCGACCTCGCCGTCTTCACGGGCCGCAGCACCGAGCTGGACACGCTGAGCGCCCTCGCCGACGCCACTGTGACGACCGCCCACCTGCCCGCGACCGTCCTG
Source organism: Streptomyces sp. NPDC001410 (assembly GCF_042895235.1). Taxonomy (NCBI): domain Bacteria; kingdom Bacillati; phylum Actinomycetota; class Actinomycetes; order Kitasatosporales; family Streptomycetaceae; genus Streptomyces; species Streptomyces sp. NPDC001410. The sequence continues at coordinate 279,585 of NZ_JBIAWE010000003.1, forward strand.
ATCAGCGGAATGGCGGGCATCGGCAAGACCACCCTCGCGGTGCACTGGGCGCACCGCGCCGCCGACCGCTTCCCGGACGGCCAACTCCACGTGGACCTGGGCGGCTTCGACCCGCGCCGGGCCGCCCTGGCACCCGCCGAGGCGCTCCGGCAGCTCCTCGCCGCCCTCGGAGTGCCCGCACAGCGGATGCCTGAGGGCGTCGACGCGCTCGTCGGCCTCTACCGAGGCCTGCTGGCGGGCCGCCGCCTTCTCCTCCTCCTCGACGGCGCCGCCGACGCCGAGCAGCTCCGCCCTCTGCTGCCCGTCTCGCCCGACTGCCTGACCGTGGTCACGAGCCGCAACGGACTGGCCGGCCTGATCGCCGCCGGCGCCCGCCCGCTGCGCCTGAACCTGCCGTCCGCGGCGGACGCCCGCGCCGTCCTGGCCCGGCGGATCGGCTCCGAGCGGGTGGCCGCCGAACCCGAGGCGGCCGAGGAGATCGTCGTACGGTGCGGGCGGCTGCCGCTGGCCCTCGCCGTCGTCGCCGCGCGCGCCGCCAGCCGCAGAGACTTCCCGCTGGCCGCCCTCGCCGCCGAACTCCGCGCCTCCCACGGCAGCCTCGACGCCTTCTCCTCCGCCAAGGGGGCGGCCGACGCCCGCGCCGCGTTCGGCTGTTCCTACCGCACCCTGTCGGCGCAGGGCGCCCGGCTGTTCCGGCTGCTTCCGCGGCACACCGGTCCCCTCGTCACGGCCGGTGCCGCCGCAGCACTGGCCGACCTGCCGGTGTACGAGGCTCGGACCCTCCTGGGCGAGCTGGCCGAGGCGCACCTCGTCACCGAAGCCGGGCCCGGCCACTACGCCCTGCACGAGCTGCTGCGTGCCTTCGCCGCCGAACTCACCGAGTAGCCCCCTCACTTCCTTGTCACTCTTTTTGCACATCTCCCGACCTACGCTCGCGGCGAAGTGGCCTTCTCCATCGCCGCTTCACGTGACGACAGAGCGGAGGCGACGAAAGATGACGGCGACGACCGGCATCGAGACGAGCGGCGGACACCCGGGGTCACCGCAACCGGGACCGGTGTGGCGACGGGCCATGGGACTCGACATCCTCATCACGGACGCGGCCCCCGCCGTGCTGCCCCGCGAACGCTCGCCGCACGCGCAACCGGACCTCACCGCAGGGCCCCGCAGGTGGATCGCCCGGGACAGCGGCGAGTTCCTCTTCGTGGGCGTGCGGGGCGGCGGGCCGCTGTTACTGCAGGAACCTTCCGTGGACGGCGAACTCGGCCCCGGCGACATCTGCTTCTACGACCTGCACCACCCGCCCGCGCTGGACCTCCCCGAGCGATGCCGTACGAAGACGTTCCTGCTCTCACGCGAACTGCTGGGGCTCGCGGACCGCGACCTGCACCGGATCACCAGGGTGCCGGTGCGCCGCGGCTCCCGGATGGGCTCGCTCCTCTCGCCGTTCCTGTCCGACCTCGCCGACACCGCCGTCACGTCCCGGGCCACGGTCGGCGAGATGCTCGCCTGGAACGCCGTGAACCTGCTCACCACCCTCGCCACGGAGCATCTGCGGGAACACGGGAGGGCGGCCGCCGACGACCAGTCGGCCCTGGTGTGCCGGATCCTCAGGTTCATCGACCTGAACCTGAGTGACGTGGAGCTGTCCCCCGAGCGGATCGCCCGCGCCCACCACATCTCCGTGCGTTACCTGCACAAGCTCTTCGCCGACGAAGGGACCACCGTCGGCCGGCGGATCCTGCTGCGCCGGCTGGAGGAGTGCCGGCGCGAACTCACGGACCGTTCCCGCGGGATCCGGACCATCGCCGCGGTGGCGGGCCACTGGGGCTTCGCCAGCGCCACGCACTTCAGCCGCGTCTTCCGGGCCACGTACGGGATGACCCCGAGCGAGTGGCGGGACTCCGCTGGCCGGTAGCCGGCTGCTTCCCGTCGGCGCACCGAACCATTCCCCCAGCGCACGCACCCTCGGCGGTGCCGCGCGCATCCGTGCACTGTCGGCACACCGGCCGTTCGCTCACAGGCAATTGACCTCCGCCCAGCGGATCTACGGTGGCGCTCAGCGGTGCCGGAGTACTCAGCGGATTCACCATCTCACCATGCGATCCGGCGCCCCCGATCATCCGAGGAGAATCGATGTCCGACGCCGTAGCACCGGTCCAGCCGGTCCTGGAACCCGCCGCCGCCGAGTTCGCCCGCGCGACCGCCAACCCGCCGTACCTGTTCGACCTGGCCCCGGCGGAGGGCCGCAAGGCGGTCGACGAGGTGCAGTCCGGCGAGATCGAGAAGCCGGCCGTCGACGAGGAGTGGATCACCGTCTCGGGCGGCCCCACGGGCAGCGTCCGGGCACGCATCGTCAAGCCCGCCGGCGCCACCGGCACCCTCCCGGTGATCGTCTACATCCACGGCGCCGGCTGGGTCTTCGGCAACGCCCACACCCACGACCGCCTGGTGCGCGAACTCGCCGTCGGCGCTAACGCCGCGGTCGTCTTCCCCGAGTACGACCTGTCGCCCGAGGCCCGCTACCCGGTCGCCATCGAGCAGAACTTCGCCGTCGCCCGGTGGGTCGTCGAGCAGGGCGCCGCCAAGGGCCTGGACGGCTCCCGGCTGGCCGTGGCCGGTGACTCCGTCGGCGGCAACATGACCGCCGCCCTCACCCTGATGGCCAAGGAGCGCGGCGGCCTCCCGCTGGTCCAGCAGGTGCTGTTCTACCCGGTCACGGACGCGAACTTCGACACCGGCTCCTACCGCCAGTTCGCCACCGGCTACTTCCTGCGCCGCGACGGCATGCAGTGGTTCTGGGACCAGTACACGACCGACGAGGCCGAGCGGGCGCAGATCACCGCCTCCCCGCTGCGCGCCACCACCGAGCAGCTGACGGGCCTGCCCCCGGCGCTGGTCATCACCGGTGAGGCCGACGTGCTGCGCGACGAGGGCGAGGCCTACGCCAACAAGCTCCGCGAGGCCGGTGTGCCCGTCACCGCGGTGCGCTTCCAGGGCATCATCCACGACTTCGTCATGCTCAACGCCCTGCGCGGCACCCACGCCGCCGAGGCCGCCATCACCCTGGCCGTCCGCACCCTGCACGCGGCCCTGCACACCGCCTGAAGCCGAGGAGACTGCACCGACATGACCGCCTCCACTCCCACGGTCGTCCTCGTCCACGGCGCGTTCGCCGACGCGACCAGCTGGTCCGGGGTAATCGAGGAACTGCAGCGCGAGGGGATCCCCGTCGTCGCGCCGCCCAACCCGCTGCGCGGCCTCGCCTCCGACGCCGCCTACATCGCCTCCGCGGCCGCCCAGATCGACGGCCCCGTCGTGCTGGTCGGCCACTCGTACGGCGGTGCGCTCATCACCGTGGCCGGCACCGTCGAGAACGTCGTCGGGCTGGTCTACGTGGCCGCCTATGTCCTCGAGGAGGGCGAGAGCCTCGGTGAGCTGCAGGGCCGCTTCCCGCTCTCGCCGCTGGTGAGCAACCTGAAGCAGTGGACGTACCCCGGCCCGGACGGCGAGGACGCCGTCGAGGTCACCATCGCGGCGGACGCCTTCCCGTCGGTCTTCGCCGCCGACGTGGCCCCCGAGGTCACCAAGGTCCTCGCGGTGGCCCAGCGCCCGCTCGCCGCCGCGGCCTTCGAGGAGACCGCCTCCGCCGCCGCGTGGCAGACCAAGCCGGCCTGGGCGCTGATCGCCGGCGCGGACGAGGCGATCAACCCGGAGGTCGAGCGCTACGGCGCGAAGCGGGCCGGAGCGATCGTCATGGAGCTGGAGGGCGCGTCGCACGCGGTCGCCGTGTCCCAGCCCAAGGAGGTCGCCGCACTGATCCGCGACGCGGTCCGCGCGACGAGCTGACCGCACGCCACGAAGCTCGCCCTTCCGCCCGTGCGGGAGGGCGAGCCCGTACGTGACTTTCCTTCCGAGCCCGTACCTGATTTGCCTTCCGACTCTTCGTGGAGCCTGGTGTCCGACGTTCTCTCCACGGCGCCCCTCGCCGCCTCCGCCCGGGCCGAGCGCTGGCACGAGGCGGTGTCCCGTACCTTCATCCCGCTCGACGTCACCTTTCTGGAGCGGGAACCGTCCCCGGGAAGCATCGTCGGCCGGCGCGTCGGCGTACTCCAGGTCGCCCATGTCGAGGCGGGCCCGCAACTGGTGACGCGCAGCAGACGTCTCATCGCCCGTGACGGCCAGGAGTTCCTGACCCTCAGCCTCCAGCTGCGGGGTTCCTCACTCAAGGAGCAGGACGGCCGGGAGACCGTGATACGGCCCGGCGAGTTCTCCCTCTCGGATTCCTCCCGCCCGTTCAGAAAGAGACTCGACGAGAGATTCCGCTTCACGTCCTTCCATTTCCCCCGCCAGGCCCTTCGTGTGCCGGACGAGGATCTGCGGGCGGTGACGGCGACCGCGTTCCGTCCCGACGAGGCGAGCGCCGCACTGGTGTCGACGTACTTCACCCGCGTGGCGCGTGCGGCGGACAGTTTCGACGACACCGCGGGCCGGCAGGTCGCCGCCACGGCGCTCGACCTGCTGGCGCTGCTGATCGACGAGCGGCGCGGACGCCTCGCGCCACCGTCCTCGGAGACCGCCGCGGCCACCCTGGTGCGCGTGAAGGACCACATCGTGCGCAACCTGTCCGACCCGGAACTCTCCCCGTCAGGGATCGCCGCGGCACACTTCATGTCGGTCCGCTCCCTGCACCAGCTGTTCCGCTCCGAGGGCGTGACGGTGGGCTGCTGGATACGGCTGCAGCGCCTGGAACGCTGCCGACGGGACCTGCTGAGGCCCGAGGCGCAGTCGGGCGGCGTGGCAGCGGTCGCCCGCCGCTGGGGTTTCGTGAACCCCAGCCACTTCAGCCGCTGCTTCCGCGCCGCGTACGGGATGACGCCCAGGGAATGGCAGCTTGACGGTGCGTCGGACGGGGTGCGTATCGCCGTGACCGTGTGACCCGCCCGCTCCCCGACAACGCGTGCCGACGCCAACCATCTGCGTGATATACACATTCTCCACATCTTCTGCACGATCCATCGGCATGCTCCTGGGGGGAGTTCCGTGAGCACTACTGGCGCGGGCGGGCGGGTGCGTCCTGCCCACCCCGGAGACCCCGCCCGCATCGGCCCGTACCGGATCATCGGCCGTCTCGGCTCCGGCGGCATGGGCACGGTCCACGCCGGCCTCACCGACGACGGACTCCGGGTCGCGGTCAAGGTGATCCACCCCGCGCAGACCCAGGACCCGGAGTTCCGGGCGCGGTTCCGCCGTGAGGTCCAGCTCTCCGCCCGGGTGCAGGGCCCCTGCCTCCTGCCGCTGCTCGCCGCCGATCCCGAGGCCGCCGCACCCTGGCTGGCGACCGCCTACGCGCCCGGCCCCACCCTCAGCGAGCACCTGGCCGGGTACGGCCCCCTCACCGGCGGCACGCTGTACGCGTTCGCGACCGGTACGGCCCAGGCGCTGGCGGCCATTCACCAGGCCGGTGTGGTCCACCGGGACGTGAAGCCGCAGAACGTCATCCTCACGCCCGCCGGGCCCCGCGTGCTGGACTTCGGCATCGCCCACGCCGCCGACGGCACCAGCGTGACCCGGACCGGCGTCCTGACCGGCACCCCCGGCTGGATCAGCCCCGAGTACTACCGCGGGGGCACGGCCGGACCCGAGGGCGACCTGTTCGCCTGGGGCGCGCTGGTGGCGTACGCCGCGACCGGCCGTCTCCCGTTCGGTGCCGGCGCGCCGGACGCGGTCGCGTTCCGCGTCATGTCGGGGGAACCCGATCTGGACGGAGTTCCGCGGGAGTTGCGGGAGATCGTGGAGACGGCCCTCGCGAAGGAACCCGGCGAACGGACAAGCGCCGTGACGGCGGCGGACAAGTGTGCAGCGTTGCTCGCCGCGCAGGCCACCCAGGTCGTCGGCGGCGAGGTGGACCTGGGATCCACCCGCGCCGGTGAACCGGTCATGGCCCAGTGGGACCTGCCCACCCTGGACGATCCCCGCTGGCACGCCCCGGCGGCACCGTCCTCCCGGAAGCGGACCATCACGACCGTCCTCGTCGCCGCAGCCGTGGCCGGCGGTCTCGCGGGCGCCGTCATCGCCCTCCCCGGCAACAGAGGCGACCATGCCGCAAAGACCAAGGAGTCCACGGCCGGCGCGTCCCCGGCCGCGCAGGCGGACAGCACCGCACAGCACACCCGATCCGCCGCGCCCGACGGGACGACGGAACCGGCGCAGCCGGCGGTCGATCCCCGCAGGGCAGCCGTCCCGACCGACCCGCTCGCGGGGGTGACCGACCCCGCCTTCACCCGCGCCGGGGACGAGACCCAGCCCGGTGACGACGAGTGGCGAGTCAGTACCGGAGCGAGCACCGCGACCGAGCAGGACGTGGCGACCACGGTCCGGGACGACATGAGGACCATGCTCGCCACCAAGGACATGGCCTTCATGGAGCCCACGGTCACGTTCAGCAAGAGCGCACAGACGCTGATGGTGACCGGCGGCCCGATCTCCCAGCTTCCCGAGGACCAGCAGGAAGTGTTCCGCAGGAGCGGGGAGATGGCGGCCTGCACCGCCCTCGCCCGCCGGCTCGCGGACGACCCCACCGCCTGGCCCTACGGCCGCTACGCGGTCTTCTGGAAGGACTACGACACCGATCCCGAGCCGAACGTCCTCGGCTTCGGCGAGGCCACCGACGGGTGCTACAACCTGACCGCCGGGCAGTGGCAGGGCGACGAGTCCGGTATGGCGACCGCGCAGATACCGAGCAGCGACCGGGCGGAGATCCGCGTCGCCGACGCCACCGACAAGGCCGTCACGGCGGCCTGGAAGGTCCGGGTCGCCGAGGGCAACGGGGTGGATCCGGTGGCCGCGGAGAACGACATCAGCCTGGGCTTCGATCCCGTCGAGAAGGCCGCGTACGTGTGGATGCACGACCCCGACGGCACACTGATCGGCCGCGCCCAGCGGGACAACTTCCAGGACGTCGTCACCACCACCGCCTGCCGGAAGCTGGTCTCCGAGTACAGCAGCAACAAGGCGTGGCGGTACACCCGTTGGTCCGTCGCCGTGTGGGAGGGCAACAGCCGCTTTGCCGAGTTCACGGGCTCGGGGGACTGCATGAAGTGAGGGTCCGGGCCAGTCGCCCGCCGCCCTCGGCGATCATCACACACACGGCAGCCGCACCTCGACCACGGTCGGACCCCCGACCGGGCTGGACACCTGGACGCTGCCGTCCAGCGCGGCGACCCTGTGGCGGATGCCCAGCAGCCCGGTGCCCTCGCTCTCGTCCGCCCCGCCCGTGCCGTCGTCCCGTACGACGGCACGCAGTCCGGAGCGCAGGCGTTCCAGTCGTACCGCCCGTCGGCCACCGCCGTGCTTGGCGGCGTTGGTCAGCGCCTCGGCGACCGCGAAGTACGCGGCAGCCTCGACGGCGGCCGGGGGTCGAGGCCCCCTCCTCCAGACCGCCCGCCACCTCCATGGTCACCTCCAGCCCACTGCTGGCCGCCAGGGCCCGTACGGCCCCGGCCAGGCCACGGTCGGTGAGGATCGGCGGATGGATGCCGCGCACCACCTGGCGCAGCTCGGTGAGCGCCTCCTCAGCCTGGTCCTGTGCCTCGTCCAGCAGCCTGCGTGCGGTCTCCGGATCACTGTCGTACGCTCGCCGCGCCAGCCCGATCCGCATGGACAGTGCCACCAGGCGGGCCTGGGCGCCGTCGTGCAGATCGCGTTCGATACGGCGCAGTTCGGCCTCGTGCGCGGAGATCGCGTCGGCGCGGGTCGCGGCCAGCTCCTCGACACGGGCGGCGAGCAGGGCCCGGGGCGAAGGCCGCAACAGGGCCGTCGATCAGGCGGCCTCCAGGTCGGCGAGCCGGGTGATCAGCGGCAGCACGACCGGCGCGCGGCGCAGCAGCCCGCTCCGCACTCCGTCGACGACCAGACCCAGCGGCCACAGCGGCAATGCCAGGAGGACCAGGGCGCCGTAGACGTACGAGGCGATCATCCAGCGCACGTCGAGACGGGTGCTGGGATCGCGGACCGCGGTGCGCAGGCGTTGGCGCAGCGGACCGGTGAGCGGCTGGTACGCCTCCGGGATCTCACGGCCCGTCCAGGCGGTGGTCATGTGCCGCTTGGCTCCGGCGATCCGACGTATCAGCAGCACGGTCTCGGGCAGCATCCAGGCCCCGACCACGACGAGCGTGGCGACGGCCGTGAGAAGCAGCACGGTGATGAAGAGATACAGGCCGAAGACCATGACCGCGGCGAGGGTCAGGTGAACCGTGGCACGCCCGGCCTGCCGCAACGCTCTACCCATACGGCAACGCTAGGCGATCAGAGCCGGACGGTCGGGGGAGCAGGCTCCACCTTTGCCGCGCGTGAGAACGAGGGCCGGTTCTAGCCTCGACGGCATGACCACTGTGACCGCCGCCGTAGTCCAGGCCGCCGCCCCGCTGTTCGACACACCCGCCGCGCTGCACCGCGTCGAGCAGCTGATCCGTGAGGCGGTCGGGAGCCACCGAGCCGGCGTCGTCGTCCTGCCCGAGGCGTTCCTCGGTGGCTATCCCAAGGGCCTGGACTTCGGCATCACCGTCGGCAGCCGCACCCCGGAAGGCCGCGACCTCTTCCGCCGCTACCACGCCGCCGCCATCGAGATCCCCGGCCCGGAGGTCGAGGCGCTGGCCGCCGTCACCCGTGAGCTGGGTGTGCACGCCGTGGTCGGCGCGGTCGAACGGCAACGCGGCACCCTGTACTGCGTCGCCCTGTTCTTCGGCCCGGACGGCTACCTGGGCCTGCACCGCAAGCTGATGCCGACCGCCGCCGAACGCTACCTGTGGGGCCAGGGCGACGGCTCCACCCTGCCCGTCGTGGACACCGGCACGGCCCGCCTGGGCGCGGCGATCTGCTGGGAGAACTACATGCCACTGTTCCGTACGGCGATGTACGCCAAGGGCGTCGACCTGTGGTGCGCCCCGACCGTGGACGACCGTGACTCGTGGCAGGCCACCCTGCGGCACATCGCCCTGGAGGGCCGCTGCTTCGTGCTCGGCGCCTGCCAGTACCTGCGCCGCGACGCCCTGCCCGCCGACGTCCACCCCGTCCAGGGGGACGCACCCGGCACCGTCCTCATCGGCGGCGGCTCCGTCATCGTCTCCCCGCTCGGCGAGATCCTGGCCGGCCCGCTGCGCGACGGCGAGGGCATCCTGTCCGCCGCACTCGACCTCGACGACCTCGCCCGAGCCCGCTTCGACTTCGACCCCACCGGCCACTACGCCCGCCCGGACGTCTTCACCCTCCATGTCGACGAAACCGCCCGTGCGACCGTCGCTCCGACGCAGGGGTGATCCACTTCACCACTTTTTATCTGCGCGACGCAGTGAAGATGTGGGCTATTGTCTTCGTGACGCAGTTAATGTGCAGCGCAGGCATGACATGCGCTGCCCGTACACGTTCAGGAGTCCACATGCTCACCATCGCCGTCACCGGTGCGACCGGCGCCCAGGGCGGAGCCACCGCCCGTGCCTTGCTTGCCGCCGGACACCGGGTCCGCGCCCTCACCCGCACCCCCGCCGGACCGGCGGCCGAGGCCCTGCGCCGGCTCGGTGCGGACGTCCGGTACGCCGACTTCGACGACCGCCCCTCCCTGGACGCCGCCCTCGCCGGCGCCGACTCCCTCTTCGCGGTGACCACCCCGTTCGGCACGGACACCGCCACCGAGGTCCGCCAGGGCAGGACCCTGCTGGACGCGGCGGCGGCCGCCCGGGTCGGCCACATCGTGTTCACGTCGGCGGCGCACGCCGACCGCGGCACCGGCATCCCGCACTACGACAGCAAGGACGAGATCGAGCGCCACCTCAGGACGACGGGCGTGCCCTGGACGGTCATCGCCCCCGCGGCCTTCATGGACAACTTCTCCTCCGGCTGGACCCTGGAAGGCCTGCGCGAGAACACGTTCGCCTGGCCCATGCCGGCCGACCGCCCCCTCACGCTCATCCCGGCCTTTGACATCGGCGCGTTCGCGGCCCTGGTCCTGCAGCGCCGGTCCGCCTTCACCGGCCGCCGTGTCGACATCGCCTCCGACGAACTCACCGCCACACAGATCGCCGCGGCCCTGTCCGCCGCCACCGGCCGCCCCGTCACACACCGTGAGGTGCCCCTGTCCCACGTCCGCACCCACTCCGACGACCTCGCGGCGATGTTCTCGTACTTCACCACCACCGGCCTCGACGTCGACGTCACCGCCCTGCGCCGCGACCACCCCGAGGTCGGCTGGCACACCTTCGCCGACTGGGCCACCGCCCAGGACTGGCCCGCCCTGCTCGCCCCTAACCCGAAGGAACCCGCCCTGTCATGAAGCCCATCGGCTACTGGCTCAACCGCACCGACCAGGCCCTCACCCGGCAGATGGACGCCCTGCTCGCGGAGTACGGCCTCTCCCGCCTGACCTGGCAGGTCCTCAACGTCGTCCGCGCCGCACCCGGAGCCACCGACACCGAGGTCCACACCACCCTGGGCGCCAACGCCGACACCGTCGCCCTGGCCGCCGCCATCCGGACCGTCGTCACCGACGGCTGGGCGACACGCCCCGCCCCGGGCCTGCTCACCCTCACCGCGCAGGGCGACGCCCGCCTGGCCGCCGTCACCGAACGGGTCGCCTTCTTCCGGGAAGCGGTCATCGCGGGCATCTCGCTGGAGGAGTACGGCACCGCTGTACGCGTCCTGGAACGGATGACGCGCAACCTCGAAGGCGCACCGGTCGCGGCCTCGACCGGCTGACGGGCCGCTCACTCCTCGTGGGCGGGCATCCAGTGGTGCTCGACGAACCAGCGGCCGAACAGCGCACCCCCGTACACCACGAACCCGACGCCGATCAGCCACGACTCCACCACCAGCACGGTTCCGACCGCGCCGTAGCTCAGTGCGTTGGTGATGATGAGCGGGGCGAAGACGAGGAACGAGAAGGCCCTGAGGCCGACCAGGCCGAGGACCGTGGCGATCGCGCCCGGCAGCAGGGTGCGCCAGTGGACCTGGCCCCCGAGCAGGAAGCGCTGGCCCCACCAGAAGAACAGCACCCCGCTGATCACGGAGAGTGAGATCCGCTGCATACCGTGGATCGCCGTCCGCGTCTGCACCTCCTGATAGAGGTAGGCCATCAGCACCGCCAGCCAGGTCGCCTGCCGCCAGACCCGGTGCCAGGGCCCCGACGCGAGGTCCCAGATCCGCTCGTACCCGTTCTGCACGCTGCCCGCGAAGGAGATGCCGAACACCGCGAGCAGGATCAGGCTCAGCACACTGGTGGTGCCGATGACCTTGCGCGGGGGACTGATGACGTCGGTGAGCGCCTCGGCGGACGGCCCCGACAGTCCCATGCCGTCGGTGAGCCACGAGGCGAAGCCGCCCCGCACCAGCGGATCGGCAGCGGCGACCACGATCAGCAGCGGAGCCAGCGTCACCAGGGCCAGCGTGGCGAACCCCATGGCCCGGTGCATCAGCTCCAGTTCACGGCCGTGTTCGAGCAGGGCGCGCAGACGCAGCCACTCCCAAGCGCGGTGGAGGCCGCGCCGCCACTGCCTCACGGGTTCCTCCCGTGCCCTCGATGAGTCTCTGGCGGAGTCTCTGGAGACATGATCGGACGAAAGCCGTGGAATCGCCCGGCCGGACATGCCGAGTAGGCTCTTGCGCCCTGCCCGGATTCAGGAACCCGACTTGATCGTCTTCATGGTCAGGTGGGAGTCGATGCGCAGGACGCACGGCAGGCCGCTGAGCTTCTCGGTGAGGAAGGACTCGTAGGCGGCGTGGTCGGCGACGGCGACGCGGACGAAGTAGTCGGGGCGGCCGTACATGCGCCGGAACTCGATCACCTCGTCGAAGGCGGCCACGGTGTCCTCGAACTCCAGGAACGTCGTCCGGTCGTTGGCGCTGACCTCGACGTCGATGAGGACCTCCAGACCGCGGCCGAGGGCCTCGGGGTCGACGACTGCCCGGTACCCGGCGATGACACCCGCCTCCTCCAGCCGCTTGACCCGGCGCAGGCACGGCGGCGGGGTCAGCCCCACCCGCTGGGCCAGCTCGACGTTGGTCAGCCGGCCGTCCTGGCGCAGGTGAAACAGAATGTCCCGATCGATGGCGTCGAGTTTCACAACATTGCGCATAAGCCCAGCCTACGGACATTATCGGCAACTATATGACGTGACGTATTTCCTAAAATGTCTTCATGCGAACGTCCCCTGCCATCGCCGACAGCCCGGCCTCGCCTGCGCCGACCCCGCCGCCCCGGCCCCGATCCGAGGCGCGGGCCGCGTTCGAGGACTCCGCCTCCGTGGGCCTCGGCTTCGTCCCGCTCGGCATCGCCTTCGGGGTGCTCGTCACCCGCTCCGGAGTCGGCTGGTGGTGGGCGGGCCTGTCCAGCGCGCTCATCTACGGCGGGTCGTTAGAGTTCCTGCTGATCGGAATGGTCGCGGCGTCCGCGCCGCTGGTCTCCATCGCCGTGTCCGCGTTCCTGGTGAACCTACGGCACGTCTTCTACGCCCTGTCCTTCCCGCTGGACCGGGTGCAGGGGCGTCTCGGGAAGGCGTACAGCACGTTCGCCCTGTGCGACGAGGCGTACGCCCTGACCGCCGGGCGGCAAGCCCGCTCCTGGCCGAGCCGGCGCATCCTCTGGCTGCAGGTCTTCATGCACCTGTACTGGGCCGGGGGTGCCACCGCCGGAGCCCTGCTCGGGTCCCTCATTCCGGACAGCGTCACCGGGCTGGACTTCGCGCTGACCGCCCTGTTCACCGTGCTGGCGCTCGACGCCGTACGTGACCTGCGGGGCGATCTGCCCACCCCGCTGCTCGCCCTCCTCAGCGCCCTGGCCGCCCGGCTGCTGTTCCCCGGTCAGCTGCTGCCGGTCGCCTTCGCCCTGTTCACCGCCGGGCTCCTGGCCCGACACCTCACCACCCGCAGGAAGCCGAGCCATGCCTGACACGACCTACCTCGTCGCCGCGGTCCTGATATCCGCCGCGGTGACCTGGGCCCTGCGCGCCCTCCCCTTCGCCGCCCTCGCCCCGCTGCCGGCGAGCGGCACGGTCCAGTACCTGAGCACGCGCATGCCCGCCGGGATCATGGTGATCCTGGTCGTCCACTGTCTGCGCGACCTGCCGCTGACCCACGCCCGAGTGGCGGCCCCCCTGGCGGCCCTGACGGTCACCGTCGGCCTGCATCTGTGGCGCCGCAACGCCCTGTTGAGCATCCTCGGCGGCACCGCCGTCCATGTGACGCTGGCCAGCACGGTCTTCGCGCACTGACGGCCCGCGGACAGGGCGACGCCCGGTGAGACGGCCGGCCAGGAGAGAACCGACCGGCGTCGTCACCGGGGCGTTCGCGTCACCCGCCGGTGCGGGGGAGCGTCGGTCAGACCGTGCCGCTCGCGGTGATCGTGACCTTCGCGCTGGGCGCGCCGCTCCGGCTGCCCAGGCCCTCGATCTGGTCGACGAGCTTCTGCCCCTCGACGACCTCACCGAAGACGACGTGCTTGCCGTCGAGCCAGTCGGTGACGATCGTGGTGATGAAGAACTGCGAGCCGTTGGTGTTCCGGCCGGCGTTCGCCATGCTCAGCAGGTACGGACGGTCGTGCTTCAGAGTGAAGTTCTCGTCGGCGAACTTCTCGCCGTAGATGCTCTTGCCGCCGGTGCCGTTGCCCTTGGTGAAGTCGCCGCCCTGCAGCATGAACTGCGGGATGACCCGGTGGAACGAGGAACCGGCGTAGCCGAAGCCGTGCTCGCCGGTGGCCAGCTCGCGGAAGTTCTTGGCGGTCTTGGGAACCACGTCGTCGAAGAGCTTGAAAACGATCCGGCCGGCCGGCTCGTCGTTGATGCTGATGTCGAAGTACACGTTGTCACTCATGGCGATCAACCTACCGTCGTGGAGTCCCCCGACGTGCAGAAGGGTCTCCTTCACCATCTGGTGTCGCTCCGCGCCCCACCGACAAACACCGTGCCTCGCGCCCCACACACGTGGAAAATCCTCCCGTGGCCGAAGACTGGGTGTGGGACGAAACACTGTTCGCGGGCGCAGCCCCCTACTACGACCGCGGCAGACTGCCGTACGCCCCCACTCTCGTGCCGGTGCTGGCCGAAGCGCTCGGGCTCGACGGCACCGGGCGGCTCCTCGACGTGGGTTGCGGTCCAGGCACCCTGTCCGTGCCCCTCGCGTCCCTGTTCGCCGAAGTCGTGGGCGTGGACCCCGACCCCGGCATGCTCGACGAAGCCGCCCGCCGGGCCGCCGCTGCGGGCGGGGCCGCCAAGTCCCGCTGGGTACGGATCCGGGCCGAGGACCTCCCGGCGGACCTCGGCACCTTCACCGTGGCGGTCTTCGCCCAGTCCTTCCACTGGATGGACCGCGACCTGGTGGCGGCCACCGTGCGCGGCATGCTCCGGCCCGGCGGGGCGCTGGTGCACGTCTCGGACCTGAAGGGCGAGCAACTCGGCATTGAGGGCCTGCCCTACCCCGGTGTGCCGTACGGCGCCATCGACGAACTGGTCAAGCAGTACCTGGGACCGGTCCGCCGTGCCGGGCGCGGAGTGCTGCCCGACGGAACCCCCGGCGGCGAAGCGGCGATCATCGCCCGCGCCGGATTCCTGGGGCCCCGGCGGCATGTCGTCCCCGGCGGACAGGTACTGGAACGCAACGAGGACGACGTCGTCGCCGGCACCTTCTCGATGTCGTACTCCGCACCCGGCCTGTTCGGCGCGCGCCGTGCCGCCTTCGAAGCCGACCTGCGCCACCTGCTGCGCACGTCCTCCCCCAAGAGCCGCTTCTGCGAACGGGGGCCCAGCACCGAGGTGTTCGTGTGGCGAAACCCGTCCGTATCGGGGTGACCCTTGTTGCGGTGATCTTCTCCTTCTACCGACTGGCACGTACGCGGGCATCCAAGCGGAGGCCGCGCCGGCCGGCTTGGTTCATCTCACTCGGTCAGGGCACGCCGCAGGGTCGCGGCGAGTTCGGCGATCTGCCGCTGCGAGATCTCGGCCGACAGGATCGCCTGGGACCCGTGGAACGTGCCGGGCCACTGGTGCAGCTCGACCGACACGCCCGCCTGCAGGAGGCGCTGCGCGTAGGTGATGTCCACGTCGCGGTACGGACAGAACTCCGCGGTGGCGATGTGGGCGGGGGGAAGCCCGGTCAGGTCGGTGGCTCGTGCCGGGGCGGCGTACGGTGTGGCGGTTGCGGAGCCCAGCCAGTGTCGCCACGCTGCGGCCATGTGGGCGTGGCCGCCTCCGAGCGTCGCGGCGACGGGATCCGTCGACCATGTCTCCTGCCGGTCGTCGAGCCCCGGCTGGTTGAGCAGTTGGAAGCGGATCGGCGGTCCCTGCTGGTCACGCGCCCGCAGCGCCACCGCGGCCGCCATGGCCCCGCCGGCACTGTGCCCTCCGACCGCGATCCGGGCCGGGTCGATGCCGAGTTCGGCCGCGTGCTCGGCCGTCCAGGTCAGCACGGCGTAGGCGTCGTCCAGGGCGGCCGGGAACCGGTGCTCGGGAGCCAGGCGGTAGCCCACCGAGATCACCGTCGTGCCGGAGGCGGCAGCGAGCCGGGTGGTCCACGGGTGATCGGTGTCCAGGTCGCCCATGACCCATGAGCCGCCGTGCAGCCAGACGATGGCGCCCTGCGCCCCCTGCGGGCGATAGATCCGCACCGGCACGTCCGGGTCGGCGGGTACGGTGCGATCCTCGATGTCCAGGCCTGTGGTGTCCGGGATCGGTGCCGCGGCGGCGCGCGCCGCGTAGTTCTTGCGGTCGGCGATCGGGTCGCTCAGGTCGACCTGGGGGACCAACGGGATGAATGCTTCGAGTTCGGGATCCATGTCGGTCATCCTCACAGCCACCACCCCGGGGTTCATCCGCCAGACGTCGGTCATCTCGCCCCGAACGCACGCCGGTTGGCGCACCCGTCGGCACCTATCCTTGCGTCATGGAGGCACTGGCCGAACGGCTGTCGCACCTGGACACGCACGTCCAGGGCGCGATCCGCGTCGTCACGTTCTACGACACGCTGATGCGCCGCCGCGTCGACCTCCCGGCGCTCGCCCGGGCGTCGGCGGCCCTGGCCGAGTGCGTGGCCGGGATCCGGCTCCACGGCACGGCGCGCGCGATCCGCATGGCGCCCGACGGCAGGGAGGCGTCCGCTCCGCCGGCACCCGCGTCCAGCACGGCGCCGGTCGTCCTCGACGAGGAGGAGATCGGCAGTGTGTGGCTGGAGCGCCCCGGCCCGCCCGGCCCGCTCGACGAAGTGCTCCTCGACCGGCTCGCCATCGCCGCCGCGGCCGTGGCCGAGCGGTACGGCCCGGCCCGCACCACCATGGCCGACCCCGCCCTCGTCGAACTGGTCGTCAGCCCCGACTGTGACGAGGCCGCCAGGGCCCGGGCGCTACGGCTCCTGGGGTTCGCCGCCGACCTGCCGCTCCGCGTCGTCGCCGTGCGGTCTCGGGTTCCGCTCGACCGGATCGGCGGCCTGGTCTGCCCGGCCCGCCCGGTGAAGGCGGCGACGCTCGCCGGCATGGGTGTCATCCTGGCCACCACCGTGGACGCCGACCGCTTTCCGGCGGACGTACGCGCCGGCATCGGCGCCGCGGACAGCCCCGACCGGTCCTGGCGGGAAGCCCGCACCGCCCTCCGCCTCACCACCGCACGCCGACCGGTCGTCCAGCACGACGACCTGGGGGCGTTGGCACTGCTCGCCCGGATACCCGAGGACGCCGCGCGGGACAACGCCGACGTGGCCGCGATCGCCCGTATCGCCGGCAACCCGGAAGACCTGGAGACCCTGGACGCCTACTGCGAAACCGGCTCCCTGCGCCGGGCCGCCGACTGTCTCCATCTGCATCACAGCAGCGTCGCCCGCCGGCTCGAACAAATCGGAAGGACCCTGGGTATCGAACTCACCGAGCCCACCGGCCTGTTGCGGGCCAGGCTCGCCCTCACCGCATGGCGGCTGCTCGACGACTGATCACCCGGCGTGCCTCCGCCGGCGAAGGTGCTCGACGGCCAGCCGGGCGGCCGTGCCGATCACGGAATCCGCCTGTGGCGTCCCCGTACCGGGCCCGGTGGGCCTGGTGAACACCGCCACCGCGAAACGGGAACCGTCCGGGAACCGCACGACTCCGGCGTCGTTGCTCACACATCCGGGAACCGTGCCCGACTTGGCGGCCACCCGCACCTCGGCACCGAACCCTGCGGCGATCTTGCGGGTCAGCCGCTGCTGACCGATGACGGTCCGTACCGCGGCGCAGGCGTCGGCGGGCCCGGCCTCGTCCCGCCAGATCATCCTCAGCAAGGCGGCCATCTGCCCGGCCGTCGCGCTCGTGATCCGCCCGGGCCGCAGGGACGGAGTGGACAGCGCGCGCTCCCATATGCGGTCGGCATCCCGTGGCGAGCCCGCCTCGCGCATCGCGCGGTTCATCTCCGCCCACCCGGCGAAGCCCGTATCGCGGCCGATCGCGTCGAACTCCTCCTGGATCGTGCCCGCCAACCGGATCCGGTCCAGGCCCAACGCGGCCAACCGTGCATGAATCCGCGGCACCGACACCCGACGGATCACCACGTCGGTCGCGGTGTTGTCGCTGATCGTCACCATCATTCGGGCGACATCGCGCAGCGAGACCTCGGCCTCGTCCTCGAAGATGCAGAAGCCCTGGCCGCCCGGCGTGGCCCGCGACGGCGACAGCCGGACCCGCTCGGCCAGGTCCAACTCGCCCTCAGCACCCTGGCAGAACAACTCCAACGCCACCGCGATCTTGAACGTGGACGCGGCGACCGCCAACTCGTCGTCGCCCAACACCACCCGCCCGGGACCGTCGACGTCCAGGACAGCCACACTGCCCTGACATCCGGCCTCGGCGAACACCTGCTCAAGTCGGTCCTCGATCATCCGCCCACGATCACTCACCCACCCCAGGCCGGGGGACGATTCGCCAGCGGTGAACAGTGAACGGCCGGGACGGCCCATGCTTCCCGAACCGCCTTGAGATCACGCGGTCTTGCGGGCCACCCCTCCGTAGAAGCCGATCTCGGCCGACCTCGGCGGAGGCGGGGTGTCCGGGCGCCAGAACGGGACCTGGGCCAGGCCGGGCTCGACCAGTTCGAAGCCGTCGAAGAACCCCTCCACCTCGGCGCGGGACCGCAGGTTCAGCGTGGCGGTGGCCTTGTTGTAGACGGCCTGGGCGGCGCTGCGGTCGGCGAAGTCGCCGGTGGCGTGCGAGAGCACCAGGAAGCTGCCGGCCGGAAGCGCGTCGCGCAGGGCGGCGACGGCCTGCGCGGGCTTCTCCGCGTCGGTGAGGAAGTGGAGGACGGCCACGAGGAGGAGCGCGACCGGCCGGTCGAAGTCGATGGCCCGGCGGACCTCGGGGTGGTTCACGATGGCCTGGGGGTCGCGTACGTCGGCGAGCACGACACTGGTCGCGCCGGAGCTGCTGAGCAGCGCGTTGGCGTGCGCGGCCACGATCGGATCGTTGTCGACGTAGGCCACGCGGGCGTCCGGCGCCAGCTCGTGGGCGATCTCGTGCACGTTCGGCGAGGTGGGCAGCCCGGTGCCGATGTCGAGAATCTGACGTATCCCGCTGCTGACGAGGTACCGGACGGCGCGCCGCAGGAAGGCGCGGTTGGCCTGCAGGCCTATGCGCACCTCGGGTGCGGCGGCGGCCAGTTCGTCGCCGGCCCGCCGGTCCACGTCGTAGTTGTCCTTGCCGCCCAGCAGGTAGTCGTAGATCCGCGCAGGGTGCGGCCTGCTGGTGTCGATCTCCCCGACGCTGAAGCCGCCGTCCTGTCCCACACCGCGCTCCTCTCGACGACCGCCTCGGCCCCACCCGCGAACGGTTCACGACAGCTTCGCACATCAACTCCCATGCCCGGACGCGTGGTTGTGCTTTGCGCGCAGGAGCAGGACGGTGACGTCGTCCGTGTACTGCCCGGACGGCCACGCGTGCCGGATGAGGCTGTCGGCGAGGTGCTCGAGGTCGGGGTCGGCCGTGCCCGCCAGGTGCTGGAGCAGGCCGGACGTGGTGTCCGCGGCGTCGCGTCCGGGACTTTCCACGAGCCCGTCGGTGTACAGGGCCAGGGTGGCTCCGTCGAGCAGCGGGGTGGCGGTGACCGGGTAGTGCACGTCCGTGCCGATGCCCAGGGGCGGCCCGGGCTCGATGTCCAGAATCCGTCCGCCGTGCTGAGCATCGTGCAGGAGTGGGGGTACGTGACCTGCGCTGGCGAGGGTCAGCCGTCCCTGGGCCAGGTCCACGTGGGCGTAGAGGCAGGTGACGAGCAGGTCGGATTCCAGGTGCGCAAGCAGCCGGTTGGTGCGGGACAGCACCTCGTCCGGTGCCGCCCCGGCGGTCGCGTGGGCGTGGATGGCGGTGCGGACCTGTCCCATGAGGGTGGCCGCGGCGATGCTGTGGCCCTCCACGTCGCCGATGACCGCCGCGACCGTGGTGTCGTCGAGGGGGAGCAGGTCGTAGAAGTCTCCGCTGACATCGAGCCCGTGCCCGGCCGGCAGATAGCGGGCGGCGAGTTCGAGGCCGGGCAGGGTGGGCAGGGTGCGGGGCAGCAGAGTCTGCTGGAGTTCGTGGACGAGACGGTGCTGGGCGTCATAGAGGCGGGCGCGGTCGAGCGCCTGGGCAATGAGACGGGCCAGCGGCGTGAGGACCGCGCGCTCGTCGGCCGTGAACGTGTGCGGACGGTCGTAGGACAGGATGCAGCAGCCCACCGGCTCGCCCGTGATGACCAGGGGCAGGAAGGCCCAGGCCTGCTTGCCGCTGATCTCGGGCGCCAGGGGGTGGCTGCGTGCCATGTCGGCGGGGCTGGCGAAGAAGGCGGGCACGCCGCTGGTGAGCACCTGGCCGGCGGGGGTGAGGTCGGTGTCGAGGGGGAGGACGTCGAGGCGCTCGACGATGTCGTCGGGGTAGCCGTGGTGGGCGGTGATCTTCAGGCGGCCCGCTTCTGCCGCGGACAGGACCATGCCCTGGGCTTCGAAGGCGGGGAGGATCTGGTCGGCGATCAGGGTGGCGACGTCGCGCACGGTCACCGTCTCCGTGAGAGCAGCCGCCAGGTGGACCACCTGGTAGAGACGTCCGGTCGGTGCCGCCGCGGGCCGCCGCGCGTCGGGCGCCGCCGAGTCCGCCGGCTGCGCGGGCGCCGCCGTGCCCGTCGGCTGCTGGGCGCACGGGGTGATGCGGACGCTGATACCGCTGGTGTCCGGGTGGAGACGGAAGGTCAGCCACTGGTCGGGCGGCCGGAGCGCGTCGAAGGAGAGTGGCGTACGGCTGACGACGGCGGTGCGGTACTGGTCCTCGTACGCGGGGTCGTCCAGCCAGCGCAGTGCCTGCCAGGGCCGAGCGCCCAGCAGCTGGTCAGCGGGGCGCCCGAGGAGCCGGGCGGCGCTGCTGCTGACGAAGGTGACACGGCCCTCCAGGTCCAGGGCGAGGGCGCCCTCGGGCAGGCGATCGAGGTAGTCGGCCGCGGCCATTGCGGTCTGGGTCGGGTGGCGTACGGCTTCGAGGGGCCAGATTCTCGGCTGCTCGGGAATGCCGGGTGGCCGAGGGGCGTCGTCCAGCAGGCGGGCCAGCCGGTGTGCGCTGGCGATGAGGTGGCCGCGCTCGCGCGGGGAGGCCTCCTGAGGGTGGTCGCCGGGCCACATGAGAACGATGCCTCCCCAGCACCGGTGCACGCCGGTCAGGGAGGCGGCTGCGAGCGCGAAACGGTAGGGCAGGACGGCCGCGGTGATCGGATAGCGGCGGGCCATCTCCTCCTGGCTGCCGATCCACACCAGCTGGTCGTCACGGATCGCGTCGGCGACCGGCACAGGGGCGGTGAGCGGCAGGCGCTGCCAGGTCTGGCTGAACTCGACGGGCAGCCCGCACAGCGCCACCAGGCGCAGCATCGGCTCCGACTCCTCGATCAGATAGAGGCCGCCGATCACGGCGCCGGTACGGCGCATGACGTCCGTCAGACCCGTCCCGAGCGCATCGTCCAGTGACCCGCCACCCTTCGGCAGATCACCGGGCCGCATCGTGCTCTCCGCTCACTTCCGGGCGGCGCCACCGATCCACGCGTCGACGTGTCTGTGCATCGGCCGCGCGACGCAAATATTGCCTTATCGGGACCATATGCCCGATCTGGATCACTGCCAAGGCGGACGGCCCGACCAAGATCAGACTGCCTGGTATCGTCCGGCGATCGAAGGCGAGGCCCCGACCGTCCTCGCCGTTCACATACCAGGGGGGTCATGTGTCCACGTCCTTTTCGAGTCCGTCCCGTCGTCACCTGCTGACCGGGAGCGCCGGGTTGGCGCTCGCCGCGTCCGCCGGGTCCCTGATCGCGCCCACCCGCGCCGCCGCGGCCGAACCGGCGACGGCCGCGCTCTACCAGCTCAAGCCGCCGCACCTGCTGGAGGCCGAGACGCTGGTGGAGTACTTGCGGCTGCGTGCGAACCAGTGGGACCACAACCGGTACAACGTCGAACAGACCAACGGTGAGAACCTCGGCAGAACCCAGGTGACCTGGGGCCGTCCGGGGCACCCGGAAGAGTTTGAGAACCTCTCCCAGTGCGCCTCGTTCATGACGAGCCTGCTGCAGCGCTCCTACGGCGTCGACACCGCGTACGGCTGGGCCACCACGGCCTACTTCAACCAGTACTTCCCGCCGAAGGACACCTTGCCCCGCACCACTTCGTTCCCCAACGCCGAGGATCTGCAGGCAGGCTTCCTGAACGCCTCCGACGTGCCGCACATCGACCCGGTGACCAAGCCGGTGAACCTGCGTCCCGGCGACATCGTGGCCTGGGACTACGACCCCAACGCCAAGAGCAGCCCCTACACCGGGCACACCGTGATGATCCGTGCCTACCTCGGCACCTTCGCCTCCTCCGTCGACAGCAAGCTGGGGATCACCGGGGTCGTCCCGCACCTCTTCCAGATCGTCGACTGCACCAACAGCCCCCACGGCGGACCCGACCTCACCAGCCAGTCCAGCATCGACCGCTACCGTTCCTACCCGGACAGCCGCGCCGAGATCGCCGATGACAACACCACCTACTCCGAGCACAGCGGCGTGGGCTACGGGCACATGATCTTCTACGCGGACCCCGACACGTCCCTCTTCGTCGGATACCGCTGGAGCGTCAACTCCGCCACGCCGCAGGCCGCGGTCGCGCAGCCGGTCACGGGCAAGAAGCAGATCGCGGCGGGCCGCGTCAACGCTTTCCTGGTGTAGCCGGGCGGATCCGGGCTGCCGGCCGCCCAGGCGCCGGGTGTGGGCGGAACCGAGCGCCGGCCGGCCGGTGGCGCAGCACCGTGGTGCGCTGCCGCACTGCGGCCGGCGACAGTGCGATCGTCAAGTCGTTCGCCGACGAGCCGGACGCCTTGCGCTCGTTCACCTCCAAGGCCGCCGATCTAGGCGAGCCGACCTCACCCGGCTGACTGCCCGGTACGACAAGGGACTGCCGTCCTGGGCGGACGAGCCGTGGATCGAGCGGAACGCCGCCGACCTGCTCCCGCTGCCGGCCGAGGCCGGAATCACCGCGCCACCGGAACTACCGGCCGAGCCGGCCCGGATCGGGACGGCGGGCGGTGAATGCCCTTCTCCAGTTGCTGGTGCGTCTTCAGGCTTCCGGAGGGACTGGCCGAGGAGATCGAGCAGGCCTGTCGCACGGTGGTCGTGACCGCTTATCCCGCCCTCGCGACGACACGGTGTGGGAGGCCGGCATGCGCATGGCACCGCGCAGGACCGGCCGATGCACCGGACCCGGCGTCCCGTACCGACGGTGCGTCAGGTACTGCGACACCGTTGGGAGATGGCGAGCAGGATCCAGGAGTTCCCGGCGTTCGCAAAGACCATGGAACTGCTGCTGCGTAAGGTCGCCGGAGGGTGGCAGACCGCGCCCCTGCCGGGATGTCCCGCGTTCGGGGGCTGAGCCCCCGGCCGGGTGTGGTGGGACCGGACGGCGCAGCACGGCGTTGCGAGGCGCACCGCGTCCGACGGCCGATGCCTATGGTGGGACGTGAGCAGCAGCGACGCAGAGCCTCGTCGGCGGGGTGGCGGACGCCCTGGGTACAAGTCCGCGGCGGGCGTCTTCGCCATCGGAATGATGGGCACCACCCTGCCCACACCGCTGTACGGGTTGTACCGGGAGCAGATCGGGTTCTCCGAACTCATCGTGACGGTGGTGTTCGCCGTCTACGCAGTGGGCGTCATCACCGCCCTGCTGGTCGCCGGCGGCTTCTCCGACGTGCTGGGACGGAGGCCGGTGCTGCTGGCCGCGCTCGGCCTGGCCGCCCTCAGCGCGGTCTGCTTCCTGTTCGAGGTCGGACTGCCGCTGCTGTACGCGGGCCGGGTGCTGTCGGGCTTCTCGGCCGGTCTGCTCAGCGGTACGGGCACCGCGGCCGTACTCGAACTGGCCCCGCCCGCCAAACGCGGCCGTGCCGGGCTGGCGGCGACCGCGGCCAACATGGGCGGTCTGGGACTCGGCCCGCTCATCTCCGGCTTGCTCGCCGAGTACGCCCCGTGGCCGCTCAAGCTTCCGTTCGCCGCCCATCTGGCGCTCCTGGCCGTCGCCATGGTGGTCGTCTGCCTGCTGCCCGAGACCGTGCGCCGTACCGTTCCGCGGCCGTCGCTGCGGCCGCAGGGCATGAGGGTTCCGCCGGAGGTGCGCGAGGTGTTCGCTCCCTGCGCCCTCGCCGCCTTCGCGGGCTTCGCCATGCTCGGCCTGTTCACCGCCGTCGCCCCGGCCTTCCTCACGCAGACACTGGGGGAGCACAACCTGGCGGTCGCCGGTGGCGTCGTCTTCTGCGTGTTCTGCGCCTCGACCGGTGGCCAGCTGCTCATGGGCCGGGTCGGTCCGCGCCGCGCCCTGCCCGGGGGCTGTACGGTGCTCGTCGCCGGCCTCCTCCTCATCGCGTCCTCGCTGCTCCTGGAGTCCTTCCCGTTGCTGCTGGCCGGGGCGGTGACCGGTGGCGTGGGGCAGGGGATGGCGTTCCGCGCCGGGCTGACCGAGGTGAGCACCGCCGCGCCTGCGGCGCACCAAGGCGCCACCATCTCGGCGTTCTTCGTCGTCGCGTACGTGGGCATCTCGTTGCCGGTCGTGGGGGTGGGCGCCATGACGCTGGCGCTGGGGCTGCGCGGAGCCGGGCTGGTGTTCACGGCGTGCGCGGTCCTGCTCGTGACGGCGGTCGGCATCCGCGTGCGACGGAACCTGTCCCCGGCCACCGCCCGGTCCTGAACCGAGGTTCGGGCCGGTCGGGCGAACGTTCCGCGGTCCTCCGGCGTCGAAGGAGAAACTGCCCGCACAGGTGAGAGGCCCGAACATGACATCCGTCCGTCTGGTTCCCCGGTCCGCGCTGCCCCGCCTCGCACTGATGGCGGGGCTCGTCTGGGCAACCGCCGCGTGCCAGGGGGAGGCCGACGTCAACAGAGCGGCGCAGGCGGAGAGCAACGCCTGGAAGGAGCCGTCGGCGTACACGTACACCCTGAAGTCGAGCGGGGGAGAACGGCTCCTGATCGGCACCTTCCGGGTGACCGTGCGGGAGGGGAAGGCGGTGCGTGCGGTGGGGCTGGACGAGCCGGGCCGCAGGGTGGTGAAGCAGTCGCCCGGGGCGGTGCCCACCATCGGCGGATTGGTGAAGGAACTGGAACAGGCCCGTCGTGATGGCGCGGACACCGCGGATGCGGAGTTCTCGACCACAGGCTATCCACTGCGCATCACCCTGGACTGGTCGGCGAAGGCCGTCGACGACGAGGCCGAGTACGCGATCAGCGACTACGTGGTCGGGCGCTAGCGCAACTCTGCGGAGAGGGCAGGATTCGAACCTGCGTGGGCCCCGTGGGGCCCGACCTTGAGGCGTGCTCATAGGTCCCCGATAAGCCACTCCGGGCACCTCTCCCCGTGTCCGGCCTCCGGTTTCCCGTGCCGTTCACATGAATGAGAGTGGCAGGAGCCGCTGACCCGGGCCTGACACACCGCTGACACGACCATCGTGTCTCGCCCTCGGCAGGATGACCGGGTATGGAGACATGACCGTAGCTACCTCATACGAGTGACCTCGCCGGATATGTGATCTTCGACGTCTCGTCCCGTGTTTGGCTGCCGGCCATGACGACGACGGACGAACTGCCCTACCCCAGCGGCTGGTTCTACTTGGCACGCGCACGCGAACTGGCCCCCGGCAGTGTCCTGACCCGCCGTTTCCTGGACGAGGACATCGTCCTCTCCCGCACCCGTGGCGGCCGGCTCCGCGCAGTGCGTCCCCACTGTCCGCACCTCGGCGCGCATCTCGGGGCGGGCGGCACCGTGCGGGGCGAGAACCTGGTGTGCCCCTTCCACGGCTTCGCCTTCGCCCCCGACGGCACCTGTGTCGGCACACCCGACGGACCGCCACCGCGGGCCTGCCTGGAGCAGCACACCCTCAGCGAGCGCAACGGCCTCGTCCTCGCCTGGTACGACCCGGAGGGCGCCGCACCCACCTGGGAAGTCCCCGACACCGCCCACGCCGGAGTCGTACCGACGGCCGCCTGGAGCACGGAGGTGCGCACCCACCCGCAGGAGATCATCGAGAACACGCTCGACCACCGGTATCTGCCCGTCCCGCACCATGTGGACGTGCAGGAAGTCGACTTGCCTAACGCCCAGGGCCCTCTCCTGCACACACGGCCGCGCCTCGGACCGGACCGGCCTCCCGCCTTCAGGCACAGGATCCGGGCCGACCGCACGTTCCTGATGGCAGGGCTGGGATACCTCCGGGTCGAACTGCCCATGCCCTCGCTCGGTCTCGTCAGCTACCTGTGGGCCATGCACACACCCACCGGGCCCCGCCGTACCCGCATGCTGGTCGCGACGGCCTGCGCGGACCTCCGCAGACCGGAAGCCACCGGAGCGTCGCTCCCACGGCACGGCCTGCACCGAGCCTTCGCCCGGGCGATGTTGAAGACCGCGGTCGGCAAGGTCCGCCAGGACCTGAGGAACTGGAACACCAAACGGTACGAGCCGCGCCCTCGCCTCGCGGTGAACGACGAGGGCATCGGCCTGTTCCGCCACTGGGCCCGCCAGTTCTATCCGTCATCCTGAAGGGCCTCTTCGCGCGGCTTTCCTCAGGGCAGGGTCCGGCACAGCAGCGCATCGGGTCCCGGACGGCTGCCGAAGCGGGTGGTGAAGGCGATCCCGGCGGCGTACTCGTTCGCCGCGCACTGGCCCTTGTAGTCGCCGTGGGCGAAGTCGCCGCCCGCCCCGTTGGCGGGGCGGTTGTCGGACCGGTCGAACCACACGGTGCGTCCCGTTCCCGACAGCGCGGTGCGGCCCGGCACGCACAGCGCCGCCGACACACGCTCCCCGCGCAGGCTGTAGCCGATCAGGAAACCGCCCTGCGGGCACTGGAGTTTGGTGTACCCGGACGCCCAGTCGCCGCCCGCGGGGACGTAGCGCTCGTCGACGACGACGGTCTGACCGGCGGCGGAGGCCCGCAGGTCGGCTGTGCCGGTGTCGGTGCACAGGCCGCGGCCGGTGGTGTGGCTCAGGCCGATCAGCCGCAGCCCGTCCGGGCAGGCGGCCTTGTAGGCTCCCGAATCCCAGTCTCCCGTGGCCCGTACGCGCAGGGACTCCACCGCGTCGGCGTGGTCGGTGCTCAGCATCCGCCACACCGGAACGGCCGCGACGGGACCGGCCGTGCTCGGCGCGGACATGAGGTGCTGCCATGCCGTACTGCGCCAGTCGCCGGGGTCGAGGATGCCGTCGCGGTGTCCCGCGGTGTCGTAGCGCAGCAGTGCCCAGTCGTCGTGCCCGGCGAAGCCAACCAGCGGCCAGTACGCGAAGTCGGCGTCGTGGTCGGCGAAGTAGTCGGTGACGTTGCCGAACCAGGTTCGCGCTGCCGTGTTCGTCTCGTTGCTGCCGAGGCCGAACTCGCTGACCCACACGGGTGCGGTGTAGTGCCGGCCGCTCTCCTCGACGAAGAACGCCTCGTCGTCGAGAGCCGCGGCGAGCTGGTCGCGGGTCAGGTCCTGGTAGCGGGGGTCGTGCGTCTCGCCGATGCCGGTGGCGCCGCTGTGGTGGGGGCCGGTGTAGCCGTAGAAGTGGGCGGAGTAGACCAGCTTGTGGGAGTCGACGAGGGTGTGCGAGAGGGTGCGGGCGGGGGTGAGCATCGGTCGGCCGTGCGGTAGCCCGTCGACGGGCACGCCGGTCCAGTTGATGCCCTCGATGACGATGAGGAGACGGGGATTGGCCTCGGTGAGGATCCGGTCGGCGGCGAGCTGGGCGGCCGCGTACCAGTCGTGGTTGTCGCCCAGGCCCCAGTTGGGGTCGTCCAGGACGTCGCGTCGCACCTCGTTGTACAGGTCGGCGCCGACCACGCGGGGCACGGCGGCGTAGCGGCGGGCCATGAAGACCCAGTCGTCGGCCCACTGCTGTGTGGACTGCCCGCTGTTCCACCGCTCGTTGCCGTCGACCCCGCAACACCAACGGGACGTGTTGGTGTGGTTGTTGAGGATGACGGCGAACCCGCTGTCGCTGAGTGCGCCGACGACGGCGTCGTAGATCTGCAGGGGCGTCCTGCCCCGCAGTTGCGGGTTGGCGCTCACGGCGTTGTCGGGCACCGGGGTCGTGCTGTGGATCATCTCGTTGGAGAACGGCAGCCGGATGGTGTTGATGCCCAGCTGGTGGAAGTCGGCGAGCAGCCCGTCCAGCGGGACGCGGTCCAGGCCGAGCGGAATGCCGTAGGAGTCCTGGCCGGCGTGGTGGTTGGCGGGGTCGGCGATGCTGCCGCTGCCCGTCCACGAGCCTTGTGCGCCGTCCCAGTTGGCCGCCTTGAGGCGGAAGCGGTTGCCCTGGGCGTCGACTATGTAGCGGCCCTGGGCCGACAAGGGCGCGGCCCAGGTGGCCGAGGCCGTCACAGCGGCGGGTGAGCGCGGTGGCGGTGTGGTGGCGGACGCCGTTGCCGTCTGCGCGGCCACGAGCAGGAGGCCCGCGGCTGTTGCGGCCAGACGCAGGACAGCTGGTGCTATCGACATGTGGACAGCCCTCGGTAGTTGGGGGGTGCCGCCTGGGGCGGGTGGTGTGACTCCGAGGATGCAGGGTGCCCGATGGGGCTGAGAAGGTCCACACCTGATGCGCCGTCACGGGGCCCCTGCCGCACCCGTCCCCGTGCCGGGTGGCGTGGTGCCCGCCAGAAAAGTCGAACGCCGGCCCGCTGGAGCCCTCGCCCCGGCCCATGCCCCGGCGGGCGCTGAGCCAGACCGAGACCCGGCCGTCGCGCCAGCGGGCGCGGTTGTAGGCGAGGGACAGCCGGGTGCCGCTCTGCGGGACCTCCTCCTCGTTGACGTAGTACTGGTGCCCCTGGTCGAGGCCCTGCCACAGCAGTGAGGTCCGCGGCGGAACGGGCAGGCCGGTGACGGTGCTGGGCATCGCGGCCCGCTGCAACCGGATCGCCCGGTCCTGACCCGGCACATGCACGGGGATGAACGGGATCCAGTGCTCCGGTACGGAGTTCATGGCCCGGTACGCCAGGGCCGCCGCCGGAGCCGGCACTGTGGGCGGTGTCCGCAGCCGCAGCCGGTGGGCCAGCTCCTCGGCGAAGATCTCGGTGCCGCGCCGGGCCGGCCACATCGCCACCGTGACCCGTGACCCCGACTGGATGGACCTGTGCGCGGTCGGGGAGGACGGTCGGGTGTACGTGGCGTGGTGGCACGGGAGCTGGAACGACTGGCAGCCGATCGGCTCGATCGGCTGATCACTGACGAAATTCCGGTTGATCCTTTCCGCCATCCACCGAGAGATGCCCCGTTCGGGCGCGGCGTGGCATATGAACCGGGGTAGGAGCTGCTCTCGCCTTGCTGCGCCTCCCGGAGGAGTATGGAAGGTGAGTGAACAAAAGCGAGCAAAGGGGGCCCGTCATGAAGACCGGAGCCTCGGATTACGACGCCTGGCTGTACTCGCACACCCCCTCCCAGGCCGAGGGCGAGCGCGACGAGCCGGCCGAGCGCGCAGCCATGGAGCAGCACCCGGACGTCCCCAGGACCGAGCCGTCCCAGGCGGAGGGAGAGCGGCCGCAGGACGCCGACTCTGCATGATCACCGATCGGTTTCGTCCCTTGGGCATCCACCTACAGGGCGGGCCGGGCTGGTCCGCCGACCGGGGGACCACCACCTGAGCCGCGCCCGCCCGGGTGGCCGCCGTCGTGGTGCCCGCGCCGCCATGGTGCACCACGGCGGCCACCGGGCTGAACAGCGCCTCCTGGTTGATCTCGCCCGCGACGAAGCACGACGGCGGCGCCGCTTGCGTCTCCTCCCCGCCTTCCGCGAGAACCAGGCCCTCAGTTCAGGACGGTCTGGGTGACGACGATGTGGCCGTCGTCAGGGTTGAGGCTGCCGCCGAGTCGGTTGAAGGCGCCGTCGGTCAGGTCGAGGCACTTGGGTTCCTGCGGGGTCTGGGCGAAGGTGCCCCGGTCGTTGATGCGGACCACCAGGGACCTGCCGTTGGCGGTGTTGGTCACCTGGACGCGTGTGCCGAACGGCAGTTGAGGCTGACGACTGAGCGAAGTCGCCGCCGTGTCGGCGTTGTTGTCGAAGAGCTCGCCGCTGGCGGTGAGGGCGCCGGGCGGCTGGGGGCCGTAGTGCGTCGCCCAGCACTGGTTGGTGGTCTGCGTGGCCGGCGCGTTCCATTTCTGGTTGGCGCCGCCGCTGCAGCTCCAGATCTGGGCGCGGGCGCCGTTGGCCGAGGAGTTGTCGGTGACGTCCAGGCACTTGTCGGCCTGCGGGTTGACGATGTCGTGGGCGGCGGTGACGGTCCACTTCTGGTTGGCGCCGCCGGTGCAGGACCACAACTGGATCTTGGCGCCGTCGGCGGTGGAGTTCCCGGTGACGTCGAGGCACTTGCCGAGGGCGCGGACGGTGCCGTCGCTGCCGACCGTCCACTGCTGGGCGGCGGTGCCGTTGCAGTCGTAGAGCTGAACGGCCGTGCCGTTTGCGGAACTTGCCCCGGCGACGTCGAGGCACTTTCCGGCGAGACCGGTGATGGTGCCGGTGGCGGCCTGGGCCGGGGCCGCGGTGAGGAGAGCTGTCGAAACGGCGAGGACGGCGCCGGCGAGCGTGGAACGTAACGGGGCTGAAGGCGTGGGGGGTTGTGCGGGCAAGGGGGAGTTCACAACCTTTCACGGTCGGCGGACGGGCGGGATCGGACCCACCCGGCAGACCTGGAACGTAAAAGGTCTGAACCAATCGCGTCAAGGTGTGAACTAGCCGTGGAATAAGGGAAGTTGTGTCTTCTCGGTCACTCGCGATCGAGTCGTTCGAGGGCCGACAGTCGCGAGCGGAAGCGCCCGGTCAGCGCGCGGCGGACTGCCCTCGGCACCCTCTCGTCGTCCCACTGGCCGGGCCTCGGCCCAGAGGGTCGGTCAGGCCGCGTTGGAGGGCCGGATGTTCTGGTTGAGGCGGAACAGGTTCGTGGGATCGTAGGTGTCCTTCACCCGCACCAGCCGCTCGTGGACCGCGTCGGGGTACGCGGCGCGCACCTTGTCCTCGGCCGCGTCGCCGGTGAAGTTGACGTACATGGTCCCGCGGCCGTGGCGGGCGATCTCCTCACGGGCGCCGCGCGCCCAGGCGATCTGCGCGTCGAAGTCGGTCGGGTCCGGGGACCGCGCGATCACGTTGCACAGGACGCTCGAATCACGCTGGCTGAAGGCCGTGGCCTCGGCGGGCACTCGGGCGAAGGCACCGCCCAGGTGGTGCAGATGGAGTTCGCTCGCGGGCGAGGGTGTCGTCAGGTGGTGGCGCAGTACGGCGTCGATGGCGGCGTCGGACGGCTCGATGAACGCCGACGTGAAGTAGTTGTGCGCGCCCGCCGTCCACAGCGGGTCGAGCAGTGTCTGCATGCCGGTGTACGGCATGGGGCCCATGAGGTCGGCGATGGGTGTCCCCAGCGTCCGCAGCGGGGCGACGGCCGCCTCGCCGGCCGCGGGGTCGCCCGCGTACATGCCGGCCAGCACCACGATGCGGGTGCCGTGGACCTCCGGGGGCAGGAAGGGCAGCGGGGGCGCCGTGGTGAAGTTGATCAGGGTCGTCAGCTCGTCGGGCATGTTCCCGGTCAGCTCACGCCAGCCCGTGACCACCTGACGGGCCTGCTCCAGCGGATAGATGATCAGGCCGGCGAGGACCTGCGGCCCGACGGGGTGCAGCTGATACTCGAGGGAGGTCACGACACCGAAGTTGCCGCCGCCGCCCCGCAGGGCCCAGAACAGCTCGGGGTTCTCGTCCTGGGCCGCGCGCACGACACGGCCGTCCGCCGTGACGACCTCGGCCGCCGTCACGTTGTCGGAGGCCAGACCGTGGCGGCGCAGCAGCCAGCCCACCCCGCCGCCGAGCGTGAAGCCCGCGATGCCGGTCGAGGAGATCAGGCCACCGGTCACGGCCAGACCGAAGGCCTGGGTCTCGTGGTCGAGGTCGCCCCAGGTCAAACCGGTCTGGGCGACCACCCGGCGGCGCACCGGGTCCACGATGGCGCCCTTCATGGGCGACAGGTCGATGACGATGCCGTCGTCGCAGGTCGAGAACCCGGCGATGCTGTGGGAGCCACCGCGTACGGCGACCAGCAGGTCCTGACTGCGGGCGAACTCGACGGCGCGCATCACGTCCGCGGTCCCGGCGCACCGCACGATCAGCGCCGGATGCTTGTCATGGGCTGCGTTCCAGACCGCACGGGCCTGGTCGTAGTCGGCGTCGTCGGGGCGGACGACAGTGCCGCGCAGGCCTGCCTCCAGTTCGGCGACGGTGGCGTCCCCCAGGATGCCCTTTGCCGTGTCGATCGACATGGTCGGCTCCTCGGTGTGAGTTGGTCGGGCTGACACTCAGGACCGTAGGCAGCACCTCTTAGCATCCACTCAGCAGCCGCTTTGACCGGAGGGCGACCAGGGCAGCGTGCGCCGCAGGACGGCCGGGCCGCGCGTGTCGCCGAGGCCGGCGAAGAGATCACCCGCCCGGGCTGCCGCCGCCTCGGCCGCCTCGCGGTTGCCCGTCTCCCACAGTAGGCGGGCCAGTATCAGGGCGAGCCACCCGACGGCGCAGGTCGACCCGGCGACGTCTTCCAGGCGCTGGGCGCGGGTCAGCAGGGCGAGGGCCCGCGCCGAGTCACCCGCGGCCCTGGCCACGAGCCCTAGGTGCAGCAGGGTGTTGGTGGTGCCCGGGATGTCGTCGGTCTCTTCGAAGCCCGCTTGGACGTTGCATAGGGTGGCCTGCGCGCGGTCGGTGTCCCCGGCGGCCAGGTGGAGCAGGCCCAGGCAACCGAGAGTGATGCCCTCCGCCCGGCGGTCGCCGAGCCGGCGCCGGATCGCCAGCGCCGCCTCTAGGTGCTTCAGTGCCGCGTCGTGGCCGCCGTGGCTCCGGTGGATGTTGCCGAGGGTGTTGAGGGCGAGGGACTCACCGTGCGGGTCGTCAAGCGCGCGGAAGCAGTCGACACCGTGCTCGGCCGCCGCGACGGCGGCACCGGTGTCGCCGTCGACGCGGCAAGCCCACGCGAGAGTCGCCAGGGCGTAGCCGAGTGCCCGGGCGGGGCCGACCGTACGGCCGACGAGCACCGTCTCCTCGTAGAACAGCGACACCTGCCCCGCCGCGTCGTCCTCGACCACGTAACCCGGTGTCATCACCGGGAAGAACGGCCCGCTCCCGCCCTGGACGTCCTCCAGCAGCCGGAGACACTCCGCGCAGGCCTCGCGCGCCACAGAGCCCTCGCCCCGGCAGACGGCCCAGACGCCCTCCAGGTGCGCGGCGGCGGCGAGGACCGAGGGATCGCCCGCATCGTGGGCGAGGGTGCGGGCCAGGTCGAGGGCGGTGCGGGCGCGGTCCCACGTACCCCGCATCCACAGCAGGATCGCCTGCTGGCAGTGGGCGTACGCCAGTGCCGCCGGGTCCGTCCGCGACTGGTGGATGCCTACGATCTGCTCGCCGATGTCCTCCAGCGGGGAGCGGTCGCCGAGGCGGATGGCCAGCACGGCGCGCCCCATCAGCGCTCTCGCCCGAGGGATGGTGGGCTCCGGCGCGGCGGCCAGGGCGTCCTCCAGCCAGCGTCGGCCCTCGGCGAGGCGTCCTCGTTCGGGCCAGAACGAGCGCAGGGCCACGGCCAGCCGGAGCGCACTGTCCGGTTCGTGGCGCAGGAAAGAGCGCAGAGCGGCCCGGAGATTGCCGTAGTCGGCCTCCAGCTCGAGCGAGGTGGCCCCGGAGATGCCGGTGGGCGGCTCTCGGTCCTGCGCCTCGGCCAGCTCCAGGTAGAACCGGCGATGCCTGGCTTCGGTGGCGGTCACTTCCCCGGCGGCCCGCAGCCGCTCGGCGGCGTACTGCCGGATCGTCTCCAGCAGCCGGTAGCGGACCTCGTCCTGCCGGGGCTCCGCCCACACCAGGGACTTGTCGGCCAGCCGGCCGAGGAGATCCAGCACCGAGGTGCCCTGCGCACCGTCCGCGCACACCTCCTCGGCCGCGGCGAGGGAGAACCCGCCCGCGAAGACCGCCAGCCGCCGGAACAGCCGTCGTTCCTCCTCGTCGAGCAGCCGGTGGCTCCACTCCAGGGTGGCCAGCAACGTCTCCTGGCGGGTCGCGCCGCGCCGGCTTCCCCGGCCGAGGAGGGCCAGGGCGTCGTCGAGCCGTTCGGCGATCTGACGCGGGGCCAGTACGGGCACCCGAGCCGCCGCGAGCTCCAGGGCCAGGGGCATGCCGTCGAGCCGGAAACAGATCTGCGCGACGGCCTCCGCGTTGCCGGGGGTCAACCGGAACCCGGGGTCCGCGTCCCCGGCCCGCTCCACGAACAGCCGTACCGAGGCGAACCGGCCCAGCTCCTCCACGGACGGAAGCGTGCGGGGATCCGGCAGCCCCAGGGAGGGCACCCGGAAGGTCCGTTCCCCGTAGCTGCGGAGCGGCTCACGGCTGGTCGCGAGTACCAGGACGCCGGGGCAGCGGGTCAGGATCTCCGAGGCCAGGGCGGCACACGCGTCGATCAGGTGCTCGCAGTTGTCCAGCACCAGCAGCATCTCGCGGCTGCCGAGCTGTGCGAGCAGCGCTTCCCGGCCGCCGCCGGACGGTGGCAGCTGCAGTTCCAGGGCAGCGGCGACCACCTCGGGCACGAGGTGCGGTTCCGCAAGCCCGGCGAGGTCCACGAACCACGCCCCGTCCCGGAAGTCATCGCCCCGACGAGCCGCCACGGCGAGCGCGAGCCGGGTCTTGCCACAGCCACCGGCCCCGGTGAGGGTCAGCAGCCTGCCCCGCCCGAGCAGCTTCTCCACCTCGGCCATCTCACGCTCCCGCCCGATGAGGGCGGTCGCAGGCGCCGGCAGCCGGTGCCGTGGCGCCGCCGGCCGCTGCTCCCGCGCCTCGACGGAGCCGGCCAGCAGTTCACGATAGAGACGGCGCGTCTGCGGGTCGGGGTCGGCGCCGGTCTCATGACGCAGGACGTTCCGCAACTGCTCGAAGTCGGCCAGTGCCTCCCGCCGTTGCCCGGCGTCGGCCAGGACCCGCATCAGCGCCCGGTGGCCCGGCTCGTGCAGCGGGTCCTGCGCGATCAGGGCCCGCAGTACGTCGAGGGCCTCGGCCGTGCGGTGGTCGCGCTCCAGCGCCTCACCCAGCCCCAGCCGGAGCGCCGTACACCGCCCCTCCAGCGCCTCGGCCGCCTCGCTCGCCCAGGGCTCGTACCGGTCCTCGGGCAGCAACCCGGCATCGGCCAGGGCGAGCGCGGCACGGTAGTTTGCGGCACCGCCACCGTCCGAAGCCCGCCGAGCCGCCTGCTCGAACGCGTCGAGGTCGATCCGCACACCGCCGTCGGGTGCGAGCACCACCATGTCGTCACGGAGGACGACCACGTCTCCCGGCGCGCCCGTGGAGGCCAGTGCGTGCCGTAGGGCGTGCAGCACCTGGTGGAGGTTGTTCGCCGCGGACGCCCGGTCGAGGTCCGGCCACAGAAGGTCGTAGAGCCGTTCCCGGTGGATCTGGCGGCCCGGTGACAGGCAGAGCAGTTTCAGCAGGCTCCGGGCCTTGCGCAGCCGCCACGCCCCGGCGGCGACCGGGCGGTCCCCGACCGCAACGGCGAAACCACCGAGGAGCCGGATGTGCACCTCATCGGCCATGGCTGCCCTCACGAGCAGGCTACCGCCCGACCGCATCCAGGACCCGTGGGCCGTTCCCTACCCCCCCCGCCCAGATGCATGACCGTGCTCGCGGCGGAAAGATCGGCAGAGAAGAGTCGGCCCATGTGGTCCACACTCCGCGACGCAGCGCGGGGCTCACCACCGACCGATGCCTCGGCACCCGTCCGAGCTGGGGGTATCGCCCGTTCCGGCGTTGTTACCGGAGCATTGACATGGACAAGAAACACACATTGCGACGTCTTTCGAGCCCTCCAGGCACAGGAGCGCACGCCGCCGGCGCACCCATGGCCTCCGCCGCCGACTGGGGCCTCCTGCTCGTCCGACTGACCTTCGGACTGCTGATGGCCGCGCACGGCGCGCAGAAACTGTTCGGAATCTTCGGCGGGGACGGCTTGACGGCAACCGGTCGGTTGTTCGCGAGCATCGGCTACCGACCGGGAAGGCTCTTCGCCATGATCGGCGGCCTGTCCGAGTTCCTCGGTGGCCTCGGCCTGGCCCTCGGACTGTTCACTCCACTCGCGGCCGCCGCCCTCATCGGCATGATGATCAATGCCATGGTCACCGTCACCGGCGCCCATGGCCTGTGGGACGCGGACGGCGGCGTGGAGTACAGCGTCTGCATCACCGTGGTCGCCATCGCCATAGCAGCCATCGGCCCGGGCCGCCTCGCCCTGGACCGCTTCTTCCGCTGGGGCACGGGCGGCTGGGGTGAGGCGGGGTTCGCCCTCGGTCTGGGCGGGGTTGCCGCTGCGATAACGCTGAGTCTGTAGATGACCTCCAAGGGCAACTGAAGGCTCTGGTGAAGTAGTGGTCATACGTATAACCAACTCCCACGCTCAACCGCTGAGGAGCGCGCCATGCAGCCGACACCGAACATGCCGACCGATCGTGACAGAGCTCACCTGCTGGCCGCCATCGAACTCGCGGCCGACGCGCGGAAGCACGGAAACCATCCGTTCGGCGCGCTGCTCACCGACTCCGCGGGAAACGTCCTGCTCACGGCCGAGAACACGGTGCTGACGGAACGCGATGTCACCGGTCACGCGGAGATCAACCTGGTGCGGTTGGCCTCGCGCACGCTGGAGCCGAATCAGCTCATCGAGGCCACGATGTACACCAACACCGAACCGTGTGCGATGTGCGCCGGCGCCGTCTACTGGAGCGGCATCCGCCGAGTGGTGTACGCGCTCGCGGCCACGGAGCTGAACGTCCTCGCCGGAGCGGATCCCAGCGAACCGCTGCTCGACCTGCCGTGCCGCCAAGTCTTCGAGTCGGGTGGGAACACCGTGGAGGTGTCCGGGCCGTACCTGTACGAGGAGGCGGCAGCGGTGCACGCCGGGTATTGGGGGTAGGGGAGGGGTTCACCCTCATCTACGTGCGGCGCATGGCCCGTTGATCCACCGCTGCAGCAGGGGCTGCGGCGTGTTGCTGCTCGACGGCACCCTCGTGCGCATCCGGCGCCGCACGGGAGCGGAGAACCGCAAGAAGGCTCAATGGCTCAATGGCCGATGGCGGGTCGTCAAAGGACTTTGTACGTCAGCTCGTACAGAGACAAAGACAGCGCGCCGATTGCCTGCGTTCGTTCTCCCAGGCCTACCTCGGAGGGGATGATCTTCGCCCCGCCAATGAAGCTGACCTGGCCGGTATCCTCATTCACTTCGTGCAGAACAACGTCAATCGGCGCTTGGTTGACGAACGGCACGAACCGCTCGTCGAACTCAAACACGTCCCCCAGTCGCATTCGTACCTTTTCAAAGGTACCGCCGTCACCTCTACCGACGAGGATCTCGTCCGCGCCATCCGGGTCCTGAATCCTTTTCGCCTCCAGAAACAAGAGCTTGGCGAAAGCCGCATCTGCCATATTGATCCTCCCATGCTCCCGTGTCGCACAGCGTAATTGCTAAGTCGTAGCACGCGTATCCAGGCAGCGCATGCCGGCCGTGAGGTTCCCCCGCTGTATGGGATTGGCTGACTAGCTGGTGAGGGTGGGTTGACGTGGTTTGGGGTTCACCGGTTCGGCCGTTGCCTGGTTGGCGAGTGAGCCTTTGTATTCCTCGGTTGAAGGCTGTATGCATGCGTTGGGGCTTGAAGTACCGGCCGTTTTGGGGGGTCGTGTCTCGTTTGGTGACCCTCGATCATGGGCTTCAGCCCTTCGCTGTCGTGGGTGTTGCCTGCTGATGCCCGTCGCTGTAGCGCAGCTGACGCTGGTCACGTACGGCATGGACTCCAGTAGCGGCAGCGCGGAATGGGGATCGACCAACTCGCCATCGGTTACCGGCAGCAGTCCACGTCGCAGAGATCTACGGTCCGCGGCGAGCGGCGGCGTGAGAGACATAACTCAGCTCTTGCGGGCTACTGAACTTGATTGGGTGATGTCGGGGCCGTTTGTCTGAGGGTAGTTGGTCGAGGGCGGGCAGACGAATAGGGAGATCGCTGGCGCACTGCGAGTGAGCGAGCGGTCGGTGGAGCGGTGGCGCCGGGTCTGGCGCGAGCGCGGTGAGGCCGGGCTCCTGTCCAAGG
Source organism: Streptomyces sp. NPDC001410 (assembly GCF_042895235.1). Lineage (NCBI taxonomy): Bacteria > Bacillati > Actinomycetota > Actinomycetes > Kitasatosporales > Streptomycetaceae > Streptomyces > Streptomyces sp. NPDC001410. Next base: position 317,197 of record NZ_JBIAWE010000003.1, read on the forward strand.
GATCGCCGGGCCGCCCGCGGCTCGGTCCGGCCCAGATCACCAGGCTGGAGCGTGAGTTGGAGCGCGGCCCGCTCGTCCATGGCTGGGCGGACCAGCGGTGGACGCTGGCGCGGGTGAAGACGCTGATCGGCCGGCTCTTCCACGTCTCATACACGGTGGAGGGGACCTGGACGTTGCTGAAGCGGCACGGCTGGTCGTGGCAGCAGCCGGTCCGCCGAGCGATCGAGCGCGACGACATGGCGGTCGAGGTGTGGAAGAAGGAGACCTGGCCGCGGGTAAGAGCATCGCGGCGGCGCTCGGGGTCTGGATCGTCTTCGAGGACGAAGCCGGCCAGCCGTTGACGCCGCCGCGTGCCGGAACTTGGGGCCGGATCGGCCGGACGCCGGTCGTGCGAGTACGCAGCCGAGGCGCCGGACGCGTGTCGATGGCAGGTATGACCTGCTACAAGTCAGGTGAGCGGTCCCGGCTGATCTACGCTGTCCGCGAGTACAGGGGCCGCAAGGACGAGCGGAAGGGCTTCGGCTGGCGCGACTTCCGTGACCTGATCGTTCGTGCTCGGATCCAGCTCGGCGGTCCGATCGTTCTGGTCCGGGACAACGTTCGCCTGCACCTGACCAAGCCGCTGCGGGAATTCATCGAGGCGAACGCCGACTGGACGGGCCGTGTTCCAGCTCCCGACCTATGCGCCGGACCTGAACCCGCAGGAGGGCATCTGGTCGCTGGTCAAGCGCGACGTCGGCAACCTTGCCGCCGCCGACCTGGGCCAGATCACCACGGCCGTGAAGCGTCGGCTCAAGCAGATCCAGTACCGCTCGGACCTGGTCGACGGCTGCCTGGCCGGCACCGGCCTGATCATGGATGGCCGACCGGCAGGCTGATGGGGGCTGGACCCAGAAATCCGGGAGCGCGACAACACGGGGGTGCGCGACACTTGCCTGATGATCACTGACGTCCATGTCCGCGAGGCGGACGCGGCTGATGCTCCGGTACTAGCCGGTCTGCGCTGGGCATTCAAGCATGAGGGCCATGAAGGGGACCTCTCCGAGCCGGTGCGGCCCGTGAGCAACGCTGAGGACTGGATCCGGGAGCGGCTTGCGAGCAAGCGCTGGCTGGCCTGGGTCGCCGAAAGCGACGGCGAGATCTGCGGACATGTCTTCCTCCACCTGGTGGAGAGGATGCCGGAGCCTTACGAGGACAACACCCCGATCGGCTATGTCACGAACTTCTACGTGGTGCCTGAGCATCGCAATCGAGGGTTCGGAGCAGCCCTTCTCGAAGCTCTGAGGAGGCATGCGCAGGGCAGCGGCATGGACGTATTGATCGTCTGGCCGTCCGAACGCAGTGCTCCGCTCTACCGCCGATCCGGGTTCGAGTCTCCGACCGAGCTGTTGGAGGCACGGTGAACTGACCACTGGTCAGAGCGGACGGTGACAGGCGTCGAGCCGGATAACGTTGGCCCAGTTTGTATGGCTCTTCTTCGCTGAGTGCACCGGCCAGCCCACCGCCCTGCGCGTCCTTCACGGACCCCAGGGCTGCCGGACTCGACCGCCGTCAGGCGAACGGCCCCGACATCGCCCGATCAAGTTCAGTAGTCAGCTTGTCGAGAGCCGGCTTCCTTACTGAGACCTCGGCTCTACCGAGGGGCACCGGGGGCGGTCCGCGCTGCCGCCTTGGCAGGGCTCCAGGGGTGTGAAACGCTTGATTTATGACATATCCATCCCGCGTCTGCACGTCGATCTCGAACGAGTGAGCTGTCGGGAGTCCACCCGGGTCCAGGCTCCCGTTCGGGGAGTGAGGAACAGCCATGACGACGACCGAGCACGCTCACCACAGCGACGATCACAGTGACCCCACCTTGTACCGCTCTCCGGCGGATGCCGTCGCCGCGCCCCCGGAGAAGCTCGCCTATGTCGTCGGTTTCGACCCGACCGCACAGCGCGCGGACGCGTTGTTCACTGTCGACACCGACCCCGCATCCCCCGTATACGGCCGCGTGACCTCCCACGCCGAGCTGCCCGGCCTGGGCAACGAACTGCACCACTTCGGCTGGAACGCCTGCTCGAGCGCGCTGGCGCATACCGGTCATCATCACGCTGCGCGGCGCTACCTCATCGTCCCGGGACTGCGCTCCTCCCGGCTGCACATCTTCGACACCAGCCCCGATCCCGCCCGCCCGCGCCTGGTCAAGGTGGTCGAGCCCGAGGAGCTGGCCGCCAAGGCCGGATATTCGCGTCCACACACACTCCACTGTGGCCCCGACGGAGTGTTCCTGTCCTGCCTGGGCGGTGCGGACGGTGCGGACGGGCCTGGCGGCGTCGCGCTGCTGGACCACGAAAGCTTCGAAGTGCTGCGGGCCTGGGAGAGCGACCGCGGACCGCAGCGGCTCGCCTACGACCTCTGGTGGCATCTGCGCCAGAACATCGCCGTGACCAGCGAGTGGGGCACCCCCTCGATGTTCGAGGACGGCCTTGTCCCCGAACTGCTGCTGGGTCGCCAGTACGGCCACTCACTGCACTTCTGGGAGCTGGACTCCGGCCGGCACCTGCAGCGCGTCGATCTGGGGGACGAGAACCAGATGGTGCTGGAGCTGCGTCCCGCGCACGACCCCGAGGCAATGTGGGGGTTCGCACACACCGTGGTCAACGTGGAGGACCTGTCGGCTTCGGTGTACGTGTGGAACCGGGAGGGCGAGGACTTCGTGGTCCACAAGGTGATCACCATCCCTGCCGAGCCCGCGCAAACGCAGGACCTGCCCCCGGCGCTGCAACCGTTCGGCGCCGTGCCCCCGTTGATCACCGACATCGACCTGTCGGTGGACGACCAGTGGCTGTACGCATCAGCATGGGGAACCGGCGATCTGCACCAGTACGACGTGAGCGACCCGTTCCATCCGAGGCAGACCGCGTGCGTGCGTCTTGGCGGCATCGTCAGCCAACAGCCACGTCCCGCCGAGCCGGACACTCCGCTGACCGGCGGAGCACAGATGGTCGAGCTCAGCCGCGACGGCCGGCGCGTGTACCTGACGAACTCCTTGTACGGCACCTGGGACGCGCAGTTCTATCCGGCGGGAATCGACCCGTGGATGGTCAAACTCGACGCCGACACCTCGCACGGCGGGCTCTCCGTCGACAACCGCTTCTACTTGCACGGCCCGGACTTCCTGGGCTTGCGCGTGCACCAGACGCGCCTGCAAGGCGGCGACGCCTCCTCGGATTCGTACTGCTACCGCCGATGACATGCTGCTCTCCGTGCTCTGCGGGGCAGGCGCGCAGACCGGCGAAGGGACCGGGTGGCAGCTGCCCTCCACCGAAACGCTGGTGGCCGTGGTCCTGGTGGCTGTGGCCACCACGGCCGGCGCCTGGTTGGCACGGCGCGGATCCGGCCGGTCGGAGCTCCTGCTTGCCGCGGCGTCAGGGATTTTGCTGATCATCGCGGTCCTCGACCTTCTGCCCGACGCGTGGGATGAAGCGAAAGAGGTCGGCGTGCCGCAGTGGGCAGTGCCGCTCGCCGCGCTCGCCTCGTACGGGGTGACGGGTGCCGTGGCCCGTATCGGCTGCCCGTGCGAGCGGGGTCGTGCGGGCGGCATTGGCTCAGCATCGGGGCTCGCTCTGCACCGCTTTCTGGAGGGGGCGACCCTGGCACTGACCCCGTCGGTCGCCGTGATGGCGGCGCTTCTGGTTCACGCGGCCGGCGAGGGGCTGGCGCTGGCCGCCCTGCTGGGAGTCCACCCGAAGCGGCGCGTGGCTCCATGGATCGGGCTGGCCTGCTTGAGTCCGGTCGCGGGAGCCGTCGTGACGAGCGCCTTGCCCATCCCGGACGGCCTCATGCCACTGCTGCTCGCCCTCATCGGCGGCGTACTCGCACAGGCGGCCTGGGTGGCACTCGTACTCGCCCATCAGCAGCGGCCCGCGGACCGGCGAGTTCTCGCAGTCCCGGCCGCGGCGGCGATGACTCTCGCTGCCGTTCTTACCGCGCTGGTCCTCCTTGTCGGGGCAGACAACCACTGAAGCATCACCTCACCGGCCTACTGCGGCCGGGCCGCAGTCCGATCGGGTTCCAGTTGGCCGGGCCGGACGGTGAATTCCATGTCCTCCGGCACTTGGAGCCCGCCCGACTGCCTGGCACGGGTCGGAGGGCGGGAGCCTGTGTGGCCAGGGCCGTGACGACATGGCCGAGGGGCTCCCGGCGGCAGCGCGAAGCGGATCCGGGGCCATGCGGTGTCGCGTCCGCCCAGGGTCGCGGGGGTGCCCTCGGCCACGATCCGGCCGGCGGCGATCACCGCCACCCGATCGGCCAGACCTCGGGCCTCTTCCATGTAGCGGGTGTTGAGCAGGACGGTGGTGCCCGCGTCGCGCAGGTCCCGTATCAACTGCCAGGCGTTCCGGCGCGCGTTCGGATCGAATCCGGTCGTCGTTTCGTCGAGAAAGAGCAGGCTGGGGTTGCCGATCAGGCCCAGCGCGAGATCCAGGCGGCGCTTCTGGCCGCCGGAGAGCGACCTGACCTTCTTCTTCCCCAGCCCGGTGAGGCCGACCAGGCGGATCACCTCGTCGATGTCGCGGGGCGCGGGGTAGTAGCCGGCGTTGCGGGCGATCGTCTCGCGGACGGTGAGACAGGGCTCGACCGCGATGTCCTGCAGCACCAGCCCGATCCGCTCACGCAGGGTGCGCTCGGTGGCCTTCTCACCCGGGTCCAGCCCGAGCACGTCGACCTGCCCCAAGTCCCGGCCCCGAAAACCCTCCAGGATCTCCAGAGTGGTGGTCTTGCCCGCCCCGTTGCGGCCGAGCAGCGCGAAGCTCTCCCCGTGCTTGACGGCGAAGCTCACCCCGCGCGCCGCCCACACCATGCCGTACCGCTTGTGGAGGTCCTTCACCACTACCGCGTCAGCCATGGCCCGCCTCCGATCGCTCGGTGCGCGGCCGTGGCTGTCAGCTGCGGACGCAACGGATCTCCAACGTCAGGTCGAGGTGGCGTCCGGCCATGCCACGGGCCGCCGTCACACCGAACTCGGTGCGGTCGACCCGTGTGGTGGCACGGACGGTGTAGGCATCCGCGAGCACCTCGGCGTGCACGAGCGAAAGGCTGGTCGGCCGGGAGACTCCGCACACGGTCAGGGTGGCGGAGACAGTCGTGGTGTCCACCCGGTCGGAGGTGAACGTGATCAGCGGATACCGGTCGGTGTCCAGGAACTTCACCGACCGTACGGCGTCGTCCCGTTGGGCGTTGCCCGTGCGGAAGCTCGGCGCGACGACCTCCGCGTGCAGACGTGACTCGGAGAGCGGTTCGGCCACCTCGATGGTGCCGCCGCGGATCGCGAAGGTGCCGCGCACCGGCAGGAGGCCGAAGATGTGTCTTGTCCTGAACGAGAGGGACGAACGGTCTGTGTCGATCGTGTAGCGACCGAGCCAGGGCGTCGTCGTGACGGTGTTGCCTGTCGCATCCATGCCTCCATTCCACGGCGGTGGGCATACGGCGCGGCAGGGCCGGCGGTTGGTTCCTCACCCGACGAAGGCTTGCTCACGGAGCGCGGCATACGACTTTCGTAGGGTCCGCCCGAGACGGAGGTGTGCAGTACTGCCGGCCGGGGCGGGTCCGCGAGGCGGATGGCCTACGGTGAGCCTCATGACCGACGACCGGGGGGCGTGTGACGGACCATGGCACCGCCGGCACCGGCTCGCCCTGGACGTGATGATCGTGGCCGCCTTCGTGCTGCTCGACACCGGCCTGACCATGGCCGGTGCCACCTGGTGGCCCGCCCACCCGGGGACACTCGCCTGGGTCATGCTGGGTGTGCAGGCGCTCGCCTGCGCCTCGCTCGCCGTCCGCCGCACCGCCCCGCTGACCGTCGTCGGCGTGCTCGGCGCGTTCACGCTCGCGGTGACGCTGCTGATTGCGCCGGCGGGCGTGCTGACACCGGCTCACGAGGGCCAGTTGTGGGCTCCCCCTCCACCATGCCGGCCGCCTACGGCCCGCTCTTCTACCAACGGAGCCGCCGGACTGCGTACTTGGTGCTCGCCGCGTTCACTCTCGTCGTCATGCAGCCCTGGGAGCTGTCCGTCCCGAACATGACGATCGGGCTGCTGCGGATCGCGGTCGGGCCGCTGCTGGCGCTCTACTTCGACACCCGCCGCAGGCTGATGCAAGCACTGGTCGAGCGCGCCGAACGCGCCGAACGGGAGCGTCATCTGCTGGCCGAGCAGGCCCGCGCCGACGAACGCGCCCGGCTCGCCGGTGAGATGCATGACGTGGTCACCCACCGAGTGAGTCTGATGGTGCTGCAGGCCGGTGCCATGAAAGTGACGGCACCGGACGAGCCCACCCGGCGAGCGGCGGAGGACCTGCGTGCCGCGGGCTGCCAGGCGCTGGAGGAACTGCGGGACCTGGTCGGCATTCTGCGCACCGCGCCGGAGGGCGACCAGACCCCCTCGGTGACGGGCTTCGCCGACCTTGTCGCCGAGTCCGTGGCGGTGGGGATACCGACCGAGCTGATCGAGCAGGGCGACCCCGCGCTGGCCTCACCGGTGGTCGGCCGCACCGCCTACCGCGTGCTGCGCGAGGCGCTGACCAACGTACGCAAACACGCTCGCGGCGCCCGCGTGAGCGTGCGCGTCGAGTACGGCAACGCACAGCTGCGGCTGACGATCCGCAACACGTCACCGTCCGGCGGTCCCCGCAGCGCCCTCGCCGACACCGGCTCCGGTCTCGGGATCGCCCAACTACGGCAGCGCATCGAGCTTGTGCACGGCACCTTGCGTGCCGAACCCTGTTCCGACGGCGGGTTCAGCGTCGAGGCGACGCTGCCCGCGTTCGTCCCGACCGCGAAATCGGAGTTGTGAGCATGGCCCGGGTAGTGGTGGTGGACGACGAGCCGATGGTGTGCGGTTTCCTGCGCACCATCCTCGGCTCGGCCCCGGACATCGAGGTCGTCGACGAGGCGCACGACGGCGCGGCCGGTATCGAGGCGGTCCGGCGCAGCCGCCCGGACGTCATCCTGATGGATCTGCGCATGCCGGGCATGGACGGGCTGACCGCGATCGAACGCATCAACGAGCTGGCCGACCCGCCGAACATCGTGGTGCTGACCACCTTCGACGCCGACCAGTACGTGCTGCGGGCGCTGCGGGCCGGGGCGACCGGCTTCCTGGTCAAGTCCACCCCGCCGGAGGAGCTGATAGGCCTCGTGCGGACCGCCGCCCAGGGGCACACCGTCCTGTCACCCTCCGCCGCCCGCCGGCTCATCGCCGCCTCGACGGACAAGATCTCGGCCCGCGACCGCGCCCGCGAACTGGTCGGCTCGCTGACCGAGCGTGAGGTCCAGGTGCTGGCCGGTGTCGGCGAGGGCCTGTCGAACGCGCAGATCGCGGCGCGGCTGTACCTCTCCGAGGCCACGATCAAGGGCTATGTCTCGCGGATGCTGGACAAACTGGGCTGTGTCAACCGCACCCAGGCCGGCCTTCTCGCCCACGACGCGGGGCTTACCGACGCCTGATGCCGAGGGCGGCCGGTACTGGGTCGGCCGCTGATCGTCGGCCGCTCGAGAGTGCCTGGCAGGAGCGACACGGCCGAGCAAAATGCGATCGCGTGGCGCGTGTTGTCCACCTACACTGCCGGGCATGGCATGCCGTATCAGTGAGCTGGTCATCGACTGCGCCGACCCCGACCGGCTCGCCGCCTTCTGGAGCGAGGTCCTCGGCTACGTCGAACTCGGCCGGGAGGACGACGGAAGCATCGAGATCGGGCCGCCCGGCATCGGCTTCGGCGGCCCGCAGCCCACCCTCGTCCTCAGCCCCAGCAGCGACCCGCGGACCGGGAAGCTCCCACTGCACATCGACGTCAACGCCACCGACCGCGACCAGGACGCCGAGCTGGAGCGTCTGCTCGCTCTCGGCGCCAAGCCCGCCGACGTCGGCCAGACCGGCACCGAGAGCTGGCACGTCCTGGCCGACCCGGAGGGCAACGAATTCTGCCTCCTGCGCACCCGGCTCCAGCCCCTCTGATGCGGTCTACTCCGCGTCGAGCTGGTGGTCGGCCCAGATGTAGCTTTCGGGCAGCAAGTCGGTGATGAGGACGCTGCGGATGCGGTCGCCTTCGCCGACGATGACCCTGAGGGCCGGGAAGTAGTCGAGAAGGACCTGACGGCACCGGCCGCACGGGGGAACAACCCCGCGGTCGCGGTCGCCCACGGCGACGATCGTCTCCAGGTCGTAGGCGCCCTGGGCGGCTGCCGTGCCGATGAGGACCAGTTCCGCGCAGGGGCCTCCAGTGAAGTGGTAGGCGTTCACAGCGGTGACGATCCGGCCGTCCTTGGCGCGGGCCGCGGCTGCCATGGTGTGGTTGTCGCCCCGGCAGCGCGTGCGGGCGACGTCGCCCGCGGCCTGGATGAGTTCGTGGTCGACGGGGTGGGTCAGCGTGGTCATTCTTCTCTGCCTTCGTCAGGGTGCCAGGTGACGTTGACCCGGGTGACGCTGATACGCAAGCGAATATCGGCGGTGTGCTTGTTCCGCGGTGGTGTGAGGCTACTGAAGCCCTGAGTGGACAGGCGAGGCTCGGTCGTCAGGAGGGTGCCGAGCAGGTGATCGAGGCGAGCGCGTGTCGGAGAGTGCCGTCGGCCGACGGGCGGTCCTGCCAGCGGGCGCCGATGTGACCGTCGGGTCGGATGAGGAGCGCTCCCTGCGGGGTGATGCCGCAGAGGTCGGCGTGCTCCTTCGGAAGAGGTTCGATGCGCAGTGGCCACCGTGCGTCGGTGTGCTGGGTCCAGTGGGTGGGGTCCGGGGTGAGCAGGGTGAACCATTCCCCGAAGGCGTCTAGCGTGGAGCGGTCGGGTGTGAGCCAGAAGTGGGGCATGCGGTGGCCCGGCTCTGCGATGGGGACGTAGTCCGTGTCTCCGTCGGACAGTTCGGGTGGGGTGCTGTTACCCGTGAGGACGGCTGGGGAGTGGTAGGTGACGCCGAGCACGAGGCCCAGTTGGGCGAAGTACCACTCCGCCCAGGGGAGTTCGGTCTCGGACGATTTCGATTCGCCGGTGGCGAGCTGGGCGCGGCGCCTGGTCAGTACGTGGACCATGAGCTTGGTGCTGGCCACCGCCTGGCGGAGTGTCCGGTGGGCGACGGGGTGGCGTTCCCTCTCGTAGGTTTCCAGCAGGCCTGGTTCGGCCCAGCCGCGGAGCACGCCCGCCAGTTTCCAGCACAGGTTGTGCACGTCGGCGAGGCCGGTGTTCATGCCCAGGCCCCCGATGATGGGGAGGGCGTGCGCGGCGTCGCCGGCCAGCAGGATCCGGCCGTGCAGGAAGCGCTCGGCGACGAACGCGTTCATCACCCAGCGCTGGACCCGCAACACCTCGGCTGCCACGTCCGCTCCGGGGCCGAGGGCGCGTGCGACGACGTCGGGCCAGTCGGCATCCGTGGTGTGTTCGGGTGTGGCACCGAACCACGCCCAGCCTCCTTCGGGGTAGAGCGGGGCGAAGGAGCCGTGCGGGGTGAAGTAGACCCCGGCGGGTTGGTACGCGCACCAGCGGCTGAGATCGGCGTCGAACACGACGGTGGTGAAGCCGCCCAGTGCTCCGGGGCCCTCGGTCTCGATCCCGAGCAGTGGCCGGACGGTGGAGCTCGCGCCGTCGGCGGCGAGTACGTAACGGGCACGGACGCGCGTCTGCTCACCGCGATGGTGGTCTGCGAGCACGGCCACGACGCTCTCGGCTCCTTCGGCCAGGTCGACGAGTTCGACCCCGAACCGCACCTCCGTGTCTGCCGCGGCGAGCAGGGTGGGTTCCAGGCGGTCCTGCGAGGTGACCACGCCGATCACGGGGCTCTCGGGAACCGGCGCGTTGACCCCGGCCATCGCCGCCGTGGCGAAGTCCCGGTCGTGCAGGGTGTCGCGGAAGCGGACGCGGCCGTACTCCGGTGCGAATGCCTTGGCCGCGATCCTGTCGGCGAGCCCCAGCTGACGATAGATCTCCATCGAGCGCACGTTGACCAGCCGGGACCGCGGAAACGGTGACAGCTCGGCGTGTTTCTCGACCAGCAGCACCCCCACGCCCCAGCGTTCCAGGAGCGCTCGGGCGGTGAGCCCGACCGGACCGCCGCCGACGATCAGTACCTCCACCTCGGCGTTCGCCACAGCCATGTCGAACTCCTCCTGCTCACCTCGGAAGTGTCGGGGCCCTCGGTGTCCGTCGGCGATGCCGTCTCGGGATTTCGGCCTGAGCCGTCATGAGATGAATGATCCGCACCCCGCGGCGGGTCGCAATGCGGGAGGCATGGGGAGGCATGGGGGAGGGCCCCGCAGGCCGGGGCCCTGGTCGGGTGGGTCAGGGCCTGAGGAAGACGACCGAGCGGAGCTTCAGGCGGTCCGTGGCCGGGTTGCCGTGGGGGCGGAGGATCCAGGGGTCGCCGGTGCAGTCGGGCTCGGTGAAGACGATCGCGAACTCGTCGGTGTTGTTGTGCGGCGCGAAGGCGGGCTCGGAGGCGCCCGGGTCCGCGACTTCGGGCAGGGTGACGCACTCACCGCTGGGCGGGTCGTGCAGGGTGGCAGCCTGGGGCCGACCGTTCAGGCCGATGAACTTGTAGCCGAAGTCGCCGGTGGCGGCCTGGGCGGGCGTGGCCAGGACGGCGGTGAGCGCGATGGCACCGCAAACGGCGGCGACGGTGTTCCAAAGACGCACGGAGTTCTCGTTTCGTGAGGACGACCAAGGTCATCTGCAGCCCTGCTCCCCGCGAGCGCCTCGTATGCGGACCGTCGGAGCAGAAGCGTTCCGCTGTCACCCGTTCGGACGCGCCTCCGGTCGGCGTCCCGGTTGTCAGTGGCTCGTGCTAACCAGGTGGTGAACCGGGAGGTGGCCCCATGCTGCTCGACATGACCGCACCGCAGGCTCTTGCCGCCGTGACGGCGATCCGCGCAGGCGACGTGCCCGCCCTGCAGGACCTGCTCGCCGTGCATCCGGGCCTGGTCACGGCCCGGCTGGGCGACACGAAGACCGCCCGCACGCTCTTGCACATCGCCACGGACTGGCCCGGCCACCACCCGCGCGGCCCGCACACCGTCACTGCCCTGGTAGAGGCGGGAGCCGACGTGAACGCACGTTTCATCGGCCCGCACCGCGAGACACCCCTGCACTGGGCGGCCAGCAACGACGACGTGCCCGTGCTGGACGCCCTGCTCGATCTGGGCGCAGACATCGAAGCCGACGGCGGGGTGATCGGCGGCGGCACCCCGATCGCCGACGCGGTCGCCTTCGGCCAGTGGAACGCCGCTCGGCGTCTGCTGGACCGCGGTGCCCGCACCAGCCTGTGGCAGGCCGCCGCCCTCGGTGAAGCCGACCGCGTCACCGCCTGTTTCCCGCCCCAGGCCGAGCCACCGAGCCGCGAGGAGATCACCAACGCGCTGTGGTGCGCCTGCCACGGTGGACAACAGCCGGTCGCCGCCTACCTGTTGGAGCGCGGCGGTGACGTCGAGTGGATCGGTCACGACGGGCTGACCGCACTCGATGCCGCCGACAGATCCGGCCACCCCACCCTGGTCGCCCGGCTACGGGAGCAGGGAGCGATGTCGGCCGAGGGCCTCGCCTGACACCGCCTCGGCCGGACCGTCGCGTGCTGTGCGTCGCTCACCGGCCGGGCGCCCCCGTCCGCAGGCCGTCCAGGACGAGGTCGAGGAGCCAGGCGGCGCGTGCCTGCCAGTCTTCGTGCGGGTCGAGCTGCCACAGGCCCGCGATGGCGAGGAAGAAGTCCTCCGGGGTGACTCCGGGGCGGATCGTGCCAGCCTTCTCGTTGGCCCGGAGCAGGAGTTCCGCCGCGGAGGTCACCGGCGTGTGAGCCGGCTTTGCCGGGCTTCCCGGTGCGCTGGTGGCCTGGCGTATCGCGTCGGCCAGGCCGGCCTTGGCCATGGCGAACTCGGCGAGCCGGTCCATCCAGGCACGCAGGGCCTGCTCGGGCGCCCGCGTGTCGAGCAACTGAGCCGCGCTGTCGGCGACCTGCCGCATCTCGTGGCGGTAGATCTCCAGGACGAGTGCCTCACGGTTGGGGAAGTTGCGGTAGAACGTGCCCTGCCCGACGCCGGCTTTCCTGGCGATCACGCTGAGCGGGGCGTCCGCGCTGCGCGTCAGCTCGACGAGTGCCACTTCCAGGATGCGCTCGCGGTTGCGCTGTGCGTCGGACCGCAGCGGGGCGTCCTTCTTCTGTGGCACTCGTCCTCCTCAAGGGTTCTGGCCGAACCCCGCCCTTGCTAACCGGACAGCTGTCCGTATAGGTTCCTCGGGTAGCGGATAGCTGTCCGGTTGCGTCCACGGTAGCCGTGGACACCGCCCTGTGGCAGCCAGCAGTTGCCACCTTCTTCGGCCCAAGCATCCCGCACCTTCGATTCCCGCTCCGGCAGCGGCCTGCTCGACGCACTCTCCACAACCGTCCTGGAAAGCGAAAGAAGTTGTTCATGGCTTTATCGACGTCCAGTGTCATCACCCTGAAGATCAACGGCGAGAAGTACACACTGCCCGTCGACCACCGCACCACGCTGCTCGACGCACTGCGCGAGCGCCTCGATCTGACCGGCACCAAGAAGGGCTGCGATCAGGGCCAGTGCGGTGCCTGCACCGTCCTGCTGGACGGGCGCCGGACCGTCGCCTGCCTGCAACTGGCCGTGGCCGCCGAGGGCCGCGAGATCACCACCATCGAAGGCGTCGCCGACGGTGAGCAGTTGCACCGCGTGCAGCAGGCCTTCCTCGACCTCGACGGCTACCAGTGCGGCTACTGCACCCCCGGACAGATCTGTTCGGCGATCGGGATGATCCAGGAGCACGCGGCGGGCTGGCCGAGCGCGGTCACCGACGACGTACGGCCCGAAGCGGGACCACCACCCCTGAGCGCCGACGAGATCCGCGAGCGGATGAGCGGCAATCTGTGCCGCTGCGGCGCGTACGTCTCGATCGTCGAGGCGGTGGCCCGGGCGGCCGAGGCCGGAACGGACACCGGAACAGCCACGGTGGCGCGCACCAGTTCCGAAGCCGAGGCCAAGGAGGCTGTGGCATGAGGGAGTTCAGCTACCAGCGGGCCTCCGACGTCGCCGGCGCCGTCGCACTGCTCGGTACCGATCCGGACACGCGCTTCCTCGGCGGCGGCACCAACCTGGTCGACCTCATGAAGGCCGGCGTCGAACGCCCCGCCCACCTCGTCGACATCCGCGAACTCCCGCTCGACGAGATCGAGTCGACGCCGCAGGGCGGTCTGCGCATCGGGGCCACCGTCACCAACGGCGACCTGGCGGCCCACCCCGAAGTCCGGCGCCGCTACCCGGCGCTGGCACAGGCGGTGCTGGCCGGCGCGTCCGGGCAGTTGCGCAACATGGCCACGGTCGGCGGCAACCTGCTCCAGCGCACCCGCTGCGGCTATTTCACCGATGTCACCAAGCCCTGCAACAAGCGTGCCGCCGACAGCGGTTGCCCCGCCGTCGAGGGCGAACACCACAACCACGCGATCCTCGGCGCATCGGACCACTGTGTGGCCGTACACCCCTCGGACATGGCTGTCGCACTCACCGCCTTCGACGCCGTCGTCTCGTACGAAACCGCGGACGGGCCGGGCGAGTTGCCGCTCCGCGAGTTCTACCTGCCCGTCGGCGACACCCCGCACCGCGAGACCGCCCTGCCGCCAGGCGCGCTGATCACCGGCGTCACCCTGCCGCCCACCCCCACGGCTGCCAACTCCCGTTACCGCAAGGTGCGCGAGCGCGCCTCGTACGCGTTCGCCATCGGCTCGGTCGCCGCCGCCCTCGACATCCGTGACGGCGTCGTCCGGGACGCACGTCTGGCGCTCGGCGCGGTCGCCTCCCACCCGTGGCGGGCCGTCGCGGCCGAACGCGTCCTGACCGGCGCGCCGGCCGACGCCGAGACCTACGCCGCGGCGGCGGCCGCCGAGCTGACGGCCGCGCGGCCGCTGCCGCACAACGGCTACAAGGTGACCCTGATGCACAACCTCGTGGTGGCCCTGCTGACCGAACTCGCCGAGGAGGCCGCCCGATGACCACCGTCACCACCAGGACACCCACGTCGACGCCTTCCGTCGGCACCGCGCACACCCGCGTGGAGGGCAGGGACAAGGTCACCGGAGCGGCCCGCTACGCGGGCGAGGTCCCCTTCGCCGACCTCGCGCACGGCTGGCTGGTCCTGTCCACGGTCGCCCGCGGCCGCATCCGCGAGATCGACACCGCTCCCGTCCTCGAACTCCCGGGCGTCCTTGCCGTCCTGGACCACCGCAACGCCCCGCGTGTAGAGACCGACTACGCCGGACTGATGGGATCGAAGCCCGACTTGACCTGCGCCGTCTTCCAGCACGACCGGGTGCCGCACATGGGCTGGCCGGTGGCGCTGGTCGTCGCCGAGACGTCCGAGCAGGCCAGGGAGGCCGCCGAGGCGCTCGTGGTGCACTACGAACAGGAGCCCCACGACATCGACTTCACGGGTGAACACCCGGACGCCTACCCGCTGGACGGCCATATGCCCGCGGTGGCGGAGAAGGGGGACCTCGACGCCGAACTCGCCGCGTCGGCCGTCGCCCTCGACGCCGAGTACACCACCCCCGAAGAACACCACAACCCGATGGAACCGCACGCGGCGACCGTCCGCTGGGACGGCGGCCGACTCGAAGTGGTCGACTCCAACCAGGGCGCCACCTGGGTCGTCGGCGAACTCGCGAGCCTCTTCTCGCTCGACCCGGCCTCGGTGCACGTACGCTCCGAACACGTCGGTGGCGGCTTCGGCAGCAAGGGTGTCCGCGCCCACCAGGTGGCCGCCGTGATGGCCGCGACCGTGCTGCAACGCCCGGTACGCGTGGTCCTGACCCGCCGACAGATGTTCTCGCTCGCCGGATACCGCAGCCCCACCGTCCAGCGCGTCAGGCTCGGCGCCGACGCCGACGGACGGCTGCGCGCACTGGAGCACCGCTCGGTCAGCCTCACCTCCACCGTGCACGAGTTCGTCGAACCGAGCGCCGGGGTGGCCCGGGTGATGTACGACGCCGACGCCCACCACACCGCCAATCGCGTCGTACGGCTCGACGTACCGACCCCGACGTGGATGCGCGCCCCGGGTGAGGCATCGGGGTCGTTCGCGCTGGAGGCGGCGCTCGACGAACTCGCCGAACAGTGCGGGATCGACCCGATCGAGCTGCGCCTGCGCAACGAACCCGACAAGGGGCCGGTCTCCGGCCTGCCCTTCGCGGGCCGCAATCTGCCCGCCTGCTTCCGCGAAGGCGCCCGACGGTTCGGCTGGGCGGACCGGGACCCGCGTCCGGGCCTGCGCCGGGACGGTCGCTGGCTGCTCGGCACCGGCACGGCCGCGGCCTCCTTCCACGCGGGTGCCATGCCGTCCACGGCTGCCGTGACCGCGCACCCGGACGGCACCTTCACCGTCCGGATCGCCGCGGCCGACATCGGCACCGGGGCCCGTACCGCACTCACCCTGGTCGCCGCCGACGCGCTGCACGTGCCTCCGGAGCGGGTCCGCGTACGCATCGGTGACAGCGACTTCGGACCGGCGATGATCGCCGGCGGATCCATGGGCACCCGCTCGTGGGCGTGGGCGGTCACGGCCGCGGCCGACGAGCTGCGCGACAGGCTGGGCCTGGGCACCGGCATCCCGCCGGAGGGCATCACGGTGCGGTCGGACACCACCGCGGCCATCGGCGCCCTCGCCCCCGCCGAACGCCACTCCTTCGGGGCGCAGTTCGCCGAGGTGGCCGTGGACGTCACCACCGGCGAGGTGCGCGTGCGGCGCATGCTCGGCATCTTCGCGGCAGGCCGGATCGTCAACCCGCTCACGGCCCGCGGCCAGTTCACCGGCGGCATGATCTGGGGCATCTCCATGGCCCTGCACGAGGAGGCGATCCGGGACCGAGCCTCGGGCGGCCACGTCGGAGCCGACCTCGCGGGCTACCACGTGGCCACGCACGCCGACGTACCGGACATCGAGGCCGACTGGATCGACGACTCGGACCCGAGGGATCCGGTCGGGATCAAGGGCATCGGAGAGATCGGCGTCGTGGGTGCCGCGGCCGCCATCGCCAACGCGGTCTGGCACGCGACCGGCGTACGCCACCGCAGCCTGCCCATCCGACCGGACCGCGTCGTCCAGGCCGGGGTACCAAGTGCTTGACATCGCCGAGCAGTTGCTCCACTGGATCGAGGAGGGCCGGGACTTCGCCGTAGCCACCGTGCTGGCGGTGGGCGGCAGCGCACCGCGCGGTCCCGGCGCCGCCCTCGCCGTCGACAGCGAGGGCACCGTCATCGGCTCGGTCTCCGGCGGGTGTGTGGAGGGCGCGGTCTACGAGCTGTGCCGGCGGGCGCTCGGGACGGGCGAGAGCGTCACGGAACGGTTCGGGTACAGCGACGAGGACGCCTTCGCCGTGGGACTGACCTGCGGCGGGACGATCGACGTGCTGATCACGCCGGTGGGCGGGCACGCACCCGCCCGGACGGTCCTTGCGTCGGCTCTGTCGGCCGCTGTCCGGGGCGAACCGGCGGCCCTGGCCCGGGTCGCCCGTGGCCCGGCCGAACTCCTGGGCCGGGCCCTGCTGGTACGACCCGACGGCACGTACGAGGGCGCTCTCGGCGGCCACGCCCAGCTGGACCTGACGGCGGCGGCCGAGGCCCGGGCCCTGCTGGAGGCCGGGCGCACCGGCACGGTGGACGTCGCCGCGGACGGCTCGCACTGTCCCGGCGGCCTCACCCTGCTGGTCGAATCGAACATGCCGCCCCCGCGGATGATCGTCTTCGGCGCGGTCGACTTCGCCTCGGCGCTGGCGCGGGCCGGCAAGTTCCTCGGCTACCACGTGACCGTCTGCGACGCCCGCCCCGTCTTCGCCACGCGGGCCCGTTTCCCCGACGCCGACGAGGTCGTCGTCGACTGGCCGCACCGCTATCTGCGGCGCACCGCGACCGACGCCCGTACGGTCCTGTGCGTGCTCACCCACGACGCGAAGTTCGACGTACCCCTGTTGAAGGCGGCCCTCGCGATGCCGGTGGCGTTCGTCGGTGCGATGGGCTCGCGCCGCACCCACGAGGAACGAAATCGGCGTCTGCGGGAAGAGGGCGTGAGCGAGCGGGAGCTGGCTCGACTGCGCTCCCCGATCGGCCTCGACCTCGGCGCCCGTACGCCGGAGGAGACCGCCCTGTCGATCGTGGCGGAGATCGTTGCCGCCGGACGCGGCGGGACGGGCGTTCCTCTGACCGGCACGAAGACGCCGATCCACCACCGCCAGAAGGGACGCGACGAGGCTACGGCCGCCTGAGGGTCGATGCCGGCCCCACCGGGCTCAGGCCCGGGGGCACAGCACGAAGTCCGCGTAGGCGCGCCAGGTGAGGTCGGCGCCGAGTTCGGTGAGCGCGTCACGAATCCTGCGGAGGTGAGCCGGGGTCAGCTGGAGCGGGGGCTCGTCGGGCTGGTAGGTGGTGCGGACCGGGTAGTCCACGCCGGGCTCGGTGGTCATCTCGATGTGGCAGCCGAGCACATGGGTGACGGGCCGGCGGTCGGCGAACTCGATCAGACGGTCGATGCTGCGGGCGAAGGCGGGGACGTCCTCGATGTAGAGCCGCCCGGGATACACGCTGTCGCCGGTGAGCAGAAGGCCGGTGGCCGGGTCGTAGTACGTGACGGCCGCCTGGTGATGCCCCGGGGTGGCCAGACACTCCAGCACCCGGCCGCCCAGGTCGACGCGGGCCAGGGCGTCCGGGTCCGCGTCGAACCCGAAGTACCGCCAGGCGCCGGCGCGGTCGGCCCCCACCACCGTCGTGTCGGGGCGATCGGTGAACTGGTCGTCGCCGGCGACATGGTCGCCGTGCCCGTGGGTGTGCAGCACCAGCAGCTGGTAACCGTCGCGGGGGTGCCGGGTGAGCCAGTCCGCGAGGAGCCCGTCGACCACCCGGCGCAGGGGGAAGAGCTCGGCGGACCCGGTGGCGCCGGTGTCGATCAGCACCGCCCGTTCGTTGCCGCACAGCAGGAACAGGAACGGCGCCTCATAGTGCACCGCCATGTTCTGCCGCAGGATGAACGTGTGCTCGTCATAGGCATGGACCTGGATGTCCGGGTCGGTGTTGTGCTTGGCCGACGGCGAGCCATGGATCCACCGCACGTCCAGTGGACGGGCCTGGGGAGGGGCGCTGCTGAAGTCGATCAGGTGCGTGCCAGTGTCCACGATGCCTCCGAGCGTGCGTCGTCTTGGCGGGCCGGGTACGGCGCACATCTCGTCCGGGGCAGGCACGTCAGAGCCTCCGACGGGACGCTACCACGGCGTCCGACGGGGCCCATGGCCGTCGTCGCACGTCCTGCCGTGCACGCCGCAGGGGCCTTGGACGGCGGCCGCCGTAGGGACCCTGGGCGGCGGCATCACGGCGCCCCGACACTTCCGCCCGCCGCGTCCGACAGAGGAGCCGGCTCGGCCGGCTGGTCGGCGAGCAGGCAGGCGGTGAGTGCCGCGATGTCGTCCTGGAGGCGGTTGTGGCTGTAGGCCATCAGGTCGCCGTGGAGCTGTTCCAGCAGCTCCCGCGGCGGAAGGGGTCCCCAGGAGCGCAGCCGCTCGAGGAGGGGGTAGAAGGTGCCGTGGGGGTCGCGGGTCTCCGTGATGCCGTCCGTGTACAGCAGGAGCTGGTCGCCGGGCCGGAAGTCGTAGACGTCGACGTTGTACGGCGCTCCGACCAGCACGCCGAGGTTCAACGGCGGAGCCGACCGCCCCCGGTCCAGCTCGCGCACCTCGTCGGAACGGATGAGGAGCGGGGGCGGATGACCGCAGTTGACGATCCGGACGAGATGACCTTCGGTCGGGATCTCGGCGAAGACGGCGGTGACGAACCGCTCGCCCACCTCGCCTCCGCCGAGCAGCATCGCCCTGCGGCCCATGCTGACCTCCACGCGGTCGGCCAGGGAGGGCAGATCGGGTTCGTCGTGCGCCGCCTCGCGGAACGCGCCCAACAGGGTGGCGGCGGTCTCGACCGCGAGCAGACCCTTGCCGCGGACGTCGCCGATGAGCAGCCGGACCCCGTACGAGGTGGGGACGGCCTCGTAGAGGTCGCCGCCGATGCGCGCCTCCGCGGCGGCGGAGAGGTAGAGGCTTTCCAGCAGAAGGTTGCCGATCCGGTGCGGCACCGGCCGCAGCAGGACACGCTGCGCGATCTCGGCCACGAAGCGCACGTCGGCGAGCGTGCGTTCACGGCGGGTCCGGTGGGCGGCCAGGACCGTGCCGATTGCGCCCACCAGGATGGTGCAGATGTAGGAGGCCACGTAGTGGCGCTCCCACAGGTAGCCGACGGACCGGCCCGCACAGCAAGGGGTACCGGCCAGGACCCCTTCGAAGAGGACCGCGAAGACCGTGACGGCGGCGACCCCGAGCGGACCCTGGGTGAAGGCGGCCAGCAGCGGCACGGTGATCAGCGCGAAGCTCACCGGCCAGTCCACCGGCGTGAAGGGTTCGATCAGCAGAAGGGCCGCGACGAACAGCGCCGGAAGCCAGCGCATCCACGCCGGAGGCGCGGGCAGCTGGGTCCGTACGGCCATGCCGGCCTCCGGCTCCCGACGGGTACGCCCGAGCCTCACCCGGTGCTCCCGCACGCGCCCGTCGCCGGAGCCGCCGACTCAGCCCGGGAAGCGTGCCGTGCCGGTGGACGACTTGTCTGACGGTTCGGCTTACGCGGCCTTCGCACACCGGACTCCTGATCGCACGACCCCTGCAAGAGGTCCAGCCTCCTGTGCGGGGTCCCGGCACACCGGTGATTGCTCCACTTGGCGGCATGTTCGCGAGGCCGGGGTCATGGGTGGAGGACGGTGTCCGCCGGATGGGGGAGAGGGATGTGAGGGATACGACCTGCGCGTGACGCGGCGTGTGAGTCTGCCGACGAGGGTGGATCTCCCAAGGGGAGAAAGGGGGGGGACCTTCGATGGACCGGGTGGATCGGACGGACCGTTTGGACCGGGCGGGGCGGCTGGCGGCGTACGGGGCGGCTCTGGTGATGACGCCGTACGCGTTGATCAAGATCTCATGGGTGGTCGGGGCGGCGGCGGGGCTGCTCCCCATCGGTGACGGGTTCGACCTGACCGGGTGGTCGGCGCTCAACACGGCGACCATCGGCATGGCAGCCATCGGGATCGCCGTGTCCCTCGCCCTCGTACGGCCCTGGGGAATGCGGATGCCGGGACCGCTGGTGGCGTTCGTCGCCTGGGTGGGCACGGGGTTCCTCGTTCCCTTACTGCCGTATGCCGTACTGGACTCGCTGCTGGGCCTGTCGGACGGCACGCCCCACGGCCATGAAGACTCCAGTCCTGCCATGCCGGGTTGGGAAGCCGCGCTGATCCAGATCAGCTTCGTGGGGATGGGACTGGGCCTCGCACTCGCCTTGCCCGCCTACCTTCGACGGCGTTGGCCTCAGGTGTTCGCGGGGCGGGTCGGAGACTACGGCGAGCGCAGCCCACGGCCCGCGCTGTGGGCGGCCGGCATCGCGACGGTGATCGGGATCGTCTGGGTCTATTGGGCGCTCGGCGGCACGGCCGGTGTCGCGCGTCCCGCGGACCAGGAGGCCGGCGGACGGCTGCTCACGGGGGTGTGGGGGATGTGGGCGCTCGTCGCCTCAGCTGCCACGTGGATGCTCATCCGGCGCCGGCCTGCCCGTCTGCCCCGCTGGGTCCCCTTGGCACTCGGCTGGCTGGGGACCGGCTCGCTGTTCGCGTGGAGCGGCTGGAGGCTGCCGATCACGCTGTACGTCGCGATCGCGCACCCCGCCGATGTGTCGCTGCCGGAGAACCTCGCGTTCGCGGCCGTTCTGCACGCCGCCGCCGTGGCTGCAGGCGCGGCCATGCTGCCGGTACTCGTCCGCTCCCGCAGGCTTCCCACCGCACACGACGCCGCCAAGGCCTCCGCGTGACGACCGGACTTCCGCCCGCGCCGGGGCCAAGTGCCCTCCGATGCGGGCGGATTGCGGCGACGGCAGTGGGAACGCCGAACCATCCGAGACGACTTCGACGGCAGGGCCTTGGACTGTTGGGCCCATCGCCCACCAGGCCGCACTTCATCTCGCGGCCGTCCTCACGTGGGCTCGGACGACCACGTGCCGGCTCAGTTCGTGGTCGGCCAGGGAACCGTGGTCTGGGCCGGGGCGGCGTAGTCGGTTCCGGGGACGTGCCACCCGTAGAGCCGGCCGACCTGCGCCTGGAACCAGTCGGTGTCCGCGAGTTCGGCCAGCGTGTCGGTGGCCGCGGCGGCCCAGCGTTCGTGGACGGCGTCCTGAACCTTGTCGTCCATCTCCCAGCCGTCGAGGCGGATCCGCTGCTCCTCGTCGAGCTGGAGCGGCACCGCACCGGTGAGCTGTTGCCAGAGCGTGGCGGCCTGCTGAGCGGTGCTCTGGAAGTCGTTGCCGAGGACGGCGCGGAGAAGACTGGTGTAGAGGGCGATGGACGGGATGGCGGTCGAGGCCTGGGTGACAGCCGCGCCGGCGACCACGGTGTGGGCCTGTCCGCCGAGCGGCGCCAAGTCCTGCTGGAGGCGGCGCGCGGTGTCCTCCAGATGCTGCTTGGCCGCGCCGATGGTGCCGGCCCGGTAGATCGGTGCGGTCAGGTCGGAGCCCACGTAGGAGAGCGCTACCGTGTGGAAGCCGTCGTGGATGAGGCCACGGTCCGCGAGGGCGTCGATCCACAGCTTCCAGTCGGCGCCGCCCATGACGTGCACGGTCGAGTCGCGCTCCGCGTCGTCGGCCGGCTCGAGTTCCAGGGCGCCGACGAGTGGGGTGTCGCCGTCGAACTGCAGGGTCTTGGCCCGGTAGGCGGATCCCAGGGGCTTGATCACCGAGTGGTGGACCTCGCCGGTGGCCGGGTCGGTGCGGCGGGGCGCGGCGACGCTGTAGATGAGGTAGTCGACCTTGCCGTACCGGGCAGCGAGGTGGTCCAGTGCCTGCTCCTTGGCCGCGACGGAGAAGGCGTCTGCGTTGAGGAAGGCGAAATCGCTGTCCGGTCCGGCGAGTGCTGCGGTACGGGCCGTCCGGTACCAGCCGCCGGAGGCGGTACGGCGCTCGGTCTCGGGGGCCTCGAAGGCGATGCCGATCCCGCGCATACCGTAGGTGCGCAACGCGGCGACGGTGGCGGCGAGTCCATAGCCGGCGCTGGAGCCGATGATCAGGGCAACCGGCCCCGCCGCGCCGGCCGGGCCGGTAGGTGCGGGGGTGCGCTGCCACAACTCGTCGACGACAGCGGCGCAGCCCTCGGGATGGGAGTTGACGTAAAGGAAGCCACGATTGCCGGGCTTGATCTCGCGGAGAGTCATCGATTTCCTTCGTGCTGAGGAGCCACCGCCCGGTGAAGAGCGTGCGCCAGGCCGGTCAGGCCTCCATCCTGTCCGGTCAACCTGTATGGGGATGTGGCGACATGTGCCAGGGTCCGGTCAAGAATCTTGTCGATGTCGTTCTCATCCACGCGGCACGGTGTCCCGACCAACGCATGGACGGCCTGGTGCCTCTCCGACAGACGCTCACGTCGGGGTTCGCGTGGCCCGGCGTGCCGGCATGTTGCTCGCCATGGCGGTGCTGCCCGGGCGACGCTGGTGCTGCCCACCGCCGGCCCGGCCGCGGCGGCGCCGGTGGCCTGGACCATCGGCGCGGGCGCGGACCAGCCTCTCGTCGTCCCGGCCCGCGTCACCGGACTCTCCGTCACCGCGACCGGCGCCGCAGGCCAGCACGGGTCCGACTGCGGTGCCGGTGAGGGGACGTTCCCGGCAGGTGCCGGGGGCGGTGCCAGTGGCGTCGACGGCGGACCCGGCCTCAACGTCTGCCACGACCCCAGCACCGGCCCCGGCTGCAACTGGCCCACCCCGCAACCCCGGCCGCGCCCCGCCACCACCGGCCCCGCACCCCCGCTCGACAGCGGCCGGGTGCGGGGCCCGTTCCGTGCGGCGCGAGCAGACCCTTCCGGTCACAGACCCGAGCCCTCTCGTTCGGATCCCGCTGGGCTTGTGATCCGAACGAAAGACGCTAGGCCTCCCGCCCCACGGAGGTGAACGACATGTCCGGGTAGCGGTCGCCCGCCACCTGGCCCGCGATCGGCTCCAGCAGCGACAGTTCGTCGGCGGTCAGTGTGATCCGGGTGGCTGCGGTGTTCTCCAGAAGGCGGCTGCGCTTACGGGTCCCGGGGATCGGTACGACGGTCAGGTCGTGCACCTGGGCCCGCTGGTGCACCCAGGCGAGGGCGATCTGCGCCGTGGTGGCGCCGCGGTCGGCCGCGAGCTTGCGCAGGGGCTCCAGGAGGGCGGCGTTCGCCTTGGCGTTGTCGCCGGTGAAGCGCGGCTGATACTGGCGGAAGTCGCTGCTGGAGAGATCCGTGCCCGCGTCGACGAAGGCACCGGTCAGGAAGCCCCGGCCCAGCGGCGAGTACGGCACGAACGCGACCCCCAGCTCCGCGGCCGCGCCCACCGCGCTGCGCTCTACGTCCCGGCTGAAGACCGACCACTCCGACTGCAGCGCGGTGATCGGGTGCACGGCGTGCGCCTCGCGCAGCTCGGCGCCGGTGACCTCGCTCAGGCCGAGGTGTCTGACCTTGCCCTCCCGGACGAGTTCGGCCATGGCGCCGACGGACTCGGCGAGCGGGACGGCGGGGTCGCGCCGGTGCATGTAGTACAGGTCGATGACCTCGACGTTCAGGCGGCGCAGGCTCGCCTCGACCGCGCTCTTCACGTAGGCGGGTTCATTGCGGATACCGCGGTAGCGCGGGTCGTCGGCGCGGCGCTCGATGCCGAACTTGGTGGCCAGAGTGATTTCGTCGCGGTGCGCGGCCACGAACGGCGCGAGGAACTCCTCGTTGGCGCCGGAGCCGTACATGTCGGCGGTGTCGATGAGGGTGACACCCGCCTCGAGAGTGGCCTCCAGGGTGTCGCGGGCCGCCGCGACGTCCGTCTCGCCGTACGCGTCGCTGATGCCCATGGCGCCGAAGCCCTGCACGCCCACGAGGGGGCCGCCGTTGCCCAGCTGGACCTTGCGGATCTGTTCGATGGCGTTGCTCATGCCCGTCACGCTAGATCGTTCGAGTGCGCTCGAAGCAACTGCTTTCCGGACACCGATCGGCGGTTTCCGCGCGCCCTTTCACAGGTCGGCCGCCGCGGTGAGGAGTATAGTATTCATCGTCTGATGAATTACGTGACTGATGAATTACTGCTCTCGTGATCGTGAAGGGCAGGACCGCGATGGAACAAACCACGTGCTGTGTAGTGGGAGGCGGTCCCGCGGGCATGGTGCTCGCCCTGCTGCTGGCCCGGGCCGGCGTCGCGGTGACGGTCCTGGAGAAGCACGGCGACTTCCTGCGCGACTTCCGCGGCGACACTGTCCACCCCTCCACCCTGGCTCTTCTGGACGACCTGGGGCTGGCCGAGCGCTTCGCCCAGCTGCCGCAGCGCCGGGTGAACACCGTCCAGCTGCCGGTCGGAGCCGGCCGTTCGACGGTCACCGTCGCCGACCTCACGGTGCTGCGCGGACCGTACAACTACGTGGCGATGGTGCCCCAGTGGGACCTGCTGGACCTGCTCGCGGACGAGGCCCGGCGCGAGCCGTCCTTCCAGCTGAGGATGAACACCGAGGCGACGTCCTTCCTGATCGAGTCCGGACGGGTCACCGGGGTGCGCTACCGCACCGCCGACGGCCGTACCGGCGAGTTGCGGGCTGTGCTGACCGTCGCCTGTGACGGCCGTGGATCACTGGCGCGCTCCCTGCCGGAACTGGGGCTGCGCAGCTTCACCTGCCCGATGGACGCCTGGTGGTTCCGCCTGCCACGGCAGGAGGGCGACCCGCGCGGTCTCGTCGGCAGCGCCGGGGACCGCTTCCTGACCGCGATGATCGACCGCGGTGACTACTGGCAGTGCGCCGGACTCATTCCGAAGGGCACCGACGCACAGCGCCGTGCGGCGGGCCTGGACCGCTTCCAGGCCCAGTTCACCGCGGCCGTCCCGTGGATCGCCGACCGCTCGCACGCCCTGCGCTCGTGGGACGAGGTCAAGCTCCTGGACGTACGCCTGGACCGGCTGCGCCGCTGGCACCGTCCCGGGCTGCTGTGCATCGGCGACGCGGCGCACGCGATGTCCCCGGTCTTCGGTATCGGGATCAACCTCGCGGTCCAGGACGCCGTGGCCGCCGCACGCCATCTGATCGAGCCACTGCGCAAGGGGACCGTGGGCCTGCGCGACGTACGCGGTGTGCAGCGCCGGCGCCTTCCGACCACGGTCGCCACGCAGGCGCTCCAGCGCACGGCACACGCCCTCTTCATCGGCCCCGTCCTGCAGGGCCGTCCGCCTCTCGGCAGCCCGGAGCGGGCCCAGCGCCTCGCACGCCGGGTCGCCGGATCGCGATGGATGCGACGCCTGCCCGCGTACTTCATCGGATACGGCGCACTCCGGGAACGTCCACCCGCGGTGGCCGTCCGCTAGCCGCCAGGCACGCGAGCGCTTCGGGCCGTGTCAGTCGAGCGCGGCCACGGCCCTGCCGCGCGCGTCGTGCACCGGCACCGCCCCATGGAACGAAATCCAGCCCCAGTTCCTGTTCGACCATGCCGTATCCGTCCTGCCGTGCCTGGCCGAGGACTTGGGTGAGATCCATGGGCGACGTGCGAGTCATACGGGCAGCTGCTGTTCGGTCCAGATGACCTTGCCGTCAGGCGTGTAGCGCGTGCCCCAGCGGTCGGCGAACTGGGCCACGAGGAAGAGGCCGCGGCCGCCCTCGTCCATGGTGGTGGCCCGGCGCAGGTGCGGGGAGACGCTGCTCCCGTCGGACACTTCGCAGATGAGGGTGCGGTCGCGGATCAGGCGCACGCTGATCGGACCGGTCGCGTGCCGGATGGCGTTGGTGACCAGCTCGCTGAGGATCAGTTCCAGGGTGAACGCCTCCTCGTCCAGACCCCATCTGTGCATCAGCCTGTCGGCGCAGGCCCGCACGCCGGCGACGGCCGAGGGATCGGAGGGCACGTCCCAGACCGCGGTACGGTGGCTGTCGAGCAGCCGGGTGCGAGCGACCAGCAGGGCCACGTCGTCGCGGGGTGCCGTCGGCAGCAGCGCGTCCATCACGACCTGGCATATCTCTTCCGGCGTCAGTCCGGCGTGTGCGATGGTGCGGCGCAGCTGCTCGATCCCCTCGTCGATGTCACGATGCCGCTCCTCGATCAGGCCGTTGGTGTACAGCACGAGGGCGCTGCTCGCGGGCAGGCGTATCTCCGCCTTCTCGTAGGGCAGCCCGCCCAGCCCCAGCGGGGGACCGGCCGGCACCCCGGCCAGGTCTGCGCGGCCGTCCGGGTGCACGATCAGGGGGTCCAGGTGGCCGGCTCTGGCCATGGTGCACAGGCCGGACACCGGGTCGTAGATCGCGTACAGGCACGTGGCACCCGTGAGCGTCGGCGCTTCGCCGTTCTCCTCGTCCCGGTCCTGGTCGATGCGGGTGACGAGTTCGTCGAGGTACCAGAGCAACTCGTCGGGCGGCAGGTCGAGGGTGGAGAAGTTGTGGACGGCGGTGCGCAGTTGCCCCATGGTGGCGGCGGCGTGCAGACCGTGCCCCACGACGTCGCCCACCACGAACGCGACGCGGGCCCCAGGCAGGGGGATGACGTCGAACCAGTCGCCGCCGACACCCCCGAGCCCCGCCTCGGCCGGCAGATAGCGGTGGGCCACCTCGACAGCGCTCTGCTCGGGAAGCGCGTGCGGCAGAAGGCTGCGCTGCAGTGCGACGGCCATGGCGTGCTCCCGAGTGAAGCGGCGGGCGTTGTCGATGCTCACCGCGGCGCGGGCGACCAGCTCCTCGGCAACCGAGAGGTCTTCCGGACCGAAGGGCGCGGGCTCCTTCGACCGCCAGAAGGTCGCCACCCCGAGGATCACCCCGCGGGCCCGCAGCGGAGCCGCGATCATGGAGTGAATGCCATAGGCCACCAGCCTGCGAGCCCGGTCGGGGGCTTGTACCTGCCAGCCGGAGAACGCCGCCATGTCGGCCTCCAGCACCATCCGCCCGGAACCGAACCCGGAGGCCTGCGGCGTGGAGGCGTCGAAGTGGATGAGCCGGCCGGGCGGATACAGCGGTGTGTCCTCCCGGATGCCGTGCAGGGCCACACGCCGCAACTCCGCCATGTTCGCCAGGTTCGGTTCCTCACCCCGCAGGACGGCGTCGGCCAGGTCGACGGTCACGTAGTCGGCGAACCTGGGCACGGCCAGTTCGGCCAGCTCCTCGGCCGTACGGGTCACGTTGAGCGTCGTGCCGATGCGGATGCCGGCGTCGTACAGCAGCTTGAGCCGTTCCTGTACGTCCTCCACGCGGCCCATCAGCGCGCTGAGCTCCGTCGTGTCCCGCAGGGTCGCGACCGCGCCCCCTGGCCCGGGCTGCTGCGCCATGGGGCGCAGGCTGATCGCCAGCAGCCGGTCGCCGACCCTGATCACCTGGTCGGTGGTCGCGGTGGCGGACAGCAGCAGCCGCTCCGCGCTCGGCTCGAGGCCCAGACTCTCCACGGGCCGGCCCTCCACGTCCGCCGCGAGCCCGAGCAACCGTCGTGCCTCGTCGTTGGCCAGGAGCAGACCGCCTTGCGGATCGACGATCAGAACACCTTCGCGCACCGCGTGCAGAACGGCGTCGTGGTGCTCGTACATCCGTGTCATCTGCACCGGGCCGAGACCGTGTGTCTGACGGCGCAGCCGCCTGCTGATCAGCGCGGTTCCGCCGGTGGCCGCCAGGAGCACCACGCCGGTCGCGACCAGGACGAGCGGTACCTGCCGGTCCGCAGCCCCGCTCACCTGCTTGACCGTGATGCCCGCGGAGACCAGGCCGATGACCTTCCCGTCGGACGAGGTGACCGGGACGACGGTCCGCACCGAGCGGCCCAGCGTCCCCGTGGTGGTCTCGGTGACGATGCCACCGTGCTGCGCCGCCGCGATGCTGCCGATGTAGTGCTCGCCGATCCGCGCCGGATTCGGATGGGTGTAGCGAATGCCTTCCGGACTCATCACCACGATGAAGTCCACCTTGGCGCGCTTGCGGACCTCCTCGGCCTGCGGCTGGAGCGCGGCGGCGGGGTTCGGGCCTTCCAGGCCCTGACGTACCGACGGGGACGAGGCGACGGCCGAGGCCACGGCGAGTGTGCGGTTGCGGGCCTCGCGCTCGGCGTCCGCCCGGGACTGCAGCAGCAGGGCGACGACGGCCGCCGCCACCAGGACCACGATGATGAAGACCTGCAGGATGAAGACCTGGCCGGAGACGGTGCGCAGCCCCTGCCAGGACCGCAGACGCCCGGGCCGCCGGTCCATAGACCCATCTAACCTCGGCTCCAACGCGCCATCATCCTTGAACGACCGCCATGCCCCGCCCTTCACGTCACGTGCCCGCATGCGTGCACGCAGCGAGCGGTACTGAGCGGGTTCCGCGCGCCGCCGCGCTCCCTCAGACGTGCGTCGTCAAGATCATGTAGGGCGCGGTCCTGGTCTCCGCCGGGTCGTCCTGCCCGGCTGCGTCGACGGGGAGCTTGGGCAGGTCCACGGCGGGGGAGGGGAAACCGGCCTCGGTCAGGAAGGACCGGTAGCGATCGAGGGAGCGGTCGTGGGTGACGCTGGTCATCGTGGTGCCGTCGCGGCGCCGGAGCAGTGTGGGCACGGTGTCGCCGTCTGCGTACCCGGCTCCTGGTTCGCCGTGGCGCAAGGTGGAGAAGGCGACACCGGTCGTGGCCGGGTTGAGGTCGGCGAGGAGATACGGGGCACCGGGCCGCAGGACACGGTGGATCTCGGCGGTGAGGGCGGCCAGCCGGTCGTCGTCCGGGTCGGTGCAGTACACCAGGCCGCACACGGCACCGTCGACGCTGTCGTAGGCGAGCCAGGGCACGGTGCGGCCGTCGAACAGCCGGTAGGAGACACGAGGGTGCCAGCGGTCGGCGAGGGCGATGTCCAGCATGTCCGCCGACGGGTCGAGCGCCTGGACCGTCCACTCCCCGCCGCCGGCGAGCTGCGCCGCGATCGCACCGGTGCCGCACCCGACGTCCAGCACGAGCCGGTCCGGGCCCGGGCTGCGGCCGAGCCGCTGCAGCACCGCCGGGAAGATCAGCTTCTCGGCCAGCCGCATGTCACGGTCCCGGTAGGCGTCGGCTGCGGCGGTGGTGTCCCAGCCGAGGGGGCATCGCCGGCGGTCAAGGGTCGCTGCCTCCTGCACTGAACCTGGCCCGGACTCCTGAAGAAGGGCGCTCGGCGGCAGCCTGACACAGGAAACGGCGATGGCAGTCCGTGGCGCAGGGAGATTCCCTCGACAGCGCATCCGCCCTGCGCACGGTTGACATCTGGAGCCGTACCCGCACCGCAAGCTGCTACGGCAGTCCCCACGCCGGCCCCGGCTCGCTTCCGGCGACGGGCGCGATGACGAGGTCGGGTCGGGCACCGGAGTGGACGAGCACCTCGCGGCCTCGGGGCAGGTCGATGGCCAGGGCGCCGTCGCCGAGGTCCTGGGTGTGGGCCGGGGTACCGTCGTCCAGCAGCACGGTGAGGGTGCCGCTGAGGCCGTGCCGGAGCTTGAGCGGTTCGCCTGCCAGGCTCCTGATCCGGATGAAGCGGGTCGCCCCCGCCTTTCGTACGGCGCTGACCAGGAAGGCGCCCTGGGTGCGGAAGTTGTGCAGGGTGACGTCCGCCCAGGCGGACGGGACGGCCGGGAAGACGCGGACCATGCCGCCCCAGCTCTGGCAGAACATGTCGTGCAGGGACTGCGAGGCGGACAGCGGGGTCTCGATGACCGGACCGGCCTCGGTGTAGTGCGTGTTGGCGCGGCAGGGGAAGCGGGTCGTGGGGTCGAAGAACTTGCGCAGATAGGTGATCGCGGTGTCGCCGTCGCCGGTCATCGCGTACATCGCGGCGGCCCCGGTGTAGCTGTAGCCCCGGTGGGCGCCGGTCAGTGCGTGCCAGCGGGTCACCGACTTCGTGATCAGGTCGCGGCTCTCGGGCTGGTCCCAGTTGACGAGGTACAGCGGGTACACCATCAGCAGGTGCGAGTAGTGCCGGTGCGACTGGGCGTACGGTGTGTCCGCGCCGATCATGAAGCCGTTGTCGTCGACCGGGTACGGCGTGAGTCTGGCCAGCACCTCCTGCCAGCGTGGCATCAACTCGTCGTCGATGCCGAGCAGTCGGGCGGACTCGATCAGTGTCTGGCAGCCCCAGCGGATCAGGGCCAGGTCGTAGTTGGTGTCCTGCGGCGGCACGATGGGGTACTCGGGCGAGAGCGTGCTCGGCAGATGGAGCCTGCCGTCGCTGCCCGGGGTGAGGAAGTGCAGGTAGTAGTTGATGGCCCTGCGCAGCACCGGGAAGATCGTGTTGCGCAGCAGGGCCTTGTCCATGGAGTGCCGGTAGGACAGCCACACGTTGTGCAGCGCCCAGGTGAGGTCACCGGTCTCGGCGCCGCTGCCCGGCACGCCCACGCCGCGGTCGGCGAACATGTCGGAGCTGCGGCCGATGCCGGAGCTGTCCGCGCGGTAGGCGGCGGGCACGTTGGCGATGAGCTGTTCCTGGCTCTGCCGCAGCGTGGTGGCGAGGGCGTCGAGTTCCGGGTGGTTGAAGCCATGGATGAGCCAGTACTCCAGCTGGACGTTGAGGTTCCACCAGACAGCGGGCCAGGGGGTGGGCTCCAGCCAGGGCCCGGAGGTGGCCATGACGGGGCCGCCCGCGCGGCTGGCGGAGGCGACCTTGTAGAGCTGGATCCAGTGGAAGCTCTGCAGTCGCTGGTCGGGGAACGAGACGAAGCTCTTCCGGTAGAACTCGTGCCACCAGCGCAGGTGCCGTCGCCTGAGGGCGCCGTACGACGTCACGCGCCGGAGGTTGCGCAGCGAGGCGGCCTCGGCGGCGGTGTCGGAGGGCGAGCTGTGTCCGACGCTCAGCAGCAGGTCGTCCCCGGTGCGGCGGTACGCGGTGGCGGTCTGGCCCCCGCCGGTGAGCGCCTGGAGCACCTGTTCGGCGCCGTCGGCGGCGGTCCGCGTGGTCCAGGGCGGGTTGGCGGTGTAACCGGCGGGCGGGGCCTCGCTGATGCGCCGGGGGCTGACGGCCTCCTCCGGATGGAAGGTCCAGGTGACCCGCTCGCCGCCGTCGGCTCGCACCCGGGCGGCCAAGACCTCGTCGTGGATGAGGGCGGAGAGGGTGAGCGTACCCGCGGTGGTGGTGATGGTGCCGGTGAGTTCGGCGTTCCACAGGCTGAGCCGCCAGTCGACGGCGGTGATGGTGCCGACCGGTTCGAGCGTGAGATGCCCTACCGGGAGGCGGCAGGTGCCCCACCCGCTGCCGAACTCGGGCCGGTGGTCCTGGACGCGGCCGTGCTGGACGGTGAAGCGGACCTGGTTGGCGCCCGGCTCCTGGTGGACCATGCTGCCGAGCAGCCCGTCCCCGAGGAACGGACCCTCGTGCCACAGGGCGGGCATCCTGGTCCACAGCAGGTCCTGACCGCGCAGGAACCCTTCCCAGGCGTCGTCGGTCGTCATGGTGTCGCGCAGTCGCCATGGGCGCCTGACGGCCCCGTCCGCCGGACCGGGTCTGCCGGATCCCGTCGCCTGTGCGGGTAACTCGGCGTGGGCCGGCCCGGTCAGGGCCACCGTTGCCGCTCCGCCCAGCGCGGTGCCGAGCACGGCTCTGCGGGGCACCGGCGAGCGCTTCTCCGGCTGCGAGGTCATCGTCGTCCTCCCGGGCTGACAGATCGTCGAAACATCGGGTGTATGGCGGAACCTAGGAGTGCTGCATGTGCCTGTCAACCACCCAGGCAGTCATGAGCCCGTGACACATCCGATGTATGGAGAGATCAGGCCGCGCCGGTGAGGAGAGGAAGGTAGCCCTGCGACTGCCCGGGTGCCGTGGGGTGGTACGACTCGGTCAGATCCAGCCAGTCGACGCTGTGCAGCCAGGGGGTGGACGAGCAGATCTCGTGCCCGGCGAAGGCGGCCCGGGGGTCGGCGAAAGTGAACCCGTGGTCGACGGCGCGCTTGGCGATCACCCTGTTGAGCTGGTCCACGGCCGCGTTGAGCGCCGACCTCTCGGTGTCCGCGAGGCCGCCCGAACAGGTGCCGTGGAGCTGGTAGATGTGCGGGTAGCCGAGCACCACGACGTGCGCGGCGGGTGCCTTGCCACGGATGGCCGAGTAGAGACGGTCCAGATTGCCCGGGAGGGTCCCGTCCATGAAGGTCCGCGCCTTGGTGACGGCGGAGAAACATGCCTTGGTGCCGGGCAGTACGCAGGTCGCCATCACACTGGAGAAACCCGAGTCGCTGCCGCCGACGGTGATGCTGACCAGATCGGTACGGGGACTCAGCGGGCCGAGCTGGCTCGACATGACGTCGCTCGTGCGGGCGCCGTTGCACGCCGTGAAGCTGAACGACGCCGGCGCATGGGCCGCGGCCCACAGGACCGGGTACGCCCGGCCGCTGCGCAGGCAGTCCGAGGCGGAGGTGAAGTAGCTGCCGGCTCCGACACCGGCCGAATAGGAGTCACCGAGAGCCACGTAGTCGAGGGCTTCGGAGTGCATGGCCTCGGTGCTCGGCGCCGCCGGCGCCGTCGCGGGACCGGCGAGGGTACAGGCGGCCGCGAGGACGGCGGAGGACGCATGGGACGCTATTCGGGACCGGCTCATAACTCTCCTGTACCGCGGCCCGGTCACTCCCGCCCGCGAGCGCCGTCCTTCCCGCTCAGCCGTGTTGACAAAGCCCTGCGGCAATGCCGCCGCTGCAGTACGCCGCCCTGGAGAGGTGCACCGGCCGGAGCCGGGCGCGCGCGATGGTGTGCCGTCTCCTCGGCACAGTTCACCCGGTGAGCCGTCACCCGTTCGGCGGCGTGCCCGGCCCGGTCGGCGCTGACGGCCGTGAACGGTTCGTGACCCTATAGTCGATGGGCGTCGGGGGACGGGGCGCACAAGAGGGGTGGGAATGACGGGGGTTCGCGGGGAACTGGTCCGTCCGTTGGTCGAGGCCGTCCAGGCGCATGCGGCACGTGCGGGGGAGAGGACCGCCTTCCAGGACGCGCGTCGGGGCGTGACCTGGGAGCAGCTGGATCGGCGGACCGCGCGGATCGCGGGGCATCTGGCACGGCTGGGCGTGCGCCGCGGGGACCGGGTGGTGTTCTGCCTGGCCAACCGCGTGGAAATGGCCGAGAGTTGCCTGGCGGCCGTGCGCGCGGGGGCCGTTGGGGTGCCACTGGATCCTGGGGCCGCCGACGCCGAGTTGGCCCATGTCCTCAGCGACAG
The DNA here is from genome assembly GCF_042895235.1 of Streptomyces sp. NPDC001410. Classification (NCBI taxonomy): domain Bacteria; kingdom Bacillati; phylum Actinomycetota; class Actinomycetes; order Kitasatosporales; family Streptomycetaceae; genus Streptomyces; species Streptomyces sp. NPDC001410. The sequence goes on from NZ_JBIAWE010000003.1 coordinate 350,404, forward strand.
CGACGCGGTGGCGATCGTGGCCGAGGCGTCCCTGCTGGAGCGACTGGCGCGGGTGGCGACGGGACGGCAGGCGCCGCGGGTGGTGGTCGTCGTGGGTGCGCAGGCGCTGCCGCCCGGAGCGCCCGCGGGTGCGGTCTCGTACGAGGAACTCGCCGGGACCGATCCGGACTGTCCGCCGTACGACGGCCTCGGCCTGGACGAACCGGCCTGGATCCTCTACACCTCGGGCACCACCGGCGAGCGCAAAGGTGTGGTGACGAGCCAGAGGGCCGCGCTGTGGTCGACGGCCGCCGCCTATGCCCCGCTGTTCGGCATGTCCGAGGAGGACCGGCTGCTGTGGCCGTTGCCGATGCACCACGCCTACGCGTACTCGCTGTGCATCCTCGGGGTGGTCGCCACGGGTGCGAGCGCCTACCTCCTGGACCGCGGCGTGGACGTGCTGGAGGCACTCGAACAGCAGCCGCTGCGGGGGCCGTTCACGATGCTGGCCGGGGTACCGGCCACCTACCACCTGCTGGTGAGCGCACTGCGCGACGCTCCGCGGGCACCCGGCGGGCTCCGGCTCTGCGTCACCGCCGGAGCGCCCTGCCCGGCGGAACTGCGCTCCTCCGTCGAGGAGTTGCTGGGCGCGCCGCTGCTGGACGGCTACGGCGCCACCGAGACCTCCGGCAAGATCGCGGTCGACCGGCCGGAGGTGCCGGGTCCGCAGCGCGTGCCGCAGCCGGTGCCCGGAGTCGAGGTCCGGGTGGCCGACCCGCTCTCCGGTGCCGGCACCGCCTGCGGTGACGAGGGCGAGATCTGGGTGCGCGGCCCCGGCGTCATGATCGGCTACCACGGTCGCCCCGACAGCACGGCACAGGTCCTCCGGGACGGCTGGTACCGCACCGGTGACCTCGGCCGCCGTGAGCCGGGCGGTGGGCTGCGGATCACCGGCCGGGTGGGCGACCTGATCATCCGCGGCGGGCAGAACGTCAATCCGGTCGAGGTGGAGCAGGTGCTCCTGGCGTGTCCCGGTGTCGCCGACGCGGCGGTCGTGGGCCGGCCGCACGACGTGCTGGGGGAGGTTCCGGTGGCGTTCGTCGTCCCCGGGCCGGACGGAGTCGACCTCGCGCCGCTGCGGGCCGCGTGCCGGGAACGGCTGTCCGCATTCAAGGTGCCGGACGAGATCCGGCTGAGCGGTTCGCTGCCCCGCACGTCCTCCGGCAAGATCCAACGGGCGGTACTCGCCGGGCAGTTGGCCGAGATGCTCGTCACCGAGCGGGAGGACGCCTCCGCCGCCCTGCGGGCCCGGCTGCGCGCACTGCCGGCCCAGGAGCGGCGCCGCGCCGTGCTGAACCTCGTCATGGCCGAACTCCGCGTCGACGGGGAGTCCGACCCGGAGCCCGACCAGGCCTTCACCGATCTGGGAGTCAGCTCCCTGCAAGGCGTACTGCTGCGCGACCAGCTCGGCGCGGTGACCGGCCTGCAGTTGCCCGCGACCCTCGTGTTCGAGCGCCCGACGCCGGACGCGGTGGCCGAGTTCCTGCACGACATGCTGCTCGGCGCTCCGACCCCGGCCCCGGCGGCGCGCGGGGCCGGGCCCGGCACACCCGGCGACACACCGCAGCCCGACGAACCGGTGGCCGTCGTCGCCATGGCCTGCCGCTACCCGGGAGCCGTGGACGACATCTCCTCACCGGAAGAGCTGTGGCGGCTGATCGCCGACGGCACGGACGCCACCTCCGCGTTCCCCGCCGACCGGGGCTGGGACCTGGCCGGGCTGTTCGACTCCGACCCGGACCGGCCGGGCACCTCGGTCACCCGCCGCGGCGGCTTCCTGCGCCGGGCCGCCGACTTCGACGCGGCCTTCTTCGGCATGTCGCCCCGGGAGGCGCTGGCCACCGACCCGCAGCAGAGGCTGCTGCTGGAGACCGCCTGGGAGGTCGTGGAACGGGCGGGCATCGCCCCCAGCGCCCTGCGCGGCAGCGACACCGGCGTCTTCGTCGGCGTGATGCACGGCGACTACGCGGGCCGGCTGCTGCACCGCGGAGGACACGAGTACGAGGCACACCTCGCGCTCGGCTCGGCGGGCAGCGTGGCCTCCGGGCGCATCGCCTACACCCTGGGCCTGGAGGGGCCCGCGGTCACGGTGGACACGGCCTGCTCCTCGTCACTGGTGGCGATGGACTGGGCGGCACGGGCGCTGCGCTCGGGCCAGTGCTCACTGGCCGTGGCCGGCGGAGCCACCGTCATGGCCAGCCCGGTGCCGTTCACCGCGTTCAGCAGACTGCGCGGCCTGTCGCCCGACGGACGGTGCAAGCCGTTCTCGGCCGCGGCCGACGGTACGGCCTGGGGCGAGGGCGTCGGACTGGTCCTGCTGGAGCGGCTCGCCGACGCCCGCCGCAACGGCCATCCGGTGCTGGCCGTACTCCGCGGCTCCGCCGTCAACGGCGACGGCGCGTCCAACGGCCTGACCGCGCCCAGCGGGCCCGCCCAGGAGCGGGTGATCGGCGACGCCCTCGCCGCCGCCGGACTCACCCCGGCCGACGTCGACGCCGTGGAGGCGCACGGCACCGGCACCCCCCTCGGCGACCCCATCGAAGCCCGGGCGCTCCTCGCGGCGTACGGGCACGACCGCCCGGCGGAGCGACCGCTGTGGCTGGGATCGCTGAAGTCCAACATCGGGCACACCCAGGCCGCGGCCGGTGTCGCCGGAGTCATCAAGACCGTGCTCGCGATGCGCCACGGCGTGCTGCCGCGCACGCTGCACGCCGATGAGCCGTCACCGGGGGTCGACTGGTCCTCCGGCGCCGTACGGCTCCTGCGGCGGGAGCAGCCGTGGCGCCCTGCTCCCGGGAAACCCCGGCGCGCCGCGGTGTCCGCCTTCGGCATCGGCGGAACCAACGCCCACGTGATCCTGGAGGAAGCGGTCGACGAGCAGGAGGCCCCGCACCGCGAGGGTGCCCGGACCGCCCCGGAACCGCCGCTCCTCCTGTCGGGCGCGACCGCCGAAGCGCTGCGCGCCCAGGCCCGGCGTACGGCCGCCTTCCTTCGCGAACGGCCAGAACTGCCGCTCGGGGACGTGGCGTTCTCCTCGGCGGTCGCCCGCGCCGCGCTCCGCCACCGGGCGGCGCTGCCCGTCCAGGACCGCGTCGCCCTGCTGACCGAACTGGACCGGCTCTCGGCCGCGGGGCCGGCAGCCGTGCCGTCCCCGGTCCGGACGGGCGGACGGCTGGCGCTGCTCTTCACCGGGCAGGGCGCCGGATGGGCGGACCTCGGCAGGGAGTTGCACACCGCGTACCCCGCCTTTGCCGACGCCTTCGACGCCTTGTGCGGCCGGTTCGACGCCGCCGGCGTCGGGGAGCGGCCCCTGCGCGAGGCCCTGTGGGACGGCCCGGGCACAGCGCTCGCCGAGGTGCGACAGCACAGGACGGATGTCGCCCAGGCCGGCCTGTTCACGTTCGAGGTCGCGCTGTTCCGGCTGCTCGAATCATGGGGCGTGCGACCGGACTTCCTGGCCGGCCACTCCGTCGGCGAGCTGGCCGTGGCGCATGCCGCCGGGATCCTCTCGGAAAGCGACGCCGTCGACCTGGTCGCCGCCCGGGGCCGGTTGATGCAGCAACTCCCGGCAGGCGGCGCCATGCTGTCCCTGGACGCCACCGAGGAAGAGGCGCTGGCGGCTCTGGCCGAACTGCCGGCAGCGGCCGGGCCGGTGGCGGTCGCGGCCGTGAACGCCCCCCGGTCGGTCGTCGTCTCCGGGGCGGAGAAAGCGGTGACGGCGGTGGCCGAGCGCTTCGAGGCCCGTGGGCGTCGCACCGTACGGCTGCGCACCAGCCATGCCTTCCACTCGCCGCTGATCGAACCGGCGCTCGCGGAGTTCGCCCGAGCCGCCTCCCGGGCCACCTACCGTGAGCCCCGCATCCCGATCGTCTCGACACTGACCGGGCGTCAGGCCACGGGAAACGACCTGCGCTCGGCGGCCTACTGGGTCCGACACGCCCGCGAAACGGTGCGGTTCGCGGACGCCGTACGTCATCTGGTGCGTGAAGCGAGGGTGACCGCATTCGCCGAGGTGGGCCCAGGCACACAGCTCACCTCGGCCGCGATGGCAACGGTCGAGGCGCCCGGGGAGCTGGTGTTCACCCCGACGGCGCGGGCCGGCCACCCGGAGCCCGACACCGTCCTGGCGGCACTCGCCCGACTCCACGAGCACGGCACGGCGATCGACTGGGCCACCGTGCACCGGACAGCACACCCAGGCGGGGGAGGCCGGCGGGTGGACCTGCCCACCTACCCCTTCCAGCGGGAGCGCTACTGGCTGACCGAGCCCGTCGACCCCACACCGACCGCCGCACGCACGGCCGCCGGCGGCCACGCGGTGCTGACCTCCACGACCAGCCTCCCGGACACGGGCCGCGTGCTGTGCACCGGCCATCTGTCGGACGCCGACCAGCCCTGGCTGCGCGACCACGTCGTCGCCGGCCGCCTGCTGGTGCCCGCGTCCGCCCTCGCCGACCTGGCACTCCACTCCGGCGGCACCTGCGGGCTGGACGTCCTGGAAGAACTGACCCTGCTGCTGCCGCTCCAACTGTCCAGCTCCGGCGGGCGCGTCGAGGTCCAGGTGGCGCTCGGCGAGCCGGACCCGGCCGGCCGCAGGACCGTCGACATCCACGCGCGCCCCGAGGATTCCGGCCCGGTAGGCACGTGGACCCACCACGCCACCGGCCGGCTGGCACCGTCGGCCACCGACCCCGCCCCGAACCCCGGACCGCAGGGATCCTGGCCGCCGCCGGACGCCGTACCGGTCGACGTGACAGGAGCCTACGACCGGCTGGCGCGCGAAGGCTACGCCTACGGCCCGGCCTTCCGCTGTGTACGGGCCGTCTGGCGACAGGGAGACGACCTCCTCGCCGATGTGCGGCTCCCCGACACTGCCGTAGCAGAGGCGCAGCGGTACGGCATCCAGCCCGCGTTGCTCGACGCCGCCATCCACGTCCCACTGCTCGTCCCCGGGGACCAGGGAGAGTCCGACCCGCCCCGGCTACCGTTCGCCTGGCGGGGCGTCAGCCGGTACGCGGCCGGCGTCACCGCGCTGCGGGTACGCCTGAGCCGTACCAGGGAGGACACGGTCGCCGTGGACCTCACCGACCCGGCAGGCAGGCCGGTGCTGCGGGTGGAGGCGCTGACCACCCGGGCGGTCCCGAGCACCGCCGACCGGGTGCAGGCAGGACCGCTGTACCGGCCGAGTTGGACCGCCGTGGCCGCCGCCCACTCCACCGTTTCCGCGCTCTCGGTGGCATCCCCGGACGACCTGGACCTGGGGGCCGCGCTCTCCGGGACACGGCACTCCGGCTCCCTCGAAGGCGATGCCCCTGCCGTCGTCGTCTCCCTGGCCGCTCCGACCCCGTCCACCACCCCGGCCGCCGACACGCGTGTCCTCGTCACGCGCGCCCTGGAGCTGCTGCACAAGAGGCTGCCCGCCCTGGCTGCGGGATCGCGCATGGTCCTGGTGACCCGCGGTGCCACTGGTCCAGCCCCGGACCTGCCCGCCGCAGCCGTCTGGGGACTGGCGCGCAGTGCGCAGTCGGAGTACCCCGGCCGCCTGACCCTCGTCGACGTCGACGACCACCCCGAGTCGCTGCGCCGGCTGACGGCGGCCCTGGAGACGGGTGAACCCCAACTCGCCATCCACGCCGGGAAGGTGCTCGTGCCACGGCTGACACAGGCGCCCGCCACACCGTCCCCGTCGGCTCCGTTCAGCGAGGACGGCACCGTACTGATCACCGGGGGCACCGGGGCTCTCGGAGCGCTGCTGGCCCGCCACCTGACGGAGCATCACAAGGTCCGCCGGCTGGTGCTCACCAGTCGCAGTGGCCCGAAGGCGCCCGGCGCCCGGCAACTGCAGGCGGAGATCGAGCAGGCCGGAGGCCGGGTGGAGGTGGTCGCCTGCGACGCGGCCGACCGGTCCGCACTGGCGGAGGTGGTCGACCGGTACGCCGCGGACCTGACCGCCGTGGTGCATACGGCGGGTGTCCTCGACGACGGTGTGCTGGAGGCGCAGACGCCCGAGCGAATCGCGGCCGTCATGCGACCGAAGGCTGACGCGGCCTGGCACCTGCACGAGCTGACGAAGGACCTGCCGCTGTCGCAGTTCGTGCTCTTCTCCTCGGCGGCGGGCCTGCTCGGCAATCCCGGTCAGGCGGGCTACGCGGCCGCGAACGCGTTCCTCGACGCCCTCGCGGTGCACCGAGCCGCCCTGGGAATGCCCGCGCTCTCCCTGGTGTGGGGCCCGTGGTCGGGAGCCGAGGGGATGGCGGCCCGCACCGGCCGGACCAGTGACGGCGTGCTGAGCGCCGTCACACCCGCCGAAGCCATGGCTCTGTTCGACGCCGCCCTGGCGGCGGACGAACCCGTCCTGGCACCGCTGCCGTTGGACCCGAAGGCCGGTATGCAGCGCAGGCCGGTTCCGCCGCCGCTGCAGGGCCTGTTGCGCCCGTCCGGCTCGGCAACGGGCCCGGGCGCGGACCGTAGCGGCCGGGGACCGGCGGCCGGAATCGCCCGGCCGACCCACGACTCGCCGGGAGCGTGGCGACAGCGGTTGGCGCAACTGCCCGCCGACGAGCGCCACTCCGCCCTGCTCACACTGGTCCGGGAAGCGGTCGCCGAGGTGCTCGGCCATCCCGGCGCGGCCGCCGTGACGGCCGACCGCGCCTTCATGGAGCTGGGTCTCGACTCCCTGACCGCCGTTCTGCTGCGCAACCGGCTGAGTCTGCTCACCGGACTGGAACTGCCCGCCACCCTCACCTTCGACCTGCCCACCACCGAACGACTGACAAGCCATCTGCTCGCCGAACTGCACGAGGAGCTGCCCCGTCAGAAGGCGGGCACCGGTGCGCCGTCGTCACGCCCCGCACAGACCCTGGCCTCCCTCTACCGCCGCGTGTGCGGTACCGGCGACGTCGTCTCGGCGATGCACCTCCTCGTGACCGCCTCACTGGCGGTCCCCGGCTTCGGCCCCGAGGACAGTGCCGCGCACGCCCTGCAACCACTCAAGCTGGCCACGGGCGCTGACGACCGGCCACCTCTGGTCTGCTTCCCCGGCTTCTCCCCGGCCCTGGGTCGGCCCTGGTACGACGCGCTCGCGCGGCACTTCGAAGGCGACCGGGACGTCCTGGAGATGCGGCACCCCGGGATCACCTCCGGCGACACGCTGCCCCGCGACTGGCAGACACTGGTGGACCTGCACGCAGCCGGCCTGCGGGAGCAACTGGGCGACCGCCGGCCGGTCCTGCTGGGCTGGTCGATGGGCGGCTGTCCGGCACACGCGGTCGCCGCACGGCTGGCGGAGACCGGCACCCCGCCCGCCGGCCTGGTCCTCGTCGACACCTACCACGTGACCCCCGAGCGGGAGGCCGAGCCATGGCTGCTCGCCCTGCCCGCCCGCGCGGCCCTGGCCATGGGGGAGGGGTTCGACACCGCGGTGGAGGACATGGCGCTGGCCGCGCTCGGGGCTTACACCCGGATGCTCCGCGGCTGGCGCCCCGAACCGGTCGACGTACCCACACTCCTGGTACGCGCCACCGACCAGCTGCCGGAGATGCGCACCCACGGCAGCCGTGAGACAGGAAGCCACGACTGGCGGGTCTCCTGGCCCCAGCTGTCCGAGACCGTGGACGTCCCCGGCGACCACTGGACCATCGCCGAGGAACACGCACCCACCACGGCACAGGCGATCCGCTCCTGGGTCAACAGGGTGGGAAAGCCCGTGGATTGAGGCATCGTCGGTGCTTCCGGCACGGATGCTCAGTGCCCCAGGAGCAGCCCCGACCCCGTGACGTCGGCGTGGATGCCGTCCTTGTGCACCGTCACGCCCTGTAGGCGCAGGGCGCCCGAAGGCGGTTTCGGGAGCTGGAAGGAGAAGGAGAAGCGGTCGGCGATCTGCGGGCGGGTGAGCTTGGTCAGTGCGGTGAGGAGAGAGAGGTCGAGGCCCAGCCGCTTGAGGAGCCCCGGGTGGGCGAGCGCCACGTCCACGAGGTTCATGCGGGTCAGGTCGTGCAGGAAGCGCGGCGCGCCGGTGAGTTGATGGAGCCTGTCCTCGTCGTGCAGCGCGGCGCGCACCGCGCTGTCGGGGACGCCCAGGCGCCGCACGATCTCCGGCACGGCCAGAAAGGCCCTGATCTTCTCCGCCTCCCGGGTGAGCCGGCGCGCCGAGGTGCGGGTCAGGTGGAGGCCCTCGGCGGGGCCGGTGCCGGGCCGATACGTCGCGAGGTCACCGATGTCGAGGCGCATGCCGCCCACGGAGGTGGCGATGCCGCGCTCCCCTTCGCGCCGGATGCGGACGTCGGCTCGTACCCGCAGGTCGTTCCCCGCGACGCGCAGATCGCCGTGGGCCCGGACGCGGCTCGGTCCGCGGGCCGTGAAGGACACCTGGGAGGCGCCGAGTTCGCGGTTCATGTCGGCGAAGGACAGCAGGACCCGACCGTGCACCTGCCGCACGAGTGCGCCGCGCACGGCGGTGGGTCCGTCGCCGTCGATACGTATGTCGTGTGCGGTGGCGGTGACCTGGGTGAGGGTGACCCGACGGGCCGGGACACCGGGGACGGTGATCCGGACCGAGTCGAGGCGCTGTGCGGCCAGCTGGGTGAGGAAGGGGAAACCGCCGATCCGTACCTCGGGGGCGGCGGCGAGATGCAGTTGGTCCTTGAGCCGCTCCGAGGCCTTGTGCTCGGCATACAGCAGCGCCCAGCGGTCGGCGAGGGTGACGAGGCAGGCGAGGGTGAGCGCCCAGGCGAGGACTCTGACCACGGTGGGCAGGCCGGTGGCGCGGTTGCGGCGGCGGCTGCCGCGCCGGTGGTTGGGCGGTGCCCAGGGCTCCTCGGCGTCGTCGTCCTGCGAGGTCGGCGTGGTGTCGTCGGTGAGGAAGTCCTCCAGCGGATTGTCCGCCAGCGCGGCGAGTTCGTCGTACGGATTGCGGCTGGATGGAACCCGCTCGGCGGAATGCCCGTCGGACTGGGCAGGTTGATGCGTCGGTATGTGGGGGGTACGCATCGGGAGATTTGATCATATAGTCCCACCGGACTTGCAAGTCCTACCTGAAGTAAGGCTCGAAATCAGCCACTTCACGGCCGACCGTCGGCGGCGTACGCGTGGCAGACGCCTGAGGGCTGTTGCTCACTTTCGGGTGACAGGCCGGTGTGCGCTCATGTGAGGAATGGCTTGAGAAGGCCATAAAAAGGGCATTCGTCGCATAGGTGAGCCATACATATGAGTGTCACCAATATGTGTACGATCTGTAACACGCCTCGTGTGTGCCGCGCTTCTCTTCCCCGGGGCAGGAGGGTGTGGGTGCGCGGCCGCACGGCCGCTCTTCACATGCCGCACCCCCGGTCCACGGCCCGATGCCGTGCAGCCCGGACGTGCCCACACCCTGCAAGGGGGACCCTGTGTCCGCTTCCGTTTCTGTGACCCCGCGTCGTCTGACTGCAGCTGCCGCCGTTGCGGCCGCCCTGGTCGGAGCGGTGGCGCTGCCCGCCTCCGCTGCGGACCGACCGAGCGCGTACCCGGACCGCGCTCAGGTGGTCATCGGTGACGTGCAGTCCAGCGTTCATGGCCGCTACGAGCGATCCAACCTGGCCCTCAACCGGGAGTGGGTCGACGTCACCAACCCCAGCCGTCGCAACGTGAACCTGAGCGGCTGGACCCTGTCCGACCGGGACGGCAACACCTACACCTTCCGCAACTACTGGCTGGGGAGCGGAGCAACCGTCCGCGTCCACACCGGTGTCGGCCGCGACAGCTCGACCGACGTCTACCAGGACCGCCACTACTCCGTGTGGAGCAAGGCCGACACCGCCACCCTGCGCAACGACCACGGCCGCATCGTCGACGTCTCGTCCTGGGGTGACGGCGGGCGTGACGACCATCGCGACTACCCTGGCCACGACCGTCACTACCGCGGCGACGACCGCAACCACCGCGGCGACCACCGCTTCTGACCGTCCCCGGGTGCCGACGCTCCTGCCTCGGCACCCGACAACCCGCACCACGGTCTTGGGTCTACGGCCTTGTCGGCCGTGGGGCGACCGGCTGCCCCATCCGGAGGCTGAACCACGTCGTCTTGCCCTCGTCGGTCGGCCGGACTCCCCAGTCGTCGGCGAGGGCCCGTACGAGCTGCAGGCCCCGGCCGGACTCCTCCTCCTCGGCCGCGACCCGGGGCTGGGGCAACTGCGGGCTGGGGTCGCTGACCTCGACCGTCAGCTCGGTGTCCGTGCGGCGCACGCGCAGGCCGATCGGGCCCTGCGCGTGCTGCACCGCGTTGGTGAGGATCTCCGACAGCAGCAGACACGCGTCGTCCGCCCGCTCGACGAAGCCCCACGTGCAGAGGGTCGCGGCGAGGAATCCGCGACCGTCACGCACAGCGCGCGGCTCCGCGCACAGTTCGGCCCCCGCCGTGGCCAGCGGGGCGGCCGGCACCTGTGTGAGCAGCAATGTGACGTCGTCGTGCCCGTTCGCGTCGGGCAGCAGCGTCGTCAGTACGTGGTCGGCGGCGGCCTCCAGGTCGAGGCCGGAGCTGACCAGCTTGTCCAGGGTGCCGATCAGCTCGGTGAGCTGGTCCTCGATGTCGGTGCCCGGGGTCTCGATGAGACCGTCGGTGTAGAGCACGAGGGTGGCGCCGCGTGCGATGGTCGTGGTCCGCTGCTCGTAGATCACACCGCCGACGCCGAGGGGCGCGTTCACCGGCGTGGGCAGGGTGCTGGCACCCTCGCCGGGGACGGCGACCAGGACCGGCAGATGCCCCGCGGAACAGATGACCACTTCGCCGGAGTCGGCGGCGACGACGAGATAGCAGCAGGTGACCAGCTGGTCGGGGACGTTCAGGTCGGCCACGACCGTGTCCAGTGCCTGCATCAGCTGACGGGGCCGCATACCCGTCTTGGCCAGCGCGTGCGCGGCGGACCGCAGCTGACCCATCACGGCGGCCGCCTCCAGGCCGCGGCCCATCACGTCACCGATCAGCACCCCGACGCGGCCGGCACCCAGGGGGATCAGGTCGAACCAGTCGCCGCCCACACCGGCTCCCTGGGTGGCGGGGAGGTAGCGGCTCGCGGTGACCAGGTCGGGTATCGCGGGCGGTGTGCCCATCAGGCTGCGCTGCAGCGTCAGCGCGATGTGCCGTTGCTGCTCGTACAGTTCGGTCAGTTCCGCCTCGGCCCGTTTGCGGTCACTGATGTCGCGGACGATCGCACAGGCGCCGATGACCGTGCCGTCCGGGGACCGGGTCGGCCACAGGGTGACGTCGACGTCGAGCATCGCGCCGGATCGGGTCACCCGCAGCGTCTCGAAGTGCTCGACCTTCTCGCCCCGGCGCAACCGGTCCATGAGCAGCAGGATCTCCTCCTTCCGGTCGGGCGGGGCGAGGATCGACACGTGCTGTCCGACCGCCTCGGCGGCCGAGAACCCGTACAGCCGCTGGGCGGCGGCGTTCCAGTAGGTGATCCGGCCGTCGAGGGTCTTGGCGAGGATCGCGTCCTGGGACGACTCGACCAGCGCGGCGAGTTCGTTGATGCGTTCCTCTGCGGCTTTGCGTTCGCTGACGTCGCGTACGGCGGCGGAGACGAGGAGTCCGTCGGCGGTTTCGAGGGGGCTGAGGCTGATCTCGACGGGGAATTCGGTGCCGTCCTTGCGGAGGCCGTAGAGGTCGAGTCCGGCGCCCATGGGGCGTACTTGCTGGTTGTGGGCGTAGCCGTTGCGGTGTTGTGTGTGGTGGGTGCGGAAGCGGCCGGGGACGAGGAGTTCGACGGGGTGGCCGAGGAGTTCCTCGCGTCGGTAGCCGAAGAGGGCTTCGGTCTGGGCGTTGACGAGCCTGATGATGCCGGTGTCGTCCACGATGACCATTGCGTCCGGTGCCGCCTCCAGCAGTCCCCGGAAACGTTCCTCTGCGGCTTTGCGTTCGCTGACGTCGCGTACGGCGGCGGAGACGAGGAGTCCGTCGGCGGTTTCGAGGGGGCTGAGGCTGATCTCGACGGGGAATTCGGTGCCGTCCTTGCGGAGGCCGTAGAGGTCGAGTCCGGCGCCCATGGGGCGTACTTGCTGGTTGTGGGCGTAGCCGTTGCGGTGTTGTGTGTGGTGGGTGCGGAAGCGGCCGGGGACGAGGAGTTCGACGGGGTGGCCGAGGAGTTCCTCGCGTCGGTAGCCGAAGAGGGCTTCGGTCTGGGCGTTGACGAGCCTGATGATGCCGGTGTCGTCGACGATGACCATTGCGTCCGGTGCCGCCTCCAGCAGTCCCCGGAACCGCTCCTCCTCGTCCCGGGGCCCGCCCACGGGCATGCCGCCGCCGCATCCGCATGGCGCCCGCTCCGCCATGTGGGTGGAACCGGGCGGCACCGCCTCGGCCAAGTCGCTCATGTCCATCCCCGATCCGCGGCTCACGATGAGTCGGCCATCCCAGCGCAATCCGGAGACATCCGTAGGGACATGTCACCAAGTGGCCCACAACGGTTGAACATGGCGCACCAATTTTCCTCGGTGACTGATTGGGGTCCACGAGACTCCGTCTCGGTGGACTGCTGCGGAAGGCGGTGAGCTGGTCAGGGCACCTGGGCAGGCCTGGCCGACGATGGCGGATCATGATGCGGGACCGCGGACGGCGCGCCTGGCACGTCGGGAGCCTGCAGCGCTGGTTCGGCCACACGGCCTTCTGAGCCGGAGTCAGGGATGTCCGGGGCTGCTCAGCGCGTGCGCAGCCCCGTCGTGGTGGCGCCGGTGCGATCGCGCAGCAGCGTGCGCAGGGTGGCGGCGTGCTCGTAGCCGACCTTGCGGGCGATGGTCTCCAGGGACAGATCGGTGGTCCGCAGCAGATGCGTCGCCTGCTCGACGCGCAGGTCCTGGACGAACCGCACCGGCGTGGTGTTCAGGACCCGGCGGACGGTGCGCTGGAGCGTGCGCTCACTGACACCCAGCGCGCGTGCCGCCTCGGCCAGGCTGTTCGGCGTGTCGAGGTGCCGGCGCGCCCACCGCTCGAACGCGGCGATGAGTGGATCGCTCTGCGCGAGGGCGCTCGGGATCGTGTACGCGGACTGCGAGGGGCGCTCGTCGACGACCAGGTAGCGGGCGATCAGGTCGGCCAGGGCCGGACTTGCCATCCGGACGACGGCGAGGGCGAGATCGACGTGCCCGAAGGCGGCCCCCGCCGTGGTCACCCCCTGCGATGTGGTGACCATGCTCGTCTCGTCGAGCGCAACGGCCGGATAGCGACGGCGGAAGACGGGCGCCAGCCACCACGTGGTCGTCGCCCGGTGGCCGTCCAGGATGCCCGACTCGGCCAGCAGGAAGGTGCCCGTACAGGCCGAGGCGACGGGTGCGCCCCGGCCGCGCCGGCCGGCGATCAGCTCCCGTACGTCGGACAGATCGGGCCCCGCGACCCGCTCCAGGAGGGCGTCGGGCCGGCGCTCGGCGAGTGCGGGAACGAGCAGTAGATCCGCGGTATCCGCGGTGGTCGCGGGCTCGGTGGTGACGATGTGCCCGGCGCCGGTGCGCACCTGCGGACTGAAACCGATCGTCGTGACGTTCCAGGCCGGTGGCGGCTGGGGGAGTTCGCCGCGCATCGCGTTGGCCGCCTCCAGGACGTCCAGCGCCGCACAGAGCCCCGAGTCGAACACGCCGTCGTAGACCAGCACCGAGACGTCCATGTCGGAAACGGTATCAGAGGAGTCGTTTACGACACTGGGGCCGGAGGGCTCACCGACCTAGCGTGAAGGGTGTGCCCCGGTGAGGGGACACACGACCGAGTAGAAGGAGCCCACCATGAACAAGATCGGTCTGCTGGCCCGTATCGAGGCCAAGCCGGAGCACGCCGACGAGATCGCCCGGATGCTGACCGAGGCCGTGAAGCTCGCCGAGGAGGAGCAGCGGACCCTCACCTGGTTCGCCTTCCGGGAGGACGCCACCACCTTCGGTGTCTTCGACACCTTCGAGAACGACGAGGACCGCACCGAGCACCTGCGCGGACGGATCGCCGCCGCGCTCATGGGTGCCGCGGAGACGATGCTCGCCTCGGCCCCCGACATCCGGCCCGTCGACCTGCTCGCGGTCAAGCTGCCCTGAGCGGCCCCGCACGCCACACCGCGGCCCTGCACGCCACACCGCGCTCCCAAGCCCCGAAGCACAGGAGATCCACCGACCATGACATCCACGACCCCCGCGCCGGCGACGGACACCGAGGCCTGGCGCGGCGCGGGGCCCGCCGTCCGCTCCCGCACCCACACGTGGGCACCGCCCACCAGTTATGCCGACGGTGCCGGCCGCTCGGGTCTGGAGGTGCTTCAGATGATTGTCGAGGGCCGTCTTCCCCAGGCGCCGATCGGTGGGACGCTCGGATTCCGTGTCGTGGCGGTGGAGCACGGCCGGGCGGTCTTCGAGGGTGAGCCCGGCGAGCATCTGCTCAACCCGATGGGCACGGTGCACGGCGGATTCCTCGCCACGCTCCTCGACTCGGCGCTCGGCAGCGCGGTGATGTCGGCGCTCCCCGTGGGGCGCGCGTACACGACGATCCAGCTCGGAGTGCACATGGTGCGCCCCGTCTTCGCGGACACCCCGACCCTGCGCTGCGAGGGCGCCGTGATCCACGCGGGCCGCACGACCGCGACCGCCGAGGCCAGGATCATCGGCACCGCCGACGGCAGGCTCTACGCGCACGCCACCACCACCTGCGCGGTCTTCGCGCTGCCCGAGGGGGCCTGACCGGACCGGCCGAGGGCGGGCCCGCGCGTTTTTCACAGGCCGGGGCGATGGCGGATACCCATCGCTCCGGCCGCCTTCTGCCGACCTGCGTGAACGGTCGGTGAAGAGATCGGCACGGATAATTCTTGACCGATCCTTGGTGATTCAACCAGCGCAAAGGGCTGCACGTTTGCATCCGGGTTGCTTCGAACCTGCGTAAGCCCTGTGAAGATCGGCCGTCGGAGGGCCTCGGGGCTGCGGCCAGGGGATTGATCTGACCGCGTCAAGTGGGCACTCTCGCTGAGCGCGAGCAGAACTTTGCCGCCTGAACGCAAATCCCCCCACACGCAAGCGAGGAGACCCCTCTTGACGGCGCATCACAAACGCATAGGCAAGGCCAAGACCGTCACCGCGATCGCGGCCGTTGCAACCGTCGCAGGCACGGCTCTGTACGTGTCCCCTGCCGCCCAGGCCGGACAGCCCGCGGAAGGCAAGGTCTACGGCCTGCACGCCGAAGGAGCCGTGTCCGGCAGCTTCGTCGTCCTTCTGGACCAGAAGGCTTCCGCTGCCGAGAAGAAGGACCTGGCCACGGAGTACGGCGGCAAGATCAGCCGTACCTTCGGCTCGGCGGTGAACGGTTTCTCCGCCGACAGCCTCACCGAGACGGAGGCCAAGCGCCTCGCCGCCGACCCCGCGGTCGCCACGGTGGTGCAGAACAAGAAGTTCCACATCGACGCCACCCAGGACAACCCGCCGTCCTGGGGCCTGGACCGCATCGACCAGACGGACACGGCCGGCGACCACAAGTACACCTACCCGGACAAGGCCGGGGAGGGTGTGACCGCGTACGTCATCGACACCGGTGTACGCATCAGCCACAAGGACTTCGGCGGCCGCGCGAGTTCCGGGTTCGACGCCGTCGACAACGACAACAACGCCGACGACGGCAACGGGCACGGCACCCACGTGGCCGGAACCATCGCCGGAACCGCCCACGGTGTGGCCAAGAAGGCCAAGATCGTCGCGGTCAGGGTGCTCGACAACAACGGCTCCGGAACCACCGAGCAGGTCGTCGCCGGCATCGACTGGGTGACCAAGAACCACCAGGGGCCCTCGGTGGCCAACATGAGCCTCGGTGGTGGCGCCGACCCCGCTCTCGACGAGGCGGTCAAGAAGGCCATCGCCTCGGGCGTCACGTTCGCCGTCGCCGCCGGCAACGAGTCGGCGGACGCGGGGCAGGGTTCACCGGCCCGGGTCCCCGAGGCCATCACGGTCGCCTCCAGCACGAAGGACGACGCCCAGTCGGACTTCTCCAACTTCGGCAAGATCGTGGACCTGTACGCGCCGGGCTCGGACATCACCTCCGACTGGAACGACAGCGACGAGGGGACCAAGACGATCTCCGGCACCTCCATGGCGACCCCGCACGTCACCGGAGCCGCCGCCGTCTACCTGGCCGCACACCCGGACGCCACGCCCGACCAGGTCGCCTCCGCACTGGTCGGCGCGGCGACCAGTGACAAGATCACCAACCCGAGCAGCGGAACGCCCAACAAGCTGCTGAAGGTGACCGAGTAGGAAGTGCTGTGCTGCGTCCTCGTGGACGACACGAGGACGCAGCCGCCCGACGGCGCCGTCGTCAGTCGCTGTGCACGCCGACCTCGTACAGCGAGTACCCCCACTTCGTCCCGCGTTCCGTGCCCACGACGCGGACGTAGCGGGCCGGCGTTCCGGTGAAGCGTGCGGTGTCGAGGCCGCCGTCACCGGTGGTGGTCGACCAGGCCGTCTTCCAGTTCACGCCGTCCGTCGAGAGCTCGATACGGTACGACTTCCCGTACGCGCGCTCCCAGTCGAGCGTGACCCGTCCGACCCGGTGGGTCGAGCCCAGATCGATCCGCAGCCACTGGTCGTCGCTCCAGTCACTGGCCCAGCGGGTGTCCCGGGTGCCGTCCACGGCGCGGCTCGACGCATAGCTGACGAACGGGTTCCACTCGGTCGAACTGGCCGTGGTCGAGGTCCCGTTGGCGAGATTGACGCCCGCCTGGTGCCGCTCGGTCGCGCCCCAGGTGCCGAGGTAGGACTCGGCGCCCCGGAAGAGGTCGTTCACCACGCCCTGGCCGCCGACGAGCCTGATGTCCTCGATCCAGTCCGGGACGAGGCCGTAGTGCGCGGCACCGTCGGTGTTCAGGTCCCAGGTGCGCTCACCGGTGGTCTGCCGGTCGATGAGGGAGCCGCCGTCGACACTGCGGAAGGGGTACGTGACCTTGTTGGGCGCGTCGGCGCCCCGCGGTCCGGGCCAGCCGCCCACACCGTTCATGTCCGTTCCGTAGCCGTAGCCGACGCCGTACTTGTCCCGCAGCGCCTTGGTGCGGTTCGCCTCGGCCACGAATCCCTCGGAGCCGTGCATGTACTGGGCGATGAAGCCGCCGAGGCTGTAGACCCGTTCGGTCCAGTTCAGGTCCATCCAGCTGTGCGAGGAGATCACACCGGGGTAGGACTCGGACTCGAAGATGTCGAGCGCGCGGCCGACGGCCTTGACGCTCATATGGTCGATCTCCAGCATCATCTTGCGCTTCATCATGCCGCGTACGGCGTACTCACCGAGGTCGGTGAGCCCACGGACGTTGCACTGCGCGTCCGAGGCGTACGACGGAACCGTCACGCCCGCCGGGAGTTTCGCCTCGGCCCCGGGCGCCGCGGCCGAGCCGATGGGGTTGTCGTGCTGCGGCCCCGCGCACTTCTCCGTCTTCCAGAAGGTGCCGGTCGACAGGAACTGCCCGACGTTGATGGCCGTTCCGAGCCCGCCCGAGTCGAAGCGGACTCCGCACAACGCGTTGTCGAACTTGTGGCACAGGAACATGCTGCGCACACCCAGCGAGTACAGCTCGTCCAGGCCGGCGTCGATGTCCTTCTTGTCGCACTGCGCGACATCCAGGATCTGCTTGCAGCCGAAGGGCTCGGAGGTCTCCACACCCAGGATGACCGCCAACTTGCCCTGCTTGATGACGTCACGGGCCTGCGCGCTGTCGGTGACGATCCGGAACCAGCCCTTGCCCGGACCTCCGTACATCTTGTCGACGTACGCCTGCAGGTCGTACGTCATCTTCGCCTGCAGCCGGATCGACGTCATCTCGTCGCAGCTGCGATCCTTGAAGAAGTACACCGAGCAGATCACGCCGTTGGTGACGAGGTCGTTGACCAGCACCCGCTGGCCGCCGCGCCAGGCCCGTTCCACCCACGCGTAGTAGTTCTGCTGGTGGGTCAGCGAGTCATGGGCGGGCCAGTCCTTGAACGTGGGCCAGCCGACCGGGTCGTGTCGGCCGTCACCGCCCTTGGTGATGAAGTCGAAGACGGCCAGCGAGCCGTCGGGGTAGTGCTCGGGGCAGTCCTTCAGCGCGTCGGCGATCCCGGCCTCGGAGAACGTCTTGCCGCAGATCAGGCGCCCGCCGAAGGCCTCGTTGGCGAACAGGTGGTCGTGGGCGTCGACGAACCCGCGCACCTCGCCCTTGGAGTTGGTGCCGGTGAACGGCTCACCGGTGACGTTGATCTGGGAGTCCGGCGAGGGGCGTGCCGTCGGGACCCACCACTCGTTCCCGGCTGCCGAACTCGGGGTGGGGCCGAGGAGAACGGCCAGTACGAGGAGGAGCAGTGACCCCATGGTGACGTTCTTGCGTCTGTAGTACCGGCGTCTGGATATGGCCACGGCCCACGTCCCTCGGTAGGCGGGATGCGCGGTCGACGGACGAGGACGTCCGGGGTCCGAAGACCCTTGCGCACACCGGTTTGTCATGCTCTTTGCAAAGTGCGCCCAAGGATCGCCAGTGCCGCCTGTGGAGTCAATACTCAACTACTGATGAGTATTGTTCAGCTTTCAATGGTCAGCCTATGTGGGATCGACCGAGTTGGAATTGCGGACTGACGACGGGGCGGGGCTCACAACGCGACGACGACCAGAGCGATGTCGTCCCGAGCACCATGGCTGACGCCGAGACGCGCGAGCAGGGTGTCGGCCAGGCGCTCGGGGCCGAGCCCCAGGCACTGGGCCAGGGCGTCGGTCAGGCGCTGCAGCCCGGTGTCGATGTCCTCGTCGCGGCGTTCGATGAGGCCGTCGGTGTAGAGGACGAGAACGTCGCCAGGGTGATAGGCGGTACCGGCCTGAGGGCGCGGGACATGCGCCGGCCTGGCCCCCAGGGGCGGATCCGTCGCGCGGTCCAGCAGTTCGCAGGTGCCGCGGTGGTGTCCCGCTGCCGCTGCCGACGGGCACAGATGAAGGCGCTCACGTCCTCGACCCGGTGAATGATCCAGGCAACCTGTCGGTCCGGCCCGATGACCGGGGTGTTGACCGGGGACCACCAGCGTTCCTCGAAGGCACCCGGTTCTCCGGTGACGGGATGTCGTACCGCTGAACGGCCATCGTGTCGGGTTCCCTCGTGGCCAACACCCGCTCCAGGGAGGCGGAGAGATTGCGGACTCCGTTGGCCTGAGGGTCGGCGGGGTTGTCGGGAAAGGCATCGAAGACGTACTGCCCGAGCAGATCCTGAAGGTCCGGCCGGTCGCCCGGCAGTAGGCCTGGTTGACGCCGACGATCATCAGAGAGGGACTGAGCACCAGATACGGGCTGGGCGTGGCGGCGAACAGCGCTGCGTAGTCGACCTGATCCACGGTCCGGCCGGACAGGCCCTAGGTGCCGGGTGTCGAGTGGTGCGTGATCCTGTAGGGGTGTGTGGTGTGTCAGTCGGTTGGATCCCGGCAGCCTACGCCGCCCCGGGCCGCCGCGCGCTGCGCGTGACCGTGGTCGCCGCGGCCGGTTTCTACCTCTTCCGGTACGGCCTCGACAGCCCCGTCGCAGCCACCTACGCCCTCTTCGGCACCGTGGCGCTGGGCGGACTCTCCAAGATCCCCGGGACCGGGCGCCAGCGGGCCGCGGTGGTGCTGCACGCGCTGCCGGTGTGCTGGCTGCTGGTGGTGATCGGCACCTATCTGTCGGTGCGGACCTGGAGCGCCGTCACCGGCATGTTCGTGGTCGGCTTCGCGCTGGCCTTCTCCGCCGTGGGCGGACCGCGACCGGCAGGAGCGGCGCCTGGCCTGCAACTCCTCTACATCCTGCCGTCCTTCCCGCCGTACGATCCCGCCTCCCTCGGCGAGCGGCTGATCGGCACGACGACCGGGCTGACCCTGTTCATCGCCGCCGAGGCGCTGATCCTCCCGGGGCCCGCTCCGCCGACCTACCAGGAGCGGGCGGCACAGGCAGCGCACACCGCCGCACGCCGCGCGGCCCTCCTCGCCGCTCCTCCCTATGCCCTGACCGGTGCGGACATCCGCGCCATCCACGAGGCCGGCCATGCACTGCGGTCCCTGACCGTGCCGGAGGCGGAGCGCCCGGCGGGACCGGGGATGCGCGACCGCGCCCTCACCCACACCGGTCTGGCCACCCGCACCCTGCTCAACCGACTGACGCAACTGCCCGTGACGCCGGGCGACCCTCCGGGCCCAGCCGTGATCGCCGTACTCAACGCGGTCGCGCGACTGGCCACGGCAACCGAAAGCTGCCTGAGGGCGGGCACGTCGCCCGCGGCCCCGTACCAGGAACTGGTCACTGCCCGCGCACGTCTGGCGGCCTCGTCCGCGACGGCTCCCGCCTCCACCGACGGGGCCGGTCCCGGAGCAGACTTCCCGCCCGCCGAACTGCGCCGGCACGCCGCCGTACTGGAGATCGCCGACGCCGCACTGACCATGGCCACGGCGGCCGATCTCGCCGTACGAGGCAGGCAGCCCTCGGTGGAGGTGGCGGCGAGGCGCTTCTGGTACGCCTCGGCCTGGGCCCCGTCACTGTGGTGGCACCGGATCCGGGGCCACGCCGAGCGCCGGTCGGTGTTCTTCCAGAACGCGGTGCGCATCGCCATGGCTCTGACGGCGGCCCGGCTGGTGGCCGGGGTGGACACGCTGCCCCACGGGTTCTGGGCCATGCTGGCGACGCTCACCCTCACCCGGACCACCATGGACGAGACCTGGAGCACCATCCGCCTGGCTCTCGCCGGCACGCTGGCCGGCGCCCTGGTGACCGCCGGGACACTGGTCCTGGTGGGTGCCGACACCACGGTGTACGCGGTCCTCCTGCCGCTGTGGATGCTGGTCGCGTTCACGGTCGGGCCGGTCAAGGGTGTCGGTTGGGCGCAGGGGATGTTCACCGTGCTCGTGGCCCTCGTCTTCGCCCAGCTGGCGCCGCCGACGTGGCAGCTGGCGGAGGTCCGGATGCTGGACGTCCTCGTCGGCAGCGCCATCGGCGCGGTCTTCGGCCTGCTGGCCTGGCCCCGCGGTGCCCACGACGAACTGTGCCGTGCGGTGGCCGGGCTCCTGCGCCGGGCAGCCGAGATCGTGGTGGCGACCAGCGCCTCGGTGGCCGGAGGCGGGGCGACGGCCGCGCCGCCCGCGGCGACCTGCCACCGGTCACTCCAGCACGCGGTCATCCTCGCGGAGTCCGCCTACGCGCAGTTCCAGAGCGAGCCGACACCCTTCGGAGGGCGGCGGCGCGGGGTGGCGTTGCCCGAAGTGGACTGGCAGGCCACGCTGATGGCCGGTCACCACACCCTGTGGGGCTCGGAGCGGCTCCTGGAGCCGCCGCTCACCGGCCTGGGGCCGGCGGCAGCCGAGTCCGCCGACGGGCTGGGCGACCGGGTGGCCGGACGCATGCTGCTCGTCTCGGCAGCGCTGGACCCCGGCGGTGACACCCCGACCGCACCACTGCCACCGCTCGACCCGGCGCTGGCGGGATTCGCCACGGAGCCGCCCGGCGCGCCGCGGCTGTACTACTCCACCGTGTCCTGGCTGGGCTCGCTGATGACGGATCTGTCGCGGATCGCACGAGGTGGGCCGGGACCGGAGCACAGCGACGACGTGACCACGGTCGGCAGCTGATTGCAGGGCTGGGTCGAGGGACACAGCGGATGCAAAAAAGAGGTCCGCGTTCCCTTCCGGGCGCAACCGGTCCTGAACGACGCCTGGTTGGCGGGTCTGTCGACACCATTGGGTGAACGGTCCGTGAGCCGAATTCGCTGCAACCCGCACGACAGGTAGGTGAGGATTGCCGTCATGGGATTGGCGACGGCGTTCACGGATCTGTTCGGTGTGGAGCATCCGATTGCCCTGGCTCCGATGGGTGGGTCGGCCGGTGGTGCCCTGACCGGGGCGGTCTCCCGTGGCGGTGGGCTTGGTCTGCTGGGCAGCGGGAACGGGGACCAGGAGTGGCTGAGCCGCGAGCTGCCCGTCCTGGTCGGCGAGAGCGCGGGGAAACCTTGGGGCATCGGCTTTCAGGCCTGGGCGATCGACGACGGTGTGGTCGCGCGGGCGCTGGAGCACGAGCCGGCGGCGGTGATGTTGTCCTTCGGTGACCCCAGTCCGTTCGTGAAGCGCATCCGCAGTGCGGGCACACCACTGATCCTCCAGGTCACCGACCTCGAAGAGGCCCGACGGGCGGTGGATCTGGGCGCCGAAGTGATCGTGGCGCAGGGCACCGAAGCCGGCGGGCACGGAGCCCGGCACGGGCGGTCCACACTGCCGTTCGTGCCCGTCGTGGTGGACCTGGCGGCACCGGTGCCCGTGCTGGCGGCCGGCGGAATCGCAGACGGCCGCGGCGTGGCGGCCGCCCTGGCACTGGGGGCTGCCGGAGCACTGCTCGGCACCCGCTTCCAAGCCACGACCGAAGCCCTGGTCGCCCCCGCGACGGCCAAGGCGATCGTCGAGGGACGCGGAGAGGACACAGAGCGCAACAGGGTGCTGGACATCGCCCGCGGCTCGCGGTGGCCGGCCCGGTACACCGCGCGCACCCTTGGTCATCCGTTCCTCGACGGATGGCGGGGCCGGGAGGACGCACTCGCCGCTGACCCGCATGCCCAGCAGGCGTACCAGGACGCGGTGGCAGCAGGGGAGATCCCCGCGCTGCCGCAGTGGGCCGGCGAGGGCGTCGACCTCATCAACGATCTGCCGTCCGCAGCCGATCTGGTCGCCACCCTGGCCGCCGAGGCCGAGGCCGCGCTGGCCCGAGCCGGCAGACGCTGACCGCGATCGCGAGGATGACCGCAGGGCAGCCACTCGATCAAGGTTTCAATGAACGAGCAAGTAAGCTGGATGAACGTGAGAACCGGCACGTCAACGGCCGTGCCGGAGCGCGGCTCGACACGAGGGAGCGACCGATGACAGTGGGAACCGAGCGAGCCGTACTGGCGGGCGGTTGTTTCTGGGGCATGCAGGACCTGATCCGCAAGCAGCCGGGCGTGAAGTCCACCCGCGTCGGGTACAGCGGGGGTGACACGCCGAACGCCACGTACCGTAACCACGGCGACCACGCCGAGGCCATCGAGATCCTCTTCGATCCCACGGCCACGAGCTACCGCGACATCCTGGAGTTCTTCTTCCAGATCCACGATCCGACCACGCGGGACCGCCAGGGCAACGACCTCGGGCGTAGCTACCGGTCCGCCATCTACTACACCGGCGAGGAACAGCACCGCGTCGCCGTGGACACGATCGCGGACGTCGAGGCGAGCGGGCTGTGGCCGGGGAAGGTGGTCACGGAGGTCGAGCCCGTGGGCGACTTCTGGGAGGCCGAGCCCGAGCACCAGGACTACCTGGAGCGCTATCCGAACGGCTACACCTGCCACTTCCCGCGCCCGAACTGGAAGCTGCCGCGCCGATCCTCGTCCCAGACGAGCTGAGTCGCCGACCGCGCCGAGCCGTCGGGTGGGGCGCGCGGGCCGTGGAGGGGAATTGGGGTTCGGCAGACAGAAGGCCCAGGAGCCACCGGTGGAGCCGGTCGGTTGGGCCGGCGGCCGACCCCGACTTCTCCGGGGCGATCGCGCTGCGCCGCGCCGACGACGCGGGCAAGGTGGTGGGCCTGCGAGTGGCGGATCTGGAGGTCTGGCGCCCCGTCGTGCAGCGCGTCGCCACCGGCTGATCCCCCGGCCCGCCGGTGCCTTCCTGATTGCGACCAGGGTCGGGCAGCAGTTCACCCGTCGGAAGGTGCCGGTGTGCGCCGATGGCAGCCGTCGATCACACTGGCGACAAAGAGCCCCGACCGCGTGAACGGAGCGGGAGAGCCACGATGACCCAGCCGATCCCCACCTGTGAGGCCGACCGTCCGGCTGTGAATGGCAAAGTCCCCGGCGATCTGCTGCGGGTGAGCGACCTGGACCCACAGACCCTGGTGGGGCTGCTGGACCTGGCGGAGGGCATGAAGCGGGAGCCGCTGGGGTGGGAGCGGGATCTGCGAGGGGGCGCCATCGGGTGCATCTTCGAGAAGCCGTCCACACGGACCCGGGTGTCCCTGGCCACGGCTGCCCAGCGCCTCGGCATGGCGGCCATCGTGCTGAACCGTGAGGACCTGCAGTTCGGCCATGGCGAGACGGCCGGCGACACCGCCCGCGTCCTGTCGTCCTACCTCGACGCGATCACGGTGCGCACCTTCGACCACGCCACGGTGGAGCAGATGGCCGACGCCTCGACGGTGCCGGTCATCAATGCCCTGTCCAACACCCACCACCCGTGCCAGTCCCTCGCCGACCTCCTCGCGCTGCGCGAGCACTTCGGCACCCTGGCCGGCATGACCGCCGCCTTCATCGGGGACGGCACGAGCAATACGTGCAACTCGTTCCTCGCGGCGTGCGCGGCCTCCGGCATGCACCTCGTCGTCGCTACTCCGCCCGGCTACGAGACCGAGGAGGACATCCTCGGCGAGGCCCGTGAACTGATGGCGCAGACCGGCGGTTCCGTCACGCTCACCGCCGAGCCGATCGAGGCTGTCGGCGCCGCGCAGGCCGTCTACGCCGAGGTGTGGGTGCCCATGGACAGACACCACGAACGCGCCGAACGGACCGAACAGCTGGCCGCCTACCGGGTCGACGACGCCCTGCTCTCCCATGCGCCCCGCGATGCCGTGGCCATGCACTGCCTGCCGGCCGTCCGCGGGCAGGAGATCGCCTCGGAGGTGCTCGACGGCCCCCGATCCCTGGTCTGGCGCCAGGCGGCGAACCGGCTTCCCACGGCCCAGGCGGTGCTGCACACCCTCATCGACACCGCCCGCCGACGCAGACGTACCACCTGACGGAGCAGGTTCACTGGTCCCCGCACGAGCGAAGGGCTTCTCGCTGGACCGATCAGTAAGCCCCGGGGCTGAGTTCCTGCCGGACGGCCTGCCCCGAGGCACGGTGCTCGGCGGCCCCGGCCGGATCGGTCCCGTCGAGGACGATCGCGATGCCTTCGTGGGCCAGCGCTTCCTCGTACCGGTTTCCCAGCCTCGGCGCCAGCTCCAACGCCTGCCGGTGCAGCCGTAGGGCCTCTTCGGGCAGGCCCGCAAGCCGGCAGGTCTCGCCGTAGCCGTTGAGGAAACGCAGCTTCCAGTGCTCCTCGAACAGCTCGTCGAGCAGCGCGAACGCCTCCCGGTGGCTGGCCAGTGCCTCCTCGTACCGGCCCATCTGGCGCAGCGCGACGCCCAGGCAGTTGAGAGACCACGCCTGGTTGTGCAGGTGCCCGTCGTCGCGGGCCAGCGCCAGCGCCTGGCGCAGGTGTTCAGCCGCCTCGTCCGGTTCCTCGTGGGCGATGGCGACGCCGAGCGTGATCCGGGCCGTCAGAGCGGGCGGCCACGCCGGGTCGGTGTGTGGAACGCCGAGCACCTCCCGGGCGCGCTGCGCCGCCTCCTCGCGGTGCCCCAGCTGCAGCATCGCCCAGGCCTCCGACGCGGCAGCGTGGGCCACGCCCGCCGGACTTCCGGCCTGCTCGTACAACTTTCCTGCCAGCCGGAAGAGTTCGAGCGGCTCCTCGACGTGCCCCGCATCCCAGCTCAGATAGCCGCGCCGCATGGCCAGTTCGGCCTCCACCTGCGTGTCCTGGGCCTGGGACACGTGGCGTTCGGCCGCCTCGTACGCGGCCGCGGCCTCCGCCGTCCGGCCCGCGTTGTAGCGCGCGAAGCCCAGGTCGCTGTGCGCCTCTGCCAGTTGCAGAGGATCGCCCAGGCGCTCGGCGGCGGCCAGCGCCCGCTCGAAGAGGACGTTGAGATGCGTCGTGCCGCAACGCCGCGCGAAGTACGCCCGCAGGAAGCGCGGCAGTTCGGACACGTGCACGTCGGAGCCGACAGCGGCCGCCGTCTCGAAGGCCGCGATGAGGTTTCCGTACTCCGTGACGAGCCAGGCGATGGCCGCGTTCTTGTCCGGGAACCGGGGCAGCTCGGCCGGAGGCCGGCCCGCCGAGGCCGTACGGCTGGGGGAGAGGAACGGCATCGCGGCGTCGGCGGCGGCCGCCGCGTGCACGTAGTAGTCGAGCACCCGGCCCAGGGCCCGCTCGCGTTCGGCTGCCGAGTCCTGTTCCGCCGCGGCCCGGCGCGCGTGCTGGTGCACGAGGTCGTGCAGCCGGTAGCGGCCCGCCGTCGGCTGCTGCACGAGGTGCGCGTCGACCAGGTCCTCCAGCGTCTCCCGGGCACTGCGCAGCGGCACGTCCGCCAGCGCCGCCACCACGTACTCGTCGAAGGACGCCCCGTGCAGCAGGCCCAGCATCCGGAACAGGCGGGCCTGGGACCGGCTCAGCTGCCGCAGCGACATGGCGAACGCGGTGTCGAACTCGCTCGCACCCTCGGCCAACCGCTCGACGAGGATGCCCACGGTCCAGCCCGGCCGGTGCCGCAGCCGTGCCGCCGCCAGCCGCAGGGCGAGCGGCAGATGGCCGCACAGCCGCAGCACCTCGGCGGCGGACTCCGGATCACGGGCCAGCCTGCCGTCCGGGCCGCCGGGGTCGCCGCTGGCCCGGGCCAGCAGCTCCGCGCTCTCCTGCGGGCTCAGCACGTCGAGCGAGACCGGGGGCACCTCGTCCAGGCCGAGAAGCCGGTTGCGGCTGGTGATCAGGGCGACGGAGTCGCCGGCGCCGGGCAGCAGCGGGCGTACCTGGTCGGCGTCGGCGGCGTTGTCGAGGACCACGACGACCCGTCGGCGGGCCAGTTCCGACCGCCAGCAGGCGGCGAGCTGCTCGACTCCCTCCTGCGGGACCTTCTCGGAGGGGACGTCGAGCGCGCCGAGCAGCATCCGCAGCACGGAGTCCGGGTCCATCGGCTCCCGGCCCTCGGTGAACCCGTGCAGATCCACATAGAGTTGGCCGTCCGGGAAGTCGGCGGCGAGCCGGTGCGCGGCGTGCACCGCGAGACAGGTCTTGCCGACGCCCGCCATGCCGTCGACGGACACTGCCCGATGGCTGTCGACCGCGTCGAGTACGGCGGCGAGTTGGGCCTCCCGCCCGGTGAAGTCGGGTGCGTCGCGCGGCAGATCGTTGCGGGCAGGCGGCCGGACCTGGCGGCTGCTCTTCGGGGGCGCCGGCAAGGGGTTCGAGGTCCGCTCCCACAGAGGACGCAGGGGGCGGGGGTCGCGCTTGACGAGGCGGCACAGGGCGACCACCGCGGGCCAGGGCGGCACCGTCTGCCCGTTGAGGTAACGCGACAGCGACGACGAGCTGAGTCCGGTGTCCCGAGCGAGGGCCCGTACGCCGAGCCCGGACAGTTCCTGCAGCAGGCGCAGCCGGGCCGCCAGCTCGTCCTGCGCCGTCCGTTCGTGCATGTCCACCCGTTCCCCCGCCTCCCCGTCCCGATCCGGTTGAAGTCTCGCGAGTCAAGTCGCCGCTGGTCAAGGCTGTTTCAGCTGTCCCACGCTGTCCCACCGCCGTGGCCGTGGCACGCGGGCTCGGCTGTCATGGAGTCACGCCCCGACGGAAAGGGGCACTGACACGGAGGAGGAGCGGACCGAGATGCAGCCCCGCATGCGGAACCCCGCCGTCGTACTGCCCGACGCGATGCAGCCCATCCAAGCGATCCTCGAGACCGCGCACTCCGCCGGCGTCGACGGCCGGCTGCTGGAGCTGGTGCATCTGCGAGTCAGCCAGATCAACGGCTGCAGCGCCTGCGTCGACGGCGGCGCCAGGACGGCCCGTAAGGCCGGAGTGAGCGACGAGCGGCTGGCCACGGTCGCCGCCTGGCGGGAGGCCCCGTACTTCACCGCGGCGGAGCGGGCCGCCCTCGCGCTGGCCGAGGCCGCGACGCGACTGGCCGACCGTCCCGACGCGGTGAGCGACGAGGTCTGGGACACGGCCGCCACCTACTTCGACGAGCAGCGGCTGGCCGCGATCATCCTGATGATCGGCGTCACCAACCTGTTCAACCGGCTCAACGCCTCCACCCGCCAGATCGCCGGCGCCCGGGGCTGACGGACACCGCGATGTCTTCACGGGTGAACCCCGTGACCAGCACCTTCGGAGAAGCTGTCCCTGCGGCACCTCTCCGGCATGAAGATGTACCCATCCATCCGTAGACCAGGAGGAACCCGCTGTGAAGGACGCACAGAAGCCCGCCAAGAGCACCGCCACGACCGACAAGACGTCCGAGGGGTTCACCGACGAGGAACGCGCCGCGATGAAGGAGCGCGCCCGGGAACTGAAGGCGTCCGCACGCCGCGGATCGCGTGCCGACAAGGCTGCCGAGGACGAGGCCGCCGTACTCGCGAAGATCGCCGAGATGCAGGAGTCGGACCGCGTCATGGCCGAACGGCTCCACGCCGTCATCAAGGCCGGCGCGCCGGAGCTCGCGCCGAAGCTCTGGTACGGCATGCCCGCGTACGCCAAGGACGGCAAGGTCGTCTGCTTCTTCCAGAGCGCGCAGAAGTTCAACTCCCGGTACGCGACACTCGGCTTCAGCGACAAGGCCAACCTCGACGAGGGCACCATGTGGCCGACCGCCTACGCCCTGAAGGAGCTGACCGCCGCCGACGAGGCGAGGATCGCCGAGCTGGTGAAGCGAGCGGTGAACTGACCCCCGAGGGCCAACGCGGCACAACGCGCCGGGACCGGGCAGCAGAGCGGTTCGATGAGGAGCAATGAGGAGCGATGACGGGCGATGAGAGGCTTCTCCCTCAACGCCTACGCCTCAGAACACGGCCCGTACTTCTCCCACCTCCAGCCCTCCGCCCAGCAACGGCATACGGCCGACGCGGTCGATCACGGGCGCGGTCAGGCCGGTCAGACGAAGCGCACGGGCCAGGACCGGCCCCAGGGCCCGAGCGCCACCGTCCTCTATCTTGAGGGCCAGGGCGCGGCCGTCGGGCAGGGCGACGGCCTGCACGGCCTCGGCGCCCACCTTCGACAGGGCGCCCGGTATCCCCCGCATGAGCCAGGTGTCGTGGCGGCGGGTTCCGGCGACGTACTCGGGGTGGGCGCGCATGGCGTCGGCGACCCGCCGCTCGGGCGTGCCGGGCGCGGCCAGGACGAAGGAGCGGAAGGCCCGGGCAAGCCCGGTCAGACTGATCGCCATCAGCGGCGCCCCGCAGCCGTCCGTGCCGACGGCGGCCACCGGCTCGCCGGCCGCCTCCTCCACCACGGTGCGGATGAGCTGCTGGAGCGGGTGGTCGGGGGCGAGGTACGAGTCCAGCGGCCAGTTCCGCAGTGCGGTGGCCGCCAGCATCGCCGTGTGCTTGCCGGAGCAGTTCATGGCCACCCGGTCGCGGCGTGCGCCCGCTGCCAGGTAGGCCTCCTGCTCCTCCTGGTCCAGGGGGAGCGACGGCGGGCACTGCAGGTGTTCAGGGCTCAGTCCGTGTTCGTCGAGCATCGTGCGCACCAGGTCGCGGTGGAAGGCCTCACCGGAGTGGCTCGCGGCCGCCAGCGCCAGCCGCTCGCCCGCGAGGTCCAGGCCGGCCCGCAGGACACCGGCCGCCTGCATCGGCTTGTTGGAGGAGCGCGGGAAGACGGGGGACGTCACGTCACCGAGTGCCAGTTCCACCGAGCCGTCCGCGGCGAGCAGCACCAGGCTGCCGCGGTGCCGCCCCTCGACGAATCCGGAACGGGCGACCTCGGCGAGGACCGGGGTGGCGACGATGGCGGCGGCAGTGGCCATGGCGGGCTGGGGCATCGGCGGTGACCTTCCGTACGCGGAGGGAGCCGACCTGCCCGACCGGCCCCCCGGGATCGCCGGAGCCGTCGGTCATATGAGCAGGTGGTCCACCTGGGTTTGCGCGTCACAGTACCGTCGGGCGAACTCGGCGCCGCAGCCGTCCGCCGACCACTCAAGCCGCAGCCGTCCGCCGCGTCCGGGGGCTGCTGTCGACGCCACATGGGGCCTGCCGACAACTTCGTTTCATGTCAAATGAGTTCGACTTTGCCAGATGTTGCACAAGCGACGGCCGGCCCCGCAGAGGTGGAACAGGCGTTACGACGCTTTGCGGGTCCCGCGTTCCGGGAAGGGGCTGACCGGCGCGCGCTTCGGCACCCTGTACGGCGACGCGGGGTGACGCTGCATTGGACAGTGCCACGCCCCCGCACGCACGCGAGGAGAAGACAAGTGAGGGTCGTCATCACGGGCGCCTTCGGCTTCCTGGGACGCCGGCTGGCCGCCACACTGCTGCAGACACGCACGTTTCGTGGCGCACCGATAACCCGACTGGTGCTTGCCGATCGCGTCGTGCAGCCCGACGTCCCGGCGGCGACGGACCCGCTCGTGGACGTCGTACACGGCGACCTGATCAACCGCCTCGACGACCTGTTCGCTGAGCCGGTCGATGTGCTGTTTCATCTCGCCGCCGCGGTGTCGGCCGAGTGCGAGGCCGACTTCGGCCTCGGCATGCGCGCCAATGTGGACACCACCCGCGCCCTCCTCGACGCTGCCCGTGCACAGGCGGCCGCCGGCGGGCCGACGCCCCGCGTGGTGTTCGCCAGCAGCCTCGCCGTCTACGGTTCGAGTCCTGAGCTGCCCCTGCCTCCGGTGGTCAGCGAGTCGTCCATGCCCATGCCGCAGTCGAGTTACGGAACACAGAAGCTCATCTGCGAGCATCTGATCGCGGACTACACGCGCCGCGGCTTCCTCGACGGACGCGTCGCCCGCCTGATGACCGTCGCGGTGCGGCCGGGCCGCCCGAACGCGGCCGCCTCCGGCTTCCTCTCCGGCATCGTCAGCGAACCGCTCGCCGGACTCCCGGCGACCTGCCCGGTACGGCCCGACCTGCGCGTGGCCCTCGCCTCACCGCGACGGACCATCCAGGGAATCCTCCGCATCGCGGAGGCCGAGCGCGGCGTCGGGCCGGGGCGGCTCGAAGGCCAAGCGCCTGTCAATCTTCCCGCGCTCACGGTCACGGTCGCCGAGATGCTCGCCACGCTGCGGAAGGTGGCCGGCGATACCGCCGCCGACCTGGTGACCCTGGCTCCTGACCCAGCCATCGAGGCCATCGTTGCCTCGTGGCCCGCCGTCTTCGACAACAGACGCGCCGCCGCACTCGGTCTGGAGCCCGACCCGAGCTTCCTGTCGGTCGTGCAGGACTACGTCGCCGAGCACCCCGACGCAGTCCAAGGCGGCTGAGTTCGGGCTGACACCAACAGCCGGACCCGGACCACCCGCTTCAGTCGAGGAGCATCACGGCGTTGCGGGCGTCGCATCGGCCGGGTGCGAGGAGCTGCTGGGTGCGGCGACGGAGAAGTCGACCTTGAGTGCGTAGCGGTGGGCGACGTAGGAGCTGACCGTGAATTCGAGGGGGTTGCCGTGCTGGTCGACGATCGAGCGGGTCTCTACGAGCATCGGCGTGGTGGGGTCGACGTCGAGTTCGGGTGCGTCCTGGTCGGCCGTGCGTGCGGTGAGGACGGAGGAGCCGAGGGTCGGGTGCAGTCCGAGGCGGCGCAGGGTCTGGTGCAGTGAGCCGGTCTCCAGGTCGGCGGTGAGCAGCGCGTCGAGGGTGGCGGGGAACACCGCGTGTTCGACGGCCACGGGCAGGTCGTCGAAGTACCGGACGCGGCTGATGGCGACCACGGACGCGGGGTGCGTGGTGTCGGCCGGGTAGAGGGCGGCGGATTCCTGGGAGGAGGCGGTGCGTACCGCGGCCTCCAGGACTCGGGAGCGTGGCGTCCGGCCGTCGGCCAGGGCCTGATCGTGAAAGCTCAGCAGGGTGCCGACGGGACGGGCCGCGGGAGCCTGGCGCACGAAGCTGCCCCGCCCGGGCACTCGTTCCAGCAGACCGTCGCGTTCCAGCCGGACCAGGGCGGCGCGCGCTGTCATCCGGGAGACGCCGAACTCCTCTGCGACGCGAGATTCCGAGGGGAACGGGTCGCCGTCGGCGGCGGCTTCGAGACGTCGGCGCAGCTGCTTCTCGATGCGCTCGTACAGCGGTTGCGACGCGGCCATGGCGGGTGTGTTCCTCCTTGGTCGAACGGGTGGGTCAGCAGGTACCAGTGTGACGCCAATCGACATCAGCGCCGCAGCTGTATAGGCTGTATATACAACTGCTAGCTTACTGGCTTACCCGAGGTGACCTGCAAGGAGAGAGCTATGTCCGTGGCCTCGATCGACGTCCCGCGCTGGGAGGGGCCCCTGCCCTCGCGCGACGCAGTGGCGAAGATGATCGACCACTCGCTGCTGCGACCCGAACTGAGCCTGGCCGAAGTCCAGGACGGTCTGGCGACCGCACTGGAGCACCGCACGGCAGCGGTGTGCGTACGGCCCGCCGACGTCTCGGTGGCAGTCGACGCGCTCCGTGGCAGCCAGGTCGCCGTCGGCACGGTCGTCGGCTTCCCACACGGCAGCGGCACCGCGCGGGCGAAGGTATTCGAGGCCACCGAGCTGATCTCCCAGGGTGCGGAGGAGATCGACATGGTGATCAACATCGGTCGCCTGCGCGACGGTGATGTCGCGTTCGTCCAGGACGAGATCGCCGCCGTCGTCCAAGCCGCCGAAGGCCGCCTCGTGAAGGTGATCTTCGAGAACGCCTACCTCGACGACCAGCAGAAGACCGCCGGATACAAGGCCGCCGAGAACGCGGGCGCGGCATTCGTGAAGACCAGCACCGGGTTCGCCCCGGGCGGGGCGACGGCCGCAGACATTGCCCTGATGCGGCGCACTGTGTCCTCCCGCGTGCAGGTGAAGGCCGCGGGCGGTGTTCGCACCCTGGACGCCCTACTCGAACTCCACCGACTCGGCGCGACTCGCTTCGGCGCGACGGCCACCGCGGCGATCCTCGACGACCTGGAAGGCCGCCGCAACGGCAATCCGGCCGCTGCGAACTCGGCGAGCAACGTGATGGGTGACTACTGAGTTCGCCGACGGAGAGCCCTGGAGGGTCGACTCACCCCATGAAGGGCACGGGCGAAACGTCGGGCGGCAGGTTGAACGGCGTCACCACCTGGATCGCCGACGGGAGGGTCGGCCCGTCGTCCGGCAGTGCTTTGTTGGCCCGCATGATGGTCTGGCAGGCGCGGCGCACGTCCTGGCGCAGGTCGTGGTGGAGGACTGCGGAGAGGCGACGCTCGCGCAGCAGGCGGGTGTTGTCGTGGTCGAGGTCGTGTGCGATGAAGACGGCACAAGTCCTGACCAGGTTTCGCCTGGGTTCTGCGAGGCGCATCGCGCTGCGGAAGCCCAAGTCACGTTCTTCCTCGCCGCGGAAGGAGCCCCGGCTGATGGTGGTGAGCACGTTGCCGGGCCGGTCGCCGAGCCACTGTTCGAGGAGGTAGGCGGCGGTGGCACCGGCCGCCCGGTTGTCGATGCCGACGTAGGCCAGGCGCGCACTGTGGGGGAGGTCGGTCACCAGAGTGACGACGGGGATGCCGGCCGCGACCAGTCGCCCGACGGCGGCTGCGATCTCCGGCAGGTCGGGGGCCTTGAGGATCACGCCCTGTGTGCCGCGCTTGGCGATCTTGTCCAGGATGCCGACCAGGTCTTCGGGCGGGCAGGTCTCGCGGAAGTGGAAGCGTGAGCGTACGACGGCGGGTTGCAGGGAGGGCAGTTCGGCCTCCAGCGCCTCGCGTACGGCGGTGGAGAACCGCTCCGGTGTCTGCATCACGATGTCGACCATGAAGGTGCGGCCGCCGATGCGGACCTGGGTCCGCTGACGGTCCAGCGCCTTGATGGCTTCGTGCACCTCCCGGACGGTGCTCTCCCGCACGTTGCCCCTGCTGTTGAGGACACGGTCGACCGTGGCCGTGCTCAGCCCGGCCTGACGGGCGATTTCCCTGATCGTGTAGGGGTGGCGCATGACGGATCCCGGGGAATGATGATGGACTTTTGATGTAGTGCTGAGGGTTGAATGATGGGTTCGAGGGGCTCAAGACTGGCAGAAAGGCAAGCACGGCGAAGGGACCCGGATGCCCTCCAAAGCCACTCCAGTGCGGACTTGGCTGACCGAGGCCGACTGCGATCTCGGCGCGTTCCGCTCGCTCGTCGAGCAGGAGACCGGCGCCGCCGACCACCCCTCGGCGGAGCGTGTGGAGCAGAACGTGCTGCTCTACGACAGCGACCGGCTCCGCCGCCTCACGGCCACCGCCGGCGGCCGGCGCGCAGTACAGACCGAACTGGTCCGGGCACTGCTCGACGGACCCGGCATCGTGGTCCTCAAGGGCGCGTTCGCCGACACGGACGTCGTCGACCGAGCCTCCGATGCCTTCAACGCACTGATCGAGGAGGAGCGCGCCAGCGGTGCCGTCCACGGCGACCACTTCGCCGAGCCGGGCGCCAACGACCGCGTCTGGAACGCCCTGGACAAGATGGCCGTACGGGCGCCGGAGGCGTTCGCCGACTACTACGTCAACGACATGCTCGCGCTGATCGCCGAAGCCTGGCTCGGCCCCGCCTACCAGGTGACCTCGCAGGTCAACGTCGTCAACCCGGGCGGCGCCGCGCAGAGCGTGCACCGCGACTACCACCTCGGCTTCATCGACCAGGACCGCGCCGCCGCCTACCCGGCGCACGTCCACCGCCTGTCGCCCGTGCTCACCCTCCAGGGCGCCGTGGCCCACTGCGACATGCCCGTCGAGTCCGGCCCGACCCTCTACCTCCCGCACTCGCAGAAGTACGAGCCCGGCTATCTCGCCTGGCGACTCCCGCGGTTCGTCCAGTACTTCGACGCCCACCACGTCCAACTCCCGCTGGAGAAGGGCGACGCGGTGTTCTTCAACCCGGCGCTCTTCCACGCCGCCGGACACAACCGCACGACCGACATCCGGCGCATGGCCAACCTGCTGCAGATCTCCTCCGCCTTCGGGCGCGCGATGGAGACGGTGGACCGCGAGGCGATGGCCAACGCGCTCTTCCCGGTGCTGTTGCGCCGCAAGGCTGAAGGTGCGTCCGAGGACTGGCTGCGCCGCGTGGTCGCCGCCACCGCCGAGGGCTATCCCTTCCCCACCAATCTGGACCTCGACCCGCCGGTCGACGGACTCGCACCGCCGTCCCAGGCGGACACCGTCCGGCAGGCAGTGGCCGAGGGCTGGACCCCCGAGCGGCTGCGCCAGGAACTGCGGGCCGGCGCCAAGTGCCGCTGAGGGGGACACAGCACTCATGGGCCTGCTTGAGGATCAGATCGTCTTCAGCGGCCAGGACTGAGCCGCCCTCGCCGTTGCCCGAAGCCTCGATCGAAGGAGCAGGATTCTCATGCGTGCAGGTACGCAAGGCATGACCGACGAGCCCCTGCGGATCGGCGTCCTGGGCGCGGCCCGGATCGCCGAACTCTCCATCGTGGGACCTGCCCGTGCGGGCGGCCACCGCCTCGTCGGGGTGGCCGCCCGCGCCCGCGACCGGGCCGAGGCGTTCGCCGCCAAGCACGGCGTCGAACGAGTAACCGCCTCCTACGCCGACCTGATCGCCGACCCGGAGGTCGAGGTCGTCTAGAAACTTGCTGGCCAGCGGCCTGCACGGGCCGTGGAATCTGGCCGCACTCCAGGCCGGAAAACACGTCCTCACCGAGAATCCGTCCGCGAGCAACGCCGAGGAGGCGACCGTGCGCTGCGGATGCTCGCTTCCTGGGCCGGTGGCCCACCTCGGCTGGTGGCCGCGTGCGGCGGAGAGCGAGCCGGGCCTCGGGAGTCGACGAGTGGCTGTATGCCGACCTGGAGTTCCCGGGCGGCGCCACCGGCACGGCCCGCTGCCACATGGCGTACAACACGTGGCAGATGAGCTGTCGAGTCGTGGGCACACGCGGCGAGGCCACGGCCGCGAACTTCGTCCAGCCACACCTGGACGACCGGGTGCTCGTACGCACGGCCGCCGGCGAGCGCACCGAGGAACTCGGCCGCAGGTCGTCTGGGAGCGGCGAACCGACATCCACGAACCGTTCCTGAAGCCGGCCTGCTGCCTGATCACTTACCGACAGCTGAGAAGGCCACATCGTGTTGGCGTTCACACTTGTCGTGCTGGAGGTGCAGTCGGCGGAGGTCTTGCAGTGCAGCGACGGGAAAGGGGTGGCGTACCCACTTCGCCAGGTAACCCTCCTCACCGTGGAGGCGCAGTACTGACTGAGCAGCCTCCAAGACGGCGTGAGCGAGGACGGTTCGGGGGTGCGTGGAACCCCAGACGAGCGTGCCGTCTTCGTCGGGCAGATCGAAGGCCGACGACATGTCAGGAAAGCGGTAGATCGCCATGTCGACGTCCACACCCCTGCCGCGCAGTACCCACCTCACTTCGGCTGGCTCAAGATCGAAGGAGAAGCGCTGGACAGCAGTGGGACCGTAGAGGCCGGCCACACCGTGAAGCACGTCGGCAAGGGGCGTCCGTGCAGTAGCTGACGACGTCCTTCCGGTCCGCGAAGTCGTCTTTGATGCGGCAGGTTGCCCAACCACTGCCCCTCAGTTCCCAACTGAACTGGAGACCGCTCGTCATCCCGCCCCTCCTGGTGATCGCCTCCGGAGACGGTACAGCGCACAGACAGATGGAGAGTTCCCACCCCACACGCCGCCGGTGCCCCCGGGTTCATGACCCGGACGCCAGGTTGCTGAGGTCTGCAGCCCCCAGCAACCGGTGACCGGTCAGCTCAGCCGGGCGTCGGCGTAGGCGACCATGGCGTCCCGCTGGTATGCGGCCAGCCCGGCAGCGATCCGGTCGTAGGCGGCCCGCCACTGCGCGTCGTCGACGTAGCTCTGCCCCAGGGCCTTGAACGCGGCCGCGTCCGGGGTCCACATCCGGCAGATGCCCTGGTAGTGGGCGTCGACCTCGGCCTGCACGGCGGGGTCGGTCACCGGTGTGGCGGCCTGCATGAACTCGGCCATACGGACCATGGCCGCGGTCGCCTCACCCTGTAGCCGCTCCATCTCCGCCTCGGTGAGCGTGTCGGCGAACTGCGCCGACTGCTGCGCCTGGT
The DNA here is from genome assembly GCF_042895235.1 of Streptomyces sp. NPDC001410. NCBI lineage: Bacteria > Bacillati > Actinomycetota > Actinomycetes > Kitasatosporales > Streptomycetaceae > Streptomyces > Streptomyces sp. NPDC001410. Next base: position 387,216 of record NZ_JBIAWE010000003.1, read on the forward strand.
CGGGCCACTGCTCGCGGGCGGGCGACTCGTATCGGGCGGTGTCGAAGCCAGTGAACATGTTCTCCGGCCTGCTGAACTTTCCCATGTCGGGTGTCTCCTCGTCCTCCTCCAGTTCGGCGATGGTGCGGGCGACCGTGCGGGCGAGCACCTCCAGGCGGTCCCGCTCGGCCAGCAGCCTGCGCTGGTGCTCGCGCAGCGCGGCCACCTGGTCAACCTGGCGCTCCAGGACCGCCGCGATCTCCCGCAGCCCCAGGCCCAGTTCCCGCATCAGCAGGATCTGCTGCAGTCGCAGCAGTCCAGCCTGCTCGTAGTAGCGGTGGCCGTTGCTGCCGATGTACGCGGGAGCAAGCAATCCGATCTCGTCGTAGTGACGCAGGGTCCGGGACGTCACCCCGGACATCCGGGCCACGTCCGCAATCGACCAGGCCATGGCCGCACCTTTCCTCGCCGGGCCGGTCTGTCCGGCCACACGAGTGACCGTAGGAGTTGACGCAACGGCAAGCGCAAGCCGCACTGGACATACCTGCCGGATTGCCGTGCTGACACCACCGCCACCTGCCCACAGCGGCCATCAGGAGGAACTGGCCGAGGGCGCTCTCGCTCCGCGCGTATCCACCTGAGGACGGAAGAGTTACGCAAGGGGCTGGCGACCCGGAAGGCGCACGCCGTGCTGTCACGGCGCATCCTGTATCTGCGGTTCTTCCGGGATGTACGACGCGGTGATTACGGAGGGAACGTGGTGGATCAACATACGGATTCCGTTGGACGGGGTCGCGACGAGACCGAAGAGGAGAGGGCGGACCGGCGGTGGAGCGAGTTGCTCCAGGAGCTGCGAGTGGCTCAGACCGGCGTCCAGATTCTCTTCGGCTTCCTGCTCACCGTGGTCTTCCAAGTCCGGTTCACGACTCTGTCGGACGCCGAACGGACCATCTATGTGGTGACGGTGGTCTTCGGAGCGGCCGCGACCGGCGCTCTCATCGGGCCGGTCGCGGTGCATCGCAGCCTGGCAGGTCGGCATCTCAAGCCGCAGACCGTGGACTGGGCCGCACGGCTGGCCATGACGGGCCTGATCCTGCTGTTGTGCACGATGGCGAGTGCCCTGCTGCTGATCCTTCGGGTGGCACATCTGGGCGCGGTGGCGGGCTGGATCGTCACCGCGATGCTCCTCTGGTTCGTGCTGTGCTGGTTCGCCATTCCGCTATGGGCCGGGGCTCGCGCCACCGCGTCCAAGGACGCGGGAGAGCCGGCGGCCCGTGACAGGGGCGGTGACGGCCGATGAGGGTGGGCTCTCGTCGGGGCCGGGCGCCTCGGTGATGTCCAGGAACACATGCTCGGCCTGCGGCCACTCGCCGCTGATCCGCCGCTTGATCCGGACACAGACCAGCTCGACCTCCTCGCTGTCGAGCCCCGGTGCGAGATCGACGCGAGCGGCGACCAGTACGGAGTCCAGTCCCAGTCGCATCGTCAGCAGTGCCGCGACCCTGTCGATCTCGTCCTGGGACGCGAGGAAGTCACCGATCCGGTCGCGCAGTTCCGTGTCGACCGCCTCGCCGATCAGCTGGTCCCGTGTCTCCCGGGCCAGCCGATAGGCCACGCACACCAGCAGGAGGCCGATCCCCATGGACGCGCCCGCCTCCCACGCCACCTGGCCGGTCGCCAGGTGGAGCGAGATGCCGCCCGCCGCGAGGAGCACACCGGCCACGGCCGTCGAGTCCTCCGCGATCACCGTGCGCAGTGCCGGGTCGGCCGCGCCCTCCCGGTGCCGACGCGTCTGGTACAGGGCGCGGACCAGGGATCCACCTTCGGCGAGCAGCGCCACCCCGAGCACCGCGAGCCCCGCCAGGTAGCCCTTCAACGATTCCTGCTGGTCCACTCGCAGGGCCTGGACGCCCTGGTACACGGAGAAACAGCCGCCCATGACGAAGATCCCCACCGCGGCCAGCAGCGCCCAGAAGTAACGCTCCTTGCCGTAGCCGAACGGATGACGGTCGTCGGCGGGGCGCCTGCTGCGGCGTACCGCGATGAGCAGGAACACCTCGTTCAGGCTGTCCGCGACCGAGTGCGCCGCCTCCGAGAGCAGCGCGGGGGACCCGGCGAAGAGCCCGGCGACCGTTTTGGCCGCGGCGATCACGAGGTTGGCTGCGAGAGCGAACAGGACGGTGACCCGAGTGCGTACGTCCCGGGCCGTGGAGCCCCGATCGCGCTGCCCGTCCGTGCGCGTCACCAGCGCTGCCCTCCAGCCTGCCGTGCGGTCTTCGCGTTCCGCATCGCCCCAGGGACGCGACGGTGACCGCCCTCCGCTCCGGCGAGGATCCGGCGCCGGCAACAGGGCACCGGCGTCGCCCTCTCATTGGCGACTGCCCCGGTGGGCCCCGTTCATGCGGGGCAGCGGAAGGCCTCGGTTGCGGGATGGGCGGGTAAAATCCGGAGACGTACGAGTGCATGTTCCGGGACGCCCGCGTGACGGCGGAACGGAGGTTGCCTTGACCATGTCTGCGGGGCCCGCCGGAGCGTCCGCCGACTGGGCCGATTCCGGATTCACCGGCCTGGCCGCGGAGATCGAGCGGCTCCGGGCCGAGTCCGCGCGCCGCCATCTGACCGATCTGGCCACGGGCGTTCTCGCCGCGCAGCTCGGGGTCTCCGTCGCAGACGCGGCCGCCCACCTCGACGCTCTGGCCCGGGCGACCGGACTCTCGCCCGCGGATCTCGCCGCGGACGTCGTGAACTCGGTCGCGGCGCCGGGCGACCAGCCCGTCGTCCCGAGTCCGGTCCCGCCGCTCCAGGCTCGGCAGCAGCGCCGCACCGCCGCGGCCGCCGAGGCGACGGACAGCGTCGGGGACGCGGCCCGGACGCTGCTCGAGGGCGCCCTCGGCCCGCTCGGGGCGGACAGCCTGTGGCTGTGGCGGTCGGCCGACTCCGGCAGCCTGAGCCTCGCCGGGCACGCCGGCGTCGGGGCCTCGGAGGCCGCGGCCTGGCGCTGGATCTCGCCGGCCTGTCCCGAGCCGTTTCGCACCGCCCTTGATGGCAGCGTTCCCCTGTGGCTGGAGAGCGGTCCGGCCGAGGGCTGCCCGATGCCCGGAGTACGGGCGGACGCGGCCAGGGCCCTGCTGCCCCTGAGGCGTCAGGGGGAGTTGATCGGCCTGGCGCTGGTCGGCTGGCCGGGACCCACACCGTTCGACGCCTCGCTACGGCGCGCTGTCACCGACTTGATGGGCATGGCGATAGCCATCCTGGACCGCCCGGACAGCCCCATGCCGGCCGTGCCCGTGATGGTCGACCTTCTCGACGCTCTCACCCAGCCTGCGGCACTGCTGCAGACGAGCGACGCGACCGGAGCCGTGATGGTCGAACACGTCAACGGAGAGGCCGTCGTCACCCTCGGGGGAGCGCTCTCGCCAGGCGACAGGCACCTGTCGCGTGTCTTCCCGCTGGCCCACCAGGCCCTCGGCAGGCTGATCCGGCAAGCCCGGCACAGCCGCCGTCCGCAGCGGGCCGCCCGGCTGCCGGCCATCGCCCGCACGGCGCCGCACGGGGCGCCCGCACCGCTGCTGGATGTCCGGGTCCTGCCGGCCGGGGACGCTCGGTACGTACTCCTGTGGAACACCGTGACCGACTCCGGCCTCGCGACCGGTCGCGCCGTTTCCCGGCTGCAGCGCGTCGCCACCTTCCAGGACAGTCTGACCGGCGGCGAGACCGTGTGGTCCGAGCAGGCCTACGACATGTTCGGGATGGGACGGGACGAGGCCCCGGTGCCCCTGCTGGCGCTGCGAGGACGGATCCACCGAGGGGACGACGGCGCCCTCACGGAACTGCTGCGCTCACTCATGGACGGCAGGACGGGCGCGCAGTCCGTGCTGCGGATCGTGCGCCCGGACGGATCCGTGCGGCATGTGCGGGTGGCGGCGGAGCCGCTGCTCGACGGGGAGACGGTCACCGGTTTCGTCGGGGTGTACCAGGACGAGTCGGTGATCCATCGCACGGAACTCGCGCTCAACGCGACGTTCGACAGCCTGACCGTGGTCCGCGGCCAGGCGGAGCTACGGCACCGACTCGCTCTCCAGCTCCAGCAGGCCATCGTTCCCGAGACCCCCGCCCCCCAGGAGCTGCCCGGGGGCCTGGTGGTCGCCGCTCGATACCGTCCGGCGGCGGAGGAGTACCAGGTCGGCGGCGACTGGTACGAAGTGCTGCCGCTGCCGGACGGCAAGCTGCTGGTGGCCGTCGGTGACATCGCCGGGCACGGAATCGACTCCGTCACCGGCATGGTCGCGCTGCGCAACGCCCAGCGGGCGCTCGCCTTCACCGGTGGGCCGCCCGGGCAGCTGATGGAGTGGCTCAACGAGGTCACGCTGCGCACCGGCGACGGGACCAGCGCGACAGCGGTGTGCGCCCTGTACGACCCGGACGCGCGGGACCTCGTCTGGTCGAGCGCCGGGCACCTTCCCCTCCTGCTGCTCCGGGACGGTCGCGCGCGGCTGTTGGACACCCCTGAGGACATCCTGCTCGGCGCGGTCCCGTCGTTCCGCTATGCGGAGCGCCGCATCGCGCTGCGGCCGGGAGACACGCTGCTGCTGTACACGGACGGGCTGATCGAGCGGCGGCACGACGGGCTGGGCGTGGGGCTCGCCCACCTCGTCGCCGCGGTGGACGAACTCGCGACCGACGAACTCGCGACCGGCGGGCAGCTGGGGCCGCTGGTCGACGGACTGCTCGGCCTGGCCATGGGGGACACCGACGACGACACGTGCATCGTCGCCGTCGGGGTGCGGTGACCCGCGAACCGGAGCGAGGGCGCGCCCCGTCCCGCCGGTGAGCTTCGAGGGTGAGGGACCGGCCGGGCCCGGGAGCCGTCACTTCGCCAGCCGGTGATGGATCATGGTGAGCAGCTCCGTCTCGTCGATGGGCTTGGCCAGGTAGCCGTCGGCGCCGGCCGCCAGGGCGCTGGCACGATCGCCGGGCATCGCCTTCGCGGTGACCACGATGATCGGGAGGTTCGCGCGGTCCGGGAGCCTGCGGATCTGCTCGATCGCCTCGTACCCGTCCATCCCGGCCATCATGACGTCCATCAGCACGAGCTCGATGTCGTCGCGTTCGGTCAGCAGTTCTATGGCCCGGCGTCCGCCGTCGGCGGTCACGACCCGCAGCCCATGGGTCTTCAGAACCTCCGTGAGAGCGAAGACGTTGCGCTGGTCGTCGTCCACGACCAGCACGGCCGCGGCGGACTCCGCCGCGCAGACGTCAGGAGCGGAGGGCTCCGGGAGCGTGTGCCCCCGGGGCCGGGCGTCCTCGCCCGTGGCAGGCGCGGCCGGTGCGGGTGGCTCCGTGTGCACGGGGAGGTACAACGTGAAGCGGCTGCCGCGTCCCTGTGTGCTCTCGACCCCGATGGCGCCGCCGATGAGCGTGGCGACCTCCCGGCTGATGGAGAGACCGAGTCCGGTGCCGCCGTAGCGGCGCGCAGTGGTGCCGTCGCCCTGCTGGAAGGCCTCGAAGATGTGCCGGAGGCGTTCGGTGGCGATGCCGATTCCGGTGTCGGTGACGCGGAAGGCGAGTACCGGTGCGGCACCGTGCAGATCGGTGGGCGTCTCGGCGGCGTCGGCGGGTTCGACGCTCAGCGTGACGCTTCCTTCGTCGGTGAACTTCAGCGCGTTGGAGAGCAGGTTGCCCAGCACCTGACGCAGCCGCGCCTCGTCGGTGGTGAGGGACTCGGGCACCTCCCGCGCCACAAAGACGGTGAAGTCGAGCCCGCGTTCGCTCGCCACGGGACCGAACGCCGCCGTCAGGTGCTCCAGAAGATGCGACAGGAGGAAGGGCTCGTGCCGGACGTCCATCTTGCCCGCTTCCACCTTGGACAGATCCAGGATGTCGTTGATCAGCTGGAGCAGATCGGAACCGGCCGAGTGAATGACCTCCGCGTAGTTGACCTGTTTCTTCGTCAGGTTGCCCTCGGGGTTCTGGGCGAGGAGACGGGCCAGGGTGAGCAGACTGTTCAGCGGTGTCCGCAGTTCGTGACTCATGTTGGCCAGGAACTCGGACTTGTACCGTGAGGTACGGGACAACTGCTGGGCGCGTTCCTCCAGTTCCTGCCGGGCCTGCTCGATGACCCGGTTCTTCGACTCGATGTCCTTGTTGCGTTCGGCGAGCAGGGCGGCCTGCTCCTGCAGTTCCGCGTTGGACCGCTGGAGCTCCTGCTGCCGGGCCTGCAACTCCTCCGTCTTGGAACCGAGTTCGTCGGCGAGATTCCTCGACTGGGCGAGCAGCGCGTCGGTGCGCAGATTGGCCACCAGCGAGCTGAGCACGGCTCCGGCGCTCACGACGAACCGGCCGAGGAAGTCGCGGTGCAGGGCGGTGAAGCTGTGGAGGGCGGCGAGTTCGACGGCGCCGAGCACCAGGTCCTCGACCACGATGGGCAGCACGATGAGTGCCGTGGGCTCCGCCGATCCGACGGCGGAGGAGATGGTGACGTATCCCGGGGGCACCGTGTCGACGAGGAGGGCCCGTCTGTCGCGGGCGGCCTGGCCCACGAGGCCCTGGCCGACGCGGAACCGGCGTGGCGTGCCGGACTCGGGCGGTTCGGCGAGCCCGTACCCGGCCGCCATGACCAGCTCGGGGCCGTGCTCGCCCTCTTCGACGACGAAGAAGGCGCCGTACTGGGCCGAGACCAGCGGCGGCACTTCCGTCATGATCAGCTGGGCTATCTCGGGCACGCTGCGGGTGCCCTGGAGCAGTCCGGTGACCCGGGCCAGATTCGTCTGCAGCCAGTCCTGCTCCTGGTTGGCCCGGGTCGTCGCGCGCAGCGACTCCACCATGGCGTTGATGTTGTCGCGCAGTTCGCCCACCTCGCCGGGTGCGTCGGCGGTGATGGAGCGGGTGAGATCCCCCTCGGCCACGGCACTCGTGACCTCCGCGATGGCCCGGACCTGCCGGGTCAGGTTGCCGGCGAGTTCGTTGACGTTGTCGGTGAGGTCCTTCCAGGTCCCGGACACTCCGTGGACCGTGGCCTGCCCGCCGAGCTTCCCCTCCGTTCCCACTTCGCGTGCCACGCGCGTCACCTCGGCGGCGAACGAGGACAGCCGGTCCACCATGGTGTTGATCGTGGTCTTGAGTTCGAGGATCTCGCCGCGTGCGGCGACGTCGATGCGGCTGGTCAGGTCGCCCTGTGCGACGGAGGTGGTGACCTGGGCGATGTTACGAACCTGGTTGGTCAGGTTGTCGGCCATGAAGTTGACGTTGTCGGTGAGGTCCTTCCAGGTCCCGGACACCCCGCGGACCGTGGCCTGACCGCCCAGCTTGCCGTCCGTACCGACCTCACGCGCCACACGGGTGACCTCCTCCGCGAACGACGACAGCCGGTCGACCATGGTGTTGATCGTCTCCTTGAGCTCCAGGATCTCGCCGCGTGCGTCCACCCGGATCTTCTGCGTGAGATCGCCGCGGGCGACGGCGGTCGCCACATGAGCGATGGAACGCACCTGCAGAGTGAGGTTGTCCGCCATCGCGTTGACGCCGGTGGTGAGCTCCTGCCAGGCCCCGCTCGTCCGCGGTTCGTGCACGCGGCTGCCGAGCACCCCTTCGTCGCCCACCTGTCCGGCGACCCGAGTGACCTCGGACGTGAGCAGGGAGAGCCGGTCGACCATGTCGTTGTAGACCACGGCGATGTCGCCGAGGGTTCCGGCGGCGTCCTCGGGGAGCTGGACGGAGAGATCTCCGTCCCGTACCGCGGTGAGTCCGGCGAGCAGTCGACGCAGGCCGTCCTCATCCGAGCCGGCGGCGGCCGGGGCCGCGCCGAGGCGCGCTGCTCTGCGCTTAGCCATGAGAGCACCTCGTACGAGCGGGCGACGCGTGGGCCGACAGCCCTGACTCCGGAGTGGCCACGCACCGCGTTTCCACTCTAGGACCGGTCCGGAGCAGCGGCTTCCGGGACGATGTCCACCTCGAACCAGACGGTCTTGCCACCGTGAGAGCCGGGTACGCACCCCCAGCGCGCCGCGAGCCGCTGGACGAGATACAGGCCGTGCCCCGAGGTGTGAGAGGCACTGTGCCGGCCGTGCGGATGAGGAGCCGCCGGGCTGGTGTCGCTGATCTGCACCCACAGTGCCCGATCGGTTGCCGTGAGGTGCAGCGCGGACGGAGCACCCCCGTGCGTGCACGCGTTCGTGACCACCTCCGACACCAGCAGCACGGCGTCGTCGGCGGCTTTCCTGCCGGGCCCGCCGGCGGATCCGAACCATCTGAGCAGCGCCCGCTGTGTGAGGGCGCGGCAATGGGCGACCACTCCGGGTTCCGCCGGGAGTTCGTAGCGCAACGAGCGGTCGCCGGTCGGCTGCTCCGTGGTCCTGGCCACGCGCTGCGCCTTTCCGGCATATACCGCGTTAAACCATCCCATAGGGGAAGAATGGCTACAGGACGCTCGACCGACGGACCCCACCGCGTTCACCGCGGCGCAGGCCCACCGCCACCGTCGAAGGAGCCTCATGTCCACCGTCCAGACCTCTGCGACCTCCGCCCATGACGCGAGCGCCGCGATGCGCCACGCGGCCCTTGCCGGACTGCCCGAGATCACGCGGCCGACCGAGGTCTCGACGGATGACGCGCGGTCCCTCTCCGCGGCCCTCTTCCTCCGCCTGCGTGAACTGGACGAGGGCACGCCCGAGTACTCCTACGTGCGCAACACCCTGGTCGAACTGAATCTCAGTCTCGTCAGGTTCGCCGCCCGGCGGTTCAGAGACCACGCGGACGCGGAGGACATCATCCAGGTCGGCACGATCGGTCTGATCAAGGCGATCAACCGTTTCGATGCCGACCGCGACGTCGAGTTCTCGGCGTTCGCCCTGCCGACGATCGTCGGCGAGATGAAGCGGTTCTTCCGTGACACGACCTGGGCCGTGCGGGTTCCGCGACGGCTCCAGGAACTGCGGATCGAGATGGCGAAGTCCGCCGACCGCCTGGAGCAGCACCTCGGGCACCGGCCCAGTCGCGGCGAACTCGCCGCCCAGATGCATGTCACCGAGGAGTGCGTGGCCGAGGGTGAACGCGCTGCCAACGGCTATGCCGCCCGCTCCCTCGACGCGCCGGTCGAGGACGACGACGCCGATGCGCTGCGTCTCGTGACGCGCCATCTGGCCACATCGGAGCCGTCGTACGAACTCGTCGAGGACTTCGAGTCGCTGAAGCCGCTGATCGCGCGACTGGGCGAACGGGATCGCCTCGTGCTGTCGTTGCGCTTCGGCGAGGAACTCACTCAGGCGGAGATCGGTGAGCGTCTCGGACTGTCGCAGATGCACATCTCGCGTCTGCTCAAGCGGATTCTCGGCGAACTCAGAGCGGGCTTGGTCGACGACGAGCCGACCGCGCCCGAAGGGGCTTCCGCTCGGGCGGGCGGGTGACCTCCACCCATACGACCTTGCCGCGGGCGTGATCCGGCTTGGCCTCGGATCCCCACGTGCGGGCCAGCCGATCGAAGATCATCAGGCCGTGCCCACCGGGAAGCGCGGGCGAACGCGGAGCCTTGGCATGCGGATGCTCGGGGCTTGCGTCGGACACCTCGATGCGCAGCCGTTCGCCGGCGTGCCGGAGGACCAGTTCCTCCGGGCCCCCGGCGTGCAGACACGCGTTGGTGACCACCTCCGACACCAACAGCAGCACATCCTCGACCTGTTCGCGTGCCTCCGGAGTGGCGACAGGCAGCCAGCCCCAGTCGGTCAACGCCGCCGCGGTGAAGTCACGGCAGCGGGTCACCGCCCCGCTTGTGCCGCGCAGGGCGAGTCGTCTGACCTGCTCATGGTCGGTGCCCGTCGTCGTCATGATCCCTCCGTCGGCTCCGACCGCCGCGCGTCACGTGCCTGCCTCGCCGTCCATGAGTGCCGTCTCGACGTCCTGGAACACCCGGAAGACGTTGTGAGCGCCGGTGATCTCGAACATGCGGTCCACTGGCGGGCGCAGTCCGGCGAGATCCAGGCGTCCTCCGTGGTTCAGCATGCGCAGCCGGGCCTTGAGCAGGACGTTCAGCCCGGTCGAGTCGCAGAACTGCAGCCCGGAGCAGTCGGCGATGATCCGCCGTGCTCCGCTTCCCTCTTCCAGGGCCGCCTTCAGGGGCCCTGCCGAGTCGTGGTCCACCTCTCCGGTCATGACCAGTACAACCGTGTCCGTCCGGGCCTCGGGCCGTATCTCCACGACGAGCCGAGGTTGTCGGCCTGTGCCCATCGCGTGATGATTCGGTGCCCGCTCTTCAGCGTCCACGGCAACGCACGCCTCCTCCCTGCACCCGGGAACGGGCGGAATCCCTGCAGCAGGATGCCCTGTAAGTGGCATATGCCCACATTGTTAGGCGATATCCACCTCGCTGTGCGCCCATCAGCCGCGCAGCGACGCGTGGCTGGTCGCTCACGCCAGGGTGCGCTGTACGCACTCGGTGACGACGCCCCGAAGGCTGCCCGTGCGTTGCATGAGCACCCGCTGTTCGCGCGCGCCGTTCCCCCGGCTCAGCAGCTCGGCGACGGCCTTTTCGGCGCGGGCCGCGTCGCCGCTGTCGATCAGCGCATCCCTGGTGTGTTCCAGCAGCAGGCGCAGTACATCCGCGGCGGGGCGTGGCCGCATGGTCGCGGGATCGAGCAGATCCTGCCCGAGGCCCGACCGGGCGGCCCGCCAGGCGGCCAGCCGTAGCAGGCTGACGCCGTGATCGAGCGGTGGCCTGCCCGCCCGCCAGTCGTGCGCGGCAGTCTCGACCAAGGCCCGGACCAGTGTGGCGACGAGCACGGCGGTGTCCGCGCACAGGCACACATCCGCCACCCGGATCTCCACCGTCGGAAAGTGCGCGCACAGACGGGCGTCGAAGTACGCCATCGCCTCGTCCAGGATGACGCCGGTGGCCACCATGTCCGCCACCAGCCGGTGGTACCGCTCGGCGGACCCGAACAGCTCGGCCGGTCCGGCCGACGGCCAGCGCCCCCAGACCTGGGTGCGGTAGCTGTCGTAGCCGGTGTCGAGGCCCTGCCAGTAAGGAGAGTTGGCACTGATCGCACAGAGCACGGGCAGCCAGGGCCGGATCCGGTCGAGAACGGCGACCCCCTCCTCGTCGGACTCCACCGATACATGCACATGACAGCCGCAGGTCAGATGGCCCCGGGTACCGATCCCGTACCGCTCGGCCATCCACTGGTAGCGCTCGTTCACAGTCAGCGACGGGTTGACCGGCAGCGGGGAGGTGGCGAGCGCGGCGACCGCGCATCCGATCTCGCCGGCGTGCCGTGCCGCCTCCTTGCGGCAGCTCACGAGCTCGGCGCCGAGGTCCACCATCTCCGACTGCGGCTGCGTGGCGAACTCCAGCATCTGCCCGAACAGCTCCTTCTCGAAGACGCCCTGTCCGGGATCGTCCTGGGCGGCATGGGCGAGGACTGCGGCCGACACCGCCCTCGGCTCCCCGCTGTCGGGGTCGACCAGAAGGAGTTCCTCCTCCACTCCCACGGTACGCACCTGACACCGCCCTCCTGCTGCTCACGCCACCGCGAGCTTGCCCTGCCATGGGACCGCGGCTCGGCCACCGACCGGCGCCATGACGATCGCCTGGTCGGTCACGGCGTGTGACGCGGCGGCCTCTTGCAGTCGCCGGATCCCCCATCGCCAACAGCTGATCTTGATGTGGAGATCATCGCAGGTCAGGAGCGTGCCCACTGCAGCGCGCCCCGTGTGGCCCCGGTGCCCCGTGCGGCCTCGGTGCGAGTAACCCATCGTAATCACGTCCCAGAACTGGCTCTCCGCCCCGGACCGCCGCCGCCGACGTGCCCGAAGACGAGGAGGACAACCTCGCGAGTACCCACACAACGAGCGTGCGTGCATCACGGGCCCGATGCCAACCGCCGTCGTCGGCCGGTGTTCGCACGGGGCTTCCCCGGCGGCAGGGCTTGTCGTCCCCCGCCTGTCACGCTCCCTTGCGCACCACCCGAGTCACCTCGCGCCCGATCTCCGGTGTGACGCGCCCGTCCGGGACGGGGATGCCGAGCGAGGTGGCGAGGCTCGCTCCATGGAGGTCGACCGCCGACTCCATCAGCTGGGCCAGGTTCGTGACGGCCGACCGGCCTCGGACAACGGCCGTGAGGAGCGCTCCCAGCCCTGCCGGCCCGAGGGGCCACCAGACCGCTCCGGCGAGGATGTACAGAACACCCCAACCAGCCACCGCGGCCGACCTGTTGACCGCATCCCTGCTCTCGTCCAATACCGCCCGGGCCTCCTCGGGCAGCACCAACCACAGTCGCGGCCAGCCGTGTTCGAGGTCGAGACCGTACTCGATCCCGACGCGGGTGCTCAGCGCCGCGATGCTGTCACCCATGTGCGTCGGCCTCGTCGGAGGTGCCAGCGCGATGCGATTGCGCCGGTACGCCAACTCGGCCAGGGTCTCGTCCGACTGCCCCTGGCGGTACGCCTGTTCATAGCGCTCCTGGGCGCGAGCCCAGCGGCGACGGCGCCGATCGGCCAGTGCCTCGCCGGTACGTCCGGGCCACTGTCCGAGCCACAGCCGGTGAACGGCCCTCCCCGCGCCCTGTGCCAGCAGCCCCGCCCAGGTAGACAACAGTACGGCGCCCAGAGCGGCGGCGGCGAGTTGACCACCCGAGGCCCTGCCCCGCTGAAGCGCCGCCACGAAGTGTTCGCTACCGGGCCACGACCCGAAGTGCATCCGCCAGCCCACCACAACGGAGGCGACGAAGAGGGCCCCGGGCACGACGAGGAGGGAGACCCACTTGCCGGCCAGCTGCTTGGCGAGCTCGTTGAGGAAGGAGTTCACCGAGCGCGCCGCTCCGACGTCGCCCGCGCCAACGGCTCCCCGAACAGGTGGCATTCGGGCGTCGCCACACCCGGCGCCCGTACCCAGTCCCGGTCGCACCGCCCTGCGGGACAGACGAACAGCCCGTCGACCGGCACCCCCGGAGCCACCCCGGGCACCCCGACCACCGACCTGGCACCGACGGCCGGAATCCCGAACTCCCGGCCCAGTTCGTCGAGTTGCGCCACTATGCCGGTATCCGTCCGCATCCGGTGCACCAGCTCCGCGACCTCGTCCGCGCGGCCCTGCGCCGCGGCGAGCCGACGCAGGAGAGGGAGGGCCTCACACCAAGCCGCGACATCCCCCCGACGTTCCATGCTGCCCCTTGTCCCTGATGGAGAAGACGCGTCAGCGTCGCTGCATGATGGTACGGGCGCCACACGCCGAACAGCCACCGCGGGGGAGCGACGGAGCAGATGAGGAACTCTTCACTCACCACTCTGCAGGCACGGCTCGGACGTTTCGCGTCCACCGCCGATCCGCAGGAGGTGCTCGGACCCGAGGCCGACACGGCGGCCAGGCTCCTCGCCGAGTCCCTGCACACGGCCTGGAGCGACGAGGCCGCCCACACCCTGGGCTGGTTCCACTGGTCCCGCTGCCTGGCCCAACAGACGTACGACGGAAGGGACTTCCAGCACGCCCTGGAGCTCTTCCGGCCCCTGTGGGCGCGGATGCCGGACGCGGTGCCGGACGCGATCGGCGCCGTACTCGCGCGGGAGGCCGCCACACCTCGACGGCTCGAAGAAGCCCTGCAACTCGGCAACGAGGCAGCCGACCGCGCCGCCACCTACCGAACCACCGGCGATCCGGCGCAGTTGAGCGAGGCCATCGGTCTGCTCCGACGCGGCATCGGCATGCTGCGGGAGATCGGCGCCCTGCCGGAGATACTGCAGATCAACCTGGTGGAAGTCCTTCTGCAGCGCGATGCGAGAGGCGATGATCCCGGCTCGCTGGAAGAGGCCGTCGGCTGGGCCTCGCGCACGATCGACTCCCTCGCGTCGGTCCCCGACGAACAGGCCGTACCGCTGCTCGGCCCGTTGGGGGCAAACCTGCTGAACGCCTACCGCGACGGTGCGGCCGGCCCCACGGGCCCCGATCCGCGGCTGCTCTCCCTGGCCGTGGCGGCATGGGACCGTGTCCAGGAGAAGGCCACGGACCAGGAGACACGGGTACAGGTCCGGCTCCGACTGGCCGCAGCTCTCATCGAGGGCCACCTGCGCACCCCGTCCGCCGAGTGGCTCCAACAGGCCGGCGCTCACATCGAGCGTGTGCCCGACGAATACGCCTCGGCCGACCCCCGCTCGCGTCGCGTCCTCGACACCCTCACCACCGTCGTACCGCTGCACGTCGCCCAGGGCGAGCCCGTCCTGCTCCGCGTACGAGCCCTCGTGCTGCGCCGTCTCGTCGCGCACCCCGAGGTGAGCGACGTTCAGCGTCGCGCGTACCAGGCGGACCTCGGTATGTGTCTGCGGATGACGCACGCTGCCACGGGCGAGGCCGACGCGCTGGACGAGGCGGTGGAGGTTCTGGAGGCTGCGCTCTCCGGTTCGGCCGGGTCGGGTCCGGATGCCGTGAGCCGGATGGTCAGTCTCGCCAACGCCCTCAAGTCGCGTGCGCACGTAGGGCGGAGAGAGGACGTCGACGCCAGGGCCGGCGAAAGCGCGCGGCAGGACATCGCGGCGGCCGAACTGTGGGCGCGCCGTGCCCGTCAGGCGGCCCCGGAGGAAGCCGGAACGCTGTCCTGTCTCGGCAATGTGCTGCGGGTGAAGGCGCTCCTGCTGCGCGACGTGGAGGCCCTGCGAGAGTCGGCGCGCCTGAACCAGGCGGCCGCACAAGCGTTGGATCCGGCCGATCCGGCCTACGCGGCGCAGCTGATGAACGCCGGACTGTCCCACCAGGAGTCGGCCACAGTCACCGGCGACCACTCCGACGCCGACAACGCGGTGACCGTGCTGCGGACGGCGGCCGAGCACTTGAATGCTCGACACCCTCAACAGATTCCTGTGCGCGTCGAGTTGGGCCACTCGCTGACTCTGCGAGGCGAACTGGGCAAGGACCGGCAGGCCGTGGCGGAGGGCAGACGTCTCCTCGAATCGGTCGTGGCCGAACTCCCCGCCGACCACGCCGAGGTGCGCCGCGCGAAGTCCAACCTCATCGACTCCTACCGCGTCCAGTTCCAACTCACCCGGGAAGAAGCAGCGCTGGACGAGTCCCTCAGGCTGGCCCGAAGCTACCTGGAAGACCCCACGCTGGACGAAGACGAGCGCGGCCTGCTCCTCGGCAGATGTGCGGGTGCCCTCACCGCCGCCTACGACAGCACGCAGGACAGAAGGCTCCTCGACGAGCTGGTTCCCGTCTGCCGCGCCGCCGTAAGGTTCGCCCGGGAAGGTTCCTTCGACCGGGCTCAGTCCCTGCTGGAGTTGGGTGTCTGCCTGGTCTCCCTCTACGAGGTGTCCCGGGACAGCTCGGCGCTGCTGGAGGCCATCGACGTACTCGGAGAGGCGGCATCGGGTCCCGAGGCCTGGCGTACGACACCGCAGGCCATGGCGAGGCTGGCGGAAGCGAGACTGCACCACACCCGTCAGTTCGCCCCCTTCATGGACATGGCCCGCCGGGCCCGAGAGAGCAGTCCCCGCATCTTCACGGACCTCTTCGCCCAGCCCTTCGCCGCGCACGAGCGCGAACTCGACGCGATCGTCGACCTCTGCCGGAAGTCCCTGGCACTGCGCGCCCCGGGCAGTCCGGAGCGCTCCGTTTCGCTGTCCTACCTGGCCGTGGTGCTACTGGGCCGCGCGCGGGACCGTACATCGGCGCAGGACGCCCGCGAAGCCGTCGAACTGCTGCGTGAGGCGATCCGGACAGGCCCTGCCGACCACCCGGACCGGCCGGTCTGGGGCACCAACCTGGCCAACGCTCTGCTCGACGTCCACCGGTACGACACGGATGCGTCGCACCTGGACGAGGCCGAAGCCGCGACGCGCGAAGCCATGGCCGTCACGAGCCCGGACGACGTACGGCACGTGCGAGCGCTGCTGGTGCTGTCCCACGTCCTGGCCCGACGCGACGACGACACGGAGCAGTCGGCCGCGGACGTGCTCGAACTGAGACGCAAGGTCTACCGAACTCCCCACTTCTCTCTCCCAGATCGCATCGAGGCTGCCAAGACGGCTGGTGGCCTGGCCGCCGGTGTCGGCGACTGGGAAGCCGCGGCCGCACACTACGAAGCCGCGGTGGACCTCTTGCCGCTCCTGGTCGGGCACCGGCTCGCACGCTCCGACCGCGAGCTGCTGCTCGCCGACGAGTTCCTGCTCGCCTCACAGGCCGCGGCCTGCGCCCTGCAGCTGGGCGATTCCGAGAGGGCATTGGACCTGCTCGAACGCGGGCGGGGCATCCTGCTCGGACAGCTCACCGAGACGCGTCGCGACCTGACGGACCTGCGTCGCCAAGCACCGGAAATGGCCGATGAGTTCACCCGGCTCAGCGAGGCCATGACCTCCCTCGGCGCGAACACCGACCGTGCCTCGACCCACGCGCCCGGTCCCACCAGGGACGAGCACCGGCTGACGGTCCGCTCCTGGGAGCGCGTACGCGACAACATCCGTGGCCTGCCCGGCTTCGAGACCTTTCTGCGGCCGGGAGTACCTGACCTCGGCGCACTGACCGGGGCCGGCCCCGTGGTGGTCGTCAACCTCGCGACCCTGCGCAGCGACGCGATCGTCCTCGCCGAGGACACGGCGAGATGTGTGCCGTTGCCCCGGGCCGACCTGAGGTCCGTGTCGGACCGCTTCATGGCCTTCAGCTCGGCGGTCCGCGCGCTGCACGACCCGCACGAGCCTGCGGAGCACCGCTGGGAGGCAGGCACCGTCGTCCTCGACACACTCGCCTGGCTGTGGGAGGCGATCGCCGAACCAGTCGTCCGCCACTTGGGTCTCGAACGCGGCGTCGACCACCTGCCACAGCTGTGGTGGTGCCCAACCGGCATCCTGAGCTTCCTGCCCCTGCACGCGGCCGGGCGGTACACCGGCGATGCCCCAGAGGGAATCGCCGACTACGTCATGTCGTCGTACACGACAACCCTCAACGCACTGCGCCCGAAGACCGCCGCGCACGACAGCTCCAGCCGCTCCCGCGCCGACCGTGATCCGCGCCTGCTGGTGGTCGCCACGCCAGAAGCGCCCGGAGCAGCACCACTGCGACACGCCGCCGGGGACGCACAGGGACTGGCGGAGCTGTTTCCCCGGACCACCGTCCTGACCGGCGATGCCGCAACGAAGCAGGCTGTGCTCCGCGAGCTCACGCAGCACTCCTGGGCCCACTTCGCCTGCCACACGCAGGCCGACATTCTCGGCAGGACCGCCAACAAGCTCGTGCTGCAGGACGGTTCACTGTCGCTGCCGGACATCACGGCGCTCTCCCTCGACGCCGAGCTGGTCTTCCTCGCTTCGTGCGGATCCGCTGCCGGCTCCCACCACCTTGCCGACGAAGCCCAGCATGTCGCCTCGTCCTTCCAGCTGGCGGGCTTCACCCATGTGATAGCCACCTTGTGGGAGGTCGCCGACGGCGACGCCACCGAGTTCACCACGACCGTGTACGGCCTCCTGGCGGAGGGAGTCCCGCCGGCCGAGGCGATACACCGAGTGACCCGCGACCTGCGCGAACGCTATCCACGCAGCCCATGGCTGTGGGCCCCCTATGTGCACATGGGGCCCTGACCGGGCGAGAAGCTCGTGTCATGTCCGGACGAGCCCTGGCCGGGCGCCGACAGTCAGAAGAACCGCCCGACGGAGTCAGTCGGTTTCGCGTTCCAGGACGCGGCGGGCCGCCTCGGCTTCCGCGGCCGGCGGGGAGAGTTCGTCGAGGGTGTCGAGCTCGTCGTCCGACTCCAGCTCCCGTTCCCAGGCCGCCGCGAGCCGCTCCTGCTCCGCTCGCGGTTCGGCGCCGACGGACTCCCGGTGCTCCGGGTCCAGGGCCGCCAGGAATCGTTCGACCGAGTCCGTCGGCATAACCGTGCTCCTTGTCGCCGGGAAGGGGGTGCACACCCCGCCCAGCATGGCCAACCGGGCTCATCCCGGCCGCCCGACACGGCCTGGGACCACCCTGATGGCCCCGCCGCGCTCAATCAGCCCCGCCCCGGCAAGCGCTGATCGACGTTCCAGCCGAACGGCAGGCTCTCATCGCAGAAGACGCAGGCGAAGTCGTCCTCACGCACGATGTTGACCTGCTGACATGACACGCAGCGACGGAACACGACCCCGTGGGTGAATCCGCCGGGGTGAGGAAGGCCGGCTCGGCCAAGGGCAGCGGCAACGGCCGACCACGAGCCGACGTCCGGGCAGTATCCGGTCGACAGGTTGCTGACCTCGTCGACCACCCACCGCCCGGACTCCTCGCGGAAACTCATCTCACCAGCGCTCAGCACTGTCCCTCCACCCGCGCAGACCACATGCTCGCTGCGGCGTGGGGCCAGTCGGAGCATGCCCTCGGGATCGACCACGAAGGTGAACGGTTCAGCCAACTCCGCCACGCTGCGGGCCGACACCCACAGGGCGAAGTCTGCTGCCGCGCGGATGCTCGCGCCCTCTCCGCCCGGCCGGACAAGACCCTTCAGGTCACTGGGCCCGACATAGCGATATCCCCGTCCCGGCACTCCCATGCCGGCCAATCTAGACCGACACCGCCTGTCCCAACGGCCGCAAGCTCACCGAGAAGCGGGTTCCCGCAGCGCGCGTTCGGCAGCGCTCGGAGTCGTCAGGGCGAGTCGGCGGTGGATGCGGCGGAGCATCATGCGGGCCATGAAGGGGTGGACGCGCTTGACCGCCGCCCAGTACAGCCTGCCACGCCAGTTGTGGATCCGGACGACCGTACTGAGCGTGACCTGACGGTCGTCGACGTGGATCGAGGCGCGGAAGTCGAGGTGTCCGGCGTCCTCGCCCAGGAGCACTTCGCCGCCCTCGCTGCCCACCACCGGGAAGGAGGCGCCGCGCAGGACAGCCCGCCAGGGCTCGGGGTCCCGCGGCATGCCCGGACGCATCGTCATGCGCCAGGCGTCGGTGTAGTCGGTCTGCTCGAAGGCGGCACGGACCAGGCGGGCGCCGGTCGGGAGCGGGCCGCCGGTTGCCCTTTCCCACATCAACCGGTGGAGCAGCCGGACCCACGGCGACCAGCGGACGGGGTTGGGCACCGTCCCGGTGACGGACCGCTCGATGTTGTCGAAGAGTTCTTCGATCACCGTGTCGTGCATCCAGCGCACCGCCAGGGCCCAGCCCAGCACCATCGGGCCACGGCGTTGCAGCTCCAGGGTGTGCCGCACGCGGCAGCGGTCCTGCCCCAGCGGCTCGATGACGAACTCGTGGTGGCCGCTCATGGGCGGGTTGAAGTCGAAGCGGGCGCGGCGGCCGGGCTCGTACGCGCAGACGCGGTAGCGGACGAAGCCGTGGCCGCCGTCCGCACCGACGCCCAGGGGGCGGTCGAAGCGCATCGGGGGCCAGGCCGGCGCTGGCCAGACCGGGTCGTGGGGCGAGGCAAGCCGATCGAGGAGGGGCCCGACCGTCTGGGCGGGTGCCTCGATGGTGCGCTCATGGACATTGCGGATCGTGCGGAACCTGCGCATAACGCGCCTCCATACGCTGCCGTATGTTGTCGACCATACGGTAGCGTATGGACATGGTGCAGCGACATGCGGAGGGGTCCCGCGCGGGCGGGCGGAAGAGACTGACCGCGCAGGACTGGGCGGACGCGGCCCTTTCGGCGATGGGCGAAGGCGGTCTTGCGGCGGTCGCCATCGAGCCGCTCGCAACGCGCCTCGGCACCACCAAAGGCAGTTTCTACTGGCACTTCGCCAACCGTGAGGCGCTGATCGAGGCCGCGCTCGACCGCTGGGAGCAGAAGTCCACCGAGAGTGTCATCGCCGGGCTGGAGTCCGAGCCGGATCCGGCCGTGCGGCTGCGCAGACTCTTCGTGGAGGCGTCCGAACTCGCCGCCGAAGACCCGCTGGAGGTCTCGCTTCCCGCCTCCGCCGGGCACCCGCGAGTCGCCGCCGCACTGCGCCGGGTGACGGAGCGTCGGGTCGGCTACCTGGCGCAGCTCTTCGTCGAGTTGGGCTTCCCTTCGGACGATGCGCGCCGCCGCGCGCTGCTGGCGTACACCGGCTACCTCGGCCACACCCAGCTGGTGCACGCGGTGCCGGAGACGCTTCCGGCCGGTGAGGAGGGCGAGCGCTACCTGGCGTCGGTGCTCGACACGCTGCTGGCGGCCACGCCGGAGTCCTGAAGCGTGTCGTAGGGGTCAGGCGCCGGTGACGACCCGCATGAAGACGACCGGTTCGGTGCCGTCGTTGCGGTAGGCGTACTCCTGGTCGCTGGCGATGACGGCACTCTGCCCGGGTGCCACCACGTGAGGTCCGGTCTCCAGCGACAGGGTCAGGCGGCCGGCGAGGACATGGTGGATCTCCTGCGCGCCGGGTCGGTCGGGTTCGGCGTCGTAGTGGCCCCCGGGGGCCAGGGTCCAGCGCCACAGTTCGGCCCGCGGGTCCTGCGTCGCCGCGAGGAGCAGCGCGTGGCTGCCGTCGGCGTCCTGCCATACGAGCGTTCCCTCGACCTGCTCGTCCTCCGTGTCACGCTCCGGCAGGGCCAGGGCGGCGAAGTCGGTGTCCAGGGCGCGTGCGACGCGGTCGACGGTGGCCAGGCTCGGGTTGGCCTGACCCAGCTCGATATCGGTGAGCATCCGCCGGCTGAGCCCGCCGGCCTCGGCCAACTGCTGCACGCTCCAACCACGCTGTTTGCGCAGCGCCCGGATGCGCCCGCCGATACGGGCGACGAACTCCTGCGTGGCGCTGCGGCCGACGGCGACCTCACTGCTCATGGTGAGCACTATAGTGCACAAACAGGCTTGCCTGACCCCCGATGTGAGCAATATATTGCTCACCATGCGAGTGATCACCACTCCCCATGTGCCCGAGCGGGCCATGCTGGCCGCGCTGCGCGAGGCATTCGGGGATCTTTCCCACAGTGAGGTGGCCGGTCCCGGCCAGTTCGTCGTCGACCTGCCCGACGGCGGTGACGTCATCCACTACCCGGCCGTGTTGCCCGGCGCCGGGGTCTACGCGGTCAAGGTCTCCCCGTACCTGCCACAGGAGGCCGGCCCAGCCGTGGTCACCGCCTGGACGATGCTGGTGAGCCTGTCCTCCGGGCAGCCGGTCGCCCTGCTCGACGCCTCGGATCTGACCGTGGAGCGCACCGCGGCCACGACCGTGCTCGCCGCCGACCACCTGCTTCCGCCGGACGCCCGCACCGCGGCCGTCATCGGGTACGGCCGCATCGGCCGCGCGCACGCCCGCTATCTGCGCCACGTCCGTCCCGGCATGGCCGTTCGCGCATACGCACCGCAGCGTCCCGAACACGTGGACGACGGCGTCGAGGCCGTCGCCGACATCCGGCAGGCCCTGGCAGGCGCGGACCTGGTGATGCTGTGCACCTCGGCAGCCGACGACGTGATCGACCCCCGGAACCTGGCCCCCGGCGTCGTCGTCACCTCGATCTCGACCAACGCTCCCGGAGCGCGCGAGATCCCGCCCGCGGCGGTACCCGACATCGAGGTGTACGTGGACGCGCGCACCACCCTCGGCGTGGCCACCGAGCTGGTGCAGGCCGCCGGATCCGGATGGGACCCCGACGCGGTACGCGGTGACCTGGCCGACCTGGTCGCCGACAAGGCCCAACTTCCCAGCGGACAGCGCCCGGTGTACTTCCGGTCCGTGGGGCTGGGCATCGAGGACGCGGCTGTCGCCTGGGCCGCCTACGAGTACGACAACGAGACCACCGAGGGACGGTCCTGATGAAGATCCGCGAGTTCGAGGTCGAGCGCTGGATGAACGACTACGAGGAGACCTGCCGGTACAACCTGGCCGAGACCTGCGTCCGTTCGCTCACCACCGGCGAGTTGCTGGCACTGTCCGGCCGGCGCGAGGACGTACTGGCCGAGCTGGGCGCCACCCCGCTCACCTACGGGCCGATCCCGGGCAGCCAGCGCCTGCGCGGTCTGGTCGCCGGCCTGTACACGGCCCAGGGCCCGGACAACGTGCTGATCACCCACGGGGCGATCGGCGCCAACGCCCTTGTGCACGCCACCCTCGTCGAGCCGGGCGACCACGTCGTGGCCGTGGTCCCCACCTACCAGCAGCACTACTCCATCCCGGACGGCTACGGCGCGCGCGTCGACCACCTGCCGCTGCGCGAGGAGACCGGCTGGCTGCCCGATCTCACCGAACTCGACCGCCTGGTCACCCCGGACACCAAGCTCATCGCCGTCAACAACCCCAACAACCCGACCGGCGCCCTCATCGACGAGGCCGGCCTGACCCGCATCGCCGAAATCGCCGACCGCGCCGGGGCGTGGGTGCTGTGCGACGAGGTCTACCGGGGCGTGGACCAGGCCGGCGACGGATTCACCACCTCGATGGCGGACCTGTACGAACGCGGCATCTCCACCGGCAGCATGTCCAAGCCCTACTCCCTGGCCGGCCTGCGCCTCGGCTGGATCGTCGGCCCCACCGGACTGCTCGCCGACGTCGCCACACACCGGGACTACACCACGATCAGCGTCGGACGCATAGACGACCTGCTCGCCTGCGTCGCCCTGGAGAACAAGGACGCGATCCTGGCCCGCTCCCGGCACATCACCCGCACCAACCTCGCCGTCCTCGACGAGTGGATCACCGGCCGCGACGACATCAGCTATGTCCGGCCCGCCTCGGGCACCACCGCACTCCTGCGCTACGACGCCCCGATCGGCTCGTACGACTTCTGCACCCGCCTGCTGGAGCAGACCGGCGTCATGTTCACCCCCGGCGCCGCGTTCGGCATCGAACACACCGTGCGCATCGGCTTCGCCGACGACATCCAGATCCTGCGCACCGGCCTGCACCTGGTCGGCCAGTTCCTGGACCAACTCGCCCAGGAATAACCACTCCCGGTCGCACGCTCCGGACCGGGGAAGTGCCGCTTCCGAACCCCGGCAGGAAGACCGTGTTCGGCCCTGCCCGTTCCTGGCATCGACGCACCCGCGCCGGCGGTCCATCATCAGCCCAACGCACCACGCCGGTGCCGTAAGGGGGAGGAGGCGGGGGCCATCGCGGAGCAGAGCGGACCGCCGACGCTGATCGTACGGTCGCCGGACGCCGTGGCCCGGCTGACGGTGGAGGGCGTCGTGTGGGAGGAGCGTGCCACCGTCACGCGCATCCCCTACCGAGCCGTCCTCGACGCCAGCACGGAGGCGGTCGGTGCGCGGCGGATCCGGCTGCATGTCGAGGTCGCCGACCGTACCCATGGCCGGCCCGGGGGGTACGAGCTGGTGTGCGGTGCCCGCGCCGCTCAGACATTTGTACGCGCCCTGCTCGCGCACCGCGCCATCCTCCCGGCGACCGGCGCGATCCCGCCTGTCACAACCGAGCGTCGCACGTCGCCCCCGCGGAAGCGATACACCCGCGGGGAGCTGGGCCTGCGCGTGCTGCTGGTCGCTGTCGTGCTGAACTTCCTGGCCATCGTGGCGACCGGGCGGTACCTGGCCGCCGTTCTGAGCTGTTTCGGGTTCTTCGCCTGGTGGGGCTCCGCCGACCTGGCGGCCCACATCGTCTCCCTCGCGCGCCCCGCCTGGGCATCCATCGCCCGGGGCATTCAGGTGGAGGCCCACTACGTCAAGTCCGACCTGCGCCATTCCACCAGCGGCCGGATGTGGCACAGGTGGGTGTATGAGTACACGGATATGGACGGCGGGGTGCACGAGTACGCCACCGGCTCCGCAACACGCAACGCGCAGCCCCCGAAGACCAGAACGGTCACCGTCGTCCCCGGCACGAAGCACGGCGCCCTCTCGCGGGGGGACGCCGTGCTCACCCTGCTGGTCTTGGTCCCTGCCCTTCTGCTGGGCCTGGTGATCGTGAGCCTCGCGGCTGTCGTGGCGATTCCCGGGGTGCTGCTGTTGGGGCTCGGCTAGAGCCGTCAGAGCGGGTTGAGGCGTCCCTTGAGCAGGCAGAACTCATTGCCCTCGGGGTCGGCGAGAACGTGCCACTGCTCCTCGCCGGTCTGGCCGATTTCGGCCGGGCGTGCCCCGAGCTTCAGGAGGCGTTCGAGCTCGGCGTCCTGATCGCGGTCGGTGGGATTGACGTCGATGTGCAGCCGGGACTTCCCGGGCTCCGGCTCGTCCCTGCGGCTGAGGATGATCGTCGGCTGTGGGCCGCCGAACCCTTCGCGCGCCCCGATCTCGATGCAGTCGTTCCCTTCGCGATCGAGCACCACGAAGTCCAGGACCTCGCACCAGAACCGCGCCAGCACCTCGGGATCGCGGCAACCGAGAACGAGCTCACTGATACGACATGCCATTGACGAAACCTACTCTCAGCGTGGGAACTGCCGGGGCGGTCGCGCGCGGAGCCATTGGACTCCCCGCAGCGGGAACACGCTCGAGACCGTACCTGGCGAAGTGAGCGGGTGCGAAGGGTTTTTGGGGTCTTCGCCTCGCCCCCTATGAGCAGCTCGGGAACGCTGTGGGCCGCCTCTCCGTTCATATGAGCAAGCGCTTAGTAGTATGGCGACGGGTAGAACGCACGACATGAAGGGACCGCTTTGCCGACGTCTCAAGCCGAGGCCTTCTACGAGCGGGAGGCTCACGACCGGTTCCTCCCCACCGGGTACACACGGGGGCCCTGGGACGTCGACTCCCAGCACGCCGGTCCGCCGGCCGCGCTGCTCGGCCTGGCCGTCGAACAACGACCGGATGGCCGGCCGGACATGCGGGTCGCCCGGCTCACTTACGAGATCATGCGGCCTGTCCCGATACGGCCGCTGACCGTGACCACACGCGTGCTGCGCGCCGGGCGCAGTGTCGAGCTCGTGGAGGTCGGTCTGACACCCGACGGCGGCCAGGAAGTGATGCGGGCGACGGCCTTGCTGATGAAGACGGCGCCGGACTCGGTCCCGGAGGTGTCGCCGGCACCGCAGGTGCCCGGTCCTGAGGCCGTACGTTCGAAGGCGTTCTTCCCGGTTCCGTGGGAGCAGGGCTATCACACCGCCATGGAAGTGCGCTTCGCCGCCGGTTCGTTCCTGGAGTCCGGACCGGCCACGGCGTGGATGCGCATGGGGGTCCCCCTGGTCGCGGGCGAGGAGATCACCCCGCTCAGCCGGGTGCTGACGGCAGCCGACTCGGGCAACGGCGTCAGCTCCGCGCTGGACTTCCGCCGTTACGTCTTCATCAACGCCGATCTCACCGTCAGCCTGCACCGCCACCCCGAGGGCGAGTGGGTCTGCCTGGACGCCCGGACCATGGTGGACGGCGCGGGCATCGGCCTCGCCGAGTCCGCCCTGCACGACGAGAAGGGACCGCTCGGCCGCAGCACCCAGACCCTGTACGTGGCCGCGCGCGGCTGAGGCACCCGGCTGCGGAACCGGGCCGTTCGGCGGTGCCGGCCAAGTCGTCGCTGTGACTGGTCACTTCTGTGCCTGGCGTGTGGTGGGTGTGGCTCGGGTTGTGGTGAGAACCTTCAGGACCACGGCAGGGTGGAACAGCAGGGTGGGGGAAGCGATCATGTTCACCACCCGGACGAACTTCGCCCATACGGCCGCGTCTTTGACCGCGGTGTGGAAGAGGCGGGTGTTGTACCAGTGGGCGAAGCGGGCGGCGAGGGGCTGGCGGTCGGGGTTCCACATGAGGTCGGAGTTGGTGGCCAGTGCCCAGGGGCCGATCAGCAGGCGGCCCAGCTTCTTCTGGAAGTCGCCGACGAGGCCGTCCAGCCGGCGGGAGGTGCTGCGCCGGGCGAGCATCCTGTGCAGCTGTTCTGCTTCCATGGCGGCGACGGTCAGGCCCTGGCCGTAGACGGGGTTGAACACGCAGACGGCGTCACCGAGGGCGATGAGCCTGTCGGGCCATTGCTTGACGGTGTGGTAGAGCCGCCACTGGTTGTCGACGTTGGTATAGCGGTAGGTGGGCTCCTGGACGGTGCGCCGGCCGATCTGCTGGGCCAGCCGGGGGTTGTCCAGGCCTTCGGCGAAGGCGAGGTAGCCCTTGTCGTCGGTGGGCGGCTGGTCCTGGAAGGCGAACAGGGAGCAGGTCCACCGGTTGCGTTCGACGGCGAGGAGGACTCCGGCCCGGGGTACGCGAGGGGCGAACAGCATCTGGTAGGCGATGTAGAAGTCCGGGTGGCCGGGGTGACTCTCCTCGGGCCGGTCGAAGTTCATCGACGTGTAGGTGACCTTGGCCTTCACGGTCCGCTTCGGCGGTACGGAGACCCCCATCGCGGCCAGCCAGTCGGTCAGTGCGCTGGAGCGTCCGGAGGCGTCGACGACGAGGTCGGCGCTGATGTCGGTGGGGTCGCCGCCGAGGGGGCGGCAGGTCACTCCGTCGACCCGACCGGAGGGGTCACGGGTCAGGCCGGTGCACGGGGTGGACGGCATGAGCCTGACCTGGGGGAGTGCCAGTACCTTGCGCCGCAGCCGGCGTTCGAGTTCGTCGCGGGTGAAGGTCTGGATCCGGACGCCGGTGCGTTTGCGGGGTGCGATTCCGACGGGCAGCAGGAAGTCGATGCCTTCCCCGTAGTCGAAGACCGGTGCGCCCGCGTCCTGGAGTTCTCCGCGCAGTCCGGGGAAGAGCCGTTCCAGGATTTCGCCGCCCTTGGCCAGCATGGCGTGGGCGTGGTAGCCCTGCGGGGCGCCGGGGTGGGTGCCGGTGTCCTCGTCGACGGCGTCCCGTTCCACGAGGACGACCTCGGTGAAGAAGTCGGCCAGTACGCGTGCGGTGACCAGGCCTGCGTAGCTGCCGCCGATGACAACTGCCTTGCCCCAGGGGCGATCTGATTTCATGTCGTCTCCCACACATGCCCGGATCTCGGTGTTCTTGCAGGTCAACGAGCGCGTGTGGGGTTGTGGCACGGGGCTTGGGAGGCATTGGTGGAGCGCGTTCGGGCCCGCGATCCGGGTTCGGCGTCCGGTGAACCTGGGTGCCGCACGGCACTCAGGATGCGTTCAGGCATCCGGTGGCACGGTCGCTGTCCATGACCTACGAAACATCTGGGAATTCCGCCCTCCCCACGGCCGACCAGCCCGCCGCTCCTCCACGGCACCGGCTGCGCTGGAACAAAGTGCCCGAGGTCACCGTCTACTTCTGGTTCATCAAGGTGCTGTGCACGACGGTCGGCGAGACCGCGGCCGACCTGCTGAACGAGAAGGCGGGCCTCGGCCTGACGGGAGTGTCGGTGCTGATGAGCGCCCTGCTGGCCGTGGTGCTGGTGGTGCAGTTCCGCACGAGCGCGTACCGGGCGGGCGTGTACTGGCTCGCCGTAGCCCTGATCAGCGTCGTAGGCACCCTGATCAGCGACAACCTCACCGACAACATGGGTGTGCCGCTGGAGCTGAGCACCACGGTGTTCAGCCTGGTTCTGGCGGTCGTTTTCGTCGTCTGGTACCGCCGGGAGCGGACGCTGTCCATCCACAGCATCGACAGCACTGGCCGCGAGTCCTTCTACTGGCTCGCCGTCCTGTTCACCTTTGCCCTGGGTACCGCGGCCGGGGACCTGGTCTCCGAGCGCATGAACCTCGGTTACTGGCTGTCCGTCGTCCTGTTCGCCCTGGGCATCGCCGCAGTCGCCGTCGCGCATTTCACGCTCGGTCTCAACGCGGTAGGGAGCTTCTGGATCGCGTACATCCTCACCCGGCCGCTCGGCGCGTCGATCGGCGACTACCTCTCCCAGCCGACCGGAGCCGGTGGTCTGGGACTGGGCACCGTGATCACCAGCGCGTTGTTCCTGGCGGTCATCCTCGGTGTGGTCGTGTACCTGAGCGTGACCCGAAAGGACGTCACCGGGCCGGAGCAGGCCCCCCGATACGCGGCCTGACCTGCAACCTGTCCGCGTTTGGGACGTGTTCAGGATGCGTTCAGGATCTCTGTGCCACGGTCGTTGATCACGGCCGCCGCCGGCGGCCGACTGATCTCACAGGGCGCTCGTCCCGATTCCGGGGACGAGCGCCCTGCTGTTGGACCGAACAGGAGAAGCTCAGTTGGACAAGAGCGAGGTCCTCACCGACCTCGACGTGGCGAGCACGTCGAGTACGACCAAGTCGGTGATGAAGAAACTGCCTGAGGTCACGCTGGCCTTCTGGATCATGAAGACCGCAGCGACGACCCTGGGTGAGACGGCGGGCGACCTCTTCGCACAGACCCTGAAGCTGGGTTACTTCCTCACCACGATCGCGCTGTTCGTGATCTTCGTGGTGACTCTGGTGATCCAGCTGCGTTCCAGCCGCTACAACCCGTTCTTCTACTGGACCGTGATCCTGTCGACCAGCATGGCCGGCACCACGATGTCCGACTTCATGAACCGCGACGCCAGCGCCAAGTTCCTCTCGGACGGCGCGACCAAGCTGGGCTGGGGCCCGCAGGGCCTCGGACTGGGCTACCCCACCGGAGCGGCGATCCTGATCTCGATCCTCCTGGCGATCTTCCTCGCCTGGAAGCTGAGCGGGATGACCTTCCAGATCCGCGACATCGTCACCTTCAAGGGCGAGGCCCTGTTCTGGTCGGCGATCCTCGTGTCGAACACCCTCGGCACCTCGATGGGCGACTTCCTGTCCGACAGCTCCGGCCTCGGCTACGCAGGTGGCGCGCTGCTCGTGACCGGACTGCTCGCCGTACTCGTGGCCCTGATGAAGGTGCCGGCCGTGTCGAACGTCCTGCTGTTCTGGATCGCCTTCGTCCTCACCCGCCCGCTGGGCGCCACCGCGGGCGACTTCCTCACCAAGCCGGTTGCCAAGGGCGGTCTGAACCTCGGTACGGCGGGCTCGTCCGCCGTCCTGCTCATCGTGCTGTTCGGCCTGATGGCGTACGCCCAGGTGCGGGAGCGCCGGACCGCCGGCGCGCCGGCGGGCGAGGGCCGGGAGCCGGTCACCCCGCAGGGAGACTGACCGTGAATCTGGCCCCGGGCGCGTGTCCGGGGTCGTAGTGGACATCGCCACCGACGGCGCGGGCCAGGCGTCGCGCGAGCGGTAGCCCGAGGCCCGCGCCGTCGTGCCCGTCGCCGGTGTCGGCGCGTCGGCCCGGCTGGAACAAATCGTCCACGAACGTCTCAGGGACACCGGGGCCGTCGTCCACGACATCGATCCGCACGGAACCGGGCAGGCGCCGCGCGGACACGATCACACTGGAGCGGGCGTAGCGGACGGCGTTGGCGATCAGCGGGCTGAGGATCCGTTCGAGAAGAGCGGGTGCGACGCCCGCCTCCACCACGTGCACGCCTGTTTCCACCGTGGCTTTCAGCCGATCCGGTGGGTCGACGTGCTGGAGCAGGCGGTTCAGGACGGGCCCGACGTCCGTCGTCGCGGCAGCCGTCGCCGGGTTCAGCGCGTTCTCGCGGGCGTCGTTGAGCAGCGTGTCGCAGATCGTACGCATGGACTGCGCGGCCTCGGCGATCACCTCGTGGGTGGCCCGGGTCTGAGCGTCCGTGCGCGGGCGGGTCCGCCACCAGTCGAGTTCCATGATGATGCGGGTGAGCGGCGTGCGCAGTTCGTGGGACAACTCTCCCGTCAGCTGCTGTTCGTGGCGCAGTACGGTGCGTATGCGATCAAGAAGCGCGTCCAACGAGCCACCCAGCCGGGCGAGTTCGGCCGGGTGATCGTCCGTGCCGAAGCGGTCGTCGGAGCCCACGGCGCTCCACTGCGTGGCCTGGTCGGTCATCGTCCGCACCGGGCGCAGTGCCCGGCCGACGGACAGGCGCGTAAGTACGTACGTGCATCCGAGCATCACGGCGTCCAGGACGAGTGACCCCAGCAGCACGGTCTCGGCCGAGCTGCGATACGGAGCCAGGTCCAGCGCGGTGACGACAGTGGCTACGGCGTTGCGACCGTGGATGGGCTGGGAGCACATCCGGACGGGCCTGCGACCGTCGACCGTCTCGCACACATGCTTCGGCTCTGCGGCCAGCCGGCCGGCGGCCCGGGTCAGCGGGCTCCCGGCGGTGGCGGTCGGCGACCTCTCCAGCAGACGGGTGCCGGCGTAGATCCACACGTTCGCGTCGAGGAGGTGGTCGTTGACGGTTTCCAGGACGTGCACCCGTGGACCGCTGGTGTCGACCGTCGTGGTCACCGCTGCCGCTCTGGTGCGCAGTTCGTCGTCCGCCTGGTGTCGCAGGTGCTCGTCCATCACGGCGTTGAACGCCACGGTCAGGACCGTCATCAGCAGGGCGGCCGTGGCCAGCGCGACGAGGGAGAGCCGACCTCGCAGGGTGCGGGGAACCAAGCGGCGAAAGCAGCGGAGGACACTGTTCATGACAGGCGGTGTCCGACCCCGCGCGCCGTGTCGATCGTCAGCCGGCTGCTCGCCTCGCGCAGTTTGCGGCGCAACCGGCTCAGGTACTGGTCCAAGGTGTTGTCACTGACCTGCGCGCCTTCGGGCCAGCCGGCCCGCACCAGGTCACGACGGCGCACGAGGCTCCCGTCCGCGGCGACGAGCGTGGCCAGCAGCCGGAACTCCGTGGGGGAGAGGTCGACGCGCGTACCGTGCACGATCGCACTGTGATCCACCGCGTCCAGGACCAGATCACCGGTTGTGGCGGAGGACCGCGGGGCGGCCCGTCTGACCCCGGCACGCAGCCTGGCGGCGAGTTCGGCGAGATGGAAGGGCTTGGGCAGGTAGTCGTCGCCCCCGGCGGAGAAGCCGGACAGGCGGTCGGTGAGCTGGTGCCGGGCGGTCAGGAAGATCACGGGAGCGAGGAAGCCATTGGCGCGCATCGCCTGGCACACGTCCCGCCCGTCCGAGTCGGGCAGGCCGACATCCAGGACGGCCGCCGCGATGTCGGCGGTCGCCAACCGCAGGGCGGTGGCGCCGTCGGCGGCGAGCACCGGCTCGAACTCCTCTTCCTGCAGGCCTCGCCGCAGCACGTCCCGCAGGGCGTGATCGTCCTCAACAACAAGGATCTTGGGTCGCATGATCCTCCGTCGGTCCTCCGGCCGAGCTCGTACTTGCGATGAAGCAGGGACTCGGGCAGCCACCGGTCCGTGGCAACGAAGAGGTCATACGGGACGAGCCTTTCCGAGCGGCCCAGCTGGTGTGAGCAGGTAGATGGCAGCGGATGACTACAGGAGAGTAGACGGTCTACGTAACTGTAGACGATCCTTGGTCGAGGAAGGTTCCCGAGCGACGAGTGCCGCGCGAAGGCCATCCGTGGTCACACGGTCGGCCGACCTGTCGCTGCCTCGGCGCACGGTGCCGATGACGGCGCCGCCGCCCCAGCGGGCGAGCTGCGCGGCGAGCGATCCGACGCCACCGAGCACTCCGTACCGACTCCGCGCTCAAAAGCAGTGGCGCGGCCTGGCCACCCGCCATGGCAAGACCGCCACCATCTCCCTGGCCGAACCCCAGCTCGCAGCCATGCGAAGGAAGGAATCCAGCCCGGCCGTCAATCATGGGGGGCGCGGTGCGGTCCTTGAGCCGTGGCCTGTTCGACCACCTTGACCCCTCGGCTTTCCGAGCCCCCTCGTGCGCCCTGCCCGATCAGGCGTGGAACGCCTCGAACTTCACGTCGGGGCCGCAGACGTTGAACGTGGCTGCCGAGCCGCTGCCGTTGACGACCTTGACCGTGCGGCCGACATCCTTGGGCAGAGCGATCTCCACCTTCGAAGCCTGGACCCCGCACACCTCGCGGGCCGACTGGCTGCCCTCGAAGTTCAGGTCGGCGTAGAGCACGTCGGCGGTCGCCGTGGCACCCGGCGCCAGGTCGACGGCGTCGGTTCCGGCCGCGGAGTTGTCGGCCTCGATCGGGTCGCTCTTGCCCTGGTCGTCCTTGGCGACCAGGCTCGTGGCACCGACGATCGTGCACGCCTTGCCCGACGTGTTGGTGATCTTCACGGTGGCGGCAGCGGGCTCGGACTCGGTCGCGTGCTTGGTGGCCGCCACGAACGTCACGCTGGTCGTCTTCGTGGTGCAGGCGACCATCGTGCCGCCCTTGCCGCCCGACGTGCCCTTGCCGCCGGAGGTGCCGGAGCCGGCCGTGCCGCCAGACGTGCCCTTGCCGCCCGTGCTGGTGCTCGCGGTGTCGCCCTGGGACTTGCCCGGCGTGCTCGTGGCCGTGGCGGTGCTGGCGTTGGACGGGCTGTCGGCGGCCTTGCTGTCGTCTCCCTGACAGGCGGTGAGGGCCAGCCCGGCGACGAGCATGGTGGCGGCGGCGACTGCGGTACGAACTCGCATGGAAGTCCTTCCTGAATGAGCGTTCAGCAAATGCATGCGAGGAGACGCCTTCGATGCCGTACTCCGTTCCGTGCCGGTGCATGACAAGGGTCACAGGCCTGGAGGCGGGGAGTGCGGCAACCGACTGCCAGATCCTTCCGTCGGGCAGACCCGCGTGACATGGCGAAGTCCCCGGTACCGCTTTGCATATGACCAGGTCACCGCGGTCATGAGGGCCGGGACGGCGAACAGCGGGGCGTAGACGACGCCCCAGACGGTCTGTGCCGCACCGCTCGACATGTACGTCCGGCTCTCGACCGTGAAGGCGACCACGAGTTGCCACAGTGTCACCAGGACCAGGACGGCCGAGGCGGTCCAGGCCAGCGTGGCGAGGGATCGGGGCCGCAGCGGTCGCCACCGGTCGCTCACGAGCAGCAGCGGAAACAGAGCGACCAACTCGGTGAGCACGGAGAGACCGACGACGTACGCCACACCCCAACCCGGGATGTCGTAGACGTCCCGCAGGACTTGGTCGCTGTAGCCGACGTAGACGCCGGATGCCATGGCGATGCGCCACAGGCCTGACGGGACGGCGCACAGGGCGATGGCGTGCGCGGCACGACGGGCCCAGACAGGTGCGGGGGCGGGGAGAGGAGCGGATTTCGTCGTCATGACGCACATGCTGGCCGCGGACAGGGCAGCCGCGCTTCGTCCGCTGTGGCAGACCGTCTCCCCCGTGCGGCGGAGGGCGCGGCGGTCGGGGGAGGACCTGAGTTGGCACTGTCCGCCAAATCAAGTGCTCCAGCTCGGGATTGGTGGGCTAGTGTCCTGGTCCCCGCCGGTCCTTCGAAGGAGAGTCATGTCCTTTCCCGGGCTTCCCGAGCCCGCGCCCGGTGAAACGCTGTTGGTCTGCACGTACCACAAAGATGGCAAGGCCCTGTGGGGCGGACTGCTCAACGAGATCGGGGGCCGCCGAGAAGGCGACGTGCTCGTCCTCGGGGGCAGTGGGGTGCGGCTCCGCCTGGCCGAGAACCACGGATGGGACCACCTGTACGGCGGCAACGTACCGGCGCTCGTCCCGAGCGGTGGCCTCGTGCCGCCGGTCGTCGTCCTGGCGGACATCTCTGTGGTGTACGGCGGGGATGGGCCGTTGCTGGTGGACCTGGCAGCGATACCCGGGCGCGGTGTCCGGGTGCCGTCGGCTCGGCTCGGCGAGATCCTGGCCGCTCTGCTGGGCGGCACGCTCGCGTTCGACGACCTGGTGCGCGACATGGACAAGTACGGCATGTACCAAGGTGACGGTGGCCGGCCGGCCTTCACCGCGCCGACGACGCCGTCGCGCCGATCCTTCCCGGCACTGCCCTCCACCGCCGCGGCCCTGCTGGTCCGAACCTCCTTCGAAGACGAGGACGGATGGCGCGCCCTGCTCGACGAGTTGGGCGGGGCCGACGAGGACGGCTGGGTCGGCGCGGATCTGGACCCGGACGAGATCGACGTGGAGCTCTACCCGTTGGAGGCGCTGGTCGTCGACGATCGGACCTTCGAGGACCTCCTGCCGGGCCAGGTCCCGGCACTGATCCCGCCCGAGGAGCACACAACGCTGGTCGCGCTCGCCGACGCCAGGACCTTCGCCGAGCCCGGCCGACCGCTGACCGTCGTCGATCTGTACGACACCCCGGGGCAGACCGCCGTGCTGCCATGCCGCATGGTCGGATCGATGGCATGCAACCTGGAGATCGGCAACATGGACTTCCACGAGTTCGTCGCCGAGGAGAGCATGGAGCCGTGGTGGGAGGGGTGATCGGCGGCTCATGTGACCACTAGGCTGCGACGATGGAACGGATGACCGATGTGCCCGAGAACTTCGCCCACTCTGCGGATCCGGCCCAGGTGAACGACTACGACAGCTTCGCCGAGGCGTACTCGGCGGAGAGCGAGAAAAGCCTCGTGAACGCATACTACGAGCGGCCCGCGATGCTGGCGCTTGCCGGAGACGTGGCCGGCCGTCGGATCCTGGACGCCGGTTGCGGCTCGGGCCCCTTGTCCGCTGCATTACGCGACCGCGGCGCGGTCGTCACCGGCGTCGACGCCAGCGCGGGGATGCTGGCGCTGGCCAGGCGGCGGCTCGGTGACGACGCGGACCTGCACGTGGTCGACCTGAGTGACCCGTTGCCGTTCGACGACGGTGCGTTCGACGACGTGGTCGCGTCGCTGGTGCTGCACTACCTGGAGGACTGGGGGCCGACACTGGCCGAGTTGCGGCGAGTGCTCAGGCCCGGCGGCCGGCTGATCGCGTCGGTGGACCACCCTTTCGTGGCTTACACGATCAAGGATCCTCGGCCCGACTACTTTGCGACCACCAGCTATACCTTCGACTGGACGTTCAACGGGCGGTCCGTCCCGATGAGGTTCTGGCGCAAGCCGTTGCACGCGATGACCGATGCCTTCACCACCGCCGGTTTCCGCATTGCCGCCATCAGCGAGCCGCAGCCCGACCCGGCCGCCCGCGACCTGTTCCCCGACGACTTCCACGACCTTTCGACCAAAACCACCTTCCTGTTCTTCGTCGTCGAAGTACCGTCGTCGGCTGCGGGCTCGGACGACTAGGTTCGTCCAGCGGATCATTGTCGGAGCCAGCCCGTCCGGTTCACGCCGTCCGGCCAGGGCGTGGGCGAAGCCTCGGTGAGGGACGTCCAGTGCCGGACTGTGTCCTGGTGGGAACCGGTCGCCGTGCCTGCGGCCACTGTCTCCGCGTCCGGGACGGAGCACGGCGCCCCCGCGCGGGTCAGAAGGATGAGCGGCCACTCGGGGCCCGGGCCGGTCCCGGCTCCGTCGAAGGCGGTCCAGTCCCAGGGTCCGTCGAATCGCCATGCCCGTCCTGCGGCGTCGGCGACCTCGTCACCCGGCCGGAGAAACGCGTACGGCCGCATCAACAGCTCGAAGGAGAAGGGGATCCCGTCCCCTGGGTGAATGGTGTAACCCGAGCCGTCGAGATGGCTCTCGTCCGGAAACTCCCGATAGGACAGGCCGCGACGCAGCACGGTCACGGTCAGCCGGGGACGTGGTAGCCAGCCCGTTTCCAGCGGAGGATCGTGGTGGTCGACAGCCGTCACGTGGACAACGGTCGGCGGCACTCCTACCCGGCAGATGTCTCCCGCCTTCAGATGCTCGGGCGGCGGCTCGGTCCGAAACAGCTCCGCCTCCACCTCAGGCGCAGCGCACCCGATCTTGTCCACGCCCAGGGCGACGATCCCGTTCCAGTGAATGAAATCGCTGTCGGTGTCGATGCACCACCATGGCCACCGCACCGAGACGTGATCCCACGTCACGCCTCGCTCGACTCTGGCCGGCGTGAAGGGGCAGGCGACCGACAGCACGTCACCGACCCGGAAGTCCCCCTCGTACATCATCGGGCCAGGTTAGAACGGGCACGTGCAGTACTCATCTGTCGCCGGGAATTGCTTTCAGGATGGTGCGCGTCCAGTCGGCAGGGGTCGGGGTGGTCAGGCAGGCGGCGAGGCGGGCGGTATGGAGGCGACGCTGGGCGGGGCTCATCGTGAGGGCCTGGTGGAGGGTGTCGACCAGGTTCTGCGGTGTGCCCGGGTCGGTGAGAAGGGCGGCCCTGCCCAGGTGTTCGGCGGCGCCGGCGCGTCGGGACAGCACGAGGACGCCGTTGCGTCCGGCCGCAGCCTGGCATGCGACGTATTCCTGCGCAGTGAGGTTCATGCCATCGGCCAGGGACGTCACCCAGAAGACGTCCGCCGCAAGGTAGTTGTCCACGATGTGCGGAAAGGGGAGTGACCGGGGCACGTATTCAACGGGTTGCCAGGCGGGGGAGCCCCAAAGGGAGTTGAGACCGTTGATCGCCTCCTCCAGTTCGACCCGGGTCTTTTCGTAGGCCTGGATGCCCGGCTCGGGGGGCGGGCAGATCAGCCGGAAGCGTACGTTGCCGTGAAGCGCCGGCACCTGATCCAGCAGAGCCGCCAAGGCGCGAATCTTGAGCACGGGCGCCTTCGCGTAGTCCAGTCGCTCGACGGAGAGCACCAGTTGCCCACCGCTTCGCGGAGGACACCGCGCTGAGCGTGTGCGGGCGTGGGCCTCCACCGCCTGGCGGTCGATGCCGAGCGGATGCACCCCGGTACGTGGCGGGCACGGGGCGTCCTCCAGCAGCCGTTCGAAGTTGTCGGCGCAGGCGGCGGTGTGGAAGCCGGCCCAGTCCAGATGCGCGAGCGAGGCGCGCAGTTGATCGGCCGTGGGCAGTCGACCGAAGGTGTCCGGGGCGGGGAACGGGGTGTGGTGGAAGATGCCGATGTTCACGTCGGGGCGGCGCGGCTTGAGCAGGCCGGGGACGAGCCACAGGTTGTAGTCGTGCAGCCAGATCGTTGCCCCGTGCGCGGCGTGGGCGTCGATGTGCTCGGCGAAGGCGGCGTTGACTTCCTCGAAGTCGGCCCAGTGACGTGCATCGTGACGGATCAGCTGGGGTTCGGAAACCAGGGCCGGCCACAGCGTCTCCTTGCACGCGCCGTGGAAGTAGCCCGCCCAGGTGTCGGACCTCACGGGAAGCAGCGCCAGTGGGAGCGGGGTGGGCGGCGCCGGACATGCGCAGTGTGTGTAGCGGGTGTTCGGGCTGGGGGCCGGGGCGGTGTCCTGGTCGGTGACGAGGGCGGCCGCCCACACGGCGTCCTGGTCGCGGCGGCGGGGACCCAGGGCGGAAGTGAGCGTGGGAAGGATGCCGTTGGGGCTGGCCGGGGCCTGCCATCTGCCGTTGCTCCATTGCATGGGCGGGCGGTGGTAGCCGACCACCACCCGCGAGGGCCGCTCGATCCAGCCGAGCTGCTCCATGGCCGACAGGATGGCCGCCGCACCGTTCAGTGCCGGGCGATGCACGCGTGCGTCGAGTGGCACGCTGGTGGCCAGGCCGGGTTCGGCGTTCCCCATGATCACGCCGTGTGCGCCGAGGCCGAACAGCGAGAGGTCATTCAGAGAGTCGCCCGCAACGAGCAGGGCGGAGATGGGCCAGCCGAGCGTCCGTGCGAGTTCCCGTACGGCTGCTCCCTTGCTCGCGTTTGTGGGCAGGACATCGAAGTAGCGCCCTGCGGAGTACGTCCACGAGCAGCCCAGCTCTGCCACCGCCGCCTCGAGGCCTGCGGTCAGGTGCTCAGGGGCCAGGTAGAAGGAGCATCGTCCCTCTTGGACGACTCCGTCCTGGTGGACCAGCCCGTCACATCTCTCCAACGCAGACAGCACCCGGTCCGCGCCGGGCCATCCGGCACGTAGCCGAGCCTCCAGAGCGTCGACATGGCTCAGGTCGGCTGCGTCGATGACGCTGGCCCCGACATCGGCGACGATCCATCGCGGCGCCGGCACGAGCGGATCGCTCTGCAGGACCGAGCGGACAGAGTGCAAGGACCGGCCGGTGGCGAAGACCAGGGTGATGCACGGGTGGAGGCCCAGGAGGTGACGCAGTCTTCGGCGCGCGCGGTCATCACCACCCAAGAGGGTGCCATCAAGGTCGGCGACCAGCATACGTCCGGCGCTGGGTGACGTGTGCGGGCCGCCAGGATGGTCGGTCCGGCGACGCGTGGTGGACGGGGCGTACGGGGTGTGCGGGATGTTGCCCATCACTCCTCCAGGATGGTGACGCAGAGTATGTGATCAACAACACATAGTGTTACCTTCTGTCAGAAACCGCCCACCGGTAACGCCCTCCCGAGGGCCAGATGAGATGAGGTTTGCGCCTCCGGTACATCGATGCGTCGAAACCCACCCAGCCGAACAGTCCCGGAGGTGCCATGGACGAAACCGATCCCGCAGTCGCCGAGCTGGTGTCCTCCGCACGCAACGTGCCCACGGAACTCGTCACCCAACTGCTCCACAGCGAGGATCCGCACGCGGCCCGGCTCGGACGAGCCATCCAGGGAATCCAGAGGAGCAGCTCCGGCCCCTCGCCGACGGAGCCCTCCGACGGGGGCTGCGTCATCGACCCGATCACCCACGACCCGGCCTGGTGAAGACCGCCCGATCGGGTGGAGGACCCGGTTCCAAGCGACCAGAGAACCAGGGACCAGGGACCAGAGACCAGAGGCCGGAGCGCCACGTGCCCACCGCGCTACCGCGGCGGCAGGTCGCGCCACGCGACCTGCCGGACACGCTTCAGTCGTCGACGGCGCCGGGGGCCAGTGCTGGAGCGGGGAAGGCGTGGCGGACTTCGCTGCCGGACCACCACACGCCGATGGCGAAGACCGCTGCAGCCTCCAGGAGCGCCGCCCGCTCCAGACCGCCGCACGGCAGCGGGGTGCAGCCCATCGACGTGATCAACTCCCTGGTCACAGCCTCGGCGGGCGGGGCGTCCGTGCAGAAGGGCACTGCCAGCGGAGCACCCTCGAAAGTCGGTTGCGGCAGGGTCCAGATGCTCTCGTGGCAGATGCCGAACACCTTGGCGACACGGGCGTCGGGCGCGGCAGCGGCGATGCGCAGGGCGGCCGAGTCCGAACCTCCGGCAGTGGACAGGACCGGGCCGCCGTCGCTGGACGGCTGCATCGGCACCGTGCAGTCGAGGACGGTCCGTCCGGCGAGGTCCGCTGCCAGTTCCCTGGCCAGTTGCGGTGCGACGTCAGCGGGGACGGCGAGCAGTATCGCCTCGCCGTACCGTGCCGTCTCTGCGGGGCCGCCGTGCGCGGCGGCCCCGATGCGGGCGGCCACGGCGGCGGCGGAAGCGGCGTTGCGGCCGCCCACCATGACCTGGTGTCCGGCCTGAACCCAAGCCCCGCCCAATGCTGCTGCCATGCCGCCCGTGCCGAGAATGCCGATGCGCATCGCCCTGCTCCCGTTCGTGTCTTGGAATGTCATGCCCCGGACGCTAGGCGAGCCGATGCACACCGTCTGGTAGGCATCGGGCGGGGCAGGATGTGCGCATGGGACAGGTGGATGGGGACGGGGACGACCTGGGCGGGGAACCGTTCGCGGCGGACTGCCGGGCGCGCATCGCCGTCGAGGTACTGGCCAACCGCTGGGACAGCGTGGTCATCTACGTCCTCGGCGAGTCGGGCCCGATGCGGCCGCGCGCGCTGCTGGCCCGGATCGGCGGGATCAGCCCCAAGGTGCTCAACGAGGCGCTGCGGCGGCTGGAGTACAACGGCCTGGTGCGGCGCCGTCGTTACGCCGAGGCCCCGCCCCGCGTCGACTACGCCCTGACCGAGGCCGGCACCGCCCTGCTCACCCCGATCCGCGCCCTGGGCGCATGGGCAGCGGCCTACGGAGACGACGTGCTGGCGGCACAGGACTGCTTCCACCGCCGCCAACTCGTCTTGGACGGGCCCGCGGATGACGACCCGTCGGACACGCCCTAGTAGGCGCCGCCGCGGAAGCGGATGCTGCCGTAGTGGCGCGGGCGGTCGCCACGTTCGTGGGCCGCGTCGGAGCGGTCGGCCGGGGCCGTGCGCTGGGCGAGGGCCCGGAGAGTCGCCAGGCCGGCCAGCACCTGGTCACGGAGGCGAGCGGACTTCATCCAGACGGGCAGCCGGGCGAACATCGCCATGGTGGGGGAGGCGTGACGCTGGCGCAGCCGGGCAGCCACATAGGCGGCGAGAGCGTCGACGTGCTCCACGTCGTAGGCCCACAGGATCCGTCCCGCACAGTGGGTCTGAAGCCAGAGCGGCCGCCGGAAGAAGGGGTCCTCGGTGCCGCCGACCACAGCGCCGACCAGGCCGCCACCCTGCTGCTCGGCAGTCCATTCCGCCACCGCGCCGCAGCCGGCGCAGCTCAGACGGCGGGGCTGGTAGAGCAG
This sequence comes from Streptomyces sp. NPDC001410, assembly GCF_042895235.1. Classification (NCBI taxonomy): domain Bacteria; kingdom Bacillati; phylum Actinomycetota; class Actinomycetes; order Kitasatosporales; family Streptomycetaceae; genus Streptomyces; species Streptomyces sp. NPDC001410. Next base: position 427,013 of record NZ_JBIAWE010000003.1, read on the forward strand.
TTCACTGAAGTACTTCGGCGATGCGAGACCGGGCCGGGGCACGACGAGCGCGCGACCACCGCACCTCGGGCAGACCACGAGCACCCGGCTGGTGAACCGGACCAGCCACGTGCCGTGGTCGTGGTGGCGGACCTGTTCGGGGTGCGCGGGCTGGGAGCTCATGAGGGACACTCTGCCAGGCCCGACCCACCTTCCCGTACGGCGCGTGACCGATTCCCGACATCAGCCAGGCCACCAGGGCACTAACCTGATTCTCGATCAGCGACCACCCCTGCCCGGCCGCGGACCGTCGCGGGGGAGGGGGGTGGGATCATCGGTCACCAGGGGGATGCATGGCCGGCGAGAAGCAGCGGGACCACGGCGAGGGAGACGTCGCGGGGCTCCGGGCCTGGGCCGCCGTCGCCGTTCGCCAGGCTCACGAGGTCTGGCCCCACGCGCGGAAGAATCCGCAGCTGGCCGAGTTGCGGCTCGTGACCGAGCATCTGGACACCGTCCTGTGGCTGGCCCTGCGGTGCGCCGAGGACCGCCGCCCCGCCGAGGCCGTGGAGGCGCTGGAGCTGGGTCGGGCCCTCGTGCTCCAGACGGCCGCGGCCGCACACGGCGTGCCCCGGCTACTGGCGGACCGGGGTCACTCCGACCTGGCCGAGCGGTGGCGGGCACAGGCACCGTGGCACCCACTCCAGCCGGGCCCGCGCGAGGGGGATCGGGTTGAGGGGGTCGCGGGCGAGGGGTGTGCGGTTGAGGGGTTCGCGGGCGAGGGGCGTCCGGCTGAAGGGGACGCGGGCGAGGGACGTCCAGCTGAGGGGGAAGCCGGCGAGGGGCGTCGGGCTGAAGGGGATCCGCTCCGGCCGAGCAGAGCGGCCGCGGAGGCGGCTCCGGCCCCCCGGCGCTGAGCTGCCGAGCAGCCTGCGGCGCAAGGCGCTCGCCGCGCTGGGGGCGGGAAACGGCACCGGCGCGCGGGAGTTACTCGGCACTCCGGACGCCGCCACACTGACCGCCGCGCTGGCCGCCTCGGGAGCCGACGCGCTGGTCTACATGGTCCCCGGCGAGGGCTTCCGCCCCCACATCCCCGGCCACGCGCCGATCCTGCGCCCCGGCGGCGCCGAGCCCGCCGTGCTCGACCTTCCGCTGCTGCTCTCCCCCGGCAGCCACCAGCTGGAGCGTTACCTCGGCTCCGCAGCCGAGCGTTCCCGCAGGGTGGCCGACCCGGACGCGTCGCGTGCGTCGCGGGAGGCCGCCGAGACGGAATGGCAGGCGGCGCTGAGCGAGCTGTGCGACTGGGCCTGGCCCGCTGCCGTGGGGCCGGTCCTCGACTCCCCGGAACCCCTGGGCCGGCCGCCGCGGATCGTGCTGATTCCCTGCGGCCCCCTCGGCGTCGTCCCCTGGCATGCGGCGCGCATGCACATCCCTCTGGGGGGTCACCGGTACGCCTGTCAGGACGCGGTGTTCAGCTACGCCCCGTCCGGGGCGCAGTTACTGCGGGCCGTCGCCCGCGACCGGCTGCCCGCCACCGGGCGCCGGGTGCTGGTCACCGACCCGCGGCTCAGCCTGGTACGGGCCGAGGTCGAGACCGAGGCGCTGCGTTCGGCCTGCTACCCGGACGCCCGGCGCTACGGCGAGTTCGTGGCGGCCGAGGGCGTGCCGGATGCGCCGGGGAGTTGCGAGGACCTGTTGGCCGTACTGCCGGGCGGCGGCGGTGAGCCGGCTGCGGTCGTGCACGTGTCCTGCCACGGCGTGGCCGGTCCGAGTCCTACGCGATCGGCGCTGTCGCTGGCCGACGGCGAGCTGACCGTCGCCCGGATACTGGACCACGCCGCGGCCGCGCCCGGCCCGGACGGCCCGCTGGTCGTGCTCAGCGCCTGCGAGACCGACCTGAGCACGGGCGACCACGACGAGGCACTGCCCCTCTCCACCGCCCTGGTCGCCCAGGGTGCGGCCGATGTGGTCGGCTCCCGCTGGGCCGTCAACGACAGCGCGACCGCCCTGATGATGGCCGCCTTCCACCACTTCCTCACCAGCCAGGACCTCGCTCCCGCCGACGCGCTGCGCGCGCCCAGCTGTGGATGCTCGACCCGGACCGCCGGCCCCCGCCCGGCCTGGGCGACCCGCTGCACCGCGAGGCCGCCCGCGCCGACCTGCAGGAGATCCACCTGTGGGCCGCCTTCACCCACCAGGGCAACCCCGCGGCACGCTGAGCCCCGCCCGCGCTGCTGTTTCTCGTGAGCCTTCACGGACCTCAAGATCCGCGCTCATCCACGAGATCTCAAAAAAATCCGGACGGCGATGTCGAGAACCCGTGACCTGCTCCGTCCCCGTGGTGAACGCGACCACAATGGGTCGCACGAGCACTGAGGAGAAACACGATGGCCAAGTACTTGCTGCTCAAGCACTACCGAGGCGCCCCGGCTGCGGTCAACGACGTGCCCATGGACCAGTGGACGCCGCAGGAGATCTCGGCGCACGTGCAGTACATGCGGGACTTCGCGGACCGGCTCGAGAAGACCGGCGAGTTCGTCGACGGTCAGGCGCTCGCCGCGGAGGGCACCTGGGTCCGGTACGACGGTGAGGGGCGCCCGCCGGTCACCGACGGCCCGTTCGCCGAGACCAAGGACCTCATCGCCGGCTGGATGGTGATCGACGTCGACAGCTACGAGCGCGCCGTCGAGCTGGCCGGGGAACTGTCGGCCGCCCCCGGGGCCGGTGGGAAGCCGATCCACGAGTGGCTCGAGGTGCGCCCGTTCCTGGCCGCGTCGCCCACCACCACGGAGTGCCCTCATTGATGAACGAGGCCCTGCTGAGGAGCCTCACGCCGAGCGTGCTCGCCATCCTCGGCCGCCGCGGAGCCGACTTCGCGGCGGCCGAGGACGCCGTGCAGGAAGCGCTGGTCGAGGCGCTCCGCGTCTGGCCGGCCGACCCGCCGCGGGACCCGAAGGGCTGGCTGGTCACCGTTGCCTGGCGCAAGTTTCTCGACGCGACCCGGTCGGACGCCGCCCGCCGCCGGCGTGAGGACCTCGTCGACGAGGAGCCGGCGCCCGGGCCCGCGCCCGCGGTGGACGACACGCTCCAGCTCTACTTTCTGTGCGCACACCCGTCGCTGACGCCGGCGTCGGCGGTCGCGCTCACGCTGCGTGCCGTCGGCGGGCTCACCACCCGCCAGATCGCCCAGGCCTACCTGGTGCCCGAGGCGACCATGGCGCAGCGCATCAGCCGGGCCAAACGCACCGTCTCCGGCGTCCGCTTCGACCAGCCCGGCGACGTCGCCACCGTGCTGCGCGTCCTCTACCTGGTCTTCAACGAGGGCTACTCCGGCGACATCGACCTCGCCGCGGAGGCCATCCGGCTCACCCGGCAGCTCGCAGCCGCGATCGACCACCCCGAGGTGGCAGGGCTGCTCGCCCTCATGCTGCTCCATCACGCCCGGCGCGCCGCCCGGACCGCGCCGGACGGCAGCCTGGTACCGCTCGCCGAACAGGACCGCACCTGCTGGGACACCGCCACGATCGCCGAGGGCATCGAGATCCTGCAGGCGGCCCTGGCCCGCGACCGGCTGGGCGAGTACCAGGCCGAGGCCGCCATCGCTGCCCTCCACGCCGACGCGCCCACCGCCGAGGAGACCGACTGGGTGCAGATCGTCGAGTGGTACGACGAACTCACCCGCCTGACCGACAGCCCGGTCGTCCGGCTCAACCGGGCGGTCGCCGTCGGCGAGGCCGACGGACCGCGAGCCGGCCTGGCAGCGCTCGCGGCGCTGGACGCCTCACTGCCCCGCTACGCCGCGGTGGCGGCGTACCTCCACGAGCGCGACGGCGACCTGGCGACGGCGGCACGCCTGTACGCCGAGGCGGCCCAGAAGGCCCCGAACCTCGCCGAACGCGACCACCTGACCCGCCAGGCCGCCCGGCTCAACTCCCGCCGAGGACGCTGACACGCCGGGCCCGGAACTCCCGCACGACTCGGCGCGGCCTGCCCCCAGCCAGAGCCGTGACCCCACAGCGGGTGGGCTGGTCGAGACGAGCTGCACCACGTGCTGCCGACGGGGAAGCCTGGCAGCAACGACAGGCGCGCTGCTTCATCACCTTCGCCCGCCGAACTCCCACCCGGTCCGCAACTCTTGACAACCGATCATGTTCCTGACAGCAGTGGCACTGCATCACTTCCACGAACGGCACCACACCTCGAAGGGGGCGATCAGCGCATGACCAAGCCTGAGAGCGCGGGATACGACTACGACGTCGTCATCAGCGGAGCCAGCCTCGCCGGCAGCGCCGCCGCGATCTTGCTCGCTCGACACGGTGTCCGCGTCGCCCTGCTGGAACGCCGCTCGGACCCCGAAGCGTACAAAGTGCTGTGCACCCACTCCCTCCAGGCCAGCGCCTACCCGGTGCTGGACGAACTCGGCCTCGTCCCCGCTCTCGAGCAGGCGGGAGCTGTCCGCAACGAGGCCCGCTGGTACACCCGCTGGGGATGGATCGAGCCGAAGGCCGCGCCGGCGGGCCCCGAGCTACCGTACGCGTACAACGTTCGGCGCAGCATCCTCGACCCGTTGATCAGGTCCCATGCGGCAAAGACCCCCGGCGTCGATCTGCTCCTCGGGCATCAGGTGACCGGGCTGATCCGGGAAGCCGGGCGTACCTTGGGGGTGCGCGCGTCGACTCCACAGGGCGAGCGTGAGATCCGGGCCCGCCTGGTGGTCGGCGCCGATGGCAAGGACTCGGCCGTGGCGAAGTTCGCCGGGGTGCCTGCTCGGCTGTACGAGAACGCGCGCTTCGGCTATCTCGCGCACTTCCGCAATCTTCCGCTGCACGGCGGGATCGGTCACGCCTGGTTCCTCGAGCCCGACATGGCGTACGCGCTTCCGAACGACGACGGGGTGACGGTCCTCGCGGTGCTCCCGGACAAGAAGCGGCTGCCGGCCTTCCGGGAAGACCTGGAGGGCAGCTTCTTCGAATTCGTCCGCGCCCTGCCCGAGGCGCCGCCCATCGACTCCGGCGAGCGCATCACGAAGATCACCGGCACTGTCAACTACCCGCTTCTCAGTCGCCAGCCGACCGCACCGGGCGTCGCGTTGATCGGCGACGCCGCCCTGACCGGCGATCCCCTGTGGGGAGTGGGATGCGGGTGGGCTCTGCAGTCCGCGCAATGGTTGGCAGAGGCGGTCGCCTCGGCGGCAACCGGTCGGGGCGACCTCGACAGGTCACTCGTGGTGTACGCACGCACACACCGGCGCCGACTGCGCGGTCACCAGTACCTGGCTGCCGACTTCGCCAAGGGCCGTCCATTCAATCCCATGGAACGGCTGATGTTTTCCGCGGCAGCGCGCGACGAGTCGATGGCGCGGCACATGCATCTGTTCGGTTCCCGCCTGATCGGTCCGTTGCGCTTCTTGAACCCCGTGGCACTGGCCAAGGCTTCGGCCATCAACATCAAGCATCGCGGGGCGGCTGCGCCAACCTCGCACCTGTCCCACACGGAGTCATGACCGGCTCTCCTCCTGCACGCCATGGCACATCCGGCGAAGATCCCGTCGAGCTGCGCCGCCGTGTGGTGAGGATGGGCCTGTTCGGCGCCTGGCATGATCAATGGGTGATCAGTGAATCTGCGCGGTCCGGCCGCACGAAGTACGTCCTGTTCGATGTCGACGGCACGTTGATCGACGCGGTGAGCAACCAGCGCCGGGTCTGGGGCACTTGGGCGGAGCGGTACGGGCTGGATGCGGACGAGGTCTACCAGGTGGCCCTGCGAACGCGGCCGTTGGAGACGTTCGCCCAGGTCGCTGCGGACCAGGATCCGCACGAGTGCCTGGCCACACTGCACGAACTGGAGGACGAGGACGTCCGGTCCGGCGTCTATACGGCATTCGAGGGCGCGGCGGAGCTGCTGCACGGCCTGCCACCGGCGTCCTGGGCACTGGTGACCTCGAACTACGAACACCGCGTGCGCGGCCGTTTCGAGCGGACGGGCTTGCCGCTGCCGGACGTGATCGTGGACGCGGCCGCCGTCGCGGAGGGGAAGCCCTCTCCCGTCCCGTATCTGCAGGCCGCTGCACAGCTCGGCGCCGAGCCGGGAGACTGCCTGGTCATCGAGGACGCCCCGTCCGGAGTGCGGTCCGGGTTGCGCGCCGGGATGACAGTGTGGGGTGTGAACGCCGCTGCCGCGGTGGAGGGTGTGCACCGCCACTTCGTCAGTCTGCGCGAGGCGGTCCCGCACATCCTGGCCTTCGCGTCCAGCGCTCACGGGAATGCCGCAGCCTGAGTCAGTCCGTCGGTGCCGAGCAGGCGACAGACCTTCGCCGATCACGACACAGGTGTGCCGAGTGCACGATGCGCCGGGCGGGCAGGTCCAGCGCGGCCGGCTGTAACTGGCGCCCGGGTTTCCGTTCATGCCGACGTGGGCTTGCGGGCGAGGATCTGGATCCCGGTCGACTCGTGACCGTTCATGGTGGGCACCGTGATGGTCCGGGTGGCGATGGTCTGGAACCCGGCAAGCAGGGTGGAGAACCACTCGCGGGGATGATGGCGGCAGACCGCACCGTCGCCGGTCTCGAACACGCCATAGCCGGCGTAGTGACCAGCATGGCGGTTGTAGCGGTTGCGGTTGCGTTCGTCGTCCTGCAGCAGAAGGTCGCTGACGTAGAGGATCCCGCCGGGCTTGAGGACGCGGTTCAACTCGCCGATCAACCGGTGTTGGGCCTCATCGTCGGGGACACAGGTCAGCACGGCGAAGAGCAGAACGACGTCGAAGCCTGCGTCCGGGCAGGGCGAGGCCGGTGGTGCGTCCAGGGCGGCAAAACGCAGGGTGGGGTGCAGACGGCGTGCCCGATTGATCATTCCAGGTGAGGCGTCGACGCCCGTGAGGTTGCCGAAGCCGCCCTGTTCGAGCTCCTTCATGATGCGTCCGTATCCGCATCCGTAGTCGAGGATCGCGGCGTCTGTGCCGATCCCGTCGAGCCAGGGCAGATGCAGAGGGTGAGTGAACGTCTTCGTGGCCGCTGCGGCATCCCAGTAGGGAACCTGGCTGTCGAGGTCGGACATGGCACATGCCTTCCTGGGTGCTGGGGTGAAGCAGATCATGCTCCCACTGCGGCGGGGTGCCTCGTCGACGCGCTTGTCGTTCACCGTGGAGAAAAGCTGTTGGCCGGTGACCACCGGGCAACGGGGTGCAGCTCCCCGTACTCATGGAAGCCGGCACGTACGCTGTCAGCCCTGACCCCTCCGGTCCGCCATGGCGCCCGTGGAGTGAGATCGGGGCGGATGAGGCCGAACCCCGCGGCGTGTTCGCGCGGTTGACGGCCTGTGCCACTGCTGTGGGCTGGACGGAGGCGACGGCCCGAATCTGCCCCGGAGTCCTGGCTCAGCCACCAGCCGCAAAGTAGCGGGATGGTCACGCGCTCGCCGTTGCGGTGGCCTCCAGTTCGGGACGCTTGGTGGCGCGGGTGGAGATCTTCTCCGAGAAGACGTGGGTGAGCCCGGCCTCGGCAAGCGAGTCGAGCTGCGCGTCCAGGGACTGCCGAGTGGTCGAGGCACGGCCGGAGTCGGCACGTTCAACACCTTGGCGAGTTGGGGCACGAGGCGGAACCACGTGCGATTCCACGCGCTTGAAGTCGTCGCGCACGACCCCGGGCTGTTCCATGAGGGTGTTTCAGATGTCCAGCTGTCTGCAGCGACCCATGGCCCACGGCCGGACCGTACCTTTCACTTGCCCCGGCGCCGAGGTCGCAACCAGTCGGCGGGTGCGTCGTTGGTGAGGGCGTGGGTTCCCGGTGGTCAAGGCTGGGGACGGCTGCTTGCCTTCCGCGCGGCCTGGGTCGTGGGCCCGGTTGGCGTGGTGTGGTCGAAGGGTTGGTCCGGGAGTAGCGGGAAGCTACGAGGTGTTCGCCGACTCGCCTGAACTGCGGGAGTCGTACGAACGGTGTGAGCAGGAGATGCAACGGCGCTCCTACTTGTGGTGGGCAGCGACTACCTGGGCGCCCGCCGCGTTCCAGCCGCCCTTCTGGGCCGTGAGCGCCGTCCTGGCGGAGGCCGATCGCATCGTCGACGAGGGGCCGCCGGCCGATCGTGAGCGCTCGTTCGCCCGCTGGCGGGCCGAAACCATGGCGGAGGTCCGGTCCGGCCGCAGCGAGCACCCGCTGCGGAGGGCATTTGTGGACACGATGAGGCGGTGGGATCTCGACGTTGCGGTGCTGGAAGAGTGTCTCGAAACCCTTCACGCCGATGCCGCGGGCCCGCTGGCATTCGCCGAATTCGAGGACCTGCGCCGCTACCTGCGGGGTGCCTCCGGACCACCTTCGAGCTGATCGCCCCACTGATCGAGGCTCGTGACTCGGAGGCAATGCGGTTGTTGTCCGTGCTGGCCGAAGCGCTCGCGCTGGTGGATATCTTCGAGGACCTCCCGGAGGATCTTGCTCAGGGCCGGTGCTATCTGCCGCGTGCGGATCTGCGGCGGCTCGGCCTGGAGATCGCCCACCTTGGAAGCGGCAAAGGCAGTGAGGCGTTGGACGAACTGGTGCGGCTCCAGGTCGGCCGCGGCCGCGAGCTGCTGGCACAGGCGGCACTGGTGACGCAGATGGTGGGGGCCGAGTTCCGGATGGGGGTGCAGGCGCTCGTCGGTGGTCGGCTGCGGTTCGACGAGATCGAGATCCTTCGGTCCCGGGTCTTGGCCGAGGGCCTCGACCCGATGCTTCCGGCCGGTGCCGCACGGATCCGGCCCCTGCCGCTGAACGCCGGGCCGGCGCCCGGCCACGTTGCGGTGATCATGGACGGCAACCGGCGCTGGGCCGAGCAGCGCGGCCTTCCCGCCTTGGAAGGCCACCGATCCGGCGAGTTGGCCCTGGGACACCTGATCTACTCCGCGCTGCGGCTGGGTATTCGGCACCTGAGCGTGTACGCGTTCTCCACCGAGAACTGGAACCGCTCGCTGGAGGAGCTGGCCCCCCTGTTCGACACCATGGCCGGCTTCCTCACCGAGAGCGTGGAGAGGCTGCAGCGGCTGGGTGTGCAGGTGCGCTGGTGCGGGCAGCGCGACCGGTTCGATCCGTCGATCGCCTCCGCACTGGCGCTGCTGGAGAGCATGACGTCGAACAACTCCGCGCTGATGCTGACCATCTGCGCCGACTATGGCGGCCGGGAGGAGCTGGCCGCCGCCGCCCGGGCACTGGCCGCCGAGGTGGTCGCCGGCACCGTCCGGCCCGAGGACATCGGTCCCGCCGACCTCGCCCGCCACCTGTACGTCCCGGAGCTGCCCGACGTCGACCTGCTGATCCGCACCTCCGGCGAGCAGCGCATCAGCAACTTCCTGCCCTGGCAGCTCGCCTACGCCGAGCTCGTCTTCGACCCCGTCCTCTGGCCGGACTTCGGCCTGTCCCAGCTGTACAACGCCGTCGCCGTCTACGCGGGTCGGCAGCGCCGCTTCGGCGCCGACCTGCCCGGTCGGGCCCGCCCCGCGAAGCTGGCCCGGACCGGCTGACACACCACTCGGGCCAGCCCTCGCTCACCCCTTCGGCGGGGTGTACACGCCCTCGACGGTCACGTGGGCCAGCACCGAGTCGGCGGTGAACGGCGGCGCCTCGCCGAACGTGGCGGTGTAGGCGTCCATGACCTGGGGAGTGGGCCGTAGCGGCACGTCCGCCAAGCGGATCTTCATCGGCTGCCCCAGGGGCACGCTGTTGTTCGTCAACCGGCCCTCGGCCAGCGCGGGCCGGTACGCCGCGCTGTGTCCGACCTCCATGCCGTTCACCAGGGCCTTCCCGGAGACCAGCCCGTCCTGCAACCCACCGCGCAGCTCGGTCACCCGGAAGTACCCGTTGGACGTGCGCACCGCGAACCCGCCGTCCAGCGCCCCGTCTCCGTGAGCCTCCGCCAGGTTGGTCATCGACGGATCGCCCTCACCCGAGCGGACCGGGAACCGCAGCGCCGAACCCCGGGCGTCGGTCACCAGCTGCGCCGGTGCCACCGCCTCCACCACCCCCTGGACCTTGTCCAGCAACGCCTGAGCCTGCGGGGTCCAGCGGATCTCGATCCAGCCGTCGGAGATCGTGCCCAGCGACCCGGCCGCAGCCGCGTTGGAGGACCCTCCGGCGAACGGGCCCAGCAGCGGACCAGCCAAGGCCGCGCCCAGAATCCCTCGTCTGGTTGTGCTCATCGACGTGCAACCATCCTTCCTCGGGCCGCAGGACGCGGCCCCCGATGGATCATCCGGGCACGCGGTCACCCCGGCCCGGAAACGCGCGGGCGCAATCACACGATCAGGGGCCGATTCCGCAGGCTGTGCGATCGGCCGGACCGTCCTCGTCGCTCAACTTCTTCGCCCAGGACGGTTCGGCCAGGACCTGCTGGACCATCAGGGTGTTGACGTGGACGAGCGCGAACTGGACCAGGTGCAGGGCGAGCATCGAGGTCTCGGCGTGCGCCATGGCACGGCGGTACGCTCGACCGTTCCAAAGGGTGTCGTTACCGCCGTTCCGCGACTCTCGCCCGGCCTCTTGGCCGCAGTCACGAGACGACCTCTAAGTTGACGCTGTGACAGAAGTAGCGAAGGAACTGCAGGATGTCGAGCCGGAGTTCGACGGTCCGAGTCTGTGGCGTCAGCGGGATTTCATGCTCCTGTGGAGCGGCCAGACGGTCAGCGAGATGGGATCGGCGGTCACCCAGGTCGCTCTGCCGCTGCTCGCGGTCGTCGCGCTCAACGCGAGCACGTTCCAGGTCGGGTTGCTGACCGCCGCCACCACGGCGGCGTTCGCGCTGATCGCACTGCCCGCGGGCGCGCTCGTGGACCGCGGCTCCAAACGTTCCATCATGATCGTCTGCAACATCCTCCGCCTGCTGATCATCGGCTCGGTACCGCTGGCGGCCGCCCTCGGCACCGTGACGATGGCGCAGCTCTACGTCGTCGCAGTCGCGGCCGGCGTGTGCACGGTGTTCTTCGACGTCTCGTACCAGAGCTATGTGCCGTCGCTGATCCGAGCCGGTCAACAGATGGACGCCAACGGCAAGTTGGGGTCCACCCAGGCGTTCGCGCAGCTCGGCGGCCCCAGCCTGGGCGGGGGACTGGTCGCGGCGTTCGGCGCCGCTGGGGCGATGACGGCCGACGCGATCTCCTACGCCGTCTCGGTCTTCTCGATATCCGCAATCAGGACGCGCGAGGAGCCGCCGCCCGCGCGGCGCGAAGGCGAGACGTTGCGGAGCCAGATCGCCGAGGGACTGAGATTCGTCGTCGGGCACAAGATATTGCGGAGGGTCGTGGCGTGCACGGGCACCGCGAACCTGTTCTCCGGCATGACTTCGGCGCTGGCGATGGTCTTCCTCATCCGGGTGCTGCACGTGCGTCCCGCGCTGACCGGGCTGATCATGGCGGTCTCGGCCATCGGCGGGATCGCCGGGGGAGTGTTCGCCGGCCGGCTCGCCAAGAAGATCGGCTCGGCGCGGATCATCTGGATGTCGATGCTGGTGTTCAGCGCGCCTCAGGTCATCGCGTCGGCTGCCTGGCGAGGCTGGGGGGTGCTGCTGTTCCCGCTGGGCTGGGGCATCACGGAGTTCGCCGCGATGGTGTACAACGTCGCGCAGCTCAGCTACCGGCAATCGGTGACACCGCCGGAGCTGATGGGCCGGATGAACGCGGCCGTGCGCTGGGTCGTGTGGGGCACACTGCCGCTCGGCGGCATCCTCGGCGGGCTGCTTGGCACGCTGATCGGGGTCCGGCCCGCACTCTGGCTGGCCTTCATCGGTGCGTGGGCGGCCGGCTGGTTCGTGTTCTTCTCCCCGCTCCGCCACATGCGCGATGTTCCGGCCCCCAGCGTTGCGCGTTGATGGTGAGCGCCGCGGCCGACCGGGTGCGCGGCTGCTCGGGCAGGAGTCCGGTCTGCTCGTAGAAGCGTCTACAGTCGGTCCAGAAGGCCGTGAGCTGGGAGGAGATTCCATGCGGATCACTGTGCTGACCGTGCCGGACTGCCCCCACGCGCCGGTGGTCGCCGAACGGCTCACCCAGGCGCTCGACGGCCTCGACGCGGAGGTGGAACGGATCGAGGTCGACGATCCGGAGCAGGCTACGCGTCTGGGGATGACCGGATCACCGACCGTGCTGATCGACGGGGTGGACCCCTTCGCCGTGCCGGGCGCTCCCGCGTCTCTGTCCTGCCGTCTCTACCGCGGGCCGGACGGCCGCATCGAAGGGGCTCCGAGCCTCGCTGACCTGCGTCGCGCTCTCGGCGACGCGGATGCCGTAGACAACTGAGACGGCGACTGCGCGCCGATCGACGCGGCCGGCCGCGCGGGCCGGGGAGGTCTCGCCCCGGCGGCCGGCGGCCGGCGACCGTGACCCCCGAACCGAACTTTCCGCCCCCTGTCCCGGCGACGCCTCCTCAGCGACCTGCTGCGAAGATCGTTTCCCGGACCGAGCTTGATGGCTTCCAGCCGCCCAGATGGGCCTCCGCGGGCGTACAACCGTCGCCGGATCGCGAGAGGAGCATTCGCTGGCCCTCCCGGGGGCTGACTGAGGCGAGCCGGATGTCCCAGCAGCCGCCTTGCCGGGTGAGGGAGACCGCGGACAGGGGTGGTACAGCGAGATGCCAGAAGGCCCTTGCCGGTGCCGCCAGGGCATGAATGAGCGCGGCTCGGATTACGGCTGCTTCGGTGATGGCTACGGTGTGGCCGCTGTCGGGCGCCACGGTGCTCAGCCAGTCCGCAGTCCGGCGGCAGAGCCGGCGTACGGACTCACCGCCGTGTGGCGCGGCATCCGGGTCCGTGAGCCAGGAGGTGAACCCGTCGGGCTCGGTTGCGGCGATGTCGTCGACGGTGCGACCGCACCACCTACCGAGGTCGAGATCGCGCAACGCGGGCTCGGACACTGCAACCAGGCCGAGGGCGTCAGTGATCTGCGAGCAACGGATCGAGGGCGCCCGGACGGCCGCCCCGTGGGGCGGGAGAGCTGGTCCCGCTGCGGCTGCGATACGCAGGCTGCGCTCACTCAGGGGAACGTCGCCGAGGAGCGGATCCCGGGTGGCGTCACCACCGGGCGCGCACAGAAACGTCAGGCGGATCGTCATATGGCCGACCTCCTTCTGGCCCGGCATGACCCCGGATGGTGTGAGACCAGGCGACGGTTGCTTGATCAGTTGGGCTGACAACCCTGTCGGCGGAGCGAACAGGACAGCGGAGCGGCCCCGAGCCACCTCCATCACCCAGCCCCGAGGGGCACCCACCGGTGACTCGGGACCGACAGGGGCCTCCGACATGCCCGGGGGCGTCAGAGCGTGTGCCGGATCGACACCGTTCAGCCACCCTGCCGAAGGCGAGCACGAGGCGGAGCAACCGGCCCGGCAGCGGATGAAACTGCCGACGCCATGTCGTGTGCCTCATGTGCTCCAGAGTCGGCGAAAAGCCTCCCGCTGCACCATCCGTCAGGTGTCCGGAAGCACCCTGCCGACCGGCTGGCGCGGCCCCGCCACCCGGCCGCACTCGGCATCGGTCACCCGTGGCACGTCGCTCGATGTGGAGGAGCGTTCACCCGTTCCGCTCGACGGGCAGTTCGAGGCACAGCTCATAGCCCCCTTGGGCCGTGGGGCCGGAGGTGACGGTGCCGCCGAGGAGCTCGGCTCGTTGGGCCAGGCCGACCAGGCCGTGGTGGGCGCTCGGCAGGGCGTACGCGCGTCGGGTGGGGGCGGTGTTGGTGACGGTGGTGCGGAGGGCGCCGTCCTTGTGGCGGATGCGGACGGTTGCCGTCGCGCCGGGGGCGTGTTTGCGGACGTTGGTCAACGCTTCCTGGACGGTGCGGTAGACGGCGCGCTGCACCGTGGGCGGAAGCTCCTCGGGCAGGTCGGTTTCCAGCTTCGCCTCGATGCCACTGGCGTCGACCAGGCGCTGCAGGTCGGCGAGGGAAGGCTGGGGGGTGAGTTCCGTGGGACGGCTGCCGGAGGCCCTCAGGACGCTGACCATGTGCCGCAGCTCGTCCAGGGTCTGCACGCTGAGACGGCGGATCGTGGCAGCGGCCTCTCTCGTTTCGGCGTCCTGGCTGCCCACCTGGAGCGCTCCGGCCTGTACGGCGATGAGGCTGACCTGGTGGGAGACCACGTCGTGCATCTCCCTGGCGAGCTGGGCGCGCTCATTCGCCAGAACGCTCTGGGCGGTCAGCAGCCGTTCCTGCTCACGGGCCTCGGAGATGTCGGCGAGCCGCAGGGAGAGTTCGCGTCGGGCCTGGACGAGTTGGCCCAGGAAGACGGGAGCCGCGGCGGTGGCCAGCGTGTAGCTGAGGTGGAACAGGTTGTTCGTCTGGCCCAGCTCCGCGGCGTCCATGGACGACCACGGCCAGGGCAGAAAGTCGATGACCGCGTATGCCAGCGCACAACCGGCCAGCAGGAGACGGTGGCGGCTGAGCGAGGACAGCGTGTACAGCGCGGCCATGGGGGCGACCACCGCGTCGGTGACCAGGGCGGTGGGGAGCGTGAGGACGAAGGTCGTGAAGGGCAGGCGGCGACGCAGAGCGAGGGCGAGAGCGCCGACCAGCGCGCAGGCGGTCGCCGGTGGATCCCCGACGCCGATGACGTTGACCCATGCGTCCGCCAGCGCGAACCCGACGAGGGCGATGTCGAGCAGCAGTGCCGGCGGCCGTCGGGGGCTCACCGAGCGCCCTCGTCCCGCTCCGCGGTGAGCAGGCCCGCGCGCTCGGCGATCAGCACCGCCTGGACGCGGCTGCTGACCTCCAGTTTGCCGAGCACGTTGGTGACATGGCCTTTCACCGTGCCGGTGCTCAGATGCAGCCTTTCGCCGATGTCGGTGTTGGCGAGTCCCTCGGCCATGAGAACGAGCACGGCACGCTCGCGCTCGGTCAGCCGGCCGACGAGGCGGACGGCGGTGGGCTCGCGCACGCCGTGGTCGAGGTAGCCGTCCACGACCCGGCGGGTGACCTGGGACGACAGGACGGTACCGCCCTCCGCCAGTGTGCGCACAAGGCGCGGAAGCTCCTCCGGGTCGGTGTCCTTGAGCAGGAATCCGGCGGCGCCCGAGCGCAGCGCCGTCGCCACGTACTCGTCGGCGTCGAACGTGGTGAGCATGGCGACCACCGGAGCCTGCGGCATGCGGCCCAGCTCGGCCAGAATGGTGAGCCCGTCCACGTCCGGCATCCGGATGTCGAGCAGAACGACGTCGGGCTGCAGTTCCCGCACCGTGCGCACGGCCTCGCCACCGGGTACCGCCGCGACGACCTCGATGTCGTTCGTGGTGTTGAGAATGTGCGTGAAACCCGTACGGATCAAGGCTTCGTCATCGACCACCAGTACCCGGATCACGTGCGCTCCGCTCGTCGCGTACCCCGTTCGATGCGTACCCCCGCGGGAGCCCCGTCCAGCGACCGACACGGAATACCCGCCGGTTGGCGGCATGATCCCGGCCGGTCGGCCGGAGGTGCCCAGGCCGACCGGCCGGGGTGGTTCCGGCCGGGCAACAGGGTGCCTTCGGAAGGCCGCCGGGGTGGCTCGGGCGGCTCATCGGGAACCCCTCAGGCATGGCGCCGAAAGCACTCTCGGCCGAGCCGGCGGACGTGTCACCGCCGCTGGGGCTCGACCGATTCCGCGCCCCCGCCGACAGGCCCTCGACGGGGCGGCTGATCGGTATCGACCTGGCTCGCGGACTCGCGGTCTTCGGCATGTACTCCGCCCACGTCGGGCCCGATGTGACGGTCGGCGGCCCGGTGGGATTCCTGCTGGAGACGGCGCGTGGCCGCTCCTCCGCCCTCTTCGCGCTGCTCGCCGGTTTCTCGCTCGTCATCATCACCGGCCGCCCGCACCCCCGAACCGGGCGTGCGGGCCGTCAAGCAGTGGCCAGGATCGTGATCCGCGCCGTCGTCCTGCTGGCGCTCGGCTACGCGCTGACCGCCCTGGACACCGACGTCGACGTGATCCTCAGCTTCTACGGGCTGCTCTTCCTGGCCGTCCTCCCGCTGCACCGACTGCGGGCAGGGACGCTCGCCCTCGTCGCTGCCGCGAGTGCGCTGATCCTGCCCCCGGTCCTGTACGTGATCAGAACGTCCATCGAGGACGGGAAATGGGCGGACACCGTCACCGCCCATGACCCCTTGGCCCGGATCACCGGCACGGACGGCGTCATCGAACTCTTGTTCACCGGTGCGTATCCGGTGCTCACCTGGATCCCGTTCCTGATCGCGGGCATGGCAGCAGCCCGGCTGGACCTCAGCCGCCCAGGCATCAGATCCCGGCTCGCACTCGTCGGCGGGGCACTGGCCCTGCTGGGTTACGGCGGCTCCTGGCTCGCCCTACGCCTGGTCCCCGGCGCTCTGTCCGCCGTCGCCGCCGCCACGGACGGCGGCTCGGCAGCGTCGGCCTGGTGGTCCGACACCGTCGGCGAGCCCGAGGGTCACACCCCGTTCGCTTGGCTGCTGGTGGCCGCACCGCACAGCCAGACGACCTTCTCCATCGTCGGCAACACCGGAGTCGCCCTCGCCGTGGTCGCCGCGTGCCTGACCGTCGCCGAACGGATGCCGCGCCTCACACGCCTGGCCACACCCGTTGCCGCGGTCGGCGTGACCGCGCTGACCATGTACGTCCTGCACATCGTCGCGCTCTGGTTCTTCAGCGACGTGTGGTACGTGCCGGCGGTCGATGGGGACACCCTGCCCGCGCTGCTCGGCTTCATCGCAGCCGCCATGCTCCTGGCGACTGTGTGGACCCGACTGTTCCGGCGCGGTCCCCTGGAACAGCTTCTCCGTTTCGCCACGCAGTTGGCACAAACCGTCAAGTAGAGCGAATGGGGCCTGCGCTGCTTCATGCCTCCTGGGAGTGGAGCGCGGCGGCTCGGCGGAGGGCATCACGGCATGCCCGGATGGCGGGGTGTTGGGTTCGGCCGCGGCGTACGACGGTGAAGACGCGGCGTGTGCGCTGGCCACGGGGCAGGTGCCGGAGCGGGACGGTCGGAGGCCGGCCGCTCCAGACCAGATCGGGGAGGAAGGCGGCGGCGTGGTGTTGCTCGACGAGGCGGACGTGGAGCAGGAGGTCGGTGGTCTCGAACCGTACGTCGGGTTCGAAGCCGGCGTTGCGGCACAGGGACATGGCCCAGTGCCGCGCGGCCGTGCCTTCGGGTTCCATCACCCAGGGGTGGTCCGCGAGTGAGCGCAGCGTGGCCATCGGGCCGTCGGTCTCCGCGCTGTCGGCCGGTTTCGGCAGGGCGAGGTGCAAGGTGTCGTCGAGCAGGTCTTCCTGCTGGAGTTCGGCCGGCCGTGGGTTGGGGTTGCCGGGGTATTCCTCGGCGACGATCAGGTCGAAGTCGCGGGCCTGCAGGGCGGGCAGGGCCTTTTCCGGTTCCATGTGGGTGACGTGGACGCGTAG
Source organism: Streptomyces sp. NPDC001410 (assembly GCF_042895235.1). NCBI lineage: Bacteria > Bacillati > Actinomycetota > Actinomycetes > Kitasatosporales > Streptomycetaceae > Streptomyces > Streptomyces sp. NPDC001410. Next base: position 444,339 of record NZ_JBIAWE010000003.1, read on the forward strand.
GTGGGGGTGGACCTCCCGCAGCAGGCCGAGCGCGGTCGGGACCAGGGTGAGTGCCGCGGTCTGGAACGAGGCGATGCACAGGGTGCCGTTCAGATCGGTCAGGGAGGCGGCGATGTCGGCCTCCGCTCGTTCGAGGCGCTGGAGGATCGCCTCGGTGTGGGCGACGAGGATCTCGGCCTGCTCGGTCAGCCGTACCCGCCGCCCGACCGGTTCCAGCAGCGGCACACCGACTTCGGCTTCCAGCTGCGAGAGCTGTTGGGAGACGGAAGAGGGAGCGTAGGACAGAGCCTGGGCGACGGCTGCCAGGGTGCCGCGGTGCTTGAGTTCGCGCAGCAGGCGCAGCCGGTGCAGATCGAACATGGACAGCCGCTCTCCTCGCCGACGCGGGCCCGACGGCTGAATGGTCGGTTTCTCCGACGAGTATAGGTCGAAAACATTCGCTGGACCGATCGTAGGAGCGCATCGGACCCTGGTCGTGTGTTTGAGAACGATCGCCCCTCCCGTACGTTGCCGTGGTTTGTTCGGCCCGCTGCCCGTGCCTGGCGGTGTGCACCCGCGCCCGCCGAGGTCCGCGGCTTCCACTTCTCGCTGCCCGACTACGCGCCCACCCCGCTGACCGAAATCCCGTCGCTGGCGGCGGAGTTGGAGGTCGGCCGGGTCTTCGTCAAGGACGAGTCGTACCGTCTGGGGCTGCCCGCTTTCAAGGCGCTGGGCGCGTCCTGGGCGATCCACCGCGCCCTCGCCGAGCGGGCCGCGAGCGCAAGGGAGCCGGGCCCGGTCACCTTGGTGACCGCCACCGACGGCAATCACGGCCGCGCCGTGGCCCGCATGGCACACCGCCTCGGGCAGCACGCCCACGTCTTCGTACCGCAGGGTGTGCATCCGCAGGCCGTGGCGGCCATCGTCGCCGAGCAGGCGAAGGTCACCGAGGTCCCGGGGCCTTACGACGAGGCCGTACGCCTGGCGGCCGAGGAGGCTGCCGCGCCGGACGCGGTCCTGGTCCAGGACACCGCCTGGCCGGGCTATGAGCAGATCCCCGGGTGGATCGTAGAGGGCTACTCCACCCTCTGCGCCGAGATCGACGAGCAGTTGGCGGCAGAAGGGGTCACCACGGGCCCCGACCTCGTCTCCATACCGGTGGGCGTGGGGTCCTTGGCCCAAGCCGTGGTCACCCACTACCGCAGCCGCCCGTCCGGGCGCGCCTCGGCGCTGCTGTCGGTGGAACCGGAGTCCGCAGCCTGCGTCCTGGAGAGCCTCACCCTCGGCGCACCCGTCAGCGTGACGACAGGGGACACCACCATGGCCGGGCTGAACTGCGGCACCCCGTCCAGCATCGCCTGGCCCTACCTGTGCGGCGGGCTGGACGCCGCTGTCGCCGTCGCCGATGCCGACAGCGCCCGCGCTGCCGGTGATCTCGCCGCACTCGGCATCTCCTCGGGTCCCTGCGGGGCCGCGTCGCTCGCCGGTCTGCGTGCGGCGCTCACCGGCGCGGACGCCGAGGAACGCCGTACGGCGCTGGGGCTCGGGCCGTCCTCGGTGGTCGTGCTGCTGAGCACCGAGGGCACCGCTGCCAACCCGCACTCCACCACCGGTCACTGAACCCGCAATACCTGGAACCCTCAGAGAGACAGATCATGACGAATCCCGCCCCCCACACGGTCACCGTCAACGCAGACCGGCTGTGGCAGTCCCTGATGGACCTCGCCGAGATCGGCGCGTACGACGACGAACGCACCGGCCTGCGCGGCGTCAACCGCCTGGCCCTCACCGATGCGGACGCGGCCGGCCGCCGCCAGGTCATCGGGTGGATGGATCAGGCCGGACTGGCCGTACGTGTCGACCGGATGGGCAACATCTACGGCCGCCGCGCGGGCACCGATCCCACCGCGGCCCCGGTCCTGACGGGCTCGCACATCGACAGCGTCGCCACCGCCGGCGCCTTCGACGGCTGCCTCGGTGTCTTGGGTGGCATCGAGGTCGTCCGCACGCTGAACGAACGCGGCATCACCACCCGCCGTCCGATCGAGGTCGGCGTCTTCACCGAGGAGGAAGGCGTCCGGTTCGGCACCGACATGCTCGGCAGTGCGGTCGCCGCCGGCCGCCTCACCCTGGAGTACGCCCACGCCCTGACCGACCGCGACGGCCGCACCCTCGGCGGAGAACTCGCCCGCACCGGCTTCGACGGTCCCACCGACGTACGCCTCGCCCCGCCGCACGCCTACGTCGAGTGCCACATCGAACAGGGCCCCGTCCTCGCCGAGAACGATGTCGAGATCGGCGTCGTCACTGGCGTGCAGGGCATCTCCTGGCAGGAGATCACCATCCACGGCCGCGCCGCCCACGCCGGCACCACGCCCACCCACCTGCGCGCCGACGCCGGCCTTGCAGCCGCCCAGGTCATCGTCCACCTGCGGTCCCTGGTCGACTCCGGCTCCTACGGCGACCTGCGGGCCACCGTCGGCCACCTGATCGTCCACCCCGATCTGACCAACATCGTCCCGGCCCGCGCCGAGCTGACCGTCGACCTGCGCAACCCCGACGACGCCCAGATGGCCCGAGCCGAGGAGGCACTCGCCGCGTTCTTGCGCGACCTTGAGAACAGCCGGCCGGGCCTCTCGCTGACCACCCGGCGGATGGCCAGGACCGACTACGTTCCCTTCGACGAAGGCGTGCAGAAGGTCATCGCGCAGTCTGCCGACGACCACGGCCTGGAACACATCTCCCTGCTCTCCGGCGCCGGCCACGACGCCCAGGAGATCGCGGCGCTCTGCCCCACCGCCATGATCTTCGTACGTGGAGAGTACGACGGCATCAGCCACAACCCCCGCGAGTACTCCACCCCCGATGTGTGCGCGCACGGCGTCGACGTCCTGGCGACCACCCTCCTGCGCCTGGCCGACCAGGACTGACCGCCGACGGCGGCCCACAACAGCAAGCGCTCGGCAGCCACCGCCACCTCCGAGTGGTGCTCACTCACCACCCCGCCCCGGGCCGCCTGCTGGCCCGGCTGGTCTCCATCGACTCCGTCAACCCGGACCTCGTTCCCGGCGGGGTCGGTGAGACCGTCATCGTCGGCTTCTGCAGCGAGTGGCTGGCCGCCCGCGGCTTCGAGGTCCACAGCCTGGAGAAGAGACCGGGCCGCCCCTCGCTCGTCGCGATCGCCCGTGGCACCGGCGGCGGCCGCTCCCTCATGCTCAACGGTCACCTCGACACGGTCAGCCTCGCCGACTACGACGGTGACCCGCTCGACCCGCAGATCCGCGGCGGCAGGATGTACGGACGCGGCACCTTCGACATGAAGGGCGGCATCGCGGCCATGATGGCCGCCGCCGCCCGCGCCACTGCCCACGGCTCCCTGCGCGGCGATGTCATCCTCGCCTGTGTCGCCGATGAGGAACATGGCAGCGCGGGCACCGAGGAGGTGCTGGAGTCCTTCTCGGCCGACGCGGCGATCGTCACCGAGTCGAGCCATCTCGAAGTCACCCTCGCCCACAAGGGCTTCGCCTGGTTCGAAGTGGAGATCGAAGGCCGCGCGGCCCACGGCTCGCGACCCGAGCTCGGCGTCGACGCCATCGCCAAGGCCGGGCACTTCCTCGTGGCCCTGGAGGAACTGGGCCGGCGGCTTGCCGAGGGTCCGGCACACCCCCTCCTGGGTACCGGCACCGTGCACGCCGCCGTCATCCACGGCGGCGAGGAGCCCTCCACCTACCCGGCGCACTGCCGTATCACCCTGGAGCGCCGCACCGTCCCCGGCGAGAGCGCCGACACCGTCCAGACTGAGCTGACCGCCGTGCTCGACCACCTGGCCGCCACAGTCCCCGACTTCCGCTACCGGCTGACCCACGGCCTGCACCGCGAACCCTTCGAGGCCGACCCCGACGCCCCGATCGTGCGCACGCTCACCCGCCACGCCGAGCAAGCCCTGGGCCGCCCCGCAGTGCGTGCCGAGCCCTGTTGGACCGACTGCGCTCTCCTGGACCGGGCGGGCATCCCCTGCCTGCTCTTCGGCGCCGACGGCGCGGGCGCCCACGCGGCCACCGAGTACGTCGACCTCGCCTCGCTGGACCGCCTCACCGACATCCTCACCGCCACGATCGCCGACTTCTGTTCCTGAGGCTCTGGGCCGGACCTCGGAGGAGCTGTCCCCCCGGCTTCGCCCCCCGACGTTGACGTCGACGCGGACCAGGAGATTGAGAGCGCCTTAGGTCCTGTCGTCGAGCTCCTGTCGTAAAGCTCCTGTCACCGCGGGAATGACCGCCCGCGTACGGCTGTTGTGTTCTCCCGACAGTAGATGATCAACGACGGGGGCAGGTCATGGCGCACGACGACGGCAGGGTGCACGGGACCGTGGGGGCGGGGTTCGAGGGGGTGCGGGAGGAGTTCGCCGCGGTGCTCGGCGCGATGCGCGACGCGCCCGAGGCACAGCTCGTGGTTCACGTCGGCGGCCACCGGGTGGTCGACCTGTGGGCCGGTCCCGGTACGACGGCGGACACGCTGACCGGCCTCTACTCCATCACGAAGGGTGCCGCCCACCTCGTGGTCGCACTCCTGGTCCAGGATGGCGTCCTCGACCTGGACCGCGAAGTGGCCGCGTACTGGCCCGAGTTCGGCGCGGAGGGCAAGGAACGGCTCACCTTGCGCGAGCTGCTCGCACACCGTTCCGGCGTCGTCGGCGTCGATGGCGGCTTCACCGCCTGCGAGTTGGCCGACGATCGACTGATGGCCGCGCGACTCGCCGGTCAACGGCCGTTCTGGGAGCCTGGAACGGCGTACGGCTACCACGGTTTCGTGATCGGCGCCCTGACCGGCGAGGTGGTACGGCGCGTGACCGGCCGCTCGATCCAGGAGATCTACGAGCAGCGGATCCGGGCGCCGTACGGCCTCGACTTCCACCTGGGCCTGCCGGAGGCGCTCGAATCGCGCTATGCCGAGGTGCTGCCGCTGCTGCCGACGCCGGAAGAGGCCGAGCAACTCGCGGCCAGGGCCGCAGCCCCGGACAGCGTCAGGGGCATCGCGTTCAACCAGAACGCGACCCCGCCGACCGACCTGGTGGCCTTCGCGAACACCCGAGCCGTGCGAGCGCTCGCGCCCACCTCATCCGGTGGGGTCGGCACCGCACGGGGTGTGGCGGGGATGTACGCCGCGGCAATCACCGAGGTGGACGGCCGGGCGCCGCTGCTGAAGCCGGAGACCATCACCGAGTTCGCCCGGGTCCACTATCGCGGAACCGATCTGGTCACCGGGAACGAGGACGTCTTCGGCCTCGGCTTCGAGGAGTTGAGTGGCCGCTATCGCGTCCTGGGCGCGGACGCGTTCGGCCACAGTGGGGCGACAGGCTCACTCGCCCTCGCCGACCCGGACAGCGGTGTGGCCTACGCGTACACGCGCCGCCGCTTCGGCATGCCGTCAGGATTCGGTGCGGGCCTGGAGAACTATCATCTGGTCGAGGCTGTGGTCCGGGCGGCCGGCGGGCGCTAGGTGTATTGACCCGCAGCGTTGTTCACGCGGCTGATGGGTGGGTGGCCGCCGAGTGCGGTGTGGCAGCGGTGGTGGTTGTAGGTGTGGAGGAAGTCTGCCAGGGCGGCGGTGCGTTCGGTGTTGCTGGTGTAGGGCCGTAGGTAGGCCCATTCGTCGAGCAGGGTGCGGTTGAAGCGTTCGACCTTGCCGTTCGTCTGTGGCCGGTAGATGCGGGTGAGCTTGCCGGCAGTGGTCCCGTAACTCGGCTGCCCCGCACGCATCCGAGGCCACTGCTGCTCCACGACCGCGTGAACGTAGCCGCCGAGCGCGGCGTCGAGGCGGGTGCTGACCGTGGGCGGGAAAGCAGCGGCATCGCGGGCGACGAGCGAGACATCGGTGGCCTCGGTGGCGACGATGGTCTCCGTACTCTCCAGCTGCGTCCAGAGGGTGACGATGACGAAGGCCAGGATGATCCCGTAGATCGCGCCGAACATCCCCAGCGTCACTCCGACCATGTCGTTGGCGACGGCCAGGACGACGGTCCCGCCGACGGTGATCACGGCCAGGGTGAAGGTGCTGAAACGGTTGAGCAACCAGAGCAACATGTGCGCGGAGTCTAGGGACATGAGGCTCCCCGTCATCGCTCCTGGCGCTCTGGCCTACGGGCGCGAACACGGCCCGAGAACGGCACCTTTGCGCTCTGCGAAGCCCACGGTCCGTTTCGGCGGGCGCGTCCGACGCCCCGAGGAGTCCACACGATCGAGCGTAGGAGAGATCGTCGTGTTAACGGACCGGGTAGCCGGACCCGGGCGGCACCGTGACAAGTCGTGCCTGACGGGCACGAAGGCGAGATCCGCTGGCGCCGGAGCATCGGACGATGACTTCAACGATCCACAGGTCCGAGGCCCGTCGGCCTGTCAGTCGCGTTCGACGGTGATCGTCACTTCGCTGCCCGGGGCGGCCAGGATCCATGCCTTGCCAGCGGTCCTGCGTAGCGTGACCGCATTGCCGTCGGTGGTGATGCGCCAAGGGCCCGGAGGCAGGGATATCTCTGTCAGCCGGGAGCCGTGGCGTGCCGCGGTGTAGGCCAGCCGGTACACGGCATCGGCGGGGCTGTACGAAGCGGAGCGGATCGCGCCCGCCACGGCCTCCGCGTACGGTTCGGCGGTCAGCTCCTTGTTGGTGCGGAAGGCGCCGGAGTTGTCGACGGCGCAGTACCCGCTGCCGTAGCACCAGACATAGCCCGCCCAGCCGGAGCTGTAGCGGCGCAGCGAGTCCATCGCGTCGTGGTAGAAGCGCTTCATGTTCGGCAGGGAGCTGTTGAGTGGACCCCATTCCCCGACCACGATCGGGACCTTGTACTGCTTGGGGTACTCGGTGACGGCCTGCTCGTAGGCCTCGATCCAGCCGGCGTCGGGATCGTAGTCGGCGCCCGCCTCCATGGCGGCGTTGTAGAAGTGCGGTGCATACACCACCTTGGGATCGTCGATGCGTCCGAGGCCGGTCGGTACGCCCTCGCCGACGATCGGGGTGGGTTCGACGAAGACCCAGGAGTCCGGGTCGACCGAACGCACCGAGTCGGCCAGGCGGTTGTACATGGGGGTGAGCTGATCGTGCTCGATCCGGTGGGCGGCCGTCGGCAGGTCTTCCCCCTGGCGCAGCTCGCCCATGGGTTCGTTGACGAGGTCGTAGCCGAGGAGAGCCGGGTGGTGAGCGAAGCGTTCCGCGAGGACCCGCCACGCCCGGGCCTGGGCGCGTTGGAGGTCGCGGTCCTGGTAGAGGTGGGTGAAGGCGCGCTGGACGGCGGGCTCGAAGTACTCGGCGAACCAGTCGTCCGGGTGGGCGGTGAAGGGAAGTCCATCGGTCCTGGTCGCCCACTCGGGGATGCCGCGATGGCCGAAAGCGGGTCCGAAGACGTCCTGGTGGGCGTCGATCACGACCTTCATGTCGTGTCGTTCGGCCCAGTCCAGGATGCGTTCGATCTTCCGCAGGTACGTCTCGCTGTAGTGGCCGCGCCGCGGTTCCAGGTCGTCCCAGAAGACCAGCAGCCGGGCGAAGTTGAAGCCCTTGGCCCGCATGTCGCGGAAGTGGTTCTCGGTGATGGCCGACAGGGCTCTTTCGCCCCGGTTCGTCTTGTCCTCGACGTTCCAGCCGCGCAGGCTGAGGACACGTCCGTGCCGGTCGGTGAGTTCGGGAATGCCGTCCGCGGCTTGCCCGGCGTGGGCGCTCGTGGGGGCGAGCAGTGCGGCGACAACCGCGCCGGCCGTCAGGGTCGTTCGCAGCACCACGGGAGACCTCCGGGCCGTCGGGTTCGAGGTGCCGCGCATCCCATCAGTAGCCGTGGCATGTTTCAAGTGGTCGTACAAACCGTTTCTCGCCTCCATGTCCCGCTGCGGGAAGGCGGCTTGGTACGCGGACGCCCGTCACAGGTGATGGTCGGTGCGGTGGCGGCTCGGCGGGGTTCCCCATTGACGCGTGAAGGCCCGGGAGAACGCCGATACCGAGCCGTAGCCGACGCTCCTGGCCACGGCCGGCAGCGCGTCGGCGGTGTCACGGAGGCGCCGGCCGGCCAGTTCCAGGCGCCAGCGGGTGAGGTAGGCCAGCGGCGGCTCGCCGACGAGGTCCGTGAAGCGTCGGGAGAGCGTGGCGCGGGAGACACCGACCCGGTGTGCCAGTTCCTCGACGGTCCAGGGCCGGGCCGGGTCCTCGTGCAGGAGTGAGATCGCGGCAGCGACCTGCGGGTCTCGCAGGCCCAGGACCCAGGAGGTGCCGTGATCGCCCTGATCTGCGGTCCACCGGCGCAGGATGTGGACGAAGAGCACGTCGGTCAGTCGGTCGATGACCGTCTGGGAACCGGGCCTGGGTTCGGCGAGTTCGGCTGTGAGCATCCGGAGAGTGTCGGCGAGCTCGCTCCGCTCGGGCGCTTCGCCCTTGACAGCGCGCAGCACCAGCACCGGTGGGAGGGTGAGCAGTGGGCGGGAGACGCGTCCGTCGAAGCGGTAGCCGCCGCAGATGATCCGGGTACGGGGCCCCGGGCCGGAGATGTGGACCTCCGACTCCCGGTGTCCGGGGCGTGCGGCCACGAGGTCGTCATAGGGGGTCGCCGGGCCGCTCGGGGCGCCGGACATCACGTGGCCGGCGCCGACGGGCAGCAGGACCAGGTCGCCGGTGGCGAGCCGGATCGGCTCGGCCCCTGGGCGGCGCAGCCAGCAGGAGCCGTTGATGACGGTGTGGAAGACCGCGATCGGCAGCTTCGGGAACTCGATACCCCAGGGCGCTGCCACGTCGACCCGGGCGAGCACGGTGCCGCCGACCTTGGCTGCGGTGAGGACATCCGCGAGCGTGTCCATGTCGGCAGCGTACTCGAACGCATGAGACGAACGGCAATGAATCTGCGCATCACAAGCATGGATCGGCTCAATCGGTGCTCGTAGCGTCGAGATGTCCGAACCTGTTCACTCTGAACGGAGTACTCCGTGCCCGGCACGAAGGTCATCCCCCTCCCGCTCCTCGGGAAGCGGAACGTCAACGCCTATCTGCTCCTCGGCCGCCGGCCGGTCGTCGTCGACTCCGGTGTTCCCGGCAGCGGCCGCAAGGTCTGCGAACGCGTCGCCGAGCAGGGGGTGGACCCGAACGACATTTCCATGATCGTCGTCACCCACGGCCACATCGACCACTTCGGCGGAGCCGCCGAACTGAGCCGTCTGACCGGGGCACCGATCGCCGCGCACGTGGGCGATCTTTGGCAGTACACCAGCGGCCGGGTGCGCGAGCCCTACCTGCCGACCGGGAGGCTGGGCAGGCTTTTGGCCCCGCTTCCGCCGTTCCATGTCCGAGCCGAGCCGTTCACCCCGCAGGTCCTCGTCCGCGGGGAGACGCCGCTGGCGGACTACGGTATCGACGCACGCATCGTCCCCACCCCGGGCCACACCGCCGGGTCGGTGTCAGTCCTCACCGAGGCGGGCGACCTCGTCGCGGGAGACCTGATCGCGACACCGCTGCTGGGACTGCTGCCCCGCCGGCCCTGGAACCCGCCGTTCCATGACGACCCGCTCGCCAACCTGGCCAGTCTCCGGAGCATGCTCGACCTGGGACCCGAGCGGCTGCACGCGGGCCACGGCGGCATGCTTGATCCCGACCGGGTGCGGCGGTGGGTGGTGAAGGAGCAGCGACGGCTGGAGCGGCTGGAGGCGAAAGGACGGTTGCGGGTACGCGTGGATGACGATGTTTCCAGCGACGCCTGAGAGCCCGTCACCCAACCCCGCGACCAAGGTCGCCCTGGAAGATCTGGACCGGCATGGTGCTTGCGGGTCGGCTGGAGAGTCGAAACCCGTGGCGTTTCAGGGCTGTCGCCCCTGCGCTCGAGGCCGAAGCACGGGTGCCGGGTCGGGATCGTTGGCATTGAAGGTGCGGCGATAGGTGGCGGGTGAGACCCCGAAGGCCGTTCTCATGTGCGCACGCAGGGAGTTGGCGGTGCCGAAGCCGGCCCGGTGCGCGATCAGGTCGATCGGCAGGTCGGTGGTTTCCAGCAGTTGCTTGGCGAGTTCCAGGCGTTGTGCGGTGAGCCATTGCACCGGCGTCATACCGACCTCGTCGCGGAACCGGCGGGTGAAGGTGCGCAGGCTCATCCGGGCGTGCTCGGCGAGCTGGGTGAGGGGCAGTGGTTCGTCGAGGTGTTCGAGGGCCCAGGCGCGGGTGGCGGTGGTGCTGGCGGTGGTGGGCTCGGGGACGGGGCGATCGATGTACTGGGCTTGTCCGCCGTCTCTCCAGGGAGGTACGACGCACATGCGGGCGGCCCGGTTGGCGGCGGCGGCACCGTGGTCGCGGCGGATCATGTGCAGGCACAGGTCGACGCCGGCGGCGACTCCGGCGGAGGTGAGTACGTCGCCGTCGTCGACGAAGAGGACGTCCTCGTCGACCTTGACGTTGGGGTAGGCGCGGCGGAACTCCGGGGCCAGGTTCCAGTGGGTGGTGGCCGGCCGGCCGTCGAGGAGTCCGGCTGCGGCGAGCACGTAGGACCCGGTGCAGATGGACACGAGTCGGGTGCCGGGGCGGATGCCGGCGATGGCGGCGGTCACCTCGGGGGGCAGGGGGCCACCCTGGCCCAGTTCGGGCATGGCGTGGGTGGGCGGGAGGATCACGGTGTCCGCGGCGGCCAGCGCCTCGGGTCCGGCGGCGGGCTGCACGGTGAAACCGGCGTCACTGGGCACGGGGGCGCCGTCGGCGGTGCAGACGGTGACGTCGTAGAGCGGGCGACCCTCGGCGTCCTGCACGCTGCCGAAGACACGGGAGGGGATGCCGAGCTCGAAGGGCGGGACGCCGGGCAGGGCGAGGACGGCGATCCGGTGCCGCCGGGGCGTCTGCTCCGACCGGTTCCGCTCGTCCTCCATGATCGGCCCCCGCACATCGCTCATGGCCAGATCCTGTCACATAGTGGCCAAACGGCCAACACCATGGCGGGCCGGGGTGCCGGATCGTGGACTGCGTCGCGCCGGGGACGTCCCGGCGACGAGCCGATCGAGACGAAAGAGCGAGGCGGACAGCATGCGTGCGGTGGTCGTGGAGCAGTGGGGCGGACCCGAGAGCCTGGTCGAGCGCGAGGTCGAGCGCCCCGCGCCGGGACTGGGTGAGGTCCTGGTGCGGGTGCACGCGGCCGGGGTGAACCCGGTGGACTGGAAGACCCGTGCCAGCGGTGCCCTGATCGAGTGGGGCGCCGTGCCGGTGGTGGGCTGGGACGTGTCCGGCACGGTCGAGGCCGTCGGGCCCGGCGTGGGGGTGTTCCAGGTCGGTGACGAGGTCTTCGGGATGCCGCTGTTCCCGCGCCAGGCGGGCGGCTACGCCGAGTACGTGGTGGCACCGGCCCGGCATCTCGCCCCGAAGCCGGCGGGCCTGTCCCACGTGGAGGCGGCGGCGCTGCCGCTCGCCGCGCTGACCGCCTGGCAGGCCCTGGTGGACGCGGCCCACGTGCGTCCCGGCGAGCGGGTGCTCGTGCACGCCGCGGCCGGCGGAGTGGGCCACCTCGCGGTGCAGATCGCCAAGGCCCGCGGCGCGTACGTGATCGGCACGGCCAGCGCCGGCAAGCACGACCTGGTGCGCCGGCTGGGCGCGGATGAGGTGGTCGACTACCGGTCGGTCCGGTTCGAGGACGTCGTGGGCGACATCGACGTGGTGCTGGACGGGCTCGGCGGCGAGACGGCCGAGCGCTCCCTGAAGGTGCTCAGGGCCGGCGGCCGGCTGATCACCCTGCCCGGCCCGGACGACGTACCCGCCGCCCAGGCCGGGGTACAGGCGGCGTGGGTCCTGGTCGAGCCGGACCACCTGGGCCTGCGCGAGATCGCCGCTCTGGTGGAGCAGGGTGCGCTGCGGCCGGTGGTCGAGACGGTCCTGCCGCTGGAGGAGGCCATGAAGGCGCACGAGATCGGCGAGCAGGGTCGCACTACCGGCAAGATCGTCCTTACGGTCGCCTGATCGGATCAGATCGGATCAGATGCCCTCCACGCCGCCTCTCGCGGTCATCTGTGACAACCGCTGACTGGGCATCGCATCGGCCGCCCTCTACCCTCTGTGCCCGACCTCGGCCTCTTCCCCCAAGGAGGGCGTACGAAGATGAGACGTGGAACGGACGGCACTGGCTTACGGCGTTCGGCGGCCGGTCCGGTTGCCCTGATCCTTGCTGTCGCGGCCATGGTGACCGGCAGCGGCCCCGCACAGGCGGCCCCGGCCGGTCGGGCCTCGGCCGCGACGGTGGACCTGTCGCGATGGATGGGCGACATGCACGGCTACCTCGACAACCAGCCGCTCAACCGGATCGCGATGCCCGGCAGCCACGACTCCGGCAGCTGGAGCATCCCGGCCGACCCCGCCCTGTGCACCAGCGGCTGGTCCTACAACGTCGCCAAGCTCGACTCGCGGCTGGCCGCCAGCATCTCGCGAGCCCAGAGCGACAGCCTCACCGACCAGCTCAACGAGGGCGCCCGCTACCTCGATCTGCGGCTGTGCTTCGAGGGTGGGCAGTGGAGGACCTTCCACAGTGCCCCGATGGGAGGACTGTTCTTCGACGATGCCTCGGGCGAGGCGGCCTCCCTCAAGCGCTGGATCGACGAGCACCTTTCGGAAGTCGTCATCATCAGTGTGTCGGCGGCCGTTCCGGCGGGCACCGACGCCGCGGAGCCGGTGACCAGGTTGCGGGACCTGTTCGGCTCCCGTGTCGCCCTGCGGACCGAGCTGTCCCCGGCTTCCACCTACCGTGACTTCGTGAAGGCCAGGAAGAACGTCGTGCTCGTCGACTCCTCGGCGGTGGTCGACCAGCCCTGGGCCTGGCACGCGGACAGCGTCTCCGACCGCGGCAGCTACCCGGCAGGAGACCCGTCCTGGTGGGAGATCCTCAAGGCGTTCTTCAACGGCAGCCCGCCCCAGCAGATCTACGACCAGACGCTGTCCCTCAACCAGGCGGCCCTCGCCCGTGACCCCGGGACGGACGCCGGCCGGTTCTTCGTGCTGTCGAGCATCGTCCAGCCGGACCTGCAGATACCCCAGCTCTTCCTGATCAGGTTGCTCTCGCCGTTCTTCCCGGCTTCTGTCCGGGACAACTACCTCATGTACCTCGCCAATGGTCTGAACCCCCAGCTGGTCACCAAGCTGAGGACGGACTGGCGGGCGCCTGAACTCGCCCGCAACATGAACATCGTGTCGATCGACGACCTGGGCCACCGGCCGCAGGGCGACCTCCAGCGCGCCGTCATCGACATCAACACGCTTCCTGGCCGGTGACCGGCTCGGGGGTCGTTTTGCCGGCATCACCCGGAAGGCCGAAGGCCGGAGCCCGAGTGGCGGTACTGCGGCCGCTTTCGGACAGTAGGAACCATGAACCGTCATCGACGCCGGCGCCGTCGGGCCCCGTGGATCGCGGGCGGTGCCGCCGTACTCATCCTCGGCGGCATCGGCGTCTGGGCGTTGGTGACGCCGGACCACGGCACGTCCCGCCCGCCGCCGTCGGGCATGACACAGCCCACGCCGACACCTACGCCGACGCCTACACCCACGCCGACGCCTACGGCGAGCCCCACGCCCCGGCAGTCGGCGCCGTCGCCCAGCCGGCCCCAGCCGACGCCGGGCACGACGACAGCCGCCCCGTCGCCCCCACCCAAGCCGGAGGCGACACGGAGGCAGCCCTCGGCCCCCAGGCCGTCGGCGACGACAGCACCGAAGACCACACCCGCGTCACCGCCGTCATCGCCGCTGTCCCCGTCACCACCGTCATCACCTCCGGTACGGCCGACACCCTCGTCACCGCCGTCCCCCTCAGCGTCCTCATCGCCTCCGGCACGGCTGACGGCGCCGTCGACACGGTGGTACACGAGTCCGGTCGCAGTGGCCGCTGCTCAGCGCATGGCTGCCGCCAAAGTGGTCGGCGACCCTGCCTGCTCGCTGTCGGCCGTCGGCCAGCCGGATCCGGCATTGCTACCAGGAGGCCTAGCAGCGGTGGGCACCGGGCAGGCCGGCCCTTACTGGTGCCTGATCTGGTAGCGCCTTGCGGCAATGGCCCGGTTGCGAAGCGTCTGGTCGCCGCTGATCGGGGCATGACCGTGTCCGCGAGGCGTCTCGTTCTCTGACAGCCGCTCAGCTCCTTGCGCAGCCGTTCGCTGCCGAATGGGTGACGATAAATCAGATAATCATGATCCGGATTCATTTCGGCGTAACTCCCCTTCCTTTCATGGAATTTGATGTGCATTCAACGGGGCGGGTGGGTAGGCCCCGATCCCTCGTTCGGCCCCCTGGGCGCATTTTTCCGGTATGTGCGATAGGGCGGCCATGGAGATAGTGAGTGCGTTGAGTCCCGTGCCGACTGCCCCGGCCGACCCTTCTCAGACGGGAGAAGTTGCATGCGCAAGACCCGGTCCACCGCTGTCACCGCGGCCGCCGTGGCCCTGGCCGCGGGCGGCATCACCTACGCCTCGGCCTACTCCGGGCCGACCACCCATGCACCGGCAGCCCACGCGCCGGCCGCCCACCCTCCGATCGCCCATGCGCCGGCGGCCCAGCAACCGGATACCCCCACCGAGTCTTTCCTCGGCACGGGCGCGGGCACGGGCACGGACACGGACACCGACGCTGGTACTGGCGGCGTTCCCGGCCCCGACACCGGCACTGGCGGCGCTCCCGGCGTCATCGCCGGCGGTGGCACCGGCACTGGCAATGTTGGCGGCACCGGCAACGTTGGCGGCACCGGCAATGTTGGCGGCACCGGCAATGTTGGCGGCACTGGCGTCATTGGCGGCACCGGCGTCATCGGTGGCGCCGGTGTCGTTGGCGGCACCAGTGCCGGAAAGGGCAATGAGGGCGTCATCGGCGTCGGGGGGATTGCCGGCAATGTGGGTAACGCCGGCCGTAACAACGAGCGCAACAGGGGCCACGAGGAGGAGGAAGGCCGGATCCAGATCAACGAGCGGACGTACAGCAGCCACCCGGGTGACTGCATCACCGTGGTCCTTCTGAACGACGCCACGTCCTTGAACGTCCGCAACGACAGCCGTCGTGCCGTCGAGGTGTTCGACGGTTCCGTCTGCGACAGCGGTGCTCCCGTCGCCGTGGTTGGGCCCCATGACGAAGCCTTCGGCGTGCCCGTGACACTCACGCCCCCCCGCACCTTGGCCAGCTTCTGGGTGGTCGACGAGCGTCGTCATGGTCGGGACGACTGGTGAGCGGGATCGCATTGCCTTCACGTCGCTACTGAGGACTCCGAGCCGTAGCACAGCCGGAGGAACTCCTCCATCGCCGCGTCGACGCCGGCGCGGTCACCGGTGGCGAGCAGGTCGAGCAACAGGCCGCGGACGGTGGCAAGCCCCAGCCTGGCGCGATTGCGGGCCGTGGCAGGATTCGCCCCAGCGGCCATCTCGGCGGCCGCGAGCGGCT
Source organism: Streptomyces sp. NPDC001410 (assembly GCF_042895235.1). Lineage (NCBI taxonomy): Bacteria > Bacillati > Actinomycetota > Actinomycetes > Kitasatosporales > Streptomycetaceae > Streptomyces > Streptomyces sp. NPDC001410. Next base: position 459,708 of record NZ_JBIAWE010000003.1, read on the forward strand.
CCAGCCAGTCCGTCACGAGCCCTTCGAGCACCGGGACGGCCTCGGGGCGGCCCCGCAGCGCGTGGCCGCAGATCTCGAAGAACAGCCGCTCCTGACCGGCCAGCCCGGGGTCTGTCAGCTGCTGCCACAGTCGCCGCGCGGCATCGGCGGGTGAGAGACCGGGTTCCAGTCGAAGCTGGGACAGCAGATCGCGCTGGCGCCGCTCCGACGTCCTGACGATCTCGACGAGCAGCTGTTCCTTGGAGCCGAAGTAGTGGATCAGCATGCGGTGACTGACGCCGATCGCGGCGCCCAGGCGGCGCAGGCTCAGGTCCGCGATGCCGTGTGCTGCGACGTGGTCGACGGCCGCGTCCACCAGCCGTGCACGTCGGTCCCCACCCGTGCCGTGCGCGGCCTGGTCTGCAGGGCGCGAGTCATCCGCATTCACCACGTCATCCACCGCGTCATTCACCACGTCGCGAGTGTACCGATCGGTACATGACGAATGTACCGTGTGGTACATGCAGTCTGTCACCGTGTCCATCGACGTACCGCAGACGCCCGAGCAGGTCTACGACTTCCTCGATGTCATGGCTCACCACGAGCGATTCACCAGCCACTACCTGACCCACTGGCGCTACAGCGGCCCCAGCCGCGGCGTCGGATCGGGTGCCACGGTCACCGCCGCGCTGGCCGGCACGAAGACCGACGTCATCATCGAGGTCGTCGAAGCCGACCCACCGCTGCGCATCGTCGAACGCAACGTCAGCGCGGCCGGTCGGCGCCTGGCGCACGGCACCTACACCATCGAACCGCTGCAAACCGGTGGGAGCCGCGTCTCGTTCACGTACGCCTGGGTACGCGCCCCTCTCGCCGACCGTCTGCTGGCACCAGTCGTCCGGGCCACGATGCGGCGCACCAACCGCACGGTCATGCGACGGCTGGCCGCCGAGTTGGCCCGCCACGTCTCCAGTGTCGGCTCCTGACAGCGGTGCAGCCCGGCTTTCCGCCCGACGCGCCGGTGTCGGGCGGGATCGCAGGTGGCTGTCAGTCAGGACTCAGGCGTTGTTGACCAGCATGTGGTGGACCACTTGAGATGAACGGCGGTCTCGTGGAACCCCAGACCGCGATAGAAGTCGGCCGCCCTGCGGGTCGGCACGGTCACCTCGACGTCCTTTGCCTCTCGGGCCCTTGCCTGCGCTGCCCGGATCAGCGCGGAACCCGTACCGCGGCCACGCGCGGGCGTGTCCACGGTGAGTTCCAGCAGTTCGAGGATCGTTCCACCGGCGAAGAGGGTGGGCGTGCGCAGTGCGAGCAGGTACCCGACCACGCTCGAGTCCTGCTCGGCGACGAGGAACTCGGCTCTGCCGCCGGCGGCGGCCTCGATGATCCGGGGGAACGTGACGTCGTCGAAGACGGCCCGGTCGGGCGCGTAGCTCGTCACGAAGCCGCTGAGCAGACGGTAGATGTCGTCGGAGTCCGAGAGCGTGGCGTCGCGGATGGTCATGTCATGCCGGTTTGTCCGCCGGGAGGTCGGCGATCGGTGCCGTCCTGGCTGCCGGAACGGCGGCCATGAGCTCCGCCGCTTCGATCTCGATACTGCTGTCGGGCCGGCCGCTGCCGCAGTGCACACGCCCCAGGCTGCTGACGGACTCGTCGAACACCACCACCGCAGCCCGGTCCGCGGACACCGGGCACACCCCGCCCGGCTGCATTCCTGCCCGCGCCAGCCGCCCGGCGTCGGCGGGGGACAGGTCGCCCCGGCGGATCCCGGCCGCGCGGGCGAGGGCGCCGTACCGGAGCCGTGCATGTCCGGGCAGCGCTGCCAGCAGCAGGCGGTCCTCGGATGTGACGAATGCCAGTGTCTTGACGGTCCGCTCCAGTGGAACGCCCAACGCAGTGCACACTTCCACGGGCCTGATCACGTCAGGATGCTCATGCAGCCAGAAGGACACACCAAGCGCCGCGAGGACCTCCGGTGGACCAATGGGGGCGGGAGCGTTCACCACGCCGAGATTACCGTGCAGGGACGCGAGTTGATCCCTGTTTGTAGAAGTAGAAGTCGGCACCAAGCCGCGGATCCAACGAGCATCTTCGAACTTCCCTGGAAGGAAGGCGACTTCACGCGCAGACGGACAGGCGTGGAACCGTACCTGTTTCGCATACTGGTCGGCATGGCCACCTATGACTCGATCGGCGCAACGTACGCCCGGACACGACAGCCTGATCCGCGGATCGCCGCGCAGGTTCACGCCGCACTCGGGAACGTGACCGACGTGATCAACGTCGGTGCGGGTACCGGCTCTTACGAACCGCCGCAGACGGCCCTCGCGGTCGAACCCAGCCAGGTCATGATCGCCCAGCGCCCGTCGGGATCCGCGCCTGCCGTGCAGGCGGTCGCAGAACACCTCCCGCTGCGCGACAATGCCGCCGATGCCGTGATGGCCCTGCTGACCGTCCACCACTGGTCCGACCTCGCAGCCGGAATCGGCGAGCTGCGCAGGGTCGCCCGCCGCCGCATCGTCATCCTGACGTGGGACCAGCACATCTTCCGTGAACGGTTCTGGCTCGTGCGGGACTACCTCCCGCAGGCAGCCGCGTTCGACGACACCCGCGCCACCCCGACCGACCAGCTGGTCGACCGGCTCGGCGGGGCGCGCCAAGAGCCGGTCCGGATCCCCCATGACTGCACGGACGGATTCGGCGCCGCCTATTGGCGCCGCCCCAGCGCCTACCTCGACCCGCGGGTGCGCGCGGGAATCTCCATGCTCGCCCAGACCGGCGAAGACACCCTCGCGCCCGGCCTGACCCGCCTCGCGGAGGACCTGGCGACCGGCCGCTGGCACACACAGCACGCCGAGCTGCTCGCGCTCGACACCCTCGACGTCGGGTACCGGTTACTCGTGGCCGACCACTGACTCGGTCGTGCTCCTAACCGGCTTCCGGTGCGTTGTCGGAGAGGTTGTACCCGGTGAAGTAGGCGACCGGGACGTATCCGATGCGCTGGTAGAGGGCGTTGCTGGTGGCGTTGGCCGGGTTCGTGAACAGGACGACGTCCGTCGCGCCTGCGGCCAGCGCGGCCCGGGTCACCTCGACCGTCACGGCGCCCGCGTAGCCGCGACCCCGGAGGTGGGCCGGGGTGTAGACGGGGTCGACCCGGATCATGCCGCAGACCATCGAAGTCGAGCCGGCCATGGAGACGGGAGTGCCGTCCGGGGTCTCCCAGAACGTGAAGTGCTTGTCGGCGAAGCGCGAATTGGCCCAGGTGTCGGTGTCCAGGGTGGGGGCCTCTCCGACGTCGGCGGCGAACTCGTTGCACCAGTGGATGAGTTGCCCATGGTGCTGCGTGCCCAGGACGCGACCCCGGCCGTCTGGGCGCGGCTCCGGCGGGGTGAGCGTGCCGAGTCGGTAGAGACGTCCTCGCCAGTCACGTACCGGCGTTGTGCCCGTGTGCCGCTGCCATGCCTCGGCGAAAGCGGTGGCGGTGTCGTGGTCCGCGGTGACGCCGGAGAAGGAGTGGCCGAGGCCGGCCAGGTGGGCGGCGAGGGTGTCGGCCTGCTCGGGGGAGAGGGGGGTGAGGGTCAGGCGGCGGGTCGCAAGGCGGTAGAAGATTGCGCGAACCTCGCCCGAGTGCTCGAGGTGGCCGAAGACTGTGGCTTCGGCGCCGTATGCGTCCGCCCCACGCGTTCTCAGTCTCTCGATCACCGTCAGCGGCGTGTTGTGCAGGGCGGGTCGCGAACGCAGGAAGTCTCCGGCTCGGGCGAGAAAGTCATCAAGGTCTTCGGTGAGGTGCCAGTCATCCGGGCGCATGCTTCATGATCCCTGATGCACTCGACTCGGGGGAGCGCTTTCCCGTAGGTGAGCCATCGCCCAGGCTCCGTACGGTGGTGCCAGTCAACCGGGAATAATCGGTTGCCTGTCGGCGATGGTGGCGGATGCAATGTCCGGCATGGTCCAGATCGGCGCTCTCGTTCCCCTGACTCGGCCTGGCTGGGTCGAGGCGGGTCGACACTTGCTCGCTGGACTGGAGTTGGCCGTTCGCGAAGTCAATGACGCCGGCGGGATCGTCGGAAGACCACTCGAACTGGTGGTCCGAGACACCGCGGCTGATCCTCGGAGGGCCGCGGCGGCCGTAGACGAATTGGCTCGCCTGGGCGTGGCTGCCTTGGCGGGGGAGTATCACAGCGTGGTCGCTCGCGCCGCTGCCTCCAGGGCCGACGCCCTCGGTCTGCCGTTCCTCTGCTCGTCAGCGGTCCTCGACGCGCTCACCGAACAGTCGACGGAATGGGTTGCGCGCCTCGCCCCGGCGCAATCCCACGGCTGGCAGATCTACGCGGACTTCCTCCTCAGTGCGGGCCACAGCCGAATCGCCGTAGCGGCCGAGCCGAGTGTCTACTGGGCATCGGGGGCCCGCATTCTGCGGGACTACCTCGCTCCACGCGGCGGCACCGTCATCGAACTCGACATGCGCGCGCTCGCCCCCGCGGCCGTGTGCGACGAACTCGTCGACCATCGCGCGACAGCCCTCCTTCTTCTGGTCGGCCACCCGGAGCCGGCCGTGCCGATCGTCCAGTCCGTCCGCCGCGACCAGCGCCTCGCCGACATCATGATCGGTGCTCCGGCCGGGCAACCGGAGTTCGCCGAATGGGCGACGTTGCTGGGCGACGACGGCACCGCGATCCCGTTCTTGCGCTACCTGCCCGAGCGCCTCAGCCCACTCGGCGCACGAGTCGAGACGGCCCTCCGCGAGCGGCTGGCCGAAGCGCCCTCCTTCGTCGCCTTCGAGGGGTACGACACGGTCGCCGTCCTCGCCGATGTGCTGCGTTCTCACGGCCCGGACCGGGCGCACACTGCCGAATCCTGGCCGCGCGTTGCAGTCGAGGGCACCCGCGGGCAGATCCGGTTCTCCCGCACGCCAGGCATCAGCGTTTGGCAATGGGCTTGGACGCCGGTCCAAGTCGTCGACCGAGATCCGGCGGAACCCGATCGCTTTCGGATCCTCCACGCCGGCTGAGAGAGCACGTAATACGGGCTCTCAGCTTCGCGGCGGGGACCCCGACCGCATGGTCAGAGCGCGTCCGTGAACTCGTCAGCCCGACGTGATCCGTACAGGCTCGGCCGAGGACGCCCCCTGCCGCGATGAGTTCCGGCCGGGTCGCAAGTCTCTTCTGGTGACCGTCTTAGGACGGCGTACGACGCTGCCCGGCACGAGACACCACGGAGGACACCATGACGACCACGCCCAGTGACCCGACCACCGCGCTGCCCGGCCGCCCGCCCGTCGTCGACCTGGGCACCTGGCAGGCCGCCCGTGACGAGCTCCTGGTCCGCGAGAAGGCTTACACCCACGAGGGCGACGCCCTCGCCGCGGCCCGCCGCCGACTGCCGATGGTGGAGTTCGACGGAACGGTCGAGGTCGTCGGACCCGACGGCCCGGTCCCGTTCCTGGACCTGTTCCAGGGCCGCGACGAGCTCGTGGTCTACAAGCACATGTGGTACGACGGCGCGCCGCACCAGGGGCAGTGCGAGGGCTGCACCACCACGGCCTGGCACCTGAAGGACGCCGTCTACCTCAACGCCCGCGGCGTCTCGTTCGCCATCCTGACCACAGGCCGGTGGGACGAGGTGGCCTCCTACGTCGAGTTCATGGGCTACACCCAGCCCTGGTACTCGGTGCGCGACGTGGAGGCGCCGGTCGGCGGCGACATGGGCCATCTCACCTGCTTCCTGCGCGCGGGCGACCGCGTGTTCCTCACCTACTCCACGACGGGCCGCGGCAACGAGCGGGTCAACGGGGCCCTCGGCCTGCTCGACATGACGCCCTACGGCCGCGGCGAGGCGTGGGAGGACAACCCCGAGGGATGGCCCGAAGGCGGCAACGCGTGCTGGTCCTGGCGCTCGGACGCGGAGGGGAACGCCACCTGGGGCCCGACCAGCCGACCCGTACCGCAGTGGACCCGCCCCGGCGCGACCCCTGTGGAGACCCTCGGCCGACACGGCCACCACCACTGACGCACCTTCGTCGGCGGCCTCGGCACGGACGTAGTGGACCTGACACTCTGTCGGGTCGGCAGAACCTCCGGTCGGGCCGCCTACGGCGCGGCGGGCCGCACCTGCTCGGCGGTCTCCTGCGCGTCCACCACGCGCATGACCTCGCCGGGCTCGTGCGAAGTGTGTGCTTCGACAGTGCAGAAACGCACCTCGTGACCCTGCTCTGAGTTACTCGACGCGCTGTCCGACAGCGAATACCCGACACCTCAACCTCTGAGCTCACCAGTCCCGACGCCGATCACCGACACCTAAGGGTGTTCGCAGAGTTGGAGGAGGCCGCCGATTGAGAAGCACAGGGCGCCGATGAGGGTGCCCCAGTTGGCGATGCCGGCGTTGACCAGGCTTCCGGTGGCGGGGCGGGTGAAGGCGGCGATTGCCGAGACCATGAACAGGACGGACCCGAACTGGTTCACGGCGACGATCCACCAGCCGAGGCTGTGCGGGCGGGCACAGAGCCGGCCGTGGCAGATCTCGACGAAGCCCAGGTGCCCGGAGACCAGGAAGAGCACACAGCCGACCAGGTCGGGTGCCCAGATCAGCCGGTTGACCTGCTGGACGCTCAGACCCCGCAGGAAGGAGTCCAGCAGCGAGACGCCGAAGACGAGCGTGCCCGCGAAGAGGACGAACGCGCTCAGCCAGTCCACCCGCATCGGCTCGTAGCTCCACCAGCGCCAGCGACAGGTGACCAGCCGGCCTTCGCCGCCAGCGACGTGGCGGGGTGAGTTGATCACCTGAAGCAGCGAGACGTAGCCGCCGGTGCTGAAGAACAAGCCGCCCGCGAAGTAGATGGAGGAGCACTCGGTGGCGTCGCCTGAGCCGAACTGGGCTACGGCCGCGCCGGCGGCGAAGAGGGCCCCGCCGATGACGAAGGCTGTCGCCGCGATGACATTGAGTCTGCGCAGCCGGCCGATGGCAACGGCATCCGCACGTGTGGGCCGACTCTCCGCCGCACCGGGCTGACGGACGGCGAGCATTCCGCGCCGGCGCGCGATCCGAGATTCCCACACCGCGGTGCCGCCACCGGGAGGGTGCCAAGAAAGCCTGGTAGTGAACGGTCCCGCGCCCTCGGCGCGCTGCTCCGGCTGCCCCACGAGCCGAGCCTAGACCTCGGACGGGACCGGACGGCGCGGGAAACGCCGTCCCGCCGAGCCGTCGGAAAGCCTGCGCCGCTGGGCTTGATCAGCCGTTGTCCCGGTACGGTCGCAGCAAGGTCGCAAGGAGTCGTTGCGCCGACGCGACGGCATGGTCGGCATCGGCTCCGTCCATGCCGAGGACTCCAGCCCTGGACGTGCGGGGCGAGAGCCAGGTGGGGGGCGGCCGCTTCGAACGCTACGGCCATCCCGTGGCGCGGGCGGCCGTCGACGCCGGCGCACACTACATCGACTCGACCGGCGAAGTCGGCTTCGTCCGCGCACTGCACGACCGCTGCCACGACCGTGCCCGCGAGACGGGGTCGGTGCTGCTGCCCGCCTTCGGCTACGACTATGTCCCCGGCGTCCTCACCGGAACCCTGGCAGCCCGGCAGGGCGGCGACGCCGTGCGCGCGATCGACATCGGCTACGGCGCAGCCCTGGCGCAGGGTCTGATCCGTCATCCATGTGACGCGCGGGCGTGCCCCCCACGGACCAGATCACTCGAACCTGATCCGAACCTGACCGTTCACCCGAAGCCGCACCTCCTCCGACGTCTTGACTCATCGCCCCCGGAAAACGTGTGATGGAAAAACGTGTGTGCGAACGGGATCTCGGCCGTGCCAGGATGGCGACGTGAAGCGAGGTCTCGTGGACGAGTTGAGGCGATTCCGCCTGGCGCTGACCGCGTGGGCGGCCGGCGGAGCGGAGGCGGATGCGGCCGCCGAGGTGGCACGGGAACTGGCCGGTGGCGGTGTGCGGACGATCGTACTCGTCGAGGGGACCAGTGATCAGGTAGCGCTCGAAGCGCTGGCCACGCGCTACGGCCGCGACCTCGATGCAGAGGGCGTCGTGGTGGTTTCGCTCGGCGGCGCGACGAACATCGGGCGATTCCTGGACGTGTGCGGCCCTCCTGGGCTCGGCCTTCCACTGGCCGGTCTTTACGACATCGGCGAGGAGCGGCATTTCCGGCGTCATCTCGAGCGGGTCGGGCTCGGGTCCGATCTCCCGCACGGCGAACTGGAGACACTCGGGTTCCATGTGTGCGTCGCCGACCTGGAGGACGAGCTGATCCGCGCTGCCGGGGCCGACGGCGTGCAGCAGGTGATCGAGGCCCAGGGCGAGATGCGCCCCTTCCGCACTTTCCAGGGCCAGCCGGCACAGCGGGAACGGCCCGTGGAACACCAGCTGCGCCGCTTCATGGGTACGCACAGCGGCCGCAAGGCGCTCTACGCGCAGGCGCTGGTCACGCACCTGCGCCTTGACAGCGTTCCCCGGCCGCTGGAACGCCTCCTCACACACGTCTGAAAGCCGAAGTGCAGCTGTAGGCTCCTGACGCGTGACCCTTGCTCCTCAGCGCATACCTGCGCCACTCTGCCAAGAGCCCGACCCTGAGCCCAGGGAAGAAGCGGACGACGACGCGTTGATCAAAGCGCTGCAGGCTCGCGCATGGGATCCGGGCCTGCGATTCGACCACGCGGACGTCCCTGTCGCGTGGATCGTCGAGCGTTATGGCAAGCTCCGGTTGGCGCGGGATCGAGACGACATAGTGTCGTACGGCAGTGACGGGACGGTCCAGCTCAAGGCCGGGACCGAGGAGGTGACCGACTACTACGCCGACGCTCCTCGCGGGCCGCTGTTCCCGCCGATCTCCCTGTCAGAGGTCGATAAGGCAGAGCGCAGAATCGGACGCCGCCTTCCCGAACTGCTTCGGCGTGTCTACACCGAGGTCGGCAACGGAGGATTCGGACCCGATAGCGGCCTTGCCTCCCTGACCGACGGCAACCGGGCTCCAGGGCACGTCCGCGACTGGCCGTGCGCGGCCGGCGTCCACGAACGCAGCCTGTCAGAAGGCATGCCGCCGTCATGGCTTTTCCTGACCTACGGAGGCTGCACGATGGAGTGGCATGTCTCATTGACCGCGGTCGACAACCCAGTGCTTCTTTACGACACCGACGGCTACACCTTTGGTGAAAACCCTCACGAGGGCCTGCGTCATGCGACCGCCTCACTACGAAAATGGCTGCGGACGTGGGCTGACGGCGGCGACGTCTGGGACGAAGTCCTATGAGTGCGTGCTCTTGAGACCTGGCACGACCAGTTGTCAGTGTGACTCAGCGCTTGGGTAGGCGAGTTGAGTGTTGTGGTCGGCGAGCGAGCTGATCTCGCCCCCGACACGCAAGCTCTCGCCGCCCGAATCGACCGAGACGCCGCAGCCCAACCCACCCGGCTACACGGCGTATGAGCGCACACGGCTCACGGGTCGGGGTGTCGCCCAAGGCTCCGCGTCAGGACGGGGCGAGGACGCAGAACTCGTGGCCCTCCGGATCGGCCAGGCACGTCCACGGGACATCGCCCTGGCCGAGGTCGAGGTCGGTGGCACCGAGGGCCCGCAGCCGGGCCACTTCCGCTGCTTTGTCGTCACCGGGGTACGGCAGCAGGTCAAGATGGACGCGGTCCGGCACGGTCTTCACGTCGGGCGTGCGGAGGAACTCGAGGTACGGGCCGACACCCTTGGCGGAGCGCAACACCGCATGATCGTCAGTCACCTCATGCAGCGTCCAGTCCATCGCCTCACCCCAGAACCGGGCCATGGCCCGCGGGTCCGCGCAGTCGACCACCACCGCGGCGATCGGCCCGGTGTCCCGGTAGACCTCCCGAGGCTCCAGCACGCAGAACTCATTGCCCTCGGGGTCGGCGAGGACCGTCCACGGCACTTTGCCCTGGCCCACCTGGGCCGGCGTCGCACCACGAGCCTTCAGGCGTGCGACCAACTCCGCCTGATGGGCCGCAGAGGTGGTGGCGAGATCGAGGTGCACACGGTTCTTTGTTGTTGTCTTGGGTTCCGGGACGGGAACGACGTCGATGCAGACGGCGACCGGATCCGGCCAAACGAGGCCGCCGGCGGGTCCGACGTAGGTGGTCACGCCGGGGCTGTACGCACTCCAGCCGAGCGCCTCCGCCCAGAACCGGCCGACCGCCGAGCCATCAAGGGCCTTTATGTTCACCTGAACAGGTCGCAGTGCCATGCGGCGATCCTATGCACCGCTCTGCAACGACATCCGCAGGTACCGCCGCCAAACAGAGCTCAACTACAAGCTTAGTAGCTTGTTCTTCAACCTTCGCCCGGGTCGTACGGCAGTGACGGTTGGTTCCAGACGGCGTCGAACCGGCTGACGACCTGGCGAAGTTCGCGCGCGTTTCGAGGTGACATGGCCTGCATCACGGTATCGAGGAGAGCACGGGCCTCGAGGGGACTACCGCAGCAGTACCAGTGCACGTTGCCCCACTCGTAGTCATGCCACAGCTGACGCTCAGGGCGGTGGACGTAGTCCTTCCACAGGCGCATGGCCGCGCCGACGTCTCCTGACTGCAGATAGTTGCGGGTGCGTTCGAGACGGAGGATCTCGGACATTGCACGCGAGGACAAGCCGTCGATGTCCGGCCTTGCTTCTTGCGTCCGGTGGCGGGGAATGCCGGCCCGGATGCGTCCTGGCCGTCTACGCGGCATGGACCTTTCGGTTCGTCGTCATGCCGTACATCGTGCCACGATCTCGGACGGTGTCGAATGGGTTAGCTCGCCTCTGGGGTTCGCCGGCCACGCGTACCCCCAGGGCTCCAACACCGCCCCGCTGAAGGTCAGCGCAGCAACCCCCGTCAGAGAACCCAAGCTTCCCAAGCTACTGGCCCACCGCCGCTTGACCTCATCGCCCCGTCCTGATCGGCTGACCCCATGGCCACGGACCCCAGCGAGTACGAGAAGGCAATTCCACTCCTAGCAGCCCACCTTGCGAAGATCGAGCGGGCCGTCGACCGGACCCGCACCTCACATGCGGGGCAGCCGTTTGCGGAGGTCCATCAGGCACTCGCCGAAGCCCTGCAAGACGAGGACGCTCGGAATGTTGTGCCCCAGGTCGTCGAGGAGTTGGCACGACAGATCTCCGAAGCTCCTGCAAGCCGATGAACAGCGGCGGCAGTGAGTGTCTGACTGCGTGGCAACGCCGAAGCACAGCCACGGACGAGTACGGACATCCGCGGACCATCAGCGCAGCCGAAAGGCATACCAGCCCAAGACACAGCCCCCACTACTGGCTCGCGATTGGCCGCACAGCAGGGCAGGATGCCGTGGTGGTCACTCCGTTCGTCAACATCCATGGGAAGCCCGAGGACGGCCCATGCCCCTGTCCCTGCTGCGGCTTCCTGACGCTCGATGAGCGTGGCTGCTTCGAGATCTGCCCTGTGTGCTTCTGGGAGGATGACGGCCAGGACGACGACGATGCTGACCGGGTTCGGGGCGGTCCCAACGGCCGGCTGAGCCTCACGGAAGCCCGAAGGAATTTCCGTGCTCTGGGGGCGAGCGACGAGCGACGCACCAAGTTCGTACGCGCTCCTCTGCCGAACGAAGTACCCCACGGTCTGACATCACCAGCTGACATCAACACGGGTGGTCACTTGTCCTAGACGATCTTCCGGCGGTTGTGTTCGCCGGACTTGCGGACGACCACCTCCTTCCTGGTCACGCGCGGGACGGTGGTGATCAGGTCTTGGCCGTGGAAGACCCGGATCGTTTTCTCGTCCAGGTGGGCGGTGACGACCTGGTGGTCATAGCCGCGGCCGAGCTGGATGCGCTGTCCGGCGACCATGAACCCGCCGACGCTGCTGACCGTCCGCTCGGCGATCTGCTCGGCGGGCGGTGGCAGCCTACGCGGCCACGGCCAAGCCCGTCTCACCCACTGGCTCAAGGGACGCAACGTCCGCACCCCCGAGGCGGCTGCCGTCACAGCCATGCAGGCAGGCCGCCAGAACTCAGCACGCCACGCTGACGGGCCAAGATGTCGCCGCCGGGACGTTGCGGACATCGCCACGCAGGTACTCACCCTGGACGATCGGATCAAGCTTATAGACCGGCAGATCCGGCAGACTTTCTGCCGTCACTCCCAGGCGCACTTCATCGAATCCTTGGCGGGAGTGGACCCATCTTGGGCGCCGCGTTCATCGTCGCGGCCGGTGATCTAGGCTCCTACGTCGACGCAGGCCACCTCGCCTCCGTCGTCGGCCTCGTGCCCGTTGCTCGGGACTCCGGACGCCGCACCGACAACCTCCACCGACCCAAGCGCTACAGCCGACGCCTACGTCGAGTCTTCCATCAGTCCGCCCGGACCAGCATCTTCCGCGAAGGCCCCAACCGCGACTACCACCTGAAGAAGCGATGTGGTGCCAGGCGCTTTCACGCCCGCCCTGGGGCACGTCATCCGCCCGCGGCGTCCTCGGCCTCCCAGCGCAGCAGGTCGCCCGGCTGGCACGTGAGTACCTCGCAGAGCGCGGCGAGCGTCGCGAAGCGCACCGCCTTGGCGCGGCCGTTCTTGAGTACCGCAAGGTTGGCGGGCGTGATCCCCACGCGGTCCGCGAGTTCGCCCACGGACATTTTCCGCCTGGCCAGCATCACGTCGATGTCGACGACGATCGGCATCAGATCACCTCGTCCAGCTCGGCCTGCATCTGCGCCGCTTCGACATCGCGCGCGACGGCCTGGGCGAGCAACATCCGCAGCACGAGCACGATGAGCGCGACCCCCAGGATGGCCACGCCGACCCCGCCCATGATGACGGTGACGCCCGGGTCGTCCCGCTGGCCGGGCGCATTGATGGCCGTGACCGCGAACCACAGGAGGGCAGCCGCCACGAAGGCGCCGATCACGCCGTCCACGTACCGGAAGGCGGCGTGGGAGAACACGGTTCCGCGTTGCACCATCGTCACCAGCCGCCATACGCAAACCAGGGCGACCTGGGCCGACACCATGCCCAAAATCGTGATCACGCGCAGCGGGGTCAGCGGGAGCGACCCGTCCTCCGGGTCGGCGGCCAACGCCCACACCATCCCTGCCTGTACGAACACGGTGCCGGCGAGCACCACCACGAGCACGGCGCGGAGCGCACGCACTGTCAGCTTTCCCACGACCCCATCCTTCCATCGAGTTGCGATTAGAATCTATCGATATTCGATAGGTTAAACAAGGGCTGGGACGGAGGGTGAGCGGCGGTTTCGCACCGTGGCGGGACGCCGCCGCCTCCCTTGGCATGACGGTTGCGTGAACCGTCTTGATCTTGTCGAAGTCGGCCTCGCTTGAGCACGAATCGGACGTCACCCGACTGCGCCGAAGCCCTGGAATGGGGCGCACACGACCGGTCCCGTCGGGCCCCGACGGTGCCACGCGACCCCACCAAGAGTTGAGCTCAGCCTCCCGGCGGGTACTCTCATCCGATCATCCGTATGAGCGGTCTTCCGAAGTGGTGCGGCGAAGCCGCTACGATCGGCCCATGACGTCACATCAGGCGGATGCCACGTAGATCCCCGCGCGAGCTGAGGATCACCGTGCCCGACAAGCAGAGCGACGGTGCGGTGAGTACGCTGCTCATCAGCGCGTGTCCTGGGCCGTCGGTGTGTGCTGCCGTGCACACGTACCTCTTCGTCGATGGCCTCGACTTGGTAGCGCGCAGCGACAGCAGCATGGCGGGCCTCGGCCCGAGGTGGCTGCTCCGCCCAGGCGGACCGCTCTATCCAGCGGACATGCCGCGCATGGTGGATGTGGCGGCCGAGGAGCAGCCCGACCCAGGGCCGGGCAGGCTGACCATCCGGGTCCAGCTCCGGGGCGAGACAGTCATCTGGTCCAGCCTGATGTACCCGGGCCTCGACGGCAGGGCCATCGACGAGGTTCGCTTCCGCCTCGGGCAGTACCTGGGCGAGGTCGAGCGAGCATACGCGGCGTTGAAGGACCGCCTTTGATCGTCGACAGGCTGCCAACCCGAGCACCAGCGCCCTTGCTCATCAACAGATCGAACAGGTCCTGCCAGAGGGCAGGACCTATGCTGTGACCTGCGGCCACTGCCTGATCGGGGTCAGGATCTGGGCCCGAGTGCGACCACTGGAGTTGAATCGGCCGATGGACATGTCCTCCCGAGAGATCCGCATGCCCCTCCATGAGGTCGTCGCAGTCCTGCAGGACTTGAACGAGTTCGTGGTTTCCCTCGACCGACTCGGATCCCGTCAGGCATCCGGAACCGCCGACGAGTACACCGTCGGCCAATTCATCGTCGACTGGGATGTCGCTCGGCGATTGGCGAGCGCCCGACGCGTCATCAGCGTCGCGCTGGATGCGCAACTGAGCGAGGAAGAGAGCGCCGAGATCGACGCCCTGTGCGAGCAGGGCCGCTTCTACGGCACGGACAGCGACATGAGCCCCTCCACGAGGCTGGTCCCGGAGGGGAATCGGAACGGTCGCGAACTGGGAGAATCGCCGGGCGGGTGGGGCTGATCCGTCCGACGTCGCGTACGCCATCGTGCTCAATGTTGAGAAGGGGGTGCGTGGCAGGTATGTACGGTCGGCCGGCAGCAGCATCGAGCCCTCTCCCTTTGTTGACACGCGCTCTCACCCTGGAGGTCGGGCGAGCCCGGCAGCTCCTAGGCGCAGAGGAGTGGCGCCTGTCGTCGGCCGATGCCGAGGCGGCGGTGGCTGTCCTTGCCCGCCTCACCGCCCCGCTCCCGGCCCGGCGGGGCACAGCGGCGCGGACCCGGGCGACAGACCGGGACAGACGGCTTCAACGCATACTGCGGACTACCGTCCACCACCTGGACGCCGGTGCTGTCAGCCCGCCTGCCGCCGCGCTCCTGGCCGCCGTCGCCCGCGCCCTGCTGCCCTGGCACGCTGCCCCGAACCCACCCGTTGCAGCCGCAGCACCGAGGTACGTGACCGTGCCGGGGACAACGGAAGGCGCGGCGCCGCCGACCGAAGCGGGCGAAGCCCTGCTTCCCGACCTGACCATACTGTTCACCGTCCTTGCCGCGACGTGCGTGCCCGGCGCTGTCCCGCTCACGCCGCCGGTTGAGCCCTGGCAGGCCCGATACGTGGGTAGATTCCGTCGCCACACCAGGCCTGCGACGGGCGTATGGACAGCCGTAACCATCGAGTGCCCAGAATGCGGAGGCAAGGACGGTCCCTGGACCGTGATCTGCGATTGGCGTCGAGCCACGTTGGGCTGCCCCTGCGGGGTGGTGAGTCGAGAGCACGGCCTCTCCCTCTCCGAGATCTGGCTCGTGCTGCCGGAGTCCGACTGAGCATTTCGAGCCAGAGCGCTCAGCCGCAGACGGCGGTGAAGCGGACGATGGTGTGGTGCCGGCCCGCCCGATTGCCGTCCCGGCAAGATGGCGGCATGGAACGTGTGCTTGGAATCGGTGGTTACTTGATGCGGGCCGCCGACCCGACGGTGTTCGCGACGTTCGAGTCCGAGACCGACTACTTCGGATCCCGCGCCCAGCAAACCATGCTCAACTTCCGGGTCCGCGACCTGGATGCGATGCTCGCGCAACTGCGTGCCAAGGGAGCGGACGTGGCCGAAGAAACGCAGGACATGGACGGTGTCGGTCGATTCGGCTGGGTCATCGATCCTGAAGGCAATCGGGTCGAGCTGTGGCAGCCCGCCTGACCGCACGGACTGACCCGTCTGCATCACAGCGCGTTGCCCGGACGGCTGACGTGGTGTCATGGCTGCGCCGTGTTGTCAGTGCCCGCTGCGATTGTGGGGGACATGACGCCCCCTACCGTGGAAGCCGTCCCCGACGTGCTGGTCGCGACGCTGCGCGTGCCCGTGTGGAACACCCTTGCCGCGCGGGCCGACGCGATCCGCCGCTGCCTGCCCCCGCGCCCTGAGACGGCTGTGGAACGCCTTGCCTGGCTGCGGTCGCTGAGCCCTGAGCAGGCGCGCATGGCCGTCCTCCTCGACCGCCTGGACGCCCTGTGCGGGCACCTCGCCGGTCGCCCGGCTCTCGGCTGTGCCGCCGACGATCCGCTGCCGGACGCAGCCCTCCAAGAGGCCGAGGGGTTCAACCCTCAGCTCACGGCTCTCATCGCCGCCTACCGGGTCGCTCGTCGGCTTCCGGATACCCCAGCCGGATAGGGTGACCCGAGGTCTGGCGAAACATATCGACGCCGGCGCCGTTCGACATCATCGCATCCGCCGACCGGGCTATGGCGGACACACACACTCGTCGCGCTCGCTGCCCGGGCCCTCAAGGACGGCCGCCCCACCTCCCACCCGCGAGGGCTGGTGCTCTTTGCCTCTTGGGGCGAGTCGCAGGCCATCATCGCTGCGGTTGATGTGCTTGCGGATCGCTGACGGCTTCCCGCCACTCCAGGATCAGCCCGCGTCGGCATGGCTGGGGTCGGGTGGGCTCGCGGCCCAGGCGACGGCGTCGTCGAGCTCGGCGTATCCGAACTGCCTTACTTCGGCTTGGACGAAGTGCTTCGCGAAGTGCGGTGCCAGCTCGGCGAACTTGCTGTCGGCCGCCAGCGCGACCCTCCTGACCTTCCGATGATGGTCGCGGACGAAACGTACATGCCGGAGCAGGCTTCCGATGTTCTCCCATCCCGGGAATGCGCGGGCGTGCACCACGACACCGGCCAGCGTGTCGTGGCTTTCGAGCCAACTGTCGGCTGTCTGCGCCAGTGCCTCGAAGTCCGGTGTGCGCAGGGGTTGTTCGACCTCGATCACGAGCACGTTGGAGTCGGACAGGAGCTGGTGGGACACCCCGGGTCCTTCAGGCAGTGAGACGAGCCAGCTCAGGGCCTCCTCGCGATCCTGTACGCCGAAGACGCGTACAGGGCAGGGCATCAGGAAACTCGCGAACCGCGTCGACTCCCGGATCCAGCCGATGTCGGTGACGACGGCGCACCCCTCGAACAGCCGCAGGGCGCCGATGCCGACCTTGAAATCCTCCCACCCGGCTGCGGGGGTGAACGACCGGAATTCCGGGCCGAACTCGTACAGGAGCCGGATACGGCGGCCTTCCCTGCGTGCGGCGTCGACGATCGGCTCGATCACGGTTTCGTAGTCGTGCTTCGACACGGTGCCGATCGCCTTGACGGCGTCGACCCCTGGTGGCGCGTCCTGGGCTCTGTCAAGCATGCCGTTCCTCCGTACAGCCAAGCCCCCTGTCGTCATAATCCACGCAAATCCATACTTCCGCTTCATTACGGCAGCACGAGCGTGCACGTCTCCCCAGGAGCGATGGTCACGGTGCGGTCGGCCAGCGCCACACGGATCGGTGACTCCTCCGACTCGGGCACACAGATCTCCAGGTGCTCGCTTCTGCGTCGTACACCGACACCCCAGTGACCGCGGTAGCGAAGGGAGAACCCGTACTCGGAGAGAGCAGGGAGAGGCACCGGGTCCAGCCACAGAGCGTCCTCGCGTGTCTCCAGACCCGTCAAGCCGCGCTGGACCAGGTCGAGGGTGCCCCCCATGGCTCCGAGGTGGATGCCCTCACCGGTCGTACCGCCCTGGATATCGGCGATGTCCGCTTCCAGCGCCTCATGGACGTACTGCCATGCCTCGGCTCGTCTGGCCCTGGCCAGGACCAGGCCGTGGACGAGTCCGCTGAGTGTGGAGCCGTGGCTGGTGCGCTGCAGGTAGTAGTCGACGGTTCTGCGCCACACCTCGTCGTCCAGCTCGTATCCGAGGCGCAGGAACAGCTGCCGCAGCTCGGTGGGCGAGAACAGGTAGCCGAGCATGAGGACGTCGGCTTGCTTGGACGCTTTGTAGCGGTTGACCGTGTCGCCCTCGGCCTCGAGGATGCGGTCCAGTCGGCGGATGCCGCCGTAGCGCGTTCGGTAGGCGTCCCAGTCGAGTTCGGCGAGGCCGTCGTAGCCCTCGAACTGGCTGATGACCCCCTGGTGGAACGGCACACGCAGGCGACGTGAGATCTCCTCCCACATGGGCAGCTCGCCGCCGTCCAGCCGGACGCGCTCGAAAAGTTCCTCACGGCGCCACACGGGGAGGCGGCGCAGGAGGTCCAAGGTGCGGGTCAGGACCCAGGCCGCGGTGACGTTGGTGTACGCGTTGTCGTCCAGCCCCGGCACGGCGGCATCCGGGTAGCCGTCGTGGTACTCGTCGGGGCCGACGACACCGCGGATCCGGTAGCGTCCCAGGCCGGGGTCGAAGACGGCCAGGTCCGCCCAGAAACGGGCGATCTGCAGCAGCATCTCCGCGCCCTTGGTGTGCAGGTACTCGGTGTCACCGGTGGCCTCGCAGTACTGCCACACGTTGTAGGCGATCGCGGAGCCCACGTGGTGCTGGAGCCGGGAGTTGTCGGGCAGCCAGTGACCCGAGTGGGGATTGAGGTGCCACTCCTGGGTCTCCTCGCGGCCGTTGCTGCCGCTCTGCCAGGGATACATCGCCCCGGCCCGGCCGACCGCGGCCGCCGCCCGGCAGGCCCGCGGGAGACGCCGGTGGCGGTAGTCCAGCAGCCCCCTGGAGACCTCCGGGAAGTGCAGGTTCAGATACGGCAGGACGAAGAGCTCGTCCCAGAAGACATGACCGCGATACGCCTCGCCGTGGAGTCCTCGCGCGGGGACGCCCACGTCCAGGTCCGCCGTGTGCGGTGACAGCGTCTGCAGGACGTGGAAGAGGTGGAAGCGCAGGATGCGACCGGCTTCGCCGGGCACCTGGATGTCCGCCCGTCGCCACAACCGCTCCCACACGGCGACGTGGGAGTCCAGCAGGCCTGGGAAGTCCGCTGCCGTGGACACCCGGTCGACCGCTTCGCCCAGTGGGTCGCTGATGGCCGTGTCGCGCGAGGTGTGCAGCGCCACGGTCTTGTCCACGGTGACGGGACAATGGGGAGCGATCGGGACCACCAGGCGGTGGACGGCGCGGTGGCGGGCTGGGCGAAGCATCGACGAGACCGGAGCCGGGCCGGCTGTGACCGTCGTTCGGGCGGCCAGGGCCACAGCGATGTCCGATGTGCTGGTCCGGCAGCTCAGCCAGACCGTGTGAGGCTCCTGCGCCCCCGTCCGCACATGGGTCACATGACGGCGGTTGAGAGCGCGATAACGGTGCACATTGCCGTTGATCACCTCGCCGTCGAGACAGGACTCGATCTCGACCTCTCCCGACCAGTCCTCGACGGTGAAGACCGTCCGCAGCGCGCCCAGGTGAGGGTCCCCCATGTGCACCAGGCGGGTCTGCTCGACGCCGAGCACGCCCGCCCCGTCGCCGCGATGGCGGAAGGCACGGGTGAGCGTGGCGCGGCGCAGGTCCAGGGTGTGCCGGTGGTCCAGGAGGGCGTGTGCGTCCGGGGAGAGCCACGGGCCCCACGCTCCCTCGGCGCGGCGCAGACGGAACCGGAGAAGTAACCAGTTCGGGAGGTTGACCAGGTCCTCGTTGATCACCTGGCGTCCTGCCAGGGCCGACTCCAGGCGGTTGTAGCAGCCGGCCGCGTAGGTTCCCGGGTAATGCGTCAGGCCCGCCCGGCACTCGGGCACCGCGCCCCGCGTGGCGAAGTAGCCGTTTCCGAGCGTGCACAGCGATTCACGCAACCGCTCGGCAGCGGGGTCGTAGCCCGTCCACTCCCACGTCCAGTCCGACATCCGCCGCCCTCACCTCTCCTCCGGGGCCGCAGCGGGACCGAGCCCGTCGGCCGGGCCTCGGACCGGTTGGGGGACGACGGCGACCGGGCACGCGGCGCGCGCCGCTACCGAAAGACCCCCTGTGAATACCGTCGCATCGACCGAGAACCGCCGCGACCTACCCGTACGGCCCCGGATCGGGCGGCGTTCGGCCGGATTGCGGCATGCTGGGGCGCGGTGATGCTGGAGGCATGCGGCCGAGCAGTTCCTCTGGTGCGCCCCTGAAGGACCATGCCATGCCTGATGCTCCGCACATCGTGAGCGATGTGATGACCCGTTCCGTGGTGGCTGTCGGGCGCGATGCGCGGTTCAAGGAGATCGTGCGGGTCATGGAGCAGCGGCAGGTCAGTGCCGTGCCGGTCGTGGCAGGGCAAGGGCGTGTGGTCGGTGTCGTCTCGGAGGCCGACCTGCTGCCCAAGGAGGAGTTCCGGGACGACGGACTCACCCGGCGTGACCGGATCCGTCACCGGTCGGTCCTGGCCAAGGCTGAGGCGCTGACCGCTGAGGAGCTCATGAGTACGCCCGCTGTCACGGTCCGCCCCGACGTCACCTTGGCCCAGGCAGCCCGGATCATGGCGAAGGAGCACGTCAAGCGGCTTCCCGTGGTCGATGACGAGGACAGGCTTTCGGGCATCGTCAGCCGAGGCGACCTGTTGAGGGTCTTCCTGCGCTCGGACGAGGACATCGAGGAGGAAGTCCGCCGCACCGTGGTGTCGTACCTGTTCCCCGCGGTCGCTCACGCCATCCACGTGTCCGTGCGGGACGGGGTCGTCACGCTCCGCGGGCGCGTCCCCGACACCTCGCTCATCTGGGTCGCCGAGCGCCTCGTCCGTGCTCTGGAGGGTGTGGTGGGCGTCGAGACACGGCTCGTACCCGAGGGAGCCGCTCAGGACGGATCAGAGACCACGCGGTAAGTGGCGGCAGCTGCGCCCCTCAACAGCGCTCCGTGTCTACTGGTCGGCCGGAGTGATGCGACGGCCCGTGAGGCTCGTGGGGCGGATCGACACCCAGATCGCGCGTTCGCCGCCGGCCCATGGCGTGCTGTGGGCGAGTTGGACGAGCCTGCGCACGGCCTCCGGCTCGGTCACGATGCTTGCACGGCCGACGGCGAGCACGCTCCAGCCCTGGCTCAGAGCCTCGTCCACGTGGTCGACCTCGAAGGCGACCTCCGTTTCCGCGGCCGCTGCGGCCATGGAGTCGGGCGCGGTCCGGAAGACGATGGCGTCATCGACGACGTCGTAGTTGACCGGGACGACCGCCGGGCGGCCGTCGGACGCCGACACCGCGACGCGCCCGATGCCGTGCGTGGAGAGCAGAGCGCGGCATTCGTCGGGGCTGAGGTCCCGCAGTTGAGGGTGCAGGAGTGCGTAGCCCTGGCCCGGCGGGAGATCCATGCCGCCGCCGAGCAGTGCCGTGGCCGAAGTACCCAGCGCGTCGGCCAGCCTGAGGAGAGCCGGCATCGTGGGGTCGGCGGGCTGTTCCTCCAGGTATGACAGGTAGCGGGGCGACATGCGCGCGCGGCGGGCCGCTTCCTCCAGGCTGAGTCCCCGTCTGCGGCGTTCGGTGCCCACGCGCCGGCCGATGTCGCCGGGGTTGCGCGTCCCGGTCGGAGCGCCGGCCACGGACACAGACTCTGCCCCGGCCGTGCCCGGCCATGTCTCATGGGTGGTCCCGGGCTGTTCGTGCTCGAGATGGTGAATGTGCGCGTCGGGCCCGGGGAAGACAAGCGTCACCTCGTCCGTGTCCGACCAGCGCACGTCGTACGGAGGGGTTCCGTCCGCGTGGTGGAGCCCGACGATCTCGCCGTCGCGCTTGGCGCCGCCGGTTGTCGGACTTTCGATGACGAGTTGGTCGCCGAGGTGAGCTCGCATGATCGCCGCCCTCTGCTCAGAATGGTGCTGTATTCCAACCTGCCACGCGGGACGCACCGCCGCACGGGACGAGACCCGGTACCCACGAGGCGGGCTGCCCGTCTCAGGGAGGCGACATGCACCACCGAACGGTCGAGGAGCTCATGACCCGGGACGTCGTCCGGGCACGGCGTGACACGCCGTTCAAGGAGCTGGTCAGGCTACTGACGGACAACGACGTCACGGCAGTGCCCGTGGTGGACGACCTGGAGCGTCCCATCGGTGTGGTGTCCGAGGCCGACCTGCTCCGCAAGAGCGCCGACCAGGCCGATCCGTCGGGCAGGGTCCCGGTCCCGAACCTGGAGGCCTGGGAGCGGGCCAAGGCCGAAGGGGCCCGCGCCGAGGAACTGATGTCGGCTCCCGCGGTGTGCGCACGTCCGGAGTGGAACGTGGTCGAGGCCGCTCGGCTCATGGAGGCACAGCACGTCAAGCGGCTGCCCGTGGTGGACGAGGCGGACCGGCTCCTGGGCATCGTCAGCCGTGGTGATCTGCTGCGCATCTTCCTGCGCCGTGACGACGCCATCCGCGAGGAGATCACTCAGGAGTTGCTGCGGCGCACGATGGGGCTCGATCCCTCGGCGGTGACGGTCGAGGTCCACGACGGGCGGGTCGACCTCGGCGGCTCCGTGGAGTTCCGGAGCCTGATCCCGGTCATCGAGCAGCTGTGCCGTGGTGTCGACGGCGTTGTCTCGGTCGCCTGCCACATCGCGTACCGGACGGACGATGCCGGGCGTTTCCCCACCACTTCCTGAGTCCGCAGGGTCTCGGACGGGCCGTCCGGCGGGGTCACGGGTGCCCGTCGGTCAGCGGCGGAAGCGCCCGGACCACAGCGGTTCCACCAGGTCCCACTCGGCCTCCCACTGCGC
Source organism: Streptomyces sp. NPDC001410 (assembly GCF_042895235.1). Classification (NCBI taxonomy): domain Bacteria; kingdom Bacillati; phylum Actinomycetota; class Actinomycetes; order Kitasatosporales; family Streptomycetaceae; genus Streptomyces; species Streptomyces sp. NPDC001410. Next base: position 482,104 of record NZ_JBIAWE010000003.1, read on the forward strand.
GTACCTTCTCCGGTCCAGCGCCAGGCGCGTGGCTGCCCGTGCCGCGTGCGCCCCGAGGGCCACACCGAGTGCCGCCATACCGGCCACGAACCAGCCGTTGGCCTGCGCGCCGGCCGTGTTCATAGGCGGAGTGGTGACGGTCCCGTCCCGGTCCACCCACACCCGCACGGCGGCGCCCTTGGGCGTGCCTGCTTTCACGAGGGCCGTTCCCGTTCGCACGGTGCCGTTCCGCTCGGTCCAGCGGATCGGCGCCGGTCGCTTCGACACCAGGCCGTCGCCCAGCACGTCGGACGTCAGTCGGGCGGTGACCTCGTGTCGTGCCGCGGCCTGGGCATGCACGGTGCGCATGGATGACTCGTACGCCGTCAGCCCCGCGCTGAGCGCGGCCACCGGCAGCCCGAGGACGAGTACGAGCATCAGCACACGGCGGAACCAGGATTCGTACCTGTCGGACGTACGCCTGAGCGGGTTGGCCTCGCGTGGCACGTCCCCCTTGTGCGGCCGGGGCGGACCGGATGCGGACGGCGAACCGTGTGTGCTCATGATGCGGCCTCCAGCACGTCGCTGGTCCGATTCCCCTGCCTCGATTCCCCCGCCTTGTCCACCATCGGACAACGGCCGCCTCGGTCACAGGGCCGAAAGTCCCTGCCGACCGGCGTCCGGTCCCAAAGGGGGGCGGTCGGCACGGGCCCTCTCAGCCGCTGGCCGTCATCCGGCCCTCATCTGTGGGGTACGACCGCGGTGGGACACGGGGCGTGATGCAGGAGCGCATGATTGATCAGGCCCAGTTGCAGGCCCTGACGCACACGTCGCGGGCGGGCACCGATGACCAGAAGATCCGCCTCCGACGCCGCTTCCAGCAGTGCCTGTCGTGCCGGTGCCTCGATCAGCCGCCGCTCGACCAGGGTGTCGGCGTACCGCGCCGCCGGCCCACGCAGGGCGTCGTCGAGCACCTGAGCCGGTGGCCGGAGGTGCGCCTCCAGAGGCCACGACGGGGCCTGAGGTGTACTGAAAGTGCCCGGTGGCGCGACCCAGGCGTGCACCGCCACCAGCCGGCAGCGCCGCGCCTGGGCCTCGCGGAACGCGAACTCCAGGGCCGTGCCGCTGTTCTGCTCGTCCTCGATGCCGACGACGATGTTCCCGAACCGCGCCTCCCGGTGAGCCGCGTCGCCGCGGACCACGACGACCGGGCAGTCGGCTCGCGCGGCCACGGCGAGGCTGACCGAGCCCAGAAGCATGTCGGCGAGATCTCCGAGCCCTCTGGACCCGAGCACCAGAGCGAAGGCGTTGCGCCCCCTGTCGATCAGGGCGGAGGGCGCGTCTTCACGCGACACCTCGCTCGACAGCCGCACCGTGGGGGCGCCCCGCCTCGCCCGTTCCGAGGCTGCGGTGAGAAGGTCCGACGCCTCGTGGCTCCCGGGGGCCGCGTGCAGGATGAGGAGCGGTACCCCGTGCCGGACCGCCTCGTCGGCCGCCCAGTCGACCGCCTCCAGGCTCGCCTCGGATCCGTCGACGCCGACCACCACGGGAATCGTCACCGTGTCTCCTCTCGTGGGGATTCCACGCCTCCACAGGTCCACATGCGTCTCGGAGGGGATCGGGGTGATCCTCGAATGAGAGAAGCACCGCGATCGGCATCCAGGTGGTGTCCGAGCCGGCCACCGGATCGGACGTCTACCGGTCATTTCCAGCTTCTTACGAGACGGAGGCCGCCGCCATGCAACCAGCCGTCACCGTGGGCCTCGACGGTTCACCCGAGAGCCTTGCCGCTGCCCGCTGGGCCGCCGACGAGGCCGAGAAGCGCAGGCTGCCCCTGCGCTTGCTGCACGCGTGGCCGCTGCTGGCCCCTGAACCGGCCCGCGTCCCCGCGGAAGTCGATCAGAACTACTGGGCGAAGCGCCTCGTCCACACCGCGCGAGCGGAGCTCCAGGCGCGCCACCCGGGCCTGTCCATCGTCGGGAACCTGGTTGCCGACGACGCCCAGAGCGCCTTGCTCCAGGCCGCGTCGGAGTCGGAGATGACGGTGCTGGGCTCGCGTGGGCTGGAGCCCGTCGAGAGCTACTTCCTGGGTGACATCAGCATGCCCGTCGTGGCACGGGCGGAGCGGCCGGTGGTGCTGGTCCGTGCCGAACCCGCGGAGCAAGGAATGCCCCCGGCACCCGCGAGCCGGGTGGTCGTGGCCCTGAAACTGCACGGATCCTCCGACACCCTGCTCGACTTCGCCTTCCACACCGCTGCGGCCAGGGGCCTTCCTCTCCTGGCGGTCCACGGCAGCAGCGTGCCGCTCCATGCACGGGTGCCCTGGGGCGTGGACCACGAGGTCACCGAGGAGATCACCCGGGATGCGTACAGGCAGCTGAGCGAGGCGCTCCACCTGTGGCGGGGGAAGTACCCGCGGGTGGATGTGAGCGAGAGCGTCCGTCTGGCAAGCCCCGCCAAGGCCGTCGTACAGGCCGCCGAGGGCGCCGCGCTGCTGGTTGTGGGCCGTCGCCGGCATCGCCATGGTCTGGTGCCGCACCTGGGGCCCGTGGCGCAGGCCGCCGTTCATCACGGGCGCTGCCCCGTCGCGGTCGTCCCTCATGACTGAGCCCGGCCCCGGCGGGACATCGGCGCGGCCGGTGCCTGGGGCCACCGATGCGTCCGTCCTCCGGTCCGGTGCGGGGCACGGTGGTGAGCCGCTGCCACGCGCTGAGGTGTTCGAGACCCACACCGCGATCGTGTTCTTCGCCTGCGACCGCGCCTACAAGGTCAAGAAACCCGTCGATCTGGAGTTCTTGGACTACACCACAGTGGCGGCTCGCCGGGCCGCCTGCGAGCGCGAAGTCGCTCTCAACCGCCGCTTCGCCCCCGACGTCTACCTGGGTCTGGGCGAGTTCAGCAGCCCGGACGCGGAGGCCCCCGAACCCCTGGTGGTGATGCGCCGCATGCCGGCGGACCGTCGTCTCTCCCACCTGGTACGTGAAGGAGCCGCCGTCGACGACGTCCTGCGGGCCGTCGCCCGACACCTTGCCGCCTGGCACGCGGACGCGCCCCGTGGCGGCGAAGTGAACGAACAGGGCACGCGGGATGCGCTCTCGGCCCGATGGGAGGCTGGCTTCGCGCAGGTCCGCGCACTCGCCGCCGAGGGTTTCGTCCCGGACCAGGTGACCGAGGTCGAGCGGCTGGTCCGCCGCTACCTCGCCGGCCGCAAGCGGCTCTTCGACTCCCGTATCGAGCAGGGGCGGGTGGTCGACGGCCACGGCGACCTCCTCGCCGAGGACATCTTCTGCCTCGACGACGGCCCCCGCGTCCTCGACTGCCTGGAGTTCGACGACCGTCTCCGCTACGTCGACGGCCTGGACGACGCCGCCTTCCTCGCCATGGACCTGGAACAGCTCGGCGCCCCGGAGGAAGCCGCGTACTTCCTCGCCCAGTACGGCGAGTACTCCGGCGATCCCGCGCCCTCTTCCCTGAGGCACCACTACGTCGCCTACCGGGCGTTCGTCCGCGCCAAGGTCTCCCTGATCCAGGCCCGGCAGGGCGCGCCCGGCGCGGAGGCGGCGTCGCGGCGGCTGGCCTCGACGGCACTGCGCCACCTGCGCACCTCTGCCGTCTCGCTCACCCTCGTCGGCGGACTGCCCGGCAGCGGGAAGTCGACCCTCTCCGGAGCGCTGGCCGACCGGCTGGGGGTCACCCTGCTCAGCAGCGACCGCCTCCGCAAGGAGCTGGCCGGCATCCCCGCGGAACAGTCCGCCGCGGCCGCCTACGGCGAGGGCCTCTACACGCCGGAGTGGACGGCCAAGACCTACGCCGCCCTCCTCGGCCGCGCAGCCGCACTGATGTCCTGCGGCGAGTCCGTCGTCCTGGACGCCACCTGGTCCGATGCGGGACAGCGCGAGGCGGCCCTGCGCGTGGCCGAACGCACCAGTGCCGACCTGGTGGCCCTGCACTGCCATGCGCCGGACGACGTGTCGACCGCCCGCCTGGCCACGCGCGCCGTCGGCCCGTCCGACGCCGGCCCCGACATCGCCGCCGCCATGGCGGCCAGGGAACCACCATGGCCCGAGGCCGTCGCGGTCGACACCAGCGGCTCCTTGGAGTCCGCGGTCGCCCGGGCCCTCGCAGCCGTACGCCCATGGGGCGCCGGCCAGGCCCCGGTGTTCCGTCGCCCCTACATGGAGCCGGACTGAGCTGCCCGTGGCGCACGTTCGGGCGTGGCTTCCGCCTCCTCCGGCAGCGGAAGCGCTGAAACGTTCCGAAGGGGGAGACTGGAAGGGCCCAGGTCGGTGGGGCGGTGGTCGCAATGACGCAGCAATACCTCGTCGGAGAGGCGTCCGTGCTCCTCGCGCAGCTCCAGGCGTCCGGCGCTGATTCACCGGCTGTACGCGAACTCGCGCAGCTGCGCCGTGAAGCGGAGACCGGGCCGGTCAGCAGTCTGGGGTCGGTGGCACTACGGGCTCTGGAACTGACCGACGATCTGTGCCAGGACTCGCTGCAGCGGGGCGATGTTCCCGGCTTCCTCCGCCAGTGCGCCGGCGGTGCCGAGCTGCGCGAGTTCTGCCTCTGCGCGCAGCTTCTTGCCGATGCGTGACCTCTGCGACTTCAACGGCCCGGTCCCGTAAGGTCTGTCGCGGCCTTCCTTCGCCCTACAATTCAATTGAAGAGTTCTTCAATTGGTTAGTTGCCATGGTTTCTAAGTGAGAGACCGTCCGGAGGTCGCAGTGAACGAAGTCGCCGAGGCGCTCCCGGCGCGGGTACGCGCCGCGCGGGCCCGGCTGGCGGCCGCCCTGAGCACCGAGGACGCCTACGACGTCGCGGTGGCCCAGGACGAGCTGGACGACGCGGTACGACTGGCACGTCGGCATGGGCTCGACGTCGAGGCAACAGGGGCGGACGAGAGGTGATCGGGATGCCGGTTCCGCTGTATGAGGCGAAGGCCGAGTTCTTCCGGATGCTCGGCCACCCGGTACGCATCCGCGTACTTGAGCTGCTGCAGGACGGCCCCAAGCCGGTGCGCGAGCTGCTGGCCGCGATCGAGGTCGAGCCGTCGAACCTGTCCCAGCAGCTCGCCGTGCTGCGCCGCTCGGGCATCGTGACCGCGACGCGCACCGGTTCGACGGTGGTGTACGAGCTGGCCGGGGGCGATGTGGCCGAGCTGCTCGCCGCCGCACGGCGGATCCTGGCCAACCTGCTGATCGGCCGGCAGGACATGCTGGACGAGCTGCGCGCGGCGGAGGCGACGCGTTGACCGGCGGCGGGTTCCGGGTGCCGTGGCGGCGTGCCAGGCAGCCGGCCGCAGCGATCGAGCATGTGCCTCCCGTGGTGCAACGGCACATCGCCTCGTTCGGATTGGGGCCCGAGGCGGTGCGGCGAGCCCGGGAAGCGGTGACTGAGTACCTCCCCGCGGCCGGCGTCTCACCTGGGTCCGCGTTCGCGGATGCAGTGCTGTTGGTGACCAGCGAGCTGGTCACCAACGTGCTGCGGCACGCTCCTCGGTCGCCGGTGATGGACGTGGGGATCACGGTCGCTGCCGGGCAACTGGTCGTCAGCGTCGCGGACGCCGAGCCGAGGCTGCCGGATCTCAGCGACGAGGCCATGGGAGCGGGGTTGCGGATGGTGGCCGAACTGGCCGCCGACTACGACGGCGACGTCAGCGCGGAGCCCGCCGTCGACCATGACGGCAAGGTCGTCCTCGTGCGGTTCGGCATGCCGTCGTAGATGCGAAAAGGGCCGACCGGCCCTGAAGTCGGCCCGGCCGGACCAGGACCCGGCTCCGTCCGGCCGGGGAAGATCAGCTGTCCGGGCGGGCGGCTGCGCCCTGTCTCCGCCCCTCTCGAATGACCGTTCCTCGGAGCGGCCCACTGCCGGTGGATGGGCGCGGAGAAAGGATTGCCTGAAGTGATCGCTGTTGTGGGACACCCTGACCTCACCGCGCCCACTCTGGCGATGCTGGAGGAGGAGCTGCGCCGGCGTCTGGCCGAGTTCGCGCTGGCGGGCAAGGCAGGGTTGGTGCGTGTCGGGCAGGGGCTGCCGGTCGCCTTCGGAAGGGCTGCCCGCGCCGCGGGACTGGCGCTGGTGACCGTCCTGCCCTCCAGGAACGGCGTGCCCGACGTACTGGAGTCGTGCGATCGCAGGGCAGCTGGAGAACTGTTGTTGCTCTCGGAGCAGGTGCGGCTGCTGGAGTACGACCCGACCGACCGCGGTGCCTGTGTGGTCGCGGACGAGAGTCTGCTGCGCTCGTGCGCCCGGCTGCTGGCGGTGTGGGACGGCTCCCCGACCGACGGCCGGGACGCGACAGCCCATCTCGTGGCCTTCGCCCGCAGCAGCGGCATGGACGTCGAGGTCCTGTGGCCCGAAGGAGCCGGCCGCATGACACGGGACGAGAACGCCCTGACGCGTCACAGGTCGTTGCCCGCGTAGGAGAGGTTGAAGCTCTTGTTGGTCAGCGGGAAGTCCGGGACGATCGTGTCCGCCAACGCGACCGGCAGGGCCGGCCAGTTGAAGAACGACGGGTCGACCGGCTTGACCCGGGCAAGGGTGGCGTCGGGGGCGAGTTCGACACGGGTGGCGATGGTGCCGCGCCAGCCCTCCACCAGGCCCACGCCCGTGCCGGGGCCCGCGCCGGGTGGCGGCTGGGCCGCGACCATCGCCCTGGGGGCAGCCAGTCCGTCGGCGAACTCCTCGATCAGGGCGAAAGAGGTCTCGATTTCCTCGGCGCGGACGAGGAAGCGGGCCAGGACGTCGCCGCTGTCGTGGACGGGCACGTCGAACTGCGCACCGTATCCGGTGAACGGATGCGCCACGCGGGCGTCGTCGGCGATGCCGCTGGCGCGGGCGACGTAGCCGAGGCAGCCGATCTCCCTGGCCGCGCCGGCGTGCAGAATGGCCGTTCCGGTGAAGCGGTCGCGGACGGTGGAGTGGCCGAGGGCGAGGTCGGCGATCTCTCCGACGTCCTCGCGGATCGCCTTCAGCCGGGCCGGATCGGGCAGCGCGCGCAGGGCCGCGCCGCCGGGAACGACGCCTCCGCGCAGCAGCCGGTGCCCGGTGACTTCCTTGTTGAGGCGCAGGAGTTGCTCGCGTACCCGCTGGGCATGGGCGTTGAGGATGCCGTGTCCGACATCGTTGCAGAGCATGCCGAGGTCGGCGACGTGATTGTGGATCCGCTCCAGCTCCAGGAGGAGAGCGCGGGCGCGCTGCGCCCGAGCCGGGACCCCGGTGCCGGTGGCCTCCTCCACGGCCAGGCAGTAGGCCAGGGCATGGCCAACGGCCGTGTCGCCGCTGATGCGTTCGGCGAGCGGGAGGCCCGCGGCCGCCGAGCGTCCCTGGAACAGCTTTTCCACGCCTCGGTGGACGAACCAGAGGCGGGCCTTGAGTTTGAGGATGGTCTCGCCGACGACGGAGAAGCGGAAGTGGCCGGGTTCGATCAGGCCGGCGTGCACGGGCCCGACGGGGATCTCGTACACACCCTCGCCCTCGACCTCCAGGAAGGGGTACGGGCCTTCCTGTTCGCCGAACTGCGGCGGTGGTCCGGCGTCGGGGTGCATGGGGTACCAGCCGCGCGGCCAGTGAAAGTGACGGACGAGACGGCGGGGCTGGGGGTGGCCGAGGGGGACGATGCCGAACAGGTCGCGCATCTCGCGCTCGAACCGGCCGGCGGGGAAGGACAGATGGGCGAGTGTGGGCACTTCCGGTCTGTCGGTGTCGAGGCGGACGTGCAGTTCGGTGCGGGTGTCGGGCGGGCCGGCCACGAACAGGTACACCACGCGCGGTCCGGCCTCGTCGAGGTGGGCGGCCACCAGCGCGAGACGGTGCCCGTCGGCCAGCAGCCGCTCGGCCCGCTGCGGCAGTTCGGTGACGTCGACTTCGTGGGTGGTGCGCATCGCTTCAGCCTCCGATCGCCTGGGCGGCGGCGTGCAGCAGGTCGGTGAGCGGTCCGAGGGTCACGCCGAGGACGGCGCAGGCGATCAGGCCCAGAGCGAGCGGCCAGACGGCGGTACCCTCCGGGCCTTCGGGCGGGGCCGACGCCGGGCCGAGCAGCATCCGGGCGGTGCGCAGGGCGAGCGCGGCGAAGGCCACGAGGACGAGCAGCAGGGCCGCCGCCGTGACCCAGGAGAGCCCGCTGCCGGCGAGGAAACCGGCGCGGACGATGCCGAGTTCGGAGGCGAAGAGGCTGAACGGCGGGAACGCCATCAGCGCTACCACCGCGAACCCGAACATGCCCGCCAGAGAGGGTGCGCAGGCGAGCAGCCCCCGCACACGGCCGATCTTCGCGGTGCCGGTCAGCTGGAGGATCCGGCCGGAGGCACAGAAGGCGACCGACTTGGCGAGCCCGTGGCCTGCGATGTGCAGCAGGGCAGCAGACAGAGCCAGCGGGCTGCCGATCGCCGCGGCCAGGGCGATCAGGCTCATGTGCTCCATGCTGGAGTAGGCCAGCATCCGCTTGTAGTCGCGCTGGGCGAGCAGCAGTCCGGCGGCGAGGGCAAGGGTGAGCAGGGCGATCCCGGCGAGCAGGACGCGGGTGAAGTCCGGGCCGAGGGCGGCGTCGGCGATGACCCGGTAGCGCAGGATCGCGGCGAAGGCGACGGAGAGCAGTACCCCGGACATCAGCGCGGAGACCGGCGCGGGCGCCTGGCTGTGGGCGTCCGGCAGCCAGGCGTGGAGCGGGATCAGGCCGGCCTTGGCGCCGAAGCCGAGGACGATGAGGGTGATGCCGAGCCGGGTGACCGCCGGGTCCAGGCGGTCGGCGTGCGCGCCGAGGGTGGGCCAGTCGAGCGCCCATGCCTCGGCGATGCCGGCCTGCCGGGCGGCGTAGTAGATCAGGACGGTGCCGAGGAAGGCGAGCGCGATCCCGGCCGAGCAGATCACCACGTATTTCCAGGCCGCCTCCACCGACGTTCGAGTACGGCGGTGGCCTACGAGGAAGGCCGTGACGATGGTGGTGGCCTCGACAGCGACCCAGAGCACGCCGAGGTTCGCGGTGACGACGGCCAGGCCCATCGCGCCCAGGAACGCCTGGACCAGGACGTGGTAGCGCCACACCGTCTGATCCGTCGCACGCCCGGCGACGCGCTCGCCTCTCAGATACGCGGGGGCGGAGCCGCAGGCGATCAGCGCGACGGCGCCGACCACCAGCAGCATCCACACGGTCAGCGCGTCCGCGCGCAGCAGGCCCGAGTACGCCCGCCGAGCCCCGCCGTCGACCACGTCTTTCGCCAGCAGGCTCCCGCACGTGAGGATCACTGCGGGGGAGACGAGCCCGACCCAGTCCGGCCAATGCCGCTTGGGCACCTCGCCCGGCTCGGGCGCCTCCGCCGTCAGGACGGAGCCCCGTGCGGACACTCGCTGCCGGGCCTCGGACGGCACTGCGGCGCGGGCTGCTGCGGTCGAGCGGGTGCGCAGTGCGGCAAGTGCATACGCGCCGGCCACCGCCAACGGGACGGCGGCGGGCGCGGTGAGCAGCAGGGCGGAAGCAGTAGGGCTCATCAGTCGTGCAGCTCCCGCAGGTCGTCGATGTCGGTGGTGCCGAACGCCTCCCGCATCCTGGTGGTGAGGATCTGCAGCACCAGCACCGCCAGCAGTACGTCGAAGGAGACGCCGAGCTCGACGATCAGCGGCACCCCGGAGGTGGCGAGGAACGCGGTGGCGGTGATGCCGTTGTCCAGCAGCAGGAAGCCGACCACCTGAGCCAGCGCGCGCCTGCGCGTGACGAGGACGAAGAAACCGATCAGGACGACGGCGAGGCCGACCGGCAGGGCGCGGGTGGCGGGGGTCGGGTTCAACTCGGTCAGGGGGCGGGCCACCGCATAGGCCAGCAGCGTCAGCAGCGCGGCGGTCAACAGGGATGCGGCCACGTTGACGAGGGGCTGCGTCTCCCGTGTCTCCGCTCCCTCGTCACCGTACCGCTGCCTGTCCCTGCTGAGCGCGGCCAGGGCTCGCCGCATCAGATACGGCAGGACGCCGGCCCTGAGGGCCCCGATGCCGAGACCCACGGCGACCAGGTCCCAGCGTTCCTCGTGCGCGCCGAGCAGGACGGCGATCGCCGCCAGAGCGAAGCCCTGCAGCGCGAAGACGCGAACGATCGAGGCCAGCTCGCGCCGCCACAGCACGATCACGGCCGCGAGCAGGAAGGCACCGCAGGCAAGGTCGAGGAGCTGGGTGTACAGGTCGCTGCTCATGACGCTCCGCTCAGGAAGTAGGAGGCGGTCACCGCGAGCAGCGCCAGCAGGAAGGACCCGGCGAGCAGTTCGGGCACCCTGAACAGCCGGACCTTGGCCCAGAACACCTCGGCCGCCGCGAGCACCGCGCCCAGCAGACAGACCTTCGCCGCGAACAGCACCAGCGCGACGGCGAGGGCCGCCCAGGAGGCGCCGGTGGCGATGCCCCAGGGCACGACCAGGGAGGACAGCAGGCCGAGCAGCAGGGTCAGCCGCATCTGGGCGCCGAGTTCGACCAGAGCCAGGTCGGGTCCCGCGTACTCCAGCACCATCGCCTCATGAATCATGGTCAGTTCAAGATGGGTGGAGGGGTTGTCCACCGGGATCCGCCCGGTCTCCGCGAGCACCGCCACCGCGAGCGCGGCCGTGGCCAGCAGCCCGGCCGGGGAGGCAAGGCGGGCCGGTTCGTGGGCCGCGCCGGAGACGATCGCCGGGATGTTGGTCGTTCCGGCCGGTATCGACAGGGCGAACACCGACAGCAGGATGGTCGGCTCCACCAGCGCGGCCACCGTCATCTCCCGGGAGGCGCCCATCCCGCCGAACGCGGTACCGGTGTCCAGGCCGGCCAGCGCGAGCGCCAGGGTGCCCAGGGCGATCAGCGCCACCACCAGGATGAGGTCCGCGTGGGAGCTGACCGGGGTGACGGTGGACAGCAGCGGCACGAGGGCGGCGGCCACGACGGTGGTGGCGACCAGCAGCGCGGGGGCCGTACGGAAGGCGGGCCCGGTCCCCACCGGAGTGATGGGCTCCTTGCGCAGCAGCTTGCGGGCGTCCCGCCAGGGCTGGAGCACCCCGGCCCCGGCCCGGCCCTCCAGGCGGGCCCGTACCTGCCGCATCCACCCCGTCACCAGGGGCGCCCCGGCTCCGACCACGACGATCTGGCCGGCCACGGCCGCGTATTCGACAGCGGTACTCATCTGTTCGCTCTCACCAGCCCACCGTCAACGCCAAGAGCAGGACGACCAGGCCGACGAAGCCGTAGCCGAGATAGAGATGGACGCTGCCGCCCGCCAGCCGCCGGGCCGCCTGCCCGGCTCTGTCCAGCGCCCGCAACACCGGTTCGTACAGCCGGTGTTCGAACCGGTCGGGCACCCGGTGCTGGAAGCGCACCCGCTCCACCAGATACGTCGACTCCCGCACCGGCGTGACGTCCACGTCCTGCTCGGGTGCGAGGACGTCGTCGAAGACCCGCTGCAGCGGTTCCGCGAACGAGGTCGCCGTATAGGCCATGCGCGGGGTCGGCGCCCCGCCGCCGCAGTCCCACAACCGGGCGTTCGCCCGGCGCCGACGGCGTGCGTACAGCCGGGGCAGCCCGACGGCCAGGGTGAGTGCCGCAGTGAGAGCGGCGACGACCCACACCGGGGACAGCGACGCGGAGATGTCGGCGAGCCGCACCCGCACCCCGCCGCCCGACACCGCGCCGGTGCCCGGAAGCCCGACCGCGCTCACCGCCCGGTCCAGGCCGTCGCCCAGCAGCCCCGGCACCAGCGCGAGCGCCCCGCACGCGGCGGCGAGCAACCCCATCCCGGCGATCATCAGCGGTGGTGCCTCCCGCGCGGCGGCCGCCTGTGAGCTGCGCGGCCGGGCGAAGAAGCCGACCCCGAGCGCCTTCACGAAGACGGCCGCGGCGATACCGGCCGACAGCGCGATCAGCGCCACCGACAGGGGCAGGACGACCGCCACCGCGACGCCCGGTACCTGGAGTCCGTGGATCAGGGACTGCAGCAGCAGCCACTCACTGATGAACCCGTTGCCCGGTGGCAGTGCCACTGCGCCGAGAGCGGCCACGGTGAACAGTGCGGCGGTGACGGGCATCCGGGGGCGCAGACCGCCAAGGCGGTCGAGGTCCCTGAGGCCGGTGGCCCGCAGCACCGACCCGGCCGCGCAGAACAACAGGGCCTTGAACGCCGCGTGGTTGACCACGTGCAGCAGCGCAGCCGCCAGAGCCAGCGCGGCCAGCGGCCGGTTGCCGTGGGCGGCGAACAGCCCGGACGCCCCGACGCCGATCAGCACCAGGCCCATGTTCTCGCTCGTCGAGTACGCCAGCAGCCGCTTCAGGTCGGAGGCCATCGCCGCCTGGAGGATCCCGTACACGGCACTGGCCCCGCCGACCGTCATCACGCCCAGCCACCACCACGCCGGACCGCCGCCGAGCAGGTCGAGGCCCGTGCGGACGAGGCCGTAGACGCCGAGGTTGACCATGGCGGCGCTCATCAGCGCCGAGACCGGGCTGGGTGCTTCGGGATGGGCCCTGGGCAGCCAGGCGTGCAGCGGCACCGCACCCGCCTTGGACGTGAACGCCGCCGCAACCAGCACGAACACGAGCCCGCGCACCGTCGGCGACACGGTGTGCGCACCCGCCCGCAGTGCGGCGAAGGTCTCGCCGCCGGCCTGCGCGGCGAACAGCGCGAGCCCAGCGAGCAGCAGCACCAGGCCGAGATGCGTCATCACCGCGTACCAGACGCCCGCCTGCCGTACCGGGGCCCGCTCGCGGTGTTCAGCGAGGACCAGCAACAGCGAGCCGAGCGCCATCAACTCCCAGAGCACCAGGAATGTGGACACCGACGCGGCCAACGGCACCAGCACCAGGGTGAGTGTGAACAGCGGCAGCACCGCCTGCGCCGTACGCGAGCCGAGCCCGTGCGGACCGTGCCCGGCCGCGTAGCCGATGCCGTACACCGCGACCGCGACCACGACGGCCCCCGCCACCGCCATGAAGAGGCCCGCCAGCGCATCCACCGCCACATGCGTCCCGGCCAGCGGAAGCAACCGCGGGAAGGAGGCTGCCCAGCGGCTGCCTCCCAGTGCAGCCACGCCCGCCGTACCACCACTGACCCCCACGCCTGCCGTCAGCACTCCCACGACCGGCACGCGCAGCCGGTACGACAGCCCGAACCCGGCCAGCGCCCCCGCGCCGCCCAGCCCGGTGGCCGTCGCGAGGGCGGCCGGAATCACGCTCACCGCCCGGTCACCCTCCTGAGTGCCGCCACGATCGCTTCCGGCTCGGGTGGGCACCCCGGTACGGCCAGATCCACCGGTACGACGTCGGCGACCGCGCCTTCGACGCCGTACCCGTCGGCGAACTCCCCGCAGTCGATGGCGCAGTCTCCCACCGCCACCACCAGCCGCGGCTCGCCCATCGCCGCCACGGTGCGGCGCAGCGGCTCGGCCATGTTCCGGGTCACCGGCCCGGTCACCAGCGCCACGTCCGCGTGCCGGGGCGATGCCACCAAGCGTGCCCCGTACCGCTCGGCGTCGTACATCGGGTTGAACGACGCGGCGATCTCGATCTCGCAGCCGTTGCAGGAGCCCGCGTCCACGCAGCGCACCTGCACCGAGCCGCCGAACTCCCGTGCCTTCTCCGGCACGTCGCCCTGGGGGAGTGGCGGCGCGGGCTCAGCCACCCGCCCGGTCTCGCGGATCTTGCGCAACAGGCCCATGAACCCTCTCCCCGAAACGGTGAGGACGTGTCTGCAGGTGGCCAACGGACCGCCCGCGAGTGGAGTTACTGCGCTTCCTGTACTGCCTGGGCTTGCGGAATATCACCGCAGGTGAAGGCGATCGCCTCTCGGTGCGCAGAGCGCGCTGTCCAATTCCCGGGAGGCGATCGCCGTCCGACGGCCGTCGCTACGACGGCGGCTTCCCCTCCGACTGGGCCGCCTGCAGGTCGGCGAGCAGCTCCGCCTGGCCCGCCAGCACGCCCGACAGGATCGTGCGCGCCACCCGCAGCAGTTCCGCCACTTCCGGGGTGGCCAGCGAGTAGTACACGTTCGACCCCTCCTTGCGGGTCCGCACCAGGTTCGCTCGCCGCAGCACGGCCAGCTGCTGCGAGAGATGCGCAGGCTCGATGCCCACCTCGGGGAGCATCTCGGCGACCGCGTGCTCGCGCTCGCTCAGCAGCTCCAGGACGCGGATGCGGGCCGGGTGGCCGAGGGTTTTGAAGAACTCGGCCTTCAGTTGGTACAGCGGCGTACTCACCGTGCCGTCCCCTCCCCGGTACAGCAGCACGGCCCCACCGGCCGGGCCTCGGCGCATCGCATCCACCCACTCATCACGAACATGCGGCTCATCCTCGCGTGCGGCAACTGCCGGGCCGAATCCAGCGGTGACGACCTCAGGAATTGCCAAGATTAGCAATTGGTGAGGTCGTGAGGGGGCTTTACGCGAGGATCACTCCGCCTGATCTCCGGTCGGCCATCCTGTGGTGCGCCACTCTTGGCGCCCCTCCGCCTCTTCCCCGTCCTCTGTGCCGTGTGCGGCAAGCGCGGCGGCCAGATCGGCGTGGACCGGGATGGGCGGGCAGTCCCCGCTGGGGACGAGGGACCCGTCGGCGGGTATGGCGGCCAGCTCCAGGCTGCGGCCGGCATCGGCGAGGCGGCGGGCGGCCTCGGTGATGGCCAGCTGGCCTTCGGCGGACCAGCTGCGCAGCTCGGTCAGGTCGACGACGACCGGTCCGGTGCCGCGGGCGACGACCCAGCCGACGGCGCCGCCGAAACGACGTACCGCTTCCGGGCCCAGGTAGCCGGCGACGGACAGGATGCCGAGGTTGTCCTCGACGGTGTAGCGCCAGTCGATTGTCATGCTGGTGAACTTCCTTGCGCGGGTTGCCGGTCGGGTCTGCCGTCTGGTTCAGAGAGGGAGGGTGATCCAGATGCTCTTGCCACCGCCGTCGGCGTCGCCGCGGACCACCGCTGTTCCGCCCAGGGCGAGCGTGAGTTCCATGACGGTGGCCAGGCCGCTTGTCCTGGTGCCGGTGTCGGTGACCGTCCCGTACAGCGGTGGCTGGTAGGGGTGGCGGTCATGGACGGCGAGGGCCAGGCAGTCCGGGCCCGCCGCGTAGATCACGGTCACGGTCGGGGAGAGGACCGCGGCGTGCCGGACGCTGTTGGTGACCAGCTCGGCGAGTATCAGCAGGGCTGGATCCACCGTCGGGTGACGCAGCCCGATGCCCCACTCGACCAGGGCCTGCTCGGCCGTCTCGCGGGCTGTGCGTACGGCGGACGGTTCGGTGGGCAGTGTGAGCACATGCCGGTGGGGCAGGGTTTCGAGCTGCGTGGACATCACGCCTCCGCGCGGGCGAGGCGGAAACCGGTGACGGTCTTGGGGTGCAGGCGCAGCAGGGTGTCGTGCGGGCCGTGGGTCCAACCCGCGAGGGTGCGCCGGTAGTGGGCGGCCTCGTCGGGGTCGGTGATCACCTCGGCCGGTCCGGAGACGGTGACCGTCCAGCCGGTGCCGGTCACGGCGCGGATGTCGTCGACGTGGTACGTCGCCGTCGCCGGAACCGCCGCGGCCGGGGCAGGCGTACGGACGACCAGGCGGCCGTACTCCCACACGTGCCGGGCGGGCCGCATCACCGTCAGATCCCGTTGCGCGTACACCAGCCGACCCAGCGTGCTGCCCTCCAGCAGCCAGAGGGCCTCCGCGCCGGAGACCTCGACCATACGAAGCGAGGCGGGGGAAGTGCTCATCGCAGGGCTTTCTCGTCGGAGGTTCGGTGCATCTGGGCGGGAAGGACGGGCAGGACTCCGGCCGTCTCCAGATGGTCGCGGGCGGCGCGGATGGCCTCGGGGGTGGTGGCGTACTCCCGGCCCTCGTGGCGCAGCAGTTCAAGGGCGCCGACGGATTCGAGGACCTGGCGCTGGCCTTCGCGTATGCCGGAGGCGAGGACGACGATGCCGCGCCGCCGCAGCTTCTCCACCGCGTCCTTCAGGACGAGGGCGCCGGTGGCGTCCATCGTCGACACCCGTGACATGCGCAGGATCACGACGCGTACGTCGGCGACCTCGGTCAGTTCCAGCAGGAAGCGGTGGGCGGCGGCGAAGAACAGGGGGCCGTCGATGCGGTACGCCACGATGTGCTCGGCGAGCAGCGCGTGTTCCTCGGCGCTGTGGTCGCCCCGGTCGAGGGGCATCTGGTCCAGGCGGGCCTGCTTGGCCACGGCGCGCAGGGCGAGGGCGCCGGCGACGACCAGGCCGATGATGACGGCGTAGACGAGGTCGAGGGCGAGGGTCGCGACCGCGGTCAGCACGAGTATCACGGCGTCGGAGCGCGTGGCCTTGGCCATCGCCTTCAGTGAGCCGACCTCGACCATGCGGATGGCGGTGGCCAGCAGGACGCCGGCGAGGGCGGCCAGCGGGATCTTCGAGACGAGGGGTGCCGCGGCGAAGACGACCATGGCGAGGATGGCGGCGTGGGTGAGGGCGGCGAGCCGGGAGCTTGCGCCCGTGCGGACGTTGACCGCGGTGCGGGCGATCGCGCCGGTGGCCGGTACGCCGCCGAACAGCGGGGCGGCGATGTTCGCGAGGCCCTGGCCGAACAGCTCCCGGTCCGGGTCGTGCTTCTGCCCGACCGTCATGCCGTCCGCGACCGAGGCGGACAGCAGGGACTCCAGGGCGGCGAGCGCGGCGACCGCCACGGCGGGGGCGAGCAGGGAGCCGAGCGGGCCGAGGTCGAGGAAGGACAGCGACGGTGCGGGCAGTCCCGACGGCAGGTCGCCGATCGGCTTGGCCGCGCCCAGGTGGGGCAGCTGTGCCACGATCGTCGCCGCGATCACGGCGACGATCGAGAACGGCACGGTCGGCCGCCACCGGGCGCCGAGCAACACGATCGCGGCCACGGCGACCGCGAAGCCGGCCGCCGTCCAGTTCGGATTCTTCGCGAACTCCTCGACGGCCCGCCAGGTGACGACGAGCACGCGGTCGCCCTCGGGCTTGGGTACGCCGAGCGCGTTCGGGATCTGCTGCAGACCGATCACGCAGGCGATGCCGAGAGTGAAGCCCTCGACCACGGGCGCGGGCACGTACTGCATGTACTTTCCGGCCCTGAGCACGGCCAGGCCGACGAGCATGACGCCCGCCATCAGCCCGACGGTGAGCACACCGGTGGGCCCGTACTGGCCCACGATCGGCACCAGGACGACCGTCATGGCGCCGGTCGGGCCGGACACCTGCAGATTGGACCCGCCGAACACTGCGGCGAGCGCTCCCGCGACCACCGCGGTGGCCAGGCCCGCCTCGGCGCCGAGCCCGGAGGAGACACCGAAGCCGAGTGCGAGGGGCAGCGCGACGATTGCCACGGTGAGGCCGGCGAGCAGGTCCCGGCGCGGGTCGCGCCGGATCTCCGCGAGGTCGGAGCGACCGGGCAGCAGCGACACGATCCAGGCCCACACCTGGCTGAATGCCCTGGTCATCGCGCGACACCCTCGGCTTCCCGCAGCTCGGCCAGCAGCTCGTTCCGCCCCGCGAGCATCTCGGTCAGGATCCGCCGAGCAGCCTTCATCAGGTCGGCGACGTCGCCACCCGCGAGTTCGTAGACGACGGTCGAGCCCTCGCGGGTGGAGCCGACGATCCCCGAGCGGCGCAGCACCGCCAGCTGCTGGGACAGGCTGGAAGGCTCCACCTCTATTGCGGCCAGCAGGTCCCGCACCGGCATCGGCCCGTCCTGCAACAGCTCCAGCACCCGGATCCGTACGGGATGCCCCAGCATCCGGAAGAACTCGGCCTTCGCCTGATACAGCGGAACCGACACGACCCCTCGACTTCCATACAAGGCCCACCCGGGGCAGACGCGAAAGGCTGTGCCTGCGGCTACCTGCAGGCACAGCCAACACAGCATCTAACCAATTGCGAAATTTTGCAATTCAGCATCCTGCTGCACCCCGGACAACCCGTCCACGGAGGGGGGTGCCTGCGGGGTCAGGCCTTCTTGACCACGCTCGACTTGAGCTGCATCGCTCCAAAACCGTCGACCTTGCAGTCGATGTCATGACCGTCGACTCCGTCGACCAGCCGGATGTTGCGCACCTTGGTCCCGGCCTTGATCCCCGAGGGGCTGCCCTTGACCTTGAGCGCCTTCACGACCACCACGGAGTCGCCGTCCTGCAGCACATTGCCGACGGCGTCCTTGACGACACGCTCTCCGGCGGCCTCGCCACCCTCGGTGGCGGCCTCGGCGGGAACCCATTCGTGGCCACACTCGGGGCACACCACCAGGGCGTTCATCTCGTACGTGTACTCACAGGAGCACTTCGGGCAGGGGGGAAGATTCTCGTTCACCCCACCAGCGTATCCGGGCCTGCACCTCGAACGTTTCCCTCGGCCGGGCTGCCCCGGCCCCTCAGCTGGGCTCCGGGAGATGACCGAGGTGCTTGATGACGCGCTCACGCAGCAGGAGGTACTCCTCCCAGCGGCGGGGCAGAGGGCCCGGCGGGCGCTCGACGACACGGGCAGCGGTGATGCTCTGGCCGTCCTCGAACTGCTCGCGCGTCAGGTCGAGTTCAACACCGTTGGGCAGCCTGTTCCACCAGTGGAAGCCGTACTGGGTCCCGTCGAGATGCACCTCGCCGACCATGAGGTCGCCGCCGAAGACGTCGTTGACGATCAAGGCTGTGATGTCGCAGTGCCCCCAGGCCGGGTTGCCTGGCTGCCAGTCCGCCTGGTTGTCGGGCGAGCAGGTGTCGGCGGCCCAGCTGGTTCGCAGGGCCTTGTCAAGATCAAGCAGGTTCCAGGGGATCATTCCGGCAGCATCGCAGCCACCACTGACATGTCCGCAACGAGGTGGTTCGAGCAGCTCAGCCCAGGGACGAACGGCCCTGCCATCGGATCCGGCGGGCGGAGCAGGCTGGATGTGGGGTACGGACAAATGACCTCACCGCCGAGGAGACGGGTGGCAGGCATGAGTACCGAGGCTACGGGGGTGGCCGAGGAGACGCGGGTGCTGGTCGTCGAGGACGACCGGGGCATCGCGGAATCCCTGGTGCGTGGTCTGCGGCAGGCCGGCTACGCGGCCGAGGGCGTCCGGACCGGGCGGGCGGCGCTGTCGGCACCCACCCCCGATGTCGTGCTGCTCGATCTGGGGCTGCCCGACATCGACGGCGTCGAGGTGTGCCGCAGGCTGCGGGCGCGGTCGGACGCCGCGATCATCGCCGTCACCGCGCGGAGCGAGGAGGCGGACCGGGTGGTGGCCCTGGACGAGGGAGCCGACGACTACCTGGTCAAACCGTTCGGGCTGGCAGAGCTGCTCGCGCGGATCCGGGCCGTGCTGCGCCGCAGGCGCCCGGCGGAGCCGGAGACCGCACGGCACGGCCCGCTGACCCTCGACCTGCGCACCCGGCAGGTCTCGGTCGACGGCCGCCCGGTCGCGCTGACGCCGAAGGAGTTCGGCATCCTGGAATGCCTGGCCGCCGACCCCGGCCGGGTGCTGAGCCGGCAGCAGATCCTGGAGCGAGCCTGGGACGCCCACTGGTACGGCCCCACCAAGGTGGTGGACGTGCACATCGCGGCGCTGCGCCGCAAGCTCGCCGTGCCGGGGCTGATCGAGACCGTCTACGGGCACGGGTTCCGGCTCGGTGCGGGCCAGGAGTCCCGGGAGCGGCCGTGACCCGCCGGATCACCTGGACGCTCCTGGTCCTCACCTCCGTACTGCTGGTGCTGGCGGTCGTACCGCTCGCGGTGTCGATGACGGCCCGCGAGCGCGTCGCCTTCCGCGACAGCCAGCGGGCGGCCACCCGGGTGATCGCCGCGGCGGCCGAGGAACACCTCTCCGACCGCAAGCCCGCCACCACGATGCGCCAGGAGCTGGCTGCCGCGGCCCGCGCGGGGGACTGCGCAGCCGTGTACGACGCATCCGCGCGCCTGGTCGCCGCTACACCCTGTACGGCGGCGCAGGGCGAGGAGGCGGAGGAACTGGTGGAGCGGGTGCTGGCCGGGCAGGAGCCAGAACCACCGGAGAACGAGGGCCGACTGCTGACCGCGGAACCGGCCGGTGAGGTCCGCGCACCCTCCGGCGCGGTCGTCCTCGCCCGCTCCGCAGCCCCGCTCAACGCCCGGATCGCAGCGATCTGGGGCTGGTCCGCCGCGATCGGCGCGGCGGGCCTTGCCGCTTCCGTGCTGCTGTCCGTCCGCCTCGCCCGCTGGGTGAGCCGACCCGTGTCGAGGCTCGATGCCGCTGCCCGGCGGCTGGGCGAGGGCGCCCTCGACGAGCGGGCCGAGGTCGGCGGCGGACCGCCGGAGGTACGCCGGCTTGCGGCCACCTTCAACACCATGGCGGCCCGCACCGAGGCCCTCGTGCATGGTCACCGGGCCGTGCTCGCCGACGTGTCCCACCAGCTGCGAACCCCGCTGGCGGCGCTGCGGCTGCGGCTCGACGTCCTCGCCGCCGGGGCGGAGGACGACACCGCCACCGAGCTGGCCGCCGCGCAGGAGGAGATCGCCCGGCTGTCCCGGCTGGTCGACGGGCTGCTCGCGGTCGCGCGCGCCGAGCAGGCCACGCCCCGGCCGGTCGCCGTCCGGGTCGACGAGGTGGTGGCCGAGCGGGTGGCGGCCTGGTCGCCGGTGGCCGAGGAACGCGGCGTACGGCTGACCGCCTCGGCCGGGCCTGCCCTGTCCGCCGCGCTCGGCGCGGGCCACCTGGAGCAGATCCTCGACAACCTGATCGCCAACGCCGTGGACGCCGTGCCGGAGGGCGGGAACGTGACGCTCGGCCACCGGGCGACCGACGGACTGGTCCGAGTGCGCGTGCAGGACGACGGCCCCGGGATGAGCGCCCGGGCCAAGGCGGTCGCCTTCCGCCGGTTCGGCAATCCGGAGGCCAGGGGCACCGGTCTGGGGCTCGCCATCGTGCACCGGCTGGTCACCTCCAACGGCGGTACGGCCCGGCTGGAGGACACCCCGGGCGGCGGGCTGACCGTCGTACTGGACCTGCCGCCGTGGCCGGAGGACTGACTCGGGCCGGCGCCCCGGTGCCCCGAGATCTTTACCAGTCCTGAAAGAGACGTGAGCGAGTTCCTGGGTGCCGCGGTCACAGCCTGGAAGTGCACGCAGCCGATCCGGGCCGCCGAATCACCAGGAGCCGCTGCCATGGCACCCTCACCCGACGACTTCGACCACTCCCTTCCCCTGGACGGTTCACCCCGCGCGCGTGATCGCGGACTGCGACGGACCCGCCGCCTCACCCGGTGGCTCGCCGTCACCGCCGTGGCCGCGACGGCCGCCCTCGGCGGCCTCTACACCCACCTGATTCCCGGGAGTTCACCCTCCCCAGCGCCCTCCACCCCATCCGGGCAGAGCCCGCCGACGACGTCCGTCACAACCAGGGAAGACGACGAGGAGGGCGCTTCGGACGACGAGGAGGCAGCGGCCGTCACGGGGCCCGCGCTGCAGGCCCCGGCCCAGCCGCCCGCCTCCACCCAGCAGAAGCCGCACACCACCACGGGGGCGTCATGACCACGCACATCCCGAAGCCGTCACCCGCCGAGGTCAGCTTCCCGGCCCTCGGCACCACGACAGCACTGCTCGTCACCGAGTCAGCTGCCCTGCCCGCCGCGGAAGACATTCTGCGCGCCGAACTGGCCGCCATCGACCGCACGTGCAGCCGCTTCCGCTCCGACTCCGAACTGACCCGGATCAACCTCGGCGCGGGCACTGCGACGACGGTCAGCGAAGGCTTCGCCGAGGCCCTCCTGGCCGCTCTGCGGGCCGCAGAACTCACCGATGGCGCCGTGGACCCGACCGTCGGCCGCGCGATGGCCGGACTCGGCTACGACCGCACATTCGTCTCCGTGCGCCCCGACGACGTCCGGCCACTGCCACCACCCCGGCCCATCCCCGGATGGCGCCGGATCGCCTTCGACCCCCGCACCCGACGGCTGCACCTGCCCCCGCACACCCACCTCGACCTGGGCGCGACGGCCAAGGCCCTCGCCGCCGACCGCGCCGCCCGCAACGCCGCCGCGGCCACCGGCTGCGGCGTCCTGGTCAGCCTCGGCGGCGACCTCGCGACCGCCGGACCGGCACCCGAACACGGCTGGCGCATCGCCCTGGCCGACGACCACGCCCGACCCGCCGCAGGCCACGGCCCCGCCGTCGCCCTCACCGGCGGCGCACTGGCCACCTCCGGCATCCGTGTGCGCACCTGGCGACGCGCCGGCCGCACCCTGCACCACATCATCGACCCGGCCACCGGCGAACCGGCCGCCCCCGTCTGGCGCACCGTCACCATCGCCGCCGCCACCTGCGTGGACGCCAACACCACGAGCACGGCGGCGATCGTGCTGGGCGAGAGGGCCCTGGGCTGGCTGCGCGGCACCGCGTTGCCCGCCCGGCTGGTCGGCCTCGACGGCCACGTCGTACGGCTCGGCGGCTGGCCGCCCGACGCCGACGCTCCCGCCCCAGGGGGTTCGCGATGACAACCCTGACCCTCACCGGCAGCCCCCTGTGGTACGCCAGCCGCGCGGGCGGCACCCTCGCCCTGGTCCTGCTCACCGCCACCGTGGCATTCGGCATCGCCTCCGGCGGACGCGCCGCGCCCCGCCGCATCGGCCGCTTCGAGATCGGCCTCCTGCACCGCAACCTGTCCCTGCTCACGCTGGTGTTCCTCGCCGTGCACATCGTGACCGCGGTGCTCGACCCGTTCGTCCACCTGGGGTGGGCGGTGTCCGTCGTGCCGTTCGGGGCGTCGTACCGACCGCTCTGGCTCGGGCTGGGCACCGCCGCGCTCGACCTGCTGCTCGCGGTGATCGTCACCAGCGCCCTGCGACAGCGCCTGGGTGTGCGCCGCTGGAAGGCCGTGCACTGGCTGGCGTACGCGGCCTGGCCGCTCGCTCTCTTCCACGGCGTGGGCACCGGCACCGACACCCGGCTCCCTCTCCAACTGTGGCTCTACGCCGGATGCCTCGGCACCGTGGTGGCCGCCGTGTGGTGGCGGTCGGCCAAGGCCGGCCCAGGTCGCCTCACCGGGCGCCTGCTGGCCGCCACAGCCGCGACCGCCGTACCGGTCGTACTCGGCGCGTTCCTCGCCACCGGCCCCCTGCAGCCCGGCTGGGCCCAGCGCGCCGCCGCCACGACGATCCTCCTGGGAGGCGGACGGTGAACTCCTCAGCCACAGCACCCCGCACGCCCCTCCACCGCTCAGCGGCTCCCGGCGAAGCCCGGCTGCTCGCGGACTGGTACGCCACAGGACGGTCGGCCACCCTGAACGACCACCTGACGCGCTACGGGCCACCCCCTGTCACCGCCGCGCTCGGCAGCCGTAGGTCAATGCCACTGGTGGAGGCCGTCGAGGCGGCCGGACTCACCGGGCGCGGCGGCGCGGGCTTTCCCACCGCCCGCAAGCTGCGCGCCGTCGCGGAACGCCGTGGCCGCGCCGTGGTCGTCGTCAACGCCATGGAGAGCGAACCGGCCAGTCGCAAGGACCAGTTCCTCATCGCCGTCGCACCCCACCTCGTGCTCGACGGCGCCGTACTGGCCGCAGCCACGGTCGGCGCGGACACCGTCCACGTGTGCCTGCCCCGCGACCGCACCACTCAGTACCGCCAATTGAGCGCGGCCCTGCACGAGCGCCGACGCACCCGCCTCGACCAGGTCCACCTGCATCTGCACGCTCTTCCCCACATCTACGTCTCCAGCGAGTCGACCTCTTTGGTGCGCTGGCTGGGCGGAGGCCCGGCCCGCCCGCAGGGCAGCCCGCCGCGCACCCACGAGCGCGGCGTCGACCGGCGCCCCACGCTCGTCAACAACGCCGAGACCCTCGCCCACCTCGCCCTCATCGCCCGCCACGGACCCGACTGGTACCGGCAGGCGGGCACCCCGAACGAGCCCGGCACCACGCTCGCCACCGTCTCCGGCGCCGTCGCCGCTCCGGGTGTCCTGGAGGCAGCGCTCGGCACACCGATCACCACGATCCTCGGCCGTGCCGGAGGCCCTACCGAACCCCTGCGGGCGATCCTGCTCGGCGGCTTCGCCGGCACCTGGCTCCCGACGGCACATCTGGACACGCCCCTCGCCCGACGCGACCTCGCCCCGCTGGGCGCCGTCCCCGGCGCCGGGGTCCTCATCGCGCTGCCCCGAGCAGCCTGTGGGCTGAGCGAGACAGCCCGGATGCTCGCCTACCTGGCCGCCCACAGTGCCCGGCAGTGCGGGCCCTGCCGTCTTGGGATGCCGGCCGTGGCCGAGGACTTCGCTGTGCTGGCCGCTGGACGTGCCGACCCCGGCCTGCTGTCCCGCCTGCGCCGTCGCACCGGTCTACTGCCCGACCGCGGTGCCTGCCGCCACCCGGACGGTGCCGCCCGCCTCGCCGCCTCCGCCCTGCACGTCTTCGCCGACGACGTCGATCACCACCTCACCCACGGCCCCTGCCCCGCCACCCACCAGGCACCCGTCCCCGTACCACCCGCAACGCCCCCGGAGACATGGCGATGACCAGCGCCCGAAGCCTGCGCATCAACCGCATCACCTGCACCGGCCAGGGCCTGTGCGCCGAACTCCTCCCCGAACTGATCGACCTCGACGAATGGGGCTACCCCATCCTGAAAGACCGAGCGGTACCCGACCAGCTGCGCACCCACGCCCGCCGAGCCGTCGCCGCCTGCCCCCGCCTGGCCCTCCACACCGACCGGGGCCGAGCGTGACCAGCAATCCGGTCCAGGGCCGGCAGGCTGAAGTCGACCGCCTCATGCCGACGCCTCCGATGTGTCCTGGGCGGAGCCGACCCGTTCCAGGGTGGAGATGTCGCCCTCGGGCAGGCCGAGTTCACGCGCTCGCAGCAGGCGGCGCATGACCCTTCCACTGCGGGTGTGGGGCAGGTGCTGGTCGAAGGCGATCTCACGTGGTGCCACGGCCGGACCGAGTCGGCGCCTGGCGAAGGCCAGCAGCTCCTGCCGGGTCTGCGTGGTCGCCTCGAAGCCCGGCCGCAGCGTGACGAACGCCTTCACGATGCTCCCGGCGACGGGGTCGGGCCGGCCGATCACCCCGGCCTCGGCCACCGCCGGGTGCTCCATCAGGGCGCTCTCGACCTCGAACGGCCCGACGAGTTGTCCCGCCGACTTGAACACGTCGTCGGCGCGCCCGACGAACCAGTACCAGCCGTCCGTGTCGCGTCGTACCAGGTCGCCCGTGAGGTACCAGTCGTACGCGAAAGCCGCAGCGGTGCGAGGTTCGTCGTGCAGATAGCCGCGGAACATGGACGGCCAGCCGATCCGGAGCGCCAGTTCGCCCTCCACGCCGGGCTCCTCCACGACGGTGACGCGCCCCTCGGCCCGCTTCGCCCGGCCGTCCTCCCCGCATCGCAACACCGCAGCCTCCACGCCGGGGAGCGGACGCCCCATCGACCCGGGGCGGATTTCACCGGCGGCGAAGTTCGCGATCATGATGGCGCCGGTCTCGGTCTGCCACCAGTTGTCGTGCACCGGCAGTCCGAGGACGTCCCTGCCCCAGAGCACGGCCTCCGGATCGAGCGGCTCACCGACGGATGCGATGAACCGCAGTGCGCTCAGGTCGAACGAGCGGGGCAGATCGTACGGCCCTGAGCGCGGCGTCGTCCGCATCAGCATCCGCAGCGCCGTCGGCGCCGTGTACCAGACACTGACCCGCTGGTCGGCGAGGATCCGGTACCACCGGCGGGCGTCGAAGTCGCCCTCGTCGACCACGACCGTGACCCCGTGCATGAGCGGCGCGACGATCCCGTAGGACATGCCGATGTCCCAGCCCGGATCCGCGGTGCACCAGAACACGTCGTCCGCGTGGAGATCGAGCGCGTAGAGCGCGGTCGTGTAATGGGCGACGGCAGCCTCGTGCACGTGCACGGCGCCTTTGGGGGTGCCCGTCGTGCCGCTGGTGAAGTGCAGCAGAGCCATGTCGTGGGGTGAGGTCGGCGGAATGGTGAAGGTGTCGGCCGCGTCGTCCATCAGCGCGCCGAGGGAGACGGTGCCGGGCAGCTCGTCCGCGCCCTCGCCGACGATCAGCACGTGCCGCAGGGCGGCGAGTCTCTCGCGTTGCCCGGCGACCTTCGTGCGGTACAGCTCCGCCGTGGTGACCAGTACCTGCGTGTCGCTCAGCGTCAGGCGCATGGCGACCGGTTCCGGTCCGAACGCGGAGAACAGTGGGCACAGCACGCTGGTGTTCTTGAGCGTGCCGAGAACCACGGTGTACAGCTCGGGGCAGCGGCCGAGCAGTGTCGCCACCCGGTCGCCGTGGCCGATGCCGAGGGCCCGGAGCACGTTGGCGAACCTTGCGGTGGATCGGGCCAGCTCCCCGTACGTCACACAGGTCACGGAGTCGTCCCGCCCGACACAGCGCAGCGCGACGGCCGCGGCGCGGTCCGAAGCCGCGTGCCGGTTCACGGCCTCGTGCGCGATGTTCAGGCCCCGCCCGTCGGGCAGCCCCTGCAGGTGGGCGCGTGCCTGAGACCAGGCGAAGCCCGCACAGACCTTCTCGTAGTCGCCCAGATTCGGCTCGACGCGAGGCGGAACGTCCTTCCGGACCGTTTCCGATCGCATGGCGGCCACCTTCCTCCCGGCTTTCTTCGACGATCTGTCGGGAATGCTTCGCATGCACTGGGCCGAACGGCCCCCGCGTGTGGCCGTCGAGGCCTATGAGGCCCCGGACAGCCGGGGGCGCCGACCCGAGTGGGCCGAGTGGCAGGAGACGAAAGAACCCGAGGCTGTGGCCCGCATGGCCCTACTGGTGTGGTGCCGGACCGGAAATCCTGCGTTCGTGGACTGCATGAGGCACCGCCGATGTCCCATCTGCCCGAGGCGGTGCTTGAAGGAGAACGGCCATGACTGCGGACCCTGACGTGAACGCCGCGTCTCCTCCCGCGTCCAGCGGGCTGGTGATGGGCAAGGACGGCATGCTCGCGCTGGTGGAAGTGTTGTCCCGGCGCGGTTTCACCGTGGTCGGCCCCACCGTGCGGGACGGCGCGATCGTGCTGGCGGAGCTGGAGTCGGCCGACGAGCTGCCGTACGGGTGGGGCGTGGAACTCGAAGCCGGGACGTATCGGCTGCGGGAGCGGGCCGACGGCGCCGCCTTCGCGAACGCGGCGGGCCCCCAGTCGTGGAAGCAGTTCCTGCACCCGGCGAAGGTGCGGCAGTGGCGTGCCGACCGCGTGGGCGAGGACATGGTGTTCACGGCAGAGGAGACCTCGCCGCCGCGGTACGCCTTCCTCGGGGTGCGTCCCTGTGATGCGCGGGCCATCGCCGTCCAGGACCGGGTGCTCACCGGAGGTGCCCACCGCGACCCCGAATACCGGGGGCGGCGTGCGGGAGCGCTGCTCATCGCGGTCGAGTGCACGGAGCCCGGCGGCACCTGTTTCTGTGTCTCGATGGGCACGGGACCCGCTGCCCCTCCCGGCTGCGACCTGGTGATCACCGAGGTGGTCGATGACGACGGTCACCGCTTCTGGATCCGCGGCGGCAGTCAGGAAGGCGACGAGATCCTGGCCGAACTGCCCGTCCGCCCGGCCGACCCCGCCACCTGTGCGGCGGCTCGCGCAGGCGTCGCCGCCGCTGCGGACCGGATGGGACGGACCATGCCCGAGGCGGACCTGCGGGAGCTGATGGCCGGCACGCTCGACGCCCCCCGTTGGGACGACGTCGCCGGGCGCTGCCTGTCGTGCGGCAACTGCACCATGGTGTGTCCCACCTGTTTCTGCACCACGACCGAGGACGTCACCGATCTCACCGGTGACCACGCGGAGCGGTGGCGGCTGTGGGACTCCTGCTTCGACCTCGACTTCTCCCACCTGCAAGGCGGCCCCGTCCGTACCTCCCCGCGCAGTCGCTACCGGCAGTGGATGACCCACAAGCTCGGCACCTGGTACGACCAGTTCGGCTCCTCGGGCTGCGTGGGCTGCGGCCGCTGCATCGTGTGGTGCCCGGTCGGCATCGACATCACCGAGGAGGCCGCCGCCCTGCACGACTGGACGCGGTCCCGACCATCAGGAGAGGCACCATGACCGGGCTGCCACCACCTCTGGACCTCCTCTCGCCCGCTCAGCGCGAGCGGTTGCTGGCCGTCGGGTTCGACGTGGCGTTCCCGGCCGGCACCCGCCTGTTCGACGAAGGAGGGCATGCCGACCGCTTCTGGCTGCTGCGCAGTGGCGAGGTCGCCCTCGACATCTGCGTTCCCGGCAGGCAGCCGGAGGCTCTCGTGGAGACGCTCGGGGCAGGTCAGCTGCTGGGCTGGTCGTGGACCTGTCCGCCGTACCGCTGGCACCTCGGTGCACGGACGGTGACCGCGGTGGAGGCCACGGAGTTCCCTGCCGCCGACGTCCTCGCCCTCTGCGCTGCCGACCCGGAACTCGGATACGCCCTGATGCGCCGCTTCACCGAGGTGGTCGCCGAGCGGCTGCAAGCCACCCGCATCAGGCTGCTGGACCTCTACGCACCCCACGGGAGTGGTACGCCGTGAGCACCGTGACGCCGCCCCTGCCCTACCGGGTGGCCGGGATCCTGGCGGAGACCTCCGACGTCCGTTCGCTGGAATTGGTTCCCGTCGGCAGGGAACTCCCGCCCTTCTCACCCGGCCAGTTCGCGATGATCTACGCGTTCGGGGTCGGTGAGGTGCCGATCTCGGTCAGTGCCCTGCGCGGCCCCCGCGGGGGAGTCGTGCACACCGTCCGTGCGGTGGGCGCGGTCTCCGCCGCCCTGTACGGGCTGCGCCCGGGAGACACCGTCGGGTTGCGCGGGCCGTTCGGCACCGGCTGGGATCTGCACGCGGCAGCCGGCCAGGACGTGCTGGTGGTCGCCGGGGGTATCGGGCTCGCGCCGCTGCGACCGGCGGTCCACGCGGTCCTGGACCAGCCGGCCGCCTACGGCCGGCTCGGGGTCCTGGTGGGCACCCGTACCCCTGGCGACCTGATCTACCGAGAGGACATCGAGCGTTGGCGCGGCGGGGCCGAGGTGGGGGTGACCGTCGACCGCCCCGGCCCGGGCTGGCACGGCTCGGTCGGGGTCGTCACCGCCCTCCTCGACGCGTTCGCCCTCAGGCCGGACCGGACCCACGCGCTGGTGTGCGGGCCCGAGGTGATGATGCGCCACACCGCACGTGCCCTGATGGGCCGAGGCCTCGCCGCGCACCGCGTTCAGGTGTCGCTGGAACGCAACATGCGGTGCGCCACCGGCCATTGCGGCCACTGCCAGCTCGGCCCGCTGCTGCTGTGCCGGGACGGACCGGTCGTGCGCTACGACCGCGTGGAACCCCTGCTGGCCGTACGGGAGCTGTGAGATGGAAACCGACCGAGGGCCGGCCGACGCCCACCTCCTGCCCACGCTCGCCGTCTGGAAGTTCGCCTCCTGCGACGGCTGCCAGCTGACCCTCCTCGACTGCGAGGACGAACTGCTCGGCCTCACCGAGCAGGTACGGATCGAGCACTTCCTGGAGATGTCCGGCGCCGAGGGCCCTGGCGGGGCGCGGGCGGAGCTGGCCGGCCGGGGACCGTACGACCTCTCCCTCGTCGAGGGCTCGATCACCACGGCCGAGGACGCCGAGCGCATCCAGCACATCCGGCGCATCTCCCGGCACCTGGTGACGATCGGCGCCTGCGCCACCGCGGGCGGCATCCAGGCGCTGCGCAACTTCGGGGACGTCGACGAGTTCCGCGCCGCGGTCTACGCCCGTCCGGACTACATCGCCACCCTGGAGACCTCGACTCCGATCTCGGCACACGTACCGGTCGACTTCGAACTCCGGGGCTGCCCCATCGACCGCCGTCAGCTCCTGGAGGTCATCACCGCCCACCTGGCCGGACGCAAACCCCAGGTCCCCGCCCACAGCGTCTGCTTCGAGTGCAAGAGGCGTGGCACCACCTGCGTCACGGTCGCCCACGGCACCCCCTGCCTGGGCCCCGTCACCCACGCCGGGTGCGGTGCCATCTGCCCCGCCTACGGCCGCGGCTGCTACGGCTGTTTCGGGCCGACGGAGCGGCCCAACCTGCGGTCCATGATCGCGCAGCTGCGGCGCGACGGAATGAGCGAGGTGGACATCCTGCGTGTCTTCCGCACTTTCAACGCCGCCTCGCCGGAGTATGCCCCCGTAGCGGATCTCGCGGCCGAGGAGAAGGAAGCCCCTCGGGCAGAAACAGAGGACAACCCGGAAAGGCCCGCATGAGCCATCGCGGAACGCGCGTCCTGCGGCTGGACGCACTGGCCCGGGTGGAAGGCGAAGCCGCCCTGCGCCTGCGCGTGCAGGAGGAGACGGTCACCGAGGCACGGCTGCGCATCTACGAACCGCCCCGGTTCTTCGAGGCCTTCCTGATCGGGCGCGCTCACACCGAGCCGCCGGACATCACCGCCCGCATCTGCGGCATCTGCCCGGTCGCCTACCAGATGAGCGCCTGCCGGGCGATCGAGAACGCCTGCGGTGTCACCGTGGACGGGCCTCTCGCGGAGTTGCGCCGCCTGTTGTACTGCGGTGAGTGGATCGAGAGCCACACCCTGCACATCTACCTGCTGCACGCCCCCGACTTCCTGGGCCGGGCCGATGCAATCGAACTCGCCCGCGACCAACGAGCCGCCGTCGAGCGCGGTCTGCGGATCAAACAGACCGGCAACGCCATCCTCGAACAGCTCGGCGGACGCCCCATCCACCCGGTCAACGTCCGCGTCGGCGGCTTCTACCGCACACCGGCGCCCGAAGAGCTGCGGCCCTTGGCCGAACGGCTGCGGCAGGCCCGGGACGACGCACTGGAGACCGTCCGCTGGGTGGCGGCGTTCGACTTCCCCGACGCGGTAAGCGAGCATGACCTGCTCGCGCTGCGAGACCCGGGCCGCTACGCCATCGACTCCGGCACACCGGCGGTCGTCGCCACCGTCGGCGGGACGCCGGAGCCCCACGAGTTCCCGGTGTCCGACCTCGAACAGCACGTGCACGAGGAGCAGGTGCCGCACAGCACCGCTCTGACCGCCGCGCTCGACGGCCGCCGCTACCTGACCGGCCCACTGGCCCGCTACGCGGTGAGCGGCCGGTGGCTGCACCCGGCGGCGGCCGAGGCCGCCAGGGACGCCGGGCTGGGCGATCCGGTGGCCGGGGACATCTGCGACAACCCGTTCCGAAGCATCGTCGTCCGCGCCGTGGAAGTGGTGCAGGCTGTCGAGGAAGCGCTGAGCATCATCCAGGACTACGAACGACCGCCACGGCCGGCACTGGACGTCGTCCCGCGCAAGGCAGTGGGCACCGGAGCGACCGAAGCACCGCGCGGACTGCTGTACCACCGCTACGCCCTCGCCGAGAGCGGCACGCTCACCGCGGCCCGCATCATTCCGCCCACGGCCCAGAACCAGACGGCCATCGAGGAGGACGTCCGCCGGGCCGTCCAGGCACGCCTGGACCGGCACGGACCCGCCGCCGACGACGAGGAACTCACCCGCTTGTGCGAGCGGACCATCCGCAACCACGACCCCTGCATCTCCTGCGCCGCCCACTTCCTCGACCTGACCGTGGAACGCGCATGACCGGCCGGATCGTGGTGATCGGAGTGGGCAACCCCCTGCGCGGTGACGACGGAGCGGGGCCGGCGGTGGTGGAGGCCCTGCGAGGCCGTGTTCCCGACGACACCGTGCTGGCGGTCAGTGACGGCGAACCCGGCCGGATGCTCGAACTGTGGCGCGGCGCGGACACCGCGGTCGTGGTGGAAGCCCTGCGCCTGCATGAGCCCAGGCCGGGTGAGCTGCACACCCTGACAGCGACGGAGGCGGCCGGCCGGGCGCGGGGTACGGCGAGTACGCACGCCCTGGGCCTGGGGGAGTGCCTCGCCCTGGCGGAAGCCCTCGACCTGCTTCCGCGGCAGGTCGTCGTACATGCCGTGGAGGTGGCCCACGTCGAACTCGGCGCGGGGCTGAGCGAACCGGTGCGGTCGGCCCTCCCCGAACTGATCGAGCGCACCCGCGTCTCCGTACGACAGGCCCGCGAAGGCGACCACCGGCATCGGACGCCGGGCGGTGCGGCTCCACCGTGACCGGCTGCGGCGTGGATGGACGAGCGATGGTCCTATGGCCCCCGGAAGGGGCCGAAGGGCCCCTCGTGCCCCGGTGAGGGAGGGTGCGACGGTGAAGTCGTCCCATGCGCTCCAAGCCCCGTGAAAGGCGGTGGGGACGATGACACTTCCTCTGGTCGCAGGCATCGACGGATCGGACTCGAGTCTGCTCGCCATCGACTGGGCCGTGGACGAAGCAGGCCGCCATGGTGTTCCCCTCAGGCTGGTCTACGGCTCCCTCTGGGAGCGATACGACGGTGCCCTGCCGTTCACCGGCCTGGGGCGTCCCTCCGAGCAGGTGCTGGCGGAGCACATCGTGGCTTCCGGCGCTGAGCGCGCCGCGCGGCGCAACCCTGATGTGAAGGTCACCACCGACGTGATCCCGGACGATGCTGTCTCCGCCCTCGTGCGCGAGGGGGATGGTGCGTTCGCACTGGTGACGGGGTCGCGTGGTAGGGGTGAGCTCAAAGGACTGCTGCTTGGTTCGGTCGGGCTGGCCGTGGCGGGCCGGGCCCGTGGCCCGGTGATCGTCGTCCGAGGCGACCAGGCGGGCATCACCGGCACACATGAGCGGATTCTGTTGGGGCTGGGGGACGCCGACACGGCCGTCGAGGCCGTTCGGTTCGCCTTCCGCGAGGCCGAGGTGCGCGGTTGCGTCCTGGACGTGGTCCGGGCCTGGCGCAGCCCCGCCCGCCTGAGCCGCCACGCCGAGGAAGCGGCGAACACTCCCGAGGAAGAGGCCTCCGCACTGCTTGACGGGCTGCTCGCAGCAGCGATCGCCGAGCATCCGCAGGTACGTGTGCACCGTACGACGCTCGAGGGGCCGGCCGGCAAGGTCCTCATGAACCGGTCGGCAGCCGCCGACCTCGTGGTCGTCGGGTCCCGGCCCAGGACGGGCCATGTCGGGCTCCAGCTCGGCCGCGTCAGCCACACCCTTCTGCACCATGCCCTGTGCCCGGTCGCGGTCGTGCCGCAGAGGCTGTGAGGTGGTGAGGATCCCCGGGAGAGAGGCGAGCGGGGGTCGGCCGGACCGTGGTCAGCCGTCCGGCGTGACGGGCACGGCGTCTCCCGGATGCCCGGGCAGCTGCTGCTCGGCCCAGATGGTCTTGCCGCGGCGGGTGTGGCGGGTGCCCCAGCGGTCGGTGAGCTGGG
This sequence comes from Streptomyces sp. NPDC001410, assembly GCF_042895235.1. Taxonomy (NCBI): domain Bacteria; kingdom Bacillati; phylum Actinomycetota; class Actinomycetes; order Kitasatosporales; family Streptomycetaceae; genus Streptomyces; species Streptomyces sp. NPDC001410. The sequence goes on from NZ_JBIAWE010000003.1 coordinate 515,193, forward strand.
CGATGAGCAGGAGTCCGCGGCCGCCCTCGTCGGTCGTCCGCGGATGGCGCAGATGGGGTGCGGCGCTGCTGCCGTCGGTGACCTCGCAGATCAGGGTGCGGTCCCGGATGAGACGTACCTGGATCGTGCCCGGGGCGTACCGGATGGCGTTGGTGACCAGCTCGCTGACGATCAGCTCCGTCGTGAACGCCAGCTCGGACAGCCCCCAGCTGGTGAGCTGGCGGTCGGCCAGGGTGCGGGCGGTGGCCACGATCGCGGGATCGCTGGGGAAGGTCCAGGAGGCGACCTGGTCGTCGCGCAGGACTCCGGTCCTGGCGAGAAGGAGCACGACGTCCTGCACGGTTCGTCCGGACAGCTGTGCGTAGATCACCGCGTCGCACGCCTCGCGCACGCACGCATGCTGCTGGGCCAGGACGTGCTGTACTCGCGCGACGCCTGCGTCCTCGTCCGGCGACCGGCGGACGAGCCCCTCGGTGTAGAGAGCGATCAGGGTCCCTTCCGGCAGGAGTGTTTCCCAGGTCTCGAAAGGCAGCCCGCCGCCGCCCAGCGGCGGTCCGGCGGGCGCGTCGGCCGGCGCCACGTGCCCGTCGGGGTGGGCGAGGAGCGGTGCCGGATGCCCGGCGCGGGCAACGACGAGACGCCGGCTCACCGGGTCGTAGACCGCGTAGGCACAGGTGGCGGTGGTGGGCTGACCGTCCAGTGGGTCGTTGGCGGCGGCCGGACGGCCCTCCTCGGCGAGCCGGACCATGAGGTCGTCCAGGTGCGCCAGCACCTCGTCGGGGGTCAGGTCCAGGGCGGCCAGGCTGTGGGTCGAGGCGCGCAGTCGGCCCATGGTGGCCACGGCACGCATGCCGTGTCCCGCCACGTCCCCGACCACCAGTGCGGTCCGTGCGCCGGACAGTGGGATGACGTCGTACCACGGGACGTCGTGCCACGGGCCGCCGGCGTGCCCCGGCACATAGCTGAACGCCGCCTCGACGGCGTTCTGGGCGGGGAGCCGACCCGGCAGCAGACTGTTCTGCAGGACGAGGGCGGCGGTGCGCTCGCGTGTGTAGCGGCGGGCGTTGTCCAGGCCCAGGGCGGTGTGCGCGGCGAGTTCGCCGACGATGGTCAGGTCGTCCTCGTCGAAGGGCTCGGACGTCACGGAACGGTAGAAGCTGGCCACCCCGAGCACGACGCCGCGGGCGGCCAGCGGCACGACCATCATCGAGTGCACTCGCGCGGCGCGCATGCGGTCCGCCCGGAGCGGATCGTGCGCCAGCCAAGTGTCGTCGTCGCTGACCTTCCGGATCAGACGGGGGCGCAGGTCGGCCAGGCATTGGGTGAGCGGTGTCGGGAAGCCGTAGGAGGCCTTCTCGCCGGTGGCGTATGCGGGCTGAAGACCGGAGGCCTCGGTCGCACGGAACGCGGTGCGCCGGAACGTGACCTCGGCGGGCACCGGTCCGGGCTCGGGCGCCTCGCCCCGGTAGACGGAGTCGAGCACGTCCACGCTGACGGCGTCGGCCACACGACCCACCACGGTCTCGGCCAGTTCCTCCGCGGTACGGGCGAGGTCCAGGGTCGTGCCGATGCGCATGCTGGCGTCGTTGAGGAGTTCCAGGCGCGCCCGGTACCGGTAGCGCTCCGTGACGTCGATGGCCAGGCTCGCCACCCCCAGGGGTTCTCCGGCGCGATTGCGCAGCCGGAAGGCCGACAGGGAGAAGATGTGTTCTCTGCGCGGATCGGCGGGTGGATACCCCGGCTGGACGAAGTCGATGGCCGGCTCCCCCGAACTCAGGATGTGCCGCAGCAGGTGCTCGACGGTGTCGGTCACCAGGGTGGGCGAGACCTCGCGCGCCGGTCTGCCGACGACGTCCTCGGCGCGCACGCCGCGCATGCCGGGCGAGGCGGTGTTGAACCGCACCAGACGCAGGTCGGTGTCGAGGACGTGCAGTCCGATCGGTGACTCGGTCAGCAACGCGTCCAGCACCGCCCGGTCGAAGTCGCCCGGATCCGAGCCGCGCGTGGCGGTGAGGAACACCGCCCAGCTCACCGGGCCTTCGGGGCCGATGTGCGGGCACATCCACCACTCGGTGTCGACCGGCAGGCCGGACCGGTCCCGCAGCCGCACCCGGCAGCCGCCGTTGACGGGCGGCGCCTGGGGAGCGCCTCCCTCGCCGCCCGGCTCCGGCCGGACGAGGAGCGACGACAGCGGTCGGCCCACCATCTCTCCGGACCGGTGGCCGAGCAGTGCTTCGGCCTCTGTGCTCCAGTCGGTGATCACACCGTCGGCGTCCAGGAGGACCCTGGCCTGCGATGCCGCCGACGCCTCACCGCCCGGGCCCTTGTCAGAAGTGGTCATGGCAACCCTCCCGCCCCCGGAGGTCTGCGGCGTCCGCTCGGTAGGCACCGCCCCACCGAGGACCGGTCCGGGCCGGTGCCCTTCCTTCAGGGTGGCAGGCGACCGGGCCGCCCGGCATCTCGAGCTTCGGGCCTCCGGCGCGCCCGGGACCCGCGCGGCATTTCGCTTGGGGATCGGGTCCGGGTGTCCCGCCGTTGGACGCGCGTTTCGCGGGGCGCGTCCGTCGAATTCAGCCGAACAGACTCTGCACCCGGATCGTCTCGACACGCCGCCATGTACCGCCAGGGAGCAGCAGCCAGTCGCCGTCCTTGCCGCGGCCACTGCGACGGCCCGAGCCGCCCGTCGCCCGCGCGGCTGCGCCCCGCGACGGCAGCCGGGTGCTGCCGCAGCCGTGTTCAGCCACCCGCTTGGCTCGCCTGCGCTTGCTCATTCGTCGCTTCCATCTGCCGGGTCGCGGTCCTGATACGCCCAGCATCGCTCAGGTGGCACGGCTCCATCCGATCACCTGCACATGTCCGGTGGAGCACAGCCGTGTCATACGCCCGGATCCGTATCTCTCGCGGGGCGGCGATGCCTCGCGCAGCGTAGAGGCGAAGGGACGACCGTTAGAACGGCGTGCGGGCCGTAGGAGAGGTGGGACAGATGGACACGGATGTCTCCGGGCCGAGGGTCGTCGTCGGCGTCGACGGATCGACGTCCTCGTACGCGGCCCTTCGGTGGGCTGTTCGCTACGCAGGCCTGGTGGGCGGCACCGTGGACGCGGTCGCGGTGTGGGAGCTGGCGGGCCTGTACGGCTGGTCGGCGCCCGCTGTGGACCTGGATGTCGACGAGGACGATGCCCGGCAGCGCATGCGGCAAGAACTGACCGATGTGCTGGGCGCGGACGCGGCCGGGGTGGTCAGGACACACGTGGTGCACGGCAACCCCGCCGACGTCCTGCTGCGGGCTGCCGAGGGAGCAGAGGTCCTGGTGGTGGGCAGCCGGGGGAGGGGCGGATTCGCCCGCGCGCTGCTCGGTTCCGTCGGCCAGCACGTGTCGCAGCACGCGAACTGCCCGGTCGTGATCGTGCGCCCCGATCCGTCGTGACCTGGGATGGGGCGTGATCATCGCGGTGTCCGCCACCGCCCTCGACAGTGACTTCCAGATGCCGAACCCGACACCACCGACCAGCCCGGCCGCCGCTACAGAGGGCGTGGACCGGGAGGGCGGCGGTGTGCGGGGAGACGTGCACGGTGGTTGCCATTATGTGAGGGCGTTTACGCAGGCGCCGGTAGGTGATGCCAAGCCGGCCGCCGGGTTTCAGTCAGATCGCTCCCCGCTCGGCCGGTTCAGGGGGCATTCCGGTCTGCCACCGCCGAGGGCGGCCCCGGCGGCTCCTGGAGCACGCTCCAGGCGACCGGTCCGAGCAGGTCGGCCAGCCGCCGGAAGAGGTCCAGGAACAGATCGTCGACCGTCAGTACCCCCACCACGCTGCCCGCGTCGAGGACCGGAAGGCGGCGCACGCCGGTGCGGCGGAACGTCCGGTAGGCCACCTGGAGGTCGTCGTCCGCGTCGACCGTGGCCACCTCAGCCGACATCACCATGTCCACCGGTGCCTCGCACCCCAGGCCACCACCCAGGCCACGTACGGCGAGGTCGCGGTCGGTGACGATGCCGCGCAGTACTTCGCCCTCGACGACGAGGACGGAGCCGACGGCGGACTCGGTCATCCGCCGGGTCACCTCGAGCAGCGGTGCATGAGGCGCGACGGACACCGGCGGCGCGGTCATGACCTCGGAAACCTTCATGCGACCAGACCTGCCTCAGGCGATGTCGAGTACGTCGGCCACCGGTCGCCGCGGGCTCGCGGGGCCTTCGGGGCCGTAGCCGAGCCGGAGCACCATCTGCACGTGGGCCATGGCCGAGAACGGGTCGCGAGCCACCCACCGGAATTCCGGCCACTCCAGGGGCTGGGAGGTCATCGAGGCGACCAGCCCGTCCGCTGTGGCCTGGAGCAGGACACGCTCCAGTGCCTGGCCCGCCAGCAGCCAGTCGCCGGGCCCGTCGTGGCCCGTGCCCAGCAGGGCGATGTGCGGGTGCTTCTCGAAGGGCGCCCAGCTACGCCCTGGCATCGGACGGCCGAGGGCGAAGTCGCGCACGGGGGCTGTGGTGCCGTGCTGGCGAGGGCCGAACGCCTCCGCGGGGATGCCGTCGGGTGCGCCTACGACGTCCGATGGTTCCGTACGCGTCCACTGCGCCGTTTCACTGAGGATGCCGGGGTCCGTGGCCTGCCGGCCTTCGGCATCCTGTACCAGTTCCAGAATCTCCCGCACGTGCCAGGCGCCGGGGAACACCAGCTGGGCGCCCTCGGCATGAGCCGCGTCGCACAGCCGCTCCACCACGGCGGCCGGGATCTGCTCGTCACGGAAGGGGAAACGGCTGGAATGACGGCGGGAGATCGCCGGGTACAGCCGGGCGAGTGCCTCGTCGGGTGACGCGGAGCCGCGCAGACCCACCTCGGCGAGCAGCTCCGCATCGTCCGGGTCGGGCAGCAACCGCACGGCCGGTGTCAGCCCCTTCGCGGCGGCGGCCACGCGCAGGTTGAGGAGCGCCGCGCCGCAGCCGAGGTGCAGGCCCCGCCTGTCCGGATCGATGTGCGGCAGGGTTCGCTCCAGGTCGGCGTACACGCGCAGGACGGCGCTGTCGCGCAGAAAGCGGAACCTCCACGGCTGCGCGTTGTGCTGCGAGGGTGCCGCCGCGGCCTCCGCCACCAGCTCGGAGACGACGTTCACGTCCATGGGTTGTGCAGTCACGGTGGCTTCCCTTCTCCGCAGGGGGATGGCGACCTGGGCCTCACGTCGGCCTCGACGGAACGGCGATGACGGGGCAGCGGGCGTGGTGCAGCACGCCCTGGCTGACCGAGCCCAGCAGCATGCCGGTGAAACCTCCGTGACCCCGGGTTCCGACCACCAGGCCCAGCGCATGGGCGGAGGCGTCGGTGAGCACCTGAACGGGATGGCCGACGACCAGCTCGTGGTGCAGGTCCACCTCCGGGTAGCGGTCGTGGCGGCCGGCTACGGTCTCGGAGAGCAGCCGGCGGGCCTCCTGCTGCGGGGCGTACTCGTCGAAGATCCGGAGCCGACCGGGCTCCCAGACGTAGAGGGCCCGCAGCTGGGCGCCGTGCAGAGCCGCCTCCTCGAAGGCCACGTCGACCGCGGCGGCCGAGTGTTCGCTGCCGTCGACGCCGACGACGTAGTACGCGGGCTCCTGCGTGGTGTGCTCGGGCTCGGGGACGACGATCACGGGGCAGCGCGCGTGGGCCATGACCGGGACGGCGACCGAGGCGGAGCCGAACACCTCCTGGGCCCGGCTCAGATGTCGCGAGCCCAGCACGACGGCCGTGGCGTCACGGCTCTGCTCACGCAGCACCCACACGGGGTCGCCCTCCGCGAGCAAGGTGTCCACCTCGACCTGCGGGTGCCGTGCCGCGACGAAGTTCGCGGCGTCTTCGAGCACCTGCTTCCCGGCCTCGTGCAGCGACTCGTTCCATCCCTCCCAGGACGGCGGGACCTCCCGCCCCCGGTAGCCCCTGGTCGGCACGCCCTCGACGTGGACGGGCCGCAGCGGCAGTCGACGGCGGGCGGCCTCGTCCGCCGCCCAGGCCAGCGCCGTCCGCCGGCTGGGATCGGGATCGACGCCCACCACGATCGGGAGGCGATCACCGGGCCGTGACATGACGGCCTCCAGCCATCTCGTTCGTCCTTGTCGGTGCGGGAACGGACATCTCGCTCGCCTCCTCCCGGCGGTGCCTCGGAGCGGCACCGCCGATCTCATGGAAGACCTGACGCGGTCCGGGATCCAGGGGCCATTGGTCCTCGCCGCGTCCCTGTCGGCCCCACCGCACGGCCGTTCATGGTGCGCCGGCCGGCAGTGTCCAGGGGCGCGTGGCAGCGGTGCGGTGGTCCGGACGGAACCGTGCCTCGATGTCCGCACGTACCGTGGCCGTCAGCTCCTGCAGAGCGCGGGACGTGACCGGTCCGACCGGTTCGGGGTCGTAGATCCGCCGCGCCGTGCCGGGCAGGCCGGCAAGGTCCTCACGGAACCGGTTGCGGGCGTCCTGCCAGCGGTCCGGCGGCCCTGTCCGGCGGCCGTCGCGCATCACCGTGCGCAGCAGCGGCCGTGCCGAGCCAGGGGGTTCCTCCCGCCACAGGCCGATGACGTCGGGCTGCCCGGCCCGGCGGAAGACCTGCTTGCGGCCCGGGGCCGTGACCTTCGCCGAGGACAACTTCATCACCGGGCGGCCGTCGTACTCGACGAGCTTGTACGCGACGTCCAGGTACGGGGCGTCCGCGGCCACACCGACGCGCGTTCCCACGGCGTACACGTCGATCGGGGCACCGGCGCGCACCAGCCTGGCGACGCCGTACTCGTCCAGTCCGCCGCTGGCCACGATCCGTACGTCGGGCAGCCCCGCGGTGTCCAGAAGGGCGCGTGCCCGGCGCGAGAGCACGTCGAGGTCTCCGCTGTCCAACCGGATCGCGCAGCCGGGACCGCGCCCCAGGTCGCTCAGCACCCGCGCCGCGATCCGCACGCCCTCCTCGGTGTCGTAGGTGTCGACGAGGAAGGTGACCGGGCCCGGATGACAGCGCGCGAAGGCCCGGAAGGCTTCTTCCTCGCCGGGGAACGCCTCGATGTACGAATGCGCCATGGTGCCCGAGGCCGGGATGCCCAGAGCGGTGGCGGCGGCGACGTTGCTGGTGCCGGCGAAGCCGACCAGGGCGCCGAGCCGGGCCGCGTGGTAACCGGCCCAGGGGCCGTGGGTGCGGCGCAGCGAGAAGTCCACCACGGGGCGTCCGGCCGCGGCCAGGACACAGCGGGCCGCCTTGGAGGCGACGACCGTCTGGTGGCAGACCTGGTTCAGCAGGTACGTCTCGACGAGCTGGGCCTGCGGCAGCGGCGCGGTCACCTCCAGCAGCGGCTCACCGGAGAACACCGCACGACCCTCCGGAACGGCGCGCACCTCGCCCTCGAAAGCGAGGCCGAGCAGTGGTTCGAGGTCCCGGACAGGGCGGTGCAGCGCGTCCGCGAACACCTCGACGTCCTCCCGCTCCACGCGGAGGCCGGCCAGGAAGTCCAGGGCGGGCTCCAGCCCTGCGGCGACCAGGAAGCCCCGGCCGGGCGGAAGGTCGCGGACGAAGAGGCTGAAGGTGGCCGGGGCCCGCATGTGCTCCCGCAGGTAGGACATGGCCATGGTCACTTCGTAGAGATCGGTGGTCGTGACGTCGGACATGGTGATCGCCGCCGAGTGTGGTAGTCCCTTTGTCCACCAGTCTGATATCCACCAGTCTGACCGCATACGCTGAGAAGGGGACTTCAGGGACCCCTGGCATGGGCTGTTCGGCCTCAGCAGTCCGGGCCCGTGCGCGCTGGACTGGAGGTGTCGGCCGGCCGGACAACAGCCGAGGAGGTACGGCGATGGCCACACTGGCACGTAGGCAGAGGTTCACGTTCCCGGAGATGCCGGACTGGTTCGAGAACCTTCCGGCCCGGTTCGCGATGCCCGGGATGGGCGACCTGTACACGGTCCGGATCGAGGACTTCACGGAGGATGACCGCTACGTCATGCGAGCGGAGCTTCCGGGCATGACCCCCGAGAACATCGACGTCTTCATCAGCGAGGGTGTGCTGACGGTCCAGGCCGAACGCACGGAGAAGGACGTCGCGAAGGACCACAGCGAGATCCGGTACGGCGCGATGAGCCGCAGCGTGACGCTGCCGCCGGGCGCCGACGAGGACGACGTCAAGGCGGACTACACCGACGGCATGCTCACCGTCAGCGTCGGCCTGGGCGCCGAGAAGGCGGAGGCCAAGCACGTCGAGATCAAGCACGGCAACTGACGACAGTTGATGGCATGTGGCGGGCTCCGGTGCGGGCCCGCCACCGTCGTGCGCTTCTCGTGCCGCCGTCACCGGGCCCCGTGGGAGGCGGCCCAGCGCCGTCGCACCGCTTCCTCGTGTTCGGTCTCCTCCAACGCCAGCTCCAGGGCCGCCAGTTCGCGCCGCAGCCGGGGGATCCAGTGTCGGCGCAGGGCGCGCGCCCGCTGCCGGGTCCGTCCGGCTTCGGCGGCGAGCAGTTCGGCGGCTGCCCGGTGAGCGGCGTACTCCGCGGCGGCGCGCACCGCGGCCCGGTAGGCGGTCTCGGCCTGCGCGAGCGCGGTGTTGGGCGGTGTCGGCTCCGCCGGGGAGCGAACGGGGGCCGTCCAGGCCACGGCCGCGGGGTGGCGTACGCCCATCAGCGCGGCCCACTCGACGTCGACGCGCGCCCGGCCTGCGGGCAACGCCTGGGCCAGCGCCTGTTCGCCGCCGAGGAGCACCCCGCGCACCAGCCAGGTGTCGGCCCGGGCCAGCTCTTCCCGCCACGCCGAGCCCGCGTCCTCTGCCGCCCGTCGTTCCGCGCGCTCCCGGTCAAGCAGTAGGCGGAGTTTGCGTTCCAGCAGGTCAGCTCCGCGCAGCGCGGTGGCGAGGTTACGGCGAAGCCGCAGCCGCCCGGCCCGTCCCGGCGGCACCCGGCGCCCGTGCGCGCTCACGTTGCCACCCGGCGCCCGTGCGTGCTCACGTCGGCTCCTCGTCCTGCCGTGCGGCGTGGCTGTCGAGCAGGTCCGCCGGGATCATGCCGAGCTGGCTGCGTGGCAGGGTCAGCAGCACTTCCCAGGCCCGGTCCACGGACTCTTCCAGTGACCGGTTCTCGTCCGTGCCCTGGGCCAGGAACCGGTTCCGGAAGGCGTCCTCCAGGTCCAGGTGGCCGAGGTCGGTCGGGCTGAGTGCCGATCGCCCGATCAGGTCGGCGAGTTCCCGCACCTGCCGGGACCGGGCCAGCGCGGCGATCAACTGCGCGGCGACGGCCGGATGGTCCGCCCGGGTCCGTCCTGCTCCCGTTCCCTTGCGCATCAGACGCGACAGCGAGGCCAGCGGGTCGACGGGTGGATACGTGCCGACCGCGTGCACCTCGGCGGACAGCACGATCTGCCCCTCCGTGATGTACCCGGTGAGGTCCGGAACGGGGTGGGTGATGTCGCCCGCCGGCATGGTGAGCACCGGCAGCACGGTCACCGACCCCGGGCGGCCCCGGATCCTCCCGCACCGTTCGTAGAGGGACGCGAGGTCGCTGTAGAGGTAGCCCGGGTACGCCCGGCGGGCCGGAATCTCGCCCCGCGCAGCGGACACCTCGCGCAGCGCCTCCGCATAGGCCGTCATGTCCGTCATCACCACGAGGACGTGACGGCCCTCGGTGAACGCCAGGTGTTCGGCGACCGTCAGCGCGAGACGCGGGGTGAGCAACCGTTCGATCACCGGGTCGTCGGCCGTGTTGACGAGGAGGGCCAGTTCCCGTGCGGCGGAGCGGGCGGCCAGCCCGTCACGGACGAACGCGGCGTCGGCGTGTGTGAGTCCCATGCCGGCGAACACGACGGCGAACGCCTCACCGCCGCAGGTCGCCTGGGCCGCGATCTGTACCGCCAGCTCCAGATGCGGCAGCCCGGCCGCCGAGAACACCGGCAGCTTCTGCCCCCGCACCAGCGTGGTGAGCACGTCCACGGCGCCCACACCGGTGAGCACCGGCTCGTTCGGCGGTTCCCGGCGCACCGGGTTGATCGGCGCGCCGCCGACCGCCGCGTGCGATCCGCCGAGCACCGGCGGGCCCCCGTCGGCCGGTTCGCCCCGCCCGTTGCACACCCGCCCCAGCCATCCGGTGCCGACCGGGATCCGCAGCGGCGTGCCCGAGAAGGCGACGCGGGTGCCGGTCCGGTCCATGCCGGCCGTGTCCTCCAGAACCTGCACCACCGCGAGATCCCGGTCCACCTCCAGGACCAGCCCGTGCCGTCGTTCACCGGAGTCGAGGACGATCGTGGCGAACTCGTCCCAGCCGACACCGCTGACGCCTTCGACGACCACGAGCGGGCCGCGCAGTTCCCGCACACCCGTGTACTCGACGTCGGCGAGGCCGCTCATGCCGCCTCCTCGAGCCGGGCCAGTACGGTGTCGCGAGCCGCTGCCACAGGAGCGGTCTGTGCCGGGCCGGCCGTTTCGCGCGCTCGCAGCAGCGGCGTGAAGTCGACCGCCTCGACGGCGTCCGCCTGGGCGCCGGAGTCCACCAGTTCCAGGCAGCGGTTGATCACCGTCAGCACGGCCTCCACGAGGGCGGCGGTCTTCTCGGGAGCGCTGTAGGCATCGGCCGGCGACAGGGCGCTCTGCTGGACCAGAGCCTCGCGCAGCAGCCGCCCCGCGAGCACGCTGATCCGCTCCCGGGGCGGCAGAGCCGTGATACCCACCAGGTCGACGAGGTCGGCCAGCCTGTCCGCCTCGGCGAGCAGCAGCGCCACCCGTCCACGTCGCGCGGCCCACTCGGCGTCACCGGCCCGCGCGTGGGCGGTGGCCAGCGCGGCGGCGTCCCGTGAGAAGGAGTCCGCCCAGGACACGGCCGGATAGTGCCGTGCGTAGGCGAGTTCGCGGTCCAGGCTCCACAGGCACCGTACGAAGCGTTCGGTGTGCGCGGTGACCGGCTCGGTGCGGTCACCGCCCGGCGGGGACACGGCGCCGATCACCGTGACGGAGCCGGTCGCACCGCCGAGGGTGCGCACCGCGGCGGCCCGCTCGTAGAACGCGGCCAGTTGGGAGGCGAGCCCCGCCGGATAGCCTTCCTCGGCGGGAAGTTCGCCCATGCGGGAGGCGAACTCGCGCAGCGCCTCCGCCCAGCGGGAGGTCGAGTCGGCGATCAGCACGACATCCAGGCCCATGTCGCGGAAGTACTCGGCGACCGTCGCACCCGTGTGCACGCTCGCCTCACGGGCCATCATCGGCATGTTCGAGGTGTTCGCGACCGTCACGGTCCGGTCCGCCAGACGGCCCCCGGTACGGGGATCGGTCAGCTCGGTCAGTTCCTCGATGACGTCCGCCATCTCGTTGCCGCGCTCACCGCAGCCGACGTAGACGATCACGTCGGCGTCGCACCACTTGGCGATCTGCTGCAACAGCATGGTCTTGCCGGTGCCGAAGCCGCCCGGCACGGCGACCGTGCTGCCGCGGGCCACCGGGAACAGGAGATCGACGGCCCGCTGCCCGGTGTTCAACGGCACGTCCGCCGGCAGGCGTCGGGCGACCGGCCGTGGCCTGCGCACGGGCCAGGACTGCGCCATCCGCACCTCGTGCCCGCCCACCACGGCGAGTACGGCGTCGACGGAGTGCTCGCCCGGCGCCGCGACCCGGGTCACCTCGCCCGAGCAGTCCGGAGGCGCCAGGAGCCGCAGCGCCACGCTCGCCCCGATCTCCCCGAGGACGTCCCCGGCAGCCACCCTCGCTCCCTCGGTCACCCGTGGTGTGAACGACCAACTGCGCGGTTCCGGTGGTGAGCTGGGTCCGCCCGTCATGAGGAGGTCACCGGCTCCGGCCAGGGGGCGCAGCAGACCGTCGTACACGCCCCCGAGCAGATCCGGGGCCAGACGCACCGACAGCGGGCGGCCCTGGGGCTCCGCAGGATGCCCAGGGGCCAGTCCACCCGTGTACTCGTACGCCTGGACGGTGGCTGTGTCCCCGTGGATGGCGACCACCTCGCCCGGCAGCCGGGCGGAGCCGAGCACGACCAGGTCGTGCATGGCGACGGTGGGCGGGCAGGAGATGTCCACCAGGGAGCCGGCGACCCTGAGGATCACCGGGCGGGACGAGTCGTCTGCGGGGAGGGTTGCCGCAGCGGCGGTCACGGCGCCCTCCACAGCGTCTCGGCCTGCGCACCCAGCCGCTCCAGGGCACGGTCGGCGAGAGCGTCCGCCGACAGGTCGACCCGTCGGCCGGGCACCTCGGCCGTCACTCCACCCCCTGCGACAACCGTGACCCGCGCCTGCGTTCCCAGCAGCGCCCGCGCCGCCTCGGCGAGTCGGGCCTCCGATACGGCCCCCTCCGCCAGCGCTCGGCGCACGCCCGCACGGACCGCTTCCCTGAGTTCGGCGTACACCTTGCAGCGAGCCGCGAGTTCCACCGCCCAGGCGTCCTGCACCGCTCGTACCCGCTCCCGGGCCGCCGCGGCGGCGCCGTCGGCCTCGCCGAGGTCCCGGGCCCGCGCGAGTACCTCATCAGCGGTCCGGCGTGCTGCGCGCAGGGTTGCCTGCGCGTCGCCCTGCGCTCGTTCCCGGACGGCGTCGGCCGAGGCCCGTGCCGCGCGCAGCAACTCGGCGCGCACGGGGTCCAGTGCATCCACGGACGCGGTCATCAGGGCATCACCACGGTCAACGGCCGGGAAGGGGCGGGGGCCATCGCCTCGGCCCCCAGCGCCTGGGCGGCCTCGGCCGTGAGAATCACGAGGCCGACCGTGCTCGGGAGCGTCTGCCAGGTACGGCGGACGGCGTCCGGATCCTCCGCCACCAGCACGTCGACCCCTGCCAGGGCCAGTCCGCACACGCCGGTCCATGTGCCGATGGCGGCCACGGTGCCCATCGTCATGCCTTTCCGATCAGCAGGATCGCGACCACCAGCCCGTACACGGCGATGCCCTCCGCCAGACCGACGATCACCATCGCCCGGCCGAACATCTCCGGTCGCTCGCTCAGCGCGGCCAGAGCCGCCGCTCCCGTGTAGGCGACCGCGATCGCGGCCCCGATCGAGGCTCCGGCCACCGCGATGGCGGCCCCGATCAGAGCAGATCCGTTGACGCCGCCGGACGTGGCGGCCTGAGCCGACGCCTGAGCGGGACCCGCGAGCGCCGTGCCGAGGACGGCACACGCGCCGCCCAGCAGGGCGAGGTTCGTGGCCAGCAGCCAGCGGAAGGCGTGTCTGGCCCGGCGCCGCCGCAGCAGCCGGACGGCGCCGAGCACCGCGGCCAGGACCGGCAGGACGATCAGCCAGGTGAGCATGGGATCACCTTCGTAGAGCTGTCGGCAGGTTCCGCCGGGGGAACGTGCCACGGACGGAACGGGCGGCCCTCCGCCTCGAAGAGCCGGGAGAAGAGTTCGTAGAACTCCAGCCGCAGGGCCTGCACACCGGCCACCAGGGCCTCCAGACCGAAGGAGAGGGCCGTGCCCACGGTGAACAGCACCACCGCCCCCGCGACTCCGGCGGCGCCGCGCCCGGCCAGGCCCGTCGTGCCACGCCACACCAGGTCGGCGAGCGCGGCGTGCGTGAGGCCGAAGGCCGCGAGCCGGGCGAACGACAGGGTGTTGGTGGCCGTACGCACGACGACGTCGAACAGCCGCACCGCCGTCTCGGCGTATCCGGCGCCGCCGCCCGCTGTGGCCCGGAACAGGCCGAGGGCCACCAGTGCCAGCCCGATGACGGTGAGCGTGGCCCCGGCGACGGCCGCAGGCGGCCGGTGCAGGAGCAGGCCCGCCGCGCCGAGCGCGAGCCCCACGTAGAACAGCAGCCCGGCACAGCCGGACGCCGCGTACAGCGCCGTGCCCCAGCCGCTCTCACGCACGCGGTTGACCGCTCCGGCGGCATGCGTGGCGGCAAGCAGTCCCGCCCCGAAGAGCACGGCGGCGGCCAGCAGGCGGGAAGGACTGTCCAGCGGGCTCAGCCACAGCACCGGCAGCAGCCCGGTCGGACCGAAGAACTCTCCGTAGGCGGCGCCCGCGAGCATGGCGGCGACCCCGGCGCCCGCCAGGAACGGCCACAGCCTGCTGAGCCGGGCGAGCCGACGGGGCCGCCCGAGTCGCAGCGCGAGCGCGCCGCACAACAGCAACGCCCCGTGCCCCACGTCCCCGAACATGATCCCGAACATCGCGACATAGGCGAGGCCCGCCGGCCATGACGGGTCGAGGTCCGCATAGGCCGGAGTCCCGTACGTCGTCACCAGCGGCGTGAAGGAAACGGGCCTGCCCGGCCGCAGCAGTGTCGGCGGATCGGTGCCGCGAGGGGACGGCAGCAGCACCAGTGCGCCGCCCGCGGCGGACAGCCGGCCCGCCACCCGGGGCACCTCGGCGGCCGGGCACCATCCGGCCAGCGCGGCCACCTCCCCGCGTCGTACCGCCCCTTCCGCGCGCTCCTCCAACTGGGCCTCGCCGGCCAGCAGTTCGACACTGCGGCGAGCTTCGAGGAGGTCGAGGTCGGGCACGTCGGCGGCCAGGGCGGCGGAGACGGTGTCCTCGGGACCGTCCGTCGTGGCACGTCCCCGCAACCGCTGCAGCCGCACCGCCGCCGCTCCCGGAGCCGCTTCCTCGGCGCGGTCCAGCTCCACGCATCCTTGCTCGGCGATCCGCACCAGCGCGTCCCGCAGAGCCGCCTGCGGCACGATCACCGCCACACGGCGCATCCGGACCGGCGTCATCGCCTCAGGCCAGGGCATCGAACACCTCCCCGGGCCGCCCGCCGCGCGCCGCCGACTCCAGCGCTGCCCGCACCCGCCACGCGTCCACGGACAGCACCGCGACCGCGCCCACGACCACGCGCGGGCCGTACCGGCCGTCCCGCAACAGCATCGCGCCGTCGTACTGCACCTTCCGCCACCAGCCCGCCTCGGCCCGCCACAGCCCTCCCGGCTCCGCCACGTCCGCCACGACCCAGCGTGCCGTCGAGGGGAGGCCCTCGCGGAACTCCTGGTACGAGGCGGCGGACGGCGCCCGCGCCCCGAGCAGCCGGGCCGCGTCCCGCCCTACGGGCCTCGGCAGAGCGCGCTGGTGGACGAACAGTTCACGGGCGATCAGCAGGGCGGCGCGCCCCTCGGCCCAGCGGCGCGCGGGCGGCACGGCGACGGCGGTGCGCCGAGCGGCGGCCATCCTCATGCCGGTGATCAGCGCCCAGGGCGTGTCGCCGCCGGGATCGCCCCAGGGCGAGGTGGTGAGCGCCGCCCGCAGCTCCGTGGGTGTCCCGGCATGCTCCAGGCTCCGCCAGGCCGTCTCGAGCGCCCCGAGCCGGTACGGCGCCGGGGCCTCCGCAGGACGACCGTCCTGCGCGAGCAGCCGGGAGGCCACGTTGGCGATCTCGAACCCCGCGGCGAGCGGAACGAGCAGACGGGCACCGCCCCGGGGCAGCCAGCCGGCCAGCACCCGCAGATGCCACAGCAGCGCGGCGGTCACCGCCCGCTGCGCCTCGGGCAGGCCGACCGCCGTCCGCACGTAGCGTGAGTACGGTGTCGCCGCCAGACGCTGCAGGGCGTCGTCGAGCGAGGCACAGGCCGCGATCTCCCGCGCACCGTCGGCGCCCGGGTACCGGGTCACGAGGGCCTTGGCCCGCACCGCCCCGGCCACCCAGCCGGCGCTCATGGCGCTCCGCCCACCCTGACTGCCAGGCGCAGCGCGTCGGCCACCGCACGCTCCACCAGATCCGGCATGCGCTCCGCGGCCCGCTCCCGGACCGCCGAGGCGGCGCGGTCTCCGGCCGCCCGAACGGCCTCAGCCTCCTGCCGCGCCTCCCGCAGGAGGGGCTCCGCAGCCTGCCGGCGCATCTCGGGGCCCCGCTCCCGGGCGGCCGCCACGAGGCGTTCCGCCTCCCGCGCGGCGTCGCGCCGGACGGCTTCGGCCGCCTCGTCCGCGGCGGCCCGGATGCCCGCCGCCTCCTGCTGCACGCCCGTCAACTGCGCGAGCGTGGGCTCCAGTTCCGCGGCGCGTTCCGCCGTACGATCGGCGGGCACCCCGGTGGCGGACGCTCCCGGCGTCCCCACCGGACGGAACCGCTCCAGGAAGTCCCGCAGGCTCATCGGCGGCCTCCTGCCGGGTCGGCTGCCCTTTCAGTCTCACCGTTCCCCTCCCGCCCCGCACCGGATAGGGCCGTCACGTCGTTCGACCAGGGCCGTTCGGCTCTTGGCGACGGCGGACGGAGCGCGAGACTGGGACGGTAGGCAACCCGACGAAGTCCGGAGGCCGCCGTGAATGAGCACGAGAACTACTCCGCGGAGGCCCAGGCTCGGCAGGGCCTGCCCTCCCGACCCTGGAGCCCCGGCGAGACGGACCGGCAGGACAGGCTGATTCGCTACCTGGGAGCCGTGGCCACGGCTGCGGCCGAACGCGCACGTTTCGCAGAGCAGGCCCCCGTACGCGACACCACCGGCCCGGCGCCGGCGGCCGCCCCGGCCGAGCAACGACCTTCGCCGCCCGAAGCCTGGGTCCCGCTCGTGCGGGACGTCATGGACGTACCCGCCGTCTCCCTGCGCGACGACCTGCCGTACCGCGACATCGCCCGTCTGCTCGCGCGCGAGCAGGTCGGCGCCGTCCCGGTCGTCGACGCCGACGACCACGTGATCGGTGTCGTGTCGGAGTCCGACCTGCTGGCGAAAGTGGCCTTCGAGGCCTCCGGTCACCGGCCCGGACGCGTCGGAAGGCTGCGCGAGCGTCGGATGCACAGCAAGACCCGCGGTGAGACGGCCGCCGACCTGATGACGAGCCCCGCGATCACGGTGCTCCCGGGCGCGACCGTCGCCGAGGCCGCCTGGCTGGCCACACTCTCCCGGCTCAAGCGGCTCCCGGTCGCCGACGGCGTGGGCCGCCTGGTCGGCGTCGTGCGCCGCAACGCGCTGCTCCAGGCCCTCATCAGGGACGACGCAGGGATACGGGCAGAGGTCGAGGCCAGGATCGAGGCCTGCTGCCCGCCGGAAGACCGCACCACGGTGGAAGTGGCCGTCCAGGACGGCATCGTGGAGCTGACGGGACGGATGCCGCCGGCCACTACGGCCCGGCTGGTGGCGGAGGTGGAAGCCATCGCCGATGTCGTCGAGGTGAAGAACCTTCTCACCGCCGTCTGACCCGGGGCGCGCCGATCGCGAGCCGGCGCGCACCGGCTAGCGCACATTCGCCCCTCGGGTGAGGTCGAACTCGACGTCCACCACTCCCTCGACGGCGCGCACCAGACGCGCGGCCACGGGGACCAGGGCGGTGTCCTGGACCTGGCCCGTCAGTGTGGCGACTCCGTCGTGCACATCCACCTGGATGGCCGAGGTCGTCAGCGGGAAGAGGTACGACATGATCTCGTGCCGGATCTCCTCGGCGATGTCCTGGTCGTCGCGCAGGAAGACCTTGAGCAGGTCGGCGCGGCTGACTATGCCCGCCAGCAGACCGGCTTCGTCGACCACAGGCAGCCGCTTGACCTTCTCGCGAGCCATGATCCGCGCGGCCTCGGACAGGGTCGCGTTCGCGCGGACGGTGATCGCGGGCGAGGACATCAGGTCTCCCGCGGTGACCGCACCGGCCTTCGCCACGTCGGCGGGCCGGCGCAGCAGTGCGTAGCCCTCCTCGGGGCTGTCCCGGAGTTCCTCCGTGGGCAGCAGGTCGGCTTCCGAGACCACGCCGACGACCCGGCCCTCGCCCTCCAGCACGGGCAGGGCGCTGACCCCCCATTCCTGCATCATCCCCACGATCACCTTGAACGAGGCCCACCGGCCGACGGAGGCGACCGTCTGGGTCATGACATCGCTGACGATGTGCGGGGTGCCGTACATGGTGACCCCCTAAGGTCCTCGGCGGGTGGTCCTGCTGCTTCCAGGGTGTGTCGGTACGGAAGGATTGGGAAATGGGCCCGTAGGCCCCCGGACGGGCCGTTCGGCCTCCCGTCCCCGCCACCGCGGCTCCGGTGGGTCGGTCGGCCCCGCTCAGGGACCTCTGGCCTTTGACCTCAGCCCGACCGTGCCACCACGCTGGAATCGGACCCTCACGCGGGAGGTGGAGACCATGCTCCGAACCGTCACCATAGGCCTCGACGGATCACCCGAGAGCCGGGCCGCCGCCGAGTGGGCGGCACGTGAAGCGACGCTCCGTGCCCTGCCGTTGAAGATCGTCCACGTCTGGGAGCAGGTGCCCGCGCACGGGGCTGAGGCGCAGCTGCTCGGCCCGGAGACCGACCAGCACTGGATCGAGCGGATTCCGCACGAGGCCGCCGAGGGCATCCGGCAGAGCCACCCCGGTCTCGAGGTGACCAGCGAGCAGTTGAGGGGGAGCGTGGTCGACTTGCTGTGCGAGGCGGCGGGCTCCGCCGACCTGTTGGTGCTCGGCTCGCGGGGCTTCGGCGCGATCGGAGGGTTCGTGGTCGGCTCGGTGAGTCTGTCCGTCGTCGCACGCGCCGAACGACCGGTGGTTCTTGTGCGGGCGGGTGAGCAGGCCGCGGACGAACACAAGACGGACCAGGCGGGCGTGCCCTCCGCCGAGGCACCCTTCCGACCCGTGGTGCTCGGCCTCGACACCGACGAACCGGACGACACGCTGCTGGAGTTCGCCTTCGACGCCGCCGCACGCCGGGAAGCGTCCCTGCGAGTCGTCCACGGCTGGCCCGAGCCGCCCACTTCCTTCTACCGCTTCCCCGGCGACGCCGAACTCTACGACACTCTCGAACGCCGGCATGCGGCCGCTCTCACCGAGGCCCTGCGTCCCTGGCGGCAGAAGTTCCCGGGTGTCGAGGTGATCGAGGCGAGCCGGTGCGGCAACGCCGCGCAGATCCTCGTCAACTCCTCGCGCGACGCGTCGCTGGCTGTCGTCGGCCGACGCATCCGCACCAGCCACCTCGGCGCACACATCGGGCACGTCACCCATGCCGCCCTGCACCACATCACCGCCCCCGTCGCCGTCGTGGCGCACAGCTGATCCGGCACTTCACGGACCACAACCCATGAAGGGACGAGCACCCATGAAGGCACCAGGACGGTGAACAGGATGGACCTTCCGATCGTCGTCGGCGTCGACGGTTCCGAGTCGAGCCTGCGGGCCGTGGACTGGGCGGCGGACGAAGCCGCCCTGCGCGGCACGGCTCTCAGACTGGTGTACGCATCGCTGTGGGAGCACTACGAGGGCGCCTCTCTCGCGCATGACCTCGGCAAGCCGTCGGAGGAGGTGATGGCGGAAGAGATCGTCGACGCCGCCGAGCGGCGCGCCCGCCACCGGCAGCCGGGCATCAAGGTGACCACCGACGTGCTCCCCGAGGAGCCGGAGTACGTGCTCGTGCGCGAGAGCCGAAGCGCCCTGGCGGTGGTCATGGGCTGCCGTGGCCGCAGCAGCATGGCCGAAGCACTCCTGGGCTCCGTCGGCGTCATGGTCGCGGGTCACGCCCACTGCCCGGTGATCGTGCTGCGCGGCAGCCACGACAACCAGGCCCGCTCGGGGGCGCGCGGTCGCATCGTCCTGGGCGTCGGTGAGGAGCCGACGGGCTCGGCCGCTGTGCGGTTCGCCGCCGAGGAGGCTCTGCTGCGCCGTGTGCCGCTGGAGGCGGTACGGGCCTGGCGCCGGCCCGCGCACGCGACCACGGAACATCCGCTGATCGTCGGCGAACCGGCGCACCAGCACGAGCAGGAAGCCGTGGAAGCGCTGGCGGAGGCGCTGCGCGATGTGCCGGCCGACCTACAGGTACAACGCCGTACGGTCGAGGCTCGCGCCCGCGACGCCCTGCTGGCCGCCTCCCGCGAGGCCGACCTGTTGGTCGTCGGTGCCCGGCGCCGCCACGGCCACTTCGGCCTCCAGCTCGGCCGCGTCGCCCACGGGGTGCTGCATCACGCCGCATGCCCGGTGGCCGTCGTGCCGGAGCGTGACTGACGTCGAACCAGGTTCCACGGCCACGTGGCCACGCGCACGGCCACGGATCAGCCGAACTCGATCTGTATCTCGGGCGGTTGCCGCAACGTGTTGTGCACCGTGCAGTGATCGACCACCGCACGCAGCGCCTCGAGCCTGGCCCCGCTCAGCTCGTGTGGCACCAGGACCCGCAGGCGCACGGAGGCGATACGGGCAGGCCGGTCGTCGGCCATGGTGAAGTCCGCCAGCACGCTGAGCTGTTCGCGGTCGAGGTGGTGGCGTTCGAAGAAGCGTCCCGCGTAGTAGGCGACGCATGAGGCGAGCGACACGACGAGCACTTCGACGGGCGTCGGGCCACGGTCGTCACCGCCCGCCTCGACGGGCTGATCCGTGACGAGGGTGTGCCCGCGTACCGTGACCGCGAAAGCGTGACTCTTGAGGTGACTCACCTGCACCTGGTGCGCAGGCACCGAGGTGGCGGGCGGGGGGATGGTCATCACGTCTCCTTCGGATGTTCGGGGCGCTCGTGGCGCGGCCCTGCGGAGCCACGAGCGGTGGCTGTGGCCGGCCAGGCCAGGGCACGGGTGATGTCGGCGATGGTGAGGATGCCGACGAGGCGGCCCTCGTCGAGGATCAGCGCACGGCGCACGGGGCTCGCCTCCAGACGGGGGAGCAGGTCGAGCACGGGTTCCTCGGGGGCGGCCGTGATGACCTCGTCGAGGGGGCGCATCACTTCGTGGACCGTCGTGCGCGCGCGGGCCTGGGGCGGCGTCGCGTCGACGCGCCGAAGCGTCAGCACACCAGCCACCGAGCCGTCGGCTGCCAGCACCGGAAACGCGGAGTGGCGGTAGTGGCCGAAGGGTCCCTCGGCAAGGAAGTCGGTGAGGGTCGCCGTGGCCGGCACGGTGACCGGGTCCGGCGTCATGGCCCGGCTGACCGGGACACCGCGCAGAAGGCTGCGCATCTCGGCCTGGCGGGCCTCGGCGGTGGCCGCGGCTATGAGGAACCAGCCGATCAGCGCGGGCCACAGAGCGGACAGGTCACGTCCGTACAGCACGGCCAGAAAACTGGTCACCACCATGAACCAGCCCAGTGCCCGGCCCGCCGACGAGGCACCTCGCGTGGCTCGCAGCCGGTCGCCGGTGCGGTGCCACAAGTACGCGCGCAGCAGCCGTCCTCCGTCGAGCGGCGCGGCGGGCAGCGCGTTGAAGACGGCCAGCAGAATGTTGATCGCGGCCAGCCATGCGAACGCCTCGACCACCAGTCCGGACGTGTGGAGTGCCTCAAGCCCTGCGGCGACGCCCGCGAGCAGGCCCCCGGCCAGCAGGCTCGTGAGCGGACCCACGCCGGCGATGCGCAGCTCCGCGGCCGGCGTCGGCGCCTCGTCGTGCAGCCGGGCGGCGCCGCCCAGCATCCACAGAGTGATCCCGTCCACCTGGACGCCGTTGCGGCGGGCGACCACGGCATGCGCCAGTTCGTGCACCAGCAGGGAACCGAGGAAGACGACGGCGGTCACCAGGGCGAGTCCCC
Source organism: Streptomyces sp. NPDC001410 (assembly GCF_042895235.1). Taxonomy (NCBI): domain Bacteria; kingdom Bacillati; phylum Actinomycetota; class Actinomycetes; order Kitasatosporales; family Streptomycetaceae; genus Streptomyces; species Streptomyces sp. NPDC001410. The sequence goes on from NZ_JBIAWE010000003.1 coordinate 536,508, forward strand.
AGTACACGACGGCGGAGTGGCCCGGGTGCGCGGCGGGAAACCGGCCGCGCGCCAGCGCGACCCCCACCAGGGCGACGATGACCAGGACACTCCAGTGCAGGCCGACCCGCACGCCGGCGATCCGGCCGAGGGACAGCGTCTCGTTCATGACATCTCTCCTCACCCTCCGGCTGGTGCCTCGTGCGTCGTTCGGGCGGACGGCGCCGATCTCCCCGCCGGGAGCAGGTCCGCGGCACCTTCATCGTCCGGCGGCGGTCGCGCAGCGGGGAGGGGCCGATCGGCTCGCAGGAGGGACGACCGGCCCGGGCGCTGCCGCACCGTCTCCGGCCGGGATCGGCACTGTTCGGCCGACGGTGAGGGCCGGACGGCCCAAGCGCCGCCCCATGCGCGCTGCCAGGCTGGAAGGTGCGGGGCAGTCCGGCACCGCGCCGGAAACGGTTTGTGCCGTTCGCCGTAGGCGCCGGAACCAGTGTCCCGCGGCAGACCGACGAGGGTGAGGAGCGTCATGAAAGGCTTCGTCTTCCACGGTCCCGGCCAGGCTTCCTGGCAGGACGTCCCGGACCCGGCCGTCAAGGAACCCACCGACGCCATCGTGAAGGTCGGTGTCGTGACCATCTGCGGGACGGACCTGCACATCCTCAAGGGCGACGTGCCCGAGGTGCGTCCCGGTACGGTGCTCGGGCACGAAGCCGTCGGTGAGATCGTCGAGGTCGGCAGCGACGTACGCACCGTCCGGCCCGGAGACCGGGTGCTCATGTCCTGCATCACCTCCTGCGGCCGGTGCCGCTTCTGCCGTGACGGCAGCTACGGCCAGTGCCGGGGCGGCGGAGGCTGGATCCTCGGCCATCTGATCGACGGCACCCAGGCCGAGTACGTACGCGTGCCCTTCGCCGACCTGTCCGTCCACCCGCTGCCCGGCGGGCTGCGCAGCGAGGACGCCGTACTGCTCGCGGACATCTTCCCGACCTCCTACGAGGTCGGCGTCCTGAACGGGCACGTACGCCCCGGTGACACCGTCGCCATCGTCGGCGCCGGCCCCATCGGGCTCGCGGCGATCGCCACGGCCCGGCTGTTCTCGCCCCAGCGGATCATCGCCGTGGACCTGACCCCGGCCCGGCTGGAGGCCGCCCACCGGCTGGGCGCCGACGCCGTGGCCGACGTCCACGAGGCTCCCGCCCAGCTGGTCGCCGACCTGACCGACGGACTCGGCGCGGACGTGGTCATCGAGGCGGTCGGCGTACCGGAGAGCTTCGAGCTGTGCACCCGCATGGTCCGCCCCGGCGGGCACGTGGCCAACGTGGGTGTACACGGCAGGCCGGCCACGCTGCACCTCGAAGACCTGTGGATCAAGAACGTGACGATCACGACCGGGTTGGTGGACACCTACTCCACCCCCACGCTGCTTCGGATGGCCGCCGCCGGCCGGCTGCCGACCGGGCAGCTGGTCACCCACACCTTCCCGCTGGAGCAGATGGAGGAGGCGTACGAGGTCTTCTCCAGGGCCGGCGAGACCGGCGCGCTCAAGGTGGTGCTCGGCGGGGAGCAGCACGCGGAAGTGGTCGTGCCCGCGGCCTGACGAGAAGAGGGTCGGCTCGCCGCCCGGCGGGTGCAACTCGGCCGTACATGGCGGCAGGTGGCGGCGCGGGCCGGGCACGCACCGCAGTTCACCTGGCTGCGTCCCGGCGAGTGCCGCACGCTGCTGACCCTGAATCAGCCGTCCTCCGGCGCCTCGCCCCGCGCGATGAGGAGGATCCCCGTGATCAGGTCGGGATGGATGCGTACCGTATGGTCCATGCCCGGCTCGGCTGCCCAGGGCTCCAACAGCGCCCGAATGCGCACCAGTTCGCCGGGGTCTGTCACCAGCCGGGCATAGCCCGTGACCACCACACTCCAGCCAAGACGTGTGTCCGGGTCGATGGCGTCGGCCTCGTAGGCGACGACGACGCCGTTGTCGTCGGCCGGTTGGGCCTGGGAGGTGAGGGCCGATCCCTCATGGGTGCGGATGACGATGTCGCCGCCGTCCAGGACGTGGTTGACCGGACGGGCCGTGGGCAGGGCCTGCCGGGTGAAGACGATCCTGCCCATGGACACGGTGCCGAGTAGTCGCAGTGCCTCGGCGCGATCGAGGTCGATGCGCTGTGCCGGGCGGTCATGACGTTTCATGGCTGGCTTCTTCGCGGGTGTGTCGGCCTGGATGCCGTCGTCACCTGGTGTCGCTCGAGTCCGTGCTCCGCAGGGCGGCCCGGCCCGCCTCCAGACGGGCGACCGGGACCCGGAACGGCGAGCAGGAGACGTAGTCCAGTCCGGCTGTGTGGAAGAAGTGGATGGACTCGGGGTCGCCGCCGTGTTCTCCGCAGACGCCGGTCTGCAGGTCCGGGCGGGCGGCACGGCCCTCCTCGACGGCGATCCGGACCAGCCGGCCCACACCCTCACGGTCGAGCGTCTCGAACGGCGAGGCGGTGAACACGCCCTTGTCGAGGTAGGCCGAGAAGAACGCGGCTTCCACGTCGTCGCGGGAGAAGCCCCAGGTGGTCTGGGTGAGGTCGTTGGTGCCGAAGGAGAAGAACTCGGCCTCCTCGGCGATCCGGCCGGCCGTGAGCGCGGCCCTGGGCAGCTCGATCATCGTGCCGACGGGGCAGTGGACGGGCATGCCGGTCTCCTCGCTGACCTCGGCCAGTACCCGCCTCACGTCCTCACGGGTGAGCCGGAGTTCCTCTGCCGCGCCGACGAGCGGCACCATGATCTCCGCCCGCGGGGATCCGCCGGCGCGAGTGCGCTCGACGACCGCCTCGGCGATCGCACGCACCTGCATCGTCACCAGTCCCGGTACCACCAGCCCGAGCCGCACGCCGCGCAGGCCGAGCATCGGGTTCTCCTCGTGCATCCGGTTCACGGCGTCGAGCAACTCCACGTCGTGTGCGTCCGGTTGTCCGCCACCGGCCTTGGTGGCGGCGATCCGCACGGCGAGGTCCGTGCGGTCGGGCAGGAACTCGTGCAGCGGCGGATCCAGGAGCCGGATGGTGACCGGCAGGCCGTCCATCGCCTCCAGGATGGCCGTGAAGTCCCGCCGCTGGAGCGGGAGAAGAGCCGCTAGAGCATGATCGCGCGCGGCGTCCGTGCGGGCCAGGATCATCCGTTCGACCAACTTGCGCCGCTCGCCGAGGAACATGTGCTCGGTACGGCACAGTCCGATGCCCTGTGCCCCGAACCGCCGGGCGCGGGCGGCGTCTTCGGGGGTGTCGGCGTTGGCCCGCACCTCCAAGCGCCGCACCGAGTCGGCGTGGTCCAGGGCGCGGGCGACGGCGGCCACCGTGGTGTCCAGGTGCTCGCCGGTCTCCAGATAGCGCATCGTCGCGGAGGCGACCAGCGGAATCGCACCCGCGTACACGTCCCCCGTCGAGCCGTCGACCGAGATGACAGTGCCCTCCTCGACGACTGCGCCGGCCTGGGCGGTGAAGCGGCGCGCCTCCGCGTTGACGGTGATGTCCTGCGCACCACACACACAGACCTTGCCCATGCCACGGGCGACCACCGCCGCATGGCTGGTCTTGCCGCCCCGCCCGGTCAGTACCGCCTGCGCGGCGACCATGCCGGGCAGGTCGTCGGGGGTGGTCTCCTCGCGCACGAGCACAACCTGTTCTCCGGCCGCGGCCCTGCGTACGGCCTCCGCGGAGTCGAACACGGCCGCGCCCACCGCGGCACCCGGCGAGGCCGGTACACCATGGGCCAGCGCGTCACCGGTCGCGGCGGTGTCGAAGCGGGGGAACATCAGCCTCGCGAGTCCGTCGCCGCCGACCCGGGCCAGGGCCTCGTCGGCGGTGATCAACCCCTCCTCGGCCAGCTCGGCGGCGATGGCGAAGGCGGCCTCGGCGGTGCGCTTGCCCACCCGGGTCTGCAGCATCCACAGGGTGCCGCGCTCGATGGTGAACTCGATGTCGCACAGGTCCCGGTAGTGGCGCTCCAAGGTCTGGGCGTGATCACGCAGTTGCCGGTACGAGCGCGGGTCCAGCCGTTCCAGCTCGGCAAGCGGTACGGCGTCCCGTACGCCCGACACGACATCCTCACCCTGCGCATTCGGCAGGTAGTCGCCGTACAGGCCGGGGCGACCGGTCGCCGGATCGCGGGTGAAGGCGACGCCGCTGCCGGAGTCGGGGCCGAGGTTGCCGAACACCATGCGCTGCACGGTGACCGCGGTCCCCAGGTCGTCCGGGATGTGCTCGCGCCGCCGGTACAGACGGGCGCGCTCGGCGTTCCAGGACCGGAACACGGCGAGGACCGCCTGTCGGAGCTGCTGGGTGGGGGACTGCGGGAAGTCGTGGCCCGTCTCGTCCCGGATCAGGCTCTTGTACGTCCCCACCAGCCAGGCGAGGTCGCTCGCGTCGAGATGGAGATCGTCGGGGGCTTCGCGCGCCTCCTTCAGCAGGGTCATGGCCTCGTCGAACAGGGCCGGATCGACCCCCATCACCGTGCTGCCGTACATCTGGACGAGCCGGCGGTAGGAGTCCCAGGCGAAGCGCTCGCTGCCGGACACCTTGGCCAGGCCGAGCACGGAGGCGTCGTTCAGGCCGATGTCGAGGACCGTCTCCATCATGCCGGGCATGGAGAAACGCGCCCCGGAGCGGACGGACACCAGCAGGGGGTCGTCCGCCTGCCCGAGCAGCCGCCCGGTGGCCGTCTCCAGCGCCGAAAGGTGTCGGGAGACCTCAGCCGACATGCCCTCCGGCTCCTCGCCGGTGGCCAGGAAGGCGCGGCAGGCCTCCGTGGTGACGATGAACCCCGGCGGCACCGGCAGACCCAGCAGGGCCATCTCGGCGAGGTTCGCGCCCTTGCCGCCGAGCAGGCCGGCCAGGTCGCGGCCGCCGTCCTGGAAGTCGTAGACGTAGCGGACCATGACGCCTCTCCTCGGCTCTGCGGTCTCGTACGTCTCCAGGGTCGGACGGGACCGGGCTGCTGAGGGAGGTGCTCTCAGACCCCTGGGGTGGGCCGATCGGCCCCCTCACCCGCAGGACTGCCCGGCATGGCCCCCGCCACTGACAGAGAAACCGCCACGCAGACCACTACTCGTCGGACGCGGTGAGCCGGCAGTCCACGCCCACCACGCCCTCGACGCCTCGCACCAGACGCACGGCGAGAGGAATCCGGCTGGCGTCCGGCACTCGTCCGGTCAGCGTGGCGACGCCCTCGGTGACCATGATGTGCACGGGCTCGACCGGATCCGGGAACAGGACGTCGACCACGTCGCGCCGGATGTCGTCGGCGAGGTCGTTGTCGGGGCGCAGGAACACCTTGAGCAGGTCGCTGCGGCTGACAACGCCTTCGAGCAGGCCTTCCGCGTTCACCACGGGAAGCCGCTTGACGTTGCGCAGGGCCATGATGCGGGCTGCTTCGGCGAGCGTGGCGTCGGCGTGGACGGTGACGGCCGGGGCGCTCATCAGCTCCTCGGCCCGGACCCCGCCGGCCTTGGCCATGTCGGACAGCCGACGCAGCTGGGTGAAGCGGTCCGGATCGCTGTCCCGGAACTCCTCCTTGGGCAGCAGGTCGGCCTCGGACACGACCCCGATCACCCGGCCGTCGCCCTCCAGCACGGGAAGGGCACTGACCTTCCACTGATCCATGCGCTCGACGATCTCCTTGAACAGAGCCTCGCGGCCCACGGCGACGACGGCATGCGTCATCACGTCACTCACTCGATGCGGGCTGCTGTGCATGCTGTCCTCCTCGCGGGACCGGGCGGTCACGTCAGGCCACCGCTGCCGTAGGGGGCGTAGAGGTCGAGCAGCCGGACCCGGGAGGCGTGCAGCCGCTGGGCCACCACCCGTCCGATCCAGACCGCGACCGCCCGCCCGAACTCGGGATCGGCGGCGCACATCTCCCGGACCGTCTCGGCGTCGAACTCCCAGGCCCGCACCGGGCTCGTCGCTTCCGCGCCCAGGTGCCAGATGTACGGCGGGAAGTGCCAGGACCAGCCGACCAGTTCGCCGTGCCCGAGCGACTCGATGACGGCGGGACGGCGGCCGGGCACCCGCAGGTCCAGGGCGACGGTCCCGGTACGGACGATCCAGAAGCGGTCGGCGTGCCGGCCCTCCTCGAACAGGTGGGTCCCGGGCTCGAAGGAGACCTCGCGGGCGAGGCTCATCAGCCGTTCGCGGTGCTTGGGCTCAAGGGCCGTGGTCATGGTCGTGGCGGAGGTCATCGCACCGGCTCCCTTCATGGTCTCTGCTTCCAGCGTGGGCGCATCCGTGCCCCGCCGCCACGGGCCGCTCGGATCCGACCAGGGCCCTTCGGCCCATGGGCCCCGGTATCCGTCGCCACGCAGGCTGGAAGCATCCGCTGTGGGGGATGGATCGCCGCTGCTCGCGGATCCACCGACCAGGCCGCGGCATGACTGGACGGGAAGGGCCACCCACTTCTCGCGGATCCGGATTGCGCGGTGCGCGGCTGCCGGCCGCTTCCCCGCGTCTCCAAAGGGTCCTTCCCGTCACTACCAGCGCACCACGGGAACCACCGTTCCACCAGGGCCGTTCGGCCCCAAACCGGCGACATACGCGAGGAGTCGAGACTTATGACCACCGCGACTCCCGGGCCCGCGGCCCGGCCACTGGGCGGGCAACGGCCCGCGCTGCTCACGTTCCTCGGCGCCGTGGGCACGGTCACCGGCAGCAAGTTCCTGGTCGAAAGCGACCACGCCCGCGTCCTCGTCGACTGCGGCCTCTTCCAGGGCCTCGCCGACCTGCGTCGGCGCAACTGGCGTGGCCTGCCCTGCGACGCCGAGGACATCGAGGCCGTCGTGATCACCCACGCCCACCTGGACCACTGCGGCTACCTTCCGCGTCTGGTCCGCCAGGGCTTCCGGGGCCCGGTGGTGACCACCTACTTCACCGCCCGCCTCATGGAGATCGTGCTCCGCGACAGCGCGAAGCTGCAGATCGAGGCCGCTCAGCACGCGAACGAGCACGGCTGGTCCAGGCACCGGCCCGCGCTGCCCCTGTACGACGACTCCGACGTAGACAGCACCCTCAAGCTCCTCGCTCCGGTCCCCACCGGGACGGAGACCGATCTCGCCGCCGGCACCCGGCTCACGCTGCACTCCGCCGGCCACATCCTCGGTTCGGCCTGGGCACGCCTCACCCTGGAGGACGGCCACACCCTCGCCGTCAGCGGCGACCTCGGCCGTCCCGGTCACCCGCTGCTCCTGCCGCCGGAACCGTTCTCCGGCGCGGACGTGCTGCTCATGGAGTCCACGTACGGCAACCGGGAACACGAGCAGGAGGCCGGGCGAGCCCGCTTCGTCGGCGTACTGAACCGGACGTTGGCCCGGGGCGGCACCGTCGTCATCCCCGCCTTCGCCCTCGACCGCACCGAGGTCGTCTTGCACGAACTCGCCGAGCTGCGCCGCGCGGGCCGACTCCCGGCCGATGTTCCCGTCTACGTCGACAGCCCGATGGCACTGGCTGCCCTGGACGTCTACCGGGACGCAGTCCTCAGCCGGGCCCCGCAACTCCGCCCCGAGATCACCGCGGAAGGCATGGCCGCGCTCAGCCCCGAGCCGTTTCTCGCCGTACGGTCCGTCCAGGAGTCTGTCGAACTCAGCCGGTCCGGCGGCCCGGCGATCATCGTCTCCGCGTCCGGAATGGCCACCGGCGGACGCGTCCTGCACCACCTGCGCCGACTGCTGCCCGATCCACGCAACGCGGTTGTCGTGGTCGGCTTCGCCGCGCAGGGCTCCCGTGCCCGCGACCTCGTCGACGGAGCCCGCGTGCTGAAGATGTTCGGCGAGTACGTCCCCGTCCGGGCCACCGTCGCCGACCTGCCGCTCTTCTCGGCACACGCCGACGCCGGCCAGATCGTCGAGTGGCTCCGCGCGGCACCCGCCCCGCACACGACGTACCTCGTGCACGGAGAGCCCGACGCGGCCGCAGCGCTGCGCGACCGCATCGACCGCCAACTGGGCTGGACGGCCGTGGTACCGCGCTCCGGGGAGCATGTGCTCGTCCGCTGAACGAAGACGCATGAACACGGCCGCAAAGGCCCTGCCGAACGCGGGGCGGGCCGGGACGAGCGGCCCGCGCAGAATCAGGAGCCGCCCTTCTCGCCCGTCGCCGTCTTCGAGTAGGCGTCGTGCCAGGCGGCCTTCGCGCCGGAGTCGCCGATCCGGTAGACGTCCACGACCGCCCCCGCAGCAACGGCGAGCGAGAGCACGCCCACGACGATGCGTACCGGGAGGGCGGACCAGCGCCTGCCGTCGCCCTGCCCGGGCTCCGCAGGAGCGCGCCGCCCCGCCCACCAGACGACCGCTGCCAGCGCGAACAGGCCCAAGGCCCAGGGCAGCAGCCCGTCGCCCAGCTCGGTGTGCCGGCGTACCAGCGCGTCGTCGTCCACGTGCTGTTCGAGCCACTCGCCGGCGTGGGTGGTCAGCGGCACACTGATCAGAGCGATCAGAGCCAGCAGCGGCAGCAGCGGACCCAACCGCCGGGCGGCGCGCGGCCACAGCGCGGCTGTGACCAGGGCCAGCGCGGTCAGGGGTATCAACACGACGACCACGTGGACCAGCAGGACGTGGGTGGGCAGACCGTTGAGCAGATTCATCGAGGCGCTCCTGAGGGGTGGGGCGCGTCAGCCTGGCACAGCAACCTCTCAGTTACCTCTCAGGCCCCGTCAGCGCAGCCTGCGCAGACAGGGGTCGTGGGGGTGGCGCGGTACGAGCCGGACGCGGACGTCGAGCGTCGTGACGCCGCGCTGCCCGGCCAGGACCGGGTTGAGGTCGGCTTCCGCGAGTTCGGGCAGGTCGGAGGCCATACGGGAGAGCCGGTGCAGCAGCTGTTCCAGGGCGCCGAGGTCGGTGCGGGGCTGCCAGCGTGGCCGAACAGCAGCGGGGAGCACCGGGGCGAGGTGAGCAGGTCGTGCACGTCGGCCCTCCCGCACTCCTCGGCGACCTCGGCAACTGCCGCGGCCGGTACGGCGATCACGGCCAGGTCAGGCACGTGCGGCAGGTCGGCGACGGACCGGCAGGCGTGCACCCCGGCGATCGCGGCGGCCTCGGGATGCACGGCGTACAACCGCCCGGTGTAGGAACCGTCGTGGATGTTCCGCAGGATCGCGCGCCCGACCGACCCCGGCTTGCGGCCCGCGCCGTTCACCGTGACGGTGCCGGGGCGCAGCAACGGCCGCAGACTGGCGACGTCGGCCAGCCGGCCGCGGGACTCCACGGCGCTCAAATAGGTCTCGTCCTCGGCGAGTTCGACGGTGCAGTGCACTTCGGGTCCCTCGAAGTGGCGGGTGACGCGCCACCGTCACCGCGATCTCGGCCGTGCTGCCGCCCGGCAGAAGCTCGTACTCGGCCAGCCCCACGATTCGCCCGTCGTGTTCGGCGGCCAGCGCGCGCTAACCGGGGCGTTCGCCTCTGGCCACCCGCTCGGCGGCCCGCCGGGCGGAGACCGGGTTGGCGGAGAAGAACCGCAACCGCAGGTTCTGCGGTGACATCTCCTCGTACAGCCCCTGGACCGCCGCACGATCAGCCGGCCCCGCCTGCCGTATGCGAACGGTGGTTCCGTCGGTCAGCAGGGGCATGCACCGGGACTTCCTGGATGCCGGTCATCACGAACTCAACCTCCGGACGACGGATCTCACTGAGCCAGTGAGAAGTAGCTCTCCTCCTCCTGCGTGAAGTGCAGGCGGAGGACGGTGTGCAGTCCGTACAGGCAGGAGCGCAGGTCGTCGAGCTGGCCGGAGGACAGGCCACCCTCGGCGCGGGCCAGCCGCAGGTGGGTGGCGATGCGCCGGGAGAGGCGTTCGATCTCGGTGTGGGCCCGGCTCATGGTGACCGTGGCCTCCGGGCCGCCGAGAGCGGGGGCGAGGGCGGGGTACAGCTCGTGCTCCTCGGCGTACTCGTGGGGCAGCAGCCGTTCGGTGAGCAGCCGGTGCGCCTCCTCGACGGCGGCCAGCGCCTGCGGCCCGGGACCGTCGGAGAGGTGATCGGCGGCACCGCGCACCGCTTCGAGCACGTCCTGGAGGTCGTCGTGTTCCGACGCGAACCGGTGGATGAGTGCCTCGGCTGCGGGCGTCAGCGCCGGTCGCGTGGCCTGGCCGACGCGCAGGGCCCGCAGGGCGTTGAGGATGACGGCGACATCGATGGCCTCCTGCAGCAGGGCACCGGCGGCGGGCGCCAGCAGGCCGAACGCGGCCGCGGCCATCGCGGCCAGGGACAGCGCCATCCCGCCCAGAGCACTCTGCACGGCGATCCGCCGCGCCCGTACGGCGATGAACACGGCGTCGGCGAGCCGGTCCACACGATCGGTGGTCAGCACGATGTCGGCGGCCTCCGAGGAGGCGGTCGAGCCGCGGGCACCCATCGCCACACCGATGTCCGCGGCGGCCAGGGCGGGGGCGTCGTTCACGCCGTCGCCCACCATGACGGTGATCGCGCGTTCCCGTTCCGCCCGTACGACGGCGACCTTGCCGGCCGGGTCGAGCCCGGAGCGGACGTCGTCCAGACCGAGGACGGCGCCCACCTCACGGGCCGGCTCCGCGCGGTCGCCCGTCAGCATCAGCAGCCGCTCGATGCCCGCTGCCCGCAGGTGGCGCAGGGTGCGCGGGGCGTCGTGGCGCAGGGGATCCCTCAGGAGCACCGCACCCGCCGGACACCCGTCGACGGCCAGCCAGGCCACGGCAGCACCGTCGAGCAGCGCCCGGTTGTCCACCGCCCTCGCCCAGGACGGCCGGGCGCCGGACGCGTCGATGCGGCCGACGGACACCCGGTGCCCGTCCACGATGCCCGCAGCACCCCGGCCGGGCTTCTCGGCGACATCGGACGGGACCGACAGGGCCAGCTTCCGTTCGTGTGCGGTGTCGACGATCGCCTCGGCCAGGACGTGGGGCGAGTACTGGTCCAGTGACGCGGCCAGCCTCAGCACCTCCGCCGGCTGCCACCCCGGTGCGGCGACCACGTCGAGGACGTGAGGGCGGCCGCGGGTGAGGGTGCCGGTCTTGTCGAGCAGCAGGGTGCGGGCCCGGCCCAGGTTCTCCAGGGCGCCACCGTCACGCATGACGACTCCCAGGCGTGAGGCGCGGGAGATCCCGGAGACGATGGCCACCGGCGCGGCCAGCAGCAGCGGACAGGGGGTGGCGACCACCAGCACCGCGACCGCTCGTACCGCCGAACCACTGAGCAGCCAGGCCAGCCCCGCAACCGCCAGGGTGAGCGGAAGGAACCAGGCCGCGTATCGGTCGGCCAGCCGCACCACGGGTGCGGACTCGGCCCCGGCCTGCCTGGCCAGTCGCACGATTCCGGCGTACGTGCTGTCCTGCTCGGTCGCCGTGGCCCGCAGCTCGAAGGCGCCGCCGGCGTTGACCACCCCGCTGCGGACGGAGTCGCCCGCCGCCCGTTCGACGGTGAGGGACTCGCCGCTCAGCACGGACTCGTCGAGGTTGGCCAGGGCACCCTCCACCCGCCCGTCCACCGGGACGACCTCGCCCGGACCCACGACAAGCAGGTCACCTACGGCGACTGCGGCCAGCGGAACCGTGGCGACTCCGTCGGCCGTCCGGCGACGCGCCGAGCGGGGCGCACGCTCCAGCAGCGCACGCAGATCGTGCGAGGCCCGCCGCCGGGCTGCCGCCTCCAGCGTGCGGCCGGTCGCGAGCATCAGCGCGATGAGCGCACCGGCCAGGTACTCGTGGACGGCAAGGGTGCCACCGAGCGCGAGAACCGCGATCAGGTCGACCCCCGCGCGGCCGTGGCGGAGAGCGGCGAGCACCCAGCCCACCGCCGGTGCCACCGCGGACACGGTGCCCAGACCCCACAGGAGGTCGGCGAGCGCCTCGTCACCGGCGAGCCAGGCGGCACCCCCTGCGGTCAGGGCCGCCGCCGTGATGACCAGGAGGGTCGGCTCCAGCCGTGGCGAGGCGACCGCCCTGGTCAGAGAGCGCAGCCGGGTGGCGAAGGCGGAGCGGTTCATGGCCACCTCCGTCCGTTCGGCGTCGTTGCCCGTGATCCGGTCCCCGTCCATCACACCTCGGCGCGCTGGGCCCGTGGCAGGGGACGAACGGCTCTTCCGCCAGGGCCGTACGGACGCTGTTCGCGCCCGTGCGCCTCTGTCGTCGCCCTCAGGTGTCGCCCTCCGGTCGACGAGGGTCCATCGGCCCCTCGCATTGGCCTCACCGGCCCAAGACGTGCTCCGCGGGCCGGGCGAGCGTGAGGAACACACACTTCGTACCACCGTCGCCTGACCGCCCTGGGAGGAGGCAGCCGTGGACGAGAGGCTCTCCGTGGGCGCCCTGATGGGCGAGGCGCCATACTCGATCAGTGAGGACGAGACCCTTCTGATGGCCTGGGAGGTGGTCGAGCGGTCCGGGCAGCGCCACCTGCCGGTGGTTCGCCAGGACGGCAGCTGCGCCGGTGTGCTGGACCGCGCCGAGCTGGCCGTCGCGTGCGCGGACCCCGCGGTGACACTGTCCCGCAGGAAGGTCCGCGACCTTGTGCACGGGCGCCGCACGGTCACGGTCCATCCGGAGGAATCGACGCTCCACGCGGCGGCTGTGATGGCGGAGGAGGACATGGACGCGCTACCGGTCACCGACGCGCACGGACGACTGACCGGGCTGCTCACGGCTCGGGACTACGTGGCCTCGGCCGCAGGTCTGCACGGCCGGGCCAAGCCTGTCAGCGAGGGCCCCGCACGGGCGACCCTGCCCGGGCTGCCACCTCGCCGCGCAGTGAGGGAGCACGGGATCGTCATTCCGTAGGAGGGACGAGCGGCCCGGTCGCTGGAACCAGAGAGGAAGGCTGACGTCATGGTCTGGGCATCATGGACCACCCCCGGGGTGTTCACCGGCCGGGGCGGCGCATGTACCGACGAGGCGGGGGTCGTGAACGGCGACCTCACCGTCCACACCACCTGGGACGGCAACGAAGCCGACGTGACCGTCCAGTACACCGGCACCTCCGAATGGTTCACCCTGACGGGAAGCCCGGTGCCCTGCCATTCGGAGCAGGAGAGCCGGAATCTGCACCAGGCCGTGGTCGCGGCCGTCAGAGCAGGCGGCGGAGTCACCCTTGAACAAGGGCGCATCAGGGAAACAACCTGAGACGGCGACGGACCTGGCTCGGTCCTTCGTCGGGAGACGGCGGGCGTAGACCTCCTGCTCCGGACAACGCCCCTGCATCACCCGGGCATTGACCTGTGCGACGGCTCGGACGGCGGTACGGTCGACCACGGCGCGCCGCATGCCCGTGGCCGCGCCCGTGAAGCCGGGGGAGGGGCAGCAGGTGAATCCGTTACAGGTGCTGGCCGCGGTGGCGGCCGCGTGGGAACGGCTGGGGCCGTATCTGACCCGCCTGTCGGGAGAGTCCCGGGAGCGGTTGGCATCGGCTCTGGAGGCGCTGCGCGCGGCGGACGCTGGAGGCGAGCGGCGCGGCCACGCCGAGGCCGCCGCACGGCTTGTCCTCGACTGCCTTCCGCCGGAGGAGGCCCGGCGGCTGGATGCCGGGGACGACGCCCGTTACACCGCAACCGCCGGGGAGACCACCGTCCACGGGTTCCGCGCCGACGACCTCGCCGTGCTCCTGATCGACGGCAGCCCCATGGTGGGTCCCGTGCTCGGGCCCGTCCGCACGCGCCTGCTCGCGCAGCCGGCGCTGGACGACGCGGACGTACGGAGCCGGGGCGGCGATCCGCTGGCCCCGGGCCTGATCCGGCTGCCCGGCGCCGGGGGGCGCGGGTTGCTGCCGGGCTTCCAGTTCCGCGAGGACGCGCTGCCGTGGCGGGTGGTGCTGGAGGTGAACGCGATCCTCGACGCGGGCCGGGACCCGTGGGGGGCGGCCGACTGGTGGCTGTCGGACAACGCCTGGCTGCGCACCGCGCCCGCGTCGCTGCTGGGTACGGCCCGGGACGAGGAACTGGTCGGCGCGGCCCAGTCGCTGCTGGAGGGGGAGTAACGGTGCCGAACGTGCCTCCGCCGGCCGCACTTCCCGGCACGCCCACGAAGGTGACGCTCTCCGCGGGCACCGCACTGTTCCGGGTGCACCTCTCGTCCCGTGCCGGAACCGCGTTCAACCCGGCCCCGGCCGACCGCCTCTACGGCGGCGGGCGCTTCGACGCGACGGAGAACCGGCCCTACGCCTACCTGTACGCGGGGCTGGAGCCCACGGCGGCGGTGTGCGAGTCGCTGCTGCGATCGGTGCCGTTCGCTCCGGACGGCGGGCCCCGTGTACTGCCGCGCGCGGGCGTCGTCCGCAAACGGTTCACGTTCCTGCGGCTGGCAGCCGACGTCACGGTGGTGTCGCTGATGTCCGGCGCCGACCTCGCGGCGGTGGGACAGGACTCCTGGCTGGTGCAGGCCGAGGCCGCCGAGTATCCCTGGACGCGGAACTGGGGGCACTGGATCCGCGACCGGACCGAGCCGTGGGCGCAGGGCTTCGTCTGGCCGTCCAAGCGGGAACCCGCCGACCGGGCCGTGATCCTCTTCGCCGACCGGTGCGCGACGGACACGGTGGCCGAGTCCGCGGAGCCGGCCGTCGACTTCGGCACCCCGGAGGGCGAGGACTGGCTGAACTCCGTGCTCGCGCCGTATCACGCGCGCGTGGCGCCCTGAGCGGCGTCCGCGACCGACTCGCCCGGCGCGCCGGTCAGCCGCGGGCGGGGCGGTCGGCCGGGATGACCGTGCGCACCGGGATCGTCCGTGTCGTCCACTGGCCCGGCCCCTGCGAACGGGGCACCCCCAAGTCGCGGTCGCCGTGGCCGGGCGGAGTGAGACGCAGCATCCCGTCCGCGCCGGCCCGCCGGGCGCCGCGGTCGTCGGGGCTGTCGGGGTCCCAGGCCGGCAGATGGAAGGGGACGGTGTTCAACTCGCCCTCGGTCACGATGAGTTTCAGCCAGTCCCGCACCTCCGCCCCGGGGCGTGCGCGCCGCGCCGGGACGGACATCGCCACCGGCCGGTCGTCGAGCGCGAAGCCCGAATGGCCGGGCCCGATGAAGTGGCCCGGGTACAGGTCCGTGTGGCCGGCGTAGCTGTCGGTGAGATTCAGCAGAACGCACCACAGCGTCTGGGTCGCCGAGCGGTTGTGGAGGCGGATGGACAGCCAGGGCTCCTGCGGACGGCCGGACGGCGAGTGACGGTAGCGGCAGACGATCTCGCCGCTGCCGTCCGGGAGGATGGGGCTCGGGCCGTCGGAGCTCCAGGGCCCGTCGTACGTCCAGGTGAGGATCTCGACGCGGACCAGATCCCTCAGCGGTGAGGACGGGTTGTCCAGGGTGAGCAGCTGGTGCCAGCGCGTCAGATGGTGCAGGCAGTCGGCGACCCGCCGGGCGTCCTCCGGCCGGTCGAGCCGCAGCGGCGGCACGGCGGCCGAGCCGTCGCGCCGCAGGACGTCGGCCCCGAGGCCGCCGGTGCAGTGCTCCGGGGACACGACGACGCGCAGCAGGTGGCCGGGGGCGGAGCCCTGGCCGTCGACCAGCCGCAGCAGCGGCGTGGGTCCGCCGTCGGGGCCCGCCGAGGCGATGGCCTCCCGTGCCAGCTCGGCAGCTCGGCGGGCTGCGGTGGAACCGTCCGGTGTCTCGACGCGGACACAGGTGGGCGGCAGTGCGAGCGCCGACAGCGCCACTGGATAGACCCGCCGGCGATCCGGCTCCCACCCTCTGGGTTCGACCTCGGTGCGGTCGGCGTGTACGGTCCGGGCTCGTACGACGCGGGATGCGGCACCGGGCGCGGTGACGGTGAACTCGGTGACACCCGGGCCGTCACCGTGCAGCCCGTGGACGCGGCCGCAGTCGATCTCCCAGCCGTGCGGGCCGTTCCGCAGCAGGTGGGGGGCGAGGCTACGGGTCACCACCCCGCCGAGGAAGGGCTGGTCGGCGATGCCTCCGGGCTCCGGCGGGAACAGGACCGGGTGCTGATCGGCGCGCTCGGTCTGGACCCGGCAGTGCGCGGCGGCCAGCAGATCACGGTAGGTCGCGCCCGGTCCCGCCGCCCGCAGTGCCTCCAGCAGGGCGTGGGTGAACACCCCGTACGGCACTCCGTCGAAGTCCCTCTCGTGGGACAACTGGTTGAGCCGGCTGGCGGCGAGCAGCACGTGGCGGCCGGGCGGCACGCCCGAGGCCTCAGCCAGCCGCCGTTCCCCACGGGCCTCGCCCCACCAAGCGGCGGGCGGCGCATAGCGGGTGGTCAGGTCCGCCGCAGCGGGCCTGCGGGTGGCTCCGCCCGAGAAGCAGCAGTCGAGGACGGCGGCGACATGCGCGCCCTGCGCGGCGACCGTGTCCAGCAGCGAGCCCAGCTCCTTGTCGACGAGCGGGCGGCCGCCCTCCCGTGGACTGTCGACGCAGACCAGCGCCTGGTAGCGGCCGGTGGCCTCGGTCCGCCGGTGCAGGGGCAGGACGGCCTCGTAGTCGGTGCCGTGCCCGGAGAACCAGAAGAGCGCCGTGTCGCCGCGCCCGGCGGCCCCGAGATGGTCGCGGATGGCGGCCACGAGGGCATCGGTCGTCGCCTCGTCGTTCCTCAGGAAAAGGGGCTCGAAGGCGCCGCCCCCCAGACCGGCGAGCAGCCGCGCGGCCGCTTCGACATCGTTGACGGCGCCCCTCAACTTCCGCTGTGGAACCGGGTAGTCGTCGATCCCCGCGAACAGCGCGTACACAGTCCCCATGGAGGAAGTCTTGCAGGGCGCGGCCCGCTCCTTCGTGCACAACCAGGCTATTTGCGGGGCGACTTCCGGTTGCCGCGTCACTGGCCGAGGTGGGTGAAGCCCGCCCAGCCGCGCAGGTCGTTCGGGTCCACGGAGCCGACCTGGGCCGCCAGTTCGGGCGGCATGGTCGCGGGCGGCCGCCGCTCGGGGTCGAGCATCCACAACTGGGCCAGGCGCAACGCCGTGGCGGGGCGCGCACGCTCGGCGTTCAGGTAGTGGTGAACCATGAACATCAGATACGAGGTCGCCTCGTCCGGCACCGGCCACAGCGAGCCCAGCACCGACCTGGCTCCGTCCACGAGGAACGCCGTGGACAGCGTGAACGCCTCGTCGTAGCCGCGCCCGGAGACGTGGGTGGTGCAGGCGGCCAGGGACACCAGGCCCAGTCGGCCGGGCCGGTCGCGGCGCTGGGCGTCCTCGGTGAGCTGCTCGGCGGCGAGCGCGCCGCCCGCGAGGCGGAGGTGCGACGTGCGGGCGGCCGAGTGCTGGAGCACCTCGGCGTGGCAGGCCAGATGCAGCACTCCGCCGGGAGACAGGCTGCGCAGCCTCAGCCAGCCGAGGACTTCCGCCGGGGTGCCGACGCCGGTGGCCCTGCCGGGCGCGTGTCGCCCCAGGTAGGGGGTGGTGCGGTAGAAGGCGGCATGCAGGGCGCTGGCCTCCCGGCCCGCGTGGGGCAGGTCTCCGGTCGGGTTCCCGACGACCAGGCCGGGAGCGTCGTACGGAACCGGCTCGCGGGCCATGACCTCACAGAACAGGCGAGCCGAGGCGGCGTACGAGACGACGGCGTCCTGGACGGCGTACCGGTACCGGCCGTCCCGCTCACGGCTGCGGGCCGCGTGCCAGGGTACGGCGGCGAGGTGTCCCATGGGGACCAGCACCACCTTGGGGGGCCGGGTGGCGCCCTGCGCGCGGAGATGGGCGAGCAGCGGCTCCGTCACGGCTTCCGAGGCCCAGTCGCAGACATCGTCCAGCGCGCGGCGCTCGATCTCCCGGCCGTCGGCGGACGCAGCCGGCGCACCGTCGACCGGCCCCATGTCCCGGTTGCCGGGCCCCGTCCGCGGACTGAGGTAAGCGGCGAGCGCAGGGGCGTCCGCTGCCAGTCCCGACAGGCGCACCAGGCTCGTACGGCCGTCGGCGTGAACGGCGACGGCGCCGCCGCTGCGCCAGGATCCCGCGCCCTCGCCGGGCACCAGGTACACCAAGGCGTCCGCCCCGGCATGGCACAGCGCGGCGGCGATGTCGGGGAGGGGAGGCGGGGTGAGCAGGTGGCCGTGGTGGGTTAGTGGCGCCGTCGTGCCGGCGCCGTCGGCCGCCGCGCCGGTCATGAGATCGTCGGTGCCGGCCAGGACCTGGAGCACTCGGTGACGGAGGTCCCCGGGGATGCCCTCGGCCGTTCCGGGGTCGTCTGCGGCAGCCGCCGCACGCCACTCGGCCGCGAGGTCGGCGCGGCCGGCGGCCACGAGCCGTTCCGGTACCGTACCGGCGGCCGAGGCCGCGTGCAGCACCAGCCCGCGCCCGGCGTCCAGCGCCTGCACCGCTTCGTCCGGGCATCCGTCGTCTATGCACCAGCGGGCCACTCTCAGGGCGTGTTCGGCGGAGAGGGCGAGGGCCTCGGCCGTGTACTCCGCGCGGGACTGCAGCAGGACCTGCCAGGCGTGGCCGCGCAAGGCGCGGAGCCCGACCTCACGGCTGCGGGCCAGGTGTTCGGCTCGGGCGCCGTGCCTGGCCGTGCCGGCGCTGCGGTATGCGTCGGCGAGCTGCATCGCTGCCGGCGCCCATCCGAAGTGCCCGGGGTGTGCCGCGAGGCGCACCGCCTCCTCGGCCCGGTGGACGGCCTCGTCCAGGTCGCACCCGTCGTGGCCCGCATGGTATTTGCGCAGCTGGAGCGTTGCCAGGGTGAGGGCGAACCGGAACCGGTTCCCGCTGGCGCCTGCGGAATCCGACGCGAGAGCCTCCCGCAGCAGCGCGATGGCGTCGTCGAGTCGGCGGGAGTCCGGGTCCCGCATGACCCGCAAGCCGAGTGCGAGCCCGGCCGTGCCCAGGGCCTCGGCGCGATCGCGCGGCGGCAGCGGCGCCGACTCCTGTCGCAGCCGGTCGGGGTCGATGTCCTCGGGCCGCGATGCGGCCTGGGACGTGGCGCCGGGGGCGAGGAACTGCTGAGCGGAGGTCAGCGCGTCGAGCACCATGACCACTTTGGGCCGCATGGCGTCGTCCGCGGGGAGTCGGTCCCGGGCGTCGCGCAGGTCTGCCGCCGCCGCGGCCAGCCCGGCGCCGTCGTTCACGGCGAACGCCTGACGGGCCTGGATCAGGGCATGCTGCACCGCCGCGCACACGCGCGTGTAGGCCGTCACCGACGGCTCGGCACGCAGGACGGCCAACTCGGCGGCGGCCTGCGCGAGGGCGTCCTGCGTGCCGAGCACCTGCGCCCGGAAGCAGAGGGCGGCCATGCGCCAGACCTCCCGGCTGCCGCGCAGCGCATCGCCCTCCACCGCGGCGTCCGGCCTGGAGAGGGCGATGTCGAAGTGTTCCAGCGCGACCCGGAGCTGCTCCGGGTCGTAGGACTGCCCGCCGGCGGTCAAGGCTGTCTGGCCGGCCACCGTGTGAAGGCTCGTCCGCATGGGGTCCTCCTGCGGCAGGGCCGCCATGGCAGCACGGAGCTGTTCCGTGACCTCCTCGGCGGTGGGGCTGATCCCCAGCCCGCTGAGGGCGGGCGAGAAGAAGGCCATCAGCGACATGGACAGTCGGCGCAGTCCGGTGGCCGGATCGGCGTTCTGGCAGCGCTCGATCACCCTCTGCAGGTCCTCGCCCAGGGGCCCGGAAGTCGTCAGGCCCAGCCACTGGAGATCGCCGGCCGCGTCACCGCCGGCCTGTGCCCCGCTCGCGCCCGGCACGGCCATGGCCTGCTGGAGTGCGGTCGCCGCCTGCTGGCCCGCGCCGATGACGGGATCGTCGGCCACGTCCGGCAGGTGCCCGGCACGGACCCGGACCCCCCTGATGTATCCGCGGGTGACTACCAGGAAGTTCCGGACGCCGGGCGGGCACGTGGGCACGGAGAGGGCCTCGGCGTACGCGTCCTCCGTGGCGCGCAGCGCCTCCGCGTCGAGCGTCCCGAGCGCGACCAACTGCCATGCGGCGGCCAGGTCCATGAGCCCGCTCCAGCGGTCGGGAGCGTCCGCGGGCCATTGGTCGGCCACCTGGCGCAGCACGGCGAGGGCCCGTTCCGCGTCCGCCGCCCGAGTCTCTTCGCCGGCCCGCTCACGCAGCAGTCGGCCGTAGCTCCTCAGCACCGGCAGCGGAAGCTCCGCCAGGAGGGGACTGTCGAGCGGCAGGTGGTCCAGTTGCACCAGGGCGAGGGCGGCATCGCGCGCGTTGCGGTGCTGCCGGGCCTCCGGCAGCCGCAGGAGCAGAATCCGTGCGAGCTGGGCGCGGGCGATCGGGAACCAGCCGCCCTCGCACTCGGCGGAGTTCTCGCCGTCCTCGACGGCACGCCGAGTTTCGGCGAGGGCCCGGTCGAAGTCGGCGTCGGCGCCGGTCAGATCGAAGCGACGGGCGTACTGCTGTCCGTAGTGGAAGCGGAAGAAGGCCGGCTGCTCCATGGGTTCGGGCGCGCCGTCGAGTGCCTCGCCGAGCTGCGTGATCGCCGCTTCGACGTCGGCCGGGTCGTCGGTGCTGGGGAAGCGAGTCCCGTAGGCGATCCCCAGCCGGGCTCGGACCTGCCGGGTGATCTCCTCGCCCGGGGCGAGGACGGCCGCGGCGGCCTCCAGCTGCCGGATGGGCTCCACCAGGAGAGCGGCGAGTTGGTCCGGGGGCGTGCTGGATTCGTAGGTCGCCTCGTACCGGGCCCAGTGCAGCTGGCCGAGGATTCCTTGCCATTCCGGCGCGTCGTGGTGGCCGGGGTCGTCGGCGAGCGCCTGATCGACGGCGGCGATCGCGGCGTCGAGATCGCGCGGGTCGCCCTGCCGTTGGCCCAGCTCCGCGAGCGACAGGCCCAGGGCGACCCGCGTCGCCGACGCGTCGAGATCTCCGTCCAGCGGCTGCCGTGCCAGTTCGGCACGGGTCTCGGTGATCCACTCCCGCAGTTCCTCGTCGGATACACCGCCGAGGTCCCCGTCCACGCGTTCCTGCTCGGCCGTGCCGTCCGACATCCCGGGGCTCCGTCCCGGGGCGCCCCCGCGCCCCCCCTTGTACCAGTGAACCTCAACTCCGGGCCGCTGATTGGCTGTTCGGCGGTCGCTCTCCGGGTGGATCCCGGTGCTGCGGTCAGCGCCGTGACACGTCTCTTCGGTCTTATAACCTCAGCCCTTATGAGTTGGCTGCCTGACGACTTCGTCCACCCCGTGTACGTGCCCGTGCCCAACACTGCGCTTCACCTGCGGCCGATCCGGGAGGCGGACACCGCGATCGACTACCCCGCCGTGATGGGCTCCCGAGAGCGCTTGTGGGAGATCTTCGGCCCGGCCTGGGGCTGGCCCAAGGAGACGATGACGTATGAAGAGGACCGCATCGACTTGCTGCGGCACGAGAAGGAGATAGCCGCGCACCAGTCGTTCAACTACGCGCTGCTGGACGAGGAGGAGACGGCGATCCTCGGCTGCGTCTACATCGATCCGCCCGAGCGCATCGGCTCCGACGCAGAGGTCTCCTGGTGGGTGGTGGACGACCTTGTCGACGGCGAGGCGGAGCGCGCGCTCGACGCGCTGGTGCCGCAGTGGATCGCCGCCGACTGGCCCTTCCAGCAGCCCCGTTGTCTGGGCCGCGACATTACCTGGCAGGACTGGCTCGCACTGCCGCGCTCCTCGTGACACGTTCGGATGTTCCCCTCCGGGGTGTCAGGCTGCTGCACCGCGGTACGCGGCCGCCGACGGGCAGGCACCCCGGGAACTCCCGGGGTGCCTGCCCCACCTGGGTCGAAATCCTCACCTCGTGGTCTTCAAGGTCGGCTGGACGGAGAAGGTGCACAGTCGCTTGGTGGCCCGGGTCAGGGCGACGTACAGATCGCGCTCACCTCCAGGGCGGGCGGCGGTGATCCCCTCAGGGTCGACCACGACGGCGGCATCGAACTCCAAGCCGCGCGCCTGTGAGGCCGGCACCAGTCGGGCATGCTGCTCGATTCCCGCAGCCGTGAGCTGCTCCGTCCTGCCATCGGCGCAGATCACCCCGATCAACTCGCCCGGGTACGCGGCGCCCTGCTCCCGCAGCTCCCGCACAAGGGCGGCGACGAGCGACTCCGGGGCCGCGGCGAGGGTTCGAGGCACCTCGCCGCGTCGGATCGACCGGATTGCCGGCCGGCCCGGGGCGATCCGGGTGAGCAAGTCCCCTGTGGCGGCGAGGATCTCCTGGGTGGTCCGGTAGCTGACGGTCAGCGTTCGCAGGTCGAAGCGCCTTCCGAGGTCCGGGCCGAGAGCCTCCCTCCAGTCCCGGGCCACCGTCGCCGGGCCTGCCTGGGCGAAATCTCCTACCAGCGTCATCGACCTGCCCGGGCAACGGCGCACGATCATCCGCCACTGCATGACGGTCAGCTCTTGTGCCTCGTCGACGACGACGTGCCCGAAGGCCTGCTCAGGCGGGCCGTCGACCAGGCTCGCCGCCTCGTCGAGAAGCGGCACGTCAGCGTCCGTCCAGGGCGCACCGGGCGTTCGCCACAGCAGAGCCCGCTGGTCGTCGGTGAACTGCCGCAGGTACGCCGCCAGCGCGTCAGCATCCGTCAGCAGGGCGCAGACCACGTCGCCGGGCGTGAGCCGGGGCCACAGGTCCTCGACGGCCTGATCGAGCAAGGCATCGTCCAGGAGGTCGGCGCGTACGGCGTCGGCGTCGAACTCGTCGGCACCTGTGGCGGGCGTGTCCTCAACACCGAGGCGGCGCAGGTCCGCTGCTGCAGCCCGGTCCAGGTCGAGGCCGGTCAGTTGCGCGACCTCGGCGTCGATACGTTCAAGCGCCTCGGCGCCACTGCGGGCAAGCTCACGGACGAGAGCGTCGACCAGCAGCTCCTTGAACAGCCGACGCGCCGGGTTGTGCGCGAGACCACTGGTCCGTGCGGACTCCCGCGCTTGTGCGACATCCCTGTCCTGCAGACGAATCCACTCCTGCCCGACCCGGACGTCGAAGTCACCGCGTGCGGCCTGCCGTGAGCGGACCACAGCGGCCAGCCCGTCGGCCAGTGCGGCACTCCCCTTCAGGCGCGCCACCTCGAAGGTGTCCGCGGCGCCCGGCACGACGTCGGCCAGTTCCTCGCACGTCGCCAAGACGACGTCGCTCTCCCCGAGCGAGGGCAGGACCTGACAGATGTAGTCGAGGAACCGCGCGTTCGGCCCCAGCACGAGCACGCCGCGCTCCGATGCCTTCGGGAACGCGTACAGCACATACGCGGCGCGGTGCAGCGCTACGACCGTCTTTCCGGTGCCCGGACCACCCTGCACCACCGTTACCCCGCGGTTGGGCGACCGGACGATCGCGTCCTGCTCGGCCTGGAGCGTGGCAACCGCCGCACCCATCCGCCCCGTGCGCCTCTCCTGGAGCGCCGCCGTCAACGGGCCGTCGCCGACCACGTCATGTCCGGTGGGTGCGGAGCCGTCAAGCAGCTCATCGCTCACCCCCACCACCGTGCGTCCCGCCAGGCGCAGATGGCGGCGCCGCCGCAACCCCATGGGATGAACCGGCGTCGCCTCATAGAAAGGCCGCGCGGCCTCGGCCCGCCAATCCACCAGCAGTGGCAGCTCGTCCGAGTCCCTGTGCAGCCCCAGCCGCCCGATCCGCAAGACGGTCCCGTCCGCCAGGTCGATCCGGCCGAAGACCAACCCGTCCTCGGCTCCCTCCAGCCGACGAACCTCCCCCGCCAGTCGCCCGGCCGCCACCTCCCGCTCGTACGTCTCACCCGCACCATCGGACGGCGACGCGAGCACGCGGGCCAGCTGCGCCCGCGTCCCGGCCAGTCGCTCGTCCAACAGCTCGCCAATGACGGACACCTGAACTCGCTCAAGCTCCACCTCGCGCGCGGCACCATCGTTGATCGGCGACAAGAAAAGCCCCTCCCTGTTCAGCCCGCCGCTATTTCGAGGCGCCACTATGCAGACGGATTCCGGGAAAGTAAATTTTGACCAGACCAGGTGGAATGTGGCCTCTGATGCGGCACCACGCCCGCCTGCGGTTCCGGCATCGAATTCCGGCTGCTCGCCCGGCTGACGTGCCAAGCGCTGGACGAAGCATCGTGTTACAGGTACGAGTTCGCCGGTTGAATTGCCGGAACACCGCATGCCCGCGCCGAACCTTCGTGGAACAGGTACCTGGCCCGGCCCGCAGGTATGGCCAGCACACCGAGCGGCTGCGCTCTCGGCCGGCTCTGCCACAACGGCTGAACCAGGCCAGCCCGCCACTCCGACGACGGATCGGAGCCCAACTCGGTCCAGTACTCCCGGCCGGCCATGCCCCTTCCATCCCGCACGGTCCAGAACGAAGCCACCCGATGCACGCCCATCGTTTCGTGCCAGCAGTCAGCGTCACTCGAACCTGGCGTCGTACAAGTCGGCACCATCAGGAATCCAGGGGAACGTGATCCAGGGGTACAAGGTGGAGGACGCCATCTGCAGATCGAAGGCGAACACGGCGTCGACGAAGCGTTGAGGTGGCAGGTAGCCGTGGTCGGCTACGTAGTGTCCGACCAACTGCGGAGCGGCGAAGGCGATGCCGGGCGGGCCAGGGACACGGATCTCGCTGGTGCCCGCGCTGGCACAGCGATGCCCTGGTCGGGGAGTGAACCACGGGTTGGAGTCGTCCAGTCCCGGACAGAAATCGCAGTGGTGCAGGCCCAGCGTCCCGTTCACTTCCTGTACTGCCAAGATTTTCAGCAGCTTGTCGGTGAAGCCGTCGGAGACCGGCCCTTGCGTCCAGGGCTGTGCGGCTTCCAGCCAGCCCACGTTGAGACGCTCGTAGGCGGGCTGGAAGCTGACAAAGCGCACGCCAGTGGTGCAGTCGGTGAACTTGTCTCCGTCATCGGAGTAGCTGTAGGCGCTGAGGTCTTCGTAGAACACCAGCACATCCCACCATCAGGAGTGGGTGGAGGTTATTGCCGTCCGTGGCCCGGCGTCGCGGGTGTCTCTGTGCGAGTGCTGTTGGGGCAGCTGACGCGGTCCTTGCCCGCCTCTGGGCGTGTTGTCAGCCGATGAGGACGCCCGGGTTGAGGATGCGATGGGGGTCCAGGGCGTCCTTGGCGGCGCGCAGCGCGAGAGCGAAGGGCTCTGGGCGTTGGCGGTCGTAGGCGGGGCGGTGGTCGCGGCCGGTGGCGTGGTGGTGGGTGATGGTTGCGTGGTGACGGTGGAGGACGTCGTTTGCGGCGGCTTTGATGTCGTCCCAGATGTCGAGTTCATTGCCGGGTCGGCCGGCGACGGCCACGGTGAAGTAGGGGGCGGCGCCGTCGGGGTATACGTGGGTGAGGCGGCAGTTGATGGTGGCAGGGTGTCCGGTGGCTTTGACGGCGGCGGCGCTGACCCGGGTGCGGACGGCGTCGATGAGGGCGGGGATCCTGTCCCAGGTGGCGGCGGTCTCGAAGGTTTCGACGACGGCGCCCATGCGGGCCAGGCCGTCGCGTAGGTAGGGCATGCGCAGGAACGCGGAGCGCCAGGCCGTCACGGCCGTGTCGGCCGGGGCGTCCCGGTCCGTGGTCGGTGTCCCGGCGCGGCCGCCGTGGGCGCGGGCCAGGTCGAGGGCGTCGGTGAGGCGGTCGTCGACGCGGGTGGTGGCGGATTCGAAGCCGAGGATCAGGACGGAGGAGCCGTCGTGGGAGGCACCGGAGAGCAGTGCCTCGCCGGGGTCGAGCAGGCGGCAGTTGGCGGGGGCGAGGTCGGACTGGGCGATGGCACGTACCGCGTCGAGCGCCTGGTGGAAGTCGGTGAAGGTTACGGACGCCGAGGTTTTGTGCCGTGGGCGTTCCTGCAGGCGCATCCAGGCCTCGGTGATGACGCCGAGGGCGCCTTCGGAGCCGAGGAACAGGCGGTCGGGGGAGGGGCCGGCGCCGGATGCGGGCAGGCGCCAGGACGTTCCGGCGCCGGCGGGTGTGACGACGTGCAGGGACTGGACGAAGTCGTCGATGTGGGTGTGGCCGGTGGCGTAGTGGCCGCCGGCGCGGGTCGCGAGCCAGCCGCCGAGGGTGGAGAACTCGAAGCTCTGCGGGAAGTGGCGCAGGGTGAGACCGTGCGGCCGTAGCTGCTCTTCGAGTACGGGACCGAGTGCGCCGGCCTGGATGCGGGCTGAGCGGCTGGCGGTGTCGATCTCCAGGACCCGGTCCATGGAGGTGAGGTCGAGTGAGAGGACGGCGCGGTGGGTGTCGCCGCGGTACTCCACGCCGCCGACGACCGAGGAGCCGCCGCCGAAGGGGATGACGGCCACGCCGTGCTCGCCGGCCCAGTCGAGCAGGTCGGCGACCTCCTGGTCGTCGGTCGGTCGGGCGACCAGGTCGGGGATCCTGCCGGGTCGGCCGCGCAGGGCCCGGATGACGTCGCGGTAGGCCTTGCCCATGGCGTGGGCGGCGCGCGCCTGGGGATCGGCGGTGACCAGGTGTGCCAGTGCTGGCGGGGGTGTCGCGGCGGGAAGGGCGATGGGCAGGTCGGCGACCTGGGGTATCGGCAGCGGGCGGGAGAGTGTGCCCGGCAGCAGTGAGCCCATGGCGATGCATTCCGCGTCGTCGGGGTGGGCGTCGGCATAGCCCCAGCCCCACCAGGAGCGGGTGCGGGTGGCGCCGGGGCGGGACGGGGTGGCAGGCATGAATGTGCTCCCAGCGAGGTCCGAGGTCAGGTAATTTACCCAACGGAAAATTACCCTAGGGTAATATCGGGTCTCATGACAATGCTCCCTTCCAGGGCCGGCACCAAGGGCGTGCCCAGGGCCGCGCGCGAACGACAGGTCCTGGCCGCGGCCACCGAGGAGTTCGGCCGCCACGGTTACGAAGCCACCACCGTCGCCGCCGTTGCCGCCCGTGTGGGCGTCACCAAGCCGCTGCTGCACCACTACTTCGGCAGCAAGCAGGACCTGTACCTCGCCTGCCTGAACCCGGTGGGTGACCGACTGCTGGACGCCATCCGCTCCGCGATGGCCGAACGCGCCTCCGACGCGCCGCCCACCTCCCTGCGCGTGCTGCACGCCCTGTTCACCGCCCTGGACGGCCGGCGCGAGGCATGGTTCGTCCTCTACGACGCCACACTCCCGCCCGACAGCGACGCCGCCCGACGCGCGGCGCACTACCGCAGCGCCATCGACGACCTCGCCGCGACCGGCACCGCCGACCTCCTGCAAGCGGCCGGATCCAGCGACCCGCTCGACGCCGACGCCCTCAAATACGCCTGGCGCGGCCTGTGTACCGCCCTGGTCCGCTGGTGGGTCAACCACCCCGACCAGTCACCCGAAGCCATGACGCAACGCTGCGCACGGCTCTTCGCGGCCGGCCGCACCATCCTCGCCGCCGGCGACGAGACCAGGTGAGCCGGACGGACCGACACCCCACCTCCACCCCCAACTGTCCAAACCCGTGAGCATCTCCCCTGGAGCCGGGCGGGGGTGTGGTTGCCGCATCTGCCTCTGGCTGTAGGACGGAATCCGGCCTCAATGCTTCCTAGAGTTTTCCCTGGTTGAGGCATCCGCTCGCATGGAGGTAGTTCTCATGCCCGTAAAGCCGGTTCCCCCGGGCTATCACACCTTGACGCCGTGGATCATCTCTCGCGACACGGTGCGGCTCATCGACTTCATGAAGAGGGCCTTCGGTGCCGAGGAGCTCGCATGCCTGGCCGGTGAGGACGGCAGTATCGAGCATGCGGAGGTGCGGATCGGCGACTCGGTGGTGATGCTGTTCGACGCGCGGCCGGAGTGGCCGCCGACCCCTGGCTTTCTTCGCCTCTACGTCGAGGACGCCGACGCCGTGCACCGGCGGGCCGTTGAGGCCGGCGGTGCCTCGGTCACGGAGGTCACCCACCTGTTCTTCGGCGACCGGGTCGGCCGGGTGCGCGATCCGCTGGGCAATCTGTACTGGATCCAGACACGCGTGGAGGACGTGAGCCCGCAGGAGATGGAACGCCGCCTCGGCGACCCGGAGTTCACCAAGGCGATGGAGTACGTGCAAAGTGCCGAGTTCTTCCCGGACCGGGCTGCGACCGCGACCGAGTGACTGGTGGCGGTGCGCCCGCGGTGTCGCTGACCCCCCGCGCGGATCCGCCGATCTGGTGGCGGACGGTCTCGCGCTCGTCGTCGGTGAGCTCCTGCCCACGCAGCTGTCGGGACCAGCAGGCCCAAGGTGGCCACGGAACTGTGGCAGGACCTGGCCAGGTCGGGGTACTCGATGGTGTGCTCGATCGTACGAACGGCCGTGGTGTGTTCGCGGATCCGGTCGCGCGCCTCGGCGGAGTTGTCGAACTGGGCGCGGTTGACGAGCGTCCCTGTGGTGTCGTCACGTATCGCCTTCCGGGTGACGTCCGGGGGACGCAGCAGACGGGTAGTGGCCTCCTGGGTGACGGTGTCGTCCCTGGTCGGCTCCGTGACGACTCCGCACTTTCTCGACAAGGGGTGGCGTGCAGGACGCTCGTCCCGCCGGCTGCTGCAACGACTCCATGAGGGTGAACAGGTCATCGGTGGCCGGCTTCGACACCGAGCGCAGGTCGGCTCTGTGGCGAGTGGCCGACTTCGGATGAAACCGCTCCGTGGCCCGGCCCGGCCCGGCCCGTGCGGTTGGCGGGTGAGGGATCGCCACGAGAGCGAGGGAGGCCGCTCGCCCGGGCCGACGGCGCCGGTTCCACGTACTCTCGACATATGCGGTGATCAACGCGGAAAAGGAGCCCAATGGACCTCCAGCTCAAAGACAAGGTCGCTGTCGTCACCGGGGCGAGCAAGGGCATCGGCCTCGCCATCGCCGATGCGTTCGCCCGCGAAGGCGCGCACGTCGTCGCCGGCAGCCGGAGCGTCACGCCCGAGCTCGAAGCGCTCCATGAGAACTACGGCGTCACCGCAGTCGCGGTCGACCTGTCCACCGCAGAGGGACCAGACACGCTCGTCAGGCTCGCGACGCACCAGTACGGCAGGGTCGACATCCTGGTCAACAATCTGGGTACCGCGACGTCCCGTCCGAGCTTCCTGGACATCGACGACGCCGAGTGGCAACGGATCTTCAACATGACCCTGTTCAGCGCGGTCCGGGCCAGCCGCGCGGCGCTTCCCCACCTGCTGGACGCGGGCGAGGCGTCCATCATCAACATCAGCTCCATCAACGCGCGCCTGCCATTCCCCATGGTCGTGGACTACTCCGCGGCCAAGGCCGGGCTGACCAGCCTGACCAAGTCACTGTCCGAGGAGTTCGCACCGCGGGGTGTCCGGGTCAATGCGATCGCCCCGGGACCGGTCCGGACTCCCTTCTGGACCGCTCCGGGTGGCTTCGCCGACGCGACGGCGGCCCAGGCCGGAACCACCGCACAGGAAGCCATCGATGCAGTCGTGCCCCAGAGCATGGGCATCTCCACCGGACGGGTCACCGAACCCCACGAAGTCGCCGATCTGGCTCTCTTCCTCGCCTCGCCACGCGCCGGCAACATCACCGGTGCCGAGTTCACCATCGACGGTGGCCAGGTCAAGACGGTGTGATCTCATGCCCCGCTGGGGCTCTGTCTATGACGACGTCGGGCGTCCTAGCCTGTGGATACGGGTGTCCCCGGAACCTTGGAGATTCCGGCGCGGAGGGCGGTGTCCGCCACGACGGTCCTCCTCGTGGTGAACGCCGCTGACACTCTCGGTTCCTTCACGGGCGGCATCCTCGCCTCGCTCGCGGTACTGCTGGCCGTGATCGCCCATATCTGCGTTGTGGTGGGTGCGCGCAGGCCAGCAGCGACTCTGGCCGCCCCCTGTTTTTGGCCTCCGGCCGGCTGGCGAAACCTGGCGGTCCTGTGCTTCCGCGTGGACTCCATCGAAGCAGCCCCTGCCGCCGGGGAGGCCACATATCGACGGTCGGCGGAACTCGCTGGCCCAGAGGCCCGACTGTGGAGCTGTGGCACCCCGCCCAGTCTGTCCGCAGGACCGCCGAGCACCGAAGCTTCCTATGAGCGGCCGGAGACCTCGCGCAGCCATCGCGCATGCTGACGTATGCGGGATGCGTCCTCGGGGAAGTAGCTGGCCCAGTCCTCGTTCAGAGACTTCCAGGCTGCTGGCTGTCCACTCTCCGCGACCAAAGGCGTTGCGCCATCCACGACCGCAACGAACGACAGCCCGAGTGTCGCCGCCCACCCCGGGCCATAGGAACGCACCGTCGCCACCGCCGGCTCCGGTAGTAGCTCCGCCTTGACGCCGGTCTCCTCGAAGAGCTCACGGCGTGCCCCTTCTCGGGGCGTTTCCCCCGGCTCGACGCGCCCGCCCGGCGGAACCCAACCCCGCCAGCGGTGATGAACCAGCAGCACCCGAGCGAGATCCGCGTCGAAGACCCACACCTCTGCGGCAAGAGGCTCCGAGGGCCCCTGACCGACGGCCGTCAGCCACTTGCCGGCCCCGTCGAATTCCGTTCTCGCCAGCCGGACATCGGTGGCCGCGGCCTCTATCACCCGGTGCTCAAGCGCTTCACGAATCACTGGGCCAACATAAGGCGACGGTCTGACACCAGCATGGCAACGGACGACGTCCCGGACGCCCTGCGCGCCGCCTCACGCACGGCACAGACGATCCGAACGGGACGCAGGTCGGCCCGCCTCCTGTGCGAACCAATCCCTGAGGCCATCGTGCAAGAGCGGGTCTACGGCCTCAAGTTCACCACGGACTGCCTGGTCGACCGCGACGGGCGAGCCTCGGTGATCCTGCGCCGCCGGGACCTGGTGAGAGCCGGACTCGCAGTCGCAAGCACCACGTTCGAGGACGACACCGTGTGCAGCCTGTTCGCGGACACGCTTCGGGCCGTCCGTGCGGCCGGGCTGAGTTACGTCCGGTCGTTCGTCACCGACGACGGCCGGGTCGCAATCACGGAGCAGAACGTGCAGGTGGCCAGCGGATTCCCGCTGACCGAGGCCGCCGGGGCGGATCTCGTCGGCAGATGCGGGCCGGCGACCTCAACACGGGCGCAGGCGGCAAGTACGTCCACATCTACAGCTGCTACCGCAAGGCCGCCCCAGAACACACGCTGCCCCCCAGCGCGTACCCCATTGCGGGTTGGGGGACCAGAGGACTGAACTGTGCAGTGCCTACGGTCACTTAAGGCCGGTGCACCTGGTTACTGATGCGGGGCGAGCGGGGTGGTCCGGCGTGCTCCTTGAGCAACGGCGCGTCCGCAGTCCGTGTCGCCCAGGGCAACCGGACGGCGACATCGTCGCCGAGCCGCCGCAGCCGACTCTCCTGAACGGCCCGGCCGCGCCGCTGGATAGGGTCGGGGCGTGGACCGCGGCAGAAGACAGCCGGACGACGCGTTCGCCGGGGAAGCGCGGGGCGAGCTGTCGCCGCGGGCGGCCCGGGTGCTGTGGTGGGGGCGCTCCTCGCGGCGCAGTCACGTTGTGTGTGCTGTCGGCCACTCGGCTGCAGCGCGTGTCGGCGCGGGCGCTCGCGGCGATGTGCCTGCCGGCCCGCTCGCGTTCGGGGTGCAGACCGTTGCCGCAGATCGGCTACGACATCAGCACGCTGCCGGGGCCCGTCAAATGGGGCCCCGGCCGGCGAGCCGGTCGACCATGCCCTCGGACGGTCCCGCGGCGGACTGACCACGAAGATCCACCTTGCGGCCGACGGGCGGTGCCGGCCGCGAGCGTTCGTCATCACACCCGGCCAGGCGGGTGACGCACCGGCGTTCGCCCAGGTCATGGCCCAGATAAGGGTGCCCCGGCGGATCGGCCGCCCCAGGGGCGCACCGGGCATGGTCCTGGCCGACAAGGCGTACTCGTCCCGCGCGATCCGCGGCGGCGGGGCATCCGGGCGGTAATCCCGCAGCCCGCCGACCAGGCCGCCAACCGCAGACGGCTCGGCAGTCGCGGGGGCCGTCCGCCGGCCTTCGACCGCGAGGCCTACAAGCAGCGGAACACCGTCGAGCGGTGCATCAACAAGCTCAAGCAGTGGCGCGGCCTGGCCACTCACTACAACAAGACCTCGACCATTTACCTTGCCGGACTCCGCCTCGCCGCCATCTTCATATGGTCAGCGAGGTGATCCGAAAGAAACGGCCTAACCGCGACCGCCCCCATCCGTCCGTGCTACGGATTGCAGAGTTCGTCCACCGATTCCTGCCATTCCTTCTGCTTCTCCCTTGCCGCCAGCCAGTTGGCCCGGGCCTGGCCGACCCTGGCCTTCTGGGCCTCGATCGCCGCCTCGTCCGGGGGCTGTGCGGCTTCCAACTCGTGGAGCTTGCGCTCGGCGTCGTCCAGCTCCTTCAGCCTGCGGGCTGTCTCCAGTTTGGCCTTTGCAAGGCCGTCCTTGGCCTCCTCGCAGATTGGCAACGGTGAGCTCGACAACTGTCCTCCTCGGGGAACTCGCTCGACGTACGGAGCTGGATCGGGTGCCGGCCGCGTGCCACGTATGAACGGGACGCGGCCGCCCACCGTCCCACAAGCTCATGCTCGTCCCGCTCCAGGCCGTGGAACCCGCCCACACCCGGGGAGAGGTTGCGCTGTTTGGCGGGCGCACCCCGAGAGCGCGGTGCGGCGGCATGCCGGGAGCTGTCGGTCCGGTAGCGGTGGCCCGCCGGAAGTCGGGAGTCCGCTACAAGCTCACGCAGTGGCGCGGCCTGGCCACTCGCTACGACAAGACCGCGACCCTCTACCTCGCCGGACTCCACCTCGCCGCCATCTTCATCTCGTCAGCCAGACGATCCGAAGGAAAGGCCCTAGCGATGAGGGCCGGGCCTTGGGCGCCCCGGCGGCGTGCTGGTGGGCGATGATTCCGTTGATCACCTGCCGGCGATCCCGCCCTCGCCCGCACCGATTATTACCCTCGGGCATCAGCGGCTTCAGCACCGCCCACACGTCGTCCGCGAGATCCCCTTGCTGAGAACGACCGGAGCAACGAGTCACCTGATCGAAGAGACACGCCTAGCCGGTCCCGGTGAAGCCCTTGCGCCGGCTTCTGACAGGGCCGCGGTCTGGGTGGATGCGGTAGATCAGCCGCGGCCGACGGCCTGGCCTGGTGCAGAGAGCCAGGCGTCTACACCGCATGTCTTTCATGACGGGCCACTGTTCGT
The DNA here is from genome assembly GCF_042895235.1 of Streptomyces sp. NPDC001410. Lineage (NCBI taxonomy): Bacteria > Bacillati > Actinomycetota > Actinomycetes > Kitasatosporales > Streptomycetaceae > Streptomyces > Streptomyces sp. NPDC001410. The sequence goes on from NZ_JBIAWE010000003.1 coordinate 569,342, forward strand.
CCTTCCACGCAGGGCCCTTCGCCTCGTCGCGCTCGGTGGCCTTTGCAGTCGGTCGACCAGGTCATCGACCAGCAGCGGGATCGGGTCGAGGTCGTCACGAAGCTCAAGCAGGTCGTGGGTGTGAAGGGCTGACGCCCGGCATCTCGCCCGCCAGCGCGCCGCCGCCGGTGGCGATGCCGCCGACGGGCTCGGGTGCCGGGAACGGCGGCTTGTCCTGGCGGCAGGTTGTTCCGGCCGGCGGGAGGGTGCCGTCGACGAAGTAGCGGCTCTCGTACGTCTGCACACAACTGCTGGGATTTGTCAGCGCGGTGTGACCGTACCCCTCGTGGGTGAGCAGGCGGGCGTCGCCCAGTTCTCTGGCCATCGCCTGCGCGTCCGCGTAGGGAGTGGCCGGGTCGTAGGTGGTGCCGACCAGCAGGACGACGTGTGCTGTCGGCCTGTTCCACGGGCCGCGGTAACGGTCGGCCGCCACGGCCGGCCAGGAGATGCATGCCGCGGCGGCCCACGTCCAGAAGCGTCCGGCGTCGCTCGCACGGGAAGCGGCGGCCTCCTCCAGGGCGGGATAGACGGCCGGGTCACGCGGGTTGGGGCTGTCGCCGCAGAGCACCGCGCTCGCCTGTTCCTCGCCCAGGTACGGATTCGGATGCGGGACTGGTGGCGCGGGCGGGAGCGGGGCCGCCTCGGGCACCTGGCCCTGCCAGAGCTTCTGGAGCCTTCCGGCGAGGTCAGTCCATCCGGGGCGGACGAAGTACAGGCCGCTCACCACATCGGCGACCGTACGGCCGTAGGTCCACGCGCCCACCGGGCGGGCCCGCAGCCGCCGCATCAACTGGTCGAACTTGTCCCGGGTCGCCTGCGCGCCGCCGGCGGAGAAGGGGCAGCCGGCGGTGGTTGCGGAGCCGCACAGGGACAGGAACCGGTCCAGGACCGCTGCCGCTGCGCGGTCCGAGCCCATACGCGGGAACGTCGGGGACCGGGGGGCCGTGTCGGACGCGTGGTTCGTCCAGGCCTGCGGGTCGATGTTGCTGTCCAGGACCATGGCGCGGACCCTGCCGGGGAACAGGTTGGCGTAGGTGGCGCCCAGGATCGTGCCGTAGGAGATTCCGAGGTAGGTGAGTTGCGGCTCGCCCACCGCCCGGCGGAGCTGGTCGAGGTCGCGAGCGGTCTCGGTGGTCGACACATGGCGCAGCAGCTCGGGGTCACGTCGTTCGCAGCGCCGGGCCAGATCCCGGTACGCGGCGATCAGGGACGCCCGCTGCTGTGCGCCCACCGGGACGCCGACCGGTTTGCCCGCGCTCCACGCGGCGGCTTCTTCGGGATTCGCGAAGCAGTTCACCGCGGTGCTGTTGCCGACTCCGCGCGGATCCCAGCTGACGATGTCGAACCGCTCCCGCACCTCGCGCGGGAAGGACGCGTAGTTCTGCGGCATCTGCACGGTGCCGGGCCCGCCGGGTCCGCCGGGGTTGAAGAACAGGGTGCCGACGCGCCGTCCGGGGCCGGTCGCCTTCCGCTTGATCACCGCCAGCTCGATGCGGCGACCGCCGGGGTTGCCGTAGTCCAGCGGTACCCCGGCGGTGGCGCAGTCGAACGGACTGCCCTGGACACAGGGTCGCCACTCCAGCTTCGGTGCTGGCACCGAAGGCGCCGACGTGCTGCCGCCCGCGTTCGGGTGCGGCCCGGCCAGCACCGTCGAGCAGGTCAACACCGCGCCGAGGACCGCGGCGCAACGCCTGCGGCCGAGTATGGGTCCGGCTATGAGCATGCCTCCCAAACCACCGCGGACCGGCGGGCCCCGCGAGTCAGCCGCGTCCGAATGGCGGAGCCCCCGGCGCCGTGGTCAGTCCCTGCGGCGCACCGCGTAGCTCATGACGAACGCCACGATGTGGAAGCCGAAGAGGAAGCAGGCGAGAAGGCACGACACCTGGCGTTCGCTCCTCGTCTCCTGGGCCGGACGGCGCGGTTCCAGTGGGTCGTCGTCGGTCATCACTGTTCCGGTGCACATTGGTGTTGGACGCCTGGACGCCTGGACGCCTGGACGCCTGGACGCGGGGGCGGAGGACGAGGAGGTCCGCGCGACGCGGCCGGCACCATTTGACCTACACCGGCCCGCCGGTCGGTCGAGGGGAAGACGCTCGCGGAGGTCGAGGAAGCCCAGGAGGAACTCCGACTGCCCCCACTTCTGGCCTGCGAGGTCATCCACAGGAAGTGCCCTGGCCAGCGTCACCAGCGGTCAGCCGGTCACCAGCCATCCTGACCGTCTGCCAGTGTCCCCAGCGATATGCGATGGATGTTCGAGCGCCCTTCCTGTTACATCGACCTGACGCCGGCAGCCAGGCAGGTGGCAGGCAGACCTAATCGTTGGGAGATGGACCGTTTGCGTGACGCGCTGCTAGGGCTGGCCGAGAACCCGGCCCTGCCCGCGGGACTGTTCGCCCGGCTCGTGGCGAGCGGCGACGAGGAGGTCCTGTTCGCGCTGGCCGATCGTGAGCGGCTGACACCCCCACAGGTCAGGGACCTGCTGACCGTCGGCAATCCGTCGCTGACCTGTTTTCTGATCCGGAGCGGGCTGGTGCCGTGGCCCGAGATCCCCCAGGAGCATCCCGGACGGCTACTCGACGCGGTCCTCGGCGGGGTGGCGCCGGCCGCCGCCTGGCGGCAGGCTGCTGCCGATCCAGACCCCGAGGTACGGCAGGAGGTCGCCTATGCCCGCGACGCACCCGCCGACGTTATTGCCTCCCTCGCCCATGACCCGGACCCGGAGGTCGTCGCCGGCGCCGCCGGAAGCCCGCACGTTCCGTCCGAGCTGTTCCCTCACCTCGCGCGCCACCCCAGCACCGTCGTGCGGCAGGCCGTCGCAGACAACGAGAACGCGCCGCCCTCGCTGCTCGCCGCCCTCCTCGCCGACGGCGGGCGCCCGGCTCCGACCCGCTGCGGTGCCTGTCACCGCAGCGAGGCGGCGTGTGCGGACCACACACCCTGCATCCGGCGCGTCCGGCTGGCGGCCGCGAGCCACCCGGCCGTGCCGCCTGAAGGGCTCGCTGCTTTCCTGGACGCCCCCGAGGTCTGGGCGGTCAAGACGTTCGCTGCCCGCACTGACCTGCCCGCCGAATTCCTGAACCGCCTAGCCACTCACCCCTCCTGCGACGTCCGCGCGGTGATCGCCGCGAACCCCGCAGTCCCCGAAGCACTGCTGCGTACACTCGCCGCCGACTCCGCTCCTGTGGTCCGCCGGGCCATCGCAGAGAACCCGGCCGTCCCGCTCGACCTGCTCATCACACTCGCCGCTCACGAACGGCTGCCCGGCGAACCGGCACCCCGCGTCGAGTCCGCCACCGAGCTTGAACTCCGTACGCTGGCCACGAGTCGGGTGGCGCAGGCCAGGGCGCTCGCCGCCAACCGGACCCGGCTGCAGGGCGACCTCGCCGAACAGCTCGCCACCGACCCGGACATCGCAGTAGCCCAGCGGATCGCCGCCCGGCCGGAACTGGCTCCCGAACGGCTCGCCGAACTGGTCGAACGGCACGGGCCGCCCGTCTTTGCCGCGGTCGCCCGCCACCCCGGCTGTCCCGCTGCCCTATTGCACTGCATAGCGGCGAACCCGGCCAGCACCAGCCGCGCCCTGCGAGAGGTCGCCCGCCACCCGGCGGCACGGTCCGAGACACTGCTGCTCTGCCTGGCCGCCCAGGATTCCGACACACGGCGCGACGCGGCCGCCCACCCTGCTCTGGCCCTCCCGGTCCTGGAAACCCTGCTCGACGCCCCTGACAGCTCCCTTGCCCGCGCCGCGGCGGACAACCCGGCGCTGCCCGAGACCGTGATGGAACAGGTCATCAGGCGAGCCCTGAGTTGAACCCGGCCCGGCATAGCAGTGGCCAGCCGGGCTGCCTGTCCTTCGGCAACAGCGCCTCCAGCATCGCCTGGCTCAACGGTGCGTCACCTGCCACTTGCACGTGAGCACGCCGGTGGAGGGCGCGGCAGCCATGCTGAACACCTGCCTGCCGGACAGCGGCGTCATTGGCACGACCGACCCGACCCGACCTGCCTCGCCCGAGCCCACAAGGTCGCCTCGGTCAGCGGTTGTTGCGGTAGGCGATGATTCCGCCAGCCAGCAGGCCGCGCCCGAGCGGTGCGGAACTCCTCCAGGCGCCAGGCGTCGGCGTGTACTCCTCCCGCGTGTTGTGCGGGGTGGGGTGCGCACCCCGAGCTGCGGCCCGTACAAACACAGGACCTACCCCCGGTGCCGGGCGGGCGAGTACCAGCCGGGGGGAGGTGTCGGCGGCGATGCCGGAGTAGACACCGCCATCGGGCGAGCGCAGTTCAAGCCGGTCGTCGGGGAGCTGGTGCAAGCCCCAGCCGGGGATCGTCCGCAGATCGGCGATTCCTCGCGGGAACGGTCCGCAGCCCGGTCGAGATCGCGTCCTCTACCTGGATCCCTCGCGGTTCGCTCCGGGGGAGGCGGGACAACAACAGGCCCTGCCACACGGCCTACTGGCGGAACTCGCGGAGCCATTTTCCCCTGCTCTATCGCCTGCCAACTGGTGCAGCGCGGCCTAGGGACTGTCGTCAAACCTCGGCCAAAGACCGTCCAGTATCAGGGCTGGTCAAGCTGTCACAGCAGCAGTTGCGTCGCGGGTCCCGGGAGGTCTGCAGTCAGCGGGGTATGTCAGAGTCTGCGCATGCTCGAGATCGTGGTGAAGACGGAGAACTGGGAGCGGCACGTCCGTGTGTCCGCCGAGGAGCTGGCAGGGCTGGTCCGGCGGATCGGTGGTGACGGTGACCGGTTCTTGGTGGTCCAGCGGATACCCGACCTGCCTGATGTCTTCGCCCAGGTGTGGCACAGGGCCGGTGGTGACTACACGCTGGAGTACCGCGACGGTGCTGCTGACCGGCAGTTCCAGGCGATGGTCGACGGGCCCGAGGTCGTGATTGCGGCGATTACAGGCTGGGCACGCCAGGAGGCCCGATGGGACGGTGGTCTGGCTTGGTCGCTGCTGGACATGGGCCCCGCCCGCGAGGTGCCGCCGCTCGACCTCGGCGAAGACGAGCGCGGGGAGTTGGAGAAGCGCGTCCGTGAGGTGCTGGTTGGCGGCTACGCCTCTCGCGCCGAACTGGCCGAGCTCGCTGAGGAGTATTTGGTCACCAATGACCGACGACCCCTCTCGCGCGAGCAGGCACAGTCGCTGGCCGACCGGCTGTGGCTGGAGAGGGTTGCGGAGCAGGCCAAGTGGCAGGGCGAGACGGACCCTGAGCGGCTGACCCGCGCCTTCACCGCCCTGCAGGATGCCGGTATCACGGCCCGCGAGAACTTCACCTGTTGCCGTAGCTGTGGCCAGTCCGAGATCGGCGGTGAAGGCGGGCCCGACGCCCGCGGCTTCGTCTACTTCCACACCCAGTGCACGGACTCTGCCACAGCCGGCCACGGACTGATGCTCCTCTACGGCGGCTTCGATGGCTCGTCCGAGACCACTGCAGCCATTGGCCACGAGGTCGTGGCCGCACTCGAAGCAGTCGGTCTCCACGCCGAGTGGGACCATGACCCCGGCCGGGCCATCACCGTCACCCCCCTGGACTGGCGCCGCCGCCTGGTCGGCTAGGTGTATTGCCCTGGGAGGTTGGGGACGCGGCTGGCGGGTGGTTTGGCTGCGAGCGCGGTGTGTCCGCGGTGGTGATTGTAGGAGTGCAGCCAGTGCGGGAACGCCTCGCGGCGTTCGGTCTCTGAGCGGTAGGGCCGTGCGTAGGCTCACTCGGCGAGGAGGGCGCGGTTGAAGCGTTCGACCTTGCCATTGGTCTTGGGCCGGTAGGGCCGGGTTCGCTTGTGGGCGATCCCGGCCGCCGCGAGGGCGTCGCGCCAGTCGCAAGAGCGTGTTCCCGCCGGTGAGGACCAGGGCGTGCGGGCGGCCGAGTCCGTCGACCGCCAGGTGGAGCTTGCTGGTCAGCCCGCCGCGCGAGCGGCCGAGTGCCCGGTTCCGGAGCCCCCTTTTCGAGCTCCGGCGGCATGCTGGTGGGCGCGGACGATGGGGGAGTCGACTGAGGTGAGCCAGTCGATGTCGCCGGCCGCGTCCGCCTTGGCCTGCGCGGCCTGCAACATTTGCTTGAAGGTGCCGTCCCGGGCCCAGCGGCGGAAGCGGGTGTGAAGGGTGGTCCACGACCCGTATCACTCCGGCACGTCCCGCCAGGCCACACCGGTCCGGAACCTCCACACGATGCCATTCAGGACCGTGCGGTCGTCCAACCGCGGACGGCCCGTCGAGGACGTCGGCAGCAAGGACCGCAGCAGATCCCACTCGGCATCGGACAGCTCATGGCGACGTATCACCCCGACCATGATCCACTAGCCGAGATCACTTTGACGACAGGCCCTAGTGGCGTGGTGAGGCGGCTGGTCAGGTCGGTTCGGGTTTGGGTCGATCTTTCGCAGTGCCGTTGGGGGTGGGCGACCGCGAGGTACCTCTGGGACCGTTGATCCGTCACTGATCAGGTCATGTCGAGATTCTCCAGCCGACGGGTGCGCTGGTCGGTCATCTGTCCGGCCCCGTACGCGCGTCGTCGCCCGGCGACGGTGGCCGATGGCGGTCCCCTTGCAGCGTCGGCGTAGGCGCGGGGAGGTCGGCCGATGGCGCTAGTGTGCCTGGACTGTCCGGTACGGGTCGGGGATGTGGCAGCCGGGAGGAGCCTGTGGTGCAGGAGCAGTCGTTCACCGTTGTGTCGATCGGTCGGGTGGAGTCACCGTTGCGGCGTCTGGAGGATGCGCCGTGCCAAGGTGACGAGGAGGCGCCGGAGGCGGATCTGTTGTTCGCCCCGGCGGTCGCCGCTGGGCTGGAGGGCATCGGGGTGGGGGCGCGGTTGCTGGTGCTGACCTGGCTGGACCGTGCGGAGCGCGATGTCCTGACGGTGCACCCGCGCGGCGATGTCTCCCGGCCCGTGACGGGTGTTTTCGCGACCCGGTCGCCGGATCGGCCGAATCCGCTGGGTCTGCACCGGGTCGAGGTCCTGGCCCGGGACGGTCTGCGGTTACGGGTCAGCGGTCTTGAGGCGCTGGACGGGACGCCGGTGGTGGACGTGAAGCCGGTTCTGGGTCCCGTCGGTGAACGTTGACCCGCCCGCCTGGGACGATCCGCCGCCGCGCGAACAGTGAGCGACGCCCTGACCTACCGGCCCCTCGTCGAATGCGCCGATTGCGGCCCTCCCGGAACCACCCCCGATGAGGACCTCTGCCCTGCCTGCCGGGCGAACGGCAGCACGTCCCGGAAGGCCAGGTCGCGGGGGAGCATCGCACCGACACCGCCGCGGCCGGGGGTGGCGTCTGTCTCGGGCATCGGGGCCCCTTCTGCGGGGCGGCGGGCTTCTCCCCACCGGTCAGGCAGCCGACTGGGGGTGAACGGGGAGCCTGTGCGGCACGGTGTCAGGGCCGTGCCGCACAGGTGGTCAGCGGCTGCTCTGCGCCATCTCGCGGGTGCGGTCGGATCCGGTGCGCAAGATTCCGGCGGTCGCAGCGGCGATCACGCACAGCACGGTCATCAGCAGGAAGGTGTGGTTCAGCGGCACGAGGTGGGTCGTCCAGCCGATGACAGCGGGGCCGGCCAGCATGCCGAGGTAGCCGAGCCCGGCGACGCGGGAGACGTTGGTGCCGGCAGCGGAGGGGTCGGCGTGACCGGCTGCGCTGAACAGCTGGGGTATCAAGCCGGACAGTCCCAGGCCGAACAGGGCCCAACCCGCGAACACAGGCCAAATCCACGGGGAGAGTGCCACGATCGTGATTCCGACGGCGGCCATGGCCGAGCCGTAGCGCAGGATGGCCACGGGCCCGAACCGGGCGGAGAGGCGGTCGGTGAGGAGGCGGCCGATGGTCATCGCTGCCGCGTAGGTGCCGTACCCGAAGGCGGCGGTGCTCGCGGGTGCACCGAGGATGGTCTTCAGGTGCAGCGCGCTCCAGTCGTTGGCGGCTCCCTCGCACAGCATGATCATCAGAGCTACGGCGGCGAGGACCCAGATGTGCCGGGGGGCGGTGCGCAGCTTCGTGGCCGGCTCTCCCTCACCTTCCGCAGTCGCAGTGGCGGATGCCGGCGCGGCTGGCAGCAGACCGCGTGCCGAGACCAAGGCGGTCACGATGCCCACCACTCCTGTGGCGCCGAGCGTCGCAGCCGGACTCATACCGGCGCTCGCGGCGCCTGCTCCGACGAGCGCGGCGATGACGCCGCCGACGGAGAACGTGGCATGGAAGGCCGACATGACGGGCCGGTCGTACGCCTTCTCCACGTGCACGGCGTGGGCGTTCATGCTCACGTCGAGGCAGCCGTTGCCGAAGCCGAAGACCAGCAGGGCACCTGCCAGCGTCCAGGGATCCCGTGGGAGGCCGGGCAGTACCAGGGCGGCGCTGCAGAGAACGCCGGTGGCGGGGACCACGACTCGCGTTCCGAGGCGGTCGGCCAGCCGACCCGCCACCTGCATACCGACGAAGGCCCCGAGACCCAGCAGCACCAGGAAGCCCCCCAGCGTTGAGTGGCTGATCCCCACGCGCTTCTCGATGGCGGGGATCTGCACCACCCACATGCCCACCAGGGTGCCGTTGAGGACGAAGTAGACGAAGGTCGCCACACGGGCGGCTCGGAGCGAAGGATCCATGCCAACGACCATAACGAACATCATGTGTGTTTGAAAAACAGATCTTCGAACAGCTTGTGTGTTCGTTTTGGGTGGTGTTCAATCGCGGTATGAGCAACGCAGACCGTCACCGGCTGATCGCCCAAGCCGTCAGAGAGTCGGGCAGTGCCACGGTCCTGAAACTCGCCGAGCTGACCGGCGCCTCGGAGATGACCATCCGGCGCGACCTCGACACACTGGCCGCGCAAGGCGTCCTCGAACGCGTCCGCGGCGGGGCGCGCACCCTGCTGCTCAGGGGTGAGGAGCCGCCCTTCGCGCTGCGTGCTCACGAGGCCGCCGACGCCAAGCGCCGGATCGCAGCCGAGGTGTCCTCACTCATCGCCGACGGCGAGACCGTCCTCCTGGACAGCGGCACCACCTGCCTGGAGGTCGCCCGCCTGCTGCGCGGACGGCCGGTCACCGTGATGCCCCTGTCATTGCAGGCCATCCACATACTCAGCGACTCGCCGAGTCCGACCACGCTGATGGTGCCCGGCGGACGGCCCCGCGCCGGAGAAGGAGCCCTGACCGGCCCCCTCACGCTCGCCTCCCTGTCGGCGCTGCGCTTCGACACCGCGGTTGTCGGCTGCTGCGGCCTGAGCGCAGCCGAAGGCCTGACCGCCTACGACCTCGACGACGCGGCGGTGAAGAAGGCAAGCATCGCCTCCACACGCCGCATCATCGCCGCCGCGGACGGCAGCAAGCTCGGCCACACCGCCTACGCCTACGTCGGCCCCTCCACGCTCCTGCACACCCTCGTCACCGACACCACGGCGCCCGCCGACGAGGTAGCCGCGCTCGAAGGCGCCGGCACCGTTGTGAAAACCGCCTGACGCCGCTACGAGGGGCGCACCGCACCGCGGACCAAGAAGGCCCCGTCCGTCATCGGCTCGCCGGAGCAGGCAGAGTTCCCGCACGGGCAGCGCCGCACCGCCGACTCTCTCGTCGCGACCATCGCGACGCGCGCGGCGGTGTTGGTAATGCCGGCAAAGGAGCAAGAGGCCACGCTGGGCCGGATCCGCGCCGTCCTCGCGAGTAGAGCGGGGACCTGCCGCGGCGCGTGTTGACGAGGCGGAGACGGTCGGGTCGGACGCGCCCGACCCGACCGCGCTGTCGGCCCGTGGCGTCGCCAGTGTCCGCCAGGCAGTCCCCGCACAGAGCAACTGCGAGCGCGAGGTTGAGCCCCCCAGCAGGACCGTTGCGCTTCACGAAAGCGCGCGGCTAGCCTGCCGACTCCACAGTCAAGTCACCGTTCGTTGTCGACAGATCCAAGCGGTACTTGCCCGAGGGGTCGTTCTTGAACGCCACCTTCTTGTCGCCGTGGGAGTCGTTCGCCGAGATCTGGTACTTGGCGGGCGGGGCCGTGACCGTGAGGTTGCCGTTCGTCGTGTGGGCCTCGATGTTCTGCGGGGTGGCCGTCTGGATCGTCACCTCGCCGTTCGACGTCTGCGTGTCGATGTCGCCGGCCTTGACGTCCTTGACGTTGATGTCACCGTTGGACGAGCGTAGCTTCACCGGGCCCGTCGCATTGTTCACCGTGATCTCGCCGTTGCTTGTGTGCACGTCGACCGTGCCGACATTGCTCAGCGTGAGGCTGCCGTTGGAGGTGACTCCCGTCACCGGAAGACCGGCGGGCACCTTGACGACGTAGTTGACGCCGCAGCCCTTGCCGCAGCCGGAGAGCGTCAGGACGCCGTTCTCGACGCTGAACGACGTGCCACTGGGCTTGTCACCGCGGTAGTTGACCTTGCGGTGCACGGAGATCGTCGAGATGTCTGCCGAAGCGGCCACCTTTACCCCGCCGTTCCTGCTGTCGAGACGGATCGACGTGATTTTCTGGTGCACCTCGGCGTCGTCCTCGAAGGTCTTCTGGTCGAGGGCCGAGCACGCGGAGAGGCCGCCGATGGTGAGAGCAGCCAAAGAGACTGCTGTAAGGGCGCGCGTCTGTAGGCGTCGCATGAAGTTCCCCCGTGTGGAGCGAGTTGAATCGGTGATCAGTCACTGCGACTTTACGCAGCCACAGTGCTGCCCACGATGGGGAAACCCCCCCAATGCCAGGACTGGGCTGACGCTCATGGCGACCGCGGCCACCGGCATGCCGGCTTCGGCAGCAGGTTCTGGGATCGGATGACGTTGCGGATCGGCGAGTGCCCGGCTTCAGGGAACGTTGCGCGGACGCGCCGACGTTCTCGTACACGATCGTGCTTTCTTCCTCGCCTGGTTGGTGGCTCCGCGGGCCCGGGACGACTGTGGCGGGTGGTGTCTTTGTTGAGGGGACTGCCAGGCGGGTGCTCGGTCGTGATCTGCCGTTGAATGGGGGGTGAGTCGAGCGTTCGGACGGTAACGTCGGTCTGGTGCTGGCTACGGTTTTCGGGTTGATCGGTGGCATTGCGGCGGCAGTCATTGGTGCGTGGGCGGCGCTTCGTGCTCGGCGCCTGCCGAAGTCGCAGGTCGAACTCGTCGATGTGGCCATTGTGCCGCCGTCGCCTTCGGTCTCGCTTTCGGCCTCGGGTTCGGCCTTGGGGCCGAGGGACATGTCTCCTGTGCTCGATGTGAAGGTTCGCAATACGGGGGGCCAGTCGGCCGTGCTCAAGCGTCTCGTGGTGCGGGTGGACCGCGCTGTGCGGTGCGGGAGCATGTTCGACGGTATGCGGTTGACCCCTTACCGTGCCCTGTGGGTCGGTGCGGTCTTGCCGGTGTCCGCCACGTACGACGTCGCGATACCGCCGCCGGAGGATGCCGGCGGTTCCCAGTGCGTCATCGGCCTCTCCCAGGTGGTGGCACAGGGAGAGGCGGACCGGTTCGAGGTCCGGCTCGGCATGGAGCCCACATTCGACACGTACGTGTACGGGCTGGACCTGGAGATCGTCTACGACGGGAACGATCGCCTGATGACCTCGCCGAAGGTGGCCGTCGCGTTCCCGCAGCGTGGTTTCGTGTATTCGGCCGACGAGATCCGGACCGTGATCAGAGGCTTCCTGGAAGAGACGGGGAAGGTCCGCGATGCGATCGACGCAGAGATGACCGAACGCGGGCTGTCCGTGCCCGACTGGGAGTCCGCACCGCCCCGGCGCCGCTCCGACCTGCCTGACGGCCTCGTGTCGGTGGACGGGATCGCCGACCTGTTCTCCTCCGGCGGAGGAGGCGTCTACGAGGTCACGGAGGCGTTCTGGGACCCGAGACGTGCGATCGCGGGCCATCTGCAGAGCTTCGAGCGGATGTACCGCGAAGCCGTCGAGATCACCGTCGGCGCGGCAGTCGCAGACGATGTCCTGACTGCGTCGCTTGCGCGGGCCGAGGCTGTCTTGGCTCAACTTCCGGCAATGTACGCGGAATTCGGGATTCCGGCGGCCGCAGAGGCCCTGCCTGTCGGCGAACCGGCGGGTACGAAGCAGCCGGCCAGGCTGATGGAGGAGATCCTGGATCACGACGGCGAATCCACGGCGCGGGAATCGGCGCTCGAGGAACTGCGGAGCCGTATCCGTGCCCGTGACGAGGGAACCTTCTGGTTTCTGGGTCGGCTGGCGGCAGGGGAGGGCGGCCCGGATTCCTGGCTCGCCCGCATCGGCCTCGGCAGGATGCCGAACGCTACCTCGGCGGCCGAACTGCTGGATGAGTTCCTCCGGCTCCGGGGTCCGGACGATCGGGAATCCCTCAACACCCGGCGCCATATGGCCAGACGCCGGGGTGGCGGTGACGCTGCGGGAGCTGCGGCTGCGCTCAAAACGCTCCTGGACGACGCCTCACGGGCGCTGGGGCCACAGGACCCCGACACATGTGCCACGCGCGTCGAACTCTTCCACTTCCTGGATGAGGCGGGCGACATGGCGGCCGCCGCCATGGTCGCTGCCGATATCGTCGCCGACCAGCGCCGGACGGTGGGACCGGATCACCGGAACACCATTCTCTACCGCCACACCCACGGATTCTGCCTGGGCGAGGCGGGGGATCCCGCGCGCGCCGTCGAAGTGTTCAGCGGACTTATCGGCGACGCCGTGCGGGTACTGGGCCCCGATGATCCCGACACCCTCAACGTCCGTCATGAGCTGGCCCGATGGCGGGGGAGAGCGGGGGACACCGCGGGTGCCGCCGCCGCGTTCGCCGAATTAGTCCCGGATCGCGTCCGCATCCAGGGACCCGACCACCCTCATACACTCCTGTCGCGGCACAATCTGGCGCTATGGACAGGTGAGGCTGGGGACGCCGTGGGCGCCACCGCTGCGTTCGCCGAACTGGTGGTCGACCGGCGCCGAGTACTGGGGCCGGAACACCCCGACACGCTCAAGAGCGAGCGCGCCCTGGCCCACTGGCGAGAGCAGTCTGGTCCGCACAGTCGTACTGTCCAATGAGCAACCCGCTCCTGTTCGACATGCGGCACCTGCTTGTCCCGGACGTGGAACGGAGCGGTGACCATCAGTTCCTCCACGGCCCTCCGCCGGACCCACGCCCACGCCCGCACCCGCTCGTGGCGCCCGTCAACCTCGACAAGGATGCCGTGCCGCACCGGGACGCACCGCAGGGCCCGTCCGAGCCAGATGAAGATCCGTATCGGGGCCCATGGTGGATGAGGGAGAGCCGAGACTCTTTGTGAACCGGTGGGGTGACACATCGGACCCAGCACCGGGGGGACGCGGTTCCTACCGGGATCTGTGCTTGTGCTTCGACCAGGCCAAGCCGCATCCGCGAGCCCGTGTCGGTTTCCACGCCGAGCGCCAGGACACCTCGGCCGATGGGTGGCAGCGTCTGCTGGGGTTGATCGACGAGGCTGCGGACGATGGGCGTGAGGAGTTCCGTCCTCTGGTCGAACTCAGCGACGAGGAACGGCGGCAGGTCATCACTCTGCCGCCGAGCATCGCCAAACTGACGGCGGTCAAGCGCTTCGTGCTCTATGGCAGCAACCTGGTCCGCATACCGCCCGAGATCGGTGCAATGAGCAGCCTGGAGGAGTTCAACCCCCTACACCTCGTACCGGCTGCACTGGTTCCCCTACGAGATCACCCGATGGTCCGAACTGGCCCGGAGCACGGTGAGCACCCGCGCACTGTTCGGGAACTACAAACTCCGTCCTCCCTTCCCCCGGCTCCAGCCCTCGCAGGACTCCGTTGCTGATCTCGACCTGACAGAGCTTGATGCCTGGAGCTGGGGAACCACAGCCATCCGTGGGTGCAGTGTCTGCGATCGGCCGATCGAGCAGGGCGGGCTCCACCAAGTGTGGATCTCTCTGCGGGTGGCCACCGACGTCTTGCCCCTCTTGGGCAGTGCCTGCTCGGCAGCTTGCGTTTCCGCGCTTCCCTCCGGCGCCGAGGACTACGCGCAGACGCCGCACAAAGGTGGCAGGGTCAAGCAGCCGCCGTCCGGCTGGGACTGATCTCGTTCATGTGACCTCCGGCGTAGCGGCGCACGGCTCCGCCGCGTTTTCCGTCGCTGCGCGTCCACGCTGTCCACAAGTACGTGGGAGAAGCGACAGTCCGTCCGGCCGGCCGAGGCCCGGGCGTCGGTGATCCTTGCGTAACAGAAGGCGTCGCCTCCCCCTGCACGGAGAGGACGATCAGCCACTGCTACCGCACCTGAAGCCCTCAGCTCGCCCTCCGCTCATGCGGGGAAGACCTCATTCTGTTAGGCAGCACAGGCGTCCGCTCAATCTCAACCTCGCGTCGGCATCAAGCGGCAGCATTGCTGATGACCTTCGCCAACTCGTCAGCCGACTCGGAGGTCAGACGGTAGAACCCCTGGAGGCTGATCGAACGTTCGAGGCGGCCATCGACCACGTACTTCAGGCCACGCGTGTGGCCTCGACGGTTCTGCCAGGTGAGCTCCGGCAGAAGGTCCCCGGGTATCGGCACGTCAAGGCGTACGGGCGTTGCGTCGACGTGCACCGCAGCGGCGCCGCAGCCCTCGGCACCGAGCATCGACCAGTCGCCATGCCCCGGAAACGCGGGATCCTGCCAAGACACGGGAACGGTGCCGCAGCAGTCGCGCCGCTCCATGTCGATCACCCGCATCCGGCTCACCACAAACACGACGCGCCGGTTCACGTGCAGCGCGTACACCTCATCCCCGGCACGGGCACCCGACCAGGCAGGTAGGGAGGAATGGACACCGCTGAAAGCGACCGGCGGCCGCTTACCGACGCGACCCTCCTTGCGCAGGGCACGGCACGTGTCATGGGTCCACAAGACGGTGAAGGCGTCAGACATGCCGTGATCCTATGCGCGGGCACTGACAACACTTCGTCGGCCGTCTCGCCTGCTGGGACCCCTCTTCGCGGGCCCCGGCGGCATGCTGGTGGGCACGGACGATGGTGGGGTCCACTGCTACGACCCAGTCCAGGTCGCCTTCGGTATCGGCCTGGACGAGCAGGGCGGTGAACACCCGCTCCCAGGTGCCGTCGATCGCCCCGTTCCGCAGCCGCGTGTAGAAGCCCTTCCAGGATCCGTACTCGCGCGGTAGTTGCACCCCCTGCGAGCCGGTCTGGAACTTCCACGCGATCGCGTCGATGGCCTGCCGTTGATCCCGTCAGCGCCCACCCCACCTGGGGATCTGTCTGACGGCAACAGCTCGATTCGCGCCCAGTGCGCATCAGTTAACGCCACGTTCAGACCAACGATCCGATGGCCGGCAGGGCAACAGTCGCGCCGCCTCTTCCAGGTCGGCTCGCCACGTCATGCCAAGAGCCGCCACCCGGGATCTGCCTCAGCGCGGGCCACCTCTGCGTTGTACTCGTCCGCGTCGAAGTCGAATTCCAGCAGCCGGCCCGCCCTGTGAGGAACCTGCCAGCCCGACCACTGGACGACATTCCCCGTTCGCTGCACAACCACGGAGAGAAAGCCGCAGCACCCTCCGGTGCACTCCGGCTCGCCCAACTGCACACGGCGCGGCTCAGACGTCGCCCGCAGCAAGCTGGGGAGCCCGATGGGCAACGCTTCCACTGCCAGAGGCCCACGGCCCCCAGGGCCCACCGCCTGCTCCACCACGTCCTTGCCGTTGACCCAGAAGCGCAGCTGGGCAGGGAAGCGTGGTCCCGGCGGCAGCGCCGTGATCTCCAACCGATCGAACATCAGGCCACCCTATGGCCGCCCACTGAACACCCTGACAGTGATCCAAGAGAAACGGCCAAGGTGTCCTGGCCCCCAGCACGGGTCGACTGGCGCCCCTGGAACGAGGCCATGGGTGTCATCAACCTCGTCGTCAGCAAAGACATCGCGGAAGCCGCACACGCCATCGATGAGGAGACCTGGCGGTTTCACATTGCGGTTCGGCGGGGTCTGACTCCCGAGGAGAGTTGGCTGGATCTTCGAGGGAGAGCCGTTGCAGCACAAGGGAACTTCATCGCCGTCGCCCGTCGCCATCTCTGGCTAACCGGGATCTTGGGCGCGCAGGCTGAACTCGCCCGGAAGTGGTGCACCGCTCTCTCCGACTCAGCCGAGCGATGCTCCATGAAGCCGAACAGAGAGAAGTGGTCGGCTTGGTCCTCGAGGCGGACACGCATCTCGCCGCACCT
The DNA here is from genome assembly GCF_042895235.1 of Streptomyces sp. NPDC001410. NCBI lineage: Bacteria > Bacillati > Actinomycetota > Actinomycetes > Kitasatosporales > Streptomycetaceae > Streptomyces > Streptomyces sp. NPDC001410. The sequence continues at coordinate 585,483 of NZ_JBIAWE010000003.1, forward strand.
CTCCTGAAATGCCCCTACCCAGTGAAGCTGGAGGCGGAAGCACCGGACGGAGCTGCGCCTGGCGAGAAGGTGCGGGGCGTCTTGGTGCAGGGGGCGGGCGCTCACGTCGCCGCCGCCGGGGTGCCGAACAGTGGGAGGCCATGGCGAGTGCGGAAACGGCGGGTGCAGATGGCGGTGGCCACAGCGGCCAGGGCGAGCAGCACGAGGGACTGGACGCGGGCGAGCAGTGGCACCGTGTCGGTGGGCAGCGTGAGGGCGGCGAGCGTGCCGAATCCGCCGTCGAGGAGTTGCTCGGCGCCCCCGAGGAGAGTGAGGATGCGCAGTCCCCGGCGGAATTCGGCGGAGTCCTGCCACATTCTGCTCCGCGCGCGGGCCGCCGCTCCTCGATGCAGTCGCTGACCCAGCTGGAAGGCCAGTGGTTTGTGGGTGAAACCGGTGCTGAGCACCCAGCCGCCGACCACGAGGGACAGCACCGCGTCCTTACACAGAAGGGCGCGGGTGCCGCCGCCGATGAGAGACGCCGGCGCTGCCAAGGCCAGCAGGACCGTGCAGAACATGTCCATGCCGTCGATCCGGCGCTGCCTTACCGCGCCGAGCAGCAGGTGGAGGGCAGGTGGTGCGCCGCTCAACAGCAGCGCTGGGGCCTGGTCGGCGCCCAGGGTGCGGGCCACGTAGTAGACGACGAGCGGGAGGAGGATGTCGACGGCGAGCGAGAGCAGCGGGCCGTAGCCCCTGCGGGTTGGTTTCTCGGCCGTGGCGGACCGTGACGCGGGTTTCATGTCAGTCATCGCTGTCCCTCCTCGCCCCAATGCGGCCGCTGAGCCTGTGCGGCGCGGCCACCGGGCCCCTGGCTGCCTGAGCTGCGGCCGGACGACGCCGGCCTGTGGAAGAACGGTAGGTGCGGAGCGGGGGCAGGCGGATCGGAGCAGGGGTGGACAGCCAGGTGGAAACGAGGTGGAAGCCTGGGAGCGCGAACTCCACCAGTGCACCGCACCCCAGGGTGGAGACGACAGGCACCCCTCTCCCAGACAGAGCGGTCGCCATCGGAAAGCTGGGGCCAGCAGCTCCAGGGACTGTCTCCTAGATCCGTCCGTGAGATCGTCGTGCTCATGATCGAGTCCTGGGTGATCGATGACGACAGCACGGCCCCTGTGCCGTCCGAGGTGGTGCGGGAAACGCTTCGCACGAGGGTCGGCAGAGAGCAGCTTGAGACGTGGCTGACCAGTTCGTCTGGTCGATCGCTGGCCTTCGTGACGAACACCGAGCGCGCGATGGTGGTGCTGTTCGATGGGGAGGACGGCGAGCAGCATGCCGTAGACCCAGGAGCGCGCGGATCGAGCGAGGGGTTCGTCCTCTCCAACGGGCAGCATGATGAGTACCTGGACGAAGACACCGTGCCGATCGGTGAGGCGTTCAGGCTCGTGGAGCACATCGTCAGCACGGGATCCTGGCCTGCGGACGCGCGCTGGGTGGTCGATCGCTGAAGCGTCGGCCTACCGCCGGGCCCAGATGAGGATGGCGGCGAGGTGGAGTGCGGCCTGGTAGGCGATGGCGAGCGTGTCCGTTCGCATGGCCAGGCCGCGCCACTGCTTGAGCCCGGTTGATGCGTCGTTCGACCGCGTTGCGCTGCTTGTATGCCTCGGCGTCGAAAGCCGGTGGGCGACCGCCGGCGCGGCCTCGCCGCAGACAAGTGGCCCACCTGGTCGGATGGCTGGGGGATAACGGCGGGGATCCCACGGCAGCAGAGCTGCCTCCGGGGACGGCTACGGCAACGTCCGCAACTGCGTGAGCAGAACTCTGCAGGACAATCCCCAGCCGGTCGGGCCCCGGCCGTCATCGCACCACGCAGTGACCCGCTGGCTCTGACTCGCCCGGACGCCCTGATCGAGGGCGACCGGGTCCAGCTCAAGGCCCTGCTGGCCAACTGCCCCGAGCTGGACGCCCTCGCCGAGCACGTGCGGACCTTCGCCCACATGGTTACGGACCTGCACGGTGACCAACTGCCGGAGTGGATCGAATCAGCCAGAATCACTACCGACCTGCCCGGTCTCAGCCGGTTCGCCCAACACCTCGAACGCGACCTTGACGCCGTCGCCGCGCGCCTGACCCTGCCATGGAACTTCGGTGTCGTGGAAGGCCACGTCAACCGCATCAAGAGGCTCAAGCGCCAGATGTTCCGCCGCGCGGGCTTCGAACTCCTCTGAAAACGTGTCCTGTTGGCGTGACCGCGCGTCACCGCACCGCACGACGTGGTCCAGAGCCCGAAGATCAATTACAAGCCACGGAGCATGAGTCGGCGCGTTACTGCTCATCGAGGGATGCCTGCCGGGCAAGGAACTCCTCGAACGCCGCCTTCTGCTTCGGATCCATGAAGCCTTGGCGGACACTGCGGGCCTTCTCCTGGAGCCAGTGCGCCTCGTCGGGGTCCAGTAGCTCGGCGACCACCACGCCTTCGCGAGCAACCGCCGTGCGCCGTCCTACGCGACGACGAAAGAGCGTGAACGCGCCGAATTCCGCTGGGTGGGCCAGTTCCGGCTCCTCCGCCACAGCCCGGTTCTCTTCCCCAGCGCCACTCGTCGGGTAGGCGGTGGGGGCCCAGTGCTCCCAGAGCGCCAGCGTGGCCGCCGGCACTAGCACCGCGCGTTCCGCCTCGTCACGCCCCTCCCACATGAACGTGACGGTGACGGGTGTCGGCGTACAAGTGAACGTGCACCACCTCGTACGGATGAGAGTGCACCAAAGTTGATGCGGTCACGGGTGGGTGCCGCGAGTCTTCTGTCGTC
>NZ_JBIAWE010000004.1:0-510720 GCF_042895235.1 Streptomyces sp. NPDC001410
CCGTCGTCGCCTTGGTGAGCCATTACCTCACCAACAAGCTGATAGGCCGCGGGCTCATCCTTCACCGCCGGAGCTTTCCAACCTCCAAGATGCCTAGGAGGCTCGTATCCGGTATTAGACCCCGTTTCCAGGGCTTGTCCCAGAGTGAAGGGCAGATTGCCCACGTGTTACTCACCCGTTCGCCACTAATCCCCACCGAAGTGGTTCATCGTTCGACTTGCATGTGTTAAGCACGCCGCCAGCGTTCGTCCTGAGCCAGGATCAAACTCTCCGTGAATGTTTTCCCGTAATCGGGATGAACACCACGAGAGCGGTGCGAGAGGAGGAATAGTCCTCTCGCACACAGCGTCCTCGCTGTGTTTTTCAAAGGAACCTCGACCATCGGATGATTCCGACGGACGGGGTATCAACATATCTGGCGTTGATTTTTGGCACGCTGTTGAGTTCTCAAGGAACGGTCGCTTCCTTTGTACTCACCCTCTCGGGCTTTCCTCCGGGCTTCCCTTCGGTGTTTCAAACTCTATCAGGGTTTTTCCGTCTCTCTGACCACCACCCTGCAGGCATGCAGAAGGTGATCCCGAGATAGGATCTGACGAGTTTGGGTGCTGCTTAACGGAGGCGCTTTCGCGTCGCTCTCCCTCAAGCAGGAGTACGACTGTACACGGGCCCTGGAAGCGCGTGCAAATCGACCGGGCTGGTGGTCTAGACCACTACCTGGTAGCTTCCATACGGAACCGCCACTTCATATGACATACGCTGCTGCTCAGTGCCGTCCGGGACAGGCAGTGACGGCCCGTACGCAGCTCCACTCCTGGGAGGCTTCCCATGACCACCGTGACGTCCCCTCTTGCTGGACTCGCCATCGGACTGGCCGCCGTGCCGGATCCGGTCTTCTCCGGGGCCATGGTCGGCCCGGGCACTGCGATCGACCCCGTGCGTGAGCCCTCCGAGGCCGTGGCGCCGGTGGACGGCGTCATCGTCTCCCTGCACCCGCACGCCTTCGTGGTGGTCGACGAGAACGGGCACGGCGTGCTCACCCACCTCGGTATCGACACCGTCCAGCTCAACGGCGAGGGCTTCGAGCTGCTCGTCGACAAGGGCGACACCGTGACGCGTGGTCAGAGCATCGTGCGCTGGAACCCGGCCGCGGTCGAGGCCGCCGGCAAGTCGCCGGTATGCCCCGTCGTGGCACTCGAGGCCAGCGCCGAGTCCCTCACCGACCTCCGTGACGGCGGCGACGTGAAGGCCGGCGACGGCCTCTTCTCCTGGAACTGACGACAGTGCCGTCGCAGGACGGCGTACCGGACAACCACCGCGGCGGCGGGACCCGCCGCACTATCGGAGACGGGTGAGATGGAGACAACGCTGCGAGGCGTCGGCGTGAGCCACGGTGTGGCGATCGGCGAGGTTCGGCACATGGGAACGGCGGTGCTCGAGCCGCCGGCCAAGCAGATCCCGGCGGAGGAGGCGGAGCGCGAACAGGGGCGGGCGCGCCAGGCCGTGGACGCTGTGGCGGCCGACCTGATGGCGCGCGGCAATCTGGCGGGGGGCGAAGCCCAGGCCGTGCTCGAGGCGCAGGCCATGATGGCGCAGGACCCCGAGCTGATGGCGGACGTGGACCGGCGGATCGCCGTCGGCAGCACGGCGGAGCGTGCGGTGTACGACGCGTTCGCCGCGTACCGCGAGCTGCTGGCCGGTGCCGGGGAGTACCTCGCCGGGCGCGTGGCCGACCTCGACGACGTGCGGAATCGTATCGTCGCCCGGCTGCTGGGCGTTCCCATGCCGGGTGTCCCGGACAGTGACGAGCCCTATGTACTCGTGGCGCGCGATCTGGCTCCGGCCGACACGGCGCTGCTGGACCCGACTCTGGTGCTCGGTTTCGTGACCGAGGAGGGCGGGCCGACCAGTCACAGCGCGATCCTGGCGCGGGCGCTGGGGGTTCCGGCCGTCGTGGCGCTGCCGGGTGCCGGTGAGCTGGCCGAGGGCACGGTGATCGCGGTCGACGGCAGCACCGGCGACATCTTCGTGAACCCGAGCGAGGAGAAGAAGGCGCAGCTGGAGGCCGCGGCTGCCGAGCGCAAGGCCGCGCTGGCCGCTTCGACCGGCCCGGGTGCCACGGCCGACGGGCACAAGATGCCGTTGCTGGCCAACGTCGGCGGACCGGCGGACGTGCCAGCGGCCGTGGAGGCCGGGGCCGAGGGTGTGGGCCTGTTCCGTACCGAGTTCCTGTTCCTGGACGACAGCAAGAACGCGCCGTCCGAGCAGAAGCAGGTGGAGGCCTACCGGCAGGTGCTGGAGGCGTTCCCCGAGGGCCGGGTGGTCGTGCGCGTGCTGGACGCGGGCGCCGACAAGCCGCTGGACTTCCTGACGCCCGCCGACGAGCCGAACCCGGCGCTGGGCGTGCGGGGTCTGCGGACGCTGCTGGACCACCCCGAGATCCTGCGTACCCAGCTGACCGCGCTGGCGAAGGCCGCGGAGGGGCTGCCCGTCTACCTTGAGGTCATGGCGCCCATGGTGGCGGACCGTGCGGACGCCAAGGCGTTCGCGGACGCCTGCCGGGAGGCGGGGCTGCGGGCCAAGTTCGGCGCGATGGTGGAGATCCCGTCGGCCGCGCTGCGGGCGCGTTCGATCCTGCAGGAGGTCGAGTTCCTGTCGCTGGGGACCAACGACCTCGCGCAGTACACGTTCGCGGCGGACCGGCAGGTGGGTGCGGTGTCGCGGCTCCAGGACCCGTGGCAGCCCGCGCTGCTCGACCTGGTCGCGCTGTCCGCCGAGTCGGCCAAGGCCGAGGGCAAGAGCTGCGGTGTGTGCGGTGAGGCCGCGGCCGATCCGCTGCTGGCCTGCGTGCTGACGGGTCTGGGCGTCACCTCTCTGTCCATGGGTGCGGCGTCGATTCCTTATGTCCGGGCGACGCTGGCGAAGTACACGCTGGCCCAGTGCGAGCGGGCCGCCGCGGCGGCGCGTGCGGCGGACAGTGCCGACGAGGCGCGCAGTGCGGCTCAGACGGTGCTGTCCGGCGAGTAGTCCGGCCGGCCTCGTTGTGTGCCGGGTTCAGGGGCGTCCCGCCTGCGGGTGGGGCGCCCCTGGCGCGTTCAGTGGCGGTGTCCCTGTGCCGTGCCCTCCCCTCCGAGGTGGGGTGGTGTGCAGTAGTCGACGCCTGGCTCGGGGGAGATGAGGTCGCCGGATTCGACGTCGGTGCAGTAGGCGTCGAAGACCTCGGACGCGGTGAGGGGTTCGAGTCCGCCGCCGCGGAGCCGCCAGCCGTAGACGCGGTCGTCCGTGTCGGCGGCGGTGATGCGCATGACGAGTCCGCCGGGGCTGTCGGTGGCGAGGCCCAGGGCGAGGACGCTGGTGAATTCGAGGGCTTCGGCCTCGTCGAGTTCGGTGGTGCCGTCGGTGTTCTCGTCGGCGTGGAGGACGGAGACGAGTGTTTCCGGCGGGCCGGAGACGCTGCAGACGAGGTGCCGGTCTCCGGGCGGGGCGGTGTCGAGGATGCGGGCGAGGAGGTCGGAGGCGCGGGTGAAGGCGGCGCGGCCGATGTCCTCGCCGCAGGTGCGGCAGGGGCCGAGCCGGGTCAGGAGGGTGGTGGCGTACTCCCAGGTGGCCTTTCGTACGGCCTCGTCGACGAGGGCGGGCACGAGGGTGGCGAGGGGGCTGCCGTCGTAGGGGATGGTGGGGCCGGTGGCCGCGAGTTCGGCGGTGAAGCGGGTGCGGCTGGCCGGGGCTTCCGGGTCGAGGCCGGTGCCGGCGCAGAATTCGGCGTACTCCTCGGGGTCGAAGAGGGCCAGTGTGGTGTGGTTGCCCTGTGCCGCGCGGCTCCTGAGGAGCGCTTCCACCTGCTGGAGGTAGATGGTGTGGTCGTCGAAGGCGAAGCTGCGGTAGCGCCGCATGGCATGGAAGTCGTGGTCATCGGTGAGCAGGCCGATGGTGCCGGCGATTTCGCGGCGCAGGACGCGTCGCATGGTCTGGTGGTCGGTGTGCGCCATGTTTCCCCCAATGCGCAGTCGATCAATGCTCACTCACGGTAACCGGCGGCACTGACAACGGGCTCGGCTGGAGGCGGTCGCGGTCCAGACGGCGCTGGATTGTGCAGGTCAGGGGGATGGCGCGCGGCTGGCCTCGGACTTCGTTGCCGTGTTCGGCGAGTCCGAGGCCAGCGGTGGACGGGCGGGGTGCCGGCGGGTCAGGAGCGCTTGCGGGCCAGTTCCTCGTAGAAGCCCAGCAGGCCGAGGTTGTCGATGGAGCCGGGGTTGACGGCCTTCTCCAGGGGGGTGCCCTGGAGAAGGCGCTTGACCGGGACCTCGATGCGCTTGCCGGTGAGGGTGTGCGGGATGCCCGGGACCTCGATGATCTCGTCGGGTACGTGGCGTGGCGAGAGCTGTTCGCGGATGGCCTGCTTGATGCGGTTCAGGAGTGCCTCGTCCAGGACGGCGCCGGGCACCAGGTGCACGAACAGGGGCATCCAGTAGCCCCCGTCGGGCTGCTCGATCCCGATGACGAGGGACTCCTTGATCTCGGGCAGGCGCTCGACCACCTCGTAGATGTCGGCCGAGCCCATGCGCACGCCCTGCCGGTTGAGGGTGGAGTCGGAGCGGCCGTGGATGATCACGGAGCCGCGTGAGGTCAGCGTGATCCAGTCGCCGTGGCGCCAGACGCCCGGGTAGGTGTCGAAGTAGCTGTCGTGGTATCGGCTGCCGTCGGGGTCGTTCCAGAAGTGGATGGGCATCGAGGGCATGGGGTTGGTGACGACCAGCTCGCCGACCTCGTCGACGAGGGGCTTGCCGCTCGGGTCCCAGGACTGCAGGTCGGTGCCGAGGCCGGGCGCCTGGAGTTCGCCGATGTACACGGGCACGGTCGGTACGGCTCCGGCGAAGCAGGAGCAGACGTCCGTGCCGCCGCTGACGGAGGCGATCCACAGGTCCTCGCGGACCTCGTCGTGCAGCCAGCGGAACCCGTCGGGCGGCAGGGGGGAGCCGGTGGTGGCGACACACTGCACCCCGGAGAGGTCGAAGTCGCGGGAGGGGTGCACGCCCGCCTTGCGGCAGGCCATGACGTAGGCGGCCGAGGTGCCGTAGAGGGTGGCTCCGGTGCGTTCGGCGATGCGCCACTGCGCTCCGGTGTCCGGGTAGCCGGGGCTGCCGTCGTACAGGACGATCGTCGTGCCCGTGAGCAGGCCGGAGACGAGGAAGTTCCACATCATCCAGCCGGTCGAGGTGTACCAGAAGAAACGATCCTCGGGGCCGAGGTCGCAGTGCAGGCCGAGCTGCTTGAGGTGCTCGACGAGGATGCCGCCCTGGGACTGGACGATGGCCTTGGGCAGACCGGTCGTGCCGGAGGAGTACAGGACCCACAGCGGGTGGTCGAAGGGGACCTGCTCGAAGACGGGCTCGGTGTCGGCGGCCGTGAGCGCCGACCACTCCAGGGCGCCCTCGGGTGCCTCGGTGCCGAGGAGCGGGACGTGGACGACGGCGCGCAGTGTGGGCAGCTCACGGCGCAGCTCGGCGACGACCTCGCGGCGGTCGTGTTCCTTGCCGCCGTAGCGGTAGCCGTCGACGGTGAACAGTACGACCGGTTCGACCTGTTGGAAGCGGTCGAGGACGCTGCGGGCGCCGAAGTCGGGGGCGCAGGAGGTCCATACGCCGCCCACGGCGGCCGTGGCGAGGAACGCGACGACGGCCTGGGGGATGTTCGGGAGGTAACCGCTGACGCGGTCGCCGGGGCGGACGCCGAGGTCGCGGAGTTCGGCGGCGAGGGAGCCCACCTGGCGGCGCAGCTCGGACCAGGTCACCGGGCGCGGTTCGTGGGTCTCGTCGACGCACAGGAGGGCGGGCTCGTCCGCTCTGTCGGCGGCGGCGCGCAGGGCGTGCTCGGCGTAGTTGAGGGTGGCTCCGGGGAACCACTGGGCGCCGGGCATCGAGCGGTCGCCGAGCACGCGCGCGTAGGGGGTCGAGAACCGGACGTCGAACCACTCCGTCACGGCTTTCCAGAAGGTGTCCAGCTGTTCGACGGACCACCGGTGCAGTGCCGGGTAGCCTCCCTCGGCCGGGGCACCGTGGTGCTCGGCGGCCCACGCCTGGAACTTGGTGATGCGTGCCTGGGCGATCCGCTCGGGATCAGGCTGCCAGAGCGGCTGGGGGTTCGCTGTCGACATTGGGGCGGCTCCCGGGCTGTGCGCGTCGTGTGCGTCGGTCCGCGCACGAGCTGGGGTGTGCGCGTGACGCGGCTGACAGGGACGATGCCATGTGATCGACTTCTACACCAGGGTGCGCCCCACATAGTCCGTGTCGTGAAGATGTGGTCCTGGCACGGGTGAACGGCAGTTGAACGACACGCGCGCGTGGGGCGGTCAGTGGCAGGGTGAGCAGCATGGACGGTCGTGACCTGGTGCGTTCGGTGAGTGTGGTCGGTTCGGGGAGGGCGGCTCAGGGGTTGCGTACCGTGCGCGCCGCATGGCGTAGGAGGCGTATCGATGCCGCGGGGCTGCCGCCGCGCGGCGCCGAGCGCGCGCGGGTGCCGGGGCAGCTGCAGGGCGTGGAGCCCGGGCCCGGGGGCGGTCTGATCCGGTTCAGCCGGTCCGAGCTGCGGATCACCGTCGCGGTGAACGGGGCCGTTTTCTGGGGCTGGGACGGGGCGGGTCCGGAGCCGTCGTACGCGCTCGCCGGGAGCTGTCCCGAGCCGGATCCACGGGTGGTGCTGGAACCGGACAAGGACGGCGGCTGGCGGGTGGTGGCCGAGCGGGTGACGGTCGTCGTCTCCCGGCACGGCGCGCTTGAGGTGTGCACGCCCGGTGGGGTGGTGCTGCGGCGGGACATGCCGCCGCGCTGGTGGGAGCCGGTCGACGGGGGTGCGGCTCGGTGGATGCAGCGGTCCGAGGTGGCCGCGGACGCCCGCTTCTTCGGCCTGGGCGGGCGCGCCGCGGGTCCGCGGCTGCGGGACGGCACGTACCGGCTGTGGAACACCGACCAGGGCCGGGCGTTCGGTCCCGGGGACGATCCGCTGTACCTGACCATGCCGGTGCAGCTCGTGGTGGCCGACGCCGCGGCCCATCTGGTCTTCCACGACACCTCCTGGGACGGCACGGTGACCTTGCGGGAGGGCGAGGAGGGCGCGGGGTCCGGGCACGACCGCGTGGGGCGCTGTGAGCTTCGGATGGACGGCGGTCCGCTGCGCGGCTGGGTCATGGTGGGCACCCCCGCGCGCGTGCTGCACGCCTGGGCCTCGCTGACCGGGGCGCCGGCGCTGCCGCCCGCGTGGGCGCTCGGCCATCATCACGCGCGCTGGGGGTTCGGCAGCGAGCAGGAGGTGCGTCGGATCGTCGCGGGCTACCAGGAGCGCGGTCTGCCGCTGGACGCCGTCCACCTGGACATCGACCACTACGCGGACCACCAGGTGTTCACCGTCGACCAGGAGCGTTTCCCGAAGCTTCCGGGGCTCGCGGAGGAGCTGCGCCGGGACGGGATACGGCTGGTGTCGATCGTCGACCCGGCGGTGAAGGCCGCGCCGGGCAACGCCGTCTACGACAGCGGGAAGGCGATGGACGCGTTCGTGCGGGACGCCTCGGGGCGGACGGTGCGGGGTGAGGTGTGGGCCGGCGAGTCGGTCTTCCCGGACTTCACACACGCGCGCGTGCGCAAGTGGTGGGGCGGGCTCTACGAGGAGCGGCTGGGACAGGGCTTCGCGGGTTTCTGGCACGACATGAACGAGCCGACGTCGTTCAACGCCTTCGGTGAGCCGACGCTCCCGCGTTCGGCCCGGCATGCCCTGGAGGGGCGCGGCGGCGACCACCGGGAGGCCCACAACGTGTACGCGCTGTGCATGGCCAGAGCGGGCTATGAGGCGCTGCGCGAACTGTCGCCCCAGCAGCGGCCGTTCCTGTTCTCACGGTCCGGCTGGGCGGGTTTGCACCGCTACGGGGGGACGTGGTCGGGAGACGTGGCGACGGGCTGGCCGGGGCTGCGGGCTTCCCTGTCTCTGGTGCTGGGGCTCGGCCTGTGCGGCGTGCCGTACTCGGGGCCGGACATCGGCGGCTTCGACGGGTCTCCGTCGCCGGAGCTGTATCTGCGGTGGTTCCAGCTCGGCGCGTACCTGCCGCTGTTCCGTACGCACGCAAGTCTGCGGGCGGGGCGCAGGGAGCCCTGGGAGTTCGGCCCCGAGGTGCTGGAGCACGCGCGCGCGGCGCTGCTCGAACGCCGGCGTCTGCTGCCGTACTTCATGACGCTGGCCCACCTGGCCCGGCGCACCGGCGCGCCCTATGCGCGGCCGCTGTGGTGGGGGGCGCCGGAGGACCGCGCGTTGCGCGACTGCGAGGACGCGTTCCTGCTGGGCGACAGCATCCTGGTGGCGCCCGTGCTGGACCCGGGGGCGGACCGGCGTGCGGTGCAGCTGCCGCGAGGCCGCTGGTACGACACGGTGACGGAGGAGGCGTACGAGGGCCCGGCGCAGGTTCTGGTCGACGCGCCGCTGTCGCGGATTCCGGTGCTCGCGCGCGCGGGTGCGGTCGTTCCCGTGCGTGGCGAGGACGGCGGGCTCGAGCTGGAGGTCTGGGCGCCCGCCCGGGGACGGACCGGGGGTGGACTGGTCGTGCCGGACGCGGGCGACGGGTGGGACGAGCCGGAAGTGGAGCGGTACACCGCCCGCTGGCAGGGCCGGCGGGTTGTCGTCACCCGGGAGCGGGAGGACGGCGCCGGTGAGCCGTCTCACCCGGTGCACATTCGGGGACTCGGCTGAGCGGTCCGCTCAGATGTAGCGGCCCTCGAACCATGCCCGCACGGCCGCAGTGTGCAGCGGGAAGGCGAGTTCCTCGGGCCTGCGCAGCAGGTGCCAGCCCTCGGTCTCGTCCGTGGCGTCGGAGGGCGGCAGTCCTTCGGCCGGGCGTTCCGGGAGGAGTCCGAACAGCAGCAGATGCCCGTCGGGCGAGCTCATGGCGTCCACGAGGCGCACGTCGCGGACGGCCGCGTCGATGCCCGTCTCCTCCTTGAGCTCGCGGACGACGGCGTGCCTCCAGTCCTCCCGGTCGTCGATGTAGCCGCCGGGCAGTGCTGTGCCTCCGCGCGCGGGGGCGATGGTGCGGGTGATGACGACCAGGGCGGTGCCTTTGGTGTCGTACACGGGCAGGAGCGCGATCGCGACCGGCAGGGGATTGCGATAGGCGACGGTCCCGCAGGACGGGCAGGTGCGCGGCCACCCGGAGACGCCCTCTCCGTAGGACGCTCCGCAGCTCGAACAGTGGGAGTCCCGAGCGGAGTTGGCAATCGGGTGCTGAATTTCGGACACGCGCGGACTGTATCCGATCAGAGGAAGGACGTGTTCCGTCAGCGGCGAGCAGTGCGGCGGCTGGGTCCGGAGGGGCGTCCGGGACCACCCCCGTCGACCCCGGCCGCCCCTCCTGATACCACGACGCCGGAAGGGGCCGTCCGGTTCGCCGGGACGCCTGCCCATTTGCAGATGCCCGTGACAGACTTCTGATGCATCGTCAGATAGCTGTGCCGGGAGGAACATTGACGCGCACACGCACACCCGCGGTCTCCGACTGGTTCACCGGCGAGGGGGACGACTTCCGGCTCCTGGGCACCCGTTGCACGTCCTGCGCCTCGGTCTTCTTTCCGCGCGAGGACGTCCACTGCCGCAATCCGCACTGCGCGGGCGGCGCCGCCCTGGAGGAGGTCCCGCTGTCACGAACGGGTCATATCTGGTCGTACACGGACAGTCGTTACCGCCCTCCGTCACCCTATGTGAGCAATCCGGAACTTCCGTGGGAGCCGTACGCGTTGATCGCGGTGGAGCTGGAGTCTGAGCGGATCGTGGTGCTGGGACAGGCGGTTCCCGGGGTCACCGTCGCCGATCTGACGGTGGGCATGGAGGTGGAGGTCGTCCCCGGGGTGCTCGACGAGGGCGCGGAGACGACCTGGACGATCTGGCAGTGGCGGCCGACGGGGGTGACGGCATGACGGCGGACGTGGCGGTGCTCGGCGTGGGCATGCATCCCTGGGGCAAGTGGGGGCGCAGCTTCGTCGAGTACGGGACGGCGGCGGCCCGCGCGGCCCTCGCCGACGCCGGTCTCGACTGGCCGGATGTGGGCTCGGTCGTGGGCGCGGACACGGTGCGTGGCGGATATCCGGGATATGTGGCGGGGGCGACGTTCGCCAAGGCCCTGGGCTGGCAGGGAGCCCGGGTCGCCAGTGTGTACGCGGCGTGTGCCTCCGGCGCGCAGGCGATCGCGACGGCGCGGGCGCAGATCCTCGCCGGGCTCGCGGACGTCGTGCTCGTGGTGGGGGCGGACGCCGCGCCCAAGGGGTTCTTCCGGCCGGCGGGCGGGGATCGGCCCGACGATCCGGACTGGCTGCGCTTCCGCCTGCTTGGTGCGACCAACCCGACGTACTTCGGGCTGTACGCGCGCCGTCGGATGGCGGTGCACGGTGACACCCCGGAGGACTTCGCGCTGGTCAAGGTGAAGAACGCGGCCCTCGGGGCGCTCAACCCGTACGCGCGCTACCGCAAGCGGGTCACCGCGGAGGAGGTGGCCGCCTCCGCCGTGGTCGCCGATCCGCTGCGGCTGCTCGACATCTGCGCGACCTCCGACGGCGGGGCGGCGCTGGTGCTGTCCAGCCTGGACTTCGCCCGGCGGCACGGTGCGGCGCGGCCGGTGCGGATCCGGGCCGTGTCGACAGTGACCCCGCGGTTCCCGAACACGGTGCTGGACCTGCCGGACATCGCCACGGACTCCGCCGTCGCGGTGCCGGCCCCGGACGAGACCTTCCGGGCGTCCATCGCCCGAACCGCCTACGAGGAGGCGGGCATCGGCCCCGAGGACCTGTCCCTGGCGGAGGTGTACGACCTGTCGACCGCGCTGGAACTGCAGTGGTACGAGGATCTGGGACTGTGCGGCGAGGGTGAGGGCGCCAAACTCCTGCGGGAGGGCGCGACGGCCCCTGGCGGCCGCATACCCGTCAACACCAGTGGCGGGCTCGCCTCCTTCGGTGAGGCGGTACCGGCCCAGGCCATCGCCCAGGTCTGCGAGGTGACCTGGCAGTTGAGGGAGGCAGCGGGCGACCGGCAGATCGCCGGGGCGCGCGTCGGGATCACGGCGAACCAGGGGCTGTTCGGGCACGGATCATCGGTGGTCGTGATGCGCTGAGCGGAGCCCCGCCCGGGCATCGCATGACGGGAGAGACGCATGAGATCTTCCACGCTGTGTGACCACCCCGGAATCCTGCGTGAACGTCTCATGAACTGCCCCTGGGCGTACGCGGGCAGCGCAATCATGCTCCCGTGCACTCCTGGACGGATACTCTCCGCTTCGCCTTCCAGCCAGTGGTCAACCTGAGGACGGGCGCGGTCGCCGCACTGGAGATACTCGCACGCCCGGAGACCGGCGACATCCTGGCCGAGGCCCGTCGTGACCCCGAACTCGACGGCAGGCTGGCCGTGTTGGCGCTTCGGGCGGCAACGCGCAAGGAGACGCTGCTGCCGCTGCACGTCAACGTGTTCGCGGCCACGCTCGCCGACCTCGGCGGCCTCACCCCGCTGCACGACGCCGTGCGCGCGGTGGGGCGGCTGCCGTGGGAGGTGACCCTCGACATCGTGCCGCCCTACACGCACGTGCCGCAGCGGGCGCTTCTGGAGGCGGTGGCCTCGCTGCGCGAGCAGGGGTTCCGGATCAGCGCGGACGGCATCGGGGACGGGGACGTGCCCCTGAGACTGCTCACCGACCTCTCCCCCGACCTGGTCAAGCTCGACAGCTCTCTGCTGTCCCGGCCGGCCGCGGTGCGGGCGATGCGGACGCTGTGCGAGCAACTGGGCGCGCTGGTGGCGGTGGAGGGCGTGGAGACCGAGCTGCAGTGCGCGGCCGCGCTGGCGGCCGGTGCCCAGCTCGCCCAGGGCGAGCTGTTCGCGCCGCCGGCCCGGATCCCGGCGGCGGACGTATACGTTCCGCCCCGCTCCCCCGGCGCCCTGGCCATGCCCCGGCCCGGGCCGTCGGTGAGGGAGTTCGTGCGGCCCGCCGCCGTCCTGCCGGTCGCCGCTTCGGCCGGGCAGGTGCGGGCGCTGCTGACCGGCTCGCCGGAGGTCTCCGGGGTGTTGCTCGTGGACCAGGCCGGGGTGCCGGTCCGGTCGGTACACCGGTCGCGCTTCCTGCTGTCGATGTCCGGCCGGTACGGACACGCCCTGTACGCGGACCGGCCGGCCTTCAAGCTGAGCGACGCGCCACGCACGGTGGGTGTCGACGCCACCGCCTGGGAGGTGCTGGACGTGGTGGCGATCGGCGGCCGCGACCGCACCTCGGACGACGTGGCGGTCGTCGACCACCGCGGACGGTGCGTGGGCGTCGTACGGCTCGCGGACCTCGTACGGGCGCTGGCCGAGAACCGGGTGGAGGAGGCGGCCGGACTCAATCCGCTGACCCGGCTGCCCGGTTCGGACGCGATCACGAGTGAGGTGGACCGGCGGATCGGCGACGGGCGGGCATTCGCGCTCAGCTGGCTGGACATCGACCACTTCAAACAGGTCAACGACGGTGCCGGGTTCGCGGCGGGTGACGAGCTGATCCGCTCGGTCGGCCGGGCGCTGGAGCAGGCGGCGGCGCGGGACGCGCGCGTGGGGCACATCGGCGGCGACGACTTCCTGCTGCTGGCCGAGGAGGAGGTGCTCGATCCGCTGGTCGCCGGGGTACTCGACGCACCCTGGTCGGCGGGCGGGCGCCCCGTCACGCTGTCCCTGGCGACCGTCGTGTGCCTGCCCGGCAGCGTGTCCGACCACCGGCAGGCCGCCGCCCATCTCGCTCCGCTGAAGAAGGCGGCGAAGGCGCTGCGCGGGACCAGCTGGGTGCTCGCGCGCGCGGGGCTGCCCGGACACGAGATCCGGCGCGGTAGCGGAGCGGCCCCGGCCCAGGCGGGGTACGCGACGGTCGAACCCCTCGGATGAACGGACCTGCCGTATACGGCCGTTGAGTGCTCACCTGCAGGAAGGAAGCGGTCGGCTGCCGTTCCCGGGTAACCGCTGTCACCGTTGCCGTCAGCAACCTTGACGGTCCCGTGGTGCCGGTGAACACTTCCGGGTGTCAGCCGACATCGCCGTACATTCTCGGCGTAATCAGGCACTGCGCCACGGGCCTTGTGCTGCTCTGCGCCCTTTCCCCAGAGGCGATCCGGCTGCGAAGGCACGCTCGTCACGGACGCCGGGCGGGGCACGGGGCCCTCCCTGCCTTCGGCTGAAGTCGCCAAGGGAACCGTTCCTGCACGGAGGGCCGGGGCGCTCGCCCCGTACCGGCGCCAAGGGAGCCGCCATGAGCAACGGAGACATTTTCATCGGCGAAGTCATCGGCACCGCGATCCTGATCCTCCTCGGTGCCGGTGTCTGCGCCGCCGTCACTCTCAGACACTCCAAGGCACGCGCGTCCGGCTGGGTCGTCATAGCGTTCGGCTGGGGATTCGGCGTGCTCGCGGGCGCGTACACCGCCGCTCCCCTCTCCGGCGGCCAGCTCAATCCCGCGGTCACCATCGGCATCGCCGTGGACACGGGCAAGTGGGGCAAGGTCTGGATCTATCTGCTCGGCCAGATCGTCGGCGCGATGCTGGGCGCCGTCCTCGCCTACCTGGTGTATCTCGCGCAGTTCCAGGCCAACGTCCGCAAGGAAGGCACGGACGAAGGAAGCGCCGACGAGCCGGTGGCGACGCTCGGCATCTTCTCGACCATCCCGGAGATCCGGAACCCGGTCGCCAACCTCATCACCGAGATCATCGCGACGATGGCCCTCGTGCTGCCGATCCTCGCCTTCGGGCTGACGAAGGGGCTCGGCGAGTCCGGCATCACGGTGCTGATCGTCTCGCTGCTCGTCGTGGGCATCGGACTCTCCCTCGGCGGGCCGACCGGATACGCCATCAACCCGGCGCGTGACCTCGGCCCGCGCATCATGCACACCTTCCTGCCGATCCCGAACAAGGGCACGTCCGACTGGGGTTACGCATGGATCCCGGTCGTCGGCCCGCTGATCGGCGGTGCACTCGCGGGCCTCGTCTACAACGTGGCCTTCTGACCCAGCGACCCGACCCAGCGACCCAGGGACAGCCATGACGGATTCCGCCGAGAAGTACGTCGCCGCCATCGACCAGGGCACCACGTCCAGCCGCTGCATCATCTTCGACCACGGCGGCGCGATCGTCGCCGTGGACCAGCGCGAGCACCGCCAGATCTTCCCCAAGCCGGGCTGGGTGGAGCACGACGCCACCGAGATCTGGTCCAAGGTGCAGGCCGTGGTGGCGGGGGCGCTCGCCAAGGCCGGGCTGCGCGCCGACCGGTTGAGCGCCCTCGGCATCACGAACCAGCGGGAGACCACGGTGCTGTGGGACCGCGCCACGGGCAAGCCCGTGCACAACGCGATCGTCTGGCAGGACACCCGTACCGCGGCGCTGTGCAACGAACTGGGCGGCGCCGACGGCCAGGACCGCTTCCGCGACCAGACCGGACTGCCGCTGGCCAGCTACTTCTCCGGGCCCAAGGCGGCCTGGCTGCTGGACAACGTGCCGGGCCTGAGGGACCGCGCCGAACGCGGCGAGATCGCCTTCGGCACCATCGACTCCTGGCTGATCTGGAACCTCACCGGCGGCACGGACGGCGGCCGGCACGTCACCGACGTCACGAACGCCGGCCGCACCATGCTGATGAACCTGGAGACTCTCCAGTGGGATCCCTCCATCCTCTCCGCGATGAACGTGCCCGAGGCGGTGCTGCCCGAGATCAAGTCGTCCGCCGAGGTGTACGGCACCGCCGTCGGTCAGCTGACCGGTGTGCCCGTCGCCTCGGCGCTGGGCGACCAGCAGGCCGCCGTGTTCGGGCAGGCCTGCTACGACGTCGGCACCGCGAAGAACACCTACGGCACCGGCAGCTTCCTGCTGCTCAACACCGGTGACCGGCCGGTGCCGTCCAAGAGCGGGCTGCTGACGACGATGGGCTACAAGATCGGCGGTGAGGCGCCGGTGTACTGCCTGGAGGGGTCCATAGCGATAACGGGTGCGCTGGTCCAGTGGTTCCGCGACCAGCTCGGCATCATCCGCAGCGCCGACGAGATCGAGACGCTGGCGGCGAGCGTCGAGGACAACGGCGGCGCCTACATCGTGCCCGCCTTCTCGGGGCTGTTCGCTCCCTACTGGCGCTCCGACGCGCGCGGGGTCGTCACCGGGCTGACCCGGTACGTCACCAAGGCCCACCTGGCGCGCGCGGTGCTGGAGGCGACGAGCTGGCAGACGAGGGAGGTCGTGGACGCCATGTACCAGGACTCCGGGGTGCGGATCACGACCCTGAAGGTCGACGGCGGCATGACGAAGAACAACCTGCTCATGCAGCACCAGGCGGACGTGCTCGGCGTGCCGGTGATCCGGCCCCGGGTCTCCGAGACCACCTGCCTGGGCGCCGCCTACGCGGCCGGCCTGGCAACAGGCGTGTGGAACGACCTGGACGAGCTGAAGTCGCACTGGCAGAAGGACGCGGAGTGGACGCCGGCGATGGAGGCGTCGGCGCGTGACCGCGAGTACCGCAACTGGCGCAAGGCGGTGGAGAAGAGCCTCGGCTGGCTGGAGGACGACGAAGCCTAGGAGTCGCGCGCACCACACGCGCGTGCGGCCCCGCCCAGAGCCCACGGCCCGTACCCCGGTCGGCGGGGGTACGGGCCGTGCCGTGGCTCAGGTGGTGAGGGCCTGGCGGCGTTCGGCCGCGTACTCCATCGCATGCTGGACGACCCCGATGAGGACCTCCTTGACAGACTCCCGGTCGCGGGCGTCGGTCAGCAGGACGGGCACGTCGTCGTCCAGGTCGAGGGCCTGACGGACGGCGTCTGCGGGGTAGCGGGCAGCGCCCTCGAAGCAGTTGACGCCGACGACGAAGGGTATGCCGCGCCGCTCGAAGTAGTCGACGGCGGCGAAGCAGTCTTCCAGGCGGCGCGTGTCGGCGAGGACCACGGCGCCGAGCGCACCCTCGGACAGCTCGTCCCACATGAACCAGAACCGTTCCTGCCCGGGCGTTCCGAACAGGTACAGCACGAGGTCCTCGCGCAGGGTGATGCGGCCGAAGTCCATGGCCACGGTGGTCGTGTGCTTGCCCTCCACGCCGCTGACGTCGTCGACCGGGCGCCCGGCCTCGGTCAGCGACTCCTCGGTGCGCAGCGGCCTGATCTCGCTGACCGCGCCGACAAGGGTCGTCTTGCCCACGCCGAAGCCGCCGGCCACCAGGATCTTGAGCGTGACGGGCTCGACCGGGGGCATGCCGCGTTCAGTACGCCCGAGGATCATCGATCTCTTCTCCTGCTTGATGGTGGTCGGGCGACGGTCGGCCGTAGCCGCCGCCACCGGGGGTTTCGATGACGAGTACGTCGCCGGGACCGACGTCCGCCGATCCGCTTCCGCCGAGTTCGGTGACCGTGCCGTCGGCCCGCTCCACCCGGTTGGCGCCGAGCGCGCCGGGCTCGCCGCCCGCCATGCCGTACGGCGGCACCCGGCGGTGCTGGGAGAGCGTGGAGACGGTCATGGGTTCGAGGAAGCGGATGCGGCGCACGGCACCGTCCCCGCCGCGCGAGCGTCCGGCGCCGCCGCTCCCCCGCCGGACGGCGAACTCCTCGAGCCTGACGGGTAGCCGCCACTCCAGCACTTCGGGGTCGGTGAGCCGCGAGTTGGTCATGTGCGTCTGTACGACGTCGGCGCCGGGGAAGCCGTCGCCGGCACCGGATCCGGAGGCGACCGTCTCGTAGTACTGGTGGCGTTCGTTGCCGAAGGTCACGTTGTTCATGGTCCCGGAGCCCTCGGCCTGGACACCCAGCGCGGCGTACAGGGCACCGGTGATCGCCTGGGAGGTCTCGACGTTGCCCGCGACGACGGCGGCGGGCGGCTCGGGGGCGAGCATCGAGCCGGGAGGCACGACGATGTCCAGGGGGCGCAGACAGCCGTCGTTGAGCGGGATGTCCTCGGCGACCAGGGTGCGGAAGACGTACAGGACGGCCGCGTTGACCACCGAGAAGGGGGCGTTGAAGTTGGTGGCGAGCTGCGCGGAGGTGCCGGTGAAGTCGATGGTCGCGCGGCGCCCTGCACGGTCGACGCGCACGCGGACGCGGATGACGGCGCCGGAGTCCGTCTCGTAGGCGTACTCCCCGTCGTCCAGGGCGTCGACGACCCGGCGGACCGCCTCCTCCGCGTTGTCCTGGACGTGCCGCATGTAGGCCTGTACGACGTCGAGGCCGAACTCCTCGATCATGCGGCGGACTTCGTCGACGCCCTTGCGGTTGGCGGCGATCTGGGCGCGCAGGTCGGCGAGGTTGGTGCGGACGTTGCGGGAGGGATAGGGCGCCTCGGCGAGCAGGCGGTGGGTCTCCTCCTCGCGGAAGCGGCCGTTCTCGGCGAGCAGCCAGTTGTCGAAGAGGACGCCCTCCTCCTCGATGGTGCGGCTGTGCGCGGGCATGGAGCCGGGGGCGATGCCGCCGATCTCGGCGTGGTGGCCGCGGGAGGCGACGTAGAAGAGGATCTTCGGCTCACTCTCCGTGTCCGTCGCGGAGTCGATGTCGAAGACCGGGGTGATCACGGTGACGTCGGGCAGGTGGGTGCCGCCGTGGTACGGGTCGTTGACGGCGTAGGTGTCACCGGGTCGCATCGACGTGCCGCGGCGGCGGATGACCTCTTTGACGCTGGTGCCCATGGAGCCCAGGTGGACGGGGATGTGGGGCGCGTTGGCCACCAGGTTTCCGTCCGGGTCGAACAGGGCGCAGGAGAAGTCCAGACGCTCCTTGATGTTGACGGACTGGGCCGTGGACTCCAGCCGGGCGCCCATCTGTTCGGCGATCGACATGAAGAGGTTGTTGAAGACCTCAAGCCGAACCGGGTCGGCTTTTGTGCCGAGATCGGAACTCTGCGTAACCGCCGCGCGTTCCATGAGCAGATGCCCGTCGTCGGTCGCAGCGGCCCGCCAGCCGTCGTCGACGACGGTCGTGGCGCCGGGCTCGGTGATGACCGCGGGTCCGGTGACGGTCTCGCCGGGCGGAAGGGCCTCCCGGCGGTGGAGGGGTACGTCGTGCCAGGCGCCGCCGGTGTGGAGGCGGACGGTCTCGGGGGCGGCGGGGTGGCCCTCGTACGGGGCGAGGGCGGAGAGATCGGGGGGTGCGGTGATGCCGGTGGCTTCGACGGAGAGGGCTTCGACGACGATCGGGCGGTCGAGGGTGAAGGAGTACGTGGCGCGATGACGTTCTTCGAAGGCGTGCCTCATGGTGTCGGGCCCGGTGAGCGCGACGGTGAGGGTGGTGTCCGTGCCGTCGTAGCGCAGTTGGGCGCGGCGGGTGACCTCGACGCGGTCCTCCGGGACGTCCTCGGCGAGGAGTTCGGCGCGCGCGGCGGCCTCCAGGTCGTCGGCCGTCTTGCGGATGCCGGGCATGGAGGCGGCCTCCAGGGGGGCCTCGACGGACTGTTCGCGCATGGCTGTGGTGTCGGCGAGGCCGATGCCGAGGGCGGAGAGGAGACCGGCCATGGGGGGCACGAGGACGGTGCGGATGCCGAGCGAGTCCGCGACGCTGCACGCGTGCTGGCCGCCCGCGCCACCGAAGGTGGTGAGGGCGTAGCGGGTGACGTCATGGCCCTTCTGGACGGAGATCCGCTTCACGGCGTTGGCGATGTTGGCGACGGCGATCTGCAGGTAGCCCTCGGCCACCTGCTCGGGGGTGCGGTCGTCACCGGTCCGCTCACGGATCTCGCGCGCGAGGGCGGTGAAGCGTTCGCGGACCAGGGCCGCGTCCAACGGCTGGTCGCCGTCCGGGCCGAACACCGTGGGGAAGTGGGCGGGCTGGATGCGGCCGAGCATCACGTTGGCGTCGGTGACGGCGAGCGGGCCGCCGGCGCGGTAGCAGGCGGGGCCGGGGTCGGCGCCGGCCGAGTCGGGGCCGACGCGGTAGCGAGAGCCGTCGAAGTGGAGCACGGAGCCGCCGCCCGCGGCGACGGTGTGGATGTCCAGCATGGGGGCGCGCAGCCGGACGCCCGCGATCTGGGTGGTGAAGACGCGCTCGTACTCGCCGGCGAAGTGCGAGACGTCGGTGGAGGTGCCGCCCATGTCGAAGCCGATGACGCGGTCGAAGCCGGCCCGCTGCGACATCCGGGCCATGCCGACGATGCCGCCGGCCGGCCCGGAGAGGATGGCGTCCTTGCCGCGGAACTGCCCCGCCTCGGTGAGCCCGCCGTTGGACTGCATGAACATCAGCCGCACACCACGGAGTTCGTCGGCGACGTGCCGGACGTAGCGGTGCAGCACGGGCGAGAGGTAGGCGTCGACGACGGCGGTGTCCCCGCGCGGGACGAGCTTCATCAGGGGGCTGGTCTCACTGGACAGCGAGATCTGCGGGAAGCCGGTGCGGGCGGCGAGGTCACCGATGGCGTGTTCGTGGGCGGGGTGGAGGTGGCTGTGGAGGCAGACGACGGCGACCGCGCGGATCCCGTCGTCGTACGCCTGCTGGAGGGGGCCCGCGAGGGCGTCGAGGTCGGGGGCTCGCAGGACGGTGCCGTCGGCGGCGATGCGCTCGTCGGCCTCGATCGCGCGTTCGTAGAGCAGTTCGGGCAGTTCGATGCGGCGGGCGAAGATGCTGGGGCGGTTCTGGTAGGCGATGCGCAGGGCGTCGCGGAAGCCGCGGGTGATCACCAGGAGAGTGCGTTCGCCCTTGCGTTCCAGCAGGGCGTTGGTGGCGACGGTGGTGCCCATGCGGACGGCGTCGATGGGCTCCGGGGCGCCGTCGAGCAGTTCGCGTACGCCGGCGACGGCCGCGTCCGCGTATCGGGCGGGGTTGTCGGAGAGCAGTTTGTGCGTGAGCAGGCGGCCGTCCGGGCGACGCGCGACGATGTCGGTGAAGGTGCCGCCTCGGTCGACCCAGAACTGCCAGCCTGTCACGTCACTACTCCGCTTCCGCGCCGGTCACAGCGCCCGGAGGCCGTTGATCACGTCGCGCAGAATACTCTCGTCCGGCAGATCCGCCGGGGGCACCGGACGCGTCACATGGACGAGTTCCGCGTGCACGAGGTCCCCGATGAGGACGCGGACCACCCCGATGGGCAGGTCGAGCTCCGCGGCGAGTTCCGCGAGCGACTGCGGTGCCGTGCGGCAGAGCCCGACGATCTCCACGTGCTCCGGGGAGAGCGTCGGGTCCGTCTCCGGGTCCCCGGCGTCGGATTCGGTGACGACCACCGCGATCAGATCGAGGCGGTGCTGGGCCGGACTGGTGGTGCGGCCGCGCGTCATGGCGTACGGACGGACGACCGGTCCGGCCTCGTCGTCGAACCAGTGGCTTCTTCCCTGACCGTCTACGCTCATGTCATCCCACTACCCGCCTGCGGGCAGATCGGTGCGCGGAGCGGCGCCCAGATGTACACCGACCCGCTTGACCAGCAGCGTCATCTCGTAGGCAACCTGACCGACGTCGGAGTCGGCGTCCGAGAGGACCGCGAGGCAGCTGCCGTCCCCGGCGGCGGTGACAAACAGGAAGGCGTCGTCGAGCTCGACCACGGTCTGCCGGACGCTGCCCGCCTCGAAGTGCCGGCCCACGCCCTTGGCGAGGCTGTGGAAGCCGGACGCGACCGCGGCCAGGTGCTCGCTGTCCTCCCTGGTCAGGTCCTTGGACACGCCCGTGGGCAGACCGTCGCCGGAGAGCACGACGGCCTTGCGGATGCTGGCGACCCGGTCGACGAGCTCGTCCAGGAGCCAGTTCAGCTCGCCCTTGTTGGTCTCCGTGTGGCCGGTGGCCTTCGGTGCGGTCATCGACCGTCCCCCTTAGTCGTTCCTTGTGCTGTGCCGTTCCGGGCGTCGCCCGCGGCGTTCTCCTCACGGCCACGCTGCCAGCCCCGCTGGAGCGAGGCCATCCGGCTGCGGACCTCGTCGGCGTCGCGGTCGGCGGGCTGCGCCGCGGGTTCCGGGCGCCGTTCGGCTTCCTGCTTCAGCTGCGGGGCCAGGTTGGCCTGTCGTACGCGCCGGGGCAGCGGCCCGGAGGCCGGGCCGCCGGTGGGCGGGACGCCGTCGTCCCGGCCGCCGCCGGAAGCGGCCGCCGCGGGCCGGGTCCGTCTGGGCAGCGCCGGGGCCTGGGAAGTCTGGTTCCCACCGTCGGCCGCGGTGGCCGTGCGCTCGTCGACGCGGTCGGCGAGTCCGGTGCGCCGATCGGCCTCAGCGCGTCGGCGGGCGGGCAGGGGAGCCAGTCCCCCGGTGTCGGGGCGGCGCGGGCCGGCCGCAGGCTCGTCCGGTTCGCCGCGGCGGGACCGCTGCTCGGTGACGGGCCTGCCGTGTGAGCTGACCAGCTTCGGCGTCTGGCGCCGGGGCAGCGGTACGGGTCCGCCGGAGCGGTCGGCGGCCGGGGTGTCGTCGGCGCGCGGGGAGGCGGGCTGATGGGGCTCGATCAGCCGGGAGGCCCCGTCGTCCTCGGCACGGCCGCGGGGGCGGCGGGGGCGGAACAGGCCGCCGCGCTCGCTCTCCTCGTCGGTCAGGGCACCCGGGAAGTCGGCGATGGCGTCCAGGTCCACGGGAGCCTCCAGCTCGACGGGGCCGTCCAGCAGGGAGGTCGGCAGGCCGGGCAGCTGCACCGGGGCCTGCAACCGGGCGGGGGTGAGGCTCGCCGCCGGCTCGGCTTCCTTCGAGGGGCGGTCGAGGCGGAAGCCGATGCCGTTGGTGTCCGGGACGTCGTCGGTCAGCAGCGCGTCGGGGACGAACACGACGGCGGTGGTGCCGCCGTAGGGGGACGGCTGCAGGGAGACGCGGACGTTCTGGCGCTGGGCGAGACGGCTGACCACGAACAGGCCGAGCCGGTCCGTGTCCGAGAGTTCGAACTCGGGGGTCTCGGCGAGCCGGAGGTTGGCGTCGAGCAGCGCCTCGGCCGTCATGCCGAGTCCGCGGTCGTGGATCTCCAGGGTGAAGCCGTTGGCGACCCGCTCGCCGAGGACCTGGACGGCGGTGTGCGGCGGCGAGAAGACCGTGGCGTTCTCCAGGAGTTCGGCCACGAGGTGGGTGACGTCGGCGACGGCCGGACCGGTGACCGCGACCCGTGCCAGCCGCCGCACCTCGATGCGCTCGTAGTCCTCGACCTCGGCGACGGCGGCCCGGACGATGTCCATCAGCTGCACCGGGCGGCGCCACTGCCGCGACGGTGCGGCGCCGGAGAGGATCACCAGGCCCTCGGCGTGGCGGCGCATACGGGTGGTGAGGTGGTCCAGGCGGAACAGGTCGGCGAGTTCGTCGGTGTCCTCGGTCCTGCGCTCCATGGTGTCGAGCAGGGTGAGCTGCTTGTGCAGGAGGACCTGGCTGCGGCGGGCGAGGTTGACGAAGACCTCGGAGACACCGGCCCGCAGTTCGGCCTGTTTGACGGCGGCCTCGACGGCTGCGCGCTGGAGGGTGTTGAGGGCCTGGCCGACCTCGCCGATCTCGTTCTTGTCGTACTCCAGCCGGGGCACCTCGGTCTCGACGTCGACCTGTTCCCCGGCGGAGAGTCTGCGCATCACGCTGGGCAGCCGCACACCGGACGCCTCGTGCGCCTCCAGGCGCAGCTGCCGCAGGTCGCGGATGAGACTGCGGCCGACGCGCACGGACAGGACGATCGAGAGCAGGAGCGCGACGAGACCGAGGACGCCGGCGACGGCCGCCTGCACGATCACGCCCATGGCCACCGGCTCCGTGCGGTCCTGGAAGCGGTCGCCGACCTGGTCGTCCAGGGTGCCGAGTTCGCCGAGGACGCTCGCCGCGGTCGAGTCCCAGCTCTGCGCCGTGACACCGCGCGGGGCTCCGGAATTCGTGCCGATGGCGGTCTGTTCGGCCGCGCGCAGCGGGGCGGTGGTGGCGCTCTTCCAGAAGCGTTCGTACCGTTCGCGCTCCGAGGCGGGCAGCAGCGGCAGGCTGATGTCGTACAGCAGGGTGCGCTGGGCGACGAGATCGGAGATGCCGCGGCTCTCGTCGTGGAAGAGCCTGCCGACCACCAGCGCCGAGCCGAGCAGGGCGTCCTCGCGGGAGAGCAGTTCGCGGGCGCGGTTCACGTTGACCAGGGCCCTGGCCTGCTTGTCCATGTCGACGTCGTCGATGCCGTCGAGGGCGTCCAGCAGGGTGTAGCAGGGGTCGACGAGCCGGTTGTAGCGGTCGAGGGCCTGGGCGCGGTCGACCGTGCGCTGCTCGACGCTGCGGCGCAGGGAGTCGAGGCTGTCGAAGGCGTCCAGGACGGTGGTGAGGCGCTCGTCGTCGTCCGCGTCCATGGCGTCGCGGACGTCGTGGTCCTTGGCGTTCCTGCGGATCTCGGCGACGGCCCGGTCGGTGGCGGTGCGGGTGCGGTGCAGTGCCGTGAGGGCGTCGGCCGCGCGCGGGTCGGCGAGGTAGACGAGGGTCTGTCGGCGTTCCTGCTGCAGACCGCGGACGGTGTCCTCGGTGGGATAGGCGACGTTCTGGACGATGTCGGACACATGGAAGAGCCGGGTGACCTCCCGCCCCGTGAGCACCGTGGCGAAGCCCCAGATGGCAGTCAGGGACACCAGCGGCACGAGAAGCAGCGCCACGATCTTCCGGCGGATCGACTTCCCGCGAAAGCGCATGGCCTCCCCCAGCTCGACCCCCGCCGGTCGGGGGTACATATGTCCGTCAGCAAACGTGCGCGAGCCTACTACCGCCCCACAGGTAACTCGAAGACATGTCCGGAGGGTGAAGTTCCGCACCGGCGGCGAGACATGGCGAGTTGTCCGGGCATTGGGGGAGATTGCGCCCGGGATCCGGGTGCCCGTGACGGGACGGGCCGAAGCTGTACGGACAGTCAGTTGGCTGGAATTTTTCGCAAGTGGGGAATCTTCGAGGGTGGTTGTTCGTCTTTCTCTACGGGAAATGGGGGCGGAATCGGCCACAGGAGCCGCATCCCGCACCCCGGCGGCGTAAAACAGCGCAAGCCGGGCAGCCACTGGGGAGTCGGTGTCCGCGGACACCGGGGCGAGCGGTGTGCCGGCGGTGGGGAGTGACACGGTGATGGGCACGGCGGAGCGGCGCGGGGCGTCCGAGAAGAGCGTGGCGGTGCGCTCGGCGGCGCGGCGGGAGCACGAGGCGCCGGATCGCGACATTCCGACGCATGGGCCTGCCGGGGAGTCCACCGACGGTCAGGAGCAGCCGTATCACCGGCAGCTGTGGATCGAGGAGCCGGCCCGCCGGCGCCGGATGCCCGACCCGGTGCGTACGGCGGCGGTGCGGGCGGTGCTGATCATCGCGGTGACGTTGATCCAGGCCATGGTGGCGTTCCTGTGCACGCTGGCCGGGTCCTGGCTGGCGTTCCCGATGGTCATCAGCAGCGTGGTCGGCACGGTGGTGGCCACGTGGGCCGTGGTCGACGTGTGGGTGACCCGCCAGGTGTGGAGCCAGCGCAACGGAGTGGTCTCCGAGCCGAGCAGCACGGCCCGGTCACTGCGCCGCGAGCGCCGGGCCCGCCGGCGTCAGGAGCGGGCCGCCCTGCGGGAGCAGGAGCGGATACGCCGGCGGGGCGGCTCCGGGCAGCTGTCGCACTCCTGACCTGCGGGCGGCCGGCAGGCGGCCCCGCGCCCCTCAGGGCGTTGTGGCTGCCGGCTTCTTGAACATCCGCGTCGCCGTGATCTCGCTGTGCACCGCCTCTCCGGCCTGGGGCTGCTGCGGCAGTCCGGGCCGGAGGTGTTCCTCCACGCTGATGTACTTCAGGCCCGCCCTGAGGTCGGCGTCGTTGCGCAGCCGGATGACCAGCGGGAACTCGGCCAGCGCGGTCGTGTCGAACAGGCCGGTGGTGTACAGCAGCTGGACGCCCAGCGCGTCGGAGACGGCCCGCTGCAGCTCCAGCAGATACGTCGCGTTGGCGCGGCCGATGGGGTTGTCCAGGAACAGCGTGCCGGCGTGCCGGTGCTTGTCGCGGCCCCGGTCGTTCGAGCGCAGGGCCGCCATCGTGCAGTACAGGGCGATGGCGGCCGTCAGCAGCTGACCTCCCGAGAACACGTCGCCCATCTGCCCGACGGGCACGCGCTCGGCGCGCAGTACGGCATCGGGCTTGAGGATCTCGACGGCCACGCCCTTCGGCTCCAGCGCCGCCGCGACTCCGCGCAGCAGCAGGGACATGCCGTCCCGGCGCAGGTCGGAGTTCTTCTTGACGGCCGCGCGTGTGGCCTCGTCGATGACCTCGCCGAGCCGCTCGGTGAGCGTGGCCTGGTCGGGCTCCTCGAAACGGATGCGCAGGAACTCCTGCCCTGACCACTCGCCGAGCCCCTCCGGGAGGCGGGAGAGCCGCTGGGCGGAGCGCAGGGTGGCGAGGGCCGACTCGACCAGCCCCCTGAGCCGGTCCACGATCGAATCCCGGTTGCGCTCCAGCTGTGCCAACTCGTCGGTGAGGACGCGCAGTCGAGGCGCGAACGCGTCCGCCCACCGCTGGGCGTGCTCGGGCAGCGCGGAGGCGGGCAGCTCGCGGATCTGCTGCCGCGCGGGGGTCCGGACCTGCTCGTACCGCGTGGAGTTGGCGTGCCGGACGAGCACGTCGCTCGCTTCGCGCACGGCCGACTCGGCGGCGGACAGGTCGGCGGAGCAGCCGCGCAGCGAGCGGCGGGCCTCGGCTGCCGAGTGCCGGGCCTCCTCCAGGTTGCCGGGGTACGGCTCCGGCTCCTCCTGCTCCTCCTCGGGGGTGTGCTCGCGCAGCAGATCGCGGAGCATCGCGGCGATCTCGTCGAAACCGCCGGCCGCGTCCTCGGCGGCCCGGTGGGCGTCGAGCAGCTCGGCGTGGGCCTCCCGGGCCTCGGCCAGAGCCTCGGTGCGCGTGGCGAGTTCGGCCGTGGCAGTGCGCAGGAGGGCCTGGGCGTGCTCGGCGTCGCGCGGGACGAGTTCCTCGGCCAGATCGGTGTGCGCCTCGGCGTCCTCGGGGGCGTGCCGCTCCGCCTCGCCGCGCAGCCGGCCGAGCTGTTCGCTCGCGGTCGACATCCGGGTCTCCAGGAGCTGCACCAGCTCCTCCGCGCGCGCGGCTGCAGCCTGCCGGGAGGGGCCGTCAGAGCCGTCGGGCGACTGGAGCAGCTGTTCGGCGCGGGTGCGGACCTTGTTGCTGAGCCGGTCAAGTTCGGCGAGGGAGGCGCTCTCGTCGCTCTCCGCGCGGGCCTGCTCGGCGCGCAGGTCGGCACCGACGCCGACCTTCTCGTAGACCTGCGAGGCGGCCCGGTAGGCCTCGCGCAGGGCCGGCAGGGACGCCTTCGGGGCGTCCGCGTCCGCCACCGGTACGTCGTCGGGGGCGCCGGCGATCTCGGAGCGCTCGGCGCGCAGGGCACGCGCGGTGCGGCGGGCGTCGTCGGCGGCCCGCTGGGTGGCGCGGCGGTCCTCGTCGGCGGCGCGGGCGCGGTCCAGGCAGGTCTGGGCGCGGGCCTCCGACTCGGCGGCATCGTCGGCGAGTTCGCGGAGCTTGACCTGCCAGCCGGCGCGCTCGCGCAGCCGGTAGGCGAGTCCGGCGAGGGCGTCGGCGGCACGGCGGGCCTTCTGCGCGGCCTCCTGCCGTTCGTCACGGACCTGCGTGGCCTCGGCGGCGGCCTCGTCGGCCTCCGCGCGCGTGGTGCGCGCCTCGGCCAGCTCGGCCTCGGCCTCCTCCGTGAACGCGCGCGCCTCCCGGGCGGCCTCGGCGAGTTCGGTGAGGCGTCCGGCCGGACAGCCGGTG
This sequence comes from Streptomyces sp. NPDC001410, assembly GCF_042895235.1. Classification (NCBI taxonomy): domain Bacteria; kingdom Bacillati; phylum Actinomycetota; class Actinomycetes; order Kitasatosporales; family Streptomycetaceae; genus Streptomyces; species Streptomyces sp. NPDC001410. The sequence goes on from NZ_JBIAWE010000004.1 coordinate 26,651, forward strand.
CGCCAGGACGCGAGCCGCGCGGCCAGTTCGCGGTCCTTGCCGAGGCGGGCGGCGAGGGCGCGGATCTCCTCGTCGCGTTCGGTGGCCCGCGCGCGCAGCGCCTGCCGCTCCTCGTCGGCCGCGTGCTCGTCGTGCATGGCCGGGTTCGGCGGCACCAGGAAGACGTCACCCGGGGCGGCGTCGGGCGCAGGGGTCGGGGCGAGCAGGGCGGCGGCCGTGCCGACGGCCACGGCGGAGCGCGGCAGCAGGGCGGCGTCGCTGAGCGCCTCGCGGGCACGCGCGTGCGTGTCCGGGTCGGTGATGATGACGCCGTCGACCAGTTCGGGGCGGGCGGCGAGCACGCGCGCATGGTCGGCGGGGTCGACGGCCTGCGCGAGGTAGCGCCAGCCGGGCAGCGCGGGGATGCCGTGCTCGCCGAGGAACTCAACGGTGGCCAGCACGTCCGGCCCGGGCGGCAGCAGTCCGCCGTCGCCGAGGGCACCGAGGATGCGGGCGTCGTCGGCCGCGGCGGTGCGCAGTTCGAAGAGGTGCCGTTCGGCGGTCGACACGGCGTCGTCGAGAAGCCCGCGCAACTCGTCCGCGAATCGGTCGAGTTCCTCGGGGCTGAGCGGGCTCTCGGCGAGGGAACGCGAGCCCTCGGACGAGTCGCCTCCGCGCGCGGGCGAGCCGTCGGCCGCTCCGGACCTGGGGCCGGGCACTCCGGCCCGCGCCGTCCCGGGCGCCCCCGGCAGGCTCAGCAGCTCCGCGAGCCGTTCCTCGGCGGCGAGGGCCTCGGCGAGGCGCCGCTCGGCCTCGTGGCTCCGCTCGGCCGCCGTCGCCGCGTCCGCAGCGCGGGCCGCGGTCAGCTCCGCGCGGGACTCGGCGGAGGCCGCCTCGCGCGCGTGCTCGGTCGCCTTGCGAGCCGCCTCACGGGCGGTGTCCCAGGCGGCCACGGCGGTCTTCTCGGCGTCGCTGGCGGCGAGGGCGGCCCGGGCCGGGTCGGCGTCCGGTGCGCTGTCGTCGAGCCAGCCCGCGCGGACCGCCTCGGCCGTCTCCTGCTCGACCTCGGCCAGACGCTGGCGCAGGTGCCCGGCCTCACTGCGGGCGCGCTGCGCCTCGGTGGCGGCGGAGGTGGAGTCCCGGTAGGCGGAATCGCTGGCCTCCTGGAGCGCGGCGGAGCGCTCCTCCTCCTCGTTTGCGAGGGCCTCGGCGCTCTCGGCGGCCGCGTGCAGGGCCCGTACGAGGTCCACGGCGGCCTTGGCGCGGGCGGCGAGCGCGGGCGCGGCGTCCCGCTCGGCCTCCTGGATCGCGGCGGACACGCGCGCGACGCGGTCGGCGGCGGCGCGGTGCCGCAGCACGGCTTCGGCGGCCTGCCAGGCGGAGTGCAGCGTGCGCGCGTCGGCCAGCTCGCGCTTCTGCGCGGCGGCGGACTTCTCGGCGGCGGCGAGTGCCAGGGAGGCGTGCCGGAAGGCGAGTTCGGCGGCGATCAGCGCGCTGCGCTCCCGGGCGCCCTCGGAGTGCGTGACGGCGTAGGCGGCGGCCGTGACGCGCTGCGCGAGGTCGGCGGCCCGCACCCGCTCCTGCACGGCCCGCGCGGAAAGGCGCCGGGCCAGCGTGCGGGTACGGCGCTCGGCGCCGGCGTGGATGTCACGCGCACGTGAGCGTGCCTCGGCGGCCTCGACGATCCGCCCGAGCAGGTCCACGGAACCGGCCGTGAAGTCCCGTTCGGCGATCAGCTCGGCACGCCGGCCCAGCTTGTTGCCGAAGCCGCTGACGAGGTCGGCGAGGCCGTCGGTGTCGCGGGTGTCGGTGACCGCGCGCAGCAGCAGGTCGGTGAAGTCGGAGTCCTTCTTGACCGCGAAGAGCCCGGCCGCCTCGCCCTCGTCGGCGTTCATCTCCCGCTGGTAGCGGAAGAGTTCGGGGTCGAGGCCGAGGTCGCCGAGGTGCTCGATCCAGCGGTCGTGGATCTCCTCCCAGTGCACCTCCAGATGCGGGTAGGCCTTGCCGGCCTCGGTGAGGGCGTCGCGGAAGCCCTTCATGGTGCGGCGGCGACCCTGGGCGCCGGAGGCACCCTCGACGGGCGGCCGTACGGCGGTGGACTCGGCGACGGGCAGGTTGTCCAGGCTCAGGCCGGGGCCGGGCCGGAAGGAGTACCAGGCTTCGGCGAACTTCCGTGGATCGTTGGAGACCTGGCGTCCGCGCCACTCGCTGACCTTGCCGACGACCACGCACTCGCCGGTCAGCACGTGCTGCCACTCCAGCGCCACGTGCCCGCAGTCGTCGGCGAGCAGGAACTTGCGCAGCACGCCGGAGCTGGCGCCGCCGAGGGTGTTGCGGTGGCCGGGCAGCATCACCGAGAAGATCAGCTTGAGCAGCACGGACTTGCCGCCGCCGTTCTCCAGGAACAGCACGCCCGCGGGCGCGGGGCGGCGCGGCGGTCCGGCCGGCTCCTCCTCGAAGAACTCCGCCTGCATGGGCGCGGGGTCGGGCACGGGCTCGCCCACGTCCCGCAGGTCAAGCACGGTGTCGGCGTAGCGCGCACCGGCCGGCCCGATGGAGTAGAGGCGGACCCGGGACAGCTCGTACATGGCGGACTCTCGTCAGTCTTCTGGCAGATCGGGGAGGTTGTCAGGGGTGCGAAGGCGCGTGGAACGGCAGTCCGGCGTCGGCCACCAGGTCCAGATCGTCGGTGTCGTCGGCGGGCAGCAGGCTGGCCGTGCCGTCGGTGACCGGGACGACGCCCAGCTCCAGCAGTTCGGCCATCGCGGCGCTGCCGGCCATGTCGCGCACCTGGAGCTGGTAGCGGGCCGTGGTGCGGTAGGTGCCGCCGTGGTCGTCACCGGTGCGCTGCAGGAACCCCGAGTCGGTGAGGAAGGCCGCCGCCTTGCCGACGATGCCCGTGGTGGATCCGGCGAGCCGGCGGGCGTCCTTGGTGGCGCCGGTCGCGCTGCGTCTGGCCCAGATCCGCCAGGCGGCCTCCAGCCCGGGTGCGTCGGTCGCCGGGTCGGTGTTGTCGCCCTGCTCCTCGGCGCGCTCCTCGAGGCGGCGGCACGCCTGGCGTACGAAGGCGTCGACGCCGTTGACGGTGATCCGGCCGATGTAGGAGTCGTCGGCGAGGTCCTCCGGGCGCGGGAACGCCAGCGCGGCCACGGCGAGATGGGCCAGTCCGTGCAGGAACCGGTCCCCCGAGTCGGCGGCGGTGCGACGCGCGTAGTCGCCCATGCGGACGGCGAACACCGAGTCCTCGGCGGCCGTCACGGCCATCCCCGCGCGCGGGGACACCTCCAGCACGACGAGTCCGAGACCGGCGGCGACGGCGTCCGCGAGCCGCGCGAACGCCGGGTCGTCACGGTAGCGGCGCAGCAGCTCCGTGTACTCCTGGTCACGCGCCGGCTGCAGCTTGGGCTGCAACCCGAAGGCGACGAGCCGCGCCGCGTCGGCGGCGTCGGCGGGGGTGACGGCGGTGGTCGCCGACGGGGCCGGGGCCTCCGTGTCACTCCACTCGACGTGCTCGCTCACGACTGCAACTCCTCGGTCTTGAAAACAGGGCTGGGGGCAGGCGCCCCGAAAGGGGCGCGGGGCTGCATCCATTTGCGGCTCCGCCGCGGGGCGCGACCAGCCACCACCGGCCCGCGCCCGGCAGACGACCTCACGCCGCCTCCGTCCGATCCGCCGCCATCCCGGCCGCATCCAGCAAGGCGGTCCCGACGATCAGATCAGCCCCACCGAAGTCCGGATCATCCAGCTCGGTCCCGTCGTCCACGGCGAACAACAGCTTCTCCTCGCCCTGGCGATACGCCGTACCCACGGCGGGACTGGCCGCATGGACCGCCAACAGGGCCACCAGGTACGCCAGATCGAACCCACCGGAATCCCTGGCCTCCGCCAGCAGCCCGGACAAGCGCCGCGGCGCATCGGCGGGCAGATCCAGCAACTCCATGGCCACGGCCAGCTGTTCCTCGCTGAACCGGCTGTCGTCCGGCGTCGCGATCAGGTCGGGCTCGGGCATCTCCGCGCCCAGGTGCTCCCGCTCCACCGGTGGCGTCAGCAGTATGTCGACGAGGTCGGCGACCCGCACCGACACCGGCGTACGCAAGCCCGTGCCGTTGGCGAAGAACGCGTCCGTGACCCGGATCGCCTGTTCCAGGGGCAGCGGCAGCACGGGCGCGACCAGGTGTCCGTACAGGTCGATTCCGGAGGTCGCGGCGGGTGTGGCGAAGGCCTGCCGGTCCTGTTCGGCGCGGAACAGGGGGCCGGCCTCCAGCAGGCGCGACTGGAGCTGGGTGTGCCGTCGGATGCAGTCCTTGACGATGTCCACCAGCTCGGCGGCGCGCCGCTTGTGCTCGGAGTCCTCGGTCTCGTCGCGGGCCTTGCGGATGTTGGTGAGGATCGCGTTCTCGTGGCGGTACCGGTCGGCCACGTGGTCCAGGGCTTCGGCGATCATGTCGGGCACGGCGTGGAGCCAGTCGACCGCGCGGACGTTGCGCCGGGTGGCGTCGAGGGCGCGGCGCAGGGTCTCCGAGTACTGCACGGTGCGGTAGCGGGCCTGCTCGGCGGCGAGCTGGGCGTCGGCGAGGCGGCCGCGGTTGATCAGCACCTCCAGCTTGACCTCGGCGGCGATCTGCGCGCTGGTGACATCGGTGTCCAGGGCGCCGACCAGGACGTTGACCGCCTCGTCCGTCGTACGGAGGTAGACCGTGCCGCCGGGGCCGGGGACCTCCTCGATCAGCTTGAAGTCGTAGTCACGGCGGACATAGGTGCCGTCCGACGCGAACGTGCCGTACACCGCGCGGAAGCCGCGGTCCACGCTGCCGACGTTGATCAGGTTCTCCAGGACCCAGCGGGCCACGCGCTCGTGCTCGGCGACGGGGCGGTGCGGGGCCTGGGCGGCGATGCGCGGGACGAGCCGGGCCACGATCTGCTCGTGGTCGGCGCCCGTGTCGAAGTCCATGTTCAGCGTGACCAGGTCGATGGCGGCCAGGGCCACCTCGGCCATGCCGTACACCGAGTACTCGCCTGCCAGATTGGCTTTGCGTGCGTCGAGGTCGTGCAGCGGCGCGGTGCAGGCGAGCGCGCGCAGCCGACGGGCCAGCCCCTCGTCGGCGGCCGGGCCCGGTGCCGGGCGCGGCCCCGCGCTGAGCTGGGCCGGAACGCTGTCCGTCGATGCAGGCGAAGTCACGGTGCACAGACTAGGTCCTCGGTCTGACAACGACTAAAACGGCGCAGAAACGACGGCCGTCACAGACGCACAAGAGGCGTAGGCGCGGCCCGCAGCTCAAGAGACGCCTGTGCGGCCCACAGCTCAAGAGACGCCTGTGCCGTCCTCGCCAACCCTCCGCAGATACACCTCGACGACCCGCTCCAGCGAGTCCGCGAGATAGGTCTCCAGCAGCCGCTCCGCGCCGCGCCGGTCCCCGTCCTGCAGCGCCTGGAGGATCTGGCGGTTGCGGGCGAGGTAGGGCTCGTGCAGCCGGTGCGGGTCGTCCACGACGTGGAAGGCGAGCCGCAGCTCGGCGAAGACGCTGCGCATCAGCTCGTCGGTGCGTTCGCTGCCGGCGAGGGCGACCAGTTCCCGGTGGAAGTGGATGTTGGCCGTACCCAGTGCTTTCCAGTCATTCTCGTGGGTCGCCAGCTGCCCCTCGGTGACGGCGGCGGCCAGGCCGTCGAGCCGGTAGGGCGGCTCGCCGAGGCCCCGGACGACCGCGCACTCGACCAGGGCCCGGGTGCGGTAGATGTCCTCGACGTCCGCCACGGTCAGGACCCGGACGAAGACCCCGCGGTTGAGTTCGTGTACGAGCAGACGCTCGTGGGTGAGCAGCCGGAACGCCTCGCGCAGGGTGTTGCGGGAGACCCCGAGCGCGCCGCCGATGGCGTCCTCGGACAGGCGGGTGCCCGGCGGGAAATAGCCCTCGGCGATCCGGCTCCGGAGGATGTCGGAGACCCGTTCGGCGGTGCTGGTGCGCCCGAGGAGGGCACGGTCGTCGGCCAGTCCCGTCAGCTGCTCTGCCATGCCCGGAATTCAATCGCAGACCCCGGAACGAGACAACGTGGGTATTGAAGGATCGTTGAACGATCCTCTACGGTGCTCCGCACGCAACAGCTTCAGCACGGCACAGCTTCCGCACGGCACTGCTCAGTTCCCGCACCCTCCGTCCCCTCTCTGCGAGGTGCCCATGAGCACGACCCCTCCGCCCCGGCCCGTGACCGCGGGCGTACGACCGGAACAGGGTGAACGCGCCGCCGAGGACAGCGCGTTCGGCTGGCTGCACGCCCTCGGCCCGCGCGGCCGACGCGCGTTCGCCGGAGCTTTCGGCGGATATGCCCTTGATTCGTACGACTACTTCACTCTGCCGCTGAGCATGGTGGCGCTCGCCGCGTACTTCGGCCTGGACAGCGGCCAGACCGGCCTGTTCACCACCGTCACGCTGGTGGTCTCCGCGATCGGCGGTGCCGTGGCGGGCGTGATCGCGGACCGCGTGGGCCGCGTCCGGGCCCTGATGGTCACCGTGATCACGTACGCGGTCTTCACCGTGGCCTGCGGCTTCGCGCCCAACTACGAGACTCTGCTGGTCTTCCGCGCCCTGCAGGGCCTCGGCTTCGGCGGCGAGTGGGCGGTCGGGGCGATCCTGGTCGCCGAGTACGCGAGCGCGAAGCACCGGGGCCGTACGCTCGGCGCGATCCAGAGTTCCTGGGCGGTCGGCTGGGCACTGGCCGCGATCGTCTACACGCTGGTGTTCTCCTTCGCCGGTGACGATCTGGCCTGGCGCATCATGTTCTGGACCGGGGCGCTGCCCGCGCTGCTCGTGGTGTGGCTGCGCCGCCGGGTGCACGACGCGCCCGCGGCGACGGCGGCCCGTGAACAGAACCCGCGGCGCGGCTCGTTCGCGGCGATCTTCCGGCCGGGCAGGGACGGCGAGCCCGGCCTGCTGCGCACGACGGTCTTCGCGGGCCTGCTGTCCACCGGCGTGCAGGGCGGCTACTACACGCTGGCGACCTGGGTGCCGACGTACCTGAAGACCGAACGCGGCCTGTCCGTCGTCGGTACCGGCGGCTATCTGACCTTCCTGATCTCGGGCGCCTTCCTCGGCTACCTGACCGGCGGCCACCTCACCGACCGGCTCGGCCGGCGCCGCAACATCTGGCTGTTCGCCCTGCTCTCGGCCGTGTGCATCCTCGCGTACGCGAACATCCCGCACGGCGCCGACACCCTGCTGCTGGTGCTCGGTTTCCCGCTCGGCTTCTGCATGTCGGCGATCTTCAGCGGCTTCGGCTCCTACCTGAGCGAGCTGTATCCGACGGCGGTGCGCGGCACCGGGCAGGGCTTCACGTACAACACCGGCCGCGCGGTAGGCGCGGTGTTCCCGACCCTGGTGGGCTTCCTGGCCGACAGCTGGGGCGTGGGCGGTGCGCTGGTCTTCGGCGCGATCGGCTACGGCCTCGCGGCACTGGCGCTGCTCGGGCTCCCGGAGACGCGCGGGAAGGAGCTGACATGACGCGGGTGAACCGTACCGAGGACCGGCCCGTGGCCCTCGCCGATGAGCACGCGCACGCGTGGAGCGCGAAAACGGCACGGGCCCGCTTCCGGGAGGGCCTGGCGGGTCCCACGGCGGGCGTCGCGGCCGGCAGCACTCAGGCGAACCTGATCGCGGTACCGGCCGACTGGGCCTACGACATGCTGCTGTTCTGCCAGCGCAACCCGAAGCCGTGTCCGGTGCTGGACGTCACGGACGCGGGCGCCACGGCCACCGTCCTCGCGGAGGGCGCGGACCTGCGCACCGACCTGCCGCGCTACCGGGTGTGGCAGGACGGCGAGCTGGTCGAGGAGCCGACGGACGTGCGCGCGCACTGGCGGGACGACCTGGTGTCGTTCCTGCTCGGCTGCAGCTTCACCTTCGAGTGGGCGCTGGCCGGTGCGGGCGTCCCGATCCGGCATGTCGAGCAGGGCCGCAACGTGCCGATGTACGTGACCGGCAGGCAGTGCCGCCCGGCGGGCCGGCTGCGCGGCCCGATGGTGGTGTCCATGCGCCCGGTGCCGCCGGAGCACCTGCGCGCCGCGATCCGGGAGAGCGGCCTGCTGCCGGCCGTGCACGGCGGCCCCGTGCACTGCGGCGATCCCGCGGCCCTGGGCATCGCGGACCTCGGTCGGCCCGACTTCGGCGACGCGGTGGACGCCGCTCCCGACGACATCCCGGTGTTCTGGGCGTGCGGGGTGACCCCGCAGGCGGCCGTGATGACCTCGCGACCGCCGTTCGCCATCACCCACGCACCGGGCCAGATGTTCCTGACCGACGCCCGCGACGAGCAGTACCGCGTGGTGGGCGTCGACTGACACCGGCGAGCCGGCCGACGCCGGCGAGCAGCACGCGACACGAGAACCGGAGACACGGAAGACCATGACCGCGATCGATCTGAACGCCGACCTCGGCGAGGGCTTCGGCCGCTGGCGGCTGACCGACGACGAACAGCTGTTGTCCGTCGTCACCAGCGCCAACGTGGCCTGCGGGTTCCACGCCGGAGACGCGGCCACCATGCGCCGGGTGTGCGAGCTGGCCGCCGAGCGCGGGGTCAGGATCGGCGCGCAGGTCTCCTACCGGGACCTCGCCGGGTTCGGGCGGCGCGCGATGGACGTGCCGCCCGCCGAGCTGGCGGCCGAAGTGGCCTACCAGATCGGTGCGCTGGACGTGTTCGCGCGGGCGGCGGGGGCGCGCGTGGCGTACGTCAAGCCGCACGGCGCGCTCTACAACCGGGTCGTGCACGACGAGGAGCAGGCCGCGGCCGTCGTCGACGGCGTCCTGCTGGCGGACGGCTCGCTGCCGGTGCTCGGGCTGCCCGGCTCGCGGCTTCTGGAGCTGGCCGCGAAGGCCGGCCTGCCGGCCGTCACGGAGGCGTTCGCCGACCGCGCCTACACCGACGAGGGCACGCTGGTGCCGCGTGGCCGGGGCGGCGCCGTGGTGACCGATCCGGACGCCGTCATGGAGCGCTCGGTGAGCCTCGCGCGCTCCGGCGCGGTGGTGACGCACTCCGGCGCGAACATCCAGGTGCGCGCCCGCTCGCTGTGCCTGCACGGTGACACGCCCGGCGCGGTCGAACTGGCCCGCCGGGTGCGCGAGCGGCTGGTGGCGGCGGGCGTGCGGGTGGAGGCCTTCGCGTGAGGGCACTTCCTGTCGGTGACGACGCTTTGCTGGTGGAGGTCGCCTCGGGCGAGCAGGCGCAGGCCCTGCACGCGGAGCTGCTGCGGCGCCGCGCGGAGGGCTCGCTGGCCGTCCGCGAGATCGTCCCGGCAGCCCGTACGGTCCTGCTCGACGGCCTGGCCGACCCGGTCCGTTGGGCATCCGAACTGACCTCCTCCGAGGTACCGCCCGCTCCCCCGCGCGCGCGGGAGCTGATCGAGCTGCCGGTGCGCTACGACGGCCCGGACCTCGCCGAGGTCGCCGCCCACTGGGACGTGTCCGAGCACGAGGTGGCCCGGATCCACGCGAGCGCCGAGTTCACCGCGGCCTTCTGCGGGTTCGCGCCCGGCTTCGGCTACCTCACCGGGCTGCCCGCCCGCTACGACGTCCCGCGCCGGGCCACCCCGCGCACGGCGGTACCGGCCGGTGCCGTGGCGCTGGCGGGGGCGTACACGGGCGTGTACCCGCGTTCCTCGCCGGGCGGCTGGCAGCTGATCGGCACGACGGAGGCGGTGCTGTGGGACCACGCGCGCGTACCGGCCGCGCTGCTCTCACCGGGCGCGCGCGTGCGCTTCGTACCGGTGGGAGAGGCATGACCGGCCACCCCCGCAACGGCCTCGCGCCCACGGGGGCCGTATGACCGACCGTGCGCTTGTCGTCGTGCGCGCCGGGGCGCTGACCACCGTGCAGGACCGTGGGCGGCCCGGGTACGCGCACCTCGGCGTGCCCCGCTCCGGAGCGCTCGACCCGCAGGCGGCGGCCCTCGTCAACCGGCTGGCCGGCAATCCGCCGGACGCGGCCGTCCTGGAGACCACCCTCAACGGCTGCGCCCTGCGCCCCCGTTCGACGGTGACCGTGGCCGTCGGGGGCGCGCCCTGCCCGGTCGCCGTGGGCGGCCGCCCGGCGGCCTGGGGCGCCCCGGTCGTCGTGCCCGCCGGTGCGCTGCTGGAGGTGGGGGCGGCCGTGGCCGGTGTGCGCGCCTATGTGGCCGTGTCCGGCGGGATCGCCGTGGAGCCGGTCCTCGGCAGCCGTGCCACCGACCTGCTGTCCGGACTCGGCCCCGCGCCGCTCACGGACGGCACGGTGCTGCCGCTGGGCACCCCGGCCGGCCCTCCCGCGCGCGTGGACGCCGTCCCGCAGCCGGGTCCGCCGGCCGAACTCGTGCTCCGGGTGACGCCGGGCCCGCGCGACGACTGGTTCGCCGCGCGCGCGGTCCGGGATCTGACCACGCGCGCGTACCGGGTGTCCTCGGCGAGCAACCGGATCGGCCTGCGCACCGAGGGGCCCGCCCTGGAGCGGGCCCGGACCGGCGAACTCCCCAGCGAGGGCATGGTGCTCGGCGCGGTGCAGGTACCGCCGGACGGCCGTCCTGTGGTGTTCCTGGCCGACCATCCGACCACCGGGGGCTACCCGGTGATCGCGGTGGTCCGCGCCGCCGATCTCCCGGCGGCCGCACAGGCGGTCCCGGGCACCACGGTGCGGTTCGTGGCGGTGCGGCGCCGCTGAGCCTCGGCGTCGGCACCGCCGGCATCGGGCTGCTCCGTTCTCGTCAGCGCGGCCAGCGCCTCGGACACCGCGGCGGAGGCGTGCAGGTCGAGGCGGGCGCTGGTGCCCCGCGCGCGGTGGCGTACTTCGTCGGCGGCCAGCCGCAGCAGTTGCGGCAGCAGATCGTTGCAGCGCCGGATCACCCAGGCGGTGCCGGCGGTGGCGAGCCACAGCAGGCTCGCCGAGCGGGTCGGGGCGGGGAACTCCGGTTCGGGTGACGGCGGCGTGCCGGTGGCCCGGCCCGCCACGGTGAGCAGGCCGTGGAAGTGCACGGCGAGCCGCCGGTGGCCGCGCTCGCCCGGGTGCAGCCGGTCCGCGCTCCACAGGGCGCGGTCGGTGAGCCAGGTGCCCTCCGCGGCGTGCAGGTGGACGGCCCCGTACCGGTCGGACAGTTCGTGGACGACCGCGTTGACCGCCCGCTGCCGGCGGGCCAGCGGGCGGGCGAGGGCGCCCGGGAGGCCCAGCATCGCGCCGGGGTCGGGCAGGCAGGCGGTGAGCAGCGTGGCGCCCTGGGCGGTGAAGGCCGCGTACACCTGGTCGAGCCGGCCCGCCACGGCATGGATGTCGAAGGTGTGGCGCAGCGTGTCGTTGACGCCGATGACCACGGACACCACGTCGGGGCGCAGTTCGAGACCGGCCGGGGTCTGCCGTTCGAGCACGTCCTGTGTCTGCGCCCCGCTGACGGCGAGGTTCGTGAACTCCACCTGCCCGGCGTCCTCGGCGAGGCCGCCGGCCAGCAGCGCCGCCCAGCCCCGCCAGCCGTCCCCGGCGGGGTCGCCGACGCCCTCGGTGAGCGAGTCCCCGAGGGCCACGAAGCGGACGGGTCTCATGCCACGCCCTCCCGGGCACCGGGCCGGGCCGGGGCGTCGGTGCGCTTCAGCACTTCCGTGTCGTGCGCCACGAGGAACGCCTCCACCGCCGTTCCCCAGCCGAAGCACTCGGCACGCGCGCGTGCGGCTTCCCGTCGCTCGGGCTCGGTGCGCGACAGGAGCAGTTCCACGGCGTCCGCGAACGCGTCCGCGCGGTCGGCGGCCGCGGCGCCCGCGGCCCCGATCACCTCGGGCAGCGCCGACGAGGCGCTGGCCACCACGGGTGTCCCGCACGCCAGGGCCTCCAGGGCGGCGAGGCCGAAGGTCTCGGCGGGCCCGGGCGCCAGGCACACGTCGGCGGACGCCTGGAGGGCACCGAGCGCGGCCCGGTCGGCGACGTACCCCAGGAACGTCACCGGCAGCCCGCGCTCCCGCGCGCGCTGCTCCAGCCGCGCGCGCAGCGGGCCGTCCCCGGCCACCACGAGCACTGCCCGCCGGCCGCGCCGCAGCAGCGCCTCCAGGGCGTCCAGGGCGGTGCCGGGCCGCTTCTCCACGGACAGCCGGGAGCACATCACGAGCAGCGCCTCGTTCCCGCGCGCGTGCACGGCGCGCAGCGCCGGGTCACGCAGCGCGGGGTGGCGTTCCATCAGGTCGACGCCGAGGGGGGCGCGTACGACGTTGCGCGCGCCGATCCGTACGAACTCGCGCTCGGCGAACTCCGTGGTGCACACGATCCGCGAGTAGACGTGCGCGGTGCGGGTGTTGAGGGAGTCGGCCGTCCGGGCGGCGAGCTTCTCGGACAGGCCCCAGGTGCGCAGCACGCCGTCGGCGGTCTCGTGGGAGACCATCACGGCGGGCACGCGCGCGCGCCGCGCCCAGCGGCCGGTCCACCGCAGGGTGGTGCGGTCGGAGACCTCCAGGCGGTCCGGGGCCAGGTCCTCCAGGAGGGCGGCCACGCGCCGCTTGTCGGTCAGGACGCGGTAGCCGCCGGTGCCGGGCAGCACCGGTCCTGGCAGGGTGATGACCCGGCCCTGCTCCGTGTCGCGGTCGGTGTGCCGCTCGCCCGGCACGATGAGCACCGGCTCGTGGCCCGCGGCCCGGAAGCCCTTGCCCAGTTCGTGCAGGGCCGTGCGCAGGCCGCCGGAGGCCGGGGTGACGAAGTTGGCCAGCCGGACGATGCGCAGGGGTGTACCGGTCATACCGTCACCACCGTCTTCTGGCGCGCGGCGAGCACGTCCTCGTAGTGCGCGATCAGCTGGTCGCCGACGGCGGCCCAGGTGCGACCCTCGACCATGGCCCGCCCGGCGGCGCCGTACGCGGCCAGCAGGTTCGGATCGGCGGTCAGGGTGCGGACGGCCTCCGTGACGGCGTTCGCGTCGCGCGGCGGGACGAGCAGTCCGGTGCGGCCCTGGTCCACCAGGTCCAGCGGGCCGCCCGCGGCGGGTGCGACCACCGGAACGCCGCTGGCCATGGCCTCCTGGACGGTCTGGCAGAAGGTCTCGAAGGGGCCGGCGTGCACGAACAGGTCCAGCGAGGCGAAGATCCGGGCGAGTTCGTCGCCGGTGCGGCGGCCCAGGAAGACCGCGCCGGGCAGGGCCTCGTCCAGGTGGGGCCTGCTGGGGCCGTCGCCGACGATCACGACCTTGACGCCCTCCAGGCCGCAGACACCGGCCAGGAGTTCGACCTGCTTCTCGGGGGCGAGCCGGCCGACGTAGCCGACGATCAGCTCGCCGTTCGGGGCCAGTTCGCGGCGCAGTGCCTCGTCGCGGTGCTCTGGCCGGAAACGGACGGTGTCGACACCGCGCGGCCACAGCCGTACCCGGGGTACGCCGTGTGCCTCCAGGTCGTGCAGGGCGGCGCTGGACGGGGCGAGGGTGCGGTCGGCGGCGGAGTGCACGGAGCGGATCCGGCGCCAGGCGGCCGCCTCTCCGGCGCCCATGTAGGTACGGGCGTATCCGGCCAGGTCGGTCTGGTAGACGGCGACGGCGGGGATGCCGAAGCGGGCGGCGGCGGCCATGCCACGGACGCCGAGGACGAAGGGACTGGCCAGGTGGACCACATCGGGGCGGTGCTCGGTGAGCGCCGCCGCGAGGCGCCGGCTGGGGAGGGCGACGCGGACCTGGGGGTAGCCGGGAAGGGGGAGGGAGGGGACACGGACGACGGGGCACGGAGCCTCGTGGGCGTCGGCCTTGGTACCGGGTGCGGTGGCCGGCGCGACGACGAGCGGGTGGTGGCCGCGATCCACGAGGTGCCGGGCGGTCTGGAGCGCGCAGTGGGCGACGCCGTTCACATCGGGGGGAAAGGATTCGGTCACTATGACGACACGCATACGGGTGTTGTCGCCGCGCCGGACGTGGCGGCGTCAACGTCGATCTTTCCGGACGGGGAACGTCCCATGAGCGTTGGACTGCACACCCGAGCAGGTCAGCCGGCCGCCATGTCCGCCTGACCCGCGGGTCACCCGGTGTTCACCCGACGGGCGGTCTCCCGCCCGTCCCGTATGCGTGTGACGGTGCGCGGCGAGGTCACATGGTCTGTGCGTCCGGTCCGAAGCGGCTGCGGACCGCTGTCTGCACCTCGTCCTCCTCGGCCGGATCGGCGGCGAGGCGGCGGAGTCGTTCGACGACCCGCGCGTCGCCGGTCTCGGCGTGCCGGGCGGCGATCTCCCGGGTGGTCTCCTCGCAGTCCCACAGGCACTCGACGGCGAAGCCGGTGGCGAAGGAGGGATCGGTGGCGGCCAGGGCGCGGGCGGCGCGGCCGCGGAGATGGGAGGAGGCCGTCTCCCGGTAGATGTGGCGCAGGACGGGGGCCGCGCAGGCGATGCCGAGGCGTCCGGTGCCGTCCACCAGGGTCCACAGGGTGGGCGCGTCGGGGCCTTCACCCCGTACGGCCTCACGCAGGGCGCCGAGGACGAGGTCGCTGTCCTGGGCTCCGCCGCGGCAGGCGAGCATGCGCCCGGCGGCGGTGCCGAGGGCGTCGGGGCGCTGGGCCCAGCGGCGCGCACGGTCCACGGCGGCGATGCTGCGCATCCGTTCGAAGGCGTCGACGGCGGCCTCCACGACGACCGACGCTCCGTCGGCGACGGCGGCCTCGATCAGGTCGAGGGCGTCGGGGTCGTTGCTGTCGGCCAGGTAGCGCAACGCCGTGCAGCGGGCGCCGTCGATGCCGTTCCGCGCGGCCTGGAGGATCTCCGGCCGGTCCTCGGGGCCGGCCACGGCGACCAGGCAGCGGGCAGCCGGGACGTGCAGCGCGGCACCGCGCTCGATGCCCTGCTGGGCCCACTCGAAGACGGCTCGCACGCTCCACCCGGGGCGGGGCCCGGTGGGCCGCATCTGGCGCTGCCAGCGGTCGAAACAGCCGGTCTCCTGGGCGGCACGCACGCGCGTGGCGATCGATTCGCGCGGATCCTCGGCCCACAGCCGCCAGGGCCTCGGCTCGAAGGCGTCGCGCACGGCGGCGGCCAGCTCGGCCTCGCCCTCGGGGTCGATGGAGAAGCGGGCCAGGACCGGGGCGGCGAGGGCGCGCAGGCCCGCGTCGTCGTCCCTGAGGGCCAGCTCGTCCAGGGCCCAGGCCCAGCTGGCCCCGTGAGCGGCGTACCTGCGCAGCAGTTCGAGCGCGTCCCGCCTGCCGTAGGAGGCGAGGTGCCCGAGGACCGCCAGGGCCAGGCCGGTGCGGGACTCGTCGGTGTCGAGGACGTCCTCGGGGTCGAAGAGGTGCGCCTCGATGGCGTCCAGCTCGCCGTTCAGGTCGAGGTAGAGCCGGGCGTAGTAAAGGGAGCGGTTCTCCACCTGCCAGTCGTGGCGGGGGTCCCGCAGCACACAGTGGTTCAGGGCCGCGAGCGCCTCCGCTCGCGGGGCGGTGAGCGCGTGCAGCGTGCCGTCGCCACGGCCGCGCTGGAGCAGGCCGAGCAGCGTACCGCTGGGCGCTATGACCGGATCGAACATGGGAAACAGCCTCACATCAAGCGTCGACGCAACCGGGAAACACGCACTACCTGGCCGCGTGACACAACGTCGGAGCGCCCGCCGTCTCTTGCTTGCTGTAGACCATTTCTCTCTGCCTCTCGTCGTTGGCCCATGCGGACCGCATCACGGTCCGCGCGGTGCGGCAACACCTGCCCAGCCATCGCGTCCGTGAATCACGTCGTCATGATGACCCGCGGTGTGTGCTGCCGCGACCGTATTTCCGGCGGCCCTGTACCGCCTCCCCCGTTTTCTGTGTCGTACCTGGTCAGGACGTCCGCATCAGTGTGCGCCGAACAGTTCCAGGAGTTCCGTCTTACCGAACATGCGTGCCGTTTCCACGGCCGAGGGAGTACCCGCGGCGGGATCGGCACCGCCCTCCAGGAGGGCCCTGATCACTTCCGTCTCACCCTTGAAGACGGCCCCCGCGAGCGGGGTCTGGCCTCGGTCGTTGATCCGGTCCACGTCCCCGCCCCGGGCGAGCAGGGCGCGCACCGCGTCGGCGTGACCGTGGTAGGCGGCGAGCATCACGAGGGAGTCGCCGCGGTCGTTGGTGAGGTTGGCCGGAACGCCCTTGTCGACGTACGCCACCAGCTCCTCGGTCTGCCCCTGCCGGGCCAGATCGAAGATCTTGGTCGCCAGCTCCACGACCTCGGGGTCGGGGGCTTCGCTCATCGGCCGGACCGCCTCTCTTACAACCGTTCAGGTGAATCGCAAGGGTACTGGCTCGCGCCTCACATGACCCGAAGTGCCCGAGGTAAAGATCACCGCAGAACCCGCCGGACGCAAGCGCCCTGCTCAACCGGCCCATGACAGCTCCGCCACCCGGGGGAAATCAACCGAATTTCACCCAGTTGCACCTTTTGTCGTATAGACACATCCTGTGATCCTGGAAGTACTCATGGTGACTGTCCCCTCTCGACACCAGGAGACCTCAAATGATCCTCTCCCTGTCAGGCGTGCTCCTGCTCGGCATCATCGTCTTTCTCTTCTTCAGGAAGGACGGGCTCAAGGGTTCGCACGCCGCCGTCTCGGCCCTGTTCGGCTTCTACCTGTCGAGCACGGCCATCGCCCCCAGCATCAAGGCCGGCGGCGAGAGCCTGGCGAGCCTCCTCGGCGGCATCAAGTTCTGACGCCCCACCTCCCGCCCGTACGCACCAACAGGAGACAGCAGTGGCCCGGCGCCCTCTCCCCCGCATTCTGAGCAAAGACAGCGCGCAGATCGCCCGGACGCAGATCGCCCGGAGCCGGGAGCTGGCCCGGACGGCGGCCGACAGTGCCACCGATGTCCTCCACCCGCTGATCACCATCTCGCGCGGGCTGCGCCGGCTGGCCTCGGCCGGACGGCGCAGGTGGGCCGAGACACCCAAGGACAAGCGTGGGCCGCTGCTGTTCCTGGCGGCCACCGTGGTCCTGTTCGTGGTGATGGTGCCGTACGGACCGCTGCTCGCCGCCATCACCCTGATGGCGGCGGCGGCCTGGCAGGGCCGCGACCGCACCCCGCAGGCCCCCGAAGGGCCGGACGAGTCCCAGGCCGAGCGGCTCCAGTCCCTGTACGAGGCGCTGGTGCCGTACTTCTCCACCGCCGAGGACCCGGCACCGCTGTACGCGCACGGCGGAGAGTGGGAGAAGGCCTTCGACACACACGAGTTCGACGACGGCGGGCGCTTCGGTCATCTGGTGATCCGCTACCCCGCCTACTTCCCGGACGGCGAGCCCGCGGCCCGCGCGCGGATCGAGCAACTGCTCACCGCGAAGGCCGGGCGGGGCCGTGAGTACCACTTCGAGTGGGACGAGGAGGGCAACCGGCTGACGGTGACCGTCCTCGCCCCGCTGCCCACCGACATCGCCGCCCAGCGTTTCGTCACCGCGCCGGGCGAGACCGTGCTCGGGTTCACCGATCCGAGCGAGGTCCAGCGGACGCTTCCCCTCTCCTACGGAGAGGAACAACGCGACGTCCCGCCGGTCGTCTGGCGCACCGGCATCCGCTCGACCGAGCCGCACCTGCTGGCCATGGGCCACCCCGGCAGCGGCACCTCGACCCTGCTCCGCTCGATCGCCCTGCAGGCGCTCCAGTACGGCGACGTACTGATCGTCGACGGCGGCGGCACCGGCGAGTACGCCTGTCTGATCGGACGGGACGGCGTGCTGGCAGTGGAATGCGCGCCGGCCGGGGCGCTGGCCAGCCTGGAGTGGGCCGCGCAGGAGACCGAGCGGCGACTCATCGCCATCAACCGGGCCCGGCAGGCGGGCGACGCGCCGCCCGAGGACACCCGGCGCCCGCTGTGGATCCTGCTGGACCGGCCGAGCGTCTTCACCCACCTCATGGCGGCGGACGGCCGCAAGGATCCGCAGGCCCTCCTCCAGATGCCGTTGCGGCACGGGCGCGCGGCGAACGTGACCGTGGCCGTGGCCGAACAGTTCGACAGCGCGGACACGTTGAGCGAGGGCGTACGTCAGCACACACGCGCGCGTGTCGTGCTGGGGCCTGCGGCGCCTGAACAGGTGGAGGCGGTGCTGGGGATGCGGGCGCGCACGACGGCGCCGGCACAGGTGCCGCCGGGGCGGGGCTATGCGCGGCTGGGGTCGGGGCCGGTGCATCGGCTTCAGGTGCCGTCGACCCCCGATCCCTACGACGACGCGACCACCGACGCCGACCGGCAGGCGGTGCTGGAGTTGCTGCCGCCGCGGACGACTCCTGTCGAGGCCGCCCCTGAGACGGAACCGCTGGCTGCGGAGGCAGTGGCCGCCGAGAGTTCGTAAGTGCCCGTCGGCTGCGGTTGGGCTGGGGTGGGCTGCGCTCACCCGCGCTCGCGGGGTGCCGCTGCGCCCGCACTCCCCCAACCACCCAGGGGCGCGGGGCTGTATCGACATGCGACTGCGGGTGCGTGGGCGCGACCAGCCCCACACACCCGCAGCCGAACTCCGAGCGACCGACTCATCTACGCCACGAACGTACGGGGCGCCTCGGCGTCACCAGTCGCCCCCGTCTCCACCAGACGCGCCGCCGCCGCAAGGCGCGCAGCCGCCTCATCCGCCACCGCTCCGCCGACCGTGAACGGGAGGCGGAGGTAGCCCTCGAAGGCGCCGTCGACGCCGAAACGGGGGCCGGAGGGGACGCGGACGCCGACCCGCTCCCCCGCTTCGGCGAGCCGCGAGCCCGAGAGGCCGCCGGCGCGGACCCACAGGGTCAGGCCGCCCTGGGGGATCTCGAACTCCCAGTCGGGCAGTTCGCGGCGCACCGCGGCCACCAGGGCATCCCGGTTCTCCCGCGCCTGGCTCCGCCGCAGGGCGACGGCCTGTTCCCAACCGCCCGTGCTGAACAGCCAGTTCACGGCCAGCTGCTCCAGCACAGGGGTGCCGAGGTCGGCGTACGCACGCGCCGCGACCAGACTGCGGATCACGTCCGGGGCGGCACGCACCCAGCCGATCCGCATGCCGGCCCAGAACGCCTTGCTGGCCGAGCCGACCGTGACGACGGTCGAGCCCGCCGGGTCGAAGCTGCAGACCGGGCGCGGCATGGCACCCTGGCCGAACGACTCGTCGAGCCACAGCTCGGTCATCGTCTCGTCGGCCACGAGCACGGTCCCGGCCGAGCGGGCCGCGTCCACCAGCCGGCGCCGCTGGTCCTCGTCGGCGAGCGCGCCCGTCGGGTTGTGGAAGTCGGCGACGACATAGGCGAGCCGGGGCGCGGCCTCGCGCAGGACCTGGCGCCAGCGGTCCATGTCCCAGCCGGTCAGCCCCTCGGCCATGGCGACGGGCACGAGTCGCGCGCCCGCCTCCCGCATCAGCTGGAGGATGTTGGCGTAGGACGGCGACTCGACGGCGATGCGCTCACCGCGGCCCGCGAAGAGATGGCAGATCGCGTCGATGGCGCCCATCGCGCCGGTCGTCACCATGATCTGCTCAGGCATGGTGGGGATCCCGCGCGCGGTGTAGCGCTCGGCGATCATCGCCCGCAGGGCCGGAAGTCCGGCCGGGTAGTCGCCGTGTGTGTGGGCGTACGGCGGCAGTTCCTCCAGCGCCCCCTGCACGGCACGGGTGAGCCACGGCTCCGGGGCCGGCAACGAGGCGCAGCCCAGGTCGATCACCGAGCCGAGGGACTCCGGGGGCAGCGGCTCAAGTCCGCGCGCGGGAAGCGGGTTGCCCGCCGGTACGGCCGTCCAGCTGCCGGCGCCGCGCCGGGACTCCAGGAAACCCTCGGTGCGCAGGGCCTCGTAGGCGGCCGCGACCGTCGTACGGCTGACGGAGAGGGACAGGGCCAGTTCGCGCTCGGCGGGGAGCCGGGCGGCCACGGGCACGCGGCCTTCGAGCACGAGGAGCCGGATGCCGTCGGCGAGGGCGCGGTAGGCGGGCGGGCGGCGCGTGCCGGGGCCTGCCGGGCGGTCCTGCTGGGAGGTGAGCAGCCGGGCGAGCTGCGCGGCCCCCACCGCTGAGGTCCACTGCGCCATGACGATCAGTCCACCTTCCCCGAATTGGCCATGGATGGGTTTTCATCCCAAGCCACAGAGTGACATGCATCAGGCCACTGCCACCACCCAGGGGGGTATTTCGTGTCCGCTCCCAGTCGCCCCGGTCGTCTCGGAACCGGTCGTCCCGGATCCACTCGTCTCGGCCGACGTCTGTTCATGCTGTACGCGGGGCTCGCGCTGTACGGCGCCAGTTCCGCGCTCCTGGTGAAGGCGGGTCTCGGGCTGGAGCCCTGGAACGTCCTGCACCAGGGGCTCGCCGAACTCACCGGGCTCAGCATGGGTCTGGTCCTGACGATCGTGGGGGCGGCCGTCCTGCTGCTGTGGATCCCACTGCGGCAGCGCCCCGGGCTCGGCACCGTCTCCAACGTCCTGGTGATCGGGTTCGCCATGGACGCCACCCTTGCCGTGCTCCCGGACGTGCGCTCCCTGGCGGTCCGCGTGCCCCTTCTCCTCGCGGGCGTCGTGCTCAACGGCATGGCGACCGGCCTCTACATCTCCGCCGCCTTCGGGCCGGGCCCGCGCGATGGCCTGATGACCGGGCTGAACCGGCGCACGGGCCGCTCGATCCGGCTGATCCGCACCGTCGTTGA
This sequence comes from Streptomyces sp. NPDC001410, assembly GCF_042895235.1. Taxonomy (NCBI): domain Bacteria; kingdom Bacillati; phylum Actinomycetota; class Actinomycetes; order Kitasatosporales; family Streptomycetaceae; genus Streptomyces; species Streptomyces sp. NPDC001410. Next base: position 47,178 of record NZ_JBIAWE010000004.1, read on the forward strand.
GGTCACCGTCGTCGCGACCGGCTTCGCCCTGGGCGGCACCGTCGGCATCGGCACCGTCCTGTACGCGCTGTCCATCGGACCGCTCGCCCAGTTCTTCCTGCGCGTCTTCGCCGCCCCTTCGGCACCGGGGCGAAGCACAATCGTTGCCACCGGGCAACCGGAAGGGGCGATACTGCGTCCGTGACCACCGCGATACGCCACCCCTATCTCGACCACCCGGGCCCCATCGCCTTCGCCCACCGCGGCGGGGCGGCCGACGGGCTGGAGAACACCGTGGCGCAGTTCCGGCGCGCGGTCGACCTGGGCTACCGGTACATCGAGACCGACGTCCACACGACGGCGGACGGCAAGCTCGTCGCCTTCCACGACGGCACGCTCGACCGGGTCACCGACGGCGCGGGCCGCATAGCCGACCTGCCGTGGCAGGACGTGTCCCGCGCGCGCGTGGGAGGACGGGAACCCGTACCGCTCTTCGAGGAGCTGCTGGATGCCTTCCCCGAGGTCCGCTGGAACGTGGACCTCAAGGCGGAGCCGGCTCTGCGGCCCTTCCTGGAGCTGATCGAGCGCACGAACGCCTGGGACCGGGTCTGCGTGGGCTCCTTCTCCGAGGCGCGGGTGCTGCGGGCGCAGCGGCTGGCCGGGCCGCGCCTGGCCACCTCGTTCGGCACGCGCGGGGTGCTCAGTCTGCGGCTGCGCTCCTGGGGGCTGCCGGCCTCGGTGCGCCGTTCCGCGGTCGCCGCGCAGGTTCCGGAGGCCCAGTCGGGCGTCCCGGTGGTCGACGAGCGCTTCGTCCGTGCCGCCCACGCGCTCGGGCTGCAGGTCCACGTGTGGACGATCAACGAACCGGAGCGGATGCACCGGCTCCTCGACCTCGGTGTCGATGGCATCATGACCGATCACATCGACACGTTGCGCAAGGTCATGGAGGACCGCGGCGTCTGGGTCTGAGCACCCGGGGCGACCGGGCCGCGCCTTCGCACAGCACTTCTGCGGGGAAGCGAGGGCACGGGTGGGCACCGAGACCGTGCGGACACAGGCGGCCGACGAGGCCGCGGGGCTGCGGCGCGAACAGCGCGGCTGGTACTTCTACGACTGGGCGTGCTCGGTCTATTCGACGACCGTCCTGACCGTCTTCCTCGGCCCGTACCTCACCGCGGTGGCCGAGAAGGCAGCCGACGCCGACGGCTTTGTGCATCCGCTGGGGATACCGGTCCGGGCGGGCTCCTTCTTCGCCTACTCGGTGTCCCTGTCGGTGATCGTGGCCGTCGTCCTGATGCCTCTGGTGGGTGCGGCGGCGGACCGCACCGGCCGGAAGAAACCGCTGCTCGGTGCGGCCGCGTACACGGGGGCGGCCGCGACGACGGGCATGTTCTTCCTCGACGGCGACCGCTATCTGCTCGGCGGGCTGCTCCTCGTCGTGGCGAACGCGGCGCAGTCCGTGGGGATGATGCTCTACAACTCCTACCTGCCGCAGATCGCCCCGCCCGAGGAGCGCGACGCGATCTCCTCCCGGGGCTGGGCCTTCGGCTACGCGGCGGGCGCCCTGGTCCTCGTGGCCAACCTCGTCCTGTACTCGGCGCACGACTCCTTCGGCCTCTCCGAGACGGCCGCGGTCCGGGTCTGTCTGGCCTCGGCCGGACTGTGGTGGGGCGCCTTCACGCTCGTACCGATGAGCCGGCTGCGCGACCGGCACGCGCGCGTGGAGCGTGCGACGGCCCCCGGGCTGCGGCAGCTCACGGCGACCGTCCGGGACATGCGCCGGCATCCGCTGACGCTCGCGTTCCTGCTGGCGTACCTCATCTACAACGACGGCATCCAGACGGTGATCTCCCAGGCCTCGGTCTACGGCTCCGAGGAACTGGGACTCGGGCAGTCGACGCTCATCGGTGCGGTGCTGCTGGTACAGGTGCTGGCCGTGGCGGGGGCGCTGGCGATGGGACGGCTGGCCCGGACCTACGGGGCGAAGCGGACGATCCTCGGTTCGCTGGTGGCCTGGACGGTCACGCTGGGGGCCGGCTACTTCCTGCCCGCCGGGGCGCCGGTGTGGTTCTTCGTGCTGGCGTCCGGAATCGGACTGGTCCTCGGCGGCAGCCAGGCGCTGTCCCGGTCGCTGTTCTCTCATCTGGTGCCGCCGGGCAAGGAGGCCGAGTACTTCTCCGCGTACGAGATGAGCGACCGCGGGATGAGCTGGCTGGGCCCGCTGCTGTTCGGGGTGACCTACCAGCTGACCGGGAGCTATCGCTCCGCGATCATCTCGCTGGTGGCCTTCTTCGTCATCGGTTTCGTCCTGCTCGCGAGGGTTCCGGTACGGCGGGCGATCGGCGAGGCGGGAAACCCCGTTCCGGAAAGGATCTAGGAACGATTTAGCGCTCGACGCGAAAGGGCGGTAGTGTACGCGTTTGGCCTGCCAGGCGTACCGTTACTGCGCGTCAAAGATGCCGAAACGCTGGGTGACATCTGCTAGCAGATGTGACAAACCGGGCGCCTGTGGGTAGAACAAGGGGCGGCTACGACGGCGACGCATGACCCGGAACGGGACTCGGAACGGGAATCTTTACCGCCGACCGGACGTTGACCGGATGACGACGACAGCGACACCTGTCCTGTGGGCGACAAGCCCGGGAGGCACGATTCATGAGTGAGCGAGCTCTTCGCGGTACGCGCCTCGTAGTGACCAGCTACGAGACGGACCGCGGTATCGACCTGGCTCCGCGCCAGGCCGTGGAGTACGCATGTGAGAAGGGGCACCGCTTCGAGATGCCCTTCTCGGTCGAGGCGGAGATCCCGCCGGAGTGGGAGTGCAAGGTCTGTGGGGCCCAGGCACTCCTGGTGGACGGCGACGGCCCTGAGGAGAAGAAGGCCAAGCCCGCGCGTACCCATTGGGACATGCTGATGGAGCGGCGCACCCGTGAGGAGCTCGAAGAGGTCCTCGAGGAGCGCCTGGCGGTTCTGCGCTCGGGGGCGATGAACATCGCCGTTCACCCGCGAGACAGCCGCAAGAGCGCGTAACGCGAGACACACGAGTAACCGCGGGCGCCGTATGTGAAGACGTACGGCGCCCGCGGTTTCGTGCTGCCCGGAGACGTCCTGCCCGGAGACGTCTGGGCGACAGCTTGGAGAAAGTCGCGCGGCCAAGATCTCGACTCAGCCGCGCAGCCGAGCCTCACTCAGCGGGTCAGGGGCGGCCACTGCTCCCCCGGCTCCCGGCTGGTGTCCTCCCTGATCACCTCGCCCTGCACCACCTTGCCGTCGGGGCGGTGGATGCGGGCCTGCTGGAAGGCGTCGCCCAGGGTGCCCGGGGCGGCCTTGCGCAGGCTCCGGTCGAAGGCGCGCTCCGCGAAGCGGCTCACGGCCTTCTGGACAGGCGGGAGCAGCAGGAGCAGGCCGGCCGCGTCGGAGATCAGGCCCGGGATCATCAGCAGCAGGCCGCCGAGCATCATCAGGCCGTTGCCGCCGCCGCGCGTCGGTGACCCGCCACGCTGCAGCGCCTCGTTGAGGTTCTGGAAGGCGCGCCGCCCCGCCCGCTTGATGACCACGGAGCCGGCGGCGAAGCCCGCCACCAGGAGCAGGAACACGGTGAGACCGCCCGCCACACCGGCGACCTGCGTCAGCAGCCAGATCTCCAGCACCAGCCACGCGGCGATCCCCAGGGGCAGATACCTGCGCAGCCGGGAACGCCGGGGCCGGACGGTGGACGGAGAGGTGGGAACGCCAGTCGTCATGCTCCCAGTGTGCCTGGACGCGGCTCAGTGCGGGATAAGGGGCCCTAGGCCTCCTAGGCCTGCTTGTCCTTGCCCGTGAGCTTGCCGACGCGCTCGCCGAAGCCCCAGGCGGTGACCCGCCACAGCGCCTCCACGACGATGTCCCGGCTCATCTTGGAGTCGCCGAGTTCCCGCTCCACGAACGTGATGGGCACCTCGACGACGTGGTAGCCGGCCTTGACCGCACGCCGGGCCAGGTCGACCTGGAAGCAGTACCCCTGCGAGGCGACCTTGTCGAGTCCGAGCCCTTCGAGGGTCTCGCGGCGGAACGCGCGGTAGCCGCCGGTCACGTCACGGATCGGCACGTCGAGCATGAGGCGCGAGTAGGTGCTGCCACCGCGCGAGAGGAACTCCCTGGACTTGGGCCAGTTCACCACCCGGCCGCCGGGCACCCAGCGCGAGCCGAGCACCAGGTCGGCACCCTTGAGGGCGGTGAGCAGCCGGGGCAGCTCCTCGGGCTGGTGGGAGCCGTCGGCGTCCATCTCGACCAGCACGCCGTAACCGTGCTCCAGGCCCCAGCGGAAGCCCGCGAGGTAGGCGGCGCCGAGGCCCTCCTTGCCCTTGCGGTGCAGCACCTGGACGTGGTCGTCCTCGGCGGCCAGCTCGTCGGCCAGCTTGCCCGTGCCGTCGGGGCTGTTGTCGTCCGCCACCAGGACGTGCGCCTCGGGGACGGCCTTGCGCACCCGGCCGACGATGGTCTTGATGTTCTCCGCCTCGTTGTAGGTCGGGATGATCACCAAGGCCGTGCCGAGCGGACCGAACTGCCTCCCCTGGGCCTTGGCCTCGAGGGTCCCGTCGCCGTCGTTCACTGCTGCCCCTTCATGTCGTACGCAGGCGTCCACCATAGTGGCCGCGGCCTGGGATGACGCGCCCTCCCGTTCGTACGCTGGTGTCGATTCCACAAGAGTGGGGTAAGAGCGTACTTTTCGGCACCTGCGTGCCGCGACGGATGGGGGCCCGGCGCCCTTCGGGCCGACCTGGGCCCCGCTGGCTGCGGGACGACCGAAAGCCGTTGTCTACTGAGCGCCCGGGCCCCACCCGGGTCACACCTTGCCGACCGGCCGGAACGTTCCCTCGTCGGCGCGGGCGCTGAGCCTGGCTCCCAGTGACGGTGCCCCGGTGCGGCACACCGTCCCTGACCCAGCGGCGCTGCGACGAGTGAACACTCCCCGGTCGGGCGTCCGGTGGTGGACTCGGCCGAACCTATCGGCCCCCGGCCGTCGACTGTCAACAACCGCCTGACCTGCACTGATGCCTACCCGACGGTGGTGAACCCAGAGGATTCGCAGGTCGGGCGACGCCGCGGCGGGCAACGATCACCACCGCGCCACCCCGGGAGATCACTCGCCCGGCCGTACGAACACGGTCCGTCCGCCCACGACGGTGCGCAGGCAGACCGGCAGGTCACGGCCCGGTGTGAGGTCGGGCAGGCCGGGGGTGCCGGAGCGCGGGTCGGTGGACCAGCGGGCCACGCGGTCGTCGGGGGCCTGGACGATCAGTTCGTCGGTTCGCCAGACGGCGTAGTCGGCGGGCGCGCCGGGAATCAGGACGCCCGCGTCGTCGCGGCCGGTGGCCCGCCAGCCACCGCGCGTGTGCGCGGTGAACGCGGCTCGTACGGAGACCCGGTGCTCCGGGGTCCGGTGGAACGCGGCGGCGCGGACCGTGCCCCAGGGGTCGAGCGGGGTGACCGGGCTGTCGGAGCCGAACGCGAGCGGCACGCCGGCGCGCAACAGGGTGGCGAACGGGTTGAGGGTGCGGGCCCGCTCGGCGCCGAGGCGGTGGGCGTACATGCCGTCCTCCCCGCCCCACAGCGCGTCGAAGGCGGGCTGGACCGAGGCGATCAGGCCCAGCTCGGCGAAGGCGGCGACGGTCTCGGGGGTGAGCATCTCGGCGTGCTCGACGCGGTGCCGGGCGGCGCGGACGCGGGCGAGGCCGACCTTCTCGGCGGCTGCGCGCAGGCCCTCCACAACCGCGTCGACGGCGGCGTCGCCGATGGCGTGGAAGCCCGCCTGGAGCCCGGCCTCGGTGCAGGCGACTACATGGTCGGCGACGGCGTCGGCGTCCAGGTAGGCGGTGCCGGTGTGGGCAGCGTCGGCGTAGGGCTGGTGCACGCAGGCGGTGTGCGAGCCGAGGGCGCCGTCCACGAAGAGGTCGCCCGCGGCGCCGTGGGCGCCCAGCGCGCGCGCCTTGTCGACATCCTGTTCCGCCCAGTAGCCGATGACGCGCGGCCCCGGCACCTCGCCGGCGAGCCCCAGCAGGTCCGTGAAGTCGTCCTCGGAGGAGATCTTCGGGCCGCCGCACTCGTGCACGGAGCCGATACCGAGGGAGGCGGCGTGGGCGAGGGCGGTGCGCTGGGCCTCGGCGCGCTGGGCGGGGGTGATGGCGGCGAGCGCGGCTTCGCGCACGGCGTGGTGGTCGTCGGCGGTCAGCGGGCCGTCGACCGGGCCGAGACCGGGCACGAGGTCGAGCAGTGCCGAGGTGACGACGGCCGAGTGGACGTCGATGCGGGAGAGGTACAGGGGGCGGCCGTCGGTGGCCGCGTCGAGTTCCGCGCGGGTCGGCGGGCGGCCGCCGGGCCAGCGGGCGGCGTCCCAGCCGTGGCCGAGCAGGACCCGGTCGTCGGGGCGGGCCGCGGCGAAGTCGCGGACGAGCGCGAGGGCCGCTTCCAGGGACGGGGCGTCTGACAGGTCCAGGCCGGTCAGGGCGAGGCCCGTGGCGGTGGTGTGCACATGGGCGTCGGTGAACGCCGGGGTGACCAGGGCGCCGTCGAGGTCGACCACCTCGTCCACGCCGTTGGCGAAGGCGTCGGCGGCGCCCTCGGAGCCGACCCAGGCGACCTGGCCGTGCTCCACCACCATCGCGGTGGCGAAGGGGCTGGCGGGGCTGTGGACCTCTCCGCGGCGCAGCAGGACGGTCTTGGGGTCGGCGGACTGCTCACTCATGCCCCACAGTCTCTCGCGTACGCGGGAGACCGGGGGCACCGGGGCGGCCGGTTCAGATCTTCGGGGGACGCGCCTCGTAGGGGGTGGACAGCACGACGGTGGTGCGGGTGGAGACGCCGGCCAGGGTGCGGACCCGGGCGAGCAGCTCCTCCAGTTCGTGCGGGGTGGCCACGCGCACCTTGAGGATGTAGTTCTCGTCGCCGGCGACGCTGTGGCAGGCCTCGATCTCGGGGACGCCGGCGAGGCGGTCCGAGATGTCGTCGGGGGCGCTGGGGTCGAAGGGTTTCACCGAGATGAACGCCGTCATGGGCAGCCCGACGGCCTCGGGGTCGACCACCGCGGCGTAGCCGCGGATGACACCACGCTGTTCGAGCCGGCGCACCCGCTGGTGCACCGCCGACGTGGACAGGCCCGTGGCCTTGCCCAGGTCGGTGTAGCTCATCCGCCCGTCTTTGACGAGCAGCTGCACGATCTGACGGTCCAGCTCCTCCATGGCGCCAAAACCTACAGTGCGGTTGATCTCCTCGGATAGCTCAGCAACGCAGGTCACACCCGCTCCGGCACAAAAAGGACCGCACCGGGCACCTGCGCACGGCATGTGACGAACGCCACAGCTCTCGAACGGGCTCCGTGATGTTCTCGTGATTACCGCCGAGAGCGGGCGGGAAGTGCTTGCTGTGGTCGAGGCCGCAGCGCCGTCACGGCCCAGCCTTAGGGGGAGAAACCCATGCAGAGTCTCAAGCGCCCTGGTCGTTCCGCGTCCAAGCGGCAGCAGCCGGTCGTCGAGCCCGAGCCGGAGGGCGTCGAACCCGACGCCCTGGAAGCCGACGAGTTCGACGCCTACGACACCTTCGAGATGTACCGGGTGATCTGCCCGGACTGCGCGCAGCCGATCGCGCTCCTGGCGGACGAGGAGATCCTGCCGGAGCACGCGCTGTGCGCCTCGCCGTGGAACCCGTTCGGGCTCACGGTCTGCGCGGGCACCGGCCGTGCGGCGGCCGACGCCCGCCCCGCGGACGAGTCCTTCGAGCCGCAGGAGCAGGACATGGCCCTGCTGCTCACGCTCCCCCAGGGTCTGAACTGGCGGACGCAACCGTTCTCGCACGTCGGCGGCCCGGGCTCGCGCCCGATGCGCGTACCGGAGATGCGCCGCCAGGCCGCCTGAGTCCGCGCGGACCGGCCCGGCTCAATCCCAGTAGCTGCCCTGCACCATGGCGCGCAGACTGCCGTGGTGCAGGATCAGTGTGTCCGGGTCCGCCGGGACGGCGACCTCTCCGAAGTACGCCTGACGGTAGGCGACGCGCAGCATGACGATCGCGTGCCGCAGGGCCGCGTAGAGGGTGTAGAACTCCATGTCCCGCGGGGCGTGGCCGGTCAGTCCGGTGTAGCGGTCCTCGACGCGGTCTCGGCGCAGGAAATCGGGCAGTCCGCGCTGTCCGGAGGCGATCGTGAGGTCGTGGAAGAAGCGGTGCAGGTAGATGGTCCAGCCGAGGTCCACCTCGCGCGGGGCGAGGGCCGCCATCTCCCAGTCGAGGACGGCGACGGGGTCGAAGCCGTCGTAGACGACGTTCCCGATCCGTGCGTCACCCCAGTTGAGGACGGGTGTGCCGGGCTCGCGCGGCCACAGCTGCTCCAGCCGGTCGAACGCGGCCTCGATCAGGGGTGAGCGGGCGAGCCCGTCGATCACCCAGGAGTAGTAGGCCCGTTGGGCCGTCATATGCCGGCGCAGGGCGTCACCTTCGCCCGGCAGGGCGAGGAAATCAGCTTCATGCAAGGGAACTTGGTCGTGGAGCCGGGCGAGCAGAGCGATGGTGGCGGCCTCCAGGTGCTCGCGCTCCGCGTCGCTCGCCGCGTGCAGCCAACTGCCCTCGTACGTGTACGGCATGACATCCGGCGGCACCCGTCCGGCGACCCTTTCCATGACGAAGAACGGCGCCCCGAGCGGCCCCGGGTCCTCCTCAAGCCACAGCACCCGGGGCACCGGAACGTCGGTGCGGTCGGCCACGCGCTGCAGGGTGCGGTACTGGCGGGCCATGTCGTACTCCGGGAAGACGGTGTACGCCGCCGGGTCCGCCGCGAGCCGCAACGCGCAGGAACGCAGGGGTGGTCGGGGGTGCTCGATGTCGAACAGCAGGGTCTCGCTGGACATCCCGTTGGAGGCCGGGACGGTGACGCCGACGGCCTTGGCCCCGGGCAGCCGGGTGCCGAGCCAGGCCGTGAGGCGCCGGGTGAGTTCCTCGGGGTCGCGGGTGCTGGTGCGCGGACGCGGTGCCGTGGCCATCTCGTCCTCCCTCAGGGTGCGACCGAGTCGAAGCCCGTGAAGCCGCTCGGGTCGTGCCGGCCGAACGAACCGTGCTCGAAGATGCCGTAGCCCGTCCGTCCGTCCATCCGGAAGCGGGCGGAGTGGTCGGTGACGCCGTAGGCGGCCACGGGGTGCGGCGACGCCATGTCGTACGTACGGCGGTCGGCCCATCCCCGGCCCTGCCAGGTTCCGTGCTGCCAGTCGTCCGCCGGCGGATAGCCCGCGCCGACCGCGAGCGGCGAGGAGGCCAGGATCTCCGCCTCCAGCTCCAGCGGTTTGCGAGGGTCGCCGAGGTGGACGACCGCGCGCTCGGGGTGGCGGGTGCCGGAGCGGTAGGTGATCTCGGCCTGGGGCCAGCCCAGTTGGCGGTCGCGGTGGCCGGGGCGGAGCAGGGTGGCGTCGTTCAGGGAGCGGTGACCGTCGGCGTCCTCCTGGGTGATGAGCATCAGGAAGCGGTTTTCGAAGCGGACCGGGCACCAGATCCAGTGGAAGCCCTCGGTCGGGTGGTCCTCGGCGAGCCGTCCGCCCTCCTCCCCCGGCACCGGTCGCACGCCCCAGCTGCGGTCCCGGGTACCGGTCCAGCCGTCCGAGGAGACCTCGAACTCCGTGCCGCCCGCCTCGATCACGCCCGTCACCGTGCCCGCCTGGACGAACCTGCGCCCCTCCAGGGTGAGCCGGTCGCCGCGGCGCTGGAGGTGGTGGGGTTCCCACAGGGCCGGGAAGGCCGCGGTCCAGGTGAGGTCGTACGACAGGTCGTCCTCGCAGACCAGGCGCAGCCGCCTCAGCGGTTCCTGGACCTCGATGCGCAGCGGGCCGACGGCGAGCCGCATCCGGTCCTCGCCGAGCGCGTCCGAGGCGCGGACGGCGTGCAGGGTGTCCCCGGTGCGAAGGGTCGCGTAGGCGTCGATCACGCCCAGGTTGGGGTAGACCCCGAGGCCGAGGATGAGCAGGGCGCGGCCGGCGTGGTCGAAGACGTGGAAGATGCAGCGGTCGTAGGCGTTCCGGTCCCCGGTCGCCACGTGCTTCATGGACAGCGGCACCTGGTGGACGGGGTATTCGTCGAGCGGTACGGGACGGTCGTCGGCCACGGACACCCCCTGGGAGACAGTCCGCTGACGGTACGTCAGGTGCTTGGAGGAGGCCAGAGCCGGAACCGGACGTCCGTGAACTCGCGCTCGATTCCGCCCGGCCGTGACCTGCCCGGTGTCCGTCGCGTTCCCCAGGCATGACCACCGCCACGTACTGGGCGACCGGGCGTCAGCGCCGCATCTTCGCGCCCCGCCCTGCAGAATCGGTTCCGCCGCCCGCGCCGCAGGACCCGCCCATCTACCGTGCCCTGATGCGCACCTGGGAGGACCGGGGCCGCACCCTGCCGGGCCGCCACGACCCGGAGTGGGTCAGGCTGGCGGCTCCGGCGGTCCTCAGGGGGCAGTTCAGCGACCCTCCGACCCTGCCACGTGACGGGCGATGACCATCCGCTGGATCTGGTTGGTGCCCTCGACGATCTGCAGGACCTTGGCCTCGCGCATATAGCGCTCGGCCGGGAAGTCGGCGGTGTAGCCGTAGCCGCCGAGGATCTGCACGGCGTCCGTGGTGACCTTCATCGCCGTGTCGGTGCAGTGCAGCTTGGCCATGGCCGCCTGCTTGGCGAACGGCTTGCCCGCGTCGCGCAGCCGGGCTGCCGCAAGGTACAGCGCGCGGCCGGCCTCGATCTGGGTCGCCATGTCGGCGATCATGAAGCGCAGGCCCTGGAAGTCGGCGATGGGACGGCCGAACTGCCGGCGCTCGGTGGCGTAGCCGACCGCTTCGTCCAGCGCGGCCTGGGCCACGCCGATGGCGCAGGCCGCGATGCCGAGCCGCCCCGAGTCGAGCGCGGACAGGGCGATGGAGAAGCCCTGGCCCTCCTCCCCGATGCGCCGGTCGTCGGAGACCCGGACGCCGTCGAAGTGGACCTGGGCGGTGGGGCTGCCCTTCATGCCCATCTTCTTCTCGGGCACCGCGGCGCTCAGCCCCTCGGCGTCGCCCGGCACCAGGAAGGCGCTGATTCCGCGCGGGCCGTCCTCGCCGGTGCGGGCCATCACGGTGTAGAAGTCGGCGATCCCGCCGTGCGTGATCCAGGCCTTGGTGCCGGTGATCACCCAGCCGTCGCCGTCCCGGACGGCCTTGGTGCGCAGGGAGGCCGCGTCCGAACCGGAGGACGGCTCGGAGAGGCAGTAGGCGCCGAGCAGGCCGCCGCCGAGCATCGCGGGCAGGTGCTCGACCTGCTGCTGCTTGGTGCCGTAGGCGGCGAGGGCGTAGGAGGCGAGCGTGTGCACGCTGACGCCGAGGCCGACGGTGAGGCGGGCCGCGGCCAGCTCCTCCAGGACCTGGAGGTAGACCTCGTAGGGCTGGTCGCCGCCGCCGTACTCGGAGTCGTACGGCAGGCCCAGCAGGCCCGAGTCCGAGAGCAGGGTGAAGACCTCGCGCGGGAAGCGTCCGGCGTCCTCCTCCTCGGCCGCCTTCGGCGCGATCTCGCGCTGCGCGATCTCACGGACGAGTGCGAGCAGATCCCTCGCCTCTTCCGTGGGCAGTTGACGCTCCACCGGCTGCGGGTCGCGGTCGGACATCGCGTCGGTCTCCTCCCTGTTCGGGCACATCAGCGGATGCGCCGTGGGTGGGGCGGCTCCGCCTGGTCGTTCATGTTCGCCGAAGGCGCCCGCTCCCGGGTCTCGGAAGCGGCTGACCAGCGGCTCTGTGCCGTGAGTATGCCCGATCAGCGGCCTCCCGTCACCAGTTAACGACCGCTTACTTCAAGAATCCAATCGGAACTCTCCCCACCCCTCAAATTGGTCCGAACCATTGACGCAGTGGTCTAGTCCTCCTACTGTGCATGACCAACGCTTTACCGCGTTCATGCCAATCGGCGCGCGTTCCCCTCTCCCCCACGAGGAGCCACCCGATGCACACTTCCCACCGCCCCCGCGCCTGGTTCCGGGCGCTTGTCGCCACCGCGTGTTCCGCCGCGCTCGGCGCCGGGCTGCTGGCCGGGGCGGGCACCGCCACCGCGGCCGCGCCGGCCGCTCCCAAGATCAAGGCCGGCTCCAAGGTCGTCGGCTACTTCACCGAATGGGGCACCTACGACCGCAAGTACTACGTCAAGAACATCGAGACCTCGGGCTCCGCGGCCAGGCTGACCCACATCAACTACGCGTTCGGCAACGTCACCGGCGGCAAGTGCGCCATGGGCGACTCCTACGCCGCCACCGACCGCGCCTACACCGCCGCCGAGTCCGTGGACGGGGTCGCCGACACCTGGGACCAGCCGCTGCGCGGCAACTTCAACCAGCTGCTGAAGCTGAAGAAGAAGCACCCCGGCCTGAAGGTCCTGTGGTCCTTCGGCGGCTGGACCTGGTCCAGCGGCTTCGGCGAGGCCGCGAGGAACCCGGCCGCCTTCGCCCAGTCCTGCTACGACCTGGTGAAGAACTCCAAGTGGGCGGGCGTCTTCGACGGCATCGACATCGACTGGGAGTACCCGAACGCCTGCGGCAACACCTGCGACACCAGCGGCCGGGAGGCCTTCAAGAACGTCATGGCCGCCCTGCGGTCGAAGTTCGGCTCCTCCAGCCTGGTCACCGCGGCGATCACCGCCGACGCCACCGGCGGCGGCAAGATCGACGCGGCGAACTACGCGGGCGCGGCCCAGTACGTCGACTGGTACAACCCGATGACGTACGACTACTTCGGCGCCTGGGACTCGACCGGGCCGACCGCCCCGCACTCCCCGCTGAACTCCTACTCGGGCATCCCGAAGGCGAACTACTACACCTCGGCGACCATCGCCAAGCTGAAGGGCCTCGGCATCCCGGCCGCCAAGCTGCTGCTCGGCATCGGCTTCTACGGGCGCGGCTGGACCGGGGTCACGCAGGCGGCGCCGGGCGGCACGGCGACGGGCCCGGCGGCGGGGACGTACGAGCAGGGCATCGACGACTACAAGGTGCTCAAGGCCAAGTGCCCGGCGACCGGCACGGTGGGCGGCACGGCCTACGCCAAGTGCGGCAACAACTGGTGGAGCTACGACACCCCGGCGACCATCGGCACGAAGATGACGTACAAGAACCAGCAGGGCCTCGGCGGCACCTTCTTCTGGGAGCTGAGCGGCGACACCACGAACGGTGAGCTGATCAAGGCGATCAACTAGCCCCGGAGCAGGGGGCCTGGAGCGGAGGACCACGAGCCTCCGCTCCTCGCCGTCAGGCCTCGCGGCGGGCCGGGAGCGGGGCCGGGTAGGACGGGTCCAGTTCCTCGACGGCGCGCAGGGATCCGCCGAGCGCCTTCACCAGCAGGTCACGCATGGTGTCGCGGGAGAGTGCGGGGCGGTCGATCCAGTCGAGGGTGGCCCCCTCGACGCTGCACACCCAGGAGAGCAGGCCCATGCGGGCGAGCGGGGCGATGTCGCTGCGGCCGTAGGCGCCCTCGGCGATGGTGTCGATGATCGCCTCGCGCACACCGTCCCGAATGGCGTGCACCTCGGTGTCGAAGCCGACCCCGCCGCTGACGATGGTGCGGTAGGCGGCCTGGTGGTGCTCGGCGAAGCGCAGGTAGCTGTCGACGGTGCGGTGGACGCGGTCCACGGCGGGCAGTTCCAGACCGCTCGCGGCGAAGGTGACCAGGTCGGCGACGGAGTCCTGGATGATCGCCAGGTAGTAGCCGCGCTTGGACTGGAAGTAGTAGTAGATCAGCCCCTTGGCGACATGCGCCTGCCGGGCGATGTCGTCCATGGACAGCGCGTCGTAGGACGTGTCGGCGAACAGCTTCCGCCCGATGGCGATGAGTTCGGCGCGACGCGCCACGGAACGCTCGGTGCCGCGCGCCCGGGGACGGACGGCGGCACGCTGTTGACGCATATTCAATTTCGACCCTGGTCTAGGAGGTCGGTGGGACATCCGCAGTATGTCAGAACATGCCGACCGGGTAAGACCTCGGGTCAGAGCAGGCCGAGCTGGGTCACGAGCATCGCGATCACCGCGACAAGCACCCAGCCCATGACGTGCTCGAGGATCTTCGGGCCGTCTTCCTGGGGGCCGCCGGTGCGGACGCGGGTGGCGGTGGCCTGCTGTGCGGTCATGGTTTCTCGCAGAGGTCGGACGTACGGAGTGGAATCCCCCCACCCTTTTGTCCACCTTGCCACCCGCGACGGCGTTTGCGGCGGAGACGTTGCTCACACGGAGCGGGTCAGCACACCCCCACCGCTTCGAGCGCCTTGCGCTGGCGCGGGTTCGGGTGGGCCGGGAAGTAGAGGTAGCAGACCCCTCCGGTGCCGGAGACGACCTTGCCGGAGGCGTTGTACCGCTTGGTCCTCAGCCAGATGTTCTCGAACTCGCGGCGCAGGTAGACCCGCCGTACGGCCGCGTCGTCCGCCGAGGCGGGGTCGTTGGCGATCACGTCGCCGCCCGCGGTGAAGCCGATCACCGTCATCAGGTGACCCGAGGTGCCGTACCCGGCCCCGGTCAACTCGGTCTTCAGGAAGGACTGGGACGTTATGGCCGGGATACCGGCCCCGATCAGCGTCTCCAGTTCGGTGAGCGAGGCGAGCCGGGTGACCACGCCCTGGAGGTCCTTGAACGTGGCCGCGTAGGCCGCGTTGAAGGGCCAGTTGCCGCAGCCCTGGTACTGGTAGTCGAAGGTGAAGCGGGCCGCGTGGTCCACCTGCGGGTCGGCGTAGGACGGGTCGACCCAGGACAGCTGCTCGGCGGTGAGCCGGCCGCCCCAGTACTCCACGATCATCTGCGAGGAGGTCGGGCTGCACCAGGCCTCGCCGCCGTTGTCGTACTCCGGGTACTGGCCCTTGTGGATCTCCTGCGAGTAGCGCGGGACGCCCAGTTCCCCGGCGAGCCCGGGAGCGGAGGCCGGCACGGTGAAGCGGTCGGGGATGTCGGAGCCCATGGCGCCCAGCCGCCAGACGGTCGGCGTGAGCCGGGTGTCCGGCCTGCGGTAGAGGGTCAGGCGCAGCCGGTACGAGGCCAGCCGCAGGCCGGTGCTCGCGTCGTCGATGGCGAAGGTGTCGGTCCAGATCGTGCTCCTGCCGTCCTTCTGGCCGTCCACCGAGGTCCGCTTGATGTCCTCATCCCCGGACGCCCAGCGGCCCATCACGTACCAGGGCGTGTCGGTGCCGTCGGAGTACGTGCCCCGCAGCTCGACCTGGAGCCAGGTGCCGTCGGGGGTGTGCGCGTTCCAGGAGGCGATGACCTCCGTCGCGGGCACGGCGAGCCGGTGGACCGGGGAGGTCCAGGTCGCGTACTCCCAGCCGGCGGTGGTGCCGGTGTGCGGGTCGGTGTAGTCGGTGCGGCCTGCGGCGGTCTCGATCTCGACGCCGGGGCGAAGGCCGGAGACGGCCCGGACGCCCTCGGCGGTACCGGAGCGCCAGTCGCTGTACGTGGTCCAGGCGTGGTAGTCGATGGGTCGGGCCGGCACCCGGGCCCGGTCCTCGGCGGCGGGCGCCTTCGCGGTGGCGGCGGCCGCGGGTACGGCCCCGTAGGCGACCGCGGCGACCATGGCGGCGGTGAGGACGGTGCGGCGGGACGGCTGCTGGGCTCTGCTCATGGGCTCGGTTACCCCCAAGTATCCGAGTCGTTCCTGGTCCGGTGTGGTTGTGCGCCAACTATGGAGGAGACTGCATGCCCCGGCCAGCACTTGCGCACACGGCGCGCCACCAATATTGGTCTGGGCCACTGAAATGACTCACGCGGGGTGCACGACGGCCCCGGCGCGGACGGGTTGCCGTGCGCCGGGGCCGTGGCCGGTGCGGGTCAGACGAGGTCCATCGCGGCGACCTCGTCGGGGCGGCCGTAGCTGACCGGGCCCTGGAAGCGGCGGCGGGCGGTGGCGAACCACCACACCGTGGCCACGACCAGGACGACGGCCAGCGCGATCGGCGCGTAGTTGAAGGAGTCGACGGTGATCGGCGAGGCCTGCGGCAGCATGAACAGGACGCTGCTGAGCCCGATCCAGATCACCGCGAGCCAGCCGATCGGCCTGCCCCAGCGGCCCAGGTGCCAGGGGCCGGGCTGGAACTCGTCGCCGAGCCGCAGCCGCAGGAAGATCGGCACGGCGTAGGCGAGGAAGAGTCCGACCACGTTGACGCTGACGATCGCGGTGAACGCCGTGTGCGACCACCAGCCCGGGACCACCAGGGCGAGCGAACAGGCCACCGCGAGCCACACGGCCTTCACGGGCGTACGGGTGCGCGGGGAGACCGAGTGCCACAGGCGGGAGCCGGGCATGGCGCCGTCCCGGGAGAAGGCGAAGATCTGCCGGGTGTTGCTGGTGAGGTTGGCGAGGCCGCAGAAGAGCATCGCGCCGATGACGATGAGGAGCATCACCTTGGCGGTGCCCAGTCCGAGGCCGTCGATGAGAATCTGGACGGGCGGAGCTTTGGAGCCCGCCACCTTGCCGTAGTCGCTAATGCTGTAGACCAGTGCAAGCATCAGGATCAGCCCGGTGATCGCCGAATAGCCGATGGAGCGGGTGATCCCCCGCGGTGCGTTCACCGTCGCGCGGACCGTTTCCTCGGACATGTGGAAGCTGCCGTCGAACCCGGTGAAGGTCCAGCTGGTGACCAGCAGCCCGAGCATGCCGCCGTAAAGGCCGCTCGTGAAGCCGGTGTTGTTCTCGAAATGCGTCACGAAGGACGCCGGCTGATGATGGTCGGGCATCACTATGAGTGTGCTCACGATCACCACGAGTCCGATCAGCAGCCACCACACGGAAATCCGGTTCAGTACGGCGACGAGCTGGACCGTGTACGTGTTGGCGAGGCCCTGCAGCACGATGATCACAGCCGTGATCAGGACGGTCTGGTGCGCGGTGGGCCGGTACGAGGTCCACTGCAGGGCGACGAAGGCCTGGATGAAGGTGGCCGCGGCATAGCCGGTGGCGGCGGTGCCGCCGATCTGGCCCACGAAGTTCAGCCAGCCGGTGAACCAGGACCAGGCGCCCTTGTGCCGCTTGGCGAGTTTGCCCGCCGAGAAATACAGCGCACCGCTCGTCGGATAGGCGGAGGCGACCTCTGCCATTGCGGAGCCGATGAACAGCACCATGACGGACACGCCGATCCAGCCGAACACGAGAATGCGGGGGCCGCCCGCGTTCATGCCGTATCCGAAGGACGAGAAAATACCCGAGATGATATTGATGATGGTGAAGGAGATCGCGAAATTGTCGAACGCCTGGAAACGCCGGGTGAGTTTCCGGGGATATCCCATCGCATGCAGGGTCGCGTCGTCGTCGATCACGACCGGGTCCTCTCCCCCACGAGCCTTCGCCCGGGAAGTCGATATCCGTTCGGACACAGATCTGCCTTTCTCTCGGTGGGGGGTCAGAACACGTGCGGCGTCAGGCGGCTCCCGGGACGGGCAGGCCGCAGGCGCGCCGGGCCCGGGAGAGCTGCTCGGCGGGGTCGCCGAAGGCACTCCAGGGCATGCGCGAGGCGTACGGCCCCATCGCAGTGAAGACCGCCCGTGCCTCGAACTCGCGCTGGGCCATGACCAGCGCGTGCGCGAGGTAGGCCAGGTCGAGCACCGGGGTGAAGCGGTAACCGGCCGCCGCGGGCAGCCAGTTCTGGTAGATCGCCAGCGCGGTGGAGCGCCACTGGGGCTGTTCCCAGACGCGGTCGGCGAGCAGTTGGGTGGGGTTGTAGCTCTCCACCAGGGCGACCAGTGGCAACAGCCGGAGAGCGGAGTCGGCCGCCGCCCGCTGGCTGAGGAAGGCGGCGACGTCCCAGGCCGCGTTGACCGAACCGCCGTGGCGGGTGAAGAAGCACGACAGGAAGCGGTGGTGGCCCTCGCGGTGCCACGGGTCCAGGGACAGGATGTGCGCGAACAGCCGCCAGGGTCCGGGCGGGGCGGTGAGCAGACCCTGCGGGGCGGGGTCGCGCAGCCGGTGCAGCCGGGCCATGGCCAGCTTGGCGACCCAGGGAGTGGGGTCTTCGGGGGCCATGGCGGCCGCCCGGTCGCAGGCGGTCAGCGCGATCCGCTCCAGCGCCTCGGCGCGCCCGTCGCGTGCGTCGGCGGCCCGCGTCGCGCGCTGCACCGCGACCCGGGCCCACATCAGCGCCGCCTCGGGGGTCGGTTCCTCGGCGAGCCAGCGTTCCACCAGGTCGGTGCCGGCCGCCTCGGAGGCCAGCACCAGCGAGCGGTGGGCGCGCAGGGCGAAGTCGGAACGCGTCTCGGCGAGGGCCTCGGACGCGTATCGATAACGGCCGGCGCGCACATCGACGCATACGCTCGCCAGGACACGGTCGTCGGCCGCCGGATGCCATACATAGTGCCCTTCGAATAACTCCGCGACCATGTCCCCCTGTCCGTCCCCGTTCGGCGCATCGCAGTTGCGCACCAGGCACCTTACTCAGCATTCGGTGCACCGGGAACGCCGGGTTTCACATGCCGGTCAGCGGGACGGAAATGATAATGCTTTCGATTGACCGGCGGTCAGCCAGTGGTTCAAGGAGTGACTTTTTCGGCCACCCGATTGGTCCAGTCACTATGGGCCGCTACTAGACTGTTTCCGGAAAACACCCCCACACCGCATCACACCTCACACCGCACCACACCTCGGGAATCGCCATTCACGACCTCGCCGCCCGGCTGCGCGGGCTTCCCCCCTCCGTGGGGCCGGTCCGGCTGATCGCCGTCGACGGGCACGCAGGCTCCGGAAAGTCCACCTTCGCCGGGCAGTTGGCCGCCGCGCTCGGCGGGGCGCCCGTGCTGCACCTGGACGACATCGCCAGTCACGAGCAGCTCTTCGACTGGACCGACCGGCTCCTGACCCAGGTGATCGGTCCCCTCTCCCAGGGCGAGAGCGCGCAGTACACCCCTTACGACTGGCACGCCCGCGCGTTCGGACCGCCGCTCCCGCTGCCGCCCGCTCCCGTCGTCGTGATCGAGGGGGTCGGCGCCGGCCGCCGGGCGCTGCGGCCGTATCTGGCCGAGCTGCTGTGGATGGAGCTGTCTCGCGAGGACTCCTGGGCACGGGGTCGGCTGCGGGACGGAGAGGAGCAGCGGGAGTTCTGGGCCGGGTGGGTCGAGGCGGAGCACGCGCACTTCGCCGCCGACCCCTCGCGCCCCCATGCCGATCTCCTGGTGCGCCAGACGCCGCAGGGGTACGCGGTGCTGCCGGGGCCCGCGAGGACCGCTGAACCGGACCGGATGGTCACCCAGGGTGAGGGACCGCCCGCAGTGTGCTGAACTTGTGAAGACCCTTGCGGGGGAACTTCTTTGAGTGCTTCGAGGGCGCTTGACCCGGGGACCGTACAGGACTTACGTTCTGAATGTGCGGCCATTCGAAGCCGCCCTCATACGCGAAGCCCCCGGTTGTTCCCCCGTGATCGGGGGCTTCGTTCTGCCCGCGGCCGGTTTTCCGGGCGCCCCGCGCACCGATCCGCTCACCCTCGGTCACCGTCCCGTGTGCGCCCCGTCTGCTCCCACCTCGTCAAACGGCCCGTGCGGCACCCTTCGGTGCGCGGTCGTCCCACGGGTACGATGCCCTCGGTGCGACCTTCGAGCGGCTGCCTCGCGCACCTGCAACTCCGGTCCGCGGCACGGCGGTTCGACCGCGGCGGCCGTCGGGCGACTGCCCGGCGGTGAACCAACGGGGGCACGGTCTGTGGGGGACGTGATGGACTTCGGCACGCAGGGCCCCGAGGCCCCGGCCGACCTCGCCTGGCTGCGAGGTGTGGACGCCTACACGATGGGTGCCTATCCGCAGGCGGAGGAGGAGTTCCGCGCCGCGGCGCGGATGGACCCGGGAATGGCGGACGCCTGGCTCGGGCTGCACGCGCTGCGGGTCGACACGACGACAGCGCTGCTCAGAATGTTCCGGCACCGGGACCGCTTCGGGGAGCAGCGCGCCCGGCACCGTCGGACCCTCAACTCCTGGTACTGGCTGGGCTGGTGGGTGCAGCCGGTGCTGGAGAGCCCCCGCGATCTGCTGCTGGCGCACGCCTCGCACTGGCTCGACGGCCGGCACGTCCCGGAGCTGGACCGGGCGCTGGCCGGGCTGCCCCCGGTGGACACCGACCCGCAGGTCCGCTTTCTGCACGCCTGCCGCGCCTATCTCGTCAAGGACTGGGACCAGCTGGTCCGGCACACCGATCCGCTGCTCGACGATCCCCTGCTCGGCATCGAGGCGGGCCTGTTCGGCGGCATGGCCCGGGTCCGGCTGGAGATGTACGGCCAGGCCGAGCCGCTGCTCTCGGCGGCCCTGATGCGCTGCCGCAGCGAGCAGCCGCAGCGCAAGGAGCTGCGGTACTGGCTGGCGCGGGCGCACGAGGGGACCGGGCGCAGCGCGGCGGCCATGCCGTTGTACCGCGCGGTGCACCGGGTGGACCCGGCCTTCATGGACACCTCGGCCCGGCTCGCCGCGATCGCCGAGGGCGACGGGTACGACGATCCGGCCGACCTCGCGGCGATCACCCTGACCGGCGCCGGCGCGGACGCCATGGACGGCCCGGACACGCTCGACCCGCTCTTCGGCACCGAGGGGCGCGATCTGCGCCTGCCGGACCCGGACCTGCCGACCGGGCCGGTGCCGTCGGTCCCCGATCCGGGGGTGCGGGTGAAGAGCGGGATGCCGTCCTCGCCCCTTCCGGCGGGGCCGACCGACGCCGCATTACTCGAGGAGGCGCTCGCCGAGCTGGAGCGCATGGTGGGTCTCGAACCGGTCAAGCGCCAGGTCAAGGCCTTGTCCGCGCAGTTGAACATGGCGCGGCTGCGGGCCGGGCAGGGGCTGCCGGTGCAGCCGCCGAAACGGCACTTCGTGTTCTCGGGTCCCTCGGGGACCGGCAAGACCACGGTCGCCCGGATCCTCGGCCGGGTGTTCTACGCACTCGGTCTGCTCGGCGGGGACCACCTGGTGGAGGCGCAGCGGGCCGATCTCGTCGGGGAGTACCTGGGGCAGACGGCCGTGAAGGCCAACGAGCTGATCGACTCCGCGATCGGCGGGGTGCTCTTCGTGGACGAGGCGTACTCGCTGTCCAACTCCGGGTACGGCAAGGGGGACGCGTACGGGGACGAGGCGCTGCAGGTGCTGCTGAAGCGGGCCGAGGACAACCGGGACCACCTGGTGGTGATCCTCGCCGGCTATCCCGAGGGCATGGACCGGCTGCTCGCCGCGAACCCCGGGCTCTCCTCCCGTTTCACCACCCGGGTGGACTTCCCCTCCTACCGGCCGCTGGAGCTCACCGAGATCGGCAAGGTGCTCGCGGCGGAGAACGGCGATCTGTGGGACGAGGAGGCGCTGGAGGAGCTGCGGTCCATCGCCGGGCATGTGGTCGATCAGGGGTGGATCGACGAGCTGGGGAACGGCCGGTTTCTGCGGACGCTGTACGAGAAGAGCTGCGCTTACCGGGATCTGCGGTTGTCGACGTATCCGGGGGCGCTGTCCCGGGAGGACCTGGCGACGCTACGACTGCCGGACCTGATGCAGGCGTACGGAGAGGTCCTGTCGGGTCGGGGCCCACACGATCCGTCGGCCATGTAGGTGCGGTGGGCGGCGGCTGGGCGGGGGCGGGGACGCTTGTCGGCGCTGGCAAGGTGCCGCTGCGCCCACCTTTGTCGATCTGCGGCTCCGCCGCGTGGGCGCGACCAGCCCCCGCCCGCCCACGGACGGAGACGGCGTCAGGTAGCCAGTGCTTCCTCCGGTTCGCCGCTGGTCCTCGGCTCGGAGAGCTTCGGTTCCGGGGTCTCGCGGTGGGCCGGGTCGCGGACCTCGCCCACCAGGAGTTCCAGGGCGTCCTCCAGGGCCACCAGGCCCAGGACCCTGCCGGAGGCGTCCGCGACCTGGGCCAGGTGGGTGGCCGCGCGGCGCATGACCGTCAGGGCGTCGTCCAGGGGGAGTTCCGCGCGCAGGGTGGCCATGGGGCGCCACACGTGCTGGGGAACGGCCCGGCCGGAGTCCTCAAGATCCAGGACGTCCTTGACGTGGATGTAGCCCATGAACGCTCCCGTCCCGGCCGCCACCGGGAAGCGGGAGTAGCCCGTGCGGGCCGTCAGGTCGACGATCTCCCCCGGCGTGACCGACGGAGTCACCGTCACCAGGGACTCACGCTGCAGCAGGACGTCCGTCACCGGGCGGGAGCCCAGCTCCAGGGCGTCCTCCAGCCGCTCCCGCTCCTCGGGGCCGAGGAGGCCCGCCTGCCCGGAGTCCTCCAGCAGGCGGTTCAGCTGCTCGCTGGTGACGACGGCCTCGACCTCATCCTTGGGCTCGACGCGGAAGAGCCGCAGGATGGCCTGGGCGCAGGCGCCGAGGGCCACCGTGATCGGCCGGCACACGCGGGCGAAGGCGACCAGACCGGGGCTCAGCCACAGCGCGGCCTTCTCGGGAGCCGCCATCGCGAGGTTCTTCGGCACCATCTCGCCGATCACGAGGTGGAAGAAGACCACGGCGGCGAGGGCGAT
This sequence comes from Streptomyces sp. NPDC001410, assembly GCF_042895235.1. Lineage (NCBI taxonomy): Bacteria > Bacillati > Actinomycetota > Actinomycetes > Kitasatosporales > Streptomycetaceae > Streptomyces > Streptomyces sp. NPDC001410. The sequence goes on from NZ_JBIAWE010000004.1 coordinate 69,613, forward strand.
CACATAGCCCAGCGGGTGGATCACGCCGTGCGGCAGGTGGATCGCCTCGAACAGCGGCTCCAGCAGATGCGCCACCGTCGGCTCGGCCACCGCGCCGAGCGTCAGGGAACAGACGGTGATGCCGAACTGCGCGGCCGCCATCATCTGCGGCAGCCGCTCCAGGCCGTACAGCACCTGCCGGGCCCGGGCCGTGCCCAGCGGTTCGATCTGGCTGCGGCGCACGGAGACGAGCGCGAACTCGGCGCCGACGAAGAAGCCGTTGGCGAGCACCAGCAGCGCGGCGAAGACCAGTTGGAGGACGCTCATCGGACGGCCTCCATGACATTCACCGCGGGGACCGTCCTGACCAGGCGGACCCGTTCGGCGCGGTAGTGGCCGACCTGGCGCACGGACAGCCGCCAGCCGGGCAGTTCGGCCCGGTCGCCGGGGGCCGGGATCCGGCCGAGCAGGTCGGCGACCAGGCCGGCGACGGTCTCGTACGGCCCCTCGGGCACGTCGAGGCCTATCCGCTGCAGGATGTCGACACGGCAGCTGCCGTCGACGTCCCAGGCGGGCCTGCCCTCCTCCGGCGGGGCGGGGGCCAGATCGGGCATGTCCTTGGCGTCGTGCTCGTCGCGGACCTCGCCGACGAGTTCCTCGACGATGTCCTCCAGGGTGACCACACCCGCCGTGCCGCCGTACTCGTCCACCACGACCGCGATGGGCTGCTCGCTGCGCAGCCGGGCGAGGAGGGGCTGGACCGGCAGCGTCTCGGGGACGAGGAGCGCCTTGCGGGCGATACGGCCGACCGGCGTGCGCAGCCGGTCGCGCACGGGGACCGCCAGCGCGTCCTTGAGGTGGGCCATGCCCACGATCTCGTCGATCTTCTCGCGGTAGACCGGGAAACGGGACAGACCGGTGGCGCGGGTCAGGTTGACGACGTCCTCGGCGGTGGCCGTGTCCTGGAGGGCGCTGACCTTCACGCGCGGGGTCATGACGTGCTGCGCGGTCAGGTCGCCCAGCGACAGGGTGCGCACGAACAGGTCGGCCGTGTCCTGCTCCAGGGCACCGGCCTGGGCCGAGTGCCGGGCCAGGGACACCAGTTCGCCCGGGGTGCGGGCGGAGGCCAGTTCCTCGGCGGGTTCGACGCCGAGGGCGCGCACCAGCCGGTTGGCGACCGTGTTGAGCACGGCGATCACCGGGCGGAACAGGCGGGAGAAGTGGTGCTGGGGGCCCGCGACGAAGCGCGCGACCTGCAGCGGCCGGGACACCGCCCAGTTCTTGGGCACGAGTTCGCCGATCACCATCTGGACCGCGGAGGCCAGCAGCATGCCGACGACCACGGCGACACCGGAGACGGCGCCCTCGGGGATGCCGATCGCCGTGAACGGGCCGCGCAGCAGCTCGACCAGGGCCGGTTCGGCGAGCATGCCGACGACGAGGGAGGTGATGGTGATGCCGAGCTGGGTGCCGGAGAGCTGGAAGGACAGTTCCTTCAGCGACTCCACGACCGTACGGGCGCGCTTGTCGCCCTCGGCGGCGGCCTTCTCGGCGTCCGGACGCTCGACCGTCACCAGGCCGAACTCGGCCGCCACGAAGAAGCCGTTGGCGAGAATCAGCAGGAACGCCGCTCCGAGGAGCAGCAGGGGGATGGTCATGATGCCGCCGCCTCGGTATGTCGGGAGGGGGCGGCGCAGGTACTACAGGACGATCCGTCCATCGCTGGAGGGAGTCACTCCTCGGGTAGCAGGGGGCCTCTGAAGACCAGGGGGCAACATCAGTGGCGGAGGCGCAACGAAAACGCCTCCGCCAACAGATTAATCAAGACATGGCCGTCTACGGCAGATCCCGCATCGAGCGGGCCTCGGCCAGCGCCCGGAGAGCCTTCGCGTCGGCGATGGCGTGCTGCTTGGCGATGCCCGGCTGGATGCCGAGCGCGGGCAGGCTGGTGCCGTCGCTGAGGTTGAGGAACACCCAGGGGTCGCCCGGACGGAGGTTCACCTGGACGATCTCCGCCCAGTCCAGGTGCCGCTTGCTGGCGATGTTGACGACGGTGACGCCGGTCTCGTCGGCGACCACCTTCACCCGGGCGAACTGGGCCAGCGCCCAGAAGATCAGTGCCCCGGTGATGACGAAGCTGAGCCGCTCTCCCGGGCCGAGGTGCTCCAGCAGCATCGCGATCCCGGAGACCACCAGGAAGATCACGACGCCGGCGGTGAGCAGGACCGCCCGGGTGCGGCCCGGCCGGAAGGTGACGGGGAGGGTGGGCAGGGGGGTCTGGTCGGACATCTCGGTGCGTACCTCTCAGAGGCGGCAGGCGTGGATGGCCGTGGTCAGGATGGCCCGCGCACCGATCTCGTACAGGTCGTCCATGATCCGCTGCGCCTCCTTGGCGGGGACCATGGCGCGGACGGCGACCCAGCCCTCGTTGTGCAGCGGGGAGACGGTCGGCGACTCCAGGCCCGGCGTCAGGGCGACGGCCTTCTCGAGCTGCTCGACGCGGCAGTCGTAGTCCATCATCACGTACGTCCGCGCGACCAGGACGCCCTGGAGGCGGCGCAGGAACTGCTGGACCTTCGTCTCCTCGCCGCCTGCGCCGGTGCGGCGGATGACGACCGCCTCGGACTTCATGATCGGCTCGCCGAAGACCTCCAGGCCCGCGTTGCGCAGCGAGGTGCCGGTCTCGACGACGTCGGCGATGACCTCGGCGACGCCCAGCTCGATCGCGGTCTCGACGGCGCCGTCGAGGTGGACGACGGAGGCCTCGACGCCGCTGTCGGCGAGGTGCTTGGCGACGATCCCCTCGTAGGAGGTGGCGACCGTCTTGCCCTTCAGGTCCTCGACGCCGTTCGACGTGCCGGGCTTGGAGGCGAAGCGGAAGGTGGAACGGGCGAAGCCGAGCGGCAGGATCTCCTCGGCGTCGGCGCCGGAGTCGACGAGCAGGTCGCGGCCGGTGATGCCGATGTCGAGGCGGCCGGAGGAGACGTAGATCGCGATGTCGCGGGGGCGGAGGTAGAAGAACTCGACCTCGTTCTCCGGGTCCACGATCCGCAGCTCTTTGGACTCCCGGCGCTGCTGGTAGCCGGCCTCATGCAGCATCTCCGCCGCAGGGCCGGACAGTGAACCCTTGTTGGGGACGGCGATGCGCAGCATGAGGTCGGCTTCCTTTGCGTGAAGGGGAGTGTGCTGGGGGCTCTTTACGGCGTGGGGTTTACAGGTGGGCGTAGACGTCGTCGAGGGAGATCCCGCGGGCGACCATCATCACCTGGACGTGGTACAGCAGCTGCGAGATCTCCTCGGCGGCCGCCTCCTTGCCCTCGTACTCGGCGGCCATCCAGACCTCGGCGGCCTCCTCGACGACCTTCTTGCCGATGGCATGGACGCCCTTGCCGACCAGCTCGGCGGTGCGGGAGGAGGCGGGATCGCCGTGGGCGGCCTTGTGCTGGAGCTCGGTGAACAGCTCCTCGAACGTCTTCTTGGACATGGTGAGCCCCACCCTACGCGGTTCGGGGGACTCCCTAGTGCCAGGGTTCAGATACTGAGCGGAGCGTGGCCGCCGTGGCCACCGCGGCCGTCACGGCCTCGTGCCCCTTGTCCTCGTTGGAGCCCTCGATGCCGGCCCGGTCCAGGGCCTGCTCCTCGGTGTCGCAGGTGAGCACGCCGAAGCCGACGGGGACGCCGGTCTCGACGGCCACCTGGGTGAGGCCCTGGGTGACGCCCTGGCACACGTAGTCGAAGTGGGGGGTGCCGCCGCGGATGACGACACCGAGCGCGACCACCGCGTCGTAGCCGCGGCCCGCGAGGACCTTGGCGGCGACCGGCAGCTCGAACGTGCCGGGGACCCGGATCAGGGTCGGCTCGTCGATGCCCAGCTCGCGCAGGGCGCGCAGGGCGCCGTCCACCAGACCGTCCATCACCTTCTCGTGCCACTGCGCCGCGATGACGGCGACCCTGAGGTCGCTCGCGTTGCGTACGGACAGTTCCGGTGCACCCTTGCCGCTCACGTCTCTCCTTAGTGCTTTCGCTTACTGGTAGTGCTTTCGCTTACTGGTTGGCACAGGTGGCCGCGGATGCGGCCACAGGGGCTGTCGCGGATGCGGCCACAGGGGCTGTCGCGGATGCGGCCACAGGGGCTGTCGCGGATGCGGCCACAGGGGCTGTCACGGCAGGCGTGTCCAGCCAGGGCAGGTCGTGCCCCATCCGGTCCCGCTTGGTGCGCAGGTACCGGAGGTTGTGCTCGCCCGCCTGGACGGGCATCGGCTCGCGGCCGGTGACCTTCAGGCCGTGGCGCAGCAGCGCGTCGGTCTTGTCGGGGTTGTTGGTCATCAGGCGGACGCTGCGGACGCCGAGGTCGGCGAGGATCTGCGCGCCGGCGCCGTAGTCGCGGGCGTCGGCGGGCAGGCCGAGTTCGAGGTTGGCGTCCAGGGTGTCGTGGCCCTGCTCCTGAAGCTCGTAGGCGCGCAGCTTGGACAGCAGGCCGATGCCGCGTCCCTCGTGTCCGCGCAGGTAGACGACGACTCCGCGGCCCTCCTCCTGGATGCGGTCCAGGGCGGTGTCCAGCTGGGGGCCGCAGTCGCAGCGCAGGGAGCCGAAGACGTCGCCGGTGAGGCATTCGGAGTGGACGCGGACCAGAACGTCCTCGCCCTCGCCGATCTCGCCGTGCACGAGGGCGACATGCTCGACGCCGTCGAGGGTGGACCGGTAGCCGTAGGCGGTGAAGGTGCCGTGCGCGGTGGGCAGGCGGGTCTCGGCCTCGCGGCGGACGGTGGGCTCGCTGCCTCGGCGGTAGGCGATCAGGTCCTCGATGGAGATGATCGTCAGGCCGTGCTTGCGGGCGAACGGGATCAGCTCGGGCAGCCGCAGCATCCGGCCGTCCTCGCCGGCGATCTCGACGATGGCGCCGGCCGGGCGCAGGCCCGCGAGCCTGGCCAGGTCGACGGCGGCCTCGGTGTGGCCGTTGCGGACCAGGACGCCGCCCTCCCGGGCGCGCAGCGGGAAGATGTGGCCGGGGCGGACGAAGTCGGTGGGCTCGGCGGTGCCGTCGGCCAGCAGCCGGAGCGTGGTGGCGCGGTCGGCGGCCGAGATGCCGGTGGTGACACCGTGCGCGGCGGATGCGTCGACGGAGACGGTGAACGCCGTCTTCATCGACTCGGTGTTGTCCGCGACCATCTGCGGCAGCTGCAGCCGGTCGAGTTCGTCGCCCTCCATGGGCGCGCAGATCAGGCCCCGGCACTCGCTCATCATGAAGGCGACGATCTCGGGGGTCACCTTCTCGGCGGCGACGACGAGGTCGCCCTCGTTCTCCCGGTCCTCGTCGTCGACGACCACGATCGGGCGGCCGGCGGCGATGTCGGCGATGGCCTGCTCGACCGGGTCGAGCGTGAAGTCCTCGATGTCGTCCGCGCTGTAGAGGACGGGTGCCGTAGTCATGCCGGTGCTCCTTCCAGGACCGGCTGCGCGGTCCGGCGGGAGCGCAGCCACCAGTCGCGCATGCCCCACAGGACGAGCGCGCCGTAGATGACGTAGACGAAACCGGAGAAGGCGTAGCCGTTGGCGAAGTTGAGGGGCACGCCGACGAGGTCGACGAGCAGCCAGGCGAACCAGAACTCGACCATGCCCTTGGCCTGGGCGTACATGGCGACGATGGTGCCGACGAAGATGTAGGCGTCCGGCCAGGGGTCCCAGGACAGCTTCGGGTAGGCCGTGAACAGCAGGGCGACCGCGACGGTGCCTGCGGCGGCCGCGGCGAGCATCGCCGCGCGCTCGCGCCAGGTGGCGAACCGGGGGGCGATGTGCCCGTCCTCGGCCGTGCCCTTGCTGCGCTGCCACTGCCACCAGCCGTACAGGGCGACGGCCATGACGACTGCCTGCTTGCCCGCGCTGCCGGTCAGGTGGCCGTAGAAGGCGGCGAAGAGGACGAGGCCGGACAGGAACTGCACCGGCCAGGTCCACAGGGAGCGGCGCCAGCCGAGGGCGAGGGTGATGAGGCCGAGGATGTTGCCGACCATGTCGGACCAGATGATGTGCTGGCCGAACATGGTGAACGCCTCGGAGTTCAGCCAGCTCACCGGCCGGCCCCCTGACCGGCCGCGAGCAGCCGCTCCACGTACTTGGCGATGACGTCCACCTCGAGGTTGACCGGGTCGCCGGGCTGCTTGTGGCCGAGCGTGGTCAGGTCGAGGGTGGTCGGGATGAGGCTGACGGTGAAGTAGTCCGGGCCCGCTTCGACGACGGTGAGGCTGATGCCGTCGACGGTGATGGAGCCCTTCTCGACGACGTAGCGGGCGAGTTCCGCGGGCAGCGAGATCCTGACGATCTCCCAGTTCTCGGAGGGCGTGCGGGCCAGCACCTGCCCGGTGCCGTCCACGTGGCCCTGCACGATGTGCCCGCCGAGGCGCGCGCCCACGGCTGTGGGGCGTTCGAGGTTGACCCGGGAGCCGACGGTGAGCACGCCCAGGCTGGAACGCTTCAGGGTCTCGGCCATGACGTCGGCCGTGAACTCGTCACCCTCGTGCTCCACGACGGTGAGACAGACGCCGTTCACGGCGATGGAGTCGCCGTGCTGCGCGCCCTCGGTCACGACGGGGCCGCGGAGCCGGAAACGGGAGGCGTCGCCGAGATTCTCGACGGCGGTGACCTCACCCAGCTCTTCGACGATTCCGGTGAACACTTCCCGGGTCCTCCTGCCTCGTTCGGGCACGGACTCCGGGGCCTGTCGATGACGACAGAATGTACGGGTGAGCAAGACCGTGAACTCAGCCGACGCCGAAAAGGGACCCGTCCGCACACGGACGAGCCCAGATACGGCGGCGCGCACACGAACATGCCCGCCCGCCGCGCACTGCCTCCCATCCGGACTTTAACCGTCGGTCCAGGAATTTCACCTGGTCAACCGGCCGCTGGAAGCGACCGGGTCGCGGACTGTAACCGCCGGTTCGGACTTTCACCGACCCCGGAGTGCGCTGCTTCTGGTACACGGCCAGTGTGCCACGCCGGGTCGCCTTCCAGACAGACGGAGGGTGTGGGCTCCCTCACAGCATGTGTCGCTGGACTTGCGCACTGGAACCGGCCTGGTCAACTGCCCTGCAAAGAGCGAGGGTTGACCTTGGTCCGGACCCATTGACCGCACTGGTCTAGTCCTTTTAGGGTGCGGGCGGGCCCGGTGGCGGTGACGACGGCCCTTGCCCGCCGCCGGGTCGCCATGCCTCTGACAAGGTGGACCCATGACGACGCCACCCCTGCTCGCCGACGAGTTCGAGTCCCACCGCCCCCGGCTGTTCGGCCTGGCCTACCGCCTGCTCGGCTCCGCGCAGGAGGCGGAGGACGCGGTGCAGGACGCGTATCTGCGGCTCAGCGGCGTCGACCGCGCGGGCATCGAGCATCTCGGGGCGTGGCTCGCCAGGACCGTCACCAACCTGTGCCTGAACCGGCTGACCTCGGCCCGGGCGCGCCGCGAGGAGTACGTCGGTCAGTGGCTGCCGGAGCCGGTGGTCACGTCCGACGGGACGCTCGGGCCGCTGGAGTCGGCGGAGGCGCGCGAGCAGGTCTCGATGGCGATGCTGGTGCTGCTGGAGCGGCTGACGCCCACCGAGCGCGCGGTGTACGTGCTGCGCGAGGCGTTCGGGTACGGCCACCGGGAGATCGCGGACGTCCTGGACCTGAGCGAGGCCAACTGCCGTCAGCTGTACCGGCGGGCGGTGGGCCGGGTGGCCGCGCCGGAGCCCCGGTTCGACCCCGCTCCCGAGCGACGCGAGGAGCTGGTCACGTCGTTCCTCACGGCGGCCCGGGAGGGCGACCTCACCGGCCTGGAGAAGCTGCTCGCGGCGGACGTGACCTGGTGGAGCGACGGCGGCGGCAAGGTCACGGCGGCCCTGCGGCCGATCGAGGGCCGGGAGAAGGTCGCGCGCTTCGCGGCGGGCGCCTCGCAGCGCTTCGCCGTGGGTCTGGAGTACACGGTGGTCGAGGTCAACGGCGCGATCGGGGTGGCCTCGTGGGTGGGCGACACGCTGGTCGGGATCGTCGAGTTCGAGCTGGTGGACGGGTTGGTCGCGGGCGTGTGGGCCGTGATGAACCCGGACAAGCTGGAGTATGTGCGGCGGCAGCTGACCCGCCCGTAGCCGGGGCCCGCCGGGGCTTGTCACATTTCCCGGGGCTGCGCGGTCTCAGCTGGCGAAGGGCGCTCCGACCGGGGGCGTCCTGGAGTCCGGAGGGACGGAAACAGCATGACCACGATCCTGGTGACCGGCGGAACCGGCACGCTCGGACGGCTCGTCACCGAGCGGCTGCGGGCGGACGGGCACGAGGTACGGGTGCTCAGCCGGCACACCCAGCCCTACGCCGTCGACCTGCGCGAGGGCGGGCCCGGCCTGGACGCGGCCCTGGACGGCGTGGAGACGGTCGTGCACTGCGCGAGTTCTCCGCGCGGCGACGAGCAGGCGGCGGACCACCTGATCGCGGCGGCGCGGCGGGCCGGGGTGGGCCATCTGGTGTACATCTCCATCGTCGGCGTCGACCGGGTGCCGTTCGGCTACTACCGGTCCAAGCTCGCGGTGGAGCGGCGGATCGAGGAGTCGGGGCTCCGCTGGACCGTGCTGCGCGCGACGCAGTTCCACGACCTGGTGGTGACGATGCTCCAGAAACTGGCCAAGCCGCCCGTCGTGCTGGTGCCGGCCGGGGTGTCGGACCAGCCGGTGGAGGTGGCCGAAGTGGCCGACCGCCTGGCCGAGTTGGCGCTCGCGGCACCGGCGGGGCGGGTGCCGGACATGGGCGGGCCGCACGTGCGGACGTTCGACTCGCTGGCCCGCGCCTATCTCCGGGCGACGGGACGGCGCCGGCGTGTGCTCGGCATGCCCCTGTTCGGAAAGACGTACCGCGCCTTCCGCGCAGGCGGCCATCTGGCTCCGGAGCAGGCGGTGGGCAAGGGGACGTTCGAGGAGTACCTGGCTCGCCGCTTCGGGCAGTGACGCCCCGGTACGGCCGGCGCTCCGCCGGCGCCCTGGACGACAGACCCTGGTGCCAGGCGTCGCGGGGCAGGCGGGAACTGTCGGACAGGACCTAGCGCTCCGCCGGTGCGAACAGTTCGTCCTGGGCCCGGTCCCGGGCCGTCAGCAGGGCTCCACGCAGGACCGCGGCGCCGCCGAGGCCGCTGGCCCGTACCTCGGTGGCCAGCGGTGACATACGGCGGAGCCGCTCCTCCACGCGGGTGGCGAGCGCCGCTCCCCCGGCCTGCCCGACCTCTCCGCCCAGGACCACGCAGCCCGGGTCGAGGATGGAGGCGACGGAGGCGGTCCCGATGGCGACCCGGTGGGCGAGGGCGTCGAGGAAGCGGTCGGCGGGGCCGGAGCCCCCGCCGGGCGTGCCGGTCACCTCCGCGACTGCCTCGCGCACCACCACCGCGACGCCGGGCCCGTCCATCGGCTCCGCTCTCGGCAGGCCGAAGTCCCGGGCCAGTGCGCCGACCGCCGCCGCTCCGGCCAGCGAGTGGAAGCCGCCGTCGCAGTCCGTCGCCGAGGGCAGCGCGGTCGTCCCCGGGACCGGCAGGAAGCCGATCTCGCCCGTGCCGCCGGAGGCGCCGCGGCGCAGGGTGCCGTCCAGGACGACCGCGGCGCCGACGCCATGGCCCAGCCAGAGCAGGACGAAGGTGTCCCGGTCGCGGGCGGCGCCCTCGCGCTGCTCGGCCAGGGCCGCCAGGTTGGTCTCGTTCTCCACGGTGACCCGGCCCTCGGGCAGCCGTTCCTGCAGGGCCGTGGCCAGGCGCCGGTGCCAGGCGGGCAGGCCGCCGGAGTCGCGCAGGTCGCCGGTGGCGGGGTCGACGAGACCGGGCGCCCCGATGCCGACGGTGTGCAGCCGGTCGGCGCCGGCCTCCTTCGCGGTGCGCTCCACCGCCGCGACCACCTGCTCCACGGCCGGCCCGGTCCCGGTGTCCCCGCCGATCGGCACGGCCGCCTCGGCCAGCACCCGCCCGACGAGGTCGGAGACCAGCACGAAGGCGCCCCCGGTGCGGACATCGAGCGCGGCCAGGTGGGCGCGGTCGGCGACGATGCCGTAGAGCCGGGCGTTGGGGCCCCGGCGCTGCTCGCCGGACTCGCCGACCACCGTGATCAGACCGGAGGCGGTGAGCCGTTCGACGAGGTCGGCGACCGTCGGCCGGGACAGTCCGGTCAGCTGCTTCAACTGCCCTGCCGTCAGCGGGCCTTCCTGCTGCAACAGGCGCAGGGCGAGCCGGTCGTTGATGGCCCGGGCGGTGCTGGGTGATGCGGGCATGACCGGAATCCTCCCAGACGTGGACGGCCGTAATACTCACTATCTATCAGGCAGGCTCCCTGATAGTTTACGGCGGCGCCGCGACGAAGCGGTGGGAGAACTCCCGGGGAGGGGCTGGAACATGGGTGACGTGGGGTACACGCGAGACGAGGTCAGGCGCGCCCGCTATGCCGTGGCGGCCGTGTTCGCCGTGCACGGTGCCGTCACCGGCTCGTTCGCGACCCGCGTGCCGTGGATCCAGGACCACGCCTCGCTGAGCACGGGACAGCTCGGGTTCGCACTCGCGTTCACGGCGTTCGGCGCCTCGTGCGCGATGCCGCTGGCGGGCCGGATCAGCCACCGCTTCGGCAGCCGTACGGCGCTGCGCGGGCTGCTGGCGCTGTGGACGCTGTCGCTGGTCCTGCCGTCCTTGGCGCCGAACCTGTACACGCTGTGCCTGGCGATGTTCACCTTCGGGGCGAGCGCGGGCATGGCCGACGTGGCGATGAACGCGCTGGGTGTCGAGGTGGAGCGGCTGCTCGGGAAGTCGATCATGTCCGGACTGCACGGCATGTGGAGCGCGGGCGCGCTCATCGGCTCGGCCGCCGGCACGCTCGCCGCCCACCTGGGCTCGGACGCGCGCCTGCATTTCGCACCGGCCGCCACCGTCCTCACCCTGCTCGGCCTGCTGGCCTGCACATGGGTGCTGGACCTGCAGCCCGCCGCGGACGAGGAGCCGCCGCCGCGGTTCGCGCTGCCGCCCCGCTCGGCCCTGCTGATCGGCGCGGTCGGCTTCTGCGCGGTGTTCGCGGAGGGGGCGAGCCTGGACTGGTCGGCGGTGTTCCTGCGGGACCGGCTGGACACCTCGGCCGGTCTGGCGGCGGCGTCGACCACCGGGTTCATGCTCACGATGGCGGTGGCCCGGATCGCCGGGGACGCGGTGGTGAACCGCTTCGGCGCGGTCCGCACCGTCCGGGCCGGCGGGGTCCTGGCCGGTCTTGGCGGCCTGCTGGTCGTCGTCGCGGGGCATCCCGCGGTGGCGATGGCCGGGTTCGCGCTGATGGGGCTCGGGATCGCCGTGGTCGTGCCGCTGTGCTTCGCGGCGGCCGGTCACGCCGGCCCCAACCCCAGCCAGGCGATAGCGGGCGTGGCGACCATCACCTACACCTCGGGACTGATCGCGCCCAGCCTGATCGGCGGGGTGGCGCAGGCGACCAGCCTGGTGGTCTCGTTCGGCGTGGTGACCGTGCTGGCCTGCGGACTCGCCGTGTTCGCGGGGGTGCTGCGCACCGCCGGGGGCGGCGGCCGGACGCAGGTCAGTCCGCAGGCCGCAGCAGTTCCCGACCCGCGGCCCTGAAGGAGTCGCTCCACGGCGCGGGGCGCAGGGTCGTCGCGTCCAGCCGGACCAGGACCCGGGCGCCCTGCGCGTAGGTCTGCGTGCCGTCGGCCGAGCAGAAGCGGAAGCCGTAGGTCAGGCCGGTGGTGCCGAGCCGTTCCAGCCAGAGGTGGACGGCGTAGCCGCCGGGGCGGGTCACGGGTGCCTCGTAGCTGATCCGCAGTTCGCGGACGGCGTTGCAGGCGTCACCGGCGGCCACCCAGTCGCCGTCGAACCGGATGCCGTACTCGTTCCACAGCTCGGCCCAGGCGCGCTCGACCATCAGCGGATAGCGGGCGTTGTGGAGCAGCCCGAGCGCGTCCAGGTCGTCGAAGTGGACGGTGACGGGGATCAGCCGGCCATGTGCGACGGCGGGGGCGATCGGGGCTTCGGCGGTCACGGGAGGGGCTCCTGAACGTGCGGTACGGGGCGGTGGGGACACTCCATACTAAGCGACCGCTCAGGAGCCCCGGTCGGGAAGGGGCCTGGTCAGACCTGGCCGGACCCGGTCAGCCCGCTATCGGGTCCACCGGTCAGCCCGCTATCGAATCCAGCTGCTCGGCGGCGGGCCGCAGCGCCCACAGGTCACCTCCGGGAGGCGCCTGGAGGTCGGGCACGGCCGCCTTCGCCGCCGCGTCACCGGCGTCCGCCGCCGCGTGGACGACGTCGCTCGCCGCGTAACGATGGAACTCCAGCTCGGGGTGCGGCCAGGCGGCGGCTCCGGTCGCGGCCGGCAGCAGGTAGTCCACCGCCTTGAACACGCTCTGCCCGTCCGGCCCCTGGTAGGCCCAGAGGTTCACGCCCACGTGCCGGCCGATGGCGGCGAGGCGGGTGTAGGCGACGAGGTCGAAGGTCGAGTAGTGCCAGCTGCGGGTGCGGGCGAGTTCCTGCGGCTGGCTGCCGTCGGCGGCGATCTGCGGGTCGATCCGCCCGGCGCGCGCGTCGAGGACGGTCCGCCGGGCCAGGTCCGTGTCGCCGGTGGCGTAGGCGAGGGCGGCGAGCTGCAGGTCGTAGAAGGTTCCGTGGTTGTTGGCGGCCGCTGCCTCCTGCCTGCCGAAGTCGCTGTTCTTCAGCCAGCCGAGGAAGTCGGTGTTCCACTTGTCCATCGCGGTGCGGTCCCGGGCACTCCAGCCGGGGGCGCCGGTGGCGAGGATCGCCTGGGCGTCCAGCACGCTCGTGTACGACTGCGAGAAGTCGATGATGCCGATGGCCCGGCCGTCGTACTTGCAGGGGATGAACTGGGCGTGGTCCAGATTGGGGTTCATCCGGGTGGCCGGGGCGAGGAACCAGGTGCGCAGGATCTGCCCGGCCTTCTCGGCATAGCTCCGCTTGCCGGTGTAGTACCAGGCCAGCGAGAGGTCGTACGTGGAGTCGAAGACCTTCTCCACGTCCTGCCGGTCGGTGCCGCTGTCCACCTCGGGATTGCGCTGACCGTCACGCTGGACGTACGGACAGCCCCAGGGGTTGTCGGCGGTGGGGTTCGTGGTGGGCCACCAGTAGGGGGCCTGGCTCAGGTAGTCGTGGACGTCGCCGCCGGGTGCGGGTTTCGGCTTGTCGACGACCGTCCAGGGGCCCTGGTCGAGCCAGGCGTCGGCGCGGGTGGTCAGGTCCTCGAGCGCGCGCCGGAGTCGGGGGTCGTGGTCCAGACGGGACCGGGTCTGCTGGAGGCGGGTGCCGTCCAGGACGGCCGTCCGGGGGGCCTTGGGTGCCGCGTGGGCGGAGGGGACGAGCACGGCCGCGAAGGTCACCACGGCGGCCAGCAGCACGGTCGCACGGGATCTTCCACTCATCGAGCACTCCGATCATCATGGTCAGGTTGATCAGTCGATCAAGTATGTGAACGTGGTTCATGAATAGGACCGTGCGAGCGTAGAGCGGCCAGGTAACCGTGACAATGGTCCGGACCGTCTTCACGTACAGAGAAAGCGAAACCCCACCATGGACCTCGGCGTGCGCTGGAAACTGCACGGTGACGGGCGCACGCCCGCACCCGGAGCGGTGGTACGCCCCGACGAGCGGCTCTCCTGGCCGCGCACGGTGGGTCTAGGCGCCCAGCACGTCGTGGCGATGTTCGGGGCGTCCTTCGTGGCACCCGTCCTCATGGGCCTCGACCCGAACCTGGCGATCATGATGTCGGGCGTGGCGACCGTGATCTTCCTGCTCGCCACCCGTGGCCGGGTGCCGAGCTATCTGGGCTGCTCCCTGTCGTTCGTGGGCGTGGCCGCCGTCATCCGCGCGCAGGGCGGTACGAGCGCAACGGTGACCGGCGCGGTCTTCGTGGTCGGTGCCGCGCTGTTCGGCGTGGGTCTCGCGGTGCAGCGCTTCGGGGCGCACATCATCCACGCGGTCATGCCGCCGATCGTCACCGGTGCGGTGGTCATGCTGATCGGCTTCAACCTGGCCCCGGTCACGGCCTCCACGTACTGGCCGCAGGACCAGTGGACGGCGCTCCTGGTGATGCTCTTCACCGGTCTGGCGGTCGTCTGTCTGCGTGGTTTCTGGTCCCGTATCGCGATCTTCCTGGGCCTGGTCTTCGGGTACGGCATCTCCTGGGCCTTCGACCAGATCTTCGGGAAGATCCACTCGGTGGACGCGAGCGGCAAGCTCACCGACCACTGGCGGCTCGACCTCTCCGGCGTCGCCAAGGCCGACTGGATCGGACTGCCCACCTTCCACGGGCCGTCCTTCCAGTGGTCGGCGATCCTGGTCGCGCTGCCCGTCGTCATCGCGCTGGTCGCGGAGAACGCCGGGCACGTCAAGGCGGTCGGCGAGATGACCGGCACCCGTCTGGACGACAAGCTCGGTACGGCCATCTCGGCCGACGGCGTCGCCTCCATGCTGTCCACCGCGGTCGGCGGTCCGCCCAACACCACGTACTCCGAGAACATCGGCGTCATGGCCGCGACCCGTGTCTACTCGACGGCCGCCTACTGGGCCGCCGCCGGCTTCGCGCTGCTCTTCGGCGTCTGCCCGAAGTTCGGGGCGGTCGTGGCCGCGATCCCGGGCGGTGTCCTCGGCGGCATCACCGTCATCCTGTACGGCATGATCGGCCTGCTCGGCGCGCAGATCTGGATCACCGCCAAGGTGGACCTGCGCAATCCGCTGAACCTGGTCCCGGCGGCCGCGGGCATCATCATCGGCGTCGGCAACGTCTCCATGAAGTTCGGCGAGAACTTCACCCTGAGCGGGATCGCGCTGGGCACGCTGGTCGTCATCACCGGCTACCACGCCCTGGGCGCCTTCGCGCCCGCCCACCTCAAGCCGCAGGAGCCGCTGCTGGACGAGGGCACGTCCACGTACGACGAGGAGGACGGTCAGCGCGCCAAGTCGTAGGCGTACGACGGCGTGAACGTCCCGGCCGCGCCCCGGCAGCCGTCGGACTCCCCCGGCAGCTTCACCCACAGGTAGGCGTCGATGCGGGCCTCGCCCGTGGTCAGGGTCGGTGCCCGGCCGATTCTCCGGCCGGCCGGGTCGCACCACTGGCCGTCGGGCGGTGCGCCGTTGCCGTTGCGGCTGGTGTCGATGACCGCGCCGAGGCTCGCCGGGCCGCCGAGCGCGTCGAGGACCTGCCGGTCGTAGGCGATCTCGTCGGCGGTGGTGCGGAAGTTGGAGACGTTGCTGAAGATGCCGTCGGCGGCGTCGGCTCCCGCCTGTTTCAGGAGGGCGGCCTGCTTGGCGGGCGGGTTCCAGCCGGAGTGGCCTGCGTCGTAGAAGACCCGCGCGCGCGGGTTCGCGGCCTTCAGGGCCCGGCCCGCCCGGGCCAGCGAGGCGAAGCGGGCTGCCCGGTCCGCGTCCGGGAGACAGTCGGACTGGGCGATCGAGTCCGGCTCCAGGATCACGATCACCTCGCCGGAGCCCAGCCCTCGGGCGAAGGCGTCGATCCAGGCGTCGTAGGCCACAAGGTCCGGCGCCCCGCCCCGGGAGGCGCCGCCGCAGTCGCGGTCCGGGATCGCGTACGGCACGAGCACCGGAACCCGGCCCTGTGCCGCCGCACCCGCGGTCACCGAACGCACCCGGACGGCGATGGTCTCCGGGCTGTACGCGGCGAACCACACCGCGGCCGGCCGACCGGCGATCCGGGACGCGATGAGGGCGGTGCGCGGGTCGTCGGGGTGGGCGCGGACCCAGTCCAGCACCTGGGAGTCGGGATGGCGGTAAAGACGGGGACGAGGGGTCACGGGGTCGGTCCGCTGCTTTCTCTCGGTGCGGGTCGAGGTGGGGCCGGTGGCCGACGGCTCCGGCACCTCCGACTCGGCCGTGGGAGTCCGCGTGGTCCTCGACGGGGAGGACGACGGCACGGGGCGGGCGGGCCGCGGCACGGGAGTCGGAGTATGGGTCACCTCAGACCGAGCCCGATCGGAGCCCCGGCCGTGATCCAGCGCCGAGATCATCCCGCTCACGGTGCCCACCAGGGTCACCACCGAGGCCACCGCAACCATCGCCGCCCGCCTGCGGGCCCGCCTGCGCGCGGCCCGACGCGCAGCCAGCCGCCGAGTACGTAAGCCTGACACGGTCTCCCTTCCCCTCCCCCACGTGCGCCGCTACACCCGTTCTTCGGGCACGGCGCGGCTGCCGCTCTTCGGGCACGGTGCCGCTCCCGCTCTTCCGGGCACGGTGCCACCCTCCGCCCCTCCCGGGCGGTACCGGTCCCGCATCTCCCGCTGCAGCCCTTCCGCGCGGTGCCGCCCCTGGTCCTCCCGGCAAGTCCGCCCCGCCACTACCGCACGAAGTTGCACCCGCTCCTCCCCGCGCGAAGCCGCCCCCGCCCCTCCCGGGCGAAGCCGGTCCCGCCTCTCCCGCCGGATGCCCCTTCCCGTCCGGTGCCGCACCCGCCCTTCCGCGCGGTGGCGCCCCCGGTCCTCCCGGCAATACCGCCCACGCCACTACCCGCGCAAAGCTGCACCCTCTGCTCCCGGCACAGAGTCGCCCTCACCCCTCCTGCGAAGCCGATCCTGCCCCTCCCGGGCAATCCCGCTCCCGTTCCTCCAGCGCGGAGTCGCCCCCGCCGCTGGCTGCGCCACCTCGACCACAGCGCACGAGCGCACCTGCCCTCCAGCGCGATGTCGCGCCTGCCCCTCCCGCCCGGAGCCCCCCCCTTTCCCCCGCCGCTGGCTGCGCCGCCCGGGCCACAGCACACGAGCGCACCGCCTTCCAGGGCGACGTCGCCCCCGCCCCTCCCGTCCGGTGCTGTCCCTGCCCCACCCGCTCGGCACCGCCCTCACCGCCGCTGGCTGCGCCACCTCGACCACAGCGCACGAGCGCAACCGCCCTCCCGGGCAATGTCGCCCCGCCCCTCCCGCCCGGTGCTGCCCCTGCCCTTCCCCCCTCCGCGCGGTGTCGCCCCCGCCCTTCCCACCCGGTGACACCCCCACGAGTCCCGAGCTGCACCGCCTCCCCAACCCCTCCTGCGCGAAACTGCCCCCGCCCTCCCCGAGCGATGCCCCTCCCCCCCTCCCCACCCCGCATTCCCCCGTTCCGGCGAAGCGTCGGGGCGGGTGGTGCGTGGGGTGGGGTGGGGCTGGGACCCTTCCCCCATGGCGCAGTCGGAACACCTCAGCACGCCTGTCGACGTTGTGATCGCGCGGATGCGTGTGCTCGACGCGGAGTTGCCCGAGCGGGACGGGGTCGGTGTGTTCAACCGCGTCTATCTCGCCGTCACCGAGGAGGTCGACCGGCGCCTGGACGCCGGGGAGTTCGCGGACCGGCGGGCGGCGTCCGCGCTGGACGTGCGGTTCGCCGAACGGTATCTGGCGGCGGTCGACGCGGTGGAGCGGGACCGCCGTCCGCCCGCCTGCTGGCGGCCTCTGTTCCAGTTCCGCCGCCATCCCGGGGTACGCCCGCTGCAGTTCGCGCTCGCCGGCATCAACGCGCACATCGGGCACGATCTGGCGCTCGCCGTGGTGGACACCTGCCGTACGCTCCGCTGCGAACCGGCCGATCTGGAGGACGAGTTCGAGCGCGTGGGCGACCTCCTCGTCTCGCTGGAGGAGCGCATCCGCGAGGATCTGATGCCGGGTCCCGACGTGCTGCAGATCGCCGACCCGATCACCCATCTGCTGGGCTCCTGGAGCCTGGAGCGGGCGCGGGACGCGACCTGGGCGGCGGCCCGGGCCCTGTGGGCACTGCGCCGCTGCGAGGACGTCGTCGAGGAGTTCACCGAGCGGCTCGACGCGGCGGTCGGCTTCGCGGGCCGCATGCTGCTCACGCCGCTGGCCGACTGACCTGGCCGGATCCGGCCCGTGGGCGAGCCTCCTGGGGAACTGGCCCGTCATCGCCCTACGTTGACGGTTCAACACCCAGCACAGAGGAGCAGCGGTATGGCGACCCGGCTCGGCCTGAGTCTTCCCCAGATGCGGCAGTACTCCCTCGGCAAGGACGTGCCCGACGTGGCGCGCGCCGCCGAGGAGATCGGTTACGACAGCCTGTGGGTCTTCGAGCGAGCCCTCTTCCCGGAGCCCGCCGCCCAGGGCCTGTACGGCATCGAGGGCCTGCCCTGGCCCGACCAGTACCGGAACGTGGCGGACCCGCTGGTCACCCTCACCCTGGCGGCCGCGGCCACCGAGCGGGCCCGGCTCGGCTCCAGCGTGCTGGTCGCTCCGCTGCACATCCCGTTCCAGCTCGCCAAGGCCCTCGCCTCGCTGGACGCGGCGAGCGGCGGCCGGGTGATCGCGGGCTTCGGCACCGGCTGGTCGCTGGACGAGTACGCTGCCGCCGGCGTCCGGCCGATCGCGGAGCGCGGCAAGGTGCTCGACGAGATCATCGAGGTGTGCCGGGCGGTGTGGGGTCCCGACCCGGTGCGCTACGACGGCCGCATCACCAAGATCGAGTCCGCCGTGGTCGGGCCCAAGCCCGCGCGGCCGATCCCCATCCTGCTGGCGGCCAGTAACAAGAAGGCGCTGACCCGGCTCGTGGACCACGCCGACGGCTGGCTTCCGGTGGGCATGGGCGTGGAGCAGATCACCGAGCAGTGGCAGCGGTTGCAGGACCTGGCGGCCGAGCGCGGCAGGAAGGAGCCGATCCAGACGGTCCTGCGGGTGAACTGCGTCCGCCTGCCCAAGGCGTACGAGGGTGCGGACCGCCGCCCCTTCCAGGGCGACGTCGACCAGATCGTCGAGGACCTGGTGGCCCACGCGCAGATCGGTCTGGAGGAGATCCTCGTCGACCTACAGGGCACCGCGCGGGACGCGCAGGAGCTCAAGGACGTCGCCGCCGAGGTGTTTGAAAAGGCGCGGACGGCCGGAGTCTGAGTCCGGCCGCCCGCGCCTTGGTCCAGGGGACGTGATCCCGGTCAGTCCTCGGGCAGTTCCACCGGGGCGATCTCGTCGTAGACGTCGCCCGGGCCCGGGTTGGTCGGGTCGGTGGCACCGCCGAGCTGGTGCATGACGCCCCAGACCGCGTTCAGCGCGGTCGTGACGGCACCCTCGGCCCAGCCGGCCGTCCAGGAGATGTCGTCACCGGCGAGGAAGATGCCGCGCTTGTCCTCGGGCAGGCGGTCCTGCATGAAGTGGGTGTACAGACGCCGCTGGTAGCGGTAGTGGCCGGGCAGGTTGGCCTTGAACGCGCCCATGAAGTAGGGCTCGTTCTCCCAGGAGACGGTCGCCGGGTTGCCGATGATGTGCTTGCGGATGTCGACCTTCGGATAGATCTCCGACAGCGACTTCAGCATGACCTCCATCCGCTCGTTCGGGGACAGCGGCAGCCACTTCAGGCTGTCGTCGCACCAGGTGTACGACAGGCAGATCACGGCGGGCTTGTCCGGACCGTTGTCCAGGAGGTAGGTCCCGCGGGTCATGCGGTCGGTGAGCGTCATCGACATGACGTCACGGCCGGTCTCCTCGTCCTTGTCCAGCCAGAACGGGCGGTCGACCGGAACGAAGAGCTTGGAGGACTCCATGTAGTGGGTGCGCTCGACGGCCGTCCAGTGGTCGGCCGGGAACAGCGACTCGTCGCACTCGATCTTGGAGAGCAGCATCCAGGACTGGGCGGTGAAGATCGCCGCCTTGTAGGTGCGGATGTCGCCGTTCGCGTCCGTCACCGTGATCTGGTTGCCGGCGGTGCGGTGCAGCCGGGTCACGGCGGGGCGGGGCTCGCCGTCGACGTGCAGGGTCTTCAGGGATGTACCGAGCGGCCAGTGGACGATCTTCGCCGGCTCGTGCTCCCACAGGCGCAGCGGAAGCGCCTGCGAGCCCTCCGCGATGCCGCGGTGGTGGTCGTCGGCCTCGGTGTAGACGACCCGCAGGATCTCCAGAATGGAGTTCGGGAAGTCGGTGTCCCAGCCGCCGGTGCCGAAGCCGACCTGGCCGAAGATCTCGCGGTGCCGGAAGGACTTGAAGGACTCCGACTCGCAGAGGAAGCCGTAGAAGGTCTGGTTGTCGAGCTTCTCGACCAGCTTCGCCCAGATCTCACGGATCTTCGGGACGTCGCGCTCACGCATGGCGCGGTTCATGTCGGAGAAGTCGGCGCCCTCGTCCAGGCACTTGTTCCAGGCGTCGGCGACGTCACGGTAGACCTGGGGCAGGTCGTCGATCGTCTCGGCGTAGTGCGACTCGCCCTTGAGGTCCACGACGGTGGACGGGGTGGCCTCGGCGAGCGGGTTGGGGAACGGCTTGGTCGTCAGGCCGACCAGGTCGATGTAGTGCTGGAGGGCGGTCGAGGACGGCGGGAACCGCATCGCGCCGAACTCGCAGTTCAGTTCGGGGTCGCAGCCCTCGAAGCCGACCGTGCGCAGTCGGCCGCCGAGCTGGTCGGCCTCGTACACGACGGGCTTGAGACCCATCTTCATCAGCTCGTACGCGGCCACCAGACCGGACAGGCCGCCACCGATGATCGCGACCTCGGCTCCGTGCTCGGTCGCCGGGATCTGGCCGAGCCCCGCCGGGTGGGCGAGGAAGTCGTCGTAGGCGTAGGGGAAGTCCGGGCCGAACATGGTGATGGGCGGCTGCTGCTCGTCGGCGTGCTCGACGGCGTTGGGCACCGTGGACGTCATGGGGTACGGACTCCTTGCGCGGGGGTGATACGGGGAGGGGAGGGCTCGGGGGGTCAGACCAGGGACCCGTACAGGCCCGGGCGGCGGTCCTGCAGGTACGGGTTGGTCTCGCGGGAGGCGGCCAGGAAGCCGGGGTCGGCGTCGGCGAACACCAGCTCCTCGCCGCGGCCGGCGCGGGTGCGGGCGATGCCGTCGGGGCCGGCGAGGACGGACAGTCCGACGAACTCGAACTCGCCCTCGGGGCCGACCCGGTTGACGTACGCGACGTACATCTGGTTCTCCCAGGCCCGCACCGGCACGAGGGACTCGGCGACGAACTGGAAGGGGTGCATCTGCGCGGTCGGCACGATCAGCAGGTCGGTGCCGGCCAGCGCGTGGGCGCGGACGTTCTCCGGGAACTCGACGTCGTAGCAGATCATCATGCCGACGGTCAGGCCGTTCAGCTCGGCCTGGACGACCGGCTGCTCGCCCGGCGTGAAGTGGTCGCGCTCGAAGCAGCCGAAGAGGTGGGTCTTGCGGTAGTTCGCGAGCCGGGTGCCGTCGGCGGAGATCAGCTGGGCGGAGTTGTAGACGGTCTGGCCGTCGCGCTCCGGGTAGCCGTAGGCGACGGCCAGGCCGTGCCGGGTGGCGATCTCGGCGATCGCGTCGGCGGAGTCGCCGTCGGCGGGCTCGGCGAGGCGGCCGATGGCGTCGCCGATCGCGTAGCCGGTGAGGAACATCTCCGGAGCGGCCACCAGCGCGGCACCCGCGGCGGCGGCACGGCCCGCGGCCTCGTCGAGGACCTTGAGGTTCTCGGCGATCGAGCCGGGGCGGCCGGAGCTCTGGAGCAGTGCGGTGCGCATGCGGGTTCCTCACCGGAAAGGGGGGTTTTGGGGCCACAAAAAAGGTACGGTCGGCGCGCTCGGCCGGACAAGCGGGAGCCGTTGCGCGCCGGTGCGCGGTTCGTTGCGTGGCAGGGGGGCCGGGCGGCGATTCGTTGCGCGCCCCGAGGCGGGGTTCCCCTCCACCCGGAGGCGCAGGTCACGGCGGGGCTTCCCCGCCGGACGGGGGAGGCGGGATGCCGTCTGCGGGGCGATGTGCCGACGGCCCGCCGCCAGGAGAGTGGTGAACGTTCAGTTCACACGCTTGACCTGCGGAAAGGACCGTCATGCAGCGTCGTACGAGGATCGCCGCCATCACCTGTGCCGCCGCCCTGCTGATCACCGCCGGGACGGCGGGCGCGGCTGTGGCCTCGGGAGCCGGGATGCATCATCCCCAGCGTGAGGCCGCCGCGCTCACCGGCACGGCCAAGCTGTACCGGTCGGCCGGGGACGACATCACCTTCTCCTTCGACGCGCATCTGGCGGCGAAGGACAACAGGAATCCGCGGAAGGCCACCGGAACGTTCGAGTTCAGCCACTACCTGCACGGGGACGGCGCCTGGGCCAAGGCGAAGGTGGACTGCCTGGTCACCGGCGGGAAGGTCGCCGTCGTCTCCGGCGTGATCACGGCCTCGGACCTGCCGGGGGCCAAGGGCAGGCGGGTCGGCGTCACGGTCCACGACCTCGGCCGGCACGACCGGCTGGGCTACAGCTGGGCGGGGGTCGGCAGCCCCACGGACACCACGGACCTGCCGCCGTGCGTGTCGTCGGCCCCCTTCGAGAAGGTGAAGCAGGGCACGGGCGACTTCAAGGTCGTCCCGTGGAACCCGGCGCTGTGACGGTCACCCGACACCGATGACCACCTTTCCGAGCGGGCTCGCCGACTCGTAGTACCGGTAGGCCTCCGCCGCCTCCTCGAAGGGGAACACCCGGTCGGCCACCGGTCGCAGCCGGTGCGCGGCGATGGTGTCGTTCATGGCGGTGGACTGGGTGCGGCTGCCCACGGCGACCGCCCGTAGGGCGGCGGCACCGAACAGCAGCCGGGGGTCGAGCGGGGACCAGTCGCCGGAGACGGACCCGACAAGGGCGACATGCCCGTCGACGGCGACCGACCTCAGCGACTGGTCCAGCGTCCCGGCGGTACGAACGACACGGTCGACGCCCCGCCGGTCAGCTCCCGGACCGCGCCGTGCCGGTCCGGGACGTCGCGGTGGTCGACGACCTCGTGGGCCCCAGTGCGCGCGGGCGCGCCTCCTTGGCGGGTCTGCCGGTCGTGGCGATCACCCGCGCGCCCAGGAGTGTCGCGAACTGCACCGTGAACAGCGACACCCCGCCGGATCCGGTGGCCGGCACCGTCGCCCGCCGGTGAGCGTTCCCCGGGTGCTGCTGCATCCGCAGGGCCTGGGGCCCCGCATCGTCAACCTGGAGCAGTGGGCGTGGCACATCATCGACGCGGTCCGGGCCGAGAGCGTGCGCAACCCGGACGACCGGCCGCGGCGGCCGGCGGCCGACCTCGCCGAGCCGACTCCGGCACGCCCGCGCGAGTCGCCCGACCACCTGGGTTTCGCCGTACCGCCGCGGCTGCGGGCGGCCGGTCCGGACGACGACCGCGAGCCGACGCTGATCACCACGCTCACGCAGTTCGGCACGGCCACCGACGTCACGGTGGCCGAGCTGCGCCTGGAGGCCTTCCTGCCGGCGGACCGGGAGACCGCCGGGGTGCTGACCGAACTCGTCGGCGCGGCGGCTACAGCTCCTTCAGCCGCGCCATGATCTCCCGCAGCAGCCCCGGATCGGCGGCCGGACCGCTGACCGGCAGCCGGCGGGGCTCGTCGATACGGATCAGGCCGGCCTCGGCCAGGTCGCCGAGCAGGACCCGTACGACGGTCAGTGGCAGGTCGGCGTCCGCGGCCAGCTCGGCCACGGGGCGTGCGCCACGGCGGATCAGGTCGAGCAGCACGGTGCGGGCGTGGTCGAGTTCCGGGTGCGCCGCGCCGTTCGGCTCCAGCGCGGTGACCCGGGACATCAGGTCGATGGTGTGCCGGTCCGAGGGCCGGGTGCGGCCCCGGGTCACGGTGTAGGGACGGACCATCGACCCGGTCTCGTCCTCGTACCAGTGCTCGTCGCTCACCGCGGGATCAGGGGGCCGAGCGGGTGGCGGCGTCCAGGTGGCGGCCGAGGCGGCGGACGAGCAGGGCCATCTCGTGGGCGAGCTGTCCGACGTCGGTCCGCGCCTCGCTCAGCACGGCGAGACGGCTGCCGTGACCGGCCGGGGTGATGAAGAGGTAGGCGTCCTCCAGCATGACCATGGTCTGCCGCACCTCCCCCGCCTCGAACCGCTCCCCCGCCGAGCGGGCGAGGCCGTGGAAGCCGGAGCAGACGGCGGCCAGGTGCTCGATGTCCCGGCGGCGCATCCCCTCCGAGCAGCTGAGCGGCAGGCCGTCGGCGGTCAGCAGCACCGCCTGGCGGACATGGTCGGTCCGGGCCACCAGGTCGTCGAGCAGCCAGCCGAGATCCGTGCCGGGCGCTCCGCTGGGCTCGACGGACTGCTCGGGTCCGTGTTCGTCACCGGGCATCGTCGGTGTCCGTCCCTTCGTGGTCGGGTGCGGGTTGGTGGGGGCTGGTCGCGCCGTTCCTCGCGCCCCTGGGGAGCTGCGGTGCCGTCTGCCCGTGAGGCGAGGGAACGCCCTTGCGGCCTCGGTCCAGGCCTCGCTGGAAGGCGCCGAAGATCGCCCTCATCTCGTCGGCGTCGACCTCGCGCTCGGGTTCCGTGTCACGGGGCGGCGGATCGTCGCGCAGCTCGCGGACGAGGGACGCCTGGCGGGTGCGGGTGGGAAGGGCGGGGGTGGGCTCCGGGTCGGAGGCGACCTCCAAGCCGGGAGCGCCCCCCAGACCGGAGGCAACCTCCAGGCCGGGAGCGACCTCCAAGCCGGGGTCAGCCTCCGGACCGGGGGCGACCTCCAGGCCGGGAGCGCCCCCCAGACCGGGGGCAACCTCCAAGCCGGGAGCGTCCCCCGGGCCGGGGGCGACCTCCAGACCAGGGGCGACCTCCGAACCGGGGGCCTCCAGCCTGCGGGGCTCGTGCGGTGCAGGTCCGGGTGCGACGGCGGGCCGGGACGTCGGCCGCTTCCTGGTGGGCAGCTCCAGCACCGGCGCCTTCCGCTCGACCGGTGCCGTCCGCTCGACCGGCCTCGGCAGCTCGGCCGAGGCCGGCGGGTGGGCCACCGGGTCCCGTCCCTCGGCCCCGGCGGACGGCGCGCCCGTCGGCTCCACCGCCGCCAGCACCCCCTCCGGGAGCAGCACCACCGCGGTCGTACCGCCGTACGGCGAGTCCCGCAGGTTCACCTCGATGCCGTGCCGGGCGGCGAGGCGGCCGACGACGTACAGGCCGAGCCGGTCGTGCCGGGTGGGGTCGAAGGCGTCGGCGTCGGTGAGGGTGCGGTGGGCCTCCGCGCGCTGCTCGGCGTCGAGGCCGAGCCCGCGGTCGTCGATCTCCAGCACGAAGCCGCTGCCGACCCGCCCGGGGCGCAGGGTGACCTGGGTGTGCGGGGGCGAGAACGCCGTGGCGTTCTCCAGGAGTTCGGCGACGAGATGGACGACGTCGGCGACCGCGTCCGCCGCGACGCCGACCTCGGGCATCGGCGGCACCACCACGCGCGCGTAGTCCTCGATCTCGCTCACCGCCGAGGCGACGACGTCCGCGACCGGCACGGGCCTGCGCCAACGGCGGCCGGGCGCCGAGCCGGAGAGGATGATCAGGCTCTCGGCGTGCCGGCGCATCCGGGTCGTCAGATGGTCGATGCGGAACAGCTGGCGCAGGATGTCCGGGTCCTCGGTGCGCCGCTCCAGCGTGTCGACGAGCTTCAGCTGCCGGTGCACCAGCGCCTGGTTGCGGCGCGCGATGTTGAGCAGCACCGCGAACAGGCCCCGGCGCAGGGTGGCCTGCCGGACGGCGGCCTCCACGGCGGCGAGCCGCGCGGTGTTGAAGGACCGGCCGACCTGGCCGATCTCGTCGTCCCTGATCTCGTCGGCGGCGAGCGGCGGCGCCTCGGCCAGCGCGTCCACGTCCTCGCCGGCGCTCAGCCTGCGCATCACGTCCGGAAGCTTGCGTGTGCTCAGCACGTCGGCCGCGTCCCGCAGGATCTCCAGGCGCCGCGAGATGCGCCGCGCACCGCGCACCGCGAACCACAGGGACAGTGCGACGGCGGCCAGTCCGACCGCGCCGACGACGGCGGCCTTGGTCAGCTCGTGGTAGGCGAAGTCCCGGCCGCGCGCCGCGGAGTTCTCGGCGGAGCGGGTGCACAACTGCATATAGCGCTTGACGGCACGGTCGGAGGTGGTCCGCCAGGTGTCCGCCGCGACGGCCTGCCCGGCTCCCGCGGCCCCGGACCGCAGCAGCGCGTCCTCGCCCTGCGTCAGCGAGCGGTAGAGGTCACCGCGCTGGAACTCCTCGAAGAGGCCGCGCGAGTCGGCGGGCAGGTCCGGTACGTACGTCCGCTCGAAGACGCGCCGGTCCTCGATGGTGGCGGTCAGGGTGTCGTACTGCCGGTCGGTCAGGATCCCGGCCGCCCGCGCCCCGGCGACCAGGGCGTCCTCCCGGGACACGAACTCCCGTACCCGCACCAGCTCGATGACGACCTGCGACTCCCGGGCGAGCTGCCCGGCCTGGAGCGCGGTGAGCGTGGACTGCACGTCGAAGCCGGGCTCGACGAGCGCGCTGTAGTCGTCGACCGCCTGGTCCCAGCTGATGTTCCTGGACAGGACGCGCTCACGCAGCGCCTCCAGCTTCCCGGTGGCGGCGACCATGGTGTCCAGGGCCTGCCGCTGCCGGTCCGTGAGCCGTCCGCGGTCGCCGTCCCGGACCGCGTGCCGCATGGCGTCGACGGCCCGGTCGGTACGGCGCTGCTGGCCGAGCAGGTCCCCCGCCGTCGCCGTGTCCAGGCGGGCGCCCAGGTAGGCGGCGGACATCCGGCGTTCGATCTGGATCTGCCCGATCGCGGTGTCCACGGGGGTGCCGAAGTCCTCGTACACCCCCTGGAGCCGGATCAGCGCGCGCAGTTCGGCGGTGACCGACACCATGGCGAAGCTCCACAGGGCCATCAGCGCGACGGCCGGGGTGAGAGCGAGCGCCACGATCCGCGCGCGGACGGTGGTGGGGCGGCCGACGGGCCAGCGCATGGGGTACCTGCCCGTGTTACCAGTCAGTAGCAGTGGAAAGTCCGGCACAACCTACGGGATCGCCACCTGGTCCGCAATGGTGACCTGCGGTAACCACGGGTCACTTCCGAGGCAGTTCGAAGGTGGTCACGACGGCCGCGTGGTCCGAGGGCCAGTCGTTGCCCGCGACGTCGGGCCACGGGCGCGGGGTGCCGACGACGAGGGTCCGCGCGTCGCGCACGCTCAGGCCGCGGTGCAGGACGTAGTCGATCCGGTCCTGCGGCTCCGGACGTCCGCTGCCGTCCTCGTGCACCGGGTGGATCGGCGACCAGGTGTGTCCCGGCTCGGCCACCGGGTCGGGGTGGACCTCACGGTAGGAGTCCGCGAACCCCGCGTCCGCCGCCGCCCGCGTCACCGGCCAGGCCACGTCCGGCCAGTCCAGGTGCGAAGGGCAGTTGAAGTCGCCGACGAGGACCACCGGCACGCCGTCGCGGGACGACTCGGCGATCCGGTGCAGCGCGTCCCGCAGCTGAGCGAGCCGCACGTCCTCGTGGGCGATCAGCTCGGGTGCGCCGAGCCCGTCGAAAACGGCCTCGTAGGGCCCGTACGGCGTGTAGTGCAGGTGAGCCGTCCACACGTCGACCTCGCGGCCGGGCGCGACCCGGATCCGGACGCCGGCGGCGCCGTAGAAGCCGACCTCGGGGTCGCCGAAGCGAGCGGTGATCGGGTGCCGGCTGATGACGCCGAGGTTCTCGCCCGCCCGGTGGTGGTGCCAGCCGAGGGCCTCGGCCAGCTCCTGGGCGGCCGTGCCGGCGATCTCCTGGAGCCCGACGACGTCGGCGCCGCTCTCCAGGACGGCCTTGACCTGCTTGGCGCGGTGGTCGTCGACCTCACTGCCGCCGAGCCACAGGTTCCAGCTCATGACGCGGAGTTCGGGCGCGATCATCCGGCGCAGCTCCTCGGGCGTGACACCGACCAGGCTGTCGCGCACGGTCCGCCCGGGTGCGGCGCCGATCGGCGCGAGGGACGGCACGGCGAGCACGGCGCACCCGGCGGCCTCGGCGGAGGCCACACCGGTCTCGGTGTCCTCCACGGCCACGCAGGCGGCCGGGTCGACGCCGAGCGCCCGGCAGGCGGCGAGGTAGGGGTCGGGTGCCGGCTTGGTGCGGGCGGTGTCGTCGGCGGTGACGGAGACCGCGAACCGTCCGGCGCCGAGGGCGTCGAGCACGACGTCGGCGACCGCGCGCGGGGACGCGGTGACCAGGGCGGTCGGGACGCCGGCGGCGGCCAGCGCGTCCAGCAGGTCCAGTGCGCCGGGGCGGGGCACGATCCCGGTGCGGACGCGGTCGGCGAACTCGCGGTGCAGCTCGGCCGCGACGTCGGCCTCGGTCCGACCGGTGGCGCCGGCGGCGAGCCAGGCGGCGGTGTGCTCCACGGCCCGGCCGAGCACCTCCGGCTGGTCGGCCTCGCTCAGCGCGCGTCCGGCGACCTGCTCGACCGCCTCCCACCACAGGCGCTCGGTGTCGACGAGCGTGCCGTCCATGTCGAAGAGGACGGCCTGCAGCGGGAGTACGGGGTTGTGGGGGGTCACGTTGTTGTCGTTCCTCACTTCTGGATACGTTCGGCCACCAGCACGGGGCGCTCGGGCAGCGACACGGCGACGGCGGCTCCGGCGCCGAGCCCGGCGGCCTCGTGGGCGGGCAGGTCGGCCTTGGCCTCGGTGCCGTCGGCGAGCCGTACGGTGACCCGGACGACGGCGCCCAGGAAGGCGGTGGCGACGACTCGGGCGCTGCCCTGCTCGTCGGCCCGCACCTGGACGGACTCCGGCCGCACCAGCACGTCGACCGCGCCGTCCGGCACCTCGCCGTCGGCCGGGAGCCGCTGCCCGAGTACCTCGACGGTGCCGTCCTTCAGCTCGCCCGGGATCCGGCTCATCGTGCCGACGAACTCGGCGACGAAGGCGGTGGCGGGGCGGCCGTACAGCTCGGCGGGTTCGGCGCACTGTTCGAGCCGTCCGGCGCGCATGACGGCGACCCGGTCGGCGACCGAGAGGGCCTCCTCCTGGTCGTGGGTGACGAAGAGGGTGGTGATGCCCAGCTCCTGCTGGAGCCGGCGGATCTCCTCGCGCAGGGTCAGGCGCACCTTGGCGTCCAGCGCGGACAGCGGCTCGTCGAGCAGCAGGACGCGCGGGCGCAGGGCGAGGGCGCGGGCGAGCGCGATGCGCTGCTGCTGGCCGCCGGAGAGCTGGTGCGGGTACCGCTCGCCCTTGTCGCCGAGCCCGACCAGCTCCAGCAACTCGGCGGCGCGGGAGCGCCGTTCGGCCGTACGGACCTTGCGCATGCGCAGCCCGAAGGCGACGTTGTCGACGGCGTTCAGATGCGGGAAGAGGCTGTACGACTGGAAGACCATCCCGGCGTCCCGGCGGTGGGCCGGGACGTGGGTGACGTCCTCGCCGTCCACCAGCACCGCACCGGAGTCGGGGTGTTCGAACCCGGCGAGCATGCGCAGCGCGGTGGTCTTGCCGCAGCCGGACGGGCCGAGCAGGGCCAGGAACTCCCCCGGGTGCACGGTCAGGTCGAGCCCGTCGAGGGCGACGGTGGCCCCGAACTCCCTCCGCAGCCCCCGGAATTCGACGGTGGCGGCCGTTTCGGCGGTCGCCTTCTCAAGCGTGGTGACGGTCATGGTTCATCCCCGGGAGGAAGCGGTTCGGGTACGTCCGCCGGCGCCGGCGAGCGCGAGCAGCAGGACCCAGGTGACGAGCAGGCTGAGCACGGACACGGCGACGGACATCTGGGCCTGCGAGCCGCCGACGTTGTAGATCCACACGGCGAAGGGCTCGTAGCCGAGCAGGTGGGAGACGGTGAACTCGCCGAGCACCAGCGCCAGCGTGAGGAAGGTCGCGTTCAGCAGCGCCCCGCGCAGGTTCGGCAGCACGGCCCGGACGAGGGCCTGCGGCCAGGAGGCGCCGCAGCTGCGGGCGGCCTCGACGAGGGTGCGTACGTCGATGGCGCGCAAGCCCGCGTCCAGGGCTCGGTAGACGAAGGGCAGGGCCATCACGACGTACGCGAGGACCAGCACGATCGGAAAGTTCTCGTTCTGGATCACCACGAACGTCTGGAACAGCGGGGTCCGGGACAGATGCTCCGGGCCCCACTTCAGCACGGTCACGATGCCGGCGACGAACGCGATCGGCGGTACCACCAGCGGCAGCGAGCAGACCACCTCGACCACGGGCCGCAGCCGGGGCGCGCCGAGCCGCAGCGCGACCACGGCGGGCACCATCAGCAGCAGGACCACCGCGATGGTGGCCACGGACAGCTCCAGCGAGAGCAGCAGGCTGGAGGTGAAGCCCTGCGTGGACAGGATCCGGGTGTAGGCGTCGAAGGTGACGCCCTGGCCGGGCACGTCGACCGTGAAGATCACGGACGCGGCGAGCGGCACCAGGAAGTACAGCGCGGCCAGGCCGAGGACGGCCCAGCGCCAGGGGGTCAGGCGTCGAGCCATCGGGCGCTCCGTCGTTGCAGGGGCAGGTACACGGCCATGACCAGGCCCGCCACCAGCACCATGTCGAGGCTGAGGGCGAGGGCGACGTTCTCCTGGCCGACCAGCACGTTGCCGGAGAGGGCGTCGGCGATCTGCAGCGTGACGAGCGGGACCGCACTGCCCACCATCGCGGCGGCGGTGGCGTAGGCCGCGAAGGCGCTGCCGAACAGCAGCACGAGACCGCCGAGCAGGGAGGGCGCGAGCACGGGCAGGGCCACGTGCCGCCAGTACTGCACACCGGTGGCGCCGTTGTTCAGCGCGGCCTCGCGCCACTGGACGCGCAGACCGTCCAGGGCCGGGGTGATGGTGAGGACCATCAGCGGGATCAGGAAGTACAGGTAGACGAGGACCAGGCCCCAGAAGCTGTAGAGGTCCCAGCCCTTGTCCGTGAGGCCCAGGTGCACGGTCAGGACGCCGGCGTTGCCGAGGGTGGCGACGAACGCGAAGGCCAGCGGGACGCCGCCGAAGTTGGCGAGCACACCGGAGGCGGTCAGCACGGCCTCGCGCAGCGCGCGGGAGCGGGAGCTGACCACGGCCTGCGCGAGCGGCAGCCCGAGCAGGGCACCGAGCGCGGCGGAGATCGCCGACAGCTTCACGCTGCCCACCAGCGCGGTGAGGTACGGGCCCTGCAGCGAGGTCGAGAGGTTCTCGGCCGTGTAGGAGGCGGCGCCGGTCGTCTGGTCCTTGACCGTGAAGGCGCCGTCCAGGATGGCTAGGGCGGGCAGCCCGAAGGCGATCGCCGTGAACACCAGCAGCGGCACCACGGCCAGCCAGCCGGGGGCGCGGCGCCGCCGCTTCGCCGAAGCGACGGGCGCCACGTCCGTACGGGGGAGAGCGGTGGTCATCCGGAGACGGCCTTACCCCAGCCCTGCGCGATGACCGTCTTCGCCTTGCTCTGCTGGTCCTCGGTCGGGAAGGAGGGCGTGCCGGTGACCTTCGGGAGCTTGGCGGCGGCGGTCTTGTCGAGGGTGCCGGCCTTCTCCATGGCGGTCATCAGCGCCGGGCGGGCGTAGCCCTTGAGCCACAGGTTCTGGCCCTCGGCGCTGTACAGGTACTCCTGCCACAGGCGGGCGGCCGCCGGGTGCGGGGCGTCCTTGTTGATGGCCTGGGAGTAGTACTGGGCGTACTGGCCGTCGCTCGGGATGGCGACCTTCCAGTCGACGCCCTTGGACTTGAACTCGTCGGCGTAGCCGGCGTTCAGGTAGTCCCAGTCGATGCTGATGGGCGTCTCGCCCTTCTCGACCGTGGCCGGGGTGGACTCGACCGGCGTGTAGTTGCCGTTCTTCTTCAGCTTGGCGAAGAAGTCGAGGCCGGGCTGGATGCTGTCGAACGAGCCACCGCTCGCGAGGGCCGCCGCGTAGACGCCGCCGAAGGCCGAACCGGACTTGGTCGGGTTGCCGTTGAGCGCGACCTGGCCCTTGTACTGCGGCTTGAGGAGGTCCTTGAAGGTGGTCGGGCAGGCCTTCACGCGCTTGGCGTCGCAGCCGATGGAGATGTAGCCGCCGTAGTCGTTGAACCAGCGGGCCTGCGGGTCCTTCTGGCCCTCGGGGATCTGGTCGTAGGAGGCCACCTTGTAGGGCGCGAGCAGGCCCTGCTGTGCGGCGCTGAGGGCGAAGGAGGAGCCGAGGTCGAGGACGTCCGGGGCGCGGTCCTGGCCCTTGCGCGAGGTCACGGCGTTGATCTCGTCCTGGCTGGAGCCGTCGGGGCTCTCGTCCTCGATCTTGATGCCGTACTTCTTCTGGAAGCCGTCGATGATGGCGCCGTAGTTCGCCCAGTCGCGGGGCACCGCGATGATGTGCAGCGTGCCCTCCTTCTTGGCCGCCTTGACGAGGGCGTCGAGGCCGCCGAAGTCGGCCGCGGAGGTGGCGGTGGCGGCGTTCTTGCCGTCCTTGGTCTTGGTGGACGCGTTGTCGGGGGCGGCGCCACAGGCGCTCAGCGCGAGCGCGGCGACGACGGCGAGGGAGCCGCCGAGGACGGCGTTTCTCGGCAGGGACACGGTCACGGTCTCTCCAGGGGTGCGCACGAGGGTTGGGCGGTGCGTTGGGGAACTGCGGAGAACTTGTATGAACAAGTTGCGTCACAGTACGCCCGGCGCAGGTGTCCTGTCTGTAAACCGCGACGAAACTTTGAGCCCTTGTTGTGTGCACAATCCAGACCGTTACAGATCACGCTCAGGTCTCGATTACGCTGGTCACGTTGTGCACAGCGACCTGAGCAGAGGGGAAGCATGACCGCGCGACACGAGGAGATCGCCGACGAGCTGCGGCGCGCGATCGACCGCGAGCAGTACACGGTCGGCAGCCGGCTGCCCTCGGAGGCGGAACTCGCGACGCGCTACGGCGTCTCGCGCGGCACGGTCCGGCAAGCCGTCGCCGCCCTCACCTCCGAGGGCCTGATCGGCTCCCGCCAGGGCGCCCGGCGCGTGGTCCTCGCCAGCCGCCGCAGTCAGAGCTTCGAGGAACTGCGCAGCTTCGCCCAGTGGGCGCGGGCGATGGGCCGCGAGGCCACCGGACACGTGGTGGCACAGGAGTACCGCCCGGCCACTCAGGAGGACGCGGTACGGCTCCAACTGCCCGCCGGGACAAAGGTGTTGCACGTGCTGCGCGTGCGCGGCCTGGACGGCGAGCCGGTGCTGCTCGAGCGCACGGTGTACGCCGACTGGATCGCACCGGCGGTCGAGCCGATCGAGCCCGAGTGCCCCTCCGTCACCCAGCGCCTCTACGACGACACGGGCCTGGTCTTCGCCTACGGCGAGCACGTCATCGACGCGGTCGCCTGCGGCGCGCAGGACGCCGAGTTGCTGGGGGTTCGCCGCACGAGTCCGCTGCTGCGGGTGCGGAGGGTCACCACGACCCGCGAAGGGCGGCCGGTGGAGTGGTCGGACGACCGGTATCGGCCGGACGCGGTGAGCTTCAGCGTGCGCAACTCGATAGGCAACAACGCGCTGGCGCGGAAGACCCCGGAATAGAGCGCGGGGCGCTTTGCCATCCGGCAAAGCGCCCCGCGCTGGAACCCGCCCTTACCCCGGCGCCCCTGACGAAAAGCGGCGCAGCAACGGCGAAAGCACCAGCACCGACTTGGTCCGCTCGACGAACGGCTCGCCGGCGATACGCTCCAGCACCCGCTCGAAGTGACGCATGTCGGACGCGAAGACCTGCGCGATCGCGTCCGCGTCGCCGGTGACGGTCGACGCGGCCACGACCTCCTGGTACCGCTCCAGGCCCCGCTGAATGGTCTCCGGCGAGGTGTTGCGCCGGCAGTAGATCTCGATGTACCCCTCGGTCTCCCAGCCGAGTGCCGCCGGATCCACCCGGACGGTGAATCCGGTGATGGCTCCGGTGGCCCGCAGCCGGTCCACGCGCCGCTTCACGGCGGGCGCGGACAGGCCGACCATCTGCCCGATGTCCGCGTAGGAGCGGCGGGCGTCCTCGGCGAGGGCGTGCACGATGCGTTCGTCGAGATCGTTCAGCACAGGGGGTGGTTCACTTCACTTCTTGTGTCGCAAGAGCTTCTTGCGTCGCGAGACGGGAACGGCGGTATCCGTACAGGAAGTAGAACACGAGCCCGGCGGCCATCCAGCACCCGAAGACGACCCAGGTGACGGTGTCGAGGCTGAACATGTTGTACGCGCAGAACAGGAAGCCCAGCACCGGCAGGACCGGGCCGAACGGCACCCTGAACGTGCGCTCCAGCTCCGGCCGCTTGTAGCGCAGGACGACGACCGCGACGTTGACCAGGGCGAAGGCGAACAGCGTGCCGATGCTGGTGGCGTCGACGAGCTTGCCGAGCGGGATGAGCGCGGCGAGCACACCGCAGAAGAGGGACACGAGCACCGTGTTGAGGCGGGGAGCGCCGGTCTTCGGGTGGACCTTGCCGAGCGCCCTCGGCACCAGGCCGTCGCGGGACATCGCGAAGAGGATGCGGGTCTGGCCGTAGAGCACGGTGAGCACCACGCTCGCGATGGAGATGACCGCGCCCAGCGCCAGCAGGGTGCCCCAGAAGGTCTGGCCGCTGACATCGTTCATGATCGCGGCGAGAGTGGCCTCCGAGCCGTCGAACTTCTTCCAGTTCCAGGCGCCCACGGCGACGCCCGCGACCAGCACGTACAGCGCGGTCACGATGATCAGCGACAGCATGATCGCCCGCGGCAGGTCCCGCTTGGGGTTCTTCGCCTCCTCACCGGCGGTGGAGGCGGCGTCGAAGCCGATGTACGAGAAGAACAGCGTGGCACCGGCGGCGCTGACCCCGGACATGCCGAGCGGCATGAAGTCGGCGTAGTTGCCGGACTTGAAGCCCATGAAGCCGATCGCGCAGAACAGCACGAGGGCGGCGATCTTCACGCAGACCATGATCGTGTTGGCGCGGGCGGACTCACGCGCGCCACCGAGCAGGAACAGCATCGCCAGGAGGACGACGATCAGGGCGGGCAGGTTGATGATGCCGCCCTCGCCCGGGGCCGAGGACAGGGCGTCCGGGATGGTGACGCCGATGGTGCCGTCGAGCAGCTCGTTCAGGTACTCGCCCCAGCCGACGGCGACGGCGGCCACCGACACGCCGTACTCCAGCACCAGGCACCAGCCGCAGACCCAGGCGACCAGTTCGCCCAGCGTTGCGTACGCATACGAGTAGGAGGAGCCGGCGACCGGGATGCTGCCCGCCAGTTCGGCGTACGACAGGGCCGAGAAGAGAGCCGTGAGACCGGCGATCACGAAGGCCAGGGTGACCGCGGGACCGGCCTCCGGGACGGCGTCACCGAGGACGACGAAGATGCCGGTGCCGAGGGTGGCACCGATGCTGATCATGGTCAGCTGCCACAGCCCGAGAGAGCGCTTCAGCTGCCCTCCCTCGCCCTGGCCGCCCTCCGCGACCAGGTGTTCCACCGGCTTGCGACGCATGAGGCGCGCGGCGACGCCCAGGGACGCGGGGGCGGCCGTTGTGTGGTTCTGCGGGGGTGCGCCTTGGTCGAGCACGCGCTGGCTCCTTGTTCGATGCCGGGAAGGACGGACGGGGACCGGCAGGGGCCTGCAGGGCAGGAACCCACCGAGCGGAGTCCCCGCCACACCACGTACAGCGCAGCACCCTATGAGGCGGGCCTTAACGGGCGTAATGCAGCAACCTTGCGCATCCCCGCATGATCATTGCGTTCATCGGGCCGGTATGACAAATCGTTGCGCGTGGGCTGCGGACCGTTGCACGGGCACCTCACCGGCCCCACGGTGCACCCTCTTCCGGCTCCCCGTGACCCCGTGCACGCGGACGGCCCCCGCCGTTCCCGAGAGGGGAACGACGGGGGCCGCGGGGAAGCGATTTCGGGGTCAGCTCCAGCTGGCGTGCAGCGGCTTGCCCTCGGCGTAGCCGGCGGCGCTCTGGATGCCGACGATGGCCTTCTCGGCGAACTCCTCCAGGGAGCCGGCACCCGCGTAGGTGCAGGAGGAGCGGACGCCCGCGATGATCGAGTCGATCAGGTCCTCGACGCCCGGGCGGGCCGGGTCGAGGAACATCCGGGAGGTGGAGATGCCCTCCTCGAACAGCGCCTTGCGGGCGCGGTCGTAGGCCGACTCCTCGGACGTACGGTTGCTCACCGCGCGCGCGGAGGCCATGCCGAACGACTCCTTGTACAGGCGACCGCCCGCGTCCTGCTGGAGGTCCCCCGGGGACTCGTAGGTGCCCGAGAACCAGGAGCCGACCATCACGTTGGACGCGCCGGCCGCGAGGGCCATGGCCACGTCGCGCGGGTGCCGGACACCGCCGTCGGCCCACACGTGCTTGCCGTACTTCTTCGCCTCGGCGGCACACTCCAGGACGGCCGAGAACTGCGGGCGGCCCACGCCGGTCATCATGCGGGTGGTGCACATGGCGCCCGGTCCGACACCGACCTTGATGATGTCCGCGCCCGCGTCGATCAGGTCCTTGACGCCCTCGGCGGAGACGATGTTGCCCGCGACGATCGGCACCTGCGGGTCGAGGGCGCGCACCTGCCTGATCGCGCTGATCATCGACTCCTGGTGGCCGTGCGCGGTGTCGATGACGAGCGTGTCCACGCCCGCGTCGAGCAGCTGCTTGGCCTTGTCCGCGAAGTCGCCGTTGATGCCGACGGCGGCGGCGATGCGCAGCTTGCCCTCGGCGTCGGTGGCCGGCGTGTACAGCGTGGCGCGCAGGGCGCCCTTGCGGGTCAGGATGCCGGCGAGCTTGCCGTCCTTGTCGACGGCCGGGGCGTAACGGCGGTTGTGCGCGTCCAGGGTGCTGAAGGCCTCGTGCGGGTCGATGTCCGCGTCGAGCAGCAGCAGGTCCTTGGACATGACCACTTCGAGCTGAGTGAAGCGGTCGACGCCGCTCAGGTCCGCGTCGGTGACGACACCGACGGGCCGGTGGTCCTCGTCGACGACCACACCGGCGTTGTGCGCCCGCTTGGGCAGCAGGGCCAGGGCGTCGGCGACGGTCTGGTGCGGGGCCAGCACGATCGGGGTGTCCAGCACCAGGTGGCGGCTCTTCACCCAGGTGATGACGTCGGTGACCACGTCGATCGGGATGTCCTGCGGGATGACCACCAGACCGCCGCGCCGGGCGACCGTCTCGGCCATGCGGCGGCCGGCGATGGCGGTCATGTTGGCGACCACGAGCGGGATGGTGGTGCCCGTGCCGTCGGGCGAGGCGAGGTCCACGCCCTGACGCGAGCCCACCGCGGAGCGGCTGGGCACCATGAAGACGTCGTCGTACGTCAGGTCGTACGCGGGCTGGATGTCATTGAGGAAACGCACGTGCCGCACATCCCAGTCGATCAGAGGTGACCCCCCGACGGGTGCGCCAGGGGGAAAAGAGCACGTACTTCATTGTCCCATGACGGGGTGCCCGTCA
Organism: Streptomyces sp. NPDC001410; assembly: GCF_042895235.1. Lineage (NCBI taxonomy): Bacteria > Bacillati > Actinomycetota > Actinomycetes > Kitasatosporales > Streptomycetaceae > Streptomyces > Streptomyces sp. NPDC001410. The sequence continues at coordinate 106,610 of NZ_JBIAWE010000004.1, forward strand.
TGCCCCCACAGAACATCCAGGCTGGTCGGGGCGGGTCTAGGAGGATCCTCCAAGGGCCAGGACGACGGCGAGCGCGGGGGTGCGGTCCACCGCCTCGGCGAACACGTCCTGCGCGGTCCGCCACTCGCCCGGGTTCGCCTCGGCGTAGGGCCGCCAGTCCCGCACGACGACCAGCAGTCCCTGCTCGACGGCGCCCTCGGGCCAGACGGTGTGGTCGGAGAGGGAGTCCACCAGCGCGTCCCAGTTGCGGCCGAACCAGTCGGGCAGCGCCAGGGCCCGGGCCGTGCGGTCCATCAGGCCCGCCTTGTCCGTGACACCCCCGAGGTCGAGGGTGACCGTGAGCCGGCCCGCCAGGTCTTCACTCATCTCAGCACCGCCCGGAACGAGTTGTAGTGATCACAGCAACCCTTCGAAGTTCCCGAAGACGACCCCGTCCCGGGCGTACGGGAAGGGCCCGCCCTTGCCCGACGAGCAGCCCGTCAGCAGGACGGAGAGCAGCGCGGAGAGCAGCACGGAGAGACAGACCAGCAGCCCGGCGAGCGCGCGGGGAGCGCGCCGCGGGAACGGCGAGGGGACGAACCGCAGCAGCATGCCGAGGATGCTGCCACGGCCGTCCCGTAACGGCGTCGCCACGACCCGCCGTCAGACTCCGTCCGGGTCCGTGCGGCTGAGCGCGGGCTTCGGCGTCGGCCCCGCCGTCATCAGGTAGTCGGCGGCCGAGGTGTCCGTCACCAGGCTGGTGACCAGCCCGGAGCGCAGCACCGCGTCGATCGCGGAGGCCTTGCGCTGCCCGCCGGCGATCGCCACGACCTCGGGGATACGGCGGAGCTGGTCGGCCTTGACCGTGATGCACCGCTCCCCCAGGTCCCGTCCGACCCGGCGCCCCTCGGCGTCGAAGAGGTGCGCGGCCATCTCGGCGGCGACACCGAGCGAGGCGTAGTGCGCGCGCTCCTCGTCGCTGAGCATGTCGTGCACCGTCGAGATGCCCGGCTCCCAGGAGCCGATGGAGACGCAGGCGACCGTGACCTTGTCGAAGTACTCGTAGGCCCGGGCGATCCCCGTCTGGTTGCGCAGCGCGGCCGCGGTGGCCGCGTCCGGCAGCAGCATCGGCGCGTAGATGGGGTGCGCGTCACCGCCCGAGACCTGTGCGGCACGCCGCACCGCCTCGACCGAGCCGCGCTCGGACGTCCCGGCGTCGTACACGCCCGTCAGCTGCACCACCGTGCACGGCGGCAGCCGGTCGAGCGCCGCCGCCATGTGGATGGTGGACCGGCCCCAGGCCAGCCCGAGCACGTCCCCTTCGTTGACGAGTTCGCCGAGCAGGTCGGCGGCGACCTCGCCGAGGTTCTCGGGGTCGGGGGTCTCCTCGGCCTCGGCCGGGGACTCGACCACGACGGCGTGCCTCAGGCCGTACCGGGCGCGGAGCGCGTCGGAGCGCTCGGCGTCCAGTTCGGCCGGCACACGGATCTCGATACGTACGAGATCCCGTTCGAGAGCGGTCTCCAGGACCCGGGCCACTTTGAAGCGGCTGACGCCGAACTCCTCCGCGATCTGGATCTTGGACTTGCCCTCGAGGTAGAAGCGGCGGGCCATGGCCGCCGCCTGCACCAGCTCAGCGGGTCCCATCCGCATGGCTGACCGGCCCGCCGACATACCCGACACGGCGATCTCCTCACTGCTGTTCACACTCTGGATTCGCCGTTCATCCTTGCAGATTCGGCGGAACTGACGTGCCCTGAAGGGCGCCGAGCACTTAACCGTTCACGTAGCCGTGGCTCAGTGGTCGCATGCCCATGAGGCCTTGGCGGTCGCGGAATCCGCCTGGGCGCGCAGCGCCCGCACCGCCTCTGCCGGGTCCGCGGCCCCGTAAACCGCCGAACCGGCGACGAAGACGTCCGCCCCCGCGTCCGCGCACTGCTCGATCGTGGACGCCGACACGCCGCCGTCGACCTGCAGCCACAGCTGGAGGCCGTGCTTGCCGATCAGCTCACGGGTGCGGCGGATCTTGGGCAGCATGATGTCGAGGAAGGCCTGGCCGCCGAAGCCCGGCTCGACCGTCATGATCAGCAGCATGTCGAGCTCCGGGAGGAGGTCCTCGTACGGCTCGATCGGCGTTGCGGGCTTCAGCGCCATGGAAGCGCGGGCGCCCTTGGCGCGGACCTCCCGGGCGAGCCGCACGGGGGCGGCCGCCGCCTCCACGTGGAAGGTGACGGACGAGGCCCCCGCCTCGACGTACTGGGGCGCCCAGCGATCGGGGTTCTCGATCATCAGGTGGCAGTCCAGCGGGGTGTCCGTCGCACGGGCCAGCGACTCCACGACCGGCACGCCGAGCGTGAGGTTGGGGACGAAATGGTTGTCCATGACGTCGACGTGGAGCCAGTCGGCTCCCTCGACCGCCTTCGCCTCGTCCGCGAGGCGGGCGAAGTCGGCGGACAGGATGCTGGGGTTGATCTGCGCGGCCATGACCCAAGCCTGCCATGTCCGGGGCACTGATGTTCGCGCCGGTCCACAGGCGAGACCGTTCATCACACTTGTAGGACTGTATGCGGGTACCTGTGGACAACCGGCCGGCAGGACATGTGGCAAGGCTGTTTCACGCGGTGAGCTGGTAGATGCTCTTCCCGGTGAGGTAGAGCCCGAGGCCCAGGCAGAGGATCACGATCGCCTGCTGCTGGTGGCCCTTCGTCCAGGCACGCAGCCGGAGCAGCCGGGGCTTGGCCTTCTCCGGCACGAACACCACGTACAGCTCGATGGCCAGCAGACTCGCCGTGGCGAGCAGGCAGAAGGCGAAGAGGACGAGCCAGGTCACCCGGTGGGACAGATCGGCGGACACCACCGTCGTCGCTCCCGCAGCGACCATGCCCCAGGGCTGCAGCAGCACGGCCAGGCCCGCCGAGGTCCACACCGTGGTGCGGTCGAGGTCGGACGTCAGGCTCGGCTGCTCCGGTGGGCGCCGGTGGCCGAGTTCGGCGACCATGCGGCGGCGTCGGAGTTCGCCGTAGACGACGAGCCCGACCCCGATCGCCAGCTTCGCCGCGAGCACGGCCGTCGACGGCGCCGATCTCGGTGCCGGAGGATGTCCACCGGTCAGGGCCAGGACGATGGCGATCATCGCGACCAGGGACGCCAGCCAGCTCAGGATGAAGACGAGTCCCTTCCACACGCCCTTCGCCGAAGCCACCACCAGGACGAACGCGGCGAGCGGCAACGGATCGAGCGTGATGGCAAGGGCGATCAGCATCAGATCGAGGACCATGGCGACCCCACCGTGTCGGGACATCCCGAGCGTAAGCGGGGGCGGCCGACCGCACCTCCCGGCGGCGGCCGCCGGTGCCGTCAGCCGGTGCGGCGGATGAGCGCCAGGTACATCGCGTCGGTGCCGTGCAGATGCGGCCACAGCTGCACGTCCGGTCCCTCGCCGAGCGCGGGGACGCCGGGAAGCAGCGGCCGGGCGTCGATCAGCTCGGCCTCCGGGTACTGCTTGAGCACGTCGGAGACGACCGCCCGGGTCTCGGCTAGGTGCGGCGAGCAGGTGGCGTAGCCGACGACGCCGCCGACGCGCACCGAATCCAGCGCGGTGCGCAGCAGGGCGCGCTGGAGCGGCGCGAAGTTGTCCAGGTCCTCGGGGCGCCGCCGCCACCGGGCCTCGGGGCGCCGCCGCAGAGCGCCGAGCCCGGTGCACGGCACGTCCATCAGGACGCGGTCGAAGGTGCCGGGCCGCCACGGCGGCCGGGTCCCGTCGGCGGCGATGACCTGGTACGGCCCCGGGTTGCCGTGCAGGGCCTTCGCCACCAGGCCCGCCCGGTGCGGCTGCTTCTCGGAGGCGAGCAGCGCGGCTCCGCGTTCGGCGGCGAGGGCGGCCAGCAGCGCGGCCTTGCCACCGGGGCCGGCGCAGCCGTCGAGCCACTTCTCGTCGGGGCCGTCGATCGGGGCGTTGGCCAGCGCGAGGGCGACCAGCTGGCTGCCCTCGTCCTGCACACCGGCCCGCCCGTCGCGCACGGCCTCGACGGCACCCGGCTCGCCGCCCTCGGTGAGCCGCACTGCGTACGGGGACCAGCGCCCCGGCACAGCCGCGTCCTCGCGGAGCAGCTCCTCGGTGGTGGCCCGCCCGGGCCGCGCCACGAGGGTCACCTCGGGCCGCTCGTTGTCGGCCTCCAGCAGATCCTCGATCCCGGCCCGCCCGCCGCCGAGGGAGTCCCACAGCGCGGAGACGACCCAGCGGGGGTGCGAGTGCACCACGGCGAGGTGGTCCTCGGGATCCTTGTCATAGGGCGGCGCGACCTTCTCCAGCCACCCGTCGAGGTCGTCCTGCGCGACCTTGCGCAGCACGGCGTTGACGAACTTGGCCCGCCCGTCCCCGAGCACCACCCGCGCCAGCTCCACGGAGGCGGACACGGCCGCGTGGGTGGGAATCCGCGTCCCGAGCAGCTGGTGGACACCGAGGCTCAGCACGTCGAGCACCGGCGGGTCGACCTCCCTGAGCGGCCGGTCGACACACGCGGCGATGACGGCGTCGTACGTCCCCTGCCGGCGCAGCGTCCCGTACACCAGCTCGGTGGCGAGGGCGGCGTCCCGCGCGTCGAACTTTTCGGGTCCCTGCTTCTCCCGCGCCTTGCGCAGCAGCGGCGGCAGCACGAGGTTGGCATAGGCGTCCCGCTCGTCCACCGCGCGCAGCGCCTCGAAGGCGAGCATGCGGACGGGGTCCTTCTGGGGACGGCGGTAGGGCTTGGCCGGCCTGTGCGGCCGCCGGGACTGCTCGCTCACGAAAAAGGTGCTCCGGATGTGAAGAAGAGGGTGCGGTTCCCAGCGTACGTCGGGACACCGCCACCCCCACCTTCCGGGGCCCGGGCTCAGGTGCGCGGGCCTCAGCTCCCGAGCCGCTCGCCCTCGGCGATGCGCACCCCGCGCGCCCAGTCGGCGGCCCGCATCGGCTTCTTGCCCTGCGGCTGCACCCACAGCAGCTCGACGGCGTACGACCCGGTGCCCACGTGCACGCTGTTCTTGCCGACCGCGAGCTGCCCCGGGGCGAGGTCGGTGCGCTCGGGCACGGGCCGGACCTGGATGAGCTTGAGCCGCTCGGCGCGGAAGGTGGTCCAGGCGCCGGGCGCCGGCGTGCAGCCGCGCACCACCCGGTCGACCCGCAGCGCGGGCGCGGCCCAGTCCGCCTGGGCGTCCTCGACGGTGATCTTCGGCGCGAGGGTGATGCCCTCCCCCGGCTGCGGTACGGCCTTCAGCGTGCCGTCCTCGATGCCGTCCATGGTCGCCGCGAGCAGCCCGGCACCCGCGAACGCGAGCCGGGTGAGCAGGTCCCCGCTGGTGTCGGTTGCCCGGATCTCCTCGGTGACGGTGCCGTACACCGGACCCGAGTCGAGCCCCTCCTCGATGAGGAAGGTGGAGGCGCCGGTGATCTCGTCGCCCGCCATGATGGAGTGCTGCACGGGGGCTGCCCCGCGCCAGGCGGGCAGCAGCGAGAAGTGCAGGTTGACCCAGCCCTGCGCCGGGATGTCCAGAGCCGCCTTGGGCAGCAGGGCGCCGTAGGCGACGACGGGGCAGCAGTCCGGGCCGATCTCCTTCAGCCGCTCCAGGAACTCCGGGTCCCTGGGCCTGACCGGCTTCAGCACCTCGATCCCGGCCTCCTCCGCCCGTTCGGCCACGGGCGACGCGACCAACCTGCGCCCCCGCCCGGCCGGCGCATCGGGCCGCGTGACGACGGCGGCCACCTCGTGCCGCCCGGAGGCGATGAGAGCGTCCAGAGCGGGAACGGCGACCTCGGGGGTACCGGCGAAGACGAGCTTCATGGGTGGGTTGGGGCCTCTCGGGCGGGGTCGGACGGGCAACGCACAAGTCTATGACGATGGAATCCGGGGGGTGCGCGGGTGGGAGATCAGGCGTACGCATATGCCCGCACGCCCCCACCCCGTGACCAGCGGAGCGCAAACGCGTTGGTCAAGAGAGAGTTGACCACATCGGGCCGCTTTGGCGGCCCAATTCCTTTCAACGCCGGTTCGAGAGGCTTGTTCATGGCCGACCACGCAACCCACGACGCCCAGGCTCGGGCCAGCCTGCACTTGCTGGTGCGGGACATCGAGCGGGTCCGCCGACAGGTGGACGCACTGCGCACGCTGACCGCCCAGTTGGGCAACGTCTACCGCCCGCGCCGCTCCGGCCCGTCCACGGGCTTCGTCGTCTACGGACGCGCCCCCGCCCCGACGGTCCGCCTCGCCCAGGAACTCCGGGACAGTGTCGAAACCCTGGTCACGGCCGCCGTGGACTTCGACCGCTCACTCGGCTTCTCCTGGGACGCGGTGGGCTCTGCCCTCGGGGTCACCAAGCAGGCGGTGCACCGCCGTTACGGCGCCCGCCGCGCCGCGGCCCAGGCGACGGCCGAGACGGAGCGGTCGACGGAGCCGTCCGGCACCCGCACGCTCAACGTGAGCGCCGGCCTGCCCAGCCTGCCCAGCCTGCCCACGGTGCCGACGGTGCCCGCGGCCCGCTCCATGCCGACCCAGCCGACCGCAGGCAGCCCGACGCTGCGCGAAGACGCCAGGCCGACGGCCTTCCCCGGCCCGCGCAACGGCTGACGCGACGGCCGACGCCCTCACCCTGCCCTCCCGGGCGGCCTCCGGGAGGGCAGCCGTATGCCGGGCCGCAGCGCCCCCGTCGGCACGGTCACCCGATGTCCGGCGGATCGATCCGCACCCGCACCGCTTCCCCGCCGCCCCGCGCCATCCGCGCGGCCTGAGCCGTCTTCAGGGCGGCGGCCAGCGCGGCCCCGCTCCCCGGCGGCACCCGCACCAGCGCCCGCTCCCAGTGCTCACCGGGCGGCGGCGCCCCGGGCCTGCGCTGTCGCCCGGGGAGCGTGGGCGCCACCGGAACCGGCCCCAACACCTCGGCGTCCGAAGGCAGTTCGACCGCGCGCAGGAACTCGGCGACCGCCTCGGCCCGGCCCGACACGGCCGCCATCCGGGACACCGGCGGGAACCCCAGTTCGGCCCGCTCCGCCAGCTCCCGCACCGCATGCCCCACGGGATCCCACCGCACCAGCGCCTGCACGGGCCGCAGGGTCGGCTCGGCCACGACGACGACGGTCCCCCGCTCCCCCTGCGGCCGTACGAGCGCCCCGGCCGCGATCCAGCGGCGCAGCGCGTCCTCACCGGCCCGCAGGTCGGGCCGCCCGAGCATGGCCCAGCCGTCCAGCAGCAGGGCGGCCGCGTAACCGCCCTCGGCGACCGGCTCGGCTCCCGGGGTGCTCACGACCAGCGCCGGTGTGCCCGGCACGGTGTCCAGCACATGCTCACGCCCCGACGTACGCACCGGTACGGCGGGAAAGGCCCGCCCCAGCTCCTCTGCGGTCCGCCGCGCCCCGACCACCTGAGCGCGCAGCCGGAAGCCTCCGCACTCGGGGCAGTGCCAGGCCGCCTCCTCGCGCCCGCACCAGCCGCACCGCAGCGCACCCGCGTCCTGCGCCTCCAGCGGCCCGGAACAGTGCCGGCAGCGGGCGGGCGCCCGGCACTGGGCACAGGCCATGCGCGGCACGTACCCCCGCCGGGGCACCTGGACCAGCACCGGTCCGTGCCGCAGCCCCTCCCGAACCGCCTGCCAGGCCAGGGTGGGCAGCCGGGCGGCGCGGGCGGCCTCGTCGCGCGCGAGGTCGTCGTCCCCGACGGTCCGCACCAGGGGCGCGGCCCGCCGTACCTGTTCACGCCCGGCGACCAGCGGCCGCGCCCAGCCGCTCTCCACGAGCTGCGCGGCCTCGACGGTGCAGCTCCAACCGCCCAGCAGAAAGGCGCACTTGTCCAGCGCCGCCCGCAGCAGCAGCACGTCCCGCGCATGCGGCTGGGGGGCGTGCAGCTCGCTGTGGCTGTCGTCCCCGTCGTCCCAGATGGCGACGAGTCCCAGATCCCGTACGGGAGCGAACATGGCCGCCCGCGTCCCGACCACGGCCCGCACGCTCCCCCGCCGCACCGCGAGCCACTGCGCGTACCGCTTCTCGGGCCCGGCGTCGGCGGTGAGCAGCGCGTGCCGACCCTCGCCGAGCAGCGCGGTCAGCGCGGCGTCGACGCGCGCGGCGGCCCGGCCGTCCGGTACGACGACGAGCGCGCCGCGTCCCGAGGCGAGCGTCGCGGCGACGGCCCGGGCCAGCTCCTCGCTCCACAGCGGACCCGGCAGCGCGTTCCACACCGCCCGCGGCGCTCCCCCGGAGGCCAGCGACTCCAGAAGGGCACTCCCGTGCTCGTACCGCGCCCACGACCCGGTGTCGGGCGCGGCCGGCGGTGGCATGGGCGCGGGCGAGGGCCGCTGCTCGGCCCGCGCGCTGCGCGGCGGCACGGCCAGCTGGAGCACATCGGCGAGGCTTCCCGCATAGCGGTCGGCGACGGCTCGCGCGAGCCCCAGCAGCTCTTCGCTCAGCACGGGCTCGGGCGACACGACCTGGGCAAGGGCGGCCAGCGGCCCGGAGTACTCGGACTCGGCCAGCCTCTCGATGAGAAAGCCGTCGATGAGCCCGCCGCCCTCACGACGCCCCTCGCGCACCCGATGCCGTCCGGCCCCGAACCGCACCCGCACGCGCACCCCGGGCTGGGCCTCGGCGTCCAGCTCCTCCGGCACGGCGTAGTCGAAGTACCGGTCGAGATGCAGCACGCCCTTGTCCACGAGCACCCGCGCGACGGGCAGTTCCTTGGCCAGCGCGGCCCCCCGCCACGTCCGCGGCTTGGCCCGGGGCACCTTGGCCCCCCGCACGCTCTCCCGGATGAACGCGAGCTGCTCCGGCGGCGCCCCTGCGCCACCGCCGTCCCCCGACCCGTTCTCGCTGCTCACGCTTGCATTCTTACCAAACGGCACCGACAACGGCCGCCCGTGCCCAGGGCCTGTCTGACAATTCCCGCCTGCCCCGCGACGCCTGGCACGCACGGCCCGCCCTCCGGGCGGACGACGGGAATTGTCAGACAGGTCCTAGGCTCGCGGCCATGACCGAACCCGCACCCGACCCGCTCGAACGACTCCGTGAACGCCTCGCGGCCTTCCCCGACGGGGAGGTCAGGACCGGCACCGTGGCCGGCTTCGGCGAGCGGGGTGACGTGCTCGTACAGCTCGACGGGGACGATCCGCAGACGCCGACCGGAAGCATCCCTCGGCACCTCCTCTCGTGGGCCTCGTTCGAGGACCCCGGGGAGGTGGTGTCGGTCGGGCAGCGGATCACGGCCGAAGTGTTCGGCGTCAACGAGCAGAGCGGCCATGTCACGCTCTCCGCCAAGGCGTGCGAGGACGAGGCCCTGTACGGGTATCTGCGCAGCAAGCAGCGCGGAGACGTCGTCACGGGCACGGTGGCCGCTGTGCTCAACTTCGGGGTCTTCGTCCGGCTGGACGGGGAGCCCGCGCACCCCGCCTACCCGGGGACGGGCTTCGTCCGCATCCCCGAACTGACGTGGTCGCGCATCGACCACCCGGAGGAGGTGGTCCGGCCCGGACAGCGGGTCTCCGGCGAGGTGATCGGCATCGACACGTACCAGGGGGAAGTCGTCGTCTCGCTCAAGGCCCTTCAGGAAGACCCCTGGGACGCACTCACCGCGGGCACGGGGGACGTCGTGACAGGACCGGTCACCAAGGTGATCTCCTTCGGCGTCTTCGTCCGGGTCGGCGAGGCCGCAGAGGGTCTGGTCCATGAGTCGGACCTGGACGGACGGGCCGTGCACGAGGGGCAGGAGCTGACGGTCAGGATCGTGGAGATCGACCGGGTCCTGCGCCGGATCCGGCTGGCGCCCGCCGACTGACGGCGCACACGCCGAGGCCCGGCCCCCCGAAGGGAGACCGGGCCTCGGTGAGAGAGCTGTGCGGGCTCAGAGCCCAGCGGCCTTGCGCAGGGCGTCCACGCGGTCCGTGCGCTCCCAGGTGAAGTCGGGCAGCTCGCGGCCGAAGTGGCCGTACGCCGCGGTCTGGGAGTAGATCGGGCGGAGCAGGTCGAGGTCGCGGATGATGGCGGCCGGACGGAGGTCGAAGACCTCGTCGATCGCCTTCTCGATCTTCTCGGCCTCGATCTTGGCGGTGCCGAAGGTCTCCACGAACAGACCGACCGGCTCGGCCTTGCCGATCGCGTAGGCGACCTGGACCTCGCAGCGGGAGGCCAGGCCCGCCGCCACCACGTTCTTCGCGACCCAGCGCATCGCGTAGGCGGCCGAGCGGTCCACCTTGGACGGGTCCTTGCCGGAGAAGGCGCCGCCACCGTGGCGGGCCATGCCGCCGTAGGTGTCGATGATGATCTTGCGGCCGGTCAGGCCGGCGTCGCCCATCGGACCGCCGATCTCGAAGCGGCCGGTCGGGTTGACCAGCAGCCGGTAGCCCTCGGTGTCCAGCTTGATGCCGTCGTCCAGGAGCGCCTTCAGCTCCGGCTCGACGACGAACTCGCGGATGTCGGGGGCCAGCAGCGACTCCAGGTCGATGTCCGACGCGTGCTGCGAGGAGACGACCACGGTGTCGAGGCGGACGGCCTTGTCGCCGTCGTACTCGATGGTGACCTGCGTCTTGCCGTCCGGACGCAGGTAGGGGATGGTGCCGTTCTTGCGGACCTCGGACAGGCGCTTGGACAGACGGTGCGCCAGGAAGATCGGCAGCGGCATCAGGGTCGGCGTCTCGTCGGAGGCGTAACCGAACATCAGGCCCTGGTCGCCCGCACCCTGCCGGTCCAGCTCGTCCTCGTCGCCCTCGACCCGGTTCTCATAGGCGGTGTCCACGCCCTGCGCGATGTCCGGGGACTGCGCGCCGATCGACACCGACACACCGCAGGAAGCGCCGTCGAAGCCCTTCTTCGAGGAGTCGTAGCCGATCTCGAGGATCTTGTTGCGGACCAGGGTCGCGATGTCCGCGTAGGCCTTGGTCGTGACCTCGCCGGCCACGTGCACCAGGCCGGTGGTGATCAGGGTCTCGACCGCGACCCGGGAGGTCGGGTCCTCGCGCAGAAGCGCGTCGAGAATGGTGTCGCTGATCTGGTCAGCGATCTTGTCGGGGTGACCCTCGGTCACGGACTCCGAGGTGAACAGGCGACGGGACACAACGCTCCCTGGGGTTGCAGCGGCTGCTGGCTGATCATTGGCGGACCACGCGGGAGCTGCGCCCGGCGTCGTCCGACAACAGTTTATCGGTCGCACTCGGCCACCGGCCCACGTGTCTCGCCTCTCGGGAGCGCTGTGACCTGCGGCACGGGCATTCTGCACAATGCCGAGCGGGCTTGGCCAGGGCCGCCACGCGACATTGTCGTGGGGAATGTCATGCGGTGAGAAGACGCCGATCGGCTGAATCAGATGGCTCCGCACGGCGGAACGCGATCATCCGAGACGAGCGGCCACGAGGTCCCAGACGATGTCCGCGAGCGCTTCCTTCGGACCGTGCGGCACGGGGGTCTCGCTGCCGTCGGCGCCCAGTACAAGGGCCTCGTTCTCCTCCGAACCAAACGTCTTGCGCTCCCCCACCTCGTTGACGACGAGGAGGTCGCATCCCTTGCGGGCGAGCTTGGTGCGGCCGTTGGCGAGGACGTCGTCCGTCTCCGCCGCGAAGCCGACGACGACCTGTCCGGGGCGGGCGCGGTCGGCCGAAACCTCGGCGAGAATGTCCGGATTTCGCAGCAGGACGATCGGGTCGGGGTCCTGGCCGTCCTTCTTCTTGATCTTTCCGGCGGCGTAGGCCGCGGGGCGGAAGTCGGCGACGGCCGCGGCCATCACCACGGCGTCGGCGTCCGCGGCGGCCTTGAGGACCGCTTCACGCATCTGCACGGCGGTGCCCACCGGGACGACGTCGACGCCGGCCGGGTCGGGCAGGCCGGTGTTGGCCGCTATCAGGGTCACCCGGGCGCCGCGCGCCGCGGCCGTGCGGGCGAGGGCGTAGCCCTGCTTGCCGGAGGAGCGGTTGCCGAGGAAGCGAACCGGGTCGAGCGGCTCGCGGGTGCCACCGGCCGAGACGACGACGTGGCGGCCCGCGAGGTCGGGCTCGGTGACGCCACGGGCCAGCACCCGCCGACAGACCTCGAAGATCTCCGCCGGGTCGGGCAGCCGCCCCTTGCCGGTGTCGACGCCGGTGAGGCGGCCGACCGCGGGCTCGATCACGACGGCGCCGCGGCGGCGCAGCGTGGCCACGTTCTCCTCGGTGGCGGGGTGCTCCCACATCTCGGTGTGCATCGCGGGCGCGAAGACGACCGGACAGCGGGCGGTGAGGAGGGTGTTGGTCAGCAGGTCGTCGGCGAGGCCGTGGGCGGCCTTGGCGAGCATGTCGGCCGTGGCGGGTGCGACGACCACCAGGTCGGCGTGCTGGCCGATGCGGACGTGCGGGACCTCGTCGACGTCGTCCCAGACCTCGGTGGAGACCGGGTTGCCGGACAGCGCGGACCAGGTGGCGGCCCCGACGAAGTGCAGCGCGGAGTCGGTGGGCACCACGCGCACGTCGTGACCCGATTCCGTGAACCTTCTCAGCAGCTCACAGGCCTTGTACGCGGCGATGCCACCGCTGACCCCCAGTACGACCTTCGGCTTGTCCACCGTCGTCTCTCCCCGGCTCGGAACCCTACGAGACCATCAGACACCACAGGCCCGGCAGGAGCACTGCCGGGCCTGTGGATAAGTCAACTGCGATCTGAAAGTACTACTGAGCCGGGCCCTCGATGGCCTCGGAGGTCAGCAGACCCGCGTTGATCTCACGCAGGGCGATCGAGAGCGGCTTCTCGTGGACGTGGGTGTCGACGAGCGGACCGACGTACTCGAGGAGACCCTCACCGAGCTGCGAGTAGTACGCGTTGATCTGGCGGGCACGCTTGGCCGCGTAGATCACGAGGCTGTACTTCGAGTCGGTGGCCTCGAGAAGCTCGTCGATCGGCGGGTTGATGATGCCCTCGGGCGCGGTGATGGAAGAGGACACGCTCTACCTTCCGATGGATGGGAAAGATTCAGTCGGTGTGACCGGCCGACACCTGCTGGTGGACGGCAGTCACGATCACACAACGTCCATCAAGGCTAGCAGCTCGGTGGCCACGTCCTCGACGGAGGTGTTGACCAAGGTCACGTCGAACTCCGGCTCGGCCGCCAGCTCGGTCCTGGCCGCCTCCAAGCGGCGCTCGATGACCTCGGGCGACTCGGTCCCCCGGCCGGTGAGCCTGCGCACCAGCTCCTCCCAGGAGGGCGGAGCCAGGAACACCAGCTGGGCGTCGGCCATCGACTCACGGACCTGCCGGGCGCCCTGGAGGTCGATCTCCAGCAGCACGGGCTCGCCGTTCTCCAGCCGCTCCAGCACGGCCGCGCGGGGCGTGCCGTAGCGGTTGCCGGCGAACTCGGCCCACTCCAGCAGCTCGCCGTTGGCGATCAGCTTGTCCATCTCCTCGTCGGTGACGAAGAAGTAGTGGACTCCGTGCCGCTCGCCGGGGCGCGGCTTGCGGGTGGTGGCCGACACCGAGAGCCAGACCTCCGGGTGTTCCTTGCGCATATGGGCGACGACCGTGCTCTTGCCGACCCCCGAAGGGCCGGAGAGCACGGTCAGCCGCGGACGTTCACTCATGCAGCGATTATTCCAGCAATCCCGGGGTGCCCGGGACGCCCGGTCCGGCCGGAGCCGGACTCAGGAACCGGTGCTGCCGAACTCACGCTCCAGGGACGCGATCTGGTTCGAACCGAGACCGCGCACACGGCGGCTCTCGGAGATGCCCAGACGCTCCATGATCTGCTTGGCGCGGACCTTGCCCACGCCCGGCAGGGACTCGAGCAGGGCGGAGACCTTCATCTTGCCGATGACGTCGTTCTCCTGGCCCTGCTTGATGACCTCGTGAAGGGAGGCGCCGGAGTGCTTGAGTCGATTCTTGACCTCGGCCCGCTCCCGGCGAGCCGCGGCGGCCTTTTCGAGCGCGGCTGCGCGCTGTTCAGGGGTAAGGGGCGGAAGAGCCACGCCTACGTCACCTCGGATGTCGAACTGTCGGATACGGACCGGTGAGGAACCTAGTCGCCCCACACCTGGGGAGCTACGAGCAACACGCTGCCCGTTCTCCCCCACTGCCTTAAACGGCGTGGGAGGTGCCCCCACTGCTCGGAGACTAGCGGGCAAGTCCGCCAGAGTCAGCGAGAACAGCGGAAAAGTACTGGTCAGCCGCCGTCAGGCCGGACATTTCAGACATACTGCCCTCGATTTGAGGATGTATTCACACTCAAGTCGCCCTGGTGCCGTCGGCGGGAGCGCCCGGCGGAGATCTCAGTCGGCGCTGACAGCGGCCCTGATCTCCTCCGCGAAGCGCTCCGTGGCCGAGCGCAGTGCCCCGACGTCGGGACCGTGCCGCAGCACACCCCGGCTGACGTTCGGGACGACGTTGCGCACCGCCGACCCGAAGACCCTGGGAAGGTCGGCCGCCGTCGCGCCCTGAGCGCCGACACCGGGCGCGAGGAGCGGACCGTTGATGTCGAGGTCGTAGGAGGACAGGTCGCCCACCGTGGCGCCGACGACCGCCCCGAAGGAGCCCAGCGGCTCCTCGCCCGCGTTCTCGGCGGCGAGGTGGGCCAGCATGGTCGCGCCCACGGTGCGCCCGTCGGCGCGGACCGCGTGCTGGACCTCCGGTCCCTCCGGGTTCGAGGTGAGGGCCAGGACGAACAGTCCGGCGCCGGTCTCCCTGGCCAGCGCGACGGCCGGGCTGAGGGAGCCGTAGCCGAGGTAGGGCGAGACGGTCAGGGCGTCGGAGAACAGCGGGGCGTCCTTGTGCAGGAAGGCCTCGGCGTACCCGGCCATGGTGGAGCCGATGTCGCCGCGCTTGGCGTCCATCACGACCAGGGTGCCGGCCGCGCGGGCCTCCTGGACCGCCTTCTCCAGGACGGCGACGCCGCGCGAGCCGAACCGCTCGAAGAAGGCGCTCTGCGGCTTCATGACGGCGACCCGGTCGGCCACCGCCTCGACGACCGTGCGGCTGAACCGCTCCAGACCGGCCACGTCGTCGTTCAGGCCCCACTCGGCGAGCAGGGAGGCGTGCGGGTCGATGCCGACGCAGAGCGGGCCGCGCTCGTCCATCGCGCGGCGCAGCCGGGCACCGAAGGGCTCGAACAAGGTCATGCGGGCTTCCTCACGTCGGCGCCGACCGCGTCGGCGAGGGTGGCGTACGGGCTGGTGTGCAGGCGCGCGGCGAGGCCCTTGTGGATGGCACGGGACCAGAAGGGGCCCTCGTAGATGAAGGCGCTGTACCCCTGGACCAGCGTGGCACCGGCCAGGATGCGCTGCCAGGCGTCCTCGGCGGTCTCGATGCCGCCGACGCCCACCAGGGTGATCCGGTCGCCCACGCGCGCGTACAGACGGCGCAGGACCTCCAGGGAGCGTGCCTTCAGGGGCGCGCCGGAGAGTCCGCCGGTCTCCTTCACCAGCGAGGGTACGGATTTCAAACCGAGGCCCTCGCGCGCGATGGTGGTGTTGGTGGCGATGATGCCGTCCAGGCCCAGTTCCACGGCGAGGTCGGCGACCGCGTCGATGTCCTCGTCGGCGAGGTCCGGGGCGATCTTCACCAGGAGCGGAACGCGCCGGCCCGCGACCGTACGGTCGGCGGCCTCGCGTACGGCGGTGAGCAGCGGGCGCAGCGCCTCGGTGGCCTGGAGGTTGCGCAGGCCCGGCGTGTTCGGCGAGGAGACGTTCACGACGAGGTAGTCGGCGTACGGCGCGAGGCGCTCGGCCGACTTCACGTAGTCGCCGACGGCCTCCGCCTCCGGGACGACCTTGGTCTTGCCGATGTTGACGCCGACGACGGTCCTGAAGACGGGCTCGCGCGTGGCCAGACGGGCCGCGACGGCGAGCGAGCCGTCGTTGTTGAAGCCCATCCGGTTGATCAGCGCCCGGTCCGCGACGAGCCGGAACAGCCGCTTCTTGGGGTTGCCGGGCTGCGCCTCGCCGGTGACCGTGCCGATCTCGACGTGGTCGAAGCCAAGCATCGACATGCCGTCGATGGCCACGGCGTTCTTGTCGAAGCCGGCGGCGAGCCCGAAGGGGCCGTGCATGCGCAGCCCGAAGGCCTCGGTGCGCAGCTCCTTGTGGCGGGGCGCGAGGGCGGCCGCGACGAAGGTGCGCAGCACGGGGATGCGGACCGCGAGGCGGATCCAGCGGAAGGCCAGGTAGTGGGCCTTCTCGGGGTCCATGTGCTTGAAGACGAGACTGAAAAAGATCTTGTACATGGTGTCCTCACGAAGAGGGGGACACCGTTTTCGGTGTCCCCCTCAGGGCTGCTAGTCGCGGGCCGCGGTCAGGTGTTCCGCGTGTTCCTGGAGCGAACGGACGCCCACGTCACCGTGGTTGAGGGCGTCGATGCCCTGCACGGCCGCCGCGAGCGCCTGGACGGTCGTCAGGCACGGCACGGAGCGGGCCACCGCGGCCGTACGGATGTCGTAGCCGTCGAGGCGGCCGCCGGTGCCGTACGGGGTGTTGACGATGAGGTCGACCTCGCCGTCGTGGATGAGCTGGACCACGGTCCGCTCGCCGTTCGGGCCGGTGCCCTCGGACTGCTTGCGCACGATCGTGGCGTTGATGCCGTTGCGCTTGAGGACCTCGGCCGTGCCGGAGGTGGCGAGCAGCTCGAAGCCGTGCGCGACCAGCTCACGGGCCGGGAAGATCATCGAGCGCTTGTCGCGGTTGGCGACCGAGATGAACGCGCGGCCCTTGGTGGGCAGCGGGCCGTAGGCGCCCGCCTGCGACTTGGCGTACGCCGTGCCGAAGACGGAGTCGATGCCCATGACCTCGCCGGTGGAGCGCATCTCCGGGCCGAGGACGGTGTCGACGCCGCGGCCCTGGATGTCGCGGAAGCGCGACCACGGCATGACGGCTTCCTTGACGGAGATCGGCGCGTCCAGCGGCAGTTCGCCGCCGTCGCCGGTCTGCGGCAGCAGACCCTCGGCGCGCAGCTCGGCGATGCTCGTGCCCAGCGAGATCCGGGCGGCGGCCTTCGCGAGCGGCACCGCGGTCGCCTTCGAGGTGAAGGGGACCGTACGGGAGGCGCGCGGGTTGGCCTCCAGGACGTACAGGATGTCGCCCGCCATCGCGAACTGGATGTTGATCAGGCCGCGCACCCCGACGCCGCGCGCGATGGCCTCGGTGGAGGCGCGCAGGCGCTTGATGTCGAAGCCGCCGAGGGTGATCGGGGGCAGGGCGCACGCCGAGTCGCCGGAGTGGATACCGGCCTCCTCGATGTGCTCCATGACGCCGCCGAGGTACAGCTCCTCGCCGTCGTACAGCGCGTCGACGTCGATCTCGATGGCGTCGTCCAGGAAGCGGTCGACGAGGACCGGCCGGGAGGGGCTGATCTCGGTCGACTCGGCGATGTAGGAGGCGAGGCGGGTCTCGTCGTAGACGATCTCCATGCCGCGCCCGCCGAGGACGTAGGAGGGCCGGACGAGGACCGGGTAGCCGATCTCGTCGGCGATGGCCTTGGCGCCGGCGAAGGTGGTGGCCGTGCCGTGCTTGGGAGCGGGCAGGCCGGCCTCGGCGAGGACCCGGCCGAAGGCGCCGCGGTCCTCGGCGGCGTGGATCGCCTCGGGCGGGGTGCCCACGATCGGCACGCCGTTGTCCTTCAGGGCCTGCGCGAGACCCAGCGGGGTCTGGCCGCCCAGCTGGACGATGACGCCCGCGATCGGGCCGGCGAGGGACTCCGCGTGGACGATCTCCAGCACGTCTTCCAGCGTCAGCGGCTCGAAGTACAGGCGGTCGGAGGTGTCGTAGTCCGTGGAGACGGTCTCCGGGTTGCAGTTGACCATCACGGTCTCGTACCCGGCGTCGGACAGCGCGAAGGAGGCGTGGACGCAGGAGTAGTCGAACTCGATGCCCTGGCCGATGCGGTTCGGGCCGGAGCCCAGGATGATCACCGCGGGCTTCTCGCGGGGCGCGACCTCGCTCTCCTCGTCGTAGGAGGAGTAGAAGTACGGCGTCTTCGCGGCGAACTCGGCGGCGCAGGTGTCGACCGTCTTGTAGACCGGGCGGATGCCGAGGGCGTGCCGGACCTCGCGGACGACGTCCTCGCGCAGGCCGCGGATCTCACCGATCTGCTGGTCGGAGAAGCCGTGCCGCTTGGCCTCGGCGAGCAGCTCACGGGTCAGCTCGGGCGCCGCGTCCAGCTCGTCCGCGACCTCCTTGATCAGGAAGAGCTGGTCCACGAACCACGGGTCGATCTTCGTGTACTCGAAGATCTCCTCGGGCGTGGCGCCCGCGCGGATGGCCTGCATGACCGTGTTGATCCGGCCGTCGGTGGGGCGCACGGCCTCACGCAGCAGCGCTTCCTTGTCGCCGGGCTCACCGACGAAGGTGAACTGGCTGCCCTTCTTCTCCAGGGAGCGCAGCGCCTTCTGGAAGGCCTCGGTGAAGTTGCGGCCGATGGCCATGGCCTCGCCGACCGACTTCATGGTCGTGGTCAGCGTGGAGTCGGCCTGCGGGAACTTCTCGAAGGCGAACCGCGGGGCCTTGACGACCACGTAGTCGAGCGTGGGCTCGAAGGAGGCCGGGGTCTCCTGGGTGATGTCGTTCGGGATCTCGTCCAGGGTGTAGCCCACGGCGAGCTTGGCGGCGATCTTGGCGATCGGGAAGCCGGTCGCCTTGGAGGCGAGCGCCGAGGACCGCGAGACGCGCGGGTTCATCTCGATGACGATCACGCGACCGTCCTCGGGGTTCACCGCGAACTGGATGTTGCAGCCACCGGTGTCGACGCCGACCTCGCGGATGACGGCGATGCCGATGTCGCGCAGGATCTGGTACTCGCGGTCGGTCAGCGTCATCGCGGGCGCGACGGTGATCGAGTCACCGGTGTGCACGCCCATCGGGTCGAAGTTCTCGATGGAGCAGACGACCACGACGTTGTCGTGCTTGTCGCGCATCAGCTCCAGCTCGTACTCCTTCCAGCCGAGGATGGACTCCTCCAGGAGCACCTCGGTGGTCGGCGAGAGCGTGAGGCCCTGACCGGCGATGCGGCGCAGCTCCTCCTCGTCGTGCGCGAAGCCGGAGCCGGCGCCGCCCATGGTGAAGGAGGGGCGGACGACGACGGGGTAGCCGCCGAGCGTGTCGACGCCCGCGAGCACCTCGTCCATGGTGTGGCAGATGACCGAGCGGGCGGACTCACCGTGGCCGATCTTGGCGTTGACGGCCTCGACGACGCCCTTGAAGAGGTCGCGGTCCTCGCCCTTGTGGATCGCCTCGGGCTTGGCGCCGATCAGCTCGACGCCGTACTTCTCCAGGACACCGTTCTCGTGCAGCGAGATGGCGGTGTTCAGGGCCGTCTGGCCGCCCAGGGTGGGCAGCAGGGCGTCGGGGCGCTCCTTGGCGATGATCTTCTCGACGAACTCGGGGGTGATCGGCTCGACGTAGGTGGCGTCGGCGATCTCCGGGTCGGTCATGATCGTCGCCGGGTTGGAGTTGACGAGGACCACGCGCAGGCCCTCGGCCCTGAGCACGCGGCACGCCTGGGTGCCGGAGTAGTCGAACTCGGCGGCCTGGCCGATGACGATCGGGCCGGAGCCGATGACCAGGACGGACTGGATATCGGTGCGCTTAGGCACGCTGGCCCTCCATCAGGGATACGAAGCGGTCGAACAGGTAGGCGGCGTCGTGCGGGCCCGCTGCCGCTTCGGGGTGGTACTGGACGGAGAAGGCCGGCTGGTCGAGCAGCTGCAGCCCCTCCACGACGTTGTCGTTCAGGCAGACGTGCGAGACCTCGGCGCGGCCGAACTTCGTGTCGCTGACCTTGTCGAGCGGCGCGTCGACGGCGAAGCCGTGGTTGTGCGCGGTGACCTCGACCTTGCCGGTCGTACGGTCCTGGACCGGCTGGTTGATGCCCCGGTGGCCGTACTTCAGCTTGTAGGTGCCGAAGCCGAGGGCGCGGCCGAGGATCTGGTTGCCGAAGCAGATGCCGAACAGGGGCGTCCTGCGCTCCAGGACGGCGGACATGAGGGCCACCGGGCCGTCGGCCGTGGCCGGGTCGCCGGGGCCGTTGGAGAAGAAGACGCCGTCCGGGTCGACGGCGTAGACGTCGTCCACGGAGGCCGTCGCCGGGAGCACGTGCACCTCGATGCCGCGCTCGGCCATGCGGTGCGGGGTCATGCCCTTGATGCCGAGGTCGATGGCGGCGACGGTGAAGCGCTTCTCGCCGATCGCGGGGACGACGTACGCCTGCTCGGTCGCGACCTCCTCGTACAGGCTCGCGCCCTTCATGTGCGGCTGGGCCTGCACGCGCTCGAGCAGCTCGGCCTCGGGGGCGATCGCCTCGCCGGAGAAGATGCCGGCGCGCATCGAGCCGCGCTCGCGCAGGTGGCGGGTGAGGGCGCGGGTGTCGATCCCGGAGATGCCGACCACGCCCTGCGCGACCAGCTCGTCGTCCAGGGAGCGCTTGGCCCGCCAGTTGGACGGAACGCGCGCGGGGTCGCGCACGACGTAGCCGGAGACCCAGATGCGGCTCGACTCGTCGTCCTCGTCGTTCCAGCCGGTGTTGCCGATCTGCGGGGCGGTCGCGACGACGATCTGGCGGTCGTACGACGGGTCGGTGAGAGTCTCCTGGTAGCCGGTCATACCGGTGGAGAACACGGCCTCGCCGAAGGTCTCCCCCACGGCCCCGTAGGCACGGCCGCGGAAGGTGCGGCCGTCCTCCAGGACGAGTACGGCGGGAACCTTGGCGGCTCCCCTGGTGGAGGTCGTCATCGTGCGCCTTCCGTGTCGTTGGTCATCTGGTTGAGGGTGTCGACCCACTCGGCGTGCTCGGCCGCGTGGTCGGAGCGGAAGCCGGAGTCGATCAGCTTGTCCCCGAGGGCCCAGGTCACCACCAGCAGGCCGCCCTCGGTGAGGACCTTGCCGGCGATGCCCTTGTCGAGCCGGGCCCCGCGCAGCGCGGCGGTGGGGACGAAGAAGTCGCTCGCCCCGGGGCGTACGACCTCCAGGCCCGCGTCCGTGAGGTTCAGCTCGGCCCGGCTGCGGGTGCCGAGGCCGTGGGCCACGATTCGGTCCAGCCACTGCCCGGCCGTGGTCGAGCCGTGGTAGCGGCCGCTCATCGTCAGTCTGGCCTCGCCGGGCTCCTGCGGCGCGCTGGGCAGCTCGGGCAGGTCGCCCTGGAGCGTGCCGCGCCACTTCCAGCCCTCGCGCATCAGCCAGTAGATGAGCGCGACGAAGAGGACGAGGCCGATCAGCCAGCCGATGCGGGCGGGCCAGTCGGTGACCTCGGCCGACTTCTGCGCCTCGGCCAGCAGGATTACAGGTGTCACGTGAGCTTCCCGTCGACGAGCGTGGCCTTGCCCCGCAGCCACGTGTGGGTGACACGGCCCGGCAGCTCGCGTCCCTCGTACGGGGTGTTGCGGCTGCGGGAGGCGAAGCCCGCGGGGTCCACCGAGCCACGGTATTCCGTGTCGACGAGGGTGAGGTTGGCGGGCTCACCAGCCGAGACGGGACGGCCGTGACCGGTGGCCTGTCCGATCTGCGCCGGCTTGGCGGACATGCGGTCGGCGACGCCGGCCCAGTCCAGCAACCCGGTCTCGACCATGGTCTCCTGAACCACTGACAACGCGGTCTCCAGACCGACCATGCCCATGGCGGCCGCGGCCCACTCGCAGTCCTTGTCCTCGTGCGGGTGCGGGGCGTGGTCGGTGGCGACGATGTCGATCGTGCCGTCGGCGAGCGCCTCGCGCAGGGCGAGCACGTCCCGCTCGGTGCGCAGCGGCGGGTTGACCTTGTAGACGGGGTTGTACGTGCGCACCAGCTCGTCGGTGAGGAGCAGGTGGTGCGGGGTCACCTCGGCGGTGACCTGGATGCCGCGGGACTTGGCCCAGCGGACGATCTCCACCGAGCCCGCGGTCGAGAGGTGGCAGATGTGCACCCGGGAGCCCACGTGCTCGGCGAGCAGCACGTCCCGGGCGATGATCGACTCCTCGGCGACGGCCGGCCAGCCGCCCAGGCCCAGCTCGGCCGAGACGATGCCCTCGTTCATCTGGGCGCCCTCGGTGAGCCGCGGCTCCTGCGCGTGCTGCGCGACGACACCGCCGAAGGCCTTCACGTACTCCAGCGCCCGGCGCATGATCACGGCGTCGTCCACGCACTTGCCGTCGTCGGAGAAGACGGTGACCCCGGCGGCCGACTCGTGCATCGCGCCCAGCTCGGCGAGCTTGCGGCCCTCCAGGCCGACGGTGACGGCGCCGATGGGCTGGACGTCGCAGTAGCCGTGCTCCTGACCGAGCCGGTAGACCTGCTCGACCACACCGGCGGTGTCGGCGACCGGGAAGGTGTTGGCCATGGCGAACACGGCGGTGTAGCCGCCGGAGGCGGCCGCGCGCGTGCCGGTCAGCACGGTCTCGGAGTCCTCGCGGCCCGGCTCGCGCAGGTGGGTGTGCAGGTCGACCAGGCCCGGCAGCAGCACCTTGCCTGCGGCCTCGACGACCTCAGCACCTTCGCCGCTGAGCCCGGCGCCCACCTCGGCGATCGTCTCGCCGTCGATCAGCACGTCCTGCGGCTCGCCGCCCAGCACCTTCGCACCACGGATAAGGATCTTGCTCATGGGTCTTACTTCTCCTCGTTGGTGCGGGTGGGGGTGACGGCGGGCACGTTTTTTGAATCAAACACAGCTCCACCGAGCAGCAGGTACAGGACGGCCATCCGGATGGAGACGCCGTTCGCGACCTGCTCGACCACGGTGCAGCGCTCGGAGTCGGCGACCTCGGCGGTGATCTCCATGCCGCGGACCATCGGGCCGGGGTGCATCACGATGGCGTGCTCGGGCATCTTCGCCATGCGCTCGCCGTCGAGGCCGTAGCGCCGCGAGTACTCGCGCTCGGTCGGGAAGAAGGCGGCGTTCATGCGCTCCCGCTGGACCCGGAGCATCATCACCGCGTCGGACTTCGGCAGGGTGCTGTCGAGGTCGTACGACACCTCGCAGGGCCAGGTCTCGACGCCGACCGGCACCAGGGTGGGCGGCGCGACGAGGGTGACCTCGGCGCCGAGGGTGTGCAGCAGGTCGACGTTGGAGCGGGCGACCCGGCTGTGCAGGACGTCGCCGACGATGGTGATCCGCTTGCCGGCCAGGTCCTGGCCGAGGCCGGCGTCCCGGCCGACCAGGCGGCGGCGCATGGTGAAGGCGTCCAGCAGGGCCTGCGTGGGGTGCTGGTGGGTGCCGTCGCCGGCGTTGATGACGGCGGCGTCGATCCAGCCCGAGGTGGCCAGGCGGTAGGGGGCTCCGGAGGCGCCGTGCCGGATGACGACGGCGTCGACGCCCATCGCCTCCAGGGTCTGCGCGGTGTCCTTCAGGGACTCGCCCTTGGACACGCTGGAGCCCTTGGCGGAGAAGTTGATGACGTCCGCGGACAGCCGCTTCTCGGCGGCCTCGAAGGAGATCCGGGTCCGGGTGGAGTCCTCGAAGAAGAGGTTGACGATGGTGCGGCCGCGCAGGGTCGGCAGCTTCTTGATCGGCCGGTCGGCGACCCGGGCCATCTCCTCGGCGGTGTCGAGGATCAGGACGGCGTCGTCGCGGGTGAGGTCGGCGGCCGAGATGAGATGACGCTGCATCTGTCAGGCTCCGTAAGGCAGTTAATCGGGAGGATTAGGGCAAACCGGTTCGCGTGTCGGCACGCCGAAGCGGCCGTGCGCGCCTGACTTGCTACTGGTCGGCCGACTTCACACCGAGCAGCACGGTGTCGCGACCGTCCTCCTCGGCGAGCTGGACCTTGACCGTCTCCCGCAGCGACGTGGGGAGGTTCTTGCCGACATAGTCGGCGCGGATGGGCAGTTCGCGGTGGCCGCGGTCGACCAGGACCGCGAGCTGGACCGCGCGGGGGCGCCCGATGTCGTTCAGGGCGTCGAGGGCGGCACGGATGGTGCGCCCGGAGAAGAGCACGTCGTCGACGAGGACGACCAGACGGCCGTCGATGCCGTCACCGGGGATCTCGGTGCGGGCCAGCGCACGCGGCGGGTGCATGCGCAGGTCGTCGCGGTACATGGTGATGTCGAGCGAGCCGACGGGGACCTTGCGGTCGGTGATCTGCTCCAGCTTGGCGGCGAGCCGCTGGGCGAGGAAGACGCCCCGGGTCGGAATGCCGAGGAGCACCACGTCGTCGGCGCCCTTGGCGCGCTCGACGATCTCGTGGGCGATACGGGTCAGCACCCGTGCGATGTCGGGACCTTCGAGTACGGGCCGCGCATCGGATGCATGCAGGTTCGCGTGCGAG
Source organism: Streptomyces sp. NPDC001410 (assembly GCF_042895235.1). Lineage (NCBI taxonomy): Bacteria > Bacillati > Actinomycetota > Actinomycetes > Kitasatosporales > Streptomycetaceae > Streptomyces > Streptomyces sp. NPDC001410. The sequence continues at coordinate 130,771 of NZ_JBIAWE010000004.1, forward strand.
TCCATAAGAAACGGACCTCCTTCTCCGCCTCACGGGACGGACCTTAAAGGACGTCGGATTTGCGCCATCCACGGTAGCAGGTCCCGAGCGGGCGTCGATCACCCACCTGGCGCAATCGGCCGCCACTACCACGGAAGCGTCGGTGTGGACCATTCGGCTTGACGCATGAGAGTCACGCTGCGTAACCTCACAGTGAGTTACCAGCCGCGCGGCGGGAAACCCAGCCGACCGCGTCGACACAGTGTCCGGGGAGCTATATGTCCAGCGAATACGCCAAACAGCTCGGGGCCAAGCTCCGGGCCATCCGCACCCAGCAGGGCCTTTCCCTCCACGGTGTCGAGGAGAAGTCCCAGGGGCGCTGGAAGGCCGTGGTGGTCGGTTCATATGAGCGCGGTGACCGCGCCGTGACCGTGCAGCGTCTCGCCGAGTTGGCCGATTTCTATGGCGTCCCCGTGCAGGAGCTCCTGCCGGGCACCACGCCGGGCGGCGCCGCCGAGCCGCCGCCGAAGCTGGTCCTTGACCTGGAGCGGCTTGCCACGGTGCCGGCCGAGAAGGCGGGCCCCCTGCAGCGCTACGCGGCGACCATCCAGTCCCAGCGCGGCGACTACAACGGCAAGGTGCTCTCGATCCGCCAGGACGACCTGCGCACCCTCGCCGTCATCTACGACCAGTCCCCCTCGGTCCTGACCGAGCAGCTGATCAGCTGGGGTGTCCTGGACGCGGACGCGCGCCGCGCGGTGGCCACCCACGAAGAGGCCTGAGCGCCTGCGACAGCTGAGCAGAAACGTGCCGCCGGGGTGGCCTGAGCCGTACGGTTCGGGGCACCCCGGCGGTGTTTTCGTGGATGTACGCCGAAGGGCCCGCAGCATGCGTTCGCTGCGGGCCCTTCGGCGTTTGTCGTACCGCTTACGCCTCGTCCCGGCGCAGTGACGGCTTCAGCTCCTTGAGCCGGCCGAGCAGGCCGTTCACGAACGAGGGCGACTCGTCCGTGGAGAACTCCTTGGCGAGCTGCACCATCTCGTCCAGGACGACGGCGTCCGGGGTCTCGTCCACCCAGATCAGCTCGTAGGCACCCAGGCGCAGGATGTTCCGGTCGACGACCGGCATCCGATCGAGCGTCCAGCCCACCGCGTACTGGGAGATCAGCTCGTCGATGCGCCTCGCGTGCTCCGCGTAGCCCTCGACCAGCTGCATCGTGTACTCGCTCACCGGCGGCTGCCGGGTGTCGGACCGGGACAGCCGGATCCAGTCCGCGAGGACCGTCAGGACGTCGGCGTCGCGCTGGTCGCCCTCGAAGAGGATCTGGAAGGCGCGCTTGCGGGCCGTGTTGCGGGCAGCCACGGTTAGCTGTTCACCCGGCCGAGGTAGTCGCTCGTACGGGTGTCGACCTTGATCTTCTCACCGGTGGTGATGAAGAGCGGGACCTGGATCTGGTGGCCGGTCTCCAGGGTGGCGGGCTTGGTGCCACCGGTGGAGCGGTCACCCTGGACGCCCGGCTCGGTCTCCTGGATGACGAGCTCCACGGCGGCCGGAAGCTCGACGAAGAGCACCTCGCCCTCGTGCTGCGCGACGGTGGCGGTGAAGCCCTCGATGAGGAAGTTGGCGGCGTCGCCGACGGCCTTGCGGTCGACCATCAGCTGGTCGTAGGTCTCCATGTCCATGAAGACGAAGTAGTCGCCGTCCATGTACGAGAACTGCATGTCGCGCTTGTCGACAGTGGCCGTCTCGACCTTGACGCCGGCGTTGAAGGTCTTGTCGACGACCTTGCCGGAGAGCACGTTCTTGAGCTTGGTGCGCACGAAGGCCGGGCCCTTGCCGGGCTTGACGTGCTGGAACTCGACGACGGACCAGAGCTGGCCGCCTTCGAGCTTGAGCACCATGCCGTTCTTGAGGTCGTTCGTGGAAGCCACGGTTGCGGAATCTCCTGGACTGACGTACGACCCCGGGGCACGCGCACAGCGCGAGGCTAGAGCGCGAGCAGCTCCTTGGTCGTGATGGTGAGTAGCTCGGGTCCGCCGTCCGCCTCAGGGCGTACGACGAGCGTGTCATCGATCCGGACGCCGCCCCGGCCCGGGAGGTGGACCCCCGGTTCGACGGTGACCGGCACGCAAGCGTCCAGTTTACCCATGGCCGCAGGGGCCAGCTGCGGGTCCTCGTCGATTTCGAGTCCGACGCCGTGTCCCGTCAGCGGTGGTAGAGCCTCAGCATAGCCCGCGGAGCCCAGCACCTGGCGTGCCGCACGGTCGACGTCGCGGTAGGCGGCGCCCGGTGCCAGGGACTCGCGTCCGGCCCGCTGGGCTGCGAAAACCAGGTCGTACAGCTCGATCTGCCAGTCGGCGGGCGAGGTGCCGATGACGAAGGTACGGCCGATCTCGCAGCGGTAGCCGCGGTAGGTGGCGCCCAGACAGACGGAGAGGAAGTCGCCCTCCTCCACGCGGCGGTCGGTGGGCCGGTGGCCGCGGCGGCCGGAGTTCGGGCCGGTGGCCACCGAGGTCGCGAACGCGGGCCCGTCGGCGCCGTGGTCGACCAGGCGCCGCTCCAGCTCCAGCGCCAGGTGCCGTTCCGTGCGGCCGACCAGGATGGACTCCAGCAGCTCGCCGAGGGCCTGGTCGGCGATCTCGGCGCCGATGCGGAGGCAGGAGATCTCCTCCTCGTCCTTGACGACCCTGAGCTGCTCCACGGCTCCGCCGAGGTCGGCGAGGCGCAGCTCGGGGGCGACGGAGGTGAGGGCCCGGTGGCGGGCGACGGTGAGGTGGTGTTCCTCCACCGCGAGGGATTCGGCCCCCTGTGCTGCGGCTAGGCCGGCTGCCGTGACCGCGCAGTCGCCGCCCGGCGAGGGCAGGACTTGCACGGTCAGGGCCTCGTCGGGACGGCCCTCGGTCGGCCGGTCGTCCAGCGGGCCGGCGCAGACCAGCAGGTCCTCGCTCTTGCCCAGCAGCAGCACGGAGCCCTGCGGGGCTGCACCGGCGAGATAGCGCACGTTGGCAGGGCGCGAGATGAGCGCTGCTGCGGTGCCGGCCGCGTTGCAGCGGTCCCTGAGCTGGGCTCGGCGGGTCGCGTACACCTCTGACATGAGATGAGCGTATGAGTTTTGACAGGGTTGTGCTGGTTTGTGAGGGCCGAGTGGGGTCGGTGGGGGGTGGTGCGGTTGTCTGCCGGGTGCGGGTGGGTGGGGGTTGCCTACCAGCTCGGCGGGCTTGCTATTGCCCTCGCCAGGACGTCGTCCAGTACTTGGGCCGTGCCGGGGACGTCCAGCTGGGAGTTGTCGATGATCGGCAGGCCCGAGCCGTACCAGCCGGCCATCCGGCCGTGGATGCGGGCCACCTCCTCGTCGGTGAGGCGGCGGTTGCCGGTGCGTTCGGCGTTGCGTTCCAGGACGATGTCGAGGCCCGGGAGGAGGACGACCGGGAGCAGGCCGGGGCCGACATGCCGTTTCCAGCCACCGAGGCCCACGACGGGGCGGTCCGGGAAGACGGCGTCGTCGAGGATGCAGGAGATGCCGTTGGCCAGGAAGTTCCGGGCGGCGAAGCCGCAGGTGCGGCGGGCCAGGCGGTACTGGGCCTCGGAGTTGTCGTTCCACCCGGACTGCGGGTTCGCGTAGCCCGCGCGGACCCATTCGCGTACGTCGTCCAGGCTGATGTGGGCGGTGGGCACCCGGCGGTGGTCCGCCCAGTACTTGGCCACGCTCGTCTTGCCCGCGCCCGCGGGGCCGATCAGCAGGACCGCCAGGGTGGTGGTCGTCGGGTCCGGGACGGCGGCCGCGGCCAGAGGCGCGGTGGGCACACCGACCGGGCCGCCGGGCGGCAGCGGTACGTGACCGGTCGTGTCGGGCGGCAGGACGGGGGCGTGCTGCGGAGGCGCGGGCGGCATGGGGGCGGACGGGGGGACGGATCCCGGTCCGGCTCCGGGGTAGCCGGGTGGCGGAGGGGGCACGGGTGCGGGACCCTGTGGGACTCCCGGGTGGTGTGCGGCCGACGCCCAGCCGGCGTGCGGTCCCTGCCCCGGCTGGTGGGGCGGCAGCGGAGACCCCACTGCGTGCTGCATCCGTTGCCACTCCGTCTCGTACACACATTTGGCGCTGGCAGGCGGGTACGGAGCCCGCTCCCTACCGAACGGTACCGCCCCCGGCCGTCGTTTGGTGAAACGACCGGGGGCGGTCCGAAGTGCCCGGCCCGGAAAGGGAATCGGGCGGAAGGGAACAGCAGAGGACTTACTGGACCGCTTCCTACTGGCCCACTTCTCCGTAGGCGGCGAGGAGGACGGCCGGGTCCGGGCCCTCCATGACGGTGGGCTTCGCCAGCCCGTCCAGGACGATGAAGCGCAGCAGGTCACCGCGGGACTTCTTGTCGACCTTCATCGCCTCCAGCAGCTTGGGCCACTGGTCGTAGCGGTAGTGCAGCGGCAGGCCGACCGACTCGAGGACGGTGCGGTGGCGGTCCGCCGTCGCGTCGTCCAACCGGCCCGCCAGACGGCCCAGTTCGGCGGCGAAGTGCATGCCGACCGCGACCGCCGCGCCGTGCCGCCACTTGTACCGCTCGTTCTTCTCGATCGCGTGGCCGAGCGTGTGGCCGTAGTTCAGGATCTCCCGGAGCCCGGACTCCTTCAGGTCCGAGGAGACGACGTCCGCCTTGACCCGGATCGAGCGCTCGATCAGCTCGGCCGTGTGCGGGCCGGCCGGCGTGCGGGCGGCCTCGGGGTCGGCCTCGATGAGGTCGAGGATCACCGGGTCGGCGATGAAGCCGGCCTTGATGATCTCCGCGAGCCCGGAGACGTAGTCGTTGACCGGCAGGGAGTCCAGCGCGGCCAGGTCGCACAGGACACCGGCCGGCGGGTGGAACGCGCCGACCAGGTTCTTGCCCTCGGCGGTGTTGATGCCGGTCTTGCCGCCGACCGCCGCGTCCACCATGGCCAGCACGGTGGTCGGGACGGCGATCCAGCGCACCCCGCGCAGCCAGGTGGCGGCCACGAACCCGGCGAGGTCCGTGGTGGCGCCGCCGCCGACGCCGACGATGACGTCGGTGCGGGTGAAGCCGGACTGGCCCAGCGCCTTCCAGCAGTAGGCGGCGACCTCGGCGGTCTTGGCCTCCTCCGCGTTGGGCACCTGGATGGCGACGGCCTCGTAGCCCTGCCCGGCCAGGTCGGCACGGAGTGCGTCGCCGGTCTCGGCGAGCGCCTCGGGGTGGATCACCGCAACGCGCTTGGCCTTCGGACCGATCAACCCGGCCAGCTCGCCCAGGAGTTGCCGGCCGACCAGCACCTCGTACGCCTCGGTGCCCGCGCTGCCGGCGACCTGGATTCTCGTAACTTCGCTTGCCATCACGTCCTCCGGCCGGGGGTCTAGGGGTTGTCCCCCGGGAAATGCAGTCTTCAACTCCAGTGCGTCCAGCGCTGCTTGGGTGACCTCTTCGGGGGTGCGGCCGTCGGTCGGCACGACGGCGGTGGCGACCTCCTCGTACAGGTGACGGCGGGCCTCCATCAGCTCGCGCCACTGCTTGCGCGGGTTGACCGCGAGCAGCGGGCGGGCCACGTTCAGGCCGGTGCGCTTGACCGCCTCCTCCACGTCCATGGAGAGGTAGACCACCCGGTGCCCGGCGAGCAGCGCTCGGGTGTCCGCGTCGAGGATCGCCCCGCCGCCGAGCGCGAGGACGCCCTGGTGCTCGGCGAGCGCGGTGTGCACCGTGCGCTTCTCTATCGCGCGGAAGACCGGCTCGCCGTCGTCCACGAAGATCTCGGCGATGGTCCGGCCCTCGGCGGCGACGATGTCGTCGTCGGTGTCCCGGTAGACGACCCCGAGCCGCTCGGCCAGCAGCTGCCCGACGGTGGACTTGCCCACGCCCATCGGGCCGACCAGTACGACCGCAGGCACGGCGGTCACCGGATGGCGAGGTTGTCGAGGTACGACTGCACGTTCCGCCGCGTCTCGGGGACGGAGTCGCCGCCGAACTTCTCCGCGACGGCGTCGGCCAGGACGAGCGCCACCATGGCCTCGGCGACGATGCCGGCGGCCGGGACCGCGCACACGTCGGAGCGCTGGTGGTGGGCCTGGGCGGCCTCGCCGGTGGAGACGTCGACGGTCTGCAGGGCCCGGGGCACGGTCGCGATCGGCTTCATCGCGGCGCGCACGCGCAGCAGCTCGCCGGTGCTCAGGCCGCCCTCGGTGCCGCCGGAGCGCCCGCTGGACCGCTTGATGCCCTCGGGGGTGCTGAGGATCTCGTCGTGCGCCTTGGAGCCGGGCACCCGGGCCAGCTCGAAGCCGTCGCCGACCTCGACGCCCTTGATCGCCTGGATGCCCATGAGGGCGGCGGCGAGCCGGGCGTCCAGCCGGCGGTCCCAGTGCACGTGCGAACCCAGGCCGACCGGGACGCCGTAGGCGAGCACCTCGACCACACCGCCGAGCGTGTCGCCGTCCTTGTGGGCCTGGTCGATCTCCGCGACCATCGCCTTCGACGCGTCGGCGTCCAGGCAGCGCACCGGGTCGGCGTCCAGCTTCTCGACGTCGGCCGGGGTCGGGTAGACGCCGTACGGGGCCTTGGCGGCGGCCAGCTCGACGACGTGCGAGACGATCTCGATGCCGGCAGTCTCCTTCAGGTAGGAGCGGGCGACGGCGCCGAGCGCCACGCGCGCGGCGGTCTCGCGGGCGGAGGCGCGCTCCAGGATCGGACGGGCCTCGTCGAAGCCGTACTTCTGCATGCCGGCGAGGTCGGCGTGGCCGGGCCGGGGGCGGGTCAGCGGCGCGTTGCGGGCGAGGCCGTCGAGGATCTCGGGGTCGACCGGGTCGGCCGCCATGACCTGCTCCCACTTGGGCCACTCGGTGTTGCCCACCATGACCGCGATCGGGGAGCCGAGGGTGAGGCCGTGCCGGACGCCACCCAGGAAGGTGACCTCGTCGCGCTCGAACTTCATCCGCGCACCGCGGCCATAGCCGAGCCGCCGCCGCGCCAGGTGGTCCGCCACCATCTCCGTGGTGATCGGCACGCCGGCGGGAAGCCCCTCCAGCGTCGCGACAAGTGCGGGACCGTGGGACTCCCCCGCGGTCAGCCAACGCAGCCTGCTCAACGGTGCTCCTCAGTGTTCGCGCCCGGTACTGCCCTGCGTACGCACGTCCTCGCGTACGGCGACGGCGCCACCGGGTGCGCGACCCCGGTCCGCCACCTCCGATCCTCCCACGTCCGGGGGCGGTATCCGGCCGCTGGTCCAGCAGGCGGGACGCGGTGCCGGAACGGAGGCGGCCGTTCAGCGTGCGGCCAGCGCCTTCTCCCCCGCGTGCCGCATGGCCTCCAGGGGGGCCGGGGAGCGGCCGGTCATCTGCTCGACCTGGAGAACGGCCTGGTGGACCAGCAGGTCGAGGCCGCTGACGACGGCGCCGCCGAACATGGACCAGCGGGCCGCGAGGTCGGTGGGCCAGGGGTCGTAGAGCACGTCGAAGAGGGTGGCGGGGCGCTCGGGTACGGCGGTGGCGAGGGCGTCGGTGGTGCCGGCCGGGGTGGTGGCGATCACCAGGGGCGCCTTCAGGGCCTCCCGTGCGTCCGCCCAGTCCGCCGTACGGACGTCCACGTCGAGCCGTTCGCCCCACTGGCGCATCTCGGCGGCGCGAGCCTCGCTGCGGACGTAGGCGACGACCTCGCCGGTGCAGATCCGGGCGAGCGCGGCCAGCGCCGAGGAGGCCGTGGCGCCGGCGCCGAGGATCGCCGCGGAGTCGACCTCTTCGATGCCGTGCTCGCGCAGGGCGGCCACCATGCCCGGGATGTCGGTGTTGTCGCCGATGCGGCGGCCGTCCTCGGTGAAGACCACGGTGTTGACGGCGTCGACCGACGCGGCCGTCTCGCTGATCTCGTCCAGCAGCGGGATGACCGCCCGCTTCAGCGGCATGGTGAGCGACAGCCCCGCCCACTCCGGCCCGAGCTTCTCGATGAAGCCGGGCAGGTCGGCCTCGTCGATCTCGAAGCGGCCGTACGACCAGTCGGTGAGCCCGAGTGCGTCGTAGGCCGCCCGGTGCAGCACCGGGGAGAGGGAGTGGGCGATGGGCGAACCGAGTACGGCGGCCCGGCGGGCGTCAGTTGCCCGAGGAGGCATTGAACTTGTCCTTGAGCTTTTCGAAGTCTTCGTTTGTCTTGGCGAATTCGGTGTTGTTCACACCGTCGGTCGCCACGAAATACATCCAGCCGTCGTGCGTCGGATTCAGTGCCGCCTTCATCGCGTCCTCACCGGGGTTGCCGATCGGACCGGGCGGAAGACCCTTGTGGGTGTACGTGTTGTACGGGCTCCGGTTGCTGTTGATCTCCTTCTCGGAGATGTGGATGTTGCTCGTGCCCTTGAGGTAGTTGTACGTCGAGTCGAACTGGAGCAGCTGGTTCGTCTCGGTGTTGGTGGGCTTCAGACGGTTGTAGACCACTTCCGCCATCTTGCGGAAGTCGTCGTGCGTCTTGCCCTCGGCCTGGACCAGGCTCATGACCGTGACGAGCTGGAACGCGTTGTTCAGGCCCAGCTCCTTCGCCTTCGACGGCAGGTCGTAGGCGGCGTACCTCTCCTTGGCCTGGGTGACCATCTGCTTCAGGATCGCGTCGGGCTTCATACCCTTCGCGGCCGCATAGGTACCCGGGAACAGGAAGCCCTCCAGCGGGTCCTGGATCTCGCTGCTGTTCTGCGCCCAGCTCGGCAGACCGAACTTCTTGTACTCCTGCTTGGCGATCTTCCGGGTGGTGCCGGTGGACAGCTGGAGCTTCTTGTCGATCGACGCGTAGACACCCGCGTTGCGCTCGCCGGGCGTGACGATCACATTGTTCTGGCTCTTCGGGTCGAGCATCAGCTGCACGGCGCTGGCGGCGGACATGTGCTTCTCCAGCGTGTAGACGCCTTGCTGGAGCCCCTTGCCCTTGGGGTTCGCCTGCAGCGCGGAGACGAACGCGTCCGCGCTCTCGACGACGCCCGCCTCCCTCAGCTTCGCACCGATCTCCCAGCCGCCGGCGCCCTTCGGGATGGTGACCGTGACCTGTTCGCCGTTGCCGCTGCCCGCGTAGTCCGGGGCCGGGCCGAAACGATTTTGGTAGTACTTGTAGCCGAAGTAGCCGACCGTGCCGAGGCCGCCGCCGAAGACCAGGACGACCACCATGCAGGCGCAGCCGGTGCGCCGCTTCTTGCTCTTGACGGGTTTCTTGCCGCGCCGTTCGCCACGGCCGGACCGGCTGTCCGCCTCGTCGTCGACGTCGTCGTCATCGCCGCCTCCCGCGAAGAAAGCTTGCTCGCCCTGGTCCTCGCCCGGGTCCCAGCCGGTCTCGGGGTCCGGTTCCGGTTTCGCATCGGGACGCCTGCGGCTGGGCGGCACCGGCGGCGGGTAGGCGTCCTCGGTGCCGTAGAAGTCGGGCGCCTGCCCTCCGTAGGCCGCGGGCTGCTGGCCGTACGGGTCGCCGGGGTCGGGCGTGTAGGGCACCTGGCCGGGCGTGCCGGACGCGTCCCAGCTGCCCTGGTGCTGGTACTGCTGCGGGGTCTGCACCGCGTACTGCTGGTCCTGGCCGGCGTACTGCTGCTGGCCCTGCTGGTTGTAGTACTGGTACTGCTGCTGGTCGTACCCGGACTGCTGACCCTGGTTCCAGTCGCCGTGCTGCGGCTGCGGGTACTGCTGCTGTGGCTGGCCGCCGTAGGGGGACTGCCGGCCCACGTGGGCCTGCTGTCCTCCCCATCCGCCGTCCCCGTACAACGGGTCCTCCGGATGCCACGGTTCGGAGCCAGGGCCCCGGCCATACTCAGTCATCGATCCCCTAGAGCCGCGAGGCCGACGGTCGCATGGCCGGTGGACCGGCTTCCGTTCCGCCTCTTGCTGTGCGGCGGCTGTTCGAACACCGCCGCATCGCGCGGAACGTTACCGTATCGCGATCAGATGACCACTTCGACGCCCTCGCCGGGTGCTTTACCTGACACCCGTTCGGATTCCAGGGCCTGCTGCAGGATGATGACGGCTGCTGCCTGGTCGATGACGGCCCGGCCCTTCTTGGATTTCACCCCCGAGGCGCGCAGTCCCTGACTGGCCGTCACGGTCGTCATCCGCTCGTCCACCAGCCGGACCGGAACGGGCTGGATGCCCTTGGCGAGTTCCTGGGCGAAGGCCCGTACCTTCTGCGCGGCCGGGCCCTCGCCCCCCTTGAGGGAGCGAGGGAGTCCGACGACGACCTCGATCGGTTCGTACTCCTCCACCAGTTGACGCAACCGGCGGTGGGCGGCGGGGATGTCCCGCCCGGGGACGGTCTCGACCGGTGTGGCGAGGATCCCATCGGGGTCGCACGAGGCGACCCCGATCCGGGCGTCCCCGACGTCGATCGAGAGTCGGCGTCCTCTGCGCATTTCCGACCGTTTCCTTACTTCACTGTCACTTGGCGGTCTCGGTGACGAGCCGCTCGACGGCCTCCACGGCCTCGCCGACGGCGGCCGGGTTCTGGCCGCCGCCCTGGGCGACGTCCGGCTTGCCGCCACCGCCGCCGCCGAGCGTCTTGGCGGCGGTACGGACCAGGTCACCGGCCTTGAGACCGCGCTCGCGGGCGGCCTCGTTGGTGGCGATGACGGTCAGCGGCTTGCCGTTGTTGACCGTGAACAGGGCGACCACGGCGGCCCGGCCGCCCTGGATGCGGCCGCGCACGTCGAGGACCAGCTTGCGCAGGTCGTCCGGGGTCGTACCGTCCGGCACCTGACCGGTGACGACGGCCACACCGCGCACGTCCTTGGCGGACTCGGCAAGACCGGCGGCAGCCTGCAGCACCTTCTCGGCGCGGAACTTCTCGATCTCCTTCTCGGCGTCCTTCAGCTTGCCGAGCATCGCGGAGACCTTCTCCGGCAGTTCCTCCGAGCGGCCCTTGAGCAGCTCGGTCAGCTGGTTGACGACCGTGTGCTCACGGGCCAGGAAGTTGTAGGCGTCGACGCCGACGAGGGCCTCGATACGACGGACACCCGAGCCGATCGACGACTCGCCGAGCAGCTTCACCAGGCCCAGCTGGGCGGTGTTGTGCACGTGCGTGCCGCCGCACAGCTCCTTGGAGAAGTCGCCGATGGTCACGACGCGGACGCGCTCGCCGTACTTCTCGCCGAACTCGGCGATGGCGCCCTGCTTCCTGGCCTCGTCGATGCCCATGACCTCGGCGTGCACGTCGAGGTCGCGGGCGAGCACCTCGTTGATCTTCTGCTCGACGTCGGTCATCACGGCCGTCGGGACGGCGGACGGGGAGCCGAAGTCGAAGCGGAAGCGGCCGGGCTGGTTCTCGGAACCGGCCTGGGCGGCCGTCGGGCCGAGGGCGTCGCGCAGGGCCTGGTGGGTCAGGTGGGTGGCCGAGTGGGCGCGGGCGATGGCCTTGCGGCGAAGGGTGTTGATCGAGGCGTGGGCCTTGGCGCCGACGGTGACCTCGCCGACCTGGACGACGCCCTTGTGGACGTACACGCCCGGGACCGGCTTCTGGCAGTCGCGGATCTCGATCACGGCACCGGAGTCGACCTTGATCCGGCCGGTGTCGCCGATCTGGCCGCCGCCCTCGGCGTAGAACGGGGTGCGGTCGAGGACGACCTCGACCTCGTCGCCCTCGGTGGCGGCCGGGGAGGAGACACCGTCGACCAGGAGGCCGACGATCGTGGACTCGCCCTCGGTGTCGCTGTAGCCGATGAAGTCGGTCTCGCCGGCGGAGTCGGCGATCTCGCGGTAGGCGCCCATGTCGGCGTGGCCGGTCTTCTTGGCCTGGGCGTCGGCCTTGGCGCGCTCCCGCTGCTCCTTCATCAGGCGGCGGAAGCCGTCCTCGTCCACGGACAGCCCCTGCTCGGCGGCCATCTCGAGGGTGAGGTCGATCGGGAAGCCCCAGGTGTCGTGGAGCAGGAACGCCTTGTCGCCGGGCAGGATCGTGGAGCCGGCCTGCTTGGTCTCGGTGACGGCGGTGTCGAGGATGTTGGTGCCGGCCTTCAGCGTCTTCAGGAAGGCGTTCTCCTCGGCGAGGGCGACCTTCTCGATGCGCTCGCGGTCGGTGACCAGCTCCGGGTACTGCTGGCCCATCATGCCGATGACGACCTCGATCAGATCCTTGACGACCGGACCGGTGGCGCCCAGCAGACGCATGTTGCGGATGGCGCGGCGCATGATGCGGCGCAGGACGTAGCCGCGGCCCTCGTTGCCGGGGGTGACGCCGTCGCCGATGAGCATCGTGGCCGTGCGCATGTGGTCGGTGACCACGCGCAGGGACACGTCCGAGCCGTGGGCGTCGCCGTAGCGCACCCCGGTCAGCTCGGTGGCCTTGTCGATGACGGCCATGGAGGTGTCGATCTCGTACATGTTCTGCACGCCCTGCAGAATCATGGCGAGCCGCTCCAGGCCGAGGCCCGTGTCGATGTTCTTGCTCGGCAGGTCCCCGAGGATCTCGAAGTTGTCCTTGCCGATGCCCTCGCCCCGCTCGTACTGCATGAAGACGAGGTTCCAGATCTCCACGTACCGCTCGTCGTTGACGGCGGGGCCGCCCTCGACACCGAACTCGGGGCCGCGGTCGTAGTTGATCTCGGAGCAGGGGCCGCAGGGGCCGGGGACGCCCATGGACCAGAAGTTGTCCTTCATGCCCAGGCGCTGGATGCGCTCCTTGGGCACGCCGACGACCTCGTGCCAGATCTGCTCGGCCTCGTCGTCGTCCTGGTAGACGGTGATCCACAGGCGCTCGGGGTCGAGGCCGTAACCGCCCTTGTCCTGGGCGCTGGTGAGCAGCTCCCAGGCGAGCTTGATGGCGCCTTCCTTGAAGTAGTCGCCGAAGGAGAAGTTGCCGCACATCTGGAAGAACGTGCCGTGGCGCGTGGTCTTGCCGACCTCTTCGATGTCGGGCGTGCGCACGCACTTCTGCACGCTGGTGGCGCGCGGGAACGGCGGCTTGACCTCACCCAGGAAGTAGGGCTTGAAGGGCACCATGCCGGCGGGGACGAGGAGCAGAGTCGGGTCGTCCGCGATGAGCGACGCCGAAGGGACGACGGTGTGCCCGCGCTCCTCGAAGAAGCTCAGCCAGCGGCGGCGAATCTCGGCCGACTCCATCAGTGGTCCTCATTCCGGTTGTACGAGTGCATCGGGGCTTCGATGTACTTCGGGTTGTCGCTGTTCTCGATGGCGGTGTACCGCCGAGGTGCGGGGAGTTCGGGGCTCTCCTGGATACCCAGCGCCTCCCCCAGCTCGGCCTCCCGCTGCGCCATGTTGTCGCGGACGTCGAGCGCGAAGCCGACCGCGCGGTCCTTCAGGCGCTGACCGGTCTCCAGGGCCTTGTTGGCCGCGGTCGCGGCGAGGCTCTCGGGGGTCAGTTGCTTCAGCTTGCGGTTGACCTTGGTGGTGGCCCACACACCGGCGGCGACACCCGTGGTGAACCAGAACGTACGGCGGAACATCGCTCGGTCAGTCCTTCTTTCCCCGGTTGCTCCGCTTACGTGCCGCCGGGACCGTACGGCCCACGATCACGGTACGCCTGGGCTCCTTGGCGGGCACGTTCTCCTTGCGGCCGCCGATCGCCCGGCGCACGCCGTAGCCGAAGGCCGCGACCTTGACCAGCGGGCCGCCGAAGGTGGAGGCGACGGTGGTCGAGAGCGCGGAGGCGTTCGACGTGACCTCCTGGACGTCGGAGGCGATCGCGTCGACCCGGTCGATCTGGGTCTGCGCGGAGCGCACCGCGGCGGAGGCGTCGGCGAGCAGCGGGACGGCCTGGTCGGTCACGTCCGCCACGAGCTTGGTGGTCGCCTTGAGCGTCTGGGCCAGCCTCGCCAGTGCGACGGCGAGGAAGGAGACCAGGATCGCCCAGAAGACGGCCACCAGGATCCCGGCCACCTCTCCACCGGACACTGTGCGCACCCGCTCCCTGAAACGTGCCTGATGAACATCGAAAAAGTCGTGCACCGAGCCTATCGCGCCACAGGTGGGGCTCCGTACCGGATTACGGTCGGCGGATGGCGGAGTTGCGGGAAGCGATTGTACGGAATGAACACGGTTCAGTACGCTCCGTGTCCCATGCGAGGTCCTCAGCGCCCCGGCCCCTGCACGGGCGGCGATCTGCCCCTTGAACTCACCGCTTTCGTCGGGCGCTCGGCCGAACTCGCCGAGCTGGCCGAGGCGATGGAGGCGGCCCGGCTGGTGACGGTGACCGGGGTCGGTGGCGTGGGCAAGTCCCGGCTGGCCGCACGGGCGGCGGCCCGGTCGGCGCCGCGAGGGGAGCCGCGAGCCTGGGCGAGGGTCGAGCTGGCGCCGGTTCGGGATCCGCAGTTCGTGGAGTACGCGGTCGTGGAGGCGCTGGGGCTGACCGACCACACCACCCGGTCACCCCGGGAGACCCTGCTCGGCCGTCTCGCCGGCCGCCGGTTCCTGCTGGTGCTGGACGGGTTCGAGCATCTGGTGGCGGCCTGCGCCGACCTGGCGTCCGAGCTGCTGCGCAAGCTGCCGGAGCTGCGGGTGCTGGCCGTGGGACGGCGTCCGCTGGGGCTGACCGGCGAGCGGCTGTTCCCGCTGGCCCCGCTGGCCGAGGACGAGGCGGTCGAGCTGTTCACGGACCGGGCCCGGCAGCACGGGCCGGTGACGGGCGACGGCCCGGTGGTGCGGGAGCTGTGCCGCCGGCTGGAGGGGATCCCGCTGGCTCTGGAGCTGGCCGCGGGGCGGCTGCGGGTGCTGTCCCCGGCGCAGCTGCTGGAGCGGCTGGACGACCGGTTCCGGCTGCTGACCGGCGGCGGCCGGGACGCTCTCCCCCGCCACCAGACGCTGCGCACGGCGATCGGCTGGAGCCATGAGCTGTGCACCCCGGCCGAGCGGCTGCTGTGGGCGCGGCTCTCGGTGTTCGCGCCGACCTTCGACCTGGAGGCGGCCGAGTACGTGTGCAGCGGGGACGGGCTGGACGCCGAGGACGTCCTGGACGTGCTGGCGGAGCTGCTCGCGCAGTCGGTCCTCTCCCGCGAGGAGACCCCGACGGGCCCCCGCTACCGGATGCTGGACACGGTCCGGGCCTACGGCGCCGACTGGCTGGAGGCGACGGGGGACGCGGTACGGCTGCGGCGGCGGCACCGTGACTGGTACCTGGGCCTGGCGACCTGGTGCGAGCTGGAGTGGTTCTCGCCCCGGCAGCGCGAGGTGGCCGCGCGGGTCGAGGTCGAGCTGCCGAACCTGCGCACCGCCCTGGAGTTCTGTCTGACCGAACCGGACGAGGCGCATCTGGGGCAGTACCTGGCGGGCTCGCTGTGGTTCTGCTGGGCGGGCTGCGGGCGGCTGTCGGAGGGGCGGCGCTGGCTGCAGCGCAGCGTGGAGCTGGAGTCGGAGTACGAGCAGTCCCGGCTGAAGGCGCTGTGGGTGCTCGGCTATGTCGCGATCCTGCAGGGCGACACCGTGCCGGCGCTGGCCGCGCTGCAGGAGTGCCGGGTGCAGGCGGAGCGGGTCGCGGACCTGACGGCGGTGGCGTACGCGGAGCACCGCACCGGCTGTCTGGCCCTGGTCACGGATGACATGGCGCGCGCAGAAACGCTGCTGCGCTCGGCCCTCGACCGCTACCAGGAGATCGGCGAGCTGAACAGCAACGTCCTGATGGCTCAGGTGGAACTGGCGATGGCGCGGGCGTTCCAGGGGGACCTGGCGGACGCGGTGCGGCTGTGCGAGGACGTGCGCCGGGTGTGCGAGGACCACGGCGAGCGCTGGGCGCGGTCGTACGCGCTGTACGTGCTGGCCTACGCGGCCTGGCGGGACGGGGATCCGGCCGGCGCGCGGGAGCTGCTCGCGGACTGTCTGGACAACGCGCACGCCTTCCGCGATCTGCTGGGCTCGATGCTGTCCCTGGAACTGCTCGCCCTGGTGACGGCGGCCCAGGGCGACCCGGCCGAGGCGGCGGTCCTGCAGGGCGCCGCGGGCCGGATGTGGCCGTCGGTGGGGCTGCCGCTGTTCGGCTCGGCCTACTTCAACGCCCCGCACGAGCTGTGCGAGGCGACGGCCCGGCAGGCGCTCGGCGACGAGCGTTACGAGGAGTGCGTGCGCGAGGGAGCGCGGCTGGACGGGGACGCGACCGTGGCGCGGGCGCTGGGGGGCGGCGGTGTACGGCCGCTGGAGGCGCTGCCCGCGCCGCGCGGACCGGTGTCGCACGCCCTCGGTGACGACGGGAAACGCGAACCCGCCGCCTCGCCCACCCGGAAGGGTGGGGAGACGGCGGGCTGAGGTGCTGCGCCGGGGCTGGGATCAGCGGGCGTAGTACTCGACGACGAGCTGCTCGTCGCAGATCACCGGGATCTCCTTGCGGTTCGGCTCGCGGTCCAGGCGGAACGCCAGGGCCTTGAGGTTCACCTGCAGGTAGCGCGGGGTCTCACCGTCGGGGGCGAAGCCACCCTCACGGGCGATCTGGAAGAGCGTCTTGTCCTTGGAGCGGTCGCGGACCTGCACGACGTCGTCCGGACGGACACGGAAGGACGGCTTGTCGACCTTCTGGCCGTTGACCTGGATGTGGCCGTGGACGACCATCTGGCGGGCCTGGTAGATCGTGCGGGCGATGCCCGAACGCAGGACCAGCGCGTCGAGACGACGCTCCAGCTCGACGATCAGGGCCTCACCGGTCTTGCCCTGGACCTTGGACGCACGCTCGTAGGCGCGGACCAGCTGGCGCTCGGAGATGTCGTACTGAGCGCGCAGGCGCTGCTTCTCGAGCAGACGGACCTTGTAGTCCGAGTTCTGCTTGCGGCCGCGGCCGTGCTCACCCGGCGGGTAGGGGCGGGCCTCGAAGTACTTGACGGCCTTCGGGGTCAGCGCGATGCCGAGGGCACGCGACTTCTTGACCTTGGGGCGGGACTGGTTCGCCACTGTCTTTTGTCTCTTTCCTAGTTTTCGGCTTGTCAGAGTTGAGGGAGGTCGCATCCGCAGCCGGGGAAACCCGCCGGGTCCGCATCGGACCTGCCGGGCAGCCGCTCCCCTGGTCTGGGCACATACGTGCAGCACGCGAGTGGCCCACCGACCTCTCCCGGGGCTCCGGGTGGTGGTGGGCTGCCCGCGACACCGTTCGACGGTGCGCGACGCTCCTGGAGTCAGTCCCGAAGGACTGGGTCTCCGGCCGGCTGTCCCGCTCTGACTGCGCGGGACTCAGCACTTCGAGCGATTCTACAGGGCGCTCAGGACCGCTTGCGACCGAGGTGCTTGCGGGTCCATTCGACGGCGTCCGCGTACCGGGCCTCGGCGCCGTGCCGGGTCGGTGTGTAGTACTCGCGGTCCTTGAGGGCGTCCGGGGCGTACTGCTGCGGGGCGATGCCCTCGGGCAGGTCGTGCGGGTACACGTACCCCTGCGCGTGGCCGAGCTTGGCCGCGCCCTTGTAGTGCCCGTCCCGCAGGTGCGGCGGGACGGCTCCGGCCAGGCCCTTGCGTACGTCCTCCATGGCGGCGCCGATCGCGGTGGTCGCGGCGTTGGACTTGGGGGCGAGCGCGAGGGCGATGGTGGCGTGGCTGAGGGTGAGGGCGGCCTCGGGGAAGCCGATCATGGCGACGGCCTGGGCGGCGGCGACCGCGATGGGCAGAGCGCCCGGGTCAGCCAGGCCGATGTCCTCGCTGGCGGAGATCATCAGGCGGCGGGCGATGAAGCGGGGGTCCTCACCGGCCTCGATCATGCGGGCCAGGTAGTGCAGGGCGGCATCGACGTCGGAGCCGCGGATCGACTTGATGAGGGCGCTGGCGACGTCGTAGTGCTGGTCGCCGTCGCGGTCGTACTTCACCGCGGCCCGGTCGACGGTCTGCTCCAGGGTCTGGAGGCTGATCTCCGTCTCGCCCTGGTCCAGGGCGGCCCCGGCGGCGGCCTCCAGGGCGGTCAGGGCGCGGCGGGCGTCACCGCCGGCGATGCGCAGGAGGTGGTCCTCGGTGTCCTCCGGGAGCGAGACGGCCGCCTTGAGGCCGCGCTCGTCCGTCAGCGCCCGCTTCAGGAGTCCGCGGATGTCGTCGTCGGTGAGGGGTTCGAGGGTGAGGAGGAGGGAGCGGGACAGCAGCGGGGAGATGACGGAGAAGTACGGGTTCTCCGTGGTCGCGGCGATCAGGGTCACCCAGCGGTTCTCGACCGCGGGGAGCAGGGAGTCCTGCTGGGCCTTGCTGAAGCGGTGGATCTCGTCCAGGAAGAGGACGGTCTCCTTGCCGAAGCCGCCGGTGGCGCGGCGGGCTCCGTCGATGACCGAGCGGACCTCCTTGACGCCCGCGGTGATCGCCGACAGCTCCACGAACCGCTTGTCGGTGGCCTTGGAGACGACGTAGGCGAGGGTCGTCTTGCCGATGCCGGGCGGGCCCCAGAGGATCACCGAGGACGGTCCGGCCGGGCTGCCGTTGCCGTCGCCGACCAGTCTGCGCAGCGGGGATCCCGGCTTGAGCAGGTGCTGCTGGCCCACCACCTCGTCGAGGGTGCGCGGGCGCATGCGGACCGCCAGGGGGCTGCCGGCCGGGTCCTTCTCCTGGCGTTCCTCTGCTGCGGCGGTGAACAGGTCGGCTTCCACGTGGGAAACCCTATGTCACTGCACTGACAATCCGGCCGGGGATGTCAGCTGGTCCAGAAGTCCCACCAGCGGGTCAGGATCAGCATGCCGATGATCCCGACGTGCAGGACCGGCACGACCCAGGTGAACTCGCCGAAGAAGGACTTCAGCCAGCACGGGGCGGGCAGGAAGTCGTTGCGGATGTTGAACGAGGTCACGTACCAGAACATGATGATCGTCGCGACCCAGGCCAGCGAGCACCACAGGCACAGCGCGTTGATCCGGTACAGCGACTGGAACATCAGCCAGGCGCAGAAGCTCACGCCGAAGAGCGTGCCGAAGTTGAAGGTGAGCCAGTACCAGCGCGGGAAACGGGCGCGGGCCAGCAGGCTCATGCCGACGCAGATGACGATGCCGTAGCAGACCAGGCCGAGCATCGGGTTGGGGAAGCCGAAGGCGGCGGCCTGCTTGCTCTCCATGACGCTGCCGCAGGAGACGACCGGGTTGAGGCTGCACCCTGGGGTGAACGTCTTGCCCGCGACCTTGGCTTCCAGCAGCTTGAACTTGTCGATCGTGATGACCCAGGCGGCGAGCAGTCCGGCGGCGCCGGTGATCACCAGCAGCAGGGCGAAGGCGCGGCTGCCGCCCACCGTGCCGGGTGCGTCGACGGCACGCTCGGGTCCGGGCTCCGTGGAGACGTCTTTGACTGTCGTCTTGCTCATCACGCCGATTCCGTCACTTGAGAGTTGGACCATCTTCGGGCACCGGACATTGTGCCGCACACACCTGGGTGCGCACCGTTCGCTCCGCATAAGGATGTACGTACGACCGGTCCCCTCTGTTCGGTTCCGGACAGCGCCCGTGCCCGACGACGACAAAGGCGCCGGACGCCCCCAGGGAGCATCCGGCGCCCGCGCGCGCGTGCGGTTAACCCAGCCGCGACCGCAGCTCGGCCACGATGTCGTTCACGCCGACCGCCGTCTGCTCGCCGGACTCCATGTCCTTGAGCTGGACGACGCCCTCGGCGAGGTCGCGCTCGCCGGCGACGATCGCGTAGCGGGCCCCGCTGCGGTTGGCGTTCTTCATGGCGCCCTTCAGGCCCTTGCCGCCGTAGGAGAAGTCCGCGGCGACACCGGCCCTGCGCAGCTCGGTGACCTTCGCGAACAGGACCCGGCGGGCCTCCTCGCCGAGCGGCACCGCGTAGACGCTGGTCGCCGACGGGATGTCCAGCTCGACACCCTCGGCCTCCAGGGCGAGGACCGTGCGGTCGACGCCGAGGGCCCAGCCGACGGACGGCAGCGCGGGGCCGCCGATCATCTCGGACAGGCCGTCGTAGCGGCCGCCGCCGCCCACCGCTGACTGGGAGCCCAGACCGTCGTGCACGAACTCGAAGGTGGTGCGGGTGTAGTAGTCCAGGCCGCGGACCAGCTTCGGGTCGTCCTCGTAGGACACGCCCGCCGCGGAGATCAGCTCGCGGACCTCCTCGTGGTACGCCTTGCACGCGTCGCACAGGTAGTCACGCAGGAGCGGGGCGCCGCCGAGCTGCTTCTGGACCGACTCCCGCTTGTCGTCGAGCACGCGCAGCGGGTTGATCTCGGTGCGGCGCTGCGTGTCCTCGTCGAGGTCCAGGCCGCGCAGGAAGTCCTGCAGTGCGGCCCGGTAGACCGGACGGCACTCCTTGTCGCCCAGGCTGTTCAGCAGGATGCGGAAGTTACTGAGGCCCAGGGAGCGGTACGCCTGGTCGGCGAGGATGATCAGCTCGGCGTCCAGCGCCGGGTCCTCGGCACCGATCGCCTCGGCGCCGACCTGGGAGAAGTGCCTGTAACGGCCCTTCTGGGGGCGCTCGTAGCGGTAGTACGAGCCGGAGTACCAGAGCTTGACCGGGAGGTTGCCCGCCTTGTGCAGGTTGGCCTCCAGGGCCGCGCGCAGGACGGACGCGGTGCCCTCCGGACGCAGGGCCAGCTTGTCGCCGCCCTTGGTCTCGAAGGCGTACATCTCCTTGGTGACGATGTCGGTGGACTCACCCACACCGCGTGCGAAGAGTTCGACGCTCTCGAAGCCGGGAGTCTCGATGTAGCCGTAGCCGGAGTTGCGCAGCGGGGCGGCGATCGCCTCGCGGACCGCCAGGTACTTGGCGGAGTCCGGCGGAATCAGGTCGTACGTGCCCTTGGGGGCCTGAAAGGTGCTCACGGAAGCTCTCTCGTCACATTCCTCGTCGGGGAGCCTGGAAGGCTCCCTGGCCGGCCGCCACCTGCCGCAGATAGGGGTTGGTGGCGCGCTCCTGGCCGATGGTCGTCTGGGGGCCGTGGCCGGACAGCACCACGGTGGAGTCCTCGAGCGGCAGGCACACGCGGGCCAGCGAGTCGAGCATGTCCTCCATGGAGCCACCCGGAAGATCGGTGCGTCCGACGGAGCCGGCGAACAGCAGATCCCCGGAGAAGAAGACCGAAGGAATGTCCGCGGTCTCGGGCATCTGGAAGGTCACCGACCCCTTGGTATGGCCCGGTGCGTGCGCGACGGAGAACTCCATCCCGGCGAGCGCGAGCCTCGCGCCGTCGGTCAGCTCCTTGACGTCGTCCGGCTCCCCCACGGTCAGCTCGCCCATCAGCGGCATGCCGATGGACCGGCCGAGCGCCTTCTCGGGGTCGCTCATCATGTACCGGTCCTCGGGGTGGATCCAGGCCGGTACGTCGTGCGCGCCGCACACGGGGACGACCGAGGCCACATGATCGATGTGGCCGTGGGTGAGGACGACGGCGACGGGCTTGAGCCGATGCTTCTTCAGCGCTTCCTCGACGCCCTGGGCGGCCTGGTGGCCCGGGTCGATGATCACGCACTCCTCACCGGCGGCGGGGGCGACGAGATAACAGTTCGTCCCCCAGGCCCCGGCGGGGAACCCGGCAATGAGCACGATCGTCCTTCGTTGTGTCGATACGGGAGGGCTTACGGGCGGGCGGCCCGTGGTCCAGAGCCTACCGGCGCTGCCGTTTCCTCAGCGAACCCATATACGGTACGGGGCTACACGCAGCTGTCGGCTCACAGGTCGCACGCGTACCGGTCGACACACGACACGCATGAGGAGAGAACCCGGTGGTCAGCCAGGAGCAGCGGCGGCGTCAGCTCGCCCGGGAGAAGTTCTTGCGGCAGCAGCAGCGACGCACCAGCGCGCGGCGCAAGGCGAATATGCGCAACTCCGTGATCGCGTCCGTGCTGGGCGTGGTCGTGATCGGCAGTGTCGCGCTGTACACGACCGGTGTGCTCAAGAACGACGACGACAAGAAGACCAACGCGAGCGCCGACGTCACGCCGAGCGCCGCGCCGACCAGCAAGGCGCCGGACCCCTGCGAGAAGCCGGCCGCGGGCTCCATCGAAAAGGAGACCTGGAAGAACGAGCCGGCGATGTCGATCGACACGTCGGCGAAGTACACGATGAAGCTCGCGACGACGTGCGGTGACATCAACATCGCGCTGAAGACGTCGGCCGCGCCGCACACCGTGAACTCGTTCGACTTCCTGGCGGGCAAGGGCTTCTTCGACCACACCAAGTGCCACCGCCTGACCACGAACGGCATCTACGTGCTGCAGTGCGGCGACCCGACGGGCGTCGGCAGCGGCGGCCCGGGCTACACGATCCCGGACGAGAACCTGAAGGACGCGAGCCTGAAGGGCAACAAGTACCCGGCGGGCACGGTGGCGATGGCCAACACCGGCCAGAAGCACACCGGCGGCAGCCAGTTCTTCCTCGTCTACAAGGACAGCCCGCTGCCGCCCAGCTACACGCCGTTCGGCACCATCGACGCGGCGGGCCTGAAGGTGCTGGACAAGATCGCGGCCGCGGGCGAGAACACGGGTGCCGGTGACGGCGCCCCGAACGCTACGGTCGTGATCAACAAGGCGACGGTCACCAAGTCCTGACGCCGAACCGGCGCTCAACACGGCCAACTGCGGAATTTCGGTCGCGCTGGATGCGGACAGGCAACCCGCTGGTCGCCTATGTTGGCCGTGACGAAACTGTGGACGATGCCCGGGGGCACCGAGGCCCCCGCGGGCATCATGTGGAGGAGGCGCTGTGAGCAGCGACCCGTGGGGCCGCGTCGACGAGACGGGGACCGTGTACGTGCGTACGGCCGACGGCGAGCAGGTCGTCGGTTCCTGGGCGGCCGGCTCCCCTGAGGAGGCGCTTGCCTACTTCGAGCGCAAGTACGAGGGCCTGGTTGTCGAGATCGGCCTCCTCGAGAAGCGAGTGCAGACGACGGACCTGTCGGCGAAGGACGCCCAGACCGCGATCGACCACCTGCGTGAGCAGGTGGACGCGCATCACGCGGTGGGCGACCTGGAGGCGCTGAAGGCCCGTCTCGACAAGCTCGTGGCGACGGTCGAGGCGCGGCGCGAGGAGCGCAAGGTCCAGCGGGCCAAGCAGTCCGACGAGGCCCGCAAGGCCAAGGAGGACCTGGTCACCGAGGCCGAGCAGCTGGCGCAGTCCGACCAGTGGCGGGCCGCCGGTGAGCGGCTGCGGGCGCTGGTGGACACCTGGAAGGGGCTGCCGCGGCTGGACCGCAAGTCCGACGACGAGCTGTGGCACCGCTTCTCGCACGCCCGGTCGGCGTTCTCCAAGCGTCGCAAGGGCCACTTCGCGCAGCTGGACGCGCAGCGCGAGGAGGCGCGCAAGACCAAGGAGCGGCTGGTCGCCGAGGCCGAGTCGCTGTCCGCTTCGACGGACTGGGGTCCGACGGCGGCGCGCTACCGCGAGCTGATGGCGGAGTGGAAGGCCGCGGGCCGCGCCCAGCGCGAGCACGAGGACGACCTGTGGAACCGCTTCCGCGGCGCCCAGGACGTGTTCTTCGCCGCCCGCAGCTCGGTCTTCGCCGAGCGGGACGCCGAGCAGGCGGAGAACCTGAAGCTCAAGGAGGAGCTGGCCGAGGAGGCCGAGAAGATCCTCCCGGTCACGGACCTCAAGGCCGCCCGGGCCGCCTTCCGCTCGGTCAACGAGCGCTGGGAGGCCATCGGTCACGTCCCGCGGGACGCGCGGCCGAAGGTCGAGGGCCGGATGCAATCGGTCGAGCGGGCCATCCAGGAGGCCGAGGAGGCCGAGTGGCGCCGGACCAACCCGGAGGCACGCGCGCGTGCCGAGGGGCTGACCGGTCAGCTGCAGGCCGCCGTGGACAAGCTGCGGGCGCAGATCGAGCAGGCGCGCGCCCAGGGCAACAACTCCAAGGCCGACAAGCTGGAGCGTGAGCTGGAGGGCCGTCAGGCGCTCCTGGACCAGGCTCTGAAGGGCCTGCAGGAGTTCGGCGGCTGATCCCCGCTGCGCACCGAGGAAGGGCCCCGTACGTGGCGTACGGGGCCCTTCCTCGTGTGTGGGTGTCCTACGACCCCTACGACCGGCTGCGCGCCGAGGTCACGCGGTAGACGTCGTACACGCCCTCCACGCCCCGTACGGCCTTCAGGACGTGGCCGAGGTGCTTCGGGTCGCCCATCTCGAAGGTGAAGCGGGAGGTGGCCACGCGGTCGCGGGAGGTCTGGACGGCCGCGGAGAGGATGTTGACGTGCTGGTCGGACAGGACGCGGGTGACGTCCGACAGCAGACGGGAGCGGTCCAGGGCCTCGACCTGGATGGCGACCAGGAAGACCGAGGACTGGGTGGGCGCCCACTCGACGTCGAGGATGCGCTCCGGCTCACGGGACAGTGACTCCACGTTGACGCAGTCGCTGCGGTGAACCGATACACCGCTGCCCCGGGTGACGAAGCCGATGATCGGGTCGCCGGGTACGGGCGTGCAACAGCGGGCCAGCTTGACCCACACGTCGTCGACGCCCTTGACCACGACGCCGGGGTCGGCGCTGGAGCGGCGCTTGCGACCGCGGGTGCGGGTCGGCGGGACGGCCTCGTCGATCTCCTCGGTGGCCGCCTCCTCGCCGCCGAGCGCCGAGACCAGCTTCTGCACGATGTTCTGTGCGGAGACGTGGCCCTCGCCGATGGCCGCGTACAGCGCGGAGATGTCGGAGTAGCGCATCTCGTGCGCGAGCGTGACGAGGGAGTCACCGGTGAGGATGCGCTGGATCGGCAGGTTCTGCTTGCGCATGGCGCGGACGATGGCGTCCTTGCCCTGCTCGATCGCCTCGTCGCGGCGCTCCTTGGAGAACCAGGCCCGGATCTTGTTGCGGGCGCGCGGCGACTTGACGAACCCGAGCCAGTCGCGGGACGGACCCGCGCCGGGCGCCTTGGAGGTGAAGACCTCCACCAAGTCGCCGTTGTCCAGGGTGGATTCGAGCGGTACGAGCCTGCCGTTGACCCGCGCTCCTATGGTGCGGTGGCCGACCTCGGTGTGCACGGCGTACGCGAAGTCGACCGGGGTGGCGCCGGCCGGGAGCGCTATGACGTCGCCCTTGGGCGTGAAGACGAAGACCTCGTTGCGGGACAGGTCGAAGCGCAGGGACTCCAGGAACTCGCCGGGGTCCTCGGTCTCCTTCTGCCAGTCGAGCAACTGGCGCAGCCACGCCATGTCGTTGAGGTGGTCGTCCTTGCCCTTGCCCGCCTTGGGCACATCGGTGCGGACCTTGGAGGCGCCGGCGACGGCCTCCTGCTTGTACTTCCAGTGCGCGGCGATGCCGTACTCGGCGCGGCGGTGCATGTCGAAGGTGCGGATCTGCAGTTCGACGGGCTTGCCGTTGGGTCCGATGACGGTCGTGTGCAGCGACTGGTACATGTTGAACTTGGGCATCGCGATGTAGTCCTTGAACCGGCCGGGGACCGGGTTCCATCGCGCGTGCACGGTGCCGAGGGCGGCGTAGCAGTCCCTGACCGTGTCGACCAGGACACGGATGCCCACCAGGTCGTAGATCTCCGCGAAGTCGCGGCCGCGGACGATCATCTTCTGGTAGACGCTGTAGTAGTGCTTCGGGCGTCCGGTGACGGTCGCCTTGATGCGGGCGGCGCGCAGGTCGGCCTGGACCTCGTCGGTCACTATGGCCAGGTATTCGTCACGCTTCGGTGCCCTCTCGGCCACCAGCCGGACGATCTCGTCGTACATCTTGGGGTAGAGGATCGCGAACGCGAGGTCCTCCAGCTCCCACTTGATGGTGTTCATGCCCAGGCGGTGGGCGAGGGGCGCGTAGATCTCCAGCGTCTCGCGCGCCTTCTTCTCCTGCTTCTCGCGCTTGAGGTAGCGCATGGTGCGCATGTTGTGCAGGCGGTCGGCGAGCTTGATCACCAGGACCCGGGGGTCCTTGGCCATCGCCACGACCATCTTGCGCACGGTCTCGGCCTGTGCGGCCTCGCCGAACTTGACCTTGTCCAGCTTGGTGACGCCGTCCACCAGGAGGGCGACGACGTCGCCGAAGTCACGGCGCAGGTCGTCCAGGCCGTACTCGGTGTCCTCGACGGTGTCGTGCAGCAGGCCCGCCATGAGGGTGGCCGGGTCCATGCCCAGCTCGGCGAGGATGGTGGTGACGGCGAGCGGATGCGTGATGTACGGGTCGCCGCTCTTGCGCTTCTGCCCCCGGTGCCAGCGCTCGGCGACCTGGTAGGCACGCTCGATCTGCCGGAGCGTCGCGTTCTCGATCTTCGGGTCGTTGCTGCGCACTATCCGCAGCAGCGGCTCCAGCACCGGGTTGTACGGATTCGCGCGCTGGACACCGAGACGGGCGAGGCGGGCGCGAACACGGTTGGAGGAGCCGGTGCGGGCGGGCTGGTTGGTGGCCGGGCGTCCGGGCGGGGCCGGTTTGGGGCGGGCCACTTCGGCAGCCTTCTCCACGGGCGCGGACTGGGCGTGCTCGACCGCCCCGCGGGTATCGTTCTTCGCGTGCGACACGTTCGGCGCGGGCTTGGCCGCGGGTGCCGAGGCGGGCTCGGGCTTGGCGGCGGTCAGTGGCTGGGCCTCGTCTGGCAAGAGGGCTCCTCGTGCGCGATCCGGGTCCCCCGGTCAGGCTCCGGAGACAACATGGTAGCGATCCTGCGCCTAGTCATCGCCTTCAGGCGGATGTGAGGACCGTCTACCCCTTGAAACGCAAGTGACGGGCGCGGGATTCCGGGAGGTGGCTTCGAGGTGATTTCCCGGCATGCGGTGTGTGTCCCGCACCGGAACGGCGACGGCCGCCCCGGTGGTGCCGGAGCGGCCGTGGAGCACAGGTGCTCGGTTCCGTCAGACCTGTCAGATCTGGAGCAGCGCCTCCAGGGGTGCCCCGTTCAGCGCGGGCTCCAGACGGGCGCGCCCGTCCAGGAAGCCCAGCTCCATGAGCACCGCGAGGCCGGAGACCTCGGCGCCCGCCCGGTGGATGAGCTGGATCGCGGCCTCGGCGGTGCCACCGGTCGCGAGGACGTCGTCCACGATCAGCACACGGTCGCCGGAGGACAGGTCCTCCGCGTGCACCTCGATCTCCGCGGAGCCGTACTCCAGGTCGTACGCCTGGCGCAGGGTCGCCCCGGGGAGCTTGCCCGCCTTGCGTACGGGGATGAAGCCGAGGCCCGCGCGGACCGCGACCGGGGCGCCCAGGATGAAGCCCCGGGCCTCCAGGCCGACGACCTTGGTCGCGCCGGTGTTGGAGGCGATCTCGGCCAGCGCGTCCGTGAGGGCCGTGAAGGCGGCCGGGTCCGCCAGGAGCGGGGTGATGTCCTTGAACATCACGCCCGGCTCCGGGTAGTCCGCCACGTCACGGATGCGGCTGAGCAGCAGTTCCCTGATGTCAGTCATCGGCGCTTCCCGGAGGGCCGGCCGCGGCCCGACCTGCGGGACGACGGCTGGTTGCGCGGACCCACCACGGCGGGAGCGGCGTCCTCGGGCTCGTCACCGGCGGCGGACCGCGCGTCCGCGAAGCCCTCCTCGGCGGCGGCCTGGGCGCGCTTGGCCAGGACCCGCTTGCGGAGCGCCTTCATCGCCGGCTCGCGCTCCTTGAGGTCGGCGACGAGCGGCGTGGCGATGAAGATCGAGGAGTACGCACCGGCCGCGAGGCCGACGAACAGCGACAGCGAGATGTCGTTCAGCGTGCCGGCTCCGAGGAAGCCGCCACCGATGAACAGCAGGCCCGCCACCGGCAGCAGCGCGACCACGGTGGTGTTGATGGAGCGGACCAGCGTGCCGTTGATCGACCGGTTGGCGATGTCGCTGTACGTCCAGCGGGTCTGCTTGGTGATGTCCTTCGTCTGCTCCTTGAGGCTGTCGAAGACGACGACCGTGTCGTAGAGCGAGTAACCGAGGATCGTCAGCAGACCGATGACCGTACCGGGCGTGACCTCGAAGCCGACCAGGGCGTAGATACCCGTCGTGATGGTGATGTCGTGGATCAGCGCGATGAGGGCCGCGACGGCCATGCGCCACTCGAAGGCGATCGCCAGGTAGATCACCACGAGCACCATGAAGATCGCCAGGCCCTCCCAGGCCTTGTTGGCGATCTGCTCGCCCCAGCTGGGGCCGACCAGGTCGGCGTTCAGCTTCTCGGGGTTGAGGCTCAGGTCCTTGGCCAGCGTCTGCTTGATCTGGTCGGACTTGTCGGTGTCGATGCCCGCGATCTGGATGCGCAGGCTGCCGTTGCCGAGCTTCTGTACGACCGCTTCCTGGCCGGAGGCGGACTTCGCGTACTCCTCCGCCTGCGCGACCGACGTGCTCATCTTCGTCGGCGTGGTGAAGACCGCGCCGCCCTGGAACTCGATGCCCATGTTCAGGCCGCGCACCGCCAGGCCGAGGATGGCCGTGATGGTGATCAGGATGGAGATGCCGTACCAGATCTTGCGCTTGCCGATGAAGTCGTAGCTGATCTCGCCGCGGTGCAGTCGAGCGCCGAGGTTGCCGAGTTTCGACATGGCTCAGGCCTCCTTCGGGTCGACAGAGCCGGCGGCAGGACCGGCGGGACGGCGGGTGCGGCGCAGAGGCGGCTTGGCACCCAGGCTCTTCGGGTCGAGTCCGGACCACTTGTGGCCGTCCGCGAAGAACTTGCGGCGGGCGAGCAGAGTCATCAGCGGCTTGGTGAAGAAGAAGACGACGACCACGTCGAGCACGGTGGTCAGGCCGAGCGTGAACGCGAAGCCCTGCACCTTGCCGACAGTCACGATGAACAGCACCGCAGCGGCGAGGAACGACACGAAGTCGGAGACGAGGATCGTGCGCCGGGCGCGCGGCCAGGCCCGCTCGACGGCGGGGCGCAGCGAGCGGCCCTCGCGGATCTCGTCCCGGATGCGTTCGAAGTACACGATGAACGAGTCCGCGGTGATACCGATGGCGACGATGGCACCACAGACGGCCGGCAGGTTCAGCGCGAAGCCGATGGCCGGGCCGAGCAGCGACATGATCACGTAGGTGAGCATCGCGGAGACCAGCAGGGACGCCATGGCCACGATCGACAGACCGCGGTAGTAGGCGACCAGGTAGATCACGACCAGAGCGAGGCCGATCGCGCCCGCGAGCAGACCGGCGTGCAGCTGCTCACCACCGAGCGCGGCGGTCACCGTGGTGACGGTCTCCTCCTTGAACGACAGCGGCAGCGCGCCGTACGACAGCATGTTGGCGAGGCTCTGCGCCTCCTGCTGCGTGAAGCTGCCGGAGATCTCCGCCTGGCCACCCGAGATGGCCGTCTGCACGAACGGGCTGGAGACGACCTCGCCGTCGAGGACGATGCCGAACTCGTTCTGCGGGGTCTGGTTCTTGGCCAGCTCGGCGGTGATGTCCGCGAACTTCTTCGACCCGCTGGAGGTGAAGGTCATCTGGACCTGCCAGCCGGCGGCACCCTGGGTGTCGATCACGGCCTGGGCCTTCTTCACCTCGGTGCCGTCCACGGCGGCCGGGCCGAGCAGGTACTTGTACCAGACGTTCTTGTTCTCACCGCAGGCAACGGTGGGCTCGCCGGGCTTGGCGTTCGTACCGGCCTTGGCGCGCTGGGCGGGCTTGGAGCAGTCCAGCGCGGCGTACTGCGCCTGGAGCTTGGTGGCCTCGGCGGTGCCACCGGAGGACGACGCGGACGGGCTCGGCGACGACGTGGCGCTCGGGGAGCCGGAGGACGACGGCGTGGCGTCGGCCTTCAGGGCGTCGGTGACGGCGCGGCCCTGCGAGGTGGCGGTGGCCGTCGGCGTCGGGGACCCGGAGGAGGACGAGGACGCCTTCTCCTTGGCGGAGGCGCTGCTCGACGGGCTCGGCGAGCCGCTGCCGCTGCCGCTGGGGGACGCGCTCGGCGAGGGGCTCGCGGCCGATCCCGTGGGCTCGCTGGCGAGCACCGGGCGGAAGTACAGCTTGGCGGTGGTGCCGACCTGCTGCTGGGCCTGCTTGGAGTTGGTGCCCTTGGGGATGTTCACGATGATGTGATCGGTCCCCTGGGTCTGCACCTCCGCCTCGGAGACGCCCAGGCCGTTGACACGGCGGTTCATGATGTCGACCGCGGTGTCCATGTTGGCCTTGTTGATCGCGGACCCCTGGTCGGCCTTCGCCTTGAGCGTGATGCTCGTACCACCGGCGAGGTCGATGCCAAGACGCGGAGTCTTGTTCCCGGAGGCGAACATCCCTCCGGTCATAGCCACGATGGCGATCAGGATGAGGGCCAGCGAGCGCCCTGGCTTGCTCTGGGCGCTCGCGCTCCGGCCCTTCTTAGGTGCTGCCACCTTCTCGTACTCCCTCTCGGGCCGCCCCGCGCCCGGTCGGCGCGGTCGGCCATGACATGGTGTCGGGCTCCCGTGCGGAAAACAGACGCGTCCGGGGTGCTCGGGGTGCGGTCAGGCCGCGCCCCGCACCCCGGACGTGACTACTTCGCGTCGGTGTCGCCGTCGGTCTTCTTCGGCTCTTCGTCCGCCTCGGCCTCGGCGGCCTCGGGGGCCTCGTCGGCCTTGTCCTCGGCGGCGTCCTTCTTACCGAGGTCGACGGCCTTGTCGTCGGAGGCGGCGGCAGCGGCGTCGGCAGACTCGTCGGTCTCGGTGAGGGAGGAGGCGTCGTCCGGGACGATGGCGGCGTCGGACTTCAGGTCGTGCTCGATGCCGTGGACGATGCGGTTGTACTCGTCGTCCGAGAGGACGGCGCCGATCGCGTTCTTGGCGAAGAGGAGGTCCACGCCGGGGCCGGCGTCGAGGAGGACGGTGTCCTCATTGACCTCCTTGACCGTCGCGTACATCCCCCCGATGGTGCGGACACCGGAGCCGGGCTGCATCTCGTTCCGCATGTTGGCGGCCTGCTGCTGCTTCTTCTTGGCCGAGCGCGTCATCAGGAACATGGCCGCGATGAGCACGATGAAGGGGAGAAGGGTAAAGGCATTCACGGGACGGAATTTCCTTCGCGCGACCGCGCGGTGAGCGGCCTGATGGATGGGGGTGTTGGTCGGCGCCACCCGCAAGGGCGGCATCGGCGGAGTCTAAGCGAGTCCGCGTGCATGGAACAACGCTCAGCATGGCACCTGGGTTCCTGCCCCCGCCATTGCCCTCGCCGTCACGAAGCCGTCACGCCCCGAACAGGTCCTGTTGTCCGTTTCCCCCGGCCGACGAGCGGGGCGGGGTCAGTCCGAGGTGCGCCCAGGCCGCGGGAGTGGCGACCCGGCCCCGTGGGGTGCGGGCCAGCAGACCCTCTCTGACCAGGAACGGTTCGGCGACCTCCTCGACGGTCTCGCGCTCCTCCCCCACCGCGACGGCGAGCGTGGACAGGCCCACCGGACCGCCGCCGAACAGCTTCAGCAGCGCCTCCAGGACGGCCCGGTCGAGGCGGTCGAGGCCGCGCGCGTCGACCTCGTAGACGGCGAGGGCGGCCGCGGAGATCTCGCGGGTGATCACGCCGTCGGCCTTGACCTGCGCGTAGTCGCGTACGCGGCGCAGCAGGCGGTTGGCGATGCGGGGCGTGCCGCGGGAGCGGCCGGCGATCTCGGCGGCGCCGTTCGGGTCGATCTCGACGTCGAGCAGGTGCGCCGAGCGGTGCACGACGCGCTCCAGCTCGGCGGGCTCGTAGAACTCCATGTGCGCGGTGAAGCCGAAGCGGTCGCGCAGCGGGGGCGGCAGCAGGCCGGCGCGCGTGGTGGCGCCGACCAGTGTGAACGGGGGCAGCTCCAGGGGGATGGCGGTGGCGCCGGGACCCTTGCCGACGATGACGTCGACGCGGAAGTCCTCCATGGCCATGTACAGCATCTCCTCGGCGGGCCGGGACATGCGGTGGATCTCGTCCAGGAAGAGGACCTCGCCCTCCTGGAGGGAGGAGAGGATCGCGGCGAGGTCGCCGGCGTGCTGGATGGCGGGGCCGGAGGTGATGCGGATGGGGGCGCCCATCTCGGCCGCGATGATCATCGACAGGGTGGTCTTGCCCAGGCCGGGCGCGCCGGAGAGCAGCACGTGGTCGGCGGTCGCCCCCCGCGCGCGTGCGGCGCGCAGGACCAGGTCGAGCTGCTCGCGCACCTTCTCCTGGCCGATGAACTCGCCGAGGTCCTTGGGGCGCAGGGCGGCCTCGACGGCCTGGTCCTCGCGGTCGGCGACAGAGCCCACCAGCCGCTCCGCGGCGGGGCCGACGAGCTGCTCCTCGGCAGCGCCGTCGGTCGTGTCGTCCCAGTTCATGTGATGTGCCTTCGGCTTTTGGGGGTCAGCGGGCTCGGTTCAGGGTCTGCAGGGCGGCCTTCAGCAGCCGGCCCACCTGGGGTGTGCCGCCCGCCGCCTCCGCCTGGGGCGCCACGGCGGCCACGGCCTCCTCGGCCTCACGGGTGGCGTAGCCGAGGCCGATGAGAGCCGCGTGCAGCTGGTCGCGCCAGCCCTGGGTGACCGGGGCGCCGACCGCGGGGGCGCCGGTGGGCGCGCCGAGCCGGTCCTTCAGCTCGAGCAGCAGCTTCTGCGCGCCCTTCTTGCCGATGCCGGGGACCGCGGTGAGGGCCTTCTCGTCACCGGTGGCGACGGCGCGGCGCAGTGCGTCCGGCGTGTGCACGGCGAGCATCGCCTGGGCGAGGCGCGGTCCGACCCCGCTCGCGGTCTGCAGCAGTTCGAAGACCTGGCGCTCGTCGTCGTCCGCGAAGCCGTACAGGGTCAGCGAGTCCTCGCGCACCACCAGGGAGGTGGCGAGCTTGGTCTGCCGGCCCATGCGCAGACCGGAGAGCGTGTTCGGGGTGCACTGGACGGCGATGCCGATGCCGCCCACCTCGACCACCGCGGAGTCGGGGGCGAGGGCGGCGACCGGGCCGCTGACGAACGCGATCATGCCGTACGGCCTTTCGTTGCGTGGATTGTG
The DNA here is from genome assembly GCF_042895235.1 of Streptomyces sp. NPDC001410. Classification (NCBI taxonomy): domain Bacteria; kingdom Bacillati; phylum Actinomycetota; class Actinomycetes; order Kitasatosporales; family Streptomycetaceae; genus Streptomyces; species Streptomyces sp. NPDC001410. The sequence continues at coordinate 163,374 of NZ_JBIAWE010000004.1, forward strand.
TGCCGGGCGACGGCCTGCTGGAGCCGGTTCTGGGCGGGGGCGCGCCAGATGTGGCAGATGGCGAGGGCGAGGGCGTCCGCGGCGTCGGCCGGCTTCGGCGGGGCGCTGAGCCGCAGCAGGCGGGTGACCATGGCCCCGACCTGGGCCTTGTCGGCGCGGCCGCTGCCGGTGACGGCGGCCTTGACCTCGCTGGGGGTGTGCAGGGCGACGGGGATGCCCCGCCGGGCGGCGCACAGCATGGCAACGGCGCTGGCCTGGGCGGTGCCCATCACCGTGCGCACGTTGTGCTGGCTGAAGACGCGCTCGACGGCGACGAACTCGGGCCGGTGCTCGTCCAGCCACTCCTCGATGCCCCGCTCGACGGCGAGCAGCCTGAGGCTCAGGTCGGCGTCCGCGGGTGTCCGTACGACCCCGACGCCGAGCATGGTGAGCGGCCGGCCCGCGACCCCCTCGACCACGCCTACACCGCACCGCGTCAGCCCGGGATCCACCCCCAACACGCGCACGCGCCCCTGCCCTTCTTTGCGGCTAAACCGCCGCCGCTCTCGCGGACCTGGCTGAACACCGTCGTGGTTCCTCAATTGATGGTTGCGGTCCGTGGACGGCGATCTCCTTGTTCGCGCCAGGCTATCCACTGCCACTGACAACGACGGCGGGCCGGTGGGATGTGTCCCACCGGCCCGCCGAAGAAGACGCTGAGCCCGCGGCAGCGCTACGCGTCGACCTTCTCCATGACCTCGTCGCTGACGTCGAAGTTGGCGAAGACGTTCTGCACGTCGTCGCTGTCCTCGAGCGCGTCGATCAGCTTGAAGATCTTCTTGGCGCCCTCCTCGTCCAGTTCGACCTGGACGGACGGTACGAAGCTGGACTCGGCGGAGTCGTAGTCGATGCCGGCCTCCTGGAGGGCGGTGCGGACCGCGACCAGGTCGGTGGCCTCGCTGATGACCTCGAAGGACTCACCGAGGTCGTTGACCTCCTCGGCACCCGCGTCCAGCACGGCACCCAGGACGTCGTCTTCGGTCAGCTCGCCCTTGGGGACGATGATGACGCCCTTGCGGCTGAACATGTACGACACCGAGCCCGGGTCGGCCATGTTGCCGCCGTTGCGGGTCATGGCGACACGAACGTCCGAGGCGGCACGGTTGCGGTTGTCGGTGAGGCACTCGATGAGCACCGCGACACCGTTGGGGCCGTAGCCCTCGTACATGATCGTCTCGTAATCGGCGCCGCCGGCCTCGAGACCACCGCCGCGCTTGATCGCGGAGTCGATGTTCTTGTTCGGGACCGACTGCTTCTTGGCCTTCTGGACGGCGTCGTAGAGCGTCGGGTTGCCCTCGAGGTCAACACCGCCCATACGCGCCGCGACCTCGATGTTCTTGATCAGCTTCGCGAAGAGCTTGCCGCGCTTGGCGTCGATCACGGCCTTCTTGTGCTTCGTCGTAGCCCATTTAGAGTGGCCGGACATCTGCCTGTCTCCTTCGCGTAACCCATCTCTGCAACGAACTCCAGAGATCCTACAAGGATTCCGGTGTCCGGTTGGCGCGCACCATGTCGACGAACAGGGAGTGCACGCGGTGGTCGCCGGTCAGTTCCGGGTGGAACGACGTGGCGAGCACGTTGCCCTGACGGACCGCGACGATGTGGCCGTCGTGCTCGGCGAGCACCTCGGCCTCGGCCCCGACGGACTCGACCCAGGGGGCGCGGATGAAGACGCCCTCTACAGGATCGCCCTCGACGCCCTTGACGTCGACCGCCGCCTCGAAGGACTCGTTCTGCCGTCCGAAGGCGTTGCGGCGCACGATCATGTCGATGCCGCCGATCGTCTCCTGGCCCGAGCGCGGGTCGAGGATCTTGTCCGCGAGCATGATCATGCCGGCGCAGGTGCCGTAGACGGGCATGCCGTCGCGTACGCGCGCGCGGAGGGGCTCCATCACTCCGAAGAGGACGGCCAGCTTGGAGATGGTGGTGGACTCGCCGCCGGGCAGGACGAGACCGTCGACCTCGGCGAGTTCCTCGGGGCGCCGCACCGGCCTGGCCACGGCGTCAGCCGCGGCCAGGGCGATGAGGTGCTCCCGTACGTCGCCCTGGAGGGCCAGGACGCCTATGACGGGGGTGTTCATGTGTTCCGGTGCCTTACCAGCCGCGGTTCGCGTAGCGCTCGGCCTCGGGGAGGGTGTCGCAGTTGATGCCGACCATGGCCTCGCCCAGGTTGCGGGAAGCGTCCGCGATGATCTTCGGGTCGTCGAAGAAGGTGGTGGCCTTCACGATGGCGGCGGCGCGCTTGGCCGGGTCGCCGGACTTGAAGATGCCGGAGCCCACGAACACACCCTCGGCGCCGAGCTGGCGCATCAGGGCGGCGTCGGCCGGGGTGGCGACACCACCGGCGGAGAAGAGGACCACCGGGAGCTTGCCCAGCTCGGCGACCTCCTTGACCAGCTCGTACGGGGCGCGCAGCTCCTTGGCGGCGGCGTACAGCTCGTTGTTGTCGTAGCCGCGCAGGCGGGCGATCTCGTTCTTGATCTGGCGCAGGTGGCGGACGGCCTCGACCACGTTGCCGGTGCCGGCCTCGCCCTTGGAGCGGATCATCGCGGCGCCCTCGGCGATGCGGCGCAGGGCTTCGCCCAGGTTGGTGGCACCACAGACGAAGGGGGTGGTGAAGGCCCACTTGTCGGAGTGGTTGACCTCGTCGGCCGGGGTGAGGACCTCGGACTCGTCGATGTAGTCGACGCCGAGGGACTGCAGCACCTGGGCCTCGACGAAGTGGCCGATGCGGGACTTCGCCATGACCGGGATGGAGACGGCGTTGATGATGCCCTCGATCATGTCCGGGTCGGACATGCGGGCCACGCCGCCGTCCTTGCGGATGTCGGCCGGGACCCGCTCCAGGGCCATGACCGCGACGGCGCCCGCGTCCTCGGCGATCTTCGCCTGCTCCGGCGTGACGACGTCCATGATCACGCCGCCCTTGAGCTGCTCGGCCATGCCGCGCTTCACGCGGGCGGTGCCGGTCTCGGGAGCCTGGTTCTCGGTGGTGGACACGGGTGACCTCACTGAAGGGAAAGAGGGTTTTCTGCTCCAGAGAGGAAACGTGAGTGGACCAGGCCACAGCAAGGGCCAATGGCAACCCGGTGGATCCTTTTGGTCCACCAAAGGTTCAGGAGGCCCGCTCCACCAGGGCCGCGGGAGGCTCGTCGTCCATCTCGAAGGCCAGCGGGAAGGGGGCGTGGCCGGCCAGTCGGAACCAGCGCACCTTGCGGTGCTCCCGGAGCCTGCGGGCGGCTCCCACGGCGTCGTTGTGGAAGCGGCGGGCCATGGGGACCCGGCGTACCGCTTCGGCCAGCTCACAGGCCGCCGACTCGCCGCCCGGGGCCTCCCGTACGGCCTCGACCTGCTGCGGATCCTCGAACACCGCGCGCAGCGCCTGGCTCAGCTCGCTCTCCGCCACCTCCCGCTGCTCCTCCTCGGCCTGCCGGGCGGCGTGCGCGGCCTCGTAGAGCACGATCGAGGCGGCAGGGTCCAGCACGCCCGAGGTCGCCAGTTCCTGCGTCACGGAGGCCCGCCGCAGCAGCTGCGCGTCCAGCGCGGCCCGCGCGGCGTCCATCCGCACGTGCAGCCGGTCCAGCCGGCCGGCCGTCCAGCTCAGGTACAGGCCGATGGCGACGAGCGCGACGAAGATCCAGATGAGGGTTGCGGTCACGGGCGAAGGTTAGTCGGCCCGCGAGGCCGGCCGGAGCAGACCCTCGCCTCAGTCCCGCGCCAGCCCGAACCGTGCCCTGAATCCCGTGCGCTCGTCGGTGGCCACCGCGGACGTACCGGTGGTGACCGTCTCGTACACGGACAGGATGTCCGCGCCGACCGTGGACCAGTCGAAGCGGCGTACGTGGGCGCTGCCCCGCTCGCGCAGCTCGGCGCGGCGGTCCGGGTCCGCCAGCAGCCGTACGGCGGCCTCGGCCAGGGCGTCCGCGTCCTCGTTGGCGAAGACCTCGCCGGCCTGGCCCTGGTCGAGGACCTGGACGAAGGCGTCCAGGTCGGAGGCGAGGACGGGGGCGCCCGCCGACATGGCCTCGACGAGGATGATGCCGAAGCTCTCGCCACCCGTGTTGGGCGCGACGTACAGGTCGACGCTGCGCAGGAAGCGCGCCTTGTCCTCGTCGCTGATCATGCCGAGGAACTCGACGCGGGAGCGCAGCTCCTCGGGCAGGTCCTCGACGGCCGCCTCCTCGTCGCCGCGTCCCGCGACCAGCAGACGCGTCTGCGGGCGGGCGGCGAGGATCTTCGGGAGGGCCTTCATCAGGACCGGCAGGCCCTTGCGGGGCTCGTCGATCCGGCCGATGAAGCCGAGCGTGTCTCCCTGCCATTCGGGGTTCGGCTCGGCCTTGGCGAAGAAGTCGACGTCGACGCCGTTCGGGATGACCACCGCGTCGCCTCCCAGGTGCTCGACCAGGGTGCGGCGGGCGTACTCGCTGACCGCGATGCGCGCGCTGATCTTCTCCAGCGCGGCCTGCAGGATCGCGTACGCGGCGATCATCGCGCGCGAGCGGGGGTTGGAGGTGTGGAAGGTGGCCACGATGGGGCCCTGGGCCGCCCAGCAGGTCAGCAGGCCGAGCGACGGGGAGGTCGGCTCGTGGATGTGGACCACGTCGAACGCGCCGTCGTGCAGCCAGCGCCGCACCCGCGCGGCCGACAGGAAGCCGAAGTTCAGGCGGGCCACCGAGCCGTTGTACGGCACCGGAACCGCGCGGCCGGCCGAGACGACGTACGGCGGCAGCGGCGTGTCGTCGTCGGCGGGAGCGAGGACGGAGACCTCGTGGCCGAGGCGGATGAAGTACTCGGCGAGGTCACGGATGTGGAACTGGACGCCACCGGGCACGTCCCAGGAGTACGGGCAGACGATCCCGATTCTCACGAGGGTCCCTTCGCGGGGTCGAGGTCGGCGAGCCACAGGCGCTGGAGCATGTGCCAGTCCTCCGGGTGATCGGCGATCCCCTTGGCGAAGACGTCGGCCAGTGCCTGTGTCATGACAGACGTCTTCTCGGCCCGGTCACCTGTCTCCGGTACCTCGATCGGGGGATGCACCTGGCCCTTCATGACGGGCGAGTCGTCGTACCAGAGCGTGACGGGCATCAGCAGCGCGCCGGTCTGCTGGGCGAGCAGGGCCGGGCCCGCGGGCATCCGGGTCCGCTCGCCGAAGAAGTCGACCTCGACGCCGGACGCGGACAGGTCCCGGTCGGCGACCAGGCAGACCAGGCCGCCGTCGCGCAGCCGCCGGGCCAGGGTGCCGAAGGCGGTGCCACCGCTGTGCGGCAGGACCTCCATGCCGAGGCCCTCGCGGTAGGCGACGAAGCGGTCGTAGAGCGTCTCGGGCTTCAGCCGCTCGGCGACCGTGGTGAACGGCGTCTCCAGCTTGGTGGTGACCCAGGCGCCGGCCAGGTCCCAGTTGGCCATGTGCGGCAGCGCGAGGATCAGGCCCCGGGGGGAGGCGATCCCGTCGGTCAGGTGGTGCACGTCCGTGCACTCGAAGCCCGTCTTCACGCGCTCGGCGCTCCAGGCAGGCAGCCGGAAGGACTCCATCCAGTAGCGCAGGTACGAGCGCATGCCCGCGCGGGAGAGTTCGGCGAGGCGCTCGGGGCCGGCGTCGGGCACCACGCGCGCGTAGTTCGCCTCCAGCCGCAGGACGCCCTTGCCGCGCTGCTTCCAGGCGAGATCGGCGATGGACCGGCCGAGGCGGACCGCGGCGGGTTCCGGGAGCTTCTTGACGGTGCTCCAGCCGAGTCCGTACAGCGTGTCGGTGAGCCGGTCGGCGGTGCTCACTTCGCCGCCTCCCTCCCCTGGGACGCGTTCTGCTGCGCCGCAGCCTCCGCCTCGGCGGACTCGCGACGGACGGTGACGACCCGCTGGACGAGGGTGACGAGGCTGCCCACGGCGACGATCCACAGGGCGATCGGGAGGAGGACCTGGATGCCCGGGACGCCGAACTTGTGGAGGCCGGCCAGACCGGCCGCCACCAGCGAGATCACCAGCCGCTCGGCGCGCTCGACGAGGCCGTTGACGGCGACCGGCAGTCCGATCGACTCGCCGCGCGCCTTGGTGTACGACACCACCTGGCCGCTGGCCAGGCAGAAGATCGAGACGGCGCACAGGGCGTTGTTGTCGCCGTTGCCCGCGTACCACAGGGCGAAGCCGCCGAAGATCGCGCCGTCGGCCACCCGGTCGAGCGTGGAGTCCAGGAAGGCGCCCCAGCGGCTGGAGCGGCCCAGCTGGCGGGCCATGTTGCCGTCGACCAGGTCGGAGAAGACGAACAGGGTGATCACGATCGTGCCCCAGAAGAACTCGCCCCGGGGGAAGAAGACCAGCGCGCCCGCGACGACACCGGCCGTGCCGATGAGCGTGACCGCGTCGGGGCTGACGCCTCGCCGGATGAGAAACGCGGCGAACGGTGTGAGGACACGCGTGAAGAATGCACGCGCGTACTTGTTCAGCATGGCCTTCCCGACGGTCGTGGCGCCGCGGCCCTGGTGGCCACCGGCTGGCCCATCGTAGTCACGCGCACGCGTACGTGACGGGCGGGCACCCGCAGACGTGCCGCGAACCGGTGCACACCCGCCCGCGCGGGGGGGGCGCGCGGCGCGATCGGCGTCCGTCGTATGGACGCAGCATGACGGGAGTGGAAAGCTCGAAGGACCGCGGGCGTCGCAGGAGCCGCCAGTGCACGCGGTGCCGCGTGTCCGCGCCCACAGTGACCTCACCGTCCACGGGAGGCAGGATCATGGGCGACAAGGCGCAAACACACCCCGGGGCCGCCGGCAGGGCAGTGGCGGCCGACCACCCCGCGTCCGTACGGAATGTGGTGCTGGTCGGCCACTCCGGTTCGGGCAAGACGACTCTGGTGGAGGCCCTCGCGCTGACCGCGGGGGCTGTGAACCGGGCGGGCCGCGTGGAGGACGGCGGCACCGTCTCCGACTACGACGAGATCGAGCACCGGCAGCAACGCTCGGTACAGCTGTCCCTGGCCCCGGTCGAATGGGACGGGTTCAAGATCAACGTCCTCGACACCCCTGGGTACGCCGACTTCGTCGGCGAGCTGAGGGCCGGTCTGCGAGCGGCGGACGCGGCCCTCTTCGTCGTCTCGGCCTCGGACGGCGTGGACGGCTCGACCCGCATGGTGTGGGAGGAGTGCCAGGCCGTCGGCATGCCCCGCGCGATCGTGATCACGCACCTGGAGGCCGCCCGGGCGGACTTCGAGGAGATGACCCGGGTGTGCGCGGAGGCCTTCGGCGCCGACGACCCCGACGCCGTGCTGCCGCTGTACCTGCCGCTGCGCGGGCCGGAGGGCCCCGACGGGCACGCACCCGTGACCGGGCTGATCGGGCTGCTGTCGCAGAAGCTCTTCGACTATGCGTCCGGGGAGCGCAAGGAGTCCGAGCCCGGCGAGGACCAGCTGCCGCACATCGCGGAGGCCCGCAACCGCCTCATCGAGGGGATCATCGCCGAGAGCGAGGACGAGACCCTCATGGACCGCTACCTGGGCGGCGAGCAGATCGACGTCAAGACGCTGATCGACGATCTGGAGCGGGCCGTCGCGCGCGGCACCTTCTTCCCGGTATTGGCGGCCGCCCCTGCCGCCGACGGCGCCCGGCAGGGCCTCGGCACGGTCGAGCTGCTGGAGCTGATCACCGGCGGGTTCCCGACCCCGTTCGAGCACCCCATGCCCGGGGTCACCACCATCGACGGCAAGCCGCGCGAGCTGAAGGCCTGCGACACGGGCGGCCCGCTGGTCGCCGAGGTCGTGAAGACCGCCTCCGACCCGTATGTCGGCCGGATCTCGCTGGTCCGCGTCTTCTCCGGCACCCTGCGCCCCGACGAGACGGTGCACGTCTCCGGGCACGGTCTGGCCGACCGCGGGCACGAGGACCACGACGTGGACGAGCGGATCGGCGCGCTGTCCACGCCCTTCGGCAAGCAGCAGCGCCCGGTGACGCACGCCGTCGCGGGCGACCTGGTGTGCGTGGCCAAGCTCGGCCGCGCCGAGACCGGGGACACGCTCTCGGCCAAGGACGACCCGCTCCTGATGGAGCCCTGGCAGATGCCCGACCCGCTGCTGCCGCTCGCCATCCAGGCGCACAGCAAGGCGGACGAGGACAAGCTCTCGCAGGGACTGAGCCGGCTGGTCGCCGAGGATCCGACGATGCGCCTGGAGCAGAACCAGGACACCCACCAGGTGGTCCTGTGGTGCCTGGGCGAGGCCCACTCGGACGTCGCCCTGGAGCGGCTGCGCAGCCGGTACGGCGTCCAGGTCGACGTCGTCCCGCACCGGGTCTCCCTCCGGGAGACGTTCGCGACGAAGGCCGCGGGGCGCGGCCGGCACGTCAAACAGTCCGGCGGGCACGGGCAGTACGCCATCTGTGAGATCGAGGTGGAGCCGCTGCCGGGCGGCTCGGGCATCGAGTTCGTGGACAAGGTGGTGGGCGGCGCCGTACCGCGCCAGTTCATCCCGTCCGTGGAGAAGGGCGTACGGGCACAGGCCGCGAAGGGCGTGGTCGCCGGGTATCCGCTGGTGGACGTGCGGATCACGCTGCTGGACGGCAAGGCGCACTCGGTGGACTCCTCCGACGCCGCCTTCCAGACGGCGGGCGCGCTGGCCCTGCGCGAGGCCGCGGGCCAGACGCGGATCCATCTGCTGGAGCCGGTGGCCGAGGTGACCGTGCTGGTCGCCGACGACTACGTGGGCGCGGTGATGAGCGACCTTTCGAGCCGGCGCGGCCGGGTGCTCGGCACCGAGCAGGTGGGCTCCGGACGGACCCTGGTCCGCGCCGAGGTGCCCGAGTTCGAGATCGGCCGCTACGCGATCGACCTGCGCTCCCTGTCGCACGGGACGGCGCGCTTCGACCGGGCGTACGCCCGGCACGAGCCGATGCCGCCGCAGATCGCCGAGCGGATCCGCGAACAGGCGGGAGAATCCTCGTAGTTCACCATCGGTGGACGTCATGCGTCGGCGGGCGGCTTGGGCCGTCCGCCGACGCGGTGTCAGTGGCTGCGGATACGCTGATCACCTGATCACGGTGTGCCGAACTCGTGCGGTAGTGGCTTGGTCTCGGCACGACGGGATGTCCAACAGGTGTGCGGGGCACGGAAGTCGGGAAGGCCGCAGAAGCGACACCGGCGGCGATGGGGGCGGGAATGTCGGTTGGAACGGAGTGGGACGGACCGCAGGTGCCCGTGTCCGGCGACGAGGGGCAGGCGGCGACCTTCGCGCTGGCCTCGGCGGCCTACCGGGACAACGTGGTCGAGGACATCAAGAAGACCGACAACGAGTGGCACCAGTCGACGGTCAAGGCCGGCCGGATCGCCCTGCTCAAGCCGAACCTCGGCGAGGCCTTCTCGCGGGCCGTCGTCGACCGCATGCTCGCGCCCGGGCGCAAGCCGCTCATCCAGTCCTTCGGCGCCGAGCCCCAGGTCGTCGTGGAGCACTGCTTGGCGGCCAACAACATCCGCCGGGAGCGGGACAACCGGCTGTCCCTGGTCATGGTGGTGTGCGGCCTGATCTTCCTGCCGGGCCTCGTCGGCTGGCTGCTCGTCTTCCAGCTGCGCACGTACGTCGCCAAGCGCGACGACAAGCGGGCCGGGGCGCTCGCCACCGCCCTGCTCGCCGGGGTCGGCGTGCTCGCCGCGCTCTTCCTGCTGAAGATGCCGTTCACCGGGTTCTGGGCGTGGTACGCGCGCGGTTGCGTCGTGGCCCCGGTGCTGGGCTGGTTCTGGGCCAAGCAGATCTGCGAGCGCACCGCGAAGGATCTGCGGGCGCGCTGGGACGGCCTGCTCTCGGGCACCAGCGTCGGCGCCAAGGTCCCCGAGGCCGTGCCGCGCAGCCCCGGCGAGACCGCGGCCGAGCAGCTGCGCCAGTCACTGGCCCGGCTCAGCGCCGAGCAGCAGTCCAACTCGGTCTTCTATGCCGGTCCCAAGGGCATACTCGGCATGGGCACCCGCTGGGGCGCCTGGCAGCTCGCCGAGGACCTGGCGCCCGCCGACCCCACCCGGGAGATCCACCCCTTCCGCAGCTGGGACGTCATACGCGCGATCCACGACCAGCTGCGCATGCTGGAGCGCGGCCCGCTGAACACCGGCGGCTTCCCGCGGCCCTCGATACGGCACTGGATCGTGACGCCGATCGGTGAGAACGCGAAGGCGGTGTCCCGGCCGGAGGGCACGGACGTCGAGGCGTTCCAGGTCAAGTCGCACGCCATACAGGACATCTGCAACAAGCAGCAGTTCGGCAGCGGTGACCGGCACTATCTGGGCGTGCAGTGGACCCTGTGGGACGGCCAGCTGGTCCTGACCATGCTGATCACGGTGACCGTTCTGCACGAGACGCTGCGCATCGAGGTGACCGGGCACGCGCTGGGGCCGGTGAACCCGCTGTTCCACGCGAAGCCGGAGGCGCCGACCAAGGAGGTCAGCAAGTCCCTCAAGCCGTGGGAGACCCGCACGGTCAAGCTGCCGCTGGTACGCACCGACGAGGTGGTGCGGCTCGCCGCGCGCGCCCCGCTGACCTGGTATCCGCCGCTCCTCAACTGGCTCGGCGGCTCCCTCGCGCTGCCCGAGCCCTTCGGCCTCCGGCACGCCTGGGCCGACCAGCCCTGGCGGCACCGTTTCATGGCCGACGACGCGCTGCGCGCGGCCACGCCGGTGTTGCGGGTGGTGCACTCGGCCGCGCTCCGGGTCCTGGCGGAGAACGGCGTGGACACGGCGAAGTTCGGCAACCGCTCGTCCGTGCTCAGCGGTCTGGTGCAGGATGCGTCGCCCAGGAAGGCAGACCTGTACGACGCGTAGGGGTGCCCCCTGGCAAGGACACCCAGGGGCCTACGCCGGCCAAGCCTCCGCCAGCATCTTCCGCGTGTCCGCCAGCAGCTGCGGCAGCACCCTCGTGTGGCCGACCACAGGCATGAAGTTCGTGTCGCCGCCCCAGCGCGGGACGATGTGCTGGTGCAGGTGGGCCGCGATGCCGGCGCCGGCCACCGTGCCCTGGTTCATGCCGATGTTGAAGCCGTGCGCGCCGGAGGCGGTGCGCAGGGCCGTCATCGCCTGCTTGGTCAGCTCGGCCAGCTCGGTGGTCTCCGGCCCGGTCAGGTCGGTGTAGTCGGCCACGTGCCGGTAGGGCACGGTCATCAGGTGGCCGCCGTTGTACGGGTAGAGGTTGAGGACGGCGTACACGTGCTCGCCGCGGCGGACGATCAGGCCGTCCTCGTCGGACTTGGCCGGGATGGAGCAGAAGGGGCAGCCGTCGCCGGCCCCCGGGCCGGTCGGCTTGTTCTCGCCCTGGATGTAGGCCATCCGGTGGGGCGTCCACAGGCGCTGGAACGCATCCTGCGTCCCCACTCCGATCTGCTGCTCCGGCTCACTCGTCATGCAAGGCAGCATATGGCTTCGCCCGTTCGCGGCGTGTCGCCGGGGCGGCAGGAGGGCACTCACCGGCCAAGCTTGGCCGGTGGACGACGACAGCCCGCTAGCCCGCTGGGAGCAGCACACCGAGATCCCACTCTTCATCGCGTCAATGGTCTACCTGGCCGCGTACGCCGCCCACGTCCTGGCGATCGGCCTGGCGCCGGTCTGGCACACCCTGTTCCTGTCCGTATTGCTGGTCCTCTGGATGCTCTTCGCTCTGGAATACGTGGTGCGCTGGCGGCTCAGCGGACAGCGGTGGGGGCACTACGTCGCCACCCACGTGCTGAACACAATCGTGGTGCTCCTGCCCCTGTTGCGTCCGCTGCGGATGGTGCCGTTGTACGAGGCGATCCAGCGCAAGCGCGGGGAGCCCCGGCTCGCGCTCTACGGACGCGTGATCTCCTACGCCGGCCTGTCCACCGTGCTCCTCGGTTTCTCCGGTGCCCTCGCGGTCTACCAGCAGGAACGCGGAGCGCCGGGGGCCACCATGCGGACCTTCGGGGACGCCGTGTGGTGGGCCTGCTCGACCCTCAGCACGGTCGGCTATGGCGACGTCACCCCGGTGACCCCGGGCGGACGCGTGATCGCGACCGGCATGATGGCAGGCGGGCTGGCCCTGCTCGGCGCGGTGACGGGTTCGTTCTCGTCCTGGTTGCTGCAGACCTTCACGCGCGAGAGCGACGAAAGGCTCCCGGGGAAGTGATCCCCGGGAGCCCTGCGAACGGTACGGATCAGACCTGGGTCCGCTCCTCCACGACCTGCGCGATCTTCGCGATGGCCTCGTCGAACGGAATGCCGTTCTCCTGCGAGCCGTCGCGGTAGCGGAAGGACACCGAGCCGTTCGACATGTCCTCGTCGCCCGCGATGACCATGAAGGGCACCTTCTGCTTCTGGGCGTTGCGGATCTTCTTCTGCATGCGGTCCGAGGAGGAGTCCACCTCCACGCGCAGGCCCTTCTTCCGGGCCGCCGCGGCGAACTTCTCCAGGTACTCGACGTGCCCGTCGCCGATCGGGATTCCGATCGCCTGGACGGGGGCGAGCCACGCCGGGAAGGCGCCCGCGTAGTGCTCCAGGAGCACCGCGAAGAAGCGCTCGATCGAGCCGAAGAGGGCGCGGTGGATCATCACCGGGCGCTGCTTGGAGCCGTCCGGGCCGGTGTACTCCAGGTCGAAGCGCTCGGGCAGGTTGAAGTCGAGCTGGATGGTCGACATCTGCCAGGTGCGGCCGATCGCGTCCTTGGCCTGGACGGAGATCTTCGGGCCGTAGAAGGCGGCGCCACCCGGGTCCGGAACCAGGGGCAGGCCCTGCTTCTCGGCGACCTGGCGCAGCGTCTCGGTCGCCTCCTCCCAGACCTCGTCGGAGCCGACGAACTTCTCCGGGTCCTTGGTGGACAGCTCCAGGTAGAAGTCGGTCAGGCCGTAGTCGCGCAGCAGGCCGAGGACGAAGGTGAGCGTCTTGTCCAGTTCCTCGGACATCTGCTCACGGGTGCAGTAGATGTGCGCGTCGTCCTGGGTGAAGCCGCGGGCACGGGTCAGGCCGTGCACGACGCCCGACTTCTCGTACCGGTACACGGTCCCGAACTCGAACAGGCGCAGCGGCAGTTCACGGTACGAGCGGCCGCGCGCGTCGAAGATCAGGTTGTGCATCGGGCAGTTCATGGGCTTGAGGTAGTAGTCCACGCCCTCGTCGAGCTGCATGGGCGGGTACATGCCCTCGGCGTACCAGTCCAGGTGGCCGGACGTCTCGAAGAGCTTCCCCTTCGTCGCGTGCGGGGTGTAGACGAACTCGTAGCCCTCCTCCTCGTGACGGCGGCGCGAGTAGTCCTCCATCACGCGGCGGACGATGCCGCCCTTGGGGTGGAAGACGGCGAGGCCGGAGCCGATCTGCTCGGGGATGGAGAACAGGTCCAGCTCGTTGCCCAGCTTGCGGTGGTCGCGCTTCTCCGCCTCGGCGAGGAAGTCGAGGTACGCCTTCAGCTCGTCCTTGGACGGCCAGGCGGTGCCGTAGATGCGCTGGAGCATCGGGTTCTTCTCGCTACCGCGCCAGTAGGCGGCCGCGTTGCGCATCAGCTTGAACGCCGGGATCAGGCGGGTCGACGGCAGGTGGGGACCGCGGCAGAGGTCCTTCCAGCACAGGTCGCCGGTCTTGGCGTCCAGGTTGTCGTAGATCGTCAGCTCGCCGGCGCCGACCTCGACGTCCGCGCCGTCGTCGTGCGACGCCGAGCCCTTGAGGCCGATCAGCTCCAGCTTGTACGGCTCGTCCGCCAGCTCCTCGCGGGCGGCGTCGTCGGTGACGACGCGGCGGGCGAAGCGCTGGCCGCGCTTCTGGATCTCCTGCATCTTCTTCTCGATGGCCTTGAGATCCTCGGGCGTGAACGGCTTCTCGACGTCGAAGTCGTAGTAGAAGCCGTCCTTGACCGGCGGACCGATGCCCAGCTTGGCCTCGGGGAACAGCTCCTGCACGGCCTGCGCCATGACGTGCGCGGTGGAGTGGCGCAGGATGTTCAGACCGTCCTCGGAGGAGATCTCGACGCCCTCGACCTCGTCACCGTCGGACAGCGCGTACGCGAGGTCCTTCAGCTCGCCGCCCACGCGCGCGGCGATGATCGACCGCTCGCCCGCGAAGAGGTCGGCGGCCGTAGTGCCCGTCGTCACCACGCGTTCTCCCCGCTCGGAATCGCGTTGGATGATCACACGGACGTCTGACACCGGTCTCTCCTGACTGAAGGTGGGTGCGGCGCCATACCAGGAGCGCGCGCACAAGGGATCGTACCGACCCGACACCTCCGACCGCTAAACGGTCACCCTCAGTCCTCGCCCCCGCACGCCTCCCCGCACGCCTCCTCGAAGAAGGCCCCTTCCCCATCGGTCCCCTGCAAGGACTTCATCAGCCGGTCCCGCTCGGCGTCGTCCACCTGCACGGGAACGACCCCGGAGGCACCGGTGAGCCTGCGGAAGCCGCCCCGGCGCTCCAGGCGACCATGCACCCGCACCGGGAGGCCGACGAGGTGGGCGTGGCCGGCGATGCGGTAGTCCTCCTCGTCCAGGGTGACGCGGACGTGCGGGACCTCGGCGCCCGCGAGCACCCGCAGCCGTACGGTGCCCGCGCCACGCGGCCCGGAGCGGCGCAGCCGGACCACCGTGCCGGTGATCCGGACCGGCACGGACGGTTCCCCCTGCACATAGCGGGCGCCGGCCGCGTGCAGCACGGGCAGGTCGCCGGGTGAGAACTCGACGGGTTCGGCGGAGGCGGCACAGCCCTCGGGCACTCCGGCCCCGGGGGCCCAGGCGATGGCGATGCGGGCGCCCTCGGTGCCGCGGACGAGCGTGGTGAGCGCCTCGGTCAGCTCGCGGCTGACGCCGGCCTCGACCGCGCCGTCGAAGGCGTCCATGCCGCCGGTGGCCCGCTGGTAGTCGATGGCCTCGCGGGCGGCATACAGGGCCTGGTGGAGGCGGACGGCGAGCGAACGGCCGGTGGGCACGGGCACGAAGGCGGTCAGCCGGTGGCCCTCGGCGGTGGGGCCGACGAGGACGTTCTCCAGGAGGCCGGCGGCGGACCGGCGGTGCCGGGCGCCGTAGTAGCCGGCACGCGCGCGCGTGGCGAGCGCGGCGGCGAGGAGCATCTGGCGGGCCGCGGTGCGCAGGCGCTCGTCGACCGCCCAGGCGGAGGCGCCGACGGGCCCGCTCGGGGTGTCCCGCCACCAGCGGATCTCGTCGCTGGGCACGGCGAGGGAGATCAGCACCTCGCGCGCGGCGGGGGTGTCACTGCGGGCGAGGGCGTCGAGGGCCTCGCCGAGCAGGTCGTCGCTGTCGGGGAAGGCCCGGTTCTCGGGCACCAACAGGCTGGTCCCGCCGCCGCCCGGCCCGGGCGGGGTCCAGCGGCCGTAGCGCCCGGCCGCTCCCCCGCGCCGCTGCCAGCCGTGCCGGCGCAGCAGGGCGCCGAGCACGGCGGGGTCGACCTCGGCGGGGTCGGGCGGCCGGTTCCAGGCCAGGTCGTCGGGGTGCGGCCGGACCTGCCGGGCCGGCTCGTCGTACGGACGGATCCTCATGGCCTGCCTCCCGTCCCGACCCGCGTCATGATCTCGCACAGCGCACGGTCGTCGAAGATGCGCGAGGTCGGTATCCGCACGGTGGTCCGGTGCCGGCCGGTGACCGGGTGGCCGGCGAGGTTGACCCAGTAGCAGCAGTGCCTGAGGTCGAGCCGGTCGTGGCTGGCGCGCAGCCAGTCGTCCTGGGCGCGCGGGACCAGCATGACGACCAGGATCTTGTGCACCGAGACGGGCGTGCGGGCGAGCTTGCGCAGGTGGTCGTTGTCGAGGGTGAAGGAGAAGAAGCGGCCCGGGGGGTTGGGCGGGACCTGGTAGGTGCACTTGAGCTGCACCTTGATGGTGACCTCGTCGTCGACGGTGTGTCCGGGTGCGCTGTGGCTGACGTGCCAGTCGATGCCGTTGTCCGGGAAGGGCTGGGACAGCGAGCAGCCCGCCGCGGCGGCGACCGCGTGCAGATATCCGACCTGCAGTGTCTCCATGCAGGCGGTGGTGGCGAGCGTGCCGCGGGCGGTGCCCGAGCGTTCGGGCAGCAGCCCGCCCCGCTCGGGCTGCGCTATGGCCATGACCAACAGCCTTCCAAGCCAAGAGTTTCCCCGCTGCGGGCTGCTGAACTGCAAAGACCCGCACTCCTGTTGTGTCCTCGCGGCGTACGGCGCAAACGGCCCGGGTATCACCAAACGGGCAGAAGACGGAACTTCATCTGCCGTGGGTGAACGAGGAGTTGGATTGGGATGACGTGCTGGTACGAGGGGGCGCTGGCCGCCTTCGACACGGAGACGACGGGCGTCGACGTGGAGACCGACCGGATCGTGTCGGCCGCCGTCGTCGTCCAGGACGCGCCGGGTACCCGGCCCCGGATCACCCGCTGGCTGGTGAACCCGGGGGTGCCGGTGCCGGAGGCGGCGACGGCGGTGCACGGTCTGACGGACGAACACCTGCAGCACAACGGCCGCTGGCCGGCGCCGGTGATGTTCGAGATGGCCGAGCAGCTGGCCGAGCACGCGGCGATGGGACGTCCGCTGGTGGTGATGAACGCGCCGTTCGATCTCACGCTGCTGGACCGGGAGTTGCGCCGGCATCGCGCCTCGTCGCTGGACCGCTGGTTCGAGACGAGCCCGCTGCACGTGCTGGACCCCCGGGTCCTGGACAAGCACCTGGACCGCTACCGCAAGGGCCGGCGCACGCTGACCGACCTGTGCGCGCACTACGGCGTGACGCTGGAGGGCGCGCACGACGCGGCGGCGGACGCACTGGCCGCGCTGGACGTCGTACGCGCCGTGGGCCGCCGTTTCGCGACCCGGCTGGAGCGGCTGAGCCCTGCCGAGCTGCACACGCTCCAGGCCACCTGGCACGCGGCGCAGGCCCGCGGTCTTCAGGCGTGGTTCGCGCGCAGCGGCTCGGAGGAGACGGTGAGCACGGACTGGCCGCTCAGGCCGGAGTTGCCGGCGGCGGCGTAGCAGCTTGGCGGGTGCGGGAGTTCACCAGGAGCCTCCGCCACCGCCGCCTGCTCCCCCGCCGACGCCGCCGGAGGAGCCGCCGCCGCTGCCGCCGGAACTTCCGGAGCCGCTGGAGGAGGGCGCCTTGGACGACATGGCGGCGGTGACGACGATGCCGAGGGCCAGCGCGGGTCCGAACCGCACAGCCGGCGAGGCGTGCCGCCTGGTCGGCACGGCGGACGACTCGACGGCGTGCCGCCAGGTGTCGCCCAGGCCGAGTGCGACGGCCCACGCCGTGCAGAGCCGTACCTGGTCGTCGTCGAGCGGTTCCGTGTCGGGAAACGCCGACGGGTCGGCGAGACGACGTCGGAACGCCTCGACCCGCAGCAGCTGGGCGCTGCCCTCGGAGGTGCGCCGGTGCAGTTCCCAGCCGCGCCGCCACAGGGCGAGACCGACGCCGAAGACGATCACGCCGGCGACGAGCAGCGGGCCTCCGGCCGCGTGGCGGCCGGCGCCCAGTGCGGCGCCCACCGCGCCGGCGAGCAGACCGAGCACGGTGGCGGCGATGCCCACGGGCCGGGCGCGGCGGGCCAGGCGTACGGCGGCCGGGTCCCAGAGACCGGAGTCGGCCTGCCATTGCTTCAGGTGCCGGGCCAGCGCATGCCAGCCCGTCTCGAAGGACGAGTCGTACTGGCCCAGGGTGATCTCTGCGCGGCCCGAGAACATGTAGCGCAGGACCTCCCGGGTGACCGGGTCGTCCGCCCCCGCACCACGGTGGGGGCGTCGCAGGGTCGGGGCGTGTTCGGCGCCCCCGAGGGTGAGGTGACCGTCGGCGGCGAGGCCGAGCAGCCAGGCGACCTGGTGCACGGGATCGACCTGCTCGGCGGCCAGGATCCCGCCCTGGGCCGGGCTCAGGCCGGGCGGGGGCAGGGGGCTCGGGACAGGCGCTCCCGGGGTCCCGTCGGCCCCCGCCGGTGCGGGCCGGTCGCGGCCGACGAGCCGCAGCACTCCGATCGTCACCAGGGCCACGGCGAGGGCGAGAGCGACGGAGTAGAGGGCGACCAGCAGCGGATGGATGACGGTGGTTCCGACGGCACCGCCGCCGGGCGGCGCGGGCAGGGCCGCCCGGCCGGCGGCACCACCGCGGGTGGCGTAGAGGGTGAGCCCCTGCTTCCCCTGGAGCCGGTCGATCCGCACGGTGAGGCGGCCGGGCTCGGTCTGCTCGGCGGTGCACTTCTTCCGGGAGCCGTCGGTGCCCTGTACACAGCGCAGACCGGTGAGGTCGTAGGGGGCGACGGCGTGGATCTCGACGCGGGACCGGTCGACGGTCCAGCCGGTGCCCACCGCGTCCCAGGCGAGCCGGCCCTTCTTCACGACGTCCCGGAGGGTGTACTGGATGCGGTACCGGTGCACGCCGGTGACGGCCCGGTCGGGGTCGCCCACCTTGATGCGGGTGGCGATCTCCCGGTGGCCGTTCGGTTCGAGGTAGTAGTCGCCGACGGTGAGTTCCCAGGGGACGTGGTGGCCGTCCAGGGTGACGGCGACGTCGGCGTCGTCCTCGTCGTAGGGCAGGTCGGGCAGGTCGCGGTAGATGCCGTGCCGTTCGGCGTCGGGGAATCCGAAGTCGTAGTCGACGACCTCGGTGATGCGGGCGCTGCCGTCGGCGGAGATCCGCGCGCCGACCCACATGGTGGTGACCCGTTCGCCGTTGCCACCGACCCGGGCCAGCGCCACGAGAGCGCCGAGCAGCAGCGTGAGGAAGAAGATGCCGATCAGACTGCTGGTCCGGCGCTGACGCAGTCGCGCGCCAACTCTCGGTCCTGCCTTGCCCTGTTCTGTACCCACGACGCCCCCCTGACGTCAAAAAAGCCGGCCCGCTGTGCGGACCGGCTTTTTCCCGGTGGGCGATACTGGGTTCGAACCAGTGACCTCTTCGGTGTGAACGAAGCGCTCTCCCACTGAGCTAATCGCCCGGGAACGCACTGAACAATACAGGTCCCTGCGGTGTTACTTCAAACCGCTTCCAGGTGACGCAGCAGTCCGCGCCGCCCGGCCGCCATCATCAGCCGGTGGTTGAGGCGGAAGACGGGGCGTCCCGGCACGGCCAGCCGTCTGAGCAGGGGCTTGGTGACGTCGACGACCTGGTCGTAGCGGGCCAGTGTGCCCGCGCCGTCGGCCGTGACCGTCCAGCGGGCCCAGCCCTCGATGTCTCCGGACACGGCGATCTCCAGGACACCGGCGGCCGGGTCGCGGCGTGTCTCGCGGGCGGTGAAGGTCATGGCGTACGGCAGCAGGGAGCGGATGGTGATGACGCCGGTGGTGTCGTCCAGCCGGGTCACCGCCCGTACCTGCGGCCACCAGTCGGGATAGCCCTCGGGCCGCTCCAGCACCGCGAACACGGCGGCCGGCGGGGCGGGCAGGGACCACAGGCTGAGAAAGCGGTAGTGGGACCAGTCCATGGCCAGAGTCTGCCCTGGTGGACGCGTTGATCTGAGTACGCGTACTCATGCGGCGTGCAGTGACGCGAAACCACACTCGGGGGACGAGCGCCGCCGCCCGTGCGACGGCGCTCCCCCAACGCCGTCAGCCGGGCATCTTGTCGCCGAGCAGGGCCAGGTTCTCGATGGCCGCGAGGCCGTACAGCGCGGTGTCGTTGGTCGACACCCAGCTCGCCTCGCTCCCTGCGACCAGGGCGGCCGGTCCGGTCAGCTTCTCGGTCTTCCACGGCGAGGACTCGGTGTAGCCGTCGGAGCTGTAGAACTTGGTCCAGGCGCGCTTGGCGAGCGTCGCGTCACCGGTCTGTACGGCGGCGTAGGCGTCCAGGCGCGAGTGTCCCTGGAGGAGCAGCAGGGTGCCGAAGTTGCTGCCGTAGCGGGCCGCTTGTTCGGCCTTGGTGGCGTTGAAGTAGCGGCAGTACTCGAGGTAGGCCTCCTTGAACTTCGGCAGGTCGACCAGGTGGATCAGCTCGGCGCACAGCTCGTTCAGGCCGAAGACGGCCGAGAGGTGGGAGACCGCCACCACCGGCTTGTCGGCGACGGCGAACCTGCCGGTGGCGATGTCGTACAGGCCGCTGCCCTGGACGAAGCCGTTGGGCTGGGCGGCGATGGTCTCCATGGTGGACAGGACCCGCGCCCTGGCCTTCTCCCACTTGGGGCCCTTGCGTTCCCACTCGGTCAGCCACGCCGACACCAGTCCGCTCCAGTCGGTGCCGAAGCCGATCGACAGGGCGTGCGGGTCGGGGGTGTACGGGTCGGTGCGGACCTTGCGCTGCGGGTCGAGGACGAGGAACGTCTCGTCGGAGTCGACGTTGGCGCGCATGAGGTCGCCGACGCGTTCGTCGGCGGTGAGGAAGTAGTAGAAGCGCCGGTAGGTGGTGTTGGCGATGCGCTGCTGCTTGGCGCTGTCGGCGAAGTGCTGGACACCGTGCCGGGTGCCGAGGCCGGCTCACTTGCCGAGGTGGTAGACGTCGACCTCGCCGGTGTGCCGGGTCATCGCCTCGGCGAAGCGGAAGATGTCGGGGCGGCCGCTTCTCAGGTACGCGTACCAGAGCCAGAGGTCGGGCGACAGCTCGGAGTTGTCCCAGGCGTAGCCGCCGATGTCGTACCGCCACACGTGCCGGGCCGAGTCGTAGGTGTGCATGATGTCGCCGTAGTCCCAGAAGCCGTACCAACGGCGCATCTCCACCTGGTCCTTGTAGTAGGTGAAGAGGAAGTCGAGGTGGTCCTCGATCTTCGCCTTGGCGGCGGTGGAGCGGTCCGGCTCGGAGTAGAGGCCGGGGCCGAAGACCTTGGCCTTGATGAGCTGCCCGGGCGGGGCGGCGAGCTGCGGCAGGGTCCGTACGGCCGTGACCTGGTCGGCGAGGGTCTCGGGGGCGGGCGTCGACTCGTTGGCCCAGAAGAGGAGTTCGGAGGTGCGGGCGATGCCGTAGGGGGTGCCGAACTCCGGCTCGTAGTCCTCGTAGGTGATGTTGAGGCCTTCGAGCTGCTCGGCGTAGGTGTCCTGGCCCATGCCGTCGTGGTAGAAGCGCAGGTCCATGGGCTGTGCCTCGGGCGACCAGAGCCAGAGGGTGACGGTGGCCTCGTCGGTGTGGGCGTCGCGGATGTCGAGCTGGGCGGGGAACTTCTCCCAGAAGTCCCTCAGGCCGAAGGAGAATCCGCCGCTCGCGCCGCCGACGTAGCCGAAGCCGGAGGCCCGCCCGCCGCTTCCGGCGGTGATCCAGCCGTAGCCCTTCTTGGTGCGCTTGCGCAGCGTGAAGCCGTCGGCGGAGAGCTGGGAGAGGGTGTAGTCGCCCCAGTGCGGGATGTACTGCAGGCGGGTGGTGACGCGCTGGTCCCAGGTGGCGGGGTCGGGCAGTTTCCGGCCCGCGTACTGGGCGGCCTGGACGGCGGCGCCCGGGTCGCGGCGCAGCCCGGTGATGCCCTGGACGGCCTCCCGCAGCAGGCCGGTGCCCTCGCCGCCGATGCGGATGTGCCGGTCGTAGGCCGCGTCCCGCATCGGCACGGCGAACCGTACGCCGAGCCCGCGGATGAAGTCGCCGCTCGCCTTGCCGGGCTCCAGCGTGGCGTCGTAGGTGATGGTGTGCACCATGCGGAAGGACTCGGAACCGGCGTAGAAGTACAGCCGGATCGAGAAGGGAAGCCAACTGCGGCCTCCCTTGCGGTGCTTGCCGTCGATGCGGACCACCGCGCGGACCGGGCCGTCCTGTTCGACGGTGACCTCGTCGATCGCGCCGTCGAAGCGCTCCGTCCTGACCGTGCCCTGGTCCTCGTCCTCGGCCTCGGGCTGCCGGACGAGCACGAGCCGCCCGTTCCTGGCGATCTCGGTCGAGCCCCGGGTGACCGACTTGATGAGGGTCGAGCCGTTCTTGCCGATCTTCGCGGTGATGACGCCGGTGGAGACGTCGATGGTGCCGCCGCTCCTGTCGACGGTGACCTTCCGGTCGGGGGCCTTGGGGGTGCCGGCCGTGAGGGTGAGCTTTCCGGAGCCCGAACCGACCGCGTGCGCCGTCCACTTCAGGGAGCCGTCGGGCCAGTAGGCGAGGGGCCAGGTCTGTACGGGGACGTCCTTGCCGTCGGCGTCCGTGAGCGCGAAGGTCTGGTCCTCCTGGTAGGCGCCCATCGGCCAGGGCACGCCGACGGTGGAGCCGGGCGCGGCGCCGAGGCCGCCGTCCTCCAGCCAGTCCAGGGTCACCGGGTCGGCGCCGTCGGCCGCGGTCGCGGGCGCGGCCTGCGCGTCGCTCGCCCCCAGTGCCCAGCTGAACTGGGCGGCGGCTCCGGCGACGGCGGCCGCCTTCAGGAGGGACCTGCGGGGAATGGGAGACATGGTCTTTCCTTCCGTGCGGGCACGTGCGAGCTGGTCAGGGGCATGACAGAGATGTGTACGGCGCCCAGAGGGCACCGACCTTGATCAGGGCACCGCGGGCTCAGCGGCGCCGGTACCGCTCCTCCACGGCGACGGCCGCCGCCACGACGGCCCCGAGCACGGGGACCGCCAGCGGTGCGATGAGCAGAGCGGAACAGCAGGTCAGGACCGCTCCGCCGACGAGCAGGAAGGATCCGGCGGGGTCGAGGACCGTACGGCGGCCCGCGTCGGCGAGCAGGGCGCGCCAGCGGCTCCCCGGGGTCCACACGGCCGCCGCGCGCAGCCCGGCCACGGCGAGGCCGAGCAGTGCGAACAGGCCCACGGCAGCGACGAGCGGCCCGCCGGGCAGCCCCGCGCGCACGGCCTGGACGTCCACTCGCCCCAGCGCCACCGCGACCCACCCGACGGCCCCGACGGCCCAGCCGCCGCGCAGCGCGCTCCGGAAGTCGGCGACGAACTCCCGCAGGCCGCCGCCCTCATGCGCCGTACGACGGCGCAGGTGCCGGGCGCCGGCGGCGAAGGCGGCCGGGTAGGTGACGACTCCGAGGGAGGCCACCGCGATCCACACACCGGTGAGCAGACACTCGGCGAAGACCCCGAACCTCTCCGCGACCACGGACTCCCTGTGCGGCTTCACCCGTGCTTCCGCCATGGTGGCCGCCTCAGCCCTTCAGTCCGGAGGTCGCCATGCCGTCGATCAGGTACCGCTGGAAGGCGAGGAAGAACAGCAGCACCGGCAGCAGCGCGACCAGGGACATGGCGATCATGCCGCCGTAGTTGGCGGCCACACCGTCGGAGTCGCGGAACATCATCAGGCCGAGGGAGACGGTGTACTTGCCGGGCTCGTTGAGGTAGATCAGCGGGCCCATGAAGTCGTTCCAGGCGTTGATGAAGGTGAAGATCGCGCTGGTGATCAGCGCGGGCCGGCACAGCGGCAGCACGATCGACCAGTAGATGCGCAGGTGACCGCAGCCGTCGAGCCGCGCGGCCTCGTCCAGCTCACGGGGCAGGTTGCGCATGAACTGCACCATCAGGAAGACGAAGAAGGCCTCGGTGGCGAGGTACTTGCCGATCAGCAGCGGGGCGTAGGTGTTGATCCAGCCCAGCTTCTGGAACATCACGTACTGCGGGATCAGCAGCACGTGGTACGGCAGCAGCAGGGTGCCGATCATCAGGGAGAAGAGCAGGTTGCGGCCGGCGAACCGGATGCGGGCGAAGGCGTAGGCGGTGAGAGAGCAAGAGATGAGCACGCCGACGACGGCACCGGCGGCGTAGAAGAGGGAGTTCTGGAAGAAGGTCCAGATCTCGATGTCCGCTATGCCGTCGGCGAGGCCCTTGAAGTTGGACAGGATCGGGTGGGACGGGAACAGCGTGAGGCTGTTGATGATGTCCTTGCTGGGCTTGAACGAGGCGCCGATCACCCAGACCACCGGGTAGAGCATGACCGCGAGGATCAGCAGGGCGCCGAGGTGCCAGGCGAGGGAACCGGCGCGCCTGCGGCCGACCGGGTCCGTGACCTTGGTGGTGACCGCGCTCATCGGGCGTCCTCCTCGTAGTGCACCCACTTCTTCTGGGACCAGAAGAGGACAGCCGTCACCAGGGCGACTGCGAGCAGCAGCATCCAGGCCATCGCGGCGGCGAAGCCCATCTGGGCGTTCTTGAAGCCCTGCTGGTACAGGTAGCAGGTGTAGACGAGCGTGGCGTCGGCCGGTCCGCAGTAGGTGTTGGAGACGACGTAGGCCGAGCCGAAGATCTGGAAGGAGTGGATGGTCTCCAGGAGCACGTTGAAGAACAGCACCGGGGAGATCATCGGCAGGGTGATGTTCCAGAACTTCCGGAACGGTCCCGCGCCGTCCATCTCGGCGGCCTCGTACAGCTCCCTGGGCACCTGCTTGAGCCCGGCCAGGAAGATGACCATGGGCGCCCCGAACTGCCAGACGGTCAGCGCGACCAGGCAGTACAGCACCCAGTCCGCATTGCCGACCCAGCCGCCGACGTGGAAGCCGAGGAAGGTCTGGGTACGGTCCACGATGGCGTCGTCGGAGAAGAGCGAACGCCAGACGAAGCCGACCGAGACGCTCGCACCGATGAGCGAGGGGGCGTAGAAGGCCGCCCGGTAGAAGGACTGGCCGCGGCGGCTCTGCGCGAGGAGCAGGGCGACACCGAGGGCGAGCAGCAGCTTCAGCGGGGTGCCGATGACGACGTACTTGGCCGTCACCTCGACCGACTTCTGCCACCGGGGGTCGTCGAACATCATGGTGAAGTTGTCGAACCCGACCCACTTCGGGGTGTTGAAGAGGTTGTAGTCGGTGAACGCGAAGTACAGCGAGGCCACCATCGGGCCCGCGGTCAGCAGCAGAAAGCCCGCGATCCACGGGGACATGAACAGATAGCCGGCGAGGTTCTCCCGGCGGCGGCCCGGCCGCCGCGCGGTGGCGCGGCCGGCCGGGCGTGTCCTGCGGGTGGCGGGCGCGGAGTCCTTGACGAGCGTCACGGCACGTCCCATCAGGCCTGGAAGGCGGCCTCGGACTCGGTGAAGAACTGCTTCACCGCGTCCGCGACCTTGGTCTTGCCCTGTCCGAGGTCGCCGCCGAGGCGCAGGAAGGCGGCCTCGATGGTGTCGGCACCGGAGGGGTGCGGGGTGATCGTGCCGAGGACGCCGGACTTGGCGGTGTCCTCCTCGTACTGCGCGATCTCCTTGTTCACCGCGTCGGTCGGCTTGAACGCCTCGTACTGCTCGGTGCTCGCGAGGATGCCCCGGTCGTAGCCCATGATCTTGCCGACCTCGGGTTCGTGGACCATGAAGTCGATGAACTGGGCGACCTCCTTGGGGTGGGCGGTGCGGGCGGAGGCGCTGAGCATCAGGGAGGCGAGGTACTGGCCGGTGTTCTTGCCGTCGGTGGTGGGGATCGGGGCGAGGCCGTAGGAGCTGGCACCCTCCGCTGAGTAGCGGACGGTGAAGTTGTCCCAGGTGAACTCCGAGGCGCCGTGGCCGGCGGAGAGGGAGGACTTGGGCATGTCCTGCTGGACGACCTTCGGGTCGGTGACGATGCCGGCCTTGACGCGGTTGTAGCCGTCCGTCCACCACTCCGTCAGGTCGGCCTTGTCGAAACCGAGTCCGTCCTTGGTGAAGAAGGCCTTCCCGTTCTGGCGGAGGTAGAGGTCGTACAGGTACATGATGGCGAAGTAGCCGGTGTCCCCGGCGACCTTCGTCTTGTCGTGGATCGTCTTCAGGGCCTTGAAGTACTCGTCCCAGGTCCAGCCCGGCTGCGGCTCGACGCCCGCCTTCTGGAAAACCTTCTTGTCGATGACGAGCGCCATGGTGTTGGAGCCGACGGGAACGCCGAGCTGCTTGCCGTCGACCTCGCCGACCTTCGTGACGCCCGCGCGGAAGTGATCCAGGCTCAGATTGCCCGCCTGCACTTGTGACTTGAGGTCCAGAAGAATTCCGCGCTTGTCGTACTTCCGAAGAAATGTGACGGCGTTCTGGAAAACGTCCGGGGGATTTCCGCCGGCCGCCTGCGTCTGGAACTTCTCCCAGAACGACTGGTACGTCTGAAAGTCGGTCTTGACCTTGATCTTCGGGTACTTCTTCTCGAAGAGCGCGATCGTCTGGTTGATCTTCTTGGCCCGCTCCTCGGCACCCCACCACGAGTAACGGATCGTCACCGTCCCGTTCCCGGAACCGCTTTCGCCACCGCACCCGGTCGTCGTGGCGAGCCCGAGCGCGGCAGCCGAGGCTCCGGCCGCCTTCAGGATCGTACGCCTCTCAAGATTCCTGCTGGTTCCCACAGTCGGGCCCCTCCCCGCAGCGTCGTCGCCGCCGTCATGAATCGTTTCAAGTAAGCGCTTGCTGGCACAAGTTACGGAGGGGTCGGAGGTGCGTCAATGATTCGGACAGGATTTTCTTCGGGGCGCGGGGCGGGGCCTGGGCCGTCCGGCCGGGGCGCGGGGCGTGGGGGCGGGGTGATTGCACAGGTCATGGGGTTGCTGTCACGCGGGCGGGGACGCCGGCCGGGCGGTCAGAAGGCGCGGCCTCCGCGGAGCGCTCGCACTGGACGGAATGGCCACATCCGTCCAGGACGTGCGGGGTGGCGAGGCGCGGCAGGGTGGCCGGAAACGCGTCGGTGGCGCGGTGGCGTCGCTCGCGTCGGGCGGGCGAGGGGCAGCGAGGTGAGCCTTGGAAGGGAGTTCGGTGCCGATCGAGCCGAGATGAGCCCGCAGCAGGCGGTCTTCGGGGGTCCGGAGGCCTTCGATGTCGTGCCCCCAGGTCGCGAGGGGGTCGAGTGCGCGCACGCGGCGGTGGGGCTCGGCACTGGCGGCGAGAAGCCGGCGGGCGCAGCTGGCGAGGTCCGGGCGATGGTGCGCGAGCTCGGGAGCGCCCAGGAGGGGGCGGCCGCCATGAACCCGGCGGCGGACACCTCAGGGTCGCCGTCGTGCAGGAATGCGGGTGCCGCCTGGCAGAACACCGGGCGAGATGCGAGCAGGGCGTCCGGGCGGGCGGCCACCCAGCTCTCCTGGCAGCCTCGGCGTTCCCGGCGTTCCCAGCGTTCCCGGCGTTCTCGGCCTCGTGGCCGAGGAGGGCGCCCAGCCGGCCGAGCAGCCGGCCCCGCAGCGGACGCAGTCGGTACGCGTTGCCGGTGTGCAGGTACGAGCCCACGGCCGCCGTGCGAGGGTCGGGGAGGATCGCGGCGATGTACCGGGCGGCGGGTACCGCGGCCGCGTAGATCCACCGTTCGACCTGCAGCGCCTCCAAGGTCGCCGTTCATGGCCCGGGCCTGGACTGCCGGATCGGAATGCAGGCGTGCGCGCAGTGCGGCCGGTGTCTCGGCGGCGGAGCCGCGGGCGTGCCGCAGGCCGGCCGGGTCGGTGCTCGCCAGTGCGGCCTCGGGATCAGGTGGTCGAGCGTCATCGGACGCCCGCCTCAGCGCTTGGGATCGTCCGGAATCCGACCCTGCGGACCGACTCGGTGACAGAGCGAAGTCGCAGCGATGATCCACCGGACGGCGTAACGCCCACGGTGACCTTCGGGGAGCGCGCACACGACGACGGCCCACCTGCTGTTCGCAGGTGGGCCGTCGGTTCCGGGTGGGCGATACTGGGTTCGAACCAGTGACCTCTTCGGTGTGAACGAAGCGCTCTCCCACTGAGCTAATCGCCCGGGCGCAGGAAGAACATTACCCCATGTCAGGGGGTGCCTCCGACCACGCCCGGGTCCGCGATCACTGGTCCTTGATCTGCCACGGCATCACAATGCCGAACTTCCACAGGTAGACCCCGACCAGCGCGCCCACGATCACCAGACCGATCACCGTCAGCGTGATGTTCCGACGCCGCACCCTCGGGTCGAGGGCCTTCTGAGCCGCCTCGGTGACCTTGCGTTTCGTCCAGCGCAGCACGAGCTGGGCCCAGACGAACTCGGTCGCCCAGATCGCCATGCCCGCGAAGATCACCACCCAGCCCGGGCCGGGGAGCGGCAGCATGATGATGCCCACCACGACGACCGCGAGGCCGATCACGAAGATGCCGACCTGCCAGCTCAGATGCAGGACCCGGCGGGCCTTGATGAAGGCCGGCGCCCGGGAGCCGAGCCCCTGCTCGGACCGCTCCACGTCCGCCGCCATGTCTGCCTTATCGGCCTTGTCTGCGTTGTCCGCCGCCACGGCGACCTCGCCCGGCTCGTCACTCCCCGTATTCATACAGACAAACCCTACCCGAGTGAATCCAGTCACCGGAATGGTCGTAGGTCTCGTACGAGTTCTCGGCCGGAAGAGTGTCGTAAAGACACGCAAAACACTCAGAGGGGTTTACAACGGCACCGTAGGTGGCATGTCGATTTCGCCGACGTGCGAATCCCCGAGCGCACACTGAGCGAAAGGCCCTGGCGCTTATGAACACCACGGTCAGCTGCGAGCTGCACCTGCGCCTCGTTGTGTCGAGCGAGTCATCCCTGCCTGTCCCCGCAGGCCTGCGGTACGACACGGCCGACCCCTACGCCGTGCACGCCACCTTCCACACCGGAGCCGAGGAGACCGTCGAGTGGGTGTTCGCCCGCGACCTCCTCGCCGAGGGGCTTCACCGGCCCACCGGCACCGGCGACGTCCGCGTCTGGCCGTCCCGCAGTCACGGTCAGGGCGTCGTGTGCATCGCCCTGAGCTCTCCGGAAGGGGAAGCCCTGCTGGAAGCCCCGGCACGGGCCCTGGAGTCCTTCCTGAAGCGAACCGACGCCGCCGTGCCGCCCGGCACGGAACACCGGCACTTCGATCTGGATCAGGAGCTCTCGCACATCCTGGCGGAGAGCTAGTCCGAGGCCACCCCAAAGCCGCCCGGCGCCGTCCACTCGGGGAGACGGCTCGGGCCAAGACAACCGCATACGGCACAGACTGACGCCGTCACCGTGAGTGCTCACGGGGCGGCGTCGGCCTGTTTTCCGGCCACATCGAGGCATATCGTGCAGGCACAGGACGGACTCGGGAACCGCCGAGGGCACGGGGGCGTTCTACCGGGCAATCGCCGGTGGGCGGCCCCCGGTGCGGTGGGCGCGGTTGTCGCTACCATCGGCCAGCATCGGCGGGCGCCCGCCCGACCCTCAGGCCAGGGAGCGAAACGTGCTGATCACCCACGACACCCGGTGCGCCCTCGACACCGTGGTGGATCTGGTGAACACCGCGCCGGAGGACGACTCGGCGGCGGACGGGCTGCCGGACGTCGCGGCTCTCGCTGATTTCGTGCGCGGTCACGCGATCAGCGATGTCGGGGTGCTGTCGGAGTTCGACCTGTCGGCGGTGCGCAAGGTCCGGGGCAGGTTCGCGGGGATCTTCGCGGCTCCGGACGCCCGGTCCGCCGCGGGGTTGATCAACGAGCTGGTCGCCGCGGCCGGCACCACCCCGCGGCTGACGGACCACGACGACTACGACTGGCATGTGCACTACTTCGCCCCCGGCGCCTCCGTGGCCGACCACCTGGCGGCCGACTGCGGGATGGCGCTCGCCTTCTTCGTGGTGGCCGGGGAGCAGGAGCGGCTGCGGCGCTGCGAGGCGCCGGACTGCCGGCGTGCCTTCGTGGACCTCTCCCGCAACCGCTCGCGCCGCTACTGCGACAGCCGCACCTGCGGGAACCGGCTGCATGTGGCCGCCTACCGGGCCCGGCGCAAGGAGGCGGCGGGCTGATCCCCGGGGACACCCCCGGTCGACGCCGGTCCCGGCGGGTGGCGCCGGGACGGACGTGTACGGCTCACAGCAACAGCAGGTCGTGCAGCGCAGCCATGAGGAGCAGACACCCGATCACCGCAAGGAAGATCATCAGCGGTGGCTGGGATAGGGCGAAGAGGCATCCGCGCGGCTCGTCCTTCGGCGGCGCGGCCTCGCTCTGTCTCGTGTCCAGCATCTCGCGGTGATGATGACCCAGGGGATGCCCCCTTGGCGATCACCACGGCTTCGAGTGCGGTACCTCACCGATTTCCGTATCAGCCCGTTCGACTTGCTTCCGGTTGTGAACGGTTTCAGGCCATATGTCGTGCTTCTGTCATATGCCGTGCTTCTTGAGGATGGCCTCGATGTCGCTGAAGTCGTCGGCGGAGGTGGTGGCGGGCGGGGCGCCCGCGGGCCGGGTGGCAGGCCGGGTCGCTGGGCCCAGCGAGGGGGCCGAGGCGGAAGGGGCCACCGCGTCGCGTCCGGCGGCCCGAGCCGCCTTGCGCTCCGCGCGGGTGCCTGAGCGCCTGCGCTCGACGGCCCGTGTCGTCGCGAACAGTGCCCAGGCGGCGCCCAGCACACCGAAGCCGGCCCAGGCCGTCGGGCTGAACGCCGTGTCGGCCAGCCAGCCGACCACGCCTGTCATCACCAGGCCGATCGGGACGAGCGCGTAGGCGGTGATGCGGGCGGCGGCCAGGAAACGCTTGCGGTAGGCGGTGACCGCGGCCACGCCGAGGCCGGCCGCGGAGACGGCAGAACACACGGTCTCGGCAATCATCCGGTCCTCCTGGCGGGCTCGATGGGGCACGACGGGGCGCGGAGTGCGCTTCGTCCCTTCCATCCTGCACCGCCCGGTCCTCGCGATGCCATGCTCCGGCCCGACATCAGGGAGATCTCCGGGTCGCCTCCTCCCGAGGTGCCGGTGGCCGCGTGCCGTCCGATTCGGTACCCGGGGTCCGGCCTGGAAGACTGGTGCGCATGAGCGACTCCTCCCCCGCACGCACCGAAGCCCCCGTCCTCGACGTCTGGTGCGAACTCCAGTGTCCCGACTGCCGCAGCGCCCTGGACGACCTGCGCGCCCTGCGTGCCCGGTACGGCGACCGGCTGGAGTTGCGGCTGCGGCACTTCCCGCTGGAGAAGCACAAGCACGCCTTCGCCGCCGCCCAGGCCGCCGAGGAGGCGCTGGAGCAGGGGCAGGGCTGGGCCTACGTCGAGGCGGTGCTCGGCCGCGTCGAGGAGCTGGACCGTGCGGGAGAAAGCTTCCTGGTCGAGGTCGCCCGTGAACTGGGCCTGGACGCCGAGGAGTTCGACACCGCGCTGATCGACGGGCGGCACATCCTGATCGTCGACGCCGACCAGGCCGAGGGCAAGGCGATCGGCGTCACCGGCACGCCGACCTATGTCATCGGCGGCGAGCGCCTCGACGGCGGCAAGAGCCAGGAGGGGCTGCGCGAGCGCATCGAGGAGATCGCGGACCGGCTGCTGGCCGGGCCGGAGGCCTGACCGCAGGCCTGGCCGCACGCCTGATCGGCCGCACAGGAGGACTTCGCTACAGAAGGTTTTTGTACAGGGAGTACCGCGTCGTCTCGTAGCCGAGCGACTCGTACAGCCGCTCGGCCGGGGTGTTGCCGGCGAAGACGTTGAGGCCGAGGGTGCGGCGGCCGGCGGCGATCGCCTGGCGCTCCGCCAGCAGCATGAGCGTGCGGCCGTGGCCTCGGCCGCGGTGGGCACCGTCGGCCTCCACGTCGAAGACGAAGGCCTTGCCGCCTTGCAGGGACACCCACAGCGTGCCCACCCGCACGCCCTCGTGCTCGAGCACGCTGAACAGCATGTCCTCGGTGGCGAGCCCGTGCGGCAGCAGGGTCTCGTGGTCGTGGCGCGACTTGGCGTACGCCTCGGCCTCGGGCACGCCCCGCTCGATCCAGACGCGTGCGTAGTCCTCCGACTCGTGCGCGAGCCACGCCTCGAACTCGGCGGCGCCCATGGGGTGCTCCAGGCTGCCGGCGGGCAGTTCGGGCGGGACCTCGCCGAGCGGCTTCTCCATGCCGCGGTTGCGGTGGACGTAGCCGAGCGCCTCGAAGAGCCGCAGCGCGGCCCCGGCCTCCCCGGCCTCCCCGGCCTCCCCGGCCTCCCCGGCCTCCCCGGCCTCCCCGCCGACGGTTGTCTCGATCTGCCGGCAGCCCCAGCTGCGCGCCACCTCCTCGGCGGCGAGCACGGCCACCGTGCCCCGGCCGCGACGGCGGTCCGGCTCGT
Source organism: Streptomyces sp. NPDC001410 (assembly GCF_042895235.1). Classification (NCBI taxonomy): domain Bacteria; kingdom Bacillati; phylum Actinomycetota; class Actinomycetes; order Kitasatosporales; family Streptomycetaceae; genus Streptomyces; species Streptomyces sp. NPDC001410. The sequence continues at coordinate 195,098 of NZ_JBIAWE010000004.1, forward strand.
CGATGCGCACGTCCAGGATCCGGGCTATCCGGTCGCCGAAGGCGGCTGAGGTCCCGAGATGTATCGAGCCGACCGGGCGGCTGTTCACGCACACCTGGTAGCGGCGCGAACGCGTCCCGTCGGCGTTGTGCTGGAGCGGCTCGGTCGGCCGCAGGGTCGTCGTCATCACGGGTGTTCTACCCGCTCCGGAGCCCCGGGGCAGCCGAATTTCCGGCTTCTGTCAGGGGTCCAGGTCCTCCCCGGCCCGGTCCTCGAAGATCCGCATCGCCTTCGCCGTCACCGGGCCCGGCGCACCGGGCAGTTCCCGGTCGTCGACGCGGTGCACGGCCTGGACGTCCCTGAGGGTGGACGTGAGGAAGACCTCCTCGGCCCGTTCCAGCACGTCCAGCGGCAGGTCGGTCTCCTTGGCGCCGGTCCACTCGACGGCGAGGGCGCGGGTGATGCCGGGCAGGCAGCCGGAGGCGACCGGCGGGGTGTGGATCTCGCCGTCCAGGACCACGAAGACGTTCGACCCGGTGCCCTCGCAGAGCTGTCCGACCGTGTTGCCGAACAGAGCCTCGGAGGCGCCGTGTTGGTGGGCACGAGCGAGGGCGACGACGTTCTCGGCGTACGAGGTGGTCTTCAGGCCGGTGAGGGCGCCGCGCTCGTTGCGGGTCCAGGGGACGGTGATCACGGCGGTGGAGTCGGGGCGGCGCGTGGTCTCGCCGAGCGCGACCACCAGGGTCGGGCCGTGCTCGCCGCGGTCGGAGCCGAGGGGGCCGTGGCCGCCGGTGTAGGTGATGCGCAGCCGGCCCAGCGGCATCGGGTTGGCCTCCAGGACGGCCGCGCAGGCGCGGCGGACCTCGGCGTGGTCGGGGTCGGGCAGGCCCAGGCCGCGGGCCGAGCGGGTCAGCCGGTCGAGATGGCGGGTGAGCGCGAAGGGCTGCCCGTCCACCGCCTTCACCGTCTCGAAGATGCCGTCGCCGACGGTCAGCCCGTGGTCGAAGACGGAGACCCGGGCCGACTCCAGGTCCTGCAGCACGCCGTCCAGCCAGATCTTCATGACAGAGCCCCTCCGCTCACCTCGTACGTCCCCGACGCTACCGCGAGCAGCCGGGACGCCTTCAGTTCGGTCTCGCGCCACTCCCCCTCGGGATCGGATCCCCAGGTGATGCCGGCGCCGGTGCCGAAGCGGAGCATCGCCGCGCCCTCGGAGGACCGGTCGATCCAGAACGTCCGGATGCCCACGGCCAGCTCGCCGGCACCCCGGTCGGCGTCGACCCAGCCGATGCCGCCGCAGTACGGGCCGCGGGGTGCCGTCTCCAGCGCCTCGATGATCCGCAGCGCGCTCGACTTCGGGGCGCCGGTGACCGAGCCGGGCGGGAAGGCCGCGGTGAGCAGGTCGGGCCAGCCGGCGCCGTCGCGCAGCTCGCCGCGGACGGTGGAGACGAGGTGGACCAGGCCGGGGTGCTTCTCCACGGCGCACAGGTCGGGGACGGTCACGCTGCCGGTGGCGCAGACGCGCCCGATGTCGTTGCGGACCAGGTCCACGATCATCACGTTCTCGGCGTAGTCCTTCTCCAGGAGGTCCGCCTCGGTCCGCCCGGTGCCCTTGATGGGTCCCGACTCGACGGTACGGCCGTCCCGGCGCAGGAACAGCTCGGGCGAGGCGGTGGCGATCTCCACGCCGTGCTCCGGCAGCCGGATCGTGCCCGCGTACGGCGCCGGGTTGCCGCGGGCCAGCAGGGCGGTCAGGGCGTCCACGTCGGCGTCGGGGGCGACGGGCGCGCTGAGCACCCGGCAGAGGTTGGCCTGGTAGACCTCGCCGGCCGCGATGTACTCACGGATCCGGCCGACGCCCGCGGTGTAGGCGGCCCGGTCCAGGGAGGTGGTCCAGTCCGACACCGCCGGGCCGTGCCAGCCGCCGGGCACCGGGGCGGGCACCGGCTCCTCCCGTACGTGCGCGAAGCGGGCGCAGGTCAGCCGGCCCTCGAAGTCGGCGCACACGGCCCAGAAGCCGGTGGAGTCCAGGGCAGCGGGATCGTCGGTGACGTCGAGGAGGCCGGTGGCGAGGCGGGCGCCGAAGCGGGCGAGAGGAGGGAGGCCGGAAGGAAGGTCGAGCACGTGGTCGAGTCTAGGGCGGGTGGCCGAAAGGTGGCCCGGGCATGTCCCCTCGGGGGCACTGACCACCCGCTCCGCGGAGTGCAGCGCAGCACGCTGCGCAAACGCGTTTTTGTACTGGCCCGGGAATCCGCTAGAGTTCAACACGTCGCCGGGACGCGAGAGCGGACCGAAACGACAAGCGGACGTAGCTCAGTTGGTAGAGCGCAACCTTGCCAAGGTTGAGGTCGCGAGTTCGAGCCTCGTCGTCCGCTCGAAGGAAGAAGGGGTCTTCCCGATCCCCTACACTCCTGGTGGAGTGGCCGAGAGGCGAGGCAACGGCCTGCAAAGCCGTCTACACGGGTTCAAATCCCGTCTCCACCTCCAAGGACGATTAGCTCAGCGGGAGAGCGCTTCCCTGACACGGAAGAGGTCACTGGTTCAATCCCAGTATCGTCCACTGGATCTTCTCGAAGATCCGAACCCGCGCGATTAGCTCAGCGGGAGAGCGCTTCCCTGACACGGAAGAGGTCACTGGTTCAATCCCAGTATCGCGCACTGACTGTGACTCCCACGTCACAGCCTGCGGACGATTAGCTCAGCGGGAGAGCGCTTCCCTGACACGGAAGAGGTCACTGGTTCAATCCCAGTATCGTCCACACACCAGGAAGCCCCCGGTCTCGCGACCGGGGGCTTCTTCGTGCGCTCAGCTGGAGAACAGCATGTGCGCCCAGCTCTTCTGGTGACCGTGATGGCCGTGGTGACCGTGGTGGCCGCCGTGCGGGGCACCCCAGGCCGGCGCGGGCGCGGCCGGGTACGCCTGCGGGGCGGCCGGCGGGACGGGCTTGGCCCACTGGGCCTCCAGCTGGGTCAGGGCCTCCAGCTCGCCGTAGTCGAGGAAGATGCCGCGACAGCCGCTGCACTGCTCGATCTGGACGCCGTTGCGGTTGTAGGTGTGCATCGGCGCATGGCACTTCGGACACTGCATGGTCGGCTCAACTCCTCGCCGGTTGGTCCTGCTTCGTGTTTCCCCAGGACAGACTCCGTCCGGCCCTGGTCGGTTGCACCCTACGCCCGGAATCCGTGCGTCAACTGGTGGGGGATGGAACTCATTCGGGCACAGGCGTCCACCAGGGCCTGCTCCACCTCGTCCAGCGGGCGCTCCGCCGCGAGCGCCTTGATGAGCGCGCGGGCCGCGGTCTGCACGGTCAGGGCGCGGGCCGGGACGTCCAGGGCGGGCCAGGGGTCGCCGTCGGCGGGTACGGCGGGGCCGCCGGCCTCGCGGTAGGCGGTCAGGAAGCGGGTCCACTCGTCGGGCGGGAGGAGTCCGCAGGCGTACCAGGAGGCGGGGCGGGCGAGGTCCCACGCGGGGACGCCGACGCCGAGGTCGTCCACGTCGATCAGGAGCCAGGGGCCGTCGGGTGCGGGACGGCGGACCAGCTGACCGAGGTGGAGGTCGCCGTGGCAGAGGGCCGGGGTGCCGGGCATGGGGGCCTCGGCGCGGGCCCAGGCCGGGAGGGCCTGCCAGGCCCGCAGGACGGGGGGTGCGCCTGGATGGGGCACAGTGCTCACGACCGTACGCAGGCGGTGGATGGCCTGGGCGGCCTTGGCGGGGCCGCGCATCGCGGGAAGGGGGGCGGGAGGGGGCGTCCGGTGCAGCCGGGCGAGGAGTGTGGCGGCGGCTTCCCAGGGGGCGGCGGCCGGGTCGTCCGGGTCCACGGGGGCGCCGTACGGCCAGAAGGTCACCAGGCGGTTGTGGAGGGTGACCGGGGTGGTGGTGAGCGGGGCGAGGAGGACGTCCGGGAGCCGGGCCGCCGCGGCGAGGCGGAGGGTCAGCTCGGCGGGGTCGGTGTCCGGGGCGTGGGCCTTCGCGACGGTGTCGGCGTGACGGACGACGGTGGCGTCGGGGCGGTCGGCGAGGGGGGTGGTGCCGCAGGCGCAGGTGGCTCCGCCGGTTTGGGGGTGGGCGGTGGTTGTGAGTTTTGCGGTGAGAGCGGCGAGAAGGTTCACGTAGGCCTCGGTGGGTGGGGTGTCCGTGGTGAGCGTACGCGGGGTGCGGTGGTGCTCTGCGGTTGGGCGGGGGCGGAGTTGCATGGGTGCTCGGTGTTGCGGCTGGGCGGGGGTGGGCTTCGCTTGCCCGCGCTTGCGGGGTGCCGCTGCGCCCACCCTCCCCCAAGCTCTCGACTTCGCTCGGGCAGGGGGGACCCCCATCGCCCCAGCGGCACGACTGCCCGCAGCTACGCAGGCATGCAGGCGGCTGTCCAAAACGGCGTAATGCCGGCGCAGCTCCCCAGCTGCGCCGGCATTTGTGCCGTCCGTCGCACCCCCGTCCCCACGGGGTTTCATGGATCGATGTCCCCGCCCGGACCGCTCTTCCGGGCCTGGGGTCGCCGCTCAGCGCCCCAGCATCGCACCCACGGACGACGCCTGTGTGGCCACTGTCTCCCAGCCGTCGAAGACGAGGAGGAGCAGGGCCGCCAGGGGAAGGGCCATGAGTGTCGCCACCAAGGGGTGGCGACGACCCGTCCGGCGAGGGGCGAACATCGTGCGTCGCGGTGCCGGGTGGGCCATGGTCCCTCTCCTGACCGTCTCGGTTCTCGGTTGTCGTTGGCAGCGGCGGGTGCCTGACCTCGGGGGACGAGTGCTGCACCCGCCGCTTGACCTCAAATCTAGGCGCGCGGCCTCCGACGGGCGTCATGCCTTCGTACCGAATCGCGGGCCTCCCGGAGGATGAGCCATGACCTGCGGAGTACTCCCCTGGGTGGAGACGGGGTCCTGGGTCTCGGGGTCTTCCCGGAGGGGTCGCCCGCCGTGTCCGGTCATTTCCGGACCATCCGACGGATGGCGTGAGTGACTTCGATCACTTCGAGGGGGGTGAGGGGGTGTGATGCGTCCGCACGGTGGCCGGTTCCAGGTGACGGGTGACAGGGAGAGCGTTGTGTTCCTTCGGTAGGCGCTTCTCCCCGTCCATGGTCACTCCGGCCGTGGCCAACCTCCCTGCCACGTCCGCATGTTGAAGTCACAAGTGTCCCAAAGGCACCGCAGAGAGCGGCTTCCTGACCGTGTTTCACCTCGCGCTCCCGTCGCGCACAATCCATCCGCCCCAGAGGGCGCGGCCTCTGCGCGCAGGCGGCTGTGGAAACGTAAGCTGTGCCACGTCACAGGGACCGGGCAGCGGGGATGAACATGGCGATGATGCGCCTGAGGCGCGAGGACCCGCGCGTCGTCGGCTCGTTCAGGCTTCACCGACGGCTCGGCGCGGGCGGAATGGGCGTGGTCTACCTCGGCTCCGACAAGAAGGGTCAGCGGGTCGCACTGAAGGTCATCCGGCCCGATCTGGCGGAGGATCAGGAGTTCCGCTCGCGGTTCGCCCGTGAGGTCTCGGCGGCCCGGCGCATCCGGGGCGGCTGCACCGCACGGCTGGTGGCGGCGGACCTGGAGGCCGACCGGCCGTGGTTCGCGACGCAGTACGTGCCCGGGCCCTCCCTGCACGACAAGGTCGCCGACGAGGGCCCGCTCGGCGTGGCCGAGGCTGCGGCGGTCGGCGCGGCCCTGTCCGAGGGACTCGTCGCCGTACACGAGGCCGGGGTCGTCCACCGGGACCTGAAGCCCTCCAACATCCTGCTGTCCCCCAAGGGGCCGCGGATCATCGACTTCGGCATCGCCTGGGCCACCGGCGCCTCCACGCTCACCCACGTCGGCACCGCCGTCGGCTCCCCCGGCTTCCTCGCTCCCGAGCAGGTGCGCGGCGCGGCCGTCACCCCGGCCACGGACGTCTTCTCCCTCGGCGCGACCCTGGCCTACGCCTCGACCGGCGACTCCCCCTTCGGGCAGGGCAGTTCCGAGGTGATGCTGTACCGCGTGGTGCACGAGGAGCCGCATCTGTACGGCGTTCCGGACGCCCTCGCCCCGCTGGTGCGGGCCTGTCTGGCCAAGGACCCCGACGACCGGCCCAGCACCCTCCAACTGTCGCTGCGGCTCAAGGAGATCGCCGCCCGCGAGGCGCAGGGCCTGGCCGACGCACGGCCGCCCGCGCCGCGCGCCGGGGAGGCGGACCGGCCCACCGGACGGCTCGTGGACACCTACGACACCCACCGCGAGCCGCAGCGTGCCCAGCGGCGCACCGCCCCCGGCACCCCGGTGCCGCGCGGCGGCACGCCCGCCCGGGGCGGTACCCCCTCGCGGGGCGGCAGCGCCTCGCGCGGCGGTGGCGTCGCCTCCCGGCCGGGCACGGCCCGTCCCACTCCGGCGCCCCGCTCTGGCGGCACGCGCTCGGGCAGCGGGAGCCGGCCCGCTCCGCGCAGCGGTACCGGGCGTCCGGTGCCCCGCGCGACGGGGACCGGCCGCCGCCCGGCCAATCCCCGGCTGCTGCGCCAGCGGCTGTTCGTGTTCGTGGTGGTGACGCTGCTGGTGGCGGTCGGTATCGCGGTGGCGCAGGGCTGTCAGGGCCCGGCCCGCGGGCTCGGCGACGACGGTGGCGACGGCCGGCGGCAGCAGCAGCACGTACAGCCGAGCTTCACGCCGCTGGACGACGGGAAGCTGATGTCGCAGCGGTACCAGTCGACGTTCGAGTCCGGGTCCGGCTCTGGGAACTGAGCTTCCCGGACCGGCTCAGGACCCGGGCCGTCCCGAGGCCACCGCGTAGAAGGCCACCGCGGCCGCCGCTCCCACGTTGAGGGAGTCGACCCCGTGGGACATGGGGATGCGCACCCATTCGTCGGCGGCGACCAGGGCCTGCGTGGACAGGCCGTCGCCCTCGGCGCCGAGCATCAGCGCGACCCGGTCCATCCGGTGCGGGGCGGCCTCGTCCAGGCTCCTGGCCTTCTCGTCCGGAGTGAGCGCGAGGAGCGTGAAGCCCGCCTCGCGCACCGACTCCAGACCCTTGGGCCAGGTCTCCAGGCGGGCGTACGGCACGGAGAACACCGCGCCCATGGAGACCTTGACGCTACGGCGGTACAGCGGGTCCGCGCAGTCGGGCGACAGCAGTACCGCGTCCATGCCGAGGGCGGCCGCCGAGCGGAAGATCGCGCCGATGTTGGTGTGGTCGTTGACCGACTCCATGACCACCACCCGGCGGGCGGAGCCGAGCAGTTCCGCCGCCGTCGGCAGCGGCTTGCGCTGCATGGAGGCGAGGGCGCCGCGGTGCACGTGGTAGCCGGTGACCTGCTCGGCCAGCTCCGGGCTGACCGCGTACACGGGGGCCGGGAGTTCGTCGATGACGTCGCGCATGACGTCGATCCACTTGGCCGAGAGCAGCATGGAGCGCATCTCGTAGCCGGCTTCCTTGGCCCTTCGGATGACCTTCTCGCCCTCGGCGATGAACAGGCCCTCGGCCGGCTCGCGCTTGCGGCGCAGTTCGACGTCGGTCAGGCCCGTGTAGTCGCGCAGGCGCGGGTCGTCGGGATCCTCAACGGTGATGAGATCGGCCACAGGGTGATACTGCCTTGTCCTGGGTGTGCTGCCAACGGCTGGGAACGGGTTGTGTTACCCCGGGTTACGCGGGATCAAGCCACCGGCTCCGGGCCGACGTTCACGACCTCGCCGATGACGATGACCGCCGGGGGCCTCACGTCCTCGGTGCGTACGGTCTCGGCGACCGTGGCGAGGGTGGCGTCCACCCGTCGCTGGGCGGCCGTCGTGCCCTCCTGGACGAGGGCGACGGGGGTCTGGGGCGACTTGCCGTGCGCGACGAGCGTCTCGGCGATCTTCCCGATCTTGTCGACGCCCATCAGGATCACCAGCGTGCCGGTCAGCCTGGCCAGCGCCGGCCAGTCGACCAGGGAGCGCTCGTCGTCGGGGGCGACATGGCCGCTGACCACGGTGAACTCATGGGCGACACCACGGTGGGTGACCGGGATGCCGACCGCGCCAGGGACGGAGATCGAGCTGGAGATGCCCGGCACGACCGTGCACGGGATGCCGACCTCGGCGAGCGCCTGGACCTCCTCCATGCCCCGCCCGAAGACGAACGGGTCGCCGCCCTTGAGCCGTACCACGGACTTGCCCTGCCGGGCGTGCTCGATCAGCGCGTTGTTGATGGCCTCCTGGGCCATGTACCGGCCGTACGGGATCTTCGCGGCGTCGATGACCTCTACGTGCGGCGGGAGTTCGGCGAGCAGGTCGCGCGGGCCGAGCCGGTCCGCGATGACGACGTCGGCCTCGGCGAGCAGACGGCGGCCGCGGACGGTGATGAGGTCCGGGTCGCCGGGGCCGCCGCCGACCAGGGCCACGCCGGGCGTACGGGTGCGATGGTGCGGGGCGACGAGGGTGCCGTCGCGCAGGCCCTCGACGACCGCGTCGCGGATGGCGGCGGTGTGGCGGGGGTCGCGGCCCTTGGCGTCCGTGGTGAGGACGGCGACGGTGACGCCTTCGCTGTGGCCGGTCGCCGGGGTCCAGGCCGTCGCCTGGTCGGCGTCGTCGGAGCGGACGCACCAGACGCGGTGGCGCTCCGCTTCGGCGGAGGCCTGGGCGTTGGCCTCGGGGTCGCTGGTGGCGATGAGGGCGTACCAGGCGGCCGCGAGGTCGCCGTCCGTGTAGGGGCGCCGCTCCCAGGTGATCTCGCCCGCGTCCGCCATCGCCTCCACGGAGGGGGTCGCCTCGGGGGACACGAGGAGGATGTCGGCTCCTGCCGCGATCAGTGCGGGGAGGCGGCGCTGGGCGACCTGGCCGCCGCCGAGGACGACCACGCGGCGGCCGGAGAGGCGGAGGCCTACGGGGTAGGCGGGGTGTTCGGCCATGAGGGGCGGCTCCTCCTGGGGCTGTGCAGTGCGAGGCCTCTGCGGCTTTGCGGTGGCCCTGACGTGCGGATTTTACGTTGGCGGCAGGAAGGGCGGCTCAGGTGTCCGGTGGCTGAGCAGGGTGGCCGGGTGCGGCTGCGTGGTCCGTGCCCACCCGTTCCGCCCTGCGGAACGACTGCCCACGGACCACGCCTGACCAACCGTCGGCCGGAAGCCGCCCCTACTTCTCGGTGACTCCCGCCGAATCGAAGGTCGCCACCTCGTGCATCGCCCTGGCCGTGCTCTGTACCAGCGGCAGGGCCAGGAGGGCGCCTGTGCCCTCGCCGAGGCGGAGGTCGAGGTCGACCAGGGGGCGCAGGCCCAGCTTGTTGAGGGCGGCGACGTGGCCGGGCTCGGCGCTGCGGTGGCCGGCGATGCAGGCCGCAAGGACCTCGGGGGCGATCGCGCGGGCGACCAGAGCCGCTGCGCCGGCGCTGACGCCGTCCAGGATCACCGGGGTACGGAGGGAGGATCCGCCCAGGAGCAGGCCGACCATCGCCGCGTGTTCGAAGCCGCCGATCGCCGCGAGGACGCCGATGGGGTCGGCCGGGTCCGGCTGGTGGACTTCGAGCGCGCGGCGGACGACCTCGGTCTTGCGGGCCAGGGTCTCGTCGTTGATGCCCGTGCCCCGGCCGGTGACCTCCGCCGGGTCGGCGCCCGTGAAGACGGAGATGAGCGCGGCGGACGCCGTCGTGTTGGCGATGCCCATCTCACCGGTGAGCAGCGCCTTGTTGCCCGCCGCCACCAGGTCACGGGCGGTCTCGATGCCCACCTCGATGGCCGCCTTGGCCTCCTCGCGGGTCATCGCGGGGCCGGTGGTCATGTCGGACGTGCCGCCGCGGATCTTGCGGGGCAGCAGACCCGGCGTGGCCGGCAGGTCGGCGGCGACACCGACGTCCACGACGCACACCTCGGCGCCGACCTGGTTGGCGAAGGCGTTGCAGACCGCTCCGCCGCCCAGGAAGTTGGCCACCATCTGGGCGGTGACCTCCTGCGGCCAGGGGGTGACGCCCTGGGCGTGGACCCCGTGGTCACCGGCGAAGATGGCGACGGCTGCGGGCTCCGGGATCGGCGGCGGGCACTGCCGGGACAGGCCCGACAGCTGTGCGGAGATGATCTCCAGCATGCCGAGCGCGCCGGCCGGCTTGGTCATGCGCTTCTGGCGCTCCCAGGCCTCGCCGAGCGCCTTGGCGTCCAGCGGGCGGATCTGTGCGACGGTCTCGGCAAGCAGGTCGTGGGGTTCCTCTCCGGGCAGGGCGCGGCGGCCGTACGTCTCCTCGTGCACCACCCAGGACAGCGGGCGCCGCTTGGACCAGCCGGCCTGCATCAGCTCGGGCTCGTCCGGGAACTCGTCGACGTACCCGACGCACAGGTAGGCGATGACCTCCAGGTGCTCGGGCAGGCCGAGGGCACGGACCATCTCGCGCTCGTCGAAGAAGCTGACCCAGCCGACGCCGAGGCCCTCGGCACGGGCGGCGAGCCACAGGTTCTCGACGGCGAGCGCCGCGGAGTACGGCGCCATCTGGGGCTGGGTGTGCCGGCCCAGGGTGTGGCGGCCGCCGCGGGTCGGGTCCGCGGTGACGACGATGTTCACCGGGGTGTCGAGGATGGCCTCGATCTTCAGTTCCTTGAACTGCTTGGCCCGGCCCTTGGGCAGCGACTTGGCGTACGCCTCGCGCTGACGCATGGCCAGTTCGTGCATGGTGCGGCGGGTGTCGGCGGACCGGATGACGACGAAGTCCCAGGGCTGCGAGTGGCCCACGGAGGGCGCCGTGTGGGCGGCCTCCAGGACGCGCAGCAGCACCTCGTGCGGGATCGGGTCGCTGCGGAAGCCGTTGCGGATGTCGCGCCGCTCGCGCATCACCTTCAGGACGGCCTCGCGCTCGGCGTCGTCGTAGGCCGGAGCGGCCGGTCCGGTGGACTGTCCTGCCTCTTCCACTGCGGCCGTGCTCTCTTCCTGGTCGGCGGCCCTGGTCGCCAGGTCCTCCGCGTGCTGTACGACGTCGGGGGCGTGCTCGGCGTCCGAGGTGTCCGGTCCGGCGGCGGGCTCGGCCTCGCGCGGCGCGGGCACCGTGGCGACGGGCTCCTGCTGCTCCTGGGCGGGCAGGACGAGGGGGTGCGGCGGGGTCGGCGCCAGGTGCGGGGTGGTCGGCACCTGGCCCTCGACGGGCACGAACTGCCCGAGCGGCTGCTCGGGGTGCGGCTGCAGCGGAACGCTGGAGGGCAGCGGCTCGGTGGCGCGTGCGGGGGTGGACTGCGCGGCCTCGGCGGCCGGGTCCGGCCCGACGGCCGGCGCGGACGGCGGCACGGCCTCGGCCTCGGGCGCCACCGGAGCGGCCTCGGCGGGCTGGAGCTGCGGGCCGGCGGGTGCGGCGAAGCCGTTGTCCGGGGCCGGTGCCACCACTGCCTGCTCGGCGGCGTCCGGCGCCTGGGGCTGTGGCTGCTGCGGGGCGGTCGCTGCATCGCCGTCCTGCGGGACGGGACCCGCGAGCTGCGGGCCCTGGGCCTGCAGGAGGGCGGGCTCGGACGCCTCGGGCACGGCCTCCGGAAGCGGTACCTGTACGACGTCCTGCGCCGGGGCGAGGGGCTCCGGGGACTCGACCGGTTCGGCTGCGTTCGCCGGCACCGGCGTCGGTACCTGCTCGGCGGCGGCCACAGGCTCCGGCGTCGGTACCTGCTCGGCGGCGGCCACGGGCTCGGGCGCCTGCGCCGGCTCGGCGGCGGGCGGGACCTGGGCGGCAGCGGGGGCGGCGGGGTCGGGGACAGCGGCGGGCTGGGCCTCGACGGGGCCGGCGGCGTGCGGGTCGGGCTGGGCCGGAGCGACCGGGGCGGCTTCGGTGACGCCCTGAGCGACGGCGGTGTCGGCTTCCTCGGCCACAGCCTGCACCGGAGCGGCGACGACAGCCTCGGCCGGCGCGTCCACCGGCGCGGGGACCTCTGCCTGTACGGCGTCGGCGATGGGTGCGACCTCGACCGGCTGAACGGGCTCCGGCTGCTGGATGGGCTCGGAAACCTGGACGGGCTCCGCGACCACCGCCATTGGCGCGGCCTCCGCGACCGGCGTGACTGGCGCGGCCTCCGGCGCCTGGACCGGTACGGCCTCGCCCTGCGCCTGCTGAACCGGAGCACCCTGCTCCACCACGTCACCCGCGGGAGCCACTTGGCCGGTCTCCGCGGCATGAACCGCCTCGGCGACCTCGGCCTCGGACGCGGGGACGACCCCGCCGTCAGCGGCCCCGCCGGCAGCAGCATCAACCGCTGCGGCGGCGTCCTCGGGCCCCTGGCCCAGGTCCAGATCCCCCTGGGGGACGTACACACCGTCGTGACCGTGTACCGGCTGCACCCCGTCATGACCGTGCACGGCCTGCGCCTGGACCGCCTCGCCGGGCACCTGCGCGACCGCCTGCGTGGCCAGGCGGGTCATCGTGGCCTGGGCGGCGTCGGGCACGTCGGCGACGGCCTCGGGGGCCGCGGCCGGACCAGCCGTTCCGGCGGCCGGGGCCTCCGTGCCGACCTGGGCCACGGCGACCGGCGCGGCGCCCCAGGGAGCCGCGTTCTGCGGCGCCATGTCGCCCAGCGGCTGGGTGTCGAGGTACTCGGGTCCGGTCGTGGCCGGTCCCGGCTGCCGTACCGGCGCGCCGGCGGGCCCGCGGTCGGCGAGGGAGCGGACCGGGCTGGCGGTGGTGTTGGGGATCGGCGGACCGAGATGCAGCGGCCGGCGCGCCTGCTGCTGCGCGGCCGCCGCGTCGTGCGGGGCCGAGAGGATGGGCGACGGCGGCACGGACGCCGGCGTCGGATTCGGCAGCCGGACGCCGCTGAGGTCGACGGAGCCGCTGTCCCGGCCGGCCGTCTCGTGCGGGCCCGGCTGGTGGACGGCCTCGACGACCGGTTCCGGGGCGGGGGGCTGCACCTCGTTGCCCCATGCGCCCTGGGCTCCCGGCAGCAGCAGGTCTTCGTCCTCGGCGGGTGCCTCGGAGAGGTAGGTGTACACGCCGTGCGCGGGGGCGCCCGGCTGTTCCACCATGCCTGCGCTCTCCGGCTGTCCCTCGCCCGGGACCTGGCCGGTGTCGGTCATGCGTACCCCTCGCCCATCGGTTAGTGCTTCTACGACCAGCTCACCCGGAACGGCGCACCGACCGCCCCGTAGTGAAGAACGAGCGTGCGTGCCCAGCGGCACGAACGACCCACCCAAAAAAGGCGACAAAGCCATTCAGTGGCATTGTCCCGGCCGTTCAGCCGTCGCGACAGCATGATCCGCGACAGCCCGCTGTGGACTGCGCCACGTTGCGCGTCCTCAGGTTCTGCCGTACCACACCCACCCCAAAACGGGCACGCTTTCCGGACATTGGCGAACGAAGTTCCGGGCCACCGATGCGGTACAACGATCGGCCAGCCTACCGCGCGCAGTACGACAACAGGATCAGGGGGCGCGATCCGGGACAACTCCGCTGAGCAGGAACACAACGTTCCGCTCGGTCTCCGTCCAGGCCCTGGTGTCGAGTTCGACGGACTGCAGCAGGGCGCACTCGACCTGGTATCCGTGTTCGGTCAGGCCGCGGCCGACGAGTTCGGCCTCGTCGCGGGTCGCGGCGTGGGTCACGATGCGCTGCGGGCGGCGGTCGGCGACCGCGGAGACCACGGCCGCTCCCCCGCCGCCGACCCGTACGACGTCCGGTTCGGGCAGGTTTTCCAGAACGTGAGGGGCGGTGCCCTGCACCACCTGGAGCTGGACGCCGAAGCGGCGGGCGGCCGCCTCGGTCCGGGCGCAGGCGTCGGACAGCCGGTCGACGGCGATGACGGCGGCTCCGGCGCGCGCGGCCTCGGTGGCGAAGGCGCCGCTGCCGCAGCCGATGTCCCAGACGAGGTCGCCGACCCGGGGGCCGAGACGGGCGAGTTGGGCGGCCCGGAGCAGCTGGGTCTCCCCTTCACCGAGGCCGCCGCCGGGCGCGCCGTACGCCCCGTGCGCCGCGTATTCCTCGTCCGGCTGCACCCAGCCGCGCGGTCCGGCACCCGGGTCGCGTCCGGCGATCCAGCCGCCGCCCTCGGCGGCGCCGACCGGGCCACCGATGACGATGACGACGTTCGGGTCGCGCCAGGTGTGGTCGGGGGCCTTGTCGGAAGTGACGACGGAGACCTGCTCGCGTTCGGTGCCCAGTTCCTCGCAGATGACGAAGGTCCGGTGGATCCCGTCCATGAGCAGACCCAGTTCGGCGGGGCCGGCGCCCGGTGAGGTGAGGACGGCGACCTTGGTGTGGGCACGGCACACGTTCACGGCGCGGCGCAGGGTGCGCCGGTGGGCGACGACCACCTGGGCGTCGTCCCAGGGCATGCCGGCGCGGGCGAAGGCGGCGGCCACCGAGGAGACGGCGGGCACGACCTCGACCTCCAGGCCGAACTCCGGCGCGTGCAGGGCCCGTACGACGCCGAAGAAGCCGGGGTCGCCGTCGGCGAGCACGACCGCCGTGCCGCGGTGGGCGGCGATACGTCGGGCGGCCAGCGCGAGGCTGCCGAGGCGGATGCGCTCGGCGGTGGGCGGGACCTCGGGGAGCGCCAGGTGGTGGGCCGCGCCGGCCACGAGCGTGGCGGCGCCGAGGGCGGCGCGTGCCGTGGCGGTCAGCGGCGAGCCGTCCCAGCCGATCACCGTGACCCGGTCGGCCATCGTCGTCAGTCTCCAGAGGGTTTGCGCAGGTCTTGAGGGCCCTGGCGGGCCTTGTGAGGGTACCTGGTGGAATCAGGAAACGTTTACTGCGGGAGGCTCAGTTCCAGTCCGAGTACGAGGTGAAGCCACCCATGTCGGCCAGCTGCTCACTGACACCGGCGAGGTCTTCTGGCAGCAGGCTCCAGACGATGACGTCCGTGCGTGTGTCGGTCCACGTCCCGTCCCCGGCTCTGGTGCGCGCTATCCAGGCGTTGCGGAGCACACCCTCGCTGATACAGCCGATCTTCTGGGCCACCTGCTGGGAGGCGGTGTTGTCGGCGGCGGTGCGCAGTTCCAGCCGCTCGAACTGCTGGTCGTGGAAGAGCCACTGGGCGGTGGCGAGGGCCGCCTCGGAGGCGTAGCCCTCACCCCGGGCCCAGGGAGCGACGACATAGGCGATCTCACTGGATCGGACGCGCCAGTTCGTGTTCTGCAGATGCACGACGCCGACGAGACGCTGGGTGAGGAACTCGTCGATCGCGAAGACGATGCCGCGGCCCTCCGTCCGCTCGGAGGGAGCGGACTCGGTGATCCACTGCCGTGCGTCGGCCTCGGTGTAGGGGTGGGGCACGGAGGTCCAGGCGGTGACGAGTTCGTCGTTCATCATCTCGGCGAACGCCTCGATGTCCGAGTCCTCGAAGGGGCGCAGGACCAACCGCTCCGTGCTGATGGAGACGTTGGGAAAGGTGCCAGTCATGCGCCGCTCCGTAACCGTTGACAAACCTTCGGTGCCTGCTGAACTGCCCAGCATGCAGCATGAAACCACTGAACGACACGAGGGGGCCCACCCCGGGTGAGGGACTGGACCCCGTGCGTGGTGATACGCCGTATACGTGCTGTCGGACGAGCCGTCAGGTTCAGAAGGACGGGATGACCGAGCCCTGGAACTTGTCCTCGATGAACTTCTTCACCTCGGGCGAAGTGAGGAGCTTGGCAAGCTTCTTCACCCGCGGGTCCTTCTCGTTGCCCTTCTTGACCGCGAGGAAGTTGCCGTACGGGTTGTTCTTCGCGGGCTCCAGGACGAGGGCGTCCTTCGCGGGCTTGAGGCCCGCGTCGAGCGCGTAGTTGACGTTGATGACAGCGGCGTCCACGTCGTCCAGGGAGCGCGGGGTCTGGGCCGCGTCGACCTCCTTGAACTTGAGGTTCTTGGGGTTCTTGGCGATGTCCTGCGGGGTGGCCTCGGCGCCGACGCCGTCCTTGAGCGTGATGAGCCCGCCCGCGGCGAGCAGCTTCAGCGCGCGGGCCTCGTTGACGGCGTCGTTCGGGACGGCGAGGGTCGCACCGCTCTTGAGGACGTCGGCGCTCTTCACCTTGTGGGAGTAGAGGCCGAGCGGCTCCAGGTGCACCGTGACGACGGGCACGATGTGGGTGCCGCGCTTCTTGTTGAAGTCGTCCAGGTACGGCTGGTTCTGGAAGTAGTTGGCCCCGACCGAGCCGTCCTCGGTCGCCGTGTTCGGCGTGATGTAGTCGCTGAACTCCTTGACCTCGAGGTCGAGGCCCGCCTTCTTCGCCAGGTTCTGCTTGACGAAGTTCAGGATCTCGGCGTGCGGGGTCGGGCTCGCGGCGACGACCAGCGGGCCGCTGTAGTCGGCGGAGCCGGCGGAGTCGTTGCCGGAGCCGCAGGCGGTGAGCCCGAAGGTGAGGGCTCCGGCGGCGAGGACGGCGGTGGTGAGCTTGGCGGTGTTACGCACGAAAAGTGCCTTTCCTTAAGGGTGGTGCGACCCCGTGATGGGTGTACGGGGAGTCTTTGGGGGGCGCCCAGGGCTGAGCGGCGTTCAGGCGGCCTTGGCGATGTCGGCGGCCTCGGGCTCCTCGGTCTTCAGCAGGCGCAGCTTCGGAGCGGGGCCGGAGCGGGCGCCGCGGTGGTGCAGGGAGCGGGCCGCGTAGTCGCCGGCGAACTGGATGAGCGAGATGACGACGGCGAGGATCGCGACGGTGATCCACATCAGCTCGGTCTCGAAGCGCTGGTAGCCGTAGCGGACGGCGAGGTCGCCGAGGCCGCCGCCGCCGACCGTGCCGGCCATGGCGGAGTAGCCGATCAGGGCGATGATCGTGGTGGTCGTGCTGGCGATCAGCGAGGGCAGGGCCTCCGGGACGAGGACCTTGCGGACGATCGTCCAGGAGCTGCCGCCCATGGCCTGTACGGCCTCGACGAGACCGTTGTCCACTTCGCGGACAGCCGTCTCGACCAGGCGGGCGAAGAAGGGGATGCCGCCGATGGCGAGCGGAACGATGGCGGCGGTGGTGCCGATCGTCGTCCCGGTGACCCAGCGGGTGAAGCTCATCAGGGCGACCATCAGGATGATGAACGGCATCGACCGGCCGACGTTCACGACCTGGCCGATCACCTTGTTGGCGACGACGTTCTGCAGCAGGCCGCCCCGGTCGGTGAGGACGAGGAGGACGCCGAGCGGAAGGCCGGCGGCGACGGCGATCAGGGTGGACCAGGCCACCATGGCGAACGTCTCGCTACACGCCTGGGACAGCAGCGGCTGCATCGCAGACCAATCAGTCCAGGTCACTTGGCACCTTCCTTCACCAGCACGGGCTCCTGGGCCGTGTGCTCGACGACGTCGATCTGCAGGCCCTGCTCGCGCAGGAAGCCGATGGGCACCACGTTGTCCTCGTAGCGGCCGGGCAGTTCGATGCGCATGCGGCCGATCTGGAGACCGCCGACGGTGTCGATGGCGGCGCCGAGGATCGAGATGTCGATGTTGTAGGTGCGCGAGAGCTGGGAGATGACCGGCTGGGTGGCGGCCTCGCCGTGGAAGGTGACGTCGAGGACGGTCCGGTCGGCGCCCGTGGCCTCGCCGCCCACCGGGAACAGGGCGGCGGCCAGCTCGGAGCCGGGGGTGGCCAGCAGCTCGCTGACCGTGCCGGACTCCACGATCCTGCCCTTCTCCATGAGGGCGGCGGAGTCGCAGACGGACTTCACGACGTCCATCTCGTGCGTGATGAGCAGGACGGTCAGGCCCAGCTGCCGGTTCAGGTCGCGCAGCAGCTGGAGGATGGAGCGGGTGGTCTCCGGGTCGAGGGCGCTGGTGGCCTCGTCGGAGAGCAGCACCTTGGGGTCGCCGGCGAGGGCGCGGGCGATGCCGACACGCTGCTTCTGGCCGCCGGAGAGCTGGGCGGGGTAGGCCTTGGCCTTGTCGGCGAGGCCGACCAGGTCGAGGAGTTCGAGCGCCTTGCGGGAACGTTCCCTGCCCGACGTGCCGAGGATCTCCAGCGGCAGCTCGATGTTGTCCTGCACGGTCCGCGAGGAGAGCAGGTTGAAGTGCTGGAAGACCATGCCGATGCGGCTGCGTGCCCGGCGCAGCTCCTTGCCGGCGCGGGGGCCGCGGCCGGCGAGCGCGGTGAGGTCCTGTCCGGCGACGCTCACCGTCCCGGATGTCGGACGTTCGAGCAGGTTGACGCAGCGGATGAGCGAGGACTTTCCGGCGCCGGACTGGCCGATGACGCCGTAGACCTCGCCTTCGCGGACGTGGAGATCGACGCCGTCGAGGGCGGTGATCTCGCGGCCGCGGGAGCGGTAGACCTTGGTCAGGCCCGATGTGGTGATCACAGGGGTTTCCGTCACTGTCGAGTACGCGGGCGTGGGTGTGCCCGGGCACGGGTGCAGTTGCATTCGTTCAGGGACGCGGCACGGTTCTCGCTGAGGAGGTGAACCGGGGAGAACGACGTGTGCGCGGGGCGGCGTGAGTCACGCAGGCCGGGGATCCGGCGTGGGACAGGCCACGGCTCTCGCTTCGGGGCGCGAGGCTCAGGTGGTGCGGGGGCCCTCTAGAAAGCGCACATTCGGCGCGAACACATACAACGAGCACCGGGCGTCAGGGTCGCCTCGGTCGCAAGGGTGCGGCAGCTCGTCGTGGTCATGCGATCAGTAAACCAGACCTACGGTACTGACCGGCCGCCACTGTCCGCATGCTGGACAGCGGTGGACAGTTCTCAGTCGCGAACGGAGATCTCCACTCCGGCATCGGTGACCAGTGCGGACAGGGCCGACAGGTCCCTCACCACCAGGTCGGCGTCCAGCTCCTCGGCCCGGTGGGTTGTGGCCAACGCCACGGTGGTCATGCCGGCCGCGCGGCCCGCCTGGAGTCCGGCGGGGGCGTCCTCGAAGACGACACAGTGGGCCGGGTCCACGCCGAGCTGCCGGGCGGCGAGCAGATAGGGCTCGGGGTCGGGCTTGCCGCGGGTGATGTCGTCGGCGGCGACGAGCGTCTTGGGCACGATGCCGACGGCGTCGAGGCGGGCCTCGGCGAGCCGCCGGGTGGCGGAGGTGACGACGGCCCAGCGGTCGGCGGGGAGCGAGTCGAGGAAGTCCCGGGTACCCGGCAGGAGCTGCACACCTCCGTCGGGTACGTCCTCCACCTCCAGCTGTTCGACCCGGGCGACCGCCTCCGGCACGAGGTGGGCGGGCAGCAGGTCGGCGACTATCTCAGCCGCGGGCCGCCCGTGCAGCGCCACGCGCCGGAACTCCTCGGCGGTGATGCCGTACTCCCGCGCCCAGCTTGTCCAGCAGCGCTCGACGGAGGCGAGGGAGGAGACGAGGGTGCCGTCGTTGTCGAACAGGAGGGCGTGCGCGTGGATCGTCATGGTCTAGACCCTACGGCGTACGACGGGGGCGGCGCCGTCGGGCCATTTCGGCCGTAATAAGGTCACCGCATGCTCAACGCCCTGACGCTGGTGACCGGAGTCGCCGCGCTGCTGCTCGCCGCCTGGTGCGGCTGGGCCGCCTACCGGGACCAGCCGACCAAGGACTGGCACTTCATCGGCATGGCCGTGGTGTCGCTGCTGGCCGTGATCCAGCTGGTGGCCGGGATCGTGCTGCTGGCCCGGGGCGAGAAGCCGGAGCAGGGCACGACCATCTTCGTGGCGTATCTGCTGGGCGCGTTCGCGTGCGTGCCGGCGGCGGGCTTCATGTCCCTGGCCGAGCGGACCCGCTGGGGCTCGGTGACGGTGGCGGCGGGCGGCGTGGTGCTGGCCGTGCTCGAGGTACGGCTCTACGACATCTGGGGAGGCTGAGATGACGGCTGTCGAGGAGAAGCCGACCCGGTTGATCAGCGGGCCGGGGATGCTGCTCGTCTGGTTCTACGGCGTGATGGTGGTCGGCGCGGTGTCGCGCTCGGCGTACCAGATCGCGACGGACTTTCAGCGGGCGCCGCTCGCCTACTCGTTGTCGGCGGTGGCGGGTGTCGTGTACGGGTTCATCACGTACACGCTGGTCCGTGGCGGCGAGACGGCCCGCAGGGCTGCGCGAGTCTGCTGCGCAGCCGAGCTGGTGGGCGTGCTGGTCGTCGGCACGTGGACGCTCGTGGAGCCCTCGGCGTTTCCCGACGCGACCGTGTGGTCGGACTATGGGATGGGCTACATCTTCATCCCCGTGCTGCTGCCGCTTTCTGCCATGTACTGGTTGCGAAAGACGCGGATTCAGCGGGGTACCTGAGGAGCGCGGGCGACTGCGGGGCCGTCGTAGCTGGTCGCGCCCACGCGGCGGAGCCGCATATCAATACAGCCCCGCGCCCCTTCAGGTACTTGTCACGCCGTAGTCGCGTAAGTACCGGCCTGCTTCTCCAGGACGATCATCTCCACGCCGTCCGCGCCCTTGGACCTACCCACCGTCTCGTAGCCGGACCGGCGGTACAGGCGGAGGTTGCCCTCGCTGCGGTGGCCGGTGAAGAGGCGGAACTTGGTGGCACCCCGCTCCCCCTCCAGCGCCGCCTCGGCCGCGCGCAGCAGCCGCGCGCCGATGCCATGGCCCTGGAGGCGCGGGTGGACGCAGAGCCTGCCGATGGCGGCGGCGCCGTCCTCGGTCACCTTGCCGCGCACCGCGCCGACCACCTCGTCGCCGAGCCGGGCCACGAAGACGCAGTCGGCGACGACCTCCTGACGGACCGAGTCGAGACTCTGGACGAGCGGGTCGATGCGGTAGTTGCCGTACAGCGCCGCCTCGCTCTGGAAGCACAGGTACTGGAGCTTGAAGATCTGCTCCGCGTCCTGCTCGGTCGCCACCGAGATGGTCACGCTCATGCCCATGTGCGCATGCCTCCCGCTCACCTGATCGCCTGTTGTTCCTCACTCCTATCCCCGCACTTCGCGGGCCGCAACCTCCGGCGTGAGCAATCGACGCAGACATCCCAGACATCTGGAACGTTCCGGTCCGAGACTGCCCTGTGAGATACCCAACTCCCCCGCGATCTCCCGGTATGTCAGGTCCTTCGGGGAGAGCAGCGCCTCGATGAGCCGGGGGCAGCGGCCGGGCAGCCTGCGGACCGCGTCACGCAGGGCGCGGTACCGGGCGGCCGTGAGCGCCAGCTGTTCGGGGTCGGGGCGGGTGTCGTCCACCGGCTCGGCACCGTACGGGCGTTCGAGGCGGATGGTGCGACGGCTGCGGCGGGCCTCCGCGCGGACGGCCTTGCGCAGCCAGCCCTGCGGGTCGGACGGCGGCCCGGTGGTCTCCAGACGCTCCAGGAGCCGGAGCCAGACGGCCTGCTCCAGATCACCCGGCTCACCCCCGGAGGCATATGCCTCGGCGGAGGCCTCGGCGGCGAGGAGCGGGCGCAGGGTGACCACCAAGTCATGCGTCATATGCGGAACGACGCGCCGCCCCGGCGGCAGGTTTCCGGGGCGGCGCGGAGTCACCCTTAAAGGGGTGCGGTACGGCCTTGGTGTTGACGAGGGCGGCGCGGCTCAGCCGGCCAGGAAGTCGGCGCGGGCCAGCACACCGGTGTCGGCGTTGTCGGTGAAGACGCCGTCGATGCCGGTGTCGAAGTACGTCTTGAAGGCGCCGAAGACATCGCCGTAGGCGTCCGCGGCGCTGCCCTTGCGGTACTCGGCCGGGAGGAAGGGGTTCTCGTTGCGCATGGTGTAGGGGTGCAGGACGAGACCCACCTTGTGCGCGTCGGAGACCAGCGCGGTCGGCTGGGCCAGGGTGCCGTCGGCGTTCTTCGGGATGATGAGGTCCAGCGTCGGGCCGATGCCCTGCGCGTAGCCGGCGATCTCCCGCAGTCCCTTGGGCGTGATCAGGTCGGCGACCGTGCGCGGGTCGCCCGCCTCGACGAAGTCGTAGGGGCGGCTGGTGGCCGAGGAGAGCAGCACGACGAGCGGGTTGTCCACCAGCTGGTTCAGCTTCTGGATGCTGCTCGGCTCGAAGGACTGCAGGATGACCGGCGAGTTCCGGCTGTCCTTGCCGTACTTGCGCAGCAGCTTCGCCACCCGCTCCTCCAGGCCCAGGCCCAGCTTGCGGAAGTAGGTGGGGTGCTTGGTCTCGGGGTAGACCCAGACCTGCTTGCCGCGCTTGCGGGTCTGCTCGTCCTGCCACTTCAGGACCTCTTCGAACGTGGGGATCTCCCAGCGCCCGTTGTAGAGGGTGTTGTGCGGACGGCTGGCCGGGATGCGCTCGACCGCGCGCAGCGTCTTCAGCTCGGCGAGGGTGAAGTCCTCGGTGAACCAGCCGGTGGTGGGGACGCCGTCCAGGACCTTGGTGGTCTTGCGGTCGGCGAACTCGGGGTGCGAGGCGACGTCCGTGGTGCCGCCGATCTCCGGCTCGTGGCGGCAGACGAGGTGTCCGTCCTTGGTGGGGACCAGGTCACCCGCCTCGACGACGTCGGCGCCGAGGTCGAGGGCCAGGTTGTACGAGCCGAAGGTGTGCTCGGGGCGGTAGCCGCTGGCACCCCGGTGGCCGATGATCGTCGGCACCGGCAGGCTCTTCAGCCCCCGCCCGCCGTACCCGGCCGTCCGGGCGTCGGCCGCTCGGGCGGTTCCGGGCAGCCCGAAGACCGCCCCGCCCGCGCCGAGCACCGCTGCGCCGAGGAGCGCCCGCCGTCCCGTGCCCTGCGTCTGCTCGTTCGTCTGGTCGCTGTCCATGAGCGCCCTCCCGCTGTCCTGCCTCTTCGATGCGCGCCGATCGTAGGGGCGTACACATGACCGACGGGAGACCTCGGTTCGAACACACGGGTGACGCCGTCTGTCGTGTGCGAGGCGGGACATGACGGCCCGTCGGCTTCGGCCGCGGGCGTTTCGCGCGACCTCCGTCACACTGTCGCCGTACGTCACTGACGGACACCGGGGCGTCACCGCAGGTAAACCAGTGTCAACAGTGCGTAAGACCTCGGTGAACCGGCCGCACCCGATGTGCGCATCCCCCGGGGCCGCGAGTAATGTCCTCACCTGCACAGACACATATCGCTTCCCTCGACATCGGAGGACCCGTTGTCCCGCTTCGCGCTCATCAAGGCAGTGCTCGGACCGATCATGCGCCTGATGTTCCGCCCACAGGTGGAGGGCGCGGAGCACATCCCCGGGGACGGGCCGGTCATCCTGGCCGGCAACCACCTGACCTTCATCGACTCGCTGGTGCTGCCGCTGGTCACCAAGCGGCAGGTGTACTTCATCGGCAAGGACGAGTACGTCACCGGCAAGAGCCTCAAGGGCCGGCTGATGGCGTGGTTCTTCACCGGCGTCGGCATGATCCCGGTCGACCGGGACGGGGCCAACGGTGGCGTCGCCGCGCTGATGACCGGGCGGCGGATCCTGGAGGAGGGGAAGGTCTTCGGGATCTACCCCGAGGGGACGCGGTCGCCCGACGGCCGGCTGTACCGGGGGCGCACCGGTATCGCGCGACTGACGCTGATGACCGGTGCGCCGGTGGTTCCGTTCGCGATGATCGGCACGGACAAGTTGCAGCCGGGTGGGGCGGGGATGCCGCGGCCCGGGAAGGTCACCGTTCGCTTCGGCGAGGCGATGGAGTTCTCGCGGTACGAGGGGATGGACCGGGACCGGTATGTGCTGCGGGCTGTGACCGATTCTGTGATGGCTGAGGTCATGCGGCTGTCCGGGCAGGAGTACGTGGACATGTACGCCACGAAGGCCAAAGCCGCCTAATCGCCGTAGAGGTTGCTGCTTTCCAGTTTCTGACCCTTCAGCAGGAACCACGCTGCCGCCGCCGTTGCCAGCAGGACTGCTGCTCCTGCGCCGGAGGCAAGCTGCAGGCCCTGGACGAAGGAGCCGGTGGCCGCGTCCAGGAGGGACTCCGCCGCGTGCGGGGGCATCTCCGTCGAGGCCTCCACCGCCGCCCCCAGTGACTCGTGGGCGGCTGCCGGGGTTCCGGCCGGGCCCGTGAAGTCGCGGTAGACGCTGGTCACGATCGTGCCGAGCAGGGCGATGCCGAGGGCCGCGCCCAGTTCGTACGCCGTCTCGGAGACCGCGGAGGCGGCGCCCGCCTGGTCCTTGGGCACGCTGGAGAGGATCACGTCGGCGGTCACCGTGAAGGAGAAGCCGGCGCCGATGCCGACGACCAGGAGCGCGGCGCCGAGGAGCGGGTAGCCCGTCGACCGGCCCACGGTCGTGAGGACGGCGAGGGCGATGCCCACGGCGGCCAGACCGCCCGAGACCACGGCCCGTACCGAGAAGCGGCGGGCCGCGCGGCCCGCGATCAGGCCGGCCGCCACCGCGCCGACGGCGGCGGGCAGTTCGGCCAGGCCCGCCTCGAAGGGGCTCCTGCCCTGGACCAGTTGCAGGAACTGGGAGAGGAAGAACACCAGGCCGGACATGCCCAGCACGGTCAGCAGGTCGGCGAGGACCGCTCCGCTGAAGCCACGGCGCCGGAACAGGCGCATGTCCAGCAGCGGGGCCGGCATGGTGAGCTGGCGGTGCACGAAGCCGTAGAGGGCCGACGCGCCCAGCAGGGCCGCGGCGAGCGTGGGCCAGGTGAAGCCGTGGGTGGCGGCCTCCTTGACCGCGTACACCAGGCCGATCATGCCGACCAGCGACAGGACGACGCTGATCAGGTCCCAGGGGCCGGGGTTCGGGTTGCGGGACTCGGGCAGCGTGCGGATGCCGACGAGTACCAGGACCGCCATCACCGGCAGGTTGATCAGGAAGACCGAGCCCCACCAGAAGTGCTCCAGGAGGAAACCGCCGACGATGGGGCCCACGGCGGTGCCGGCGGAGGCGGTGGCGCCCCAGATGCCGACGGCGAGGCTGCGCTCGCGCGGGTCGTGGAAGAGGTTGCGGATCAGGGCGAGGGTGGCGGGCATCAGGGTCGCGCCGGCGACGCCGAGCAGGGCCCGCGCCAGGATCATGAGTTCAGGGGTGGTCGCGTACGCGTTCAGGACGGATATCGCGCCGAACGCCGTGGCGCCGACCAGCAGGATGCGCTTGCGGCCGATGCGGTCGCCGAGGCTGCCCATGGAGACCAGCAGACCGGCGATGACGAAGGAGTAGACGTCACCGATCCACAGGAGCTGGGTGCCGGAGGGGTTGAGGTCTTCGCTGATGTACGGGGTCGCGAGGCCGAGGACGGTGGCGTCGACGGCCACCAGCAGCACGGCCAGGACGAGGACGGAGAGCGCGAGCCAGCGGCCCGGGCGCTTCTCCGCCTCCGCCGCACGTTCCCCCAAGCTCTCGACTTCGCTCGAGCAGGGGGCACCCCCATGCTGCAGGGTGCTGGTCATGATTCCTCTCTTCGTAGTGCGCCGCCGAGCAGCAGCTCGACGATCATGTGGGTGAAGTCCTTGGGGGCGACGCGGCCTTCCGAGACCGCCCAGGCGCCGGAGGCCAGCAGGCCGTACAGCGCCTCGGTGAGCCAGGCCGGAGTGAGGTCGATGCGGAACTCGCCGTTCTCCTGGCCGCGCCGGAACAGGGCCATGACGCGCTCGTCGATGCGAGCCCAGCCCTGGTTCTGTTCCTCGCCCTCGAACAGCTGGTTCTCGGTGTAGAGGAAGGCGAGCAGGGCGGCCGAGTGTTCGACCGCCCGGACCAGGCGGTGCACGGCCTCGCCCGCGGAACCCTCGTCCAGGCGGGCCGTGTCCAGCGCCGCCTCGCACTCCGCGATGCCGAGCGCCTCCAGCGCCCGTACGAGCGCGTCGCGCCCGGCGAAGTGGCGGTGCAGTGTGGCCCGGCTGATCCCGGCGGCCTTGGCGACCTCGTCCATGGTCGCCGTGGACTTACGGGTCAGCAGGGCAGCTGCGCTGCGCAGCACGTGGTCACGATCCAGGGCCATGAGACAACCATAGCCCATGTGAGACATTTTTGTCTCATCGTAGGCGTGAGCGACTCATAGGTGCTGGTCAGCAGGGGTGATCGGTCAGTGCCAGGGCAGCTGTCCGCGCCGCTCCCAATAGGTGCCCGGGTCCTCCACCAGCGTGGCGAGGCGGGTCAGCTGGTCGGCGTCCAGGTCCACGACGGGCGCGTGGAGGTTGGAGGCGAGCTGGGTGACGGTCGCGGCGCCGGAGAGGACGACACCCGCCCAGGGCCGGCGCAGGATCAGGGCCAGGGCGACGGCGTCACAGCCGAGGTCGGTCTCCTCGGCCACGACCTTCAGCGCGTCAGGGGCGTTCTGCGCGGCGAGGCGGCCGTTGGCCATGCCCTCCTTGACGATCACGGTCAGTCCGGCGTCGTGCGCCTCGGCGAGCGCGGGTCCGGCCGAGGTCTCCAGGGCGTTGTACGTCGACTGGACGGTACGGAAGAGGGGCTCGCCGTCGACCCGCACGGCGAGAGCGGCACGGATCGCGTCCGCCTGGGCGGGGCCGCTCGTGGAGAAGCCGATGGTCAGGCCTCCGGCCGCGGCCTCGGCGAGTGCGGCGTGGAGTTCCTTGTCGGTGAGAGCAGGGCTGTCCGGGGTCAGAGAGTGGATCTGGTAGAGGTCGAGCCGGTCGCCGAGCAGCGCGTCGGTCTCGGCGCGCTGGCGTTCGTACGTCGCCAGGCTGTGGTCCTTCACCTCGTGCTGCGCGGCGTCGGTGGACCAGCCGGCGGTGTAGGTGTAGCCCCACTTGCTGCCGACGACCACGTCGTCGATGTCCGGGCGGGCGTTCAGCCAGTCGGCGAGGAACTCCTCGGAACGGCCGTAGGAGCGGGCGACGTCGAAGTAGCGCACGCCCTGGGCGTAGGCGGCGTCGAGCAGGTCATGGGTGCGGTCGCGCAGGGCGTCGACGCTGCGGACCGGCGGGAGGTCCTCCTCGCGGCCCAGGTTGATGTAGCCGGGGCGGCCGACGGCGGCGAGGCCGAGGCCGATGTGCGCGGTGGGCGTGGTCGCGTGGGCCAGGCGGCTGAAGGGCATGGCGACTCCCTGCACGATCGGCGGTGGAGATCCCGCACCAGGAGCGGGAATCTCGCACCAATCTACCCAGCCCCGTGCGGTTCAGCCCGCCCTAGACGCAGCGCGGCACGAAGGCGGGGTCGGCCGGTCCGTCGTGCTCCAGGGCGTTGAACACCCACTGCTGGACCAGCGGCGACTTGGGCGCCTGGTCGTGTTCGGTGATGTCGAGCGGACAGCGGTCCTGCAGGAGGACGTTGGTCACGTACGAGTCCGGGCCTTTGAGGAAGGCGCTGGTGTACGGCACCACGACCTCGTCGTACTTGGTGGCGATCGCCGTGTAGTCGGGGCCCACCGGGGTCTCCGGGTCGGAGTTGAGCTTCTGCAGGAAGTCCGAACCGGCGGTCTGGTCGACACAGGAGGGGCAGACGGTGGCGCCGGCCGCGAGGGCGAGCGGGTTGGTGGTGCCGTGGTTGGAGGGCACGATGCCCACGAGGTCGTCGACCTTGGTCGCGCCGCCGAGGTACTTGACGTAGTAGCGGGGCATCATGCCGCCCTGACTGTGTCCGACGATGTCGGCCTTCTTCGCCCCGGTCGCGCCGAGCACGGCGTTCACGAAGTCCCGCAGTTCGGCCGCCGAGTCCGGGATCGGGGCGGTCTCCAGGTCGCCGTACTCGAAGGAGAAGACGCAGTAACCGGCGTTCGCCAGCGCGGGCGACAGGGTCAGCCAGTTCTCGTACGACGTCTTGAAGGTGCCGTTCACCAGGACCACGGGCTGCGGGTGGGCGGAGTCCGGCTTGCAGGACCAGTCGTTGGCGCCGGGCGGCGGGGTGTCGGCGGCGCTCGCGGGGGCCGTGAGGCCGAGGGCGCAGAGCGCCGCTACGGCGGTGACGGCGAGAAGGCGGGCCGTTCGTTTTGTACGTCGTGCGCGCATGACGTCCCTTTCATGCTCGGCTGCGATCGACCGGCGTTCGGCATTGCCGACCGGGTAACCGGAATGCTTACCTCCAAGTAGGAGCAAGTCAAGGTTCCGGCCAGTGGCCGAATTCCATCCGTTATCCAGCCGTCCGGACAGCAGGCAGGGCCCGGACGCGATGTCCGGGCCCTGCTGTCTGCCGCGATCCGGCCGTCAGGCCTGCTTGGCCGTGGCCCACCCGTGCTGTGCCGCCACGTCCGCCTTGACCTCGGTGAGCTGGACGGCGACCGCGCTGGGTGCCGTACCGCCGCGGCCGTTGCGGGAGGCGAGGGCGCCCGGGACGTTGAGGACCGTGCGGACCTCGGGGGTCAGATGGGCGGAGATCTTCGCGAACTGCTCGTCGGTCAGCTCGTCCAGCTCCTTGCCGTCGGCCTCCGCGACCTTCACGCACTCCCCCGCGACCTCGTGGGCCACACGGAACGGCACGCCCTGCTTGACCAGCCACTCGGCGATGTCGGTGGCGAGCGAGAAGCCGGCCGGGGCCAGCTCCTCCATGCGCTCGCGGTTGACCGTGAGCGTGGCGATCATGCCGGTGAAGGCGGGGAGCAGGACCTCCAGCTGGTCGCAGGAGTCGAAGACCGGCTCCTTGTCCTCCTGGAGGTCGCGGTTGTAGGCGAGGGGCAGCGCCTTGAGCGTGGCCATGAGACCGGTCAGGTTGCCGATCAGGCGGCCCGACTTGCCGCGTGCCAGCTCGGCGATGTCCGGGTTCTTCTTCTGCGGCATGATCGACGAGCCCGTGGAGAACGCGTCGTGCAGGGTCACGAAGGAGAACTCCTTCGTGTTCCAGATGATGATCTCCTCGGAGATCCGGGAGAGGTTCACGCCGATCATCGCGGTGATGAAGGCGAACTCGGCGACGAAGTCACGGGAGGCCGTGCCGTCGATGGAGTTGCCGACGCTGCCGTGCTCGAAGCCGAGGTCCGCAGCCACCGCCTCCGGGTCCAGGCCGAGGGAGGAGCCCGCGAGGGCGCCGGAGCCGTACGGCGACACGGCCGTCCGCTCGTCCCACTGGCGCAGCCGCTCTGCGTCCCTGGACAGGGACTGGACGTGGGCCAGCACGTGGTGGGCGAAGAGCACCGGCTGGGCGTGCTGGAGGTGGGTGCGGCCGGGCATGGCCACGTCCGGGTGGGCCTCGGCGAGGCCGATCAGCGCGTCCTGGAGGTCGGCGATCAGGCCGCCGATGATCCGGGCGTGGTCCCGCAGGTACATCCGGAAGAGGGTGGCGACCTGGTCGTTCCTCGACCGGCCCGCGCGCAGCTTGCCGCCGAGGTCGGGGCCGAGGCGCTCCAGCAGGCCCCGCTCCAGGGCGGTGTGGACGTCCTCGTCGGCGATCGTGCCCACGAAGGAGCCGTTCGCGACGTCCGCCTCCAGCTGGTCGAGCCCGGCGATCATGCGGGTCAGCTCGTCCTCGAAGAGCAGCCCCGCCTTGTGCAGCACGCGCGCGTGGGCGCGTGAACCGGCGATGTCGTAGGGCGCGAGCCGCCAGTCGAAGTGGACGGACGCGGACAGCTTCGCCAGGGCCTCGGCGGGACCGTCGGCGAAACGGCCGCCCCAGAGCCGTACGTCACCGCTGTTGCTGCTCACTTGCGCTGCTCCTAGAGAAGGTGTGGATGTCCGAACCGTACTCAGGCCAGGTAGGCGTCAGGCTCCGCCCGCGAGATCACGCCGTGCCGCGATCTTCGACGACAGGCTGTAGATGTCGATGAAGCCCTTGGCCGCCGCCTGGTCGAAGGTGTCGCCGGTGTCGTAGGTGGCGAGGTTGAAGTCGTACAGGGACGCGTCCGAGCGCCGGCCGGTGACGACCGCGCGGCCGCCGTGCAGGGTCATCCGGATGTCGCCGGAGACCTGCTGGTTGGCCTCGTCGATGAAGCCCTCCAGGGCGCGCTTGAGCGGGGAGAACCACTGGCCGTCGTAGACCAGCTCGCCCCAGCGCTGCTCGACCTGCCGCTTGTAGCGGGCCAGCTCGCGCTCGACGGTGACGTTCTCCAGCTCCTGGTGGGCGGTGATCAGGGCGATCGCGCCGGGAGCCTCGTACACCTCGCGGGACTTGATGCCGACGAGGCGGTCCTCGACCATGTCGATCCGGCCGATGCCCTGGGCGCCGGCGCGCTCGTTGAGCTGCTGGATGGCCTGCAGGACGGTGACCGGCTTGCCGTCGACGGCCACGGGGACGCCCGCCTCGAAGGTGATGATCACCTCGTCGGCGTCGCGAGCCACGGCCGGGTTCTGCGTGTACTCGTAGATGTCCTCGATCGGCGCGTTCCAGATGTCCTCCAGGAAGCCCGTCTCGACCGCGCGCCCGAAGACGTTCTGGTCGATGGAGTACGGGGACTTCTTGGTGGTGGCGATCGGGAGCCGCTTCTCCTCGCAGAAAGCGATCGCCTTGTCCCGGGTCATCGCGTAGTCGCGGACCGGGGCGATGCACTTCAGGTCGGGGGCGAGGGCGACGATGCCGGCCTCGAAGCGGACCTGGTCGTTGCCCTTGCCGGTGCAGCCGTGGGCGACGGTGGTGGCGCCGTGCTTCTTGGCGGCGGCGACGAGGTGCTTGACGATCGTCGGCCGGGAAAGCGCGGAGACCAGCGGGTAGCGGTCCATGTAGAGGGCGTTGGCCTTGATCGCCGGGAGGCAGTACTCCTCGGCGAACTCGTCCCTGGCGTCCGCGACCTCGGCCTCGACAGCACCGCAGGCGAGGGCGCGCTTGCGGATGACGTCCAGGTCCTCGCCGCCCTGGCCGACGTCCACCGCGACGGCGATGACCTCGGCGCCCGTCTCCTCGGCGATCCAGCCGATGGCGACGGAGGTGTCCAGACCGCCCGAATAGGCGAGTACGACGCGCTCGGCCACGGGTTTCTCCTCACACTGCACTTGCTGACATGCATGAGTATGCAGACCTCTGCATGATTCGTCAATTCTCGGGCCGCTTGAACAATGGCAACCGCTTTCTCGTACTTCCCACCGAACGCCGGCGCCGCGTTGATCACAACCCACTCCTGACCCAAGTGAGGCAGTCGCATGTCCAGGGCACTTCCGAAGTACAACAAGCGTCGTGTGGCGATCATCGGCGGCGCTGCCGCCATGGCGCTCTCCGGCGCGGTGATCGCCGGTTCCGCCCTCGCCGGGGAGTCGTCGGAGTCGTCGGCGAGTGGCGCCGCCCGGAGCGCGCGCACCCTGGCGGACCCCGGCACCATCACCTGCCCCGACGTGAAGTCGAAGCTGCCCGCGATTCCGGCCTCCGCCCAGGCCGAGGTCGACCGCAACCTCGCCCTCCTCCAGACCCAGCTCCAGGAGGCCAACACGCGACTGAAGAACACCGTGGGCCAAGGCGGGCCCAACTTCGTCAGCAATGCGATCCTCGGCCCCCTCAAGGACAAGCGCGTCTCCACCATCGACCGCATCGCCGTCTCCATCGGCCGCAAGGGCACCAAGCCGACGGGGCTGGACGCGCTGGCGCCCTGCACCCTGAACGCGGGCGGGGTCGGGGGCGGTGGTGCGAACGCGGGCGGCGGCCAGGCGTCCGCCTCCGCGGCCCCGGGCACCGCGGCCGGCCGGCAGTCGGGCGGTGGGGCCGCGGCGGGCGGGAGCACCGCGGCGGGCACGATCACCTGCCCGGACGTGGCCTCCAGGCTGCCGGCCGTCCCGGCATCCGCGAAGGCCGAGGTCGACCGCAACCTGGCCCTGCTGCAGACGCAGATCCAGGAGGCCAACACGCGACTGAAGAACACCGTGGGCCAGGGCGGGCCGAACTTCGTCAACAACGCGATCCTCGGCCCGCTGAAGGACAAGCGGGTCTCGACCATCGACCGCATCGCCATCTCCATCGGCCGCACCTCGGCCAAGCCGACCGGCCTGGACTCGCTGGCCGCCTGCACGCTCACCAAGTGAGATGACAGGCAGCCGTGGCCGCCCCGTTGGACAGCGCCGGCGGGGGCGGCCGCGGCGGATCCGGCAATTCCTTAGACAGCCGAACGACTTCCGTCAATAATCGTTAGACATGGGAAAGATCTATGAGCGCATAGACGGAAGGCTCCGGACGTTCATCGAGGAGCAGCCACTCTTCTTCACGGCGACCGCGCCACTCTCCGCAGAGGGCACGGTCAACCTCTCCCCCAAGGGCCTCAAGGGCTCGTTCGTGGTGCTCGACGAACTCACGCTGGCGTATCTGGACTTCGCCGGGTCCAACGCCGAGACCGTCGCGCACCTGCGGGAGAACGGGCGCATCACCCTCATGTGGTGCGCCTTCCAGGGCCCGCCGAACATCGTGCGGGTGCACGGCCGGGGCGAGGCGGTCTTCCGGGACGACCCGCGCTTCAGGGATCTGGTCGCCCGCTTCCCGGACATCGACCCGAGCCTGCACGGCCTGCGCGCGGTCATCGTCGTCCACGCCGAACTGGTGCGGGACAGCTGCGGATACGCCGTCCCCTATATGGCCTACGAGGAGGACCGCGATCTGCACGCCAAGCGGTTCGCCCGCGAGGACGACGACTCGCTGAGCGCCTATTTCACCAAGAAGGAGCACATCGCGACCAGCCTGGACGGACTGCCCGGACTGCCGTTGCCGCTCCCGCCGTCTACCGTCTGAGCCATGCGCCCCAGTGCCGTCGTCGCCCTCGTGTCCGCGTCCGTCTGCCTGCTCGGCTTCATGCCCGGGCAGGCGCCGGTTCCGTTGCCCGCGCAGCTGGCGGACACCGGGGGCGGCACCCAGCTGATCACCGCTCAGGCGCCGGACACCGACGCGACGTCCGGCACGCTCACGTGGTGGGACCTGCGGGACGGCCAGTGGGTCCAGGCCGGGTCCGCGCCCGCGCGGTTCGGGGCGAACGGGCTGGTGGAGGGGCAGTCGCGGACGCAGGGGACGAAGACCACGCCGACCGGGCTGTACCGCCTTCCGTTCGCCTTCGGCATCAAGGCGGCGCCGAGCGGGACGCGGTTCGAGTACCGGGCGGTGAAGGGGAGTTCCTGGTGGTGCGAGGACCCCGACTCCACCGCGTACAACCGCTGGGTGGATCCCCTTCCGGCCGACTGCCGGGCCGCGGAGTCCGAGCAGCTCAGCTCCTACGGGACGTACGCGTACGGGCTTGTCATCGGGTTCAACTACGACGAGCCGGTGCGGGGGCGGGGGGCCGGGATCTTTCTGCACGTCAACGGGAAGGCGGCCACCGCCGGTTGCGTGTCCGTACCCGAGGATGCGATGCAGCGGATCCTGAAATGGGCGGACCCCGACAGGAAGCCGCATGTCGCGATCGGCACCACGGACGGCGCCACGGCCATCACGCGTTACTGACCTCGCCGAGGGGCAGCCGTACGGTGAACGTCGTCGCCCCCGGCCTGCTCTCCAGCCCGACGCTCCCCCCGTGCGCCTCCACCACCGCCGCCACGATCGACAGGCCGAGGCCCGCGCCACCGCCGGGGGCGTCCCGGCGGCGGCGGTGTTCGGCGCGGGTGAAGCGTTCGAAGACGCCCGGCTGGACTTCCTCGGGGACGCCGGGGCCGTCGTCGTGGACCGAGAGGTGGGCCGAGCCGTCCTCGGTCTCCAGGGTCACCGTCACCTTGGTGCCAACGGGTGTGTGCACACGCGCGTTGGCCAACAGGTTGGCCAACACCTGTTGGAGGCGGTGGGTGTCGCCCGTGACCGTGACCGGTTCCTCCGGGAGGTCCAGGGTCCAGCGGTGGTCGGGGCCGGCGGCCCGGGCGTCCGTCACCGCGTCCAGGACCAGATGCGTCAGGTCGACCGGGCGGCGCTCCAGCGGGCGGCCCGCGTCGAGGCGGGCCAGCAGGAGCAGGTCGTCGACCATCTCGCCCATGCGGGAGGACTCGGCGGCGATGCGCTCCAGGGCGCGGGTCACCTCCGGTGGGACCGGCCCCGGGTGCAGCAGGGCCAGCTCGGCGTGGCCGCGGACCGAGGCGACCGGGGTGCGCAGCTCGTGGCTGGCGTCGGCGGCGAAGCGGCGCAGCCGCTCCTCGCTCGCGTGGCGTTTGGTCAGGGCGTCCTCGACATGGCCCAGCATGCGGTTGAAGGCGGCCGCGACCCGGCCGACCTCGCTGCGGGAGTCGGGGTCCGGGGCCCGGGGCGGCAGGGCCACCTCGCCGCTGGCGAGCGGCAGCTCGCTGACCCGGGTGGCGGTCGCCGCGACCCTGCTGAGCGGGCGCAGCGACCAGCGGACCCAGAAGGCCCCGGCCACGCCGGTCGCCACCAGCGCGAGGCCGAAGACGATGCCGGCCACCAGTTCCAGACGGTGGACGGCGGCCTGGACGGGCTCCAGCGGCAGGCCGACGACCAGGACGTCACCGTCCCGGCCCGGGGTGGCCACGACCCGGTAGTCGTCAAGGGCGGAGAGTTCGACGGTGTGCGGTCTGCCGTCGGCCGGTACGGCGGCCAGCCGCTTCTGGTCCCTGGCGGTCAGGTCCACGCTCAGGTCCGCGGACGGGTCGCCGGAGCGGATGAGGCCCTTGTTGGTGACCTGGCCGTTCAGCAGGCGGGCGCCGAAGGTGCCGGTGGCCAGGCGGCGGGTGTCGCCGTGCTCGTCGCCGTCGTGGTCGTCGGGCACCCGGCCGTCCTGCCCCAGGACCTGGTGCTCCAGGCTCTCCGGGAACCGGGTGCCGACCTGGGTGAGCTGCTCGTCGAGACGCTGGGTGAGGAAGCCGTTCAGCTCGACGACCGCGGCGAGTCCCACGGCCGCGCAGCTCACGGCGAGCAGGATCACCAGGGCGAAGGTGAGCCGGGCGCGCAGGGTGCGGGGCCGGGGCAGGCGTCGTACGGGCCTCACCGGGGCACCGGCTTCAGGACGTAACCCGCGCCACGCACCGTGTGGATCATGGGTTCGCGACCCGCGTCCACCTTTTTGCGCAGGTAGGAGATGTACAGCTCGACCACGTGGGCCCGGCCGCCGAAATCGTACGACCACACCCGGTCGAGGATCTGCGTCTTGCTCAGCACCCGGCGCGGGTTGCGCATCAGGAAGCGGAGGAGTTCGAACTCGGTGGGCGAGAGTTCGATCAGCTCGCCGTTCCGGGTCACCTCGCGGGCCTCCTCGTCCATGACCAGGTCACCCACGGTCAGCCGCGGCCCCTCCTCCAGCTGGCGGGCCATGCCCGCGCGGCGCAGCAGTCCGCGCAGCCGGGCGACGACCTCCTCCAGGCTGAAGGGCTTGGTGACGTAGTCGTCGCCGCCCGCCGTGATGCCGGCGATGCGGTCCTCGACCGCGTCCCGGGCGGTGAGGAAGAGCACGCAGACGTCCGGCTTCACCTCGTGCAGGCGGCGCAGCACGGCGAAGCCGTCGGTGTCCGGGAGCATCACGTCCAGGACGACGGCGTCGGGCAGCAGCTCGCGCGCGGCGGTGACCGCCGAGGCGCCGTCGCCGGCCGCGCGCACCTCCCAGCCCTCGTAGCGCAGGGCGCCGGTGAGCACCTCCGCGAGGTCGGGGTCGTCGTCGACGACGAGGACGCGCAGCGGGGTGCCGTCGGGTCGGGTGAGGGCGGGGCGGCCGGAGCGGGTGGTGTTCATCGCGTCTACCAGCATCGCTCGTGCGCGGGGCACCCGTCTGCCCGGGCGGCTCTGAGTTTCCTCTGAGTCGGCTGGTTCGGCGCCCGCTCAGAGGTCTCTCAGAGTTTCGGACCGCACAGTGGCCTGGCACGACGGACGAAGGGACGACGTATTCATGATCACCGTGGATGCGGGGCGGGCGGCCCCGCCCCGGCCCCTGACCGCACGGCGCTCCCCCGCGGGGCCCGTGCTGGCCGTGCTGTGGGCGGGTGCGGCGGCCGTGGTCGCGCTCTGGTGGGCGGACACGGGCGCCGTGGTCGGTACGGCGGGCTGGCTGACCGGGGCCGGGCGGATCGCCGGGCTGCTGTGTGGGTACGCCTGCGCGGTCCTGGTCGGCCTGATGGCGCGGGTGCCGCTGCTGGAGGTGCGTATCGGCTCCGACCGGGTGGCCCGCTGGCACGCGATGGCCGGCCGGTACACCGTCTGCCTGCTCGTCGCGCACATCGCGCTGATCCTGGCCGGGTACGCCGCCCAGGACCGGGCTTCGCTGTGGCACGAGGCGGTCACCGTCGTGCTGGACTACCCGGAGATGCTCAAGGCCACCGCCGGCACGGTGATCCTCTTCGCGGTCGGCGTCACCTCGGTGCGCGCCGCGCGCCGCCGCACGAGCCACGAGTTCTGGTACTACGTCCACCTCCTCACCTACGCGGCCGTCTTCCTCGCCTTCGGGCACCAGCTGGCGCTGGGCGAGCAGTTCAACGGCAAGCCGGTGGCCACCGCCTTCTGGTACGCGCTGTACCTCGGGGTGGCGGCCCTGGTGCTGTGGTTCCGCGTCCTCGCCCCGGTCCGGCTCAACCGGCGGCACCGGCTGCGGGTGGAGTCGGTGCACAAGGAGGCGCCGGGCGTGTACTCGGTCGTCGTGCACGGGCGGCACCTGGACGAGCTGGGCGCGCGGCCGGGTCAGTTCTTCCGCTGGCGGTTCCTCGGCGAGGGCATGGGCTGGACGTCGACGCCATATTCCCTGTCGGCGCCGCCGCGCCCGGACCGGCTGCGGATCACGGTGAAGGCGCTCGGCGACCACAGCGCGGCCGTGGCGCTGCTGCGGCCGGGCACCCGGGTGTGGGCGGAGGGCCCGTACGGCTCCCTGACCGCCGACCGGGCCACCGGGCAGCGGTCCCTGCTGATCGCGGCCGGGGTCGGCATCACCCCGCTGCGGGCGCTGTTCGAGACGCTGCCCGGCGAGGTCACCCTGCTCTACCGGGCGCGCGGCGCCGAGGACCTGGCGCTGGGCAGCGAGCTGGAGGCGATCGCCCGCTGGCGGGGCGCGCAGCTGCTGTACGCGCTCAACGGGCCGCGCGGGGAGCGGCCGAGCATCACGGCGCAGTCGCTGCGCGCGACCTTCCCCGATCTGGCGGACCACGACGTCTACATCTGCGGCCCGCACGGCTTCGCCCAGGACGTGTACGGCGCGCTGCGGGCGGCCGGGGTCCCGGACCGTCGTATCCACCACGAGTCGTTCGAACTGTGAGAGCTGTGAGGCCCGCGTGCACGCGTTGAACAAGAACCGCCCGCTCCGCCGCATCGTGCTGGCGAGTGCCGCCACCGTCTCCGGGATGGTGCTGTTGCTGTCGCTGAAGCCGCACACGAGCCCCACGCTGGCGACGGCGGACACCAAGTCACCCACGACGTCGAGCAGTTCGAGCCCGACGGCCGGTTCCAGCTCGGGGACCAAGCGCGTCACCGGCGACACCGTCCAGACCCGGTGGGGACCGGTCCAGGTGCGGGTGACGATCGAGAGCGGCAAGCTCACGGACGTGACGGCGGTCAGCTATCCGCAGGACAACCCGCGCGACCAGGAGATCAACAGCTACGCCCTGCCGCAGCTGCGGCGCGAGGCGCTGGCCGCCCAGAGCGCGCAGATCGACACGGTCTCGGGGGCCACGTACACCAGCGACGGTTACCGCCAGTCACTCCAGTCCGCCCTCGACTCGGCGGGGCTCTGAACACTCAGCGCATGCGGCACGTATCTGTGGGCCAAGGGTCAAGTCCCCACGGAGGAACCGTGACCACCACGCTCGCAGGCGGACGTGCCGCCCGCCGCCAGACGATGCGCCGCATCCGCCCGCGCCGCTCACCGGCCGTTCCGCTGCTGCTCGCGGTGTGGGCCGGCGCGGCGGCCGTGCTGTGGCTCTGGTGGCACAACACACCGTCCATAGCCGACGACAACAGCAGGATTCTGAACGCGGGCCGCATCACCGGTCTGCTGGCCGGCTACCTGATGGCGCTGGTCGTGCTGCAGATGGCGCGCGTACCGGCGCTGGAACGGCGCGTCGGCTCCGACCGGGTGGCCCGCTGGCACGCGATGAGCGGCAGGTACACGCTCTGCCTGATCGTCGCGCACGTCTTCCTCACCATGTGGGGGTACGCGCTCCAGGCCGGCAAGTCGCTCGGCGACATCGTCCAGCAGACCATCGACTCCATCAACCAGCTGCCGGACATGGGCAAGGCCGCCATCGGCACGGGCCTGTTCGTGGTCATCGGCCTGACGTCGATCGGCCCGGTCCGGCGCCGGCTGCCGTACGACACCTGGTACCACGTCCACCTGCTGACGTACGCGGCCGTGTTCCTGACGTTCTGGCACCAGATCACCACCGGCAACGACTTCGCGGTCGAGCCGTCCGCCAAGACCTTCTGGTACGTGCTCTACGGCACCGTCACCGCCCTGGTGCTCTGGTACCGGATCCTCACCCCGATCCGGCTGAACCTCCGTCACCGCATGCGTGTGGAAGCGGTCATCGAGGAGACGCCGGGCATCGTGTCCGTACTGATCGGCGGCCGGAAGCTGCACCGGATGGGCGCGGAGGCGGGCCAGTTCTTCCGCTGGCGGTTCCTCGCTCCCGGGATGCGGTTCAGCTCGCACCCGTACTCTCTGTCGGCGGCACCCCGCCCCGACATGCTGCGGATCACGGTGAAGGCGATCGGCGACCACAGCGCCCGGCTGCGCGAACTGACGCCCGGCACCCGGGTGTGGGCGGAGGGCCCGTACGGCGCGCTCACCGCCCAGCGGCGCAGCAAGGGCAAGGTGCTGCTGGTCGCGGGCGGGGTCGGCATCACGCCGATGCGGGCGCTGTTCGAGACGCTGCCCGGCGCGGCCGGTGACATCACCCTGCTCTACCGGGCCAACACCACCCAGGACCTGGCCCTGTGGGACGAGCTGGCCGCGATCGCCGATGAGCGCGGGGCCCGGCTGATGTACGCGGTCAACAGCCCCGAGGGCGAGCGGCCGGACATCTCGGCGGAGAACCTCCAGCGGAAGATCCCGGACATCGATCACCATGATGTCTTCATGTGCGGCCCGCCCGGGTTCGCGCAGTCGGTGTACGAGGCACTGCGCGGCGCGGGAGTCCCCGCGCGCCGTATCCACCACGAGTCGTTCGAGATGTGAGCGGGAGCTGCGAAGCGATGAGGAAGAGCCACCCCATTCGGCGCGTCGTGCTGGCCACGGCCGCCACCGTGTCCGGTGTCGTGCTGCTGCTGTCGCTGAAGCCCGCCTCGGATCCGGCGGCCGCTTCGGCGGCAGGCGCGGCACCCCAGCAGACGGCGGCGGCGCAGGAGTCTCCGCAGGGCGGGGCGCAGGCCGCCGGCACCGGCACGGTGACCGGAGACGCAGCGCAGACCCAGTACGGGGCCGTCCAGGTGCGGCTCACCGTCGCGGGCGGCAAGATCACCAAGGCAGAGGCGGTGCAGGCGCCCAAGGGCGGGCTCAGCGACCAGAAGACCGAACTCGCCGTGCCCAAGCTCAACCAGGAGGCCGTGGCGGCGCAGAGTGCGCAGATCGACGCGGTGTCCGGGGCGACGTACACGAGCACGGGGTACAAGAAGTCGCTGCAGTCGGCGCTGGACAAGATGAAGGCGTCCGCGGGGTCGTCTTCCGGGTCTTCGTCCGGGTCGTCTTCCAGCTCCTCCTCCGGGTCGTCCTCCGGCTCCTCCGCCGGATCGGGCGCGGCGCAGGCCCGTACCGTCACCGGCAAGGCCGTCCAGACCCAGTACGGCACGGTCCAGGTCCGGATCACGGTCAGCAACGGGAAGATCACCAAGGCGGACGCGGTCCAGGCGCCCGAGGGCGGACTGAGCAGCCAGAAGACCCAGCTCTCCGTGCCCAAGCTCAACCAGGAGGCCGTGGCGGCCGGAACCGCGAACATCGACTCCGTCTCCGGGGCCACCTACACCAGCACCGGCTACAAGCAGTCGCTGCAGTCGGCGCTCGACCAGGCCGGTGGCTGACGCGGTGGCCGAGTCGGCTGAAGCTCCCGCCGCGGTGCGTCATGCGGAGGAGGTCATGGGGACCGTCTTCTCCTTCGACGTCCGCGGCGGGGAATCCGGTGCGGTACGGCGGGCCTTGGACGAGGCGGTCGCGGGCCTGCACCGGGTCGACGCGCTCTTCTCCACCTACCGTGAGGACAGCGAGGTGTCGCGCCTCGCCCGGGGTGAGCTGACCGTGGCGCAGTGCGCTCCCGAGGTGGCCGAGGTGCTGGAGCTGGCGGCCGAGGCGGAGCGGGTGAGTGACGGGTGGTTCAGCACCCGGTACCGAGGGTCACTGGATCCGACCGGAATCGTGAAGGGCTGGTCGGCGGAGCGGGCGGCGCGGCTGCTGGCGGCGGTGGACGGGGTGTGCGGGGTCAGCGTGAACGGGGGCGGTGACGTCCAGATGCTGGGCGCGCCGGAGCCGCAGCGGCCGTGGCGGGTCGGGGTGTCGGATCCGCTCCGCCCCGGTGGACTGGCGGCGGTGATCTCGGCGGCCGGAGTGGACGAGCTGTCGGTGGCGACGTCCGGCACGGTGGAGCGGGGCGACCACATCGTGGATCCGCGTACCGGCAGGTCCGCGGTGACGGACCTGGTCGCGGTGACCGTGGTGGGGCCCCGGCTGACGTGGGTGGACTGCTGGGCCACGGCGGCGTTCGCGATGGGGTCGCGGGCGGGGCTGGCATGGCTCGAGTCGCTGCCGGACGTGGAGGCGTTGCTGATCACGGCGGGTGACGAGGTGCGGTGCACCGGCGGGCTGGCGGCGCGGCTCGGCTGAACAGCAGTTCGGTTGAACATCGGACACTGGAACGGGGAATTTTTGACGTTTCTACCAAGTTGTCCCCATTACGCCATCCAACTTCCACGTTGGGACGTATCCCCTGTGGGGCAAGTTTCAGGAGGAACGCATATGGCCATCTTCAACAGTCTCATGCCGGCGAAGGGCCACGGCCACGACGACGACTCGTCGAGGCACGACTCCTCGCGGCACGGGCACCGCCACGACCACGGCGACCGCCGCGACCACGGCGACCGCCACGGCCACGGCGACCGCCACGGCCACGGCGACCGTAACGGCCACGGCCACAGCGGCCACTGATCGCACACGGAGGGTGAGCGGACCGGATTCGGAAGGACCCGGTCCGTTTCGCCGCCCCCCGAGGAATGCATGCCATGGCGCATGTCCTGCGGCGGCTGCTGTCGGTGGGCGAGACGTCCGACGCCGTGGTCGCGGCCGCGCCTCCGGTGCCCCCGCGTGAGGTGTTCCGGCGGTTCTGGCCGTACACCCGCGGTGGCCGGCGCTGGCTCGTGCCCATCGTGTTCTTCAGCCTGATCGGCCCCGTCGTCGACGCCGGGGAGATCTGGCTCTTCAAGATCGTCGTGGACGACGTCCTCGTCCCCCGTGATCTCCGGCCGCTCCTGTGGATCGCGCCGACCTATCTGGGACTCATCGTCGGTTCCGGCGTGCTCGCCTACGCCGACGACGTGACGTCCACCTGGGTCAGCGAGCGCTTCCTGCTCACTCTTCGCGCCGATGTGTTCCGACACGTCCAAGGGCTGTCGCTCGGATTCTTCGAACGCCGGCGGCTCGGGGACGTGCTCTCGCGTGTCACGGGCGATGTCGACGCGGTCGAGACGTTCCTGCTCTCCGGCATCGCGGACGCCCTCTACTACGTGATCAGCCTGGGCGTGTTCCTCGGCCTGCTGTTCTACCTGCAGTGGGATCTCACCCTCCTCGCCCTCGTCATCGTGCCGCTGTTCTGGGGCACGGCCCGGCACTTCGCCAAGCTGATCAAGGCGGCGTCGCGGGAGCGCAGGCGCCGTAGCGGCTCGATCAGCGCGATCGCCGAGGAGTCGCTGGGCAACGTCGCGCTGGTGCAGGCGTACAACCGGCAGGGCTGGGAGGAGCAGCGGTTCGAGCGGGAGAACATCGGCAGGTACCGGGCGGCGATGGCCTCGGCGCGGATCCGTGGCGTGTACGGACCCCTCGTCGACGTCATCGAGGTGGCCGGCGGGCTCGCGGTCATGGGCCTGGGTACCTGGAAGCTGGCCCAGGGCCAGCTCACGCTGGGCGGGCTGCTGGTCTTCCTGGCGCTGATCGGCAAGCTCTACGGCCCGGTCCGCAACCTGTCCCACCTCGGCACCACCTT
This sequence comes from Streptomyces sp. NPDC001410, assembly GCF_042895235.1. Classification (NCBI taxonomy): domain Bacteria; kingdom Bacillati; phylum Actinomycetota; class Actinomycetes; order Kitasatosporales; family Streptomycetaceae; genus Streptomyces; species Streptomyces sp. NPDC001410. The sequence continues at coordinate 236,593 of NZ_JBIAWE010000004.1, forward strand.
CTACGCGGCGTCCGCCTCGGCGGAACGGATCATCGAGCTGCTGGACCAGCGACCGCAGGTGACCGAGGCCGCGGGCGCCCGGCGGATCGGCCGGGCCCACGGTGACCTGGAGTTCGACGGCGTCTGGTTCCGCTATCCGGGCCTCCCGTCCTGGGCACTGTCCGACGTGTCCTTCCATGTGGCACCCGGCGAGACGCTGGCGCTGGTCGGGGCCAGCGGGGCCGGCAAATCCACGGTCGCGAAACTGCAGTTGCGCTTCTACGACCCCGACCGGGGAGCGGTCCGCCTCGACGGGACCGATCTGCGCTCGCTGCGCCTGGCCGACGTACGGGAGAGCATCGCGGTGGTGCTGCAGGAGACGCTCGTCTTCCACGGCACCGTGCGGGAGAACATCGCCTACGGCCGGCCGGAGGCGACGCAGGCGGACATCGTGGCGGCGGCGCGCGCCGCGGACGCGCACGAGTTCATCGAGGCGCTCCCGGACGGCTACGACACGCTGGTCGGCCAGCGCGGCCGGACGCTCTCCGGCGGACAGCGCCAGCGCCTGGCGATCGCCCGCGCGATGATCAGGGACGCGCCCGTGCTGCTGCTGGACGAGCCGACCACGGGGCTCGACGTCCGGTCCGGCCGACGGATCATGGACCCGCTGCGCCGACTCATGGCCGGACGGACGACCGTCGTCATCTCCCACAACCTGCTGACCGTCCGCGACGCCACGCACATCGTGGTGCTGGACGGCGGCCGGGTGGTCGAGCACGGCACCCACGAGGACCTGCTGCGGCGCGACGGCAGGTACGCCCGGCTCCACCGGCTGCACGCGCCGGAGGGGAGGGTCCTGTCGTGAGCGACGACGCCCCGCCTCCCCGCCCACCGGGCGCGAGACCGGCCCCGGGTTACGAGGTCCTGGCGCACCTGACGCGCACCGGCTGGCTGGACGTCTACGACGCCTGGAGCGAGGAGCGGGCCTGCCGCTGTGTGATCAAGACGGTGCGTCCCGACCGGCTGGGCGAGGAGCGGCTGCGGGCGCGGCTGCTGCGGGAGGGCCGGTGGCTGGGCGCGTTCACGCATCCCCACCTGGTGCGCGCCTACGAGACCTTCGAGTCGCCCGAGCCGCTCGTCGTCCTGGAGACACTGACCGGTGAGACGCTGTCCCACCTGATCGGCCGGCTGCCGCGGCGGCCGGCCGCCGCCGACGTGGCGCTCCTCGGGGTGCAGCTGTGCTCCGCGGTCCACTACCTGCACGGACAGGGCCTGCTGCACCTGGACCTCAAACCGTCCAACGTGGTGGTGGACTGCGGCCATGCGAAGGTGCTGGACCTGAGCCTCGCACGGCCGCCCGGCAGCGCACCCCCGGGGCTGGGCACGATCCGCTACCTGGCTCCGGAGCAGGCCCGCGGCGGGCAGCTGACGGCCGCCGCCGACGTGTGGGGCATCGGCATCACGCTGTACGAACTCGCCTGCGGTGACGTGCCGTTCGACCGCGGCGGGCCGCCGACGGCCGCGGCCGAGTCCTCCGAGGGGCAGCGGGCGGACCGCTGTCCGCAGCTGGAGCAAAGTGCCCCGCCCATCGCGTCCCGGCGGCGGCTGCCGGCCGCTCTCGCCGCCGCCGTCGACAGCTGTCTGCGCGCCGACCCGGCGTCCCGGCCCACCGTCGACGAGCTGGCCGCCGCCCTCGACGCGACGGCGCCCGGCCATCGGCGCCACACCGCGCGCGCCTGAGGCCGTCCCGGGGGTGGACCGGGTTCACGCCTCCTCGGGGGTCTGGACCTGGCCGATGTGCAGGTCGGCCGTGGCCAGGACGGTGCCGTCGGACGCGGTCACCCGGGCGCCCGTGACCGTCGTGGGGTCGATCGGGGTCGCCGTACCCCAGTGGCCCTGACCGTCGCGCAGGGCGAAGTCACCGATGTGGGTGGTGGTGCCGTCCGCGTGCTCCAGGAGACAGGTGACCTTGCCGGTGTACGAGGCGTGGGTGCCGGTCAGGTCGACGGACATGAAGAGCCAGCCGGGGGGCCCGGGGTGGGCGTAGACCTCGCCGGCCGACGGCTCGGCCCCGTGGGGCGAGGTCAGGTCCCCGACCAGGACCGGCTCGGTCTCGACGGCGGGGGCCGACGAGGCCGTGATCGTCTCGACCGCGGTCCCGATCCCCCAGCCGGCGAAGCCACAGGCGATGGCGAGCGCGGCCACGGCGGAGGCCAGCCGGAGCCTGGCCCGGCGGGCGCGGCCGCGGAGGCCCTTGTGCTCGGCTGCCGACGGGTGCGTGTGCGCGCGGCCCTCGGACGCGGTCACGGCGCGGGTCAGTCCGCGCGCCACCCGGGTCTCGAACCCGTTCGGCGGCTCGGTCGGCGGCAGCAGGCCGAGCAGCCGGTCGCCGACGAGCGTCAGATGCCCGACGTACTCCCGGCAGTCCGCGCACCGCTCCAGGTGCTCGACCGCTTCGGCCCGCTGACGCCCGAACAGCACGCCGAGTGCCAGCTCGGCGCCGCTCTCCTGGAGCTTCTCGCAGGTCACATCACTGGCCATGGTCGCCTCGCTTCGGAGACGTGAGCGTGTTCCGCAGCTTTGCCATCGCGGTTCTGATCCGCGTCTTGGCGGTTCCCAGCGGGATCTTCTCCCAGTCGGCGATCTGCTGAGCCGTCATTCCGTAGATGCCCGCCATCACCAGGGCACGACCCTGTTCCCGTGGCAGCTGCGCCACGGCGGCCCGCAGCCGGGCCGAGGCCTCGTCGGCCAGCGCCCACTGCTCGGGCGTCTCGCTGACGACGTCGAGGAGCACGTCGAGGTCCTCCGGCGCCATCGGCTCGCTCCGCCGCGCCCGGAGTGCGTCCACGGCGAGGTTGTGCGCGATGGTCGTCAGCCAGGTCGCCACCGAGCCACGGCGCGGGTCGTAGATCTGGGCATGACGCCACGCGCGCTCGAACGTCTGCTGGGCGATGTCCTCGGCGAGCTGTGGGTCCCCGGTGACGGCGATGGCGACACCGAAGACCGTGTGCTGGAACCTCCGTACAAAGGTGGCCGCGAGTTCCGGATCACCGGTGGCCAGCCCGGACAGCAGAGCCTCGTCCGGGAGCCGGCCCACCGGGAACCGAATCCCTTGCATACCTCCATATACGGTCCGCCCCCGCCAGGAGATTGCCCGGCCTTCGCGGCGGAAGATCACGTTCCTATTCTCCGCCCGTACCCCCGGCGGCGCCCGTCAGTGGCCGTTCTGGGCCAGCCGCAGGAGGTGGTCCGCCAGAGCCTGCCCGCCGGTGGGATCCCGGCTGATCAGCAGCAGCGTGTCGTCGCCCGCGATGGTGCCGAGGATGTCGTGCAGCTCGGCCTGGTCGATGGCGGAGGCGAGGAACTGGGCGGCCCCCGGAGGGGTCCGCAGGACCACGAGGTTGGCGGAGGCCTCGGCGGAGATCAGCAGCTCCTGGGACAGGCGCCGCATCCGCTCCTCCTTCGCCGACTCCCCGAGCGGCGCCCGGGGCGTGCGGAAGCCGCCCTCGCTCGGCACCGCGTAGATCAGGTCGCCCTCGTTGTTGCGGATCTTGACCGCGTTCAGCTCGTCGAGGTCCCGCGACAGCGTCGCCTGGGTCACGCTCAGCCCGTCGTCGGCGAGGAGCTTCGCCAGCTGGCTCTGCGACCGCACCGGCTGCCGGTTGAGGATGTCCACGATCCGGCGGTGCCGTGCGGTGCGGGTCTGCGGCACGGCGGGCCCGGCGCCTGCCGCGTGCTCGTGGTCCTGCGCCTGGCTCATCGTCGTCTCATTCTCCGGATCGTCCGTCCCCGTTCGCCGGGCTCGCCGCGTCGAGGATGCCGGGCAGCGCCCGGAGGAAGGCGCCTGTCTCGTCGTCGCTCAGGTTCAGCGGCGGCATGAGCCGCACGACGTCGGGAGCGGGCGCGTTCACCAGGAACCCGGCCTCCTGGGCCGCCTGCTGCACCTGCGGTGCGAGCGGCCCGGTGAGCACGATACCCAGGAGGAGGCCCGCACCCCGGACATAATCGATCAACGGGTGACGTGATCCGCCGCAGGCACTCTCGATTCCCTCGCGCAGTGCGCCGCTCTGCCGCTTCACGTTCTCCAGCAGCCCCTCGTCCGCGATGGTGTCGAGGACGGCGAGCCCCGCGGCGCAGGCGACCGGGTTGCCGCCGAAGGTCGTGCCGTGCTGGCCGGGCTGGAGCAGGTCGGCGGCGCGCCCGAAGGCCACGGTGGCGCCGAGCGGCAGCCCGCCGCCGAGTCCCTTGGCGAGCGTGACGACGTCGGGCAGCACGCCCTCGTGGGCCTGGTACTCGAACCAGTTGCCGGTACGGCCGATGCCGGTCTGCACCTCGTCCAGGACGAGCAGCGCCCCGGTGGCCGCGGTGATCGCCCGGGCCGCCTTCAGGTACCCGGACGGGGGCACCACGACCCCGTTCTCGCCCTGGATCGGCTCGATGATGACGAGCGCCGTGTCCTCCGTGACCGCCGCGGCCAGCGCCTGGGCGTCGCCGTAGGGCACGTGGGTGACGTCGCCGGGCAGCGGCAGGAACGGCGCCTGCTTGCCGGGCTGGCCGGTGAGCGCCAGGGCGCCCATGGTGCGGCCGTGGAAGCCGCCGGTGGTCGCCACCATGTGGGTGCGCCCGGTCAGCCGGCCGATCTTGAAGGCTCCCTCGTTGGCCTCGGCGCCCGAGTTGCAGAAGAAGACCTTGCCGTCCCGGCCGAAGAGCTGCAGGAGGCGTTCGGCGAGGGCGACGGGCGGCTCGGCGATGAACAGGTTGGAGACGTGCCCTAGGGAGGCGATCTGCCGGCTCACCGCCTCCACCACGGCCGGGTGGGCGTGGCCGAGCGCGTTGACCGCGATGCCGCCGACGAAGTCCAGGTACTGCTTGCCCTCGGCGTCCCACACCTTGGCGCCCTCGCCGCGCACGAGGGGCAGTCGGGGGGTGCCGTAGTTGTTCATGAGCGCGCCCTGCCAGCGCGCGGTCAGCTCTGCGTTGGTCGCGGTACCCGTCATGACTGCTCCCCCTCGGCTTCGTCGGGCACGACCATCGTGCCGATGCCCTCGTCGGTGAAGATCTCCAGCAGGATCGAGTGCTGGACCCGGCCGTCGATGACGCGGGCCGTGGTGACGCCGTTGCGTACGGCGTGCAGGCAGCCCTCCATCTTCGGCACCATGCCCAAGGACAGCTCCGGCAGCAGTTTCTCCAGCTCGGACGCGGTGAGGCGGCTGATCACCTCGTCGGAGTCCGGCCAGTCCTCGTAGAGGCCCTCGACGTCGGTGAGGACCATGAGGGTCTCGGCCCCCAGTGCCGCAGCGAGAGCCGCAGCCGCCGTATCAGCATTGACGTTGTAGACATGTCCGTCGTCCTGGGATCGGGCGATCGACGACACGACCGGGATGCGGCCGTCGGCCAGCAGGGCCTCGATCGCGCCGGTGTCGATCGCGGTGATCTCGCCGACCCGCCCGATGTCGACCAGTTCGCCGTCGATCTCGGGCTGGTGCTTGGTGGCGGTGATGGTGTGGGCGTCCTCGCCCGTCAGACCCACGGCGAGCGGTCCGTGCTGGTTGAGCAGCCCGACCAGCTCGCGCTGCACCTGCCCGGCCAGCACCATCCGTACGACGTCCATGGCGTCCTCGGTGGTGACCCTGAGGCCGGCCTTGAACTCGCTGACGATGCCGTGCCGGTCGAGGGCGGCGCTGATCTGGGGGCCGCCGCCGTGCACCACGACCGGCTTGAGTCCGGCGTGCCGCAGGAAGACGACGTCCTGGGCGAAGGCGGCCTTCAGGTCCTCGTTCACCATGGCGTTGCCGCCGAACTTGATGACGACGACCTTGCCGTGGTGCCGGGTCAGCCAGGGCAGCGCCTCGATGAGGATCTGGGCCTTGGGCAGGGCGGTGTGCTTACGCGTCGTTCCAGTGCTCATGAGGAGTAGGCGCTGTTCTCGTGGACGTAGTCGGCGGTGAGGTCGTTGGTCCAGATGGTGGCGGTCTGGGAACCGGCCGCGAGGTCGGCGACGATGTGCACCTCGCGGTAGCGCATGTCGACCAGTTCGCGGTCCTCGCCGACACCGCCGTTCTTGCACACCCAGACGCCGTTGATGGCGACGTTCAGCTGGTCCGGCTCGAAGGCGGCCTTCGTCGTGCCGATCGCGGACAGGACGCGGCCCCAGTTGGGGTCCTCGCCGTGGATCGCGCACTTGAGGAGGTTGTTGCGGGCGATGGAGCGGCCCACCTCGACGGCGTCGTCCTCGGACGCGGCGTTGATCACCTCGACCCTGATGTCCTTGCTGGCGCCCTCGGCGTCCCGGATCAGCTGCTGGCCGAGGTCGTCGCAGACCTGGCGCACGGCCTCGGCGAACTCGGCGTACTCCGGGGTGATGCCGGAGGAGCCGGAGGCGAGCAGCAGCACCGTGTCGTTGGTGGACATGCAGCCGTCGGAGTCGACACGGTCGAAGGTGACCTTCGTGGCCGCGCGGAGCGCCCGGTCCAGCACCTCGTCGTCGAGGTCGGCGTCGGTGGTGAGGACGACCAGCATGGTGGCCAGGCCCGGCGCGAGCATGCCCGCGCCCTTGGCCATGCCGCCGACGGTCCAGCCGTCCCTGGTGGCCACGGACGTCTTGTGGACGGTGTCGGTGGTCTTGATGGCGATGGCGGCCTTCTCGCCGCCGTGCTCGGAGAGCTGGGCCGCGGCAGTCTCGACGCCCGGGAGCAGCTTGTCCATGGGCAGCAGGACGCCGATGAGGCCGGTGGAGCAGACGGCGATCTCGATGGCACCCCGGCCGAGCGCCTCGGCCGCCTTCTCGGCGGTCGCGTGCGTGTCCTGGAAGCCCTTGGGGCCCGTGCAGGCGTTGGCGCCGCCGGAGTTGAGGACCACGGCCGTCACCTGGCCGCTCCTGAGGACCTGCTCGGACCAGAGCACCGGCGCGGCCTTCACACGGTTGGAGGTGAAGACGCCTGCGGCGGCACGGCGCGGCCCGTTGTTGACCACGAGGGCCAGGTCGGGGTTGCCGTTCTCCTTGATCCCGGCGGCGATGCCCGCGGCCGTGAATCCCTTCGCTGCCGTCACGCTCACGGCGCAACTCCGATCGTGGTCAGCCCGGTGGTCTCGGCGAGACCCAGGGCGATGTTCATGCTCTGTACGGCACCGCCCGCGGTGCCCTTGGTCAGGTTGTCGATGGCGCTGATCGCGATGATGCGGCCCACCGCCGCGTCGTACGCGACCTGCACCTGAACGGCGTTGGAACCGTAGACGGACGCCGTGGCGGGCCACTGTCCCTCGGGGAGCAGGTGGACGAACGGCTCGTCGGCGTAGGCCTTCTCGTAGGCGGCGCGCACGGACTCGCCGGTCACCCCGTCCCGGGCGGACGCGCTGCAGGTGGCGAGGATGCCGCGGGGCATCGGCGCGAGGGTCGGCGTGAAGGAGACGGAGATCCGCTCGCCGGCCACGCCGCTGAGGTTCTGGATCATCTCGGGGGTGTGCCGGTGGCCGCCGCCGACGCCGTACGGCGACATGGAGCCCATGACCTCGCTGCCGAGCAGGTGGGGCTTGGGCGCCTTGCCGGCGCCGGAGGTGCCGGACGCGGCGACGATCACCGCCTCGGGCTCGGCGAGTCCGGCCGCGTAGGCCGGGAACAGGGCGAGGGTCACGGCGGTCGGGTAGCACCCGGGCACCGCGATGCGCTTGGACCCCGTAAGCCGGGCGCGGGCGCCCGGAAGTTCGGGAAGGCCGTAGGGCCAGGTACCGGCGTGCGGGGAGCCGTAGAACTTCTCCCAGTCGGCCGCGTCGGCGAGGCGGAAGTCGGCGCCCATGTCGACGACGAGGACGTCCGGGCCGAGCTGCTCGGCGACGGCGGCGGACTGCCCGTGCGGCAGGGCCAGGAACACGACGTCGTGCCCGGCGAGTGCCTCGGCCGTGGTCTCGGTCAGCACCCGGTCGGCCAGCGGCAGCAGATGCGGCTGGAGCGCGCCGAGCCGCTGCCCGGCGTTGGAGTTGCCGGTCAGGGCACCGATCTCGACCTCGGGGTGCGCGAGGAGCAGGCGCAGGACCTCTCCGCCCGCGTATCCGCTCGCTCCGGCCACCGCCGCACGTACCGCCATGTCCACCCTCCTCTGGATGGCATGACTATACGTATCGATGCACGTTTATGCAATCGATCGGGGGAGCATCACCCAGCGGGACACGACGAACGTGACGGGGATGGCGGCCGCCGAGGCGAGCAGTGGGGCGAAGCGGCTGCCGGCGTGCAGGACGTCGACGATCACGTACACCCCGGCGGTCGTGATCAGGAAATTGGTGGCGTTGGTCAGCGGGAACAGCAGGAATTTCCGCCAGGTGGGCCGTGTCCGATACGTGAAGTGCGCATTGAGGAAAAAGGATCCGATCATGCTGAGCAGAAAGGCTAGAATATGCGCGGCCAGATAGGGCAGCCATGTGAGGAACAACAGGTAGAGACAGTAATAAGTGGCGGTGTTGATCACACCGACCGCGGCAAAGGTGACGATCTGTCGCTTCAAGGAATGAGGTCTTTCGTCCGTTCCACATTGGTCGCCTTCACCAGGAAGTGCGGGCGCCCCTTCACCTCGTAGTAGATGCGGCCGGTGTACTCCCCGATCACTCCCAGCATGACCATCTGCACGCCGGCGAGGGCCGTGACGGCGGTGATGATGGTCACGTAGCCGGGCGTCTGTACCCCGTTGACCAGCGCGGCGCCCACGATCCAGGCGGTGTACAGCCCGGCGCACAGCAGCAGGCCCATGCCGAGCCAGAGGGCGGCGCGCAGCGGCCGGTTGTTGAAGGAGAGCAGGCCGTCCAGGCCGTAGTTGAGCAGGCTGCGGAAGGACCAGGAGCTGCTGCCGGCCTCGCGCGTCGCGTTCTCGTACTCGAAGGTGGTGCTCGGGAAGCCGACCCAGGCGAACAGGCCCTTGGAGAAGCGGTTGTACTCGGTGAGGTTCAGGACCGCGTCCACCACCCGGCGCGACAGCAGGCGGAAGTCGCCCACGCCGTCGACGAGTTCGACGTCGACCATGCGGTTGATGAGCCGGTAGTACAGGCGGGCGGTGACGGTGCGGGTGAGGCGGTCGCCGGTGCGGCTGCGCTTGGCGATGACCTGGTCGTAGCCCTGGCCGCGCAGCTCCACCATCCGCTTGATCAGCTCCGGCGGGTGCTGGAGGTCGGCGTCCATGACGACGACCGAGTCGCCCGAGGCGTGCCTGAGGCCCGCGAGCAGGGCCGCCTCCTTGCCGAAGTTGCGGCTGAAGGAGACGTACCGCACCCGCGAGTCGCGGTCGGCGAGGCGCCTCAGCACGGCGAGCGTGCGGTCGCGGCTGCCGTCGTCGACGTACACGAACTCCATGTCGTGGCCGAGCGGCAGCAGCTCGTCCGCGATCTTCTGGACCTCCTCGTGGAAGCGTTCGAGGACGTCTTCCTCGTTGTAGCAGGGCGCGACGATCGATATCAGCATGGCGTTCCCCCCAGGGGCGCGGTCAGGGTGCGGTGGTCACGCGCTCGCGTGGTGGTGTGGTCGTGGACGGTGCCGGGGCGCGTCTACGGCGCACGGCGGTGAGGGTGCCGAGCAGCGCGAGCGTGAGCAGCGAGGCGCCCCCGACGGCCGTGCCCAGCCGCAGGCCGGGCGGGTGGAAGGTGCAGGTCAACGAGGTCGAGGTCGCGGCGGTGCCGTCGGTTCCGTCGAGGGGTACGGCGATCAGCCCGTGGTACTCCCCCGCCGGCCGGGCCGGGCCGCCACCGGTGGCGCATCGCCAGCCGGCGATCCGGGGCGCGGCGACGACCGCGATCCCCTTGCTGCCCGCGGGCAGTTGGGCTCGGACGGTGCCGTCGGAGACGGTGACCTCGGTGGCGCCGGTGGCCTTCAGGCGGGCGGCCGCGGTGCGCAGGCGTGCGGTGTCCAGGCAGCCGATCGCACCGCCCGGGACGCGGCCGGGGCGGTCCGGGGTCAGGTCGATGCGCAGTCGGCCGGACGCCGGGGCCGGGCCGAGCGGCGCCATGGCGGCGCGGTTGCGCGGGAACTCGAAGCGGAAGCGCGCGGCGGTGCCGGCGCCGTGCTGCCGTGCCGTGCCCGAGTAGTGCGGGGCCCACAGGTAGACCTGGGTCCCGGCCGGGCAGCGGGCCGTGATCGTCGGGCTCGTGACGGCGTTCCCGGAACCGACCCGGCCTCCCCGGGCCGGCTTTCCGGTGTCGCCGTGCACGGCGAGGCGGGGCACGGTGTAGACGCGGCTGCCGAGCAGCAGCTCCTGGTTGCGGTACGGAGACGGCCCGAAGGCGGCCCGGTCGGGAGCGGTCCGCACGGTCACCAGCGGCGGCACGTCGCGCCGGGTCACCGTCACCCGGTCGCCGTCCTGCGGCAGGTACTTCTGGTGCGGGTCCGGCGGCGAGTGAACCCGGGCGCCGACCGAGAAGATGACGTCGGTGACGGCGTTGTCCAGGCTCTGCACGCTGCGGCCGCGCGAGGTCCAGCCGTCGCCGAGCGCGGTCAGCGTACGGCTGAGGACGTCGGAGGTCAGGCTGCTGTAGTACTGGGCGCCCTGGCCGCCCACCAGCATCGGGTCGTTGCCGACGGTCTGCTCGCGTCCGGGGTCGGTCCGGTACCGGGGCCAGTCGTCGGCCGCCGCGACGGTGTCCGCCTGCCGCTGCTGCCGCTGCCCCCAGGGCGCGTAGTCGTCCAGGTGCCCGAGGCGCAGCCGTGTGGCCACGGCGGAGGTGGCGGCCGTCTCCCCGAGCTGCGCACCGAGCAGGAGAACGACGGCCAGGCCGGCCAGCCGGGTGCGCCGTGCTACGTCGGCGCGGGCGAGCAGGGCCAGTCCGCCGAGGGCGCCGGCGGTGGCGAGCAGCAGCACCGGCCAGGCGAAGGCCCGCACCAGGTCGCTGCGGCTCGCCGCGAGGGCGATCAGGGCGAGCAGCCCGGCCGCCGCCATGAGCGCGCGCCGGTCGGGCAGGCCGTACGACAACGCGTGCCAGGCGGCGATCACCAGCAGCCCGCAGAGCACGAAGGCCTGGCGGTAGGGGCTGCCCTGCGGGGTGGCGAAGGCGTGCCAGACCAGGTGGGTCGGCGCCCACTGCAGGGACAGGGTCACCGCGAGCACGAGGAGCGTCCAGCCCGCACGCACCCGGACGGGGACCGCGCGGTGGAACGGCAGCGCGAGGGCGAGCAGCAGGGCCGTGATGCCCACGTAGACGGCCGGCGAGCCGAAGCCGTACGTCGCCGGCAGCAGCCTGGCCAGCACGTCCTCACTCGCCACCGGGGCGAACTGGCGGACGCGGCCCGGGTAGGCGTGCTTGGTGCCGAAGTAGATGACGGTCACCAGCGGGGCGGCGAGGCCCACGCCGAGGACCACGGTGAGCACGGCGCGGCCGGCCGCCGCGAGCGCCCGCCGCCGGGGCAGGTCCGCCAGCAGCAGCCGGAGCAGCAGGACCAGGGCGGCGCCGAGGGTGGCCATGTAGGCGGTGTAGAAGTTCGCGGTCCAGGCGAGGGCCACGACGAGGACGCCCAGGTAGCGGCGGCGCCCGGCGATGGCCCACTCGCCGACCAGGCACAGCAGCGGCAGCGCGATGAGACCGTCCAGCCACATGGGGTTGTAGGAGGCGTCGGCGACGCTCCAGCCGCACAGGGCGTAGGAGGCGCCGAGCAGTCCTGCCGCCCACCAGCGGCCGGGTCGCAGGGTGAGCAGCAGGCAGGCCATGGCGGCTGCGGCGGCCGCGGTCTTCAGTCCGGTGACGACGTACACCGCGAGGTCGATCTCGTCCCGCGGGAAAAGGGCCACGAGCAGCGCGAACGGGCTGCCCAGGTAGGTGCCGACGTCGGGCAGGAAGCTGGAGCCGTAGCCGGACTGCCAGTTGACGAGGAGGCCGCCGTCGGCCCTGCCGTGCAGCAGGTCCCACAGGTGGGCGTGGAAGGGCACGTACTGGTTGCCCAGGTCGTTGACGCTGCGGGTGCGGGAGCCGAACGGGTAGCTGCGGGCAAGGGCGTCGGCGGCGCAGAACGCCGTGATCGTGACGGCCGCGGCGAACAGTGCGGCGGCCCGCCTCGGCCGGGATATCTCTTTCACACCCTGTTCCTGTCCGGGTGCCGCCGCGCGTTGCCATGCATTTTCGGTGCTCCCCCACGGAATGTATGCCTCGTCGATTCGCCGTCTTAGACGGGGCACGTTTCCAGTTGGTTGTGCGCTCACTGAAAAGTGAGGCGACTTCTTCCGAATACGGGAAACACCGTGTGAATTTCATGACGGCCAGGAAAACAAAGGCTTTCCGGGCGGTGTTTTCAAGGTGAACCGAGCGGCGCTTGACCTGGAGCGCACTCCAGGTTCTACGGTTCCTGCCATGACAAGCGGACAGCCCATAGCCGGCATGAGCGAGAGCACCACCCGTGACGAACGTTTCGCACACGGCCTGGAGGTTCTGAAGAAGGTCGACGGCGAAGCCGGGCAGCGGGTCGTCGACTCGCTCGCCGACATCAGCCCGGAGCTGGGGCACCAGATCGTCGCGTGGGCCTTCGGGGAGGTCTACGACCGGCCCGGGCTCGCCCCGCGCGACCGTCAGCTGGTCACCCTGGGCATGCTCACCGCGCTCGGCGGCTGCGAGGCCCAGCTGGACGTGCATGTGAACGCGGCGCTCAACGTGGGCCTCACGGCCGAGCAGATCACCGAGGCGCTGCTGCACTCCGCCGTCTACTGCGGCATGCCGAAGGCGCTGAACGCGACCTTCGCCGCGAAGAAGGTCTTCGCCGAGCGCGGGCTGCTGCCGCTCGGGCAGCGGCCCGCGGACGGCTCCGTGGCTACCTCTGCTTGATCCGCAGGAAGGTGACGGAGTTCGCCGGGAAGGTGTAGGTGAACTTCCCCGCCACTCCGGTGAGCGTGGAGGTCTTGGGGGCGACCGTCGTGGACGTCTCGGTGTTCACCGCGTCGGGGGCGGCGGCGAGCGTGGTCACGGCGGCCTCGGAGGCGACCTTCGCACCGCCCAGGTCGATCGCCGTACGGGCCGCGGAGGCCTGGGCGTTGACGACCTTGACGATCAGCTCACCGGTCCTCGCGTCCCGGGTGACGACCTGGCGGAACGGCTCGGCCGGCCGGTCGTCGGTGAAGCTGCCCCACTGCTGCCCGTCGAGATACAGGGTGACCTGGCGGCCGCGCACCTTGATGTCGATGTCGTAGGCCCGGCCGGTCTCGACCGAGCCCGCCTTGGAGATCAGCGTGGACTTGCCGCCGTCCACGGCCTGCTCGACCGCGCTCTGGGTGTTGTTCCAGCCGCCCAGGTTCCACCAGTAGTAGTTGCCGGTGTCCTTGACGCCGAAGGCGACGAGGAAGCCCTCCTTTCCGGACTTCTTGGTGGCCTTCACATGCAGGTCGTAGTCGTGCCAGGCCGGGTCGCCCGCCTGGACCATGGTGTTCTCGGCCGCGTCGTCGGTCTGGACGTAGGCGCCGTCCTGGACGCTCCAGCTGCCGGTGCCGGTGTGGGTCCACTTCGAGGTGTCGCCGGAGAAGTCGTCGCCGAACAGGGCGCTCCCGTCGGCGGCGGTGACCTTCACGTCGTCGTAGGCGGCACTGGTGTTCCAGGTGGACAGGCCGACGGCGCCGGTGATGGGGCCGCTGACGGCCGGGGTGGTGGTGGCGGTGGACGGCACCACCCGGCTGCCCACGTTGTTCATGAACAGCTTCTGGACCTCGTAGTTGGCCGAGCCCCAGGAGGCGTGGTTGTTGAACCACACCAGGTCCGGCCGCCACTGGACGTAGTCCTCGTTGGCGAACAGCGGGGCGTAGGAGGCGAGCTTGACGACGTCCGCGTTGCGCTCCAGGCCGGTCATGTAGGCCGCTTCGGCGAGGCCGTTCTTGAAGGCGTTGCCCTGGGAGGCGTACTCACCGAGGAAGACCTTCGGGCCGCTGCGGTCGTAGGAGTCGTAGCGGTCGTTGTTCTGCAGGAACCACTGCGGGCTGTTGTAGTAGTGCTCGTCGACCATGTCGACCTTGTTGTCCCGGTTGAGCTTCCAGGCCGTGTCGAAGGTCGCGCCCGAGTCGTCGGGGCCCGCGTTGGAGATCACCTGCATGTACGGGTACCGGGCCTGGACGGCCGCGCGGAACTGCTGGAAGCGGGCGAAGAACTCGTTCGGCAGGTTCTCCTCGTTGCCGACCTCGATGTGGGTGAGGTGGAAGGGCTTCGGGTGGCCCATGTCGGCGCGCACCTTGCCCCACTTCGAGGTCGCCGGGCCGTTGGCGAACTCGATGAGGTCGAGCGTGTCCTGGATGTGCCGCCCCAGCAGCGCGTCGTCGGCGACGGCCTTGTTCTGGCCGCAGCCGGTCACCAGGGCCGGGACGACGGGCAGGGGCATCGCGCCGATGTCCTCGGCGAAGCGGAAGTACTCGTAGTAGCCGAGGCCGTACGACTGGTTGTAGCCCCAGAAGTTGGCGTTGGTCGCCCGCTGCTCGACCGGGCCGACGGTGTCCTTCCACTGGTAGGAGCGCTTGCGCTGCCAGCCGGAGGCTTCGCTGTAGTCCTGCATGGAGCCGGTGTTGACCAGGCAGCCGCCGGGGAAGCGGACGAAGCCCGGGTGCAGGGCGGCGACCTTCTCGGTGAGGTCCTTGCGCAGGCCGTTCGGCTCGTGCCGGTAGGTGTCGCGCGGGAAGAGGGAGACCATGTCGAGCGCGGCGGCGGCCGGGGAGGCGACGGTGAGGCGGCCGGCGGTGCTGGTGCGGGTCGCGATGAAGGTGGCCCGGTACCGGGCCCAGCCGCCCTTGCGGACGGCGATCTGCCGCGCGGTCGCGAGGGTGCCGCCCGCATCCTGCACGGTCACGGTGAGCGTGCTGCCGGCCTCCGCGCGCGCCCACACCGAGAAGTCGTACTTCTTGCCCTCCTCCAGCGCGATGCCGGTGTTGTAGCCGGCGTTGGTGACGGACGAACCGGCGCCCATGGAGAGGTAGTTGCGGTTGCGGTCGCCCAGGCGGCCGGCGTCGTTCACGACCTGCGCGGCGCCGGAGACCGTCCAGGCGGTCAGGGGCGTGTACGACCTGTTGTCGTCGGTGGAGTACTCGAAGGACCGGTTCTGCACGAGTTCGGCGTACAGGCCGCCGTCGGCGGCGCGGTTGATGTCCTCGAAGAAGACGCCGTACATCGTCTTGTCGATCGCGGCGCCCTGGGCTGTGGGGTCGACGGTGATCGAGTAGTCGGTGACGTCGGCGGCATGGGCGGGGGCCGGGACGGCGGTGGCGGCCAGCAGGAAAGCGCTTGCCGTGAGGCCGAGTCTCAGCCTGGTACGGGTGGTGCGTGACATGGATACTCCGCGGCTCTGGGATCGTTCGAAATATCAGACAGTGGTCAGCACTTCGAACGGCAAGATAGGGAAGGGGTATGAGCACGTCAATGGGGCGGACAGACAGGGGCGATGATGGGCGGGTTCTGGCCCGTGGCCGACGTCCTGGCCCACCTGGCCGGACGCTGGCGGGTGGAGCGGACCGTGCGTGATCTGGCGAGCGGGGACGAAGGGCGGTTCGAGGGAGTCACCGTGTTCAGCCCGCTCGACGGCGGCGGGCTGCTGCACGAGGAGTCGGGGACCTTCACCTGGCAGGGCGTGGCACGGCCCGCGACGCGCACCCTGCGCTTTCTGCCCGGGGCCTCGCCCGGCACGGCCGACGTCCGTTTCGCTGACGGCCGGCCCTTCCACGACCTGGACCTGACCTCGGGACGGTACGTCGCCGGCCACCCCTGTGCGGCCGACGTCTACCGGGGCGAGTTCACGGTCACGGACGCCGACCACTGGCGCTCGGTGTGGCGGGTCGGCGGACCGGCGAAGGACCTGGTGCTGACCACCGACTACGTGCGCGAGGGCTGATTGGGCCCGCCGTCCAGGCGGAGGTTCCAGCGGCCCGAGCGGCCCGTCACCGTGGACGTGGACAGCGGGCGCACGTCGATGTTCCAGTACGTCGCGGGCGGCGCCTTCAGGGCGTACACCAGGGCGGCGCGGATCACCGAGGGTTCGGCGACGGCGACGATCCGGCCGCCGTCGCCCACCGGGCGCGTGTCGAGCCAGCTCGCGACCCGGGAGATGAAGGCCAGCAGTGACTCGCCGCCGTGCGGGGTGGAGCGCGGGTCGGCGAGCCAGGCGTCCACGGCGTCCGGTTCGCGGGCCATCGCCTCGCCCAGCGTCAGCCCGCGCCAGCGGCCCATGTCGCAGTCGCGCAGGGCGAGCTGGACGAGCGGGGCGTACCCCAGGGCGTCGCCGGTGGCGCGGCTGCGCGGGGTCGGGGAGCAGTAACGCAGGTCGGCGGCCCTCAGCGGCAGCAGGTCCCAGGCCATGCGCTGCACCTCGTCCCAGCCGGCCTGGTCCAGCGGCCGGTCGTCCTCGAAGCGCTCCGCGAGCAGCGAGGAACTGCGCGCGGCGGCGACGAACGTGACCCGAAGTGGCATGCGGTGATGGTGAGCCTCGGGTGTGCGCAGGTCAAGGGCTGTTACTCAGCGCGTGCGCGCACTTACTCGAAGGGGTGGATCATCCACTGGCCGGGGCGGTCGAGCGGCCGGAAGCCCACCTTTTCGTACACCCCCTGGGCGTCCTCCGTGGCCAGCAGGATGCGCCGCAGCCCGAAGGGCCGCAGGTGGTCCCGGATGCGGCCGACGAACGCCGTGCCGACGCCCTTGCCGCGCACCGAGGGGTCGACGTACACGTCGGCGAGCCAGGCGAACAGGGCTCGGTCGGTCACCACGCGCGCGTACGCCACCTGCTCGCCGGAGGCCGTCGCGTACACCCCGAAGTTGATCGAGGACGCCATCGCGCGCTCATGCTTCTCCCGCGGGCGGTCGATCGCCCAGTACGCGTCGGTCGACAGCCAGCCGTGGACCCGGTCGACGTCCACACGGGCGGTGTCGGCGGAGAACTCGTAGCCGTCGGGAAGATCGGGTGCGTCGCTCATGCGGGGATCCTCACAGGGCGGACCGACGGCGTCGAATCGATTTACCGGGTCGGTGCGACCGTCGTCCCGCTCTGGAGCACCTCGTCACACGCGGCCCAAAGGCGCCGAATCCCCTCCTTGATCTCCCCCACCCCCGCCACCGCCGCGAAGCTCAGGCGGAGGTGGGCTGCGGGAGGTTCGGCACTGAAGTAGGGGCGGCCGGGGGTGAGGGCGACGCCCGTGCGGAGGGCTGCCGCGGTCAGGGCGGACTCGTCGGCCCCCTCGGGGAGACGGAGCCAGAGGTGGTAGCCGCCGGAGGGGATGTGGGGCAGGGCGAGTTCGGGGAGGTGGAGGGCCAGCTCGGTCGTCATGGTGTCGCGGCGGGTCTTCAGCTCGGCCGACAGGGCCCGCAGATGGCGGGGCCAGGCCGGGGCTCCGACGAGTTCCAGGGCGGCCTCCTGGAGTGGCCGGGGCACGAAGAAGCTGTCCACGACCTGGATCGCGCGCAGGCGTTCCAGCACGGGCCCGCGCGCGGCCAGCGCGGCCACCCGGAAGCTGGGCGAGGTCGCCTTGGTCAGCGAGCCGACGTGGACGACCACGCCGTCGGGGTCGTCGGCGGCCAGCGTGCGGGGCAGCGGGCCGGAGTCCGCGTGCACGAGGCGTCGTACGAAGTCGTCCTCGATGACGAACGCGCCCGCGGCGCGGGCGATGCGCAGCACCTCGGCGCGGCGGTCGGGGGCGAGGACCGCGCCGGTCGGGTTCTGGAACAGGGGCTGGCAGACGAAGACCCGGGCGCCGGTGGCCCGGAAGGCGTCGGCGAGGAGGTCGGGGCGTACACCGTCGGGGTCGACCGGCACCGGGACCGGGCGCAGTCCGGCCGCGCGGGCGAGGGCCAGCATGCCCGGGTAGGTGGGCGACTCCACGAGGACCGGGGCGCCGGGCGGGGCCAGCGCCCTGAGGGCCGTGGCCAGTGCGGCCTGGCCGCCCGCGGCGATCAGCACCTCGGCCGCGGTGACCGACCCGCCGATGCCGCGCGCGAACCACTCTCGCAGTTCGGGCAGCCCCTCCAGCGGCGGTCTCCCCCAGGCACCGGGCCGCCGCCCGGCCCGGGCGAGAGCCGCGGCCATGGCCCGCTCGGGCTGCAGCGAGGGGTGCGGATAGCCGCCGTTGAACTCCAGTACGCCCGGGGGCGGGGTGGTGAGCGAGACGGTGACCCCGGAGGCGTCCACCGTGCGCGGGACCAGCTCGGCGATGCCGTCGGCGCTCAGCGCGACCTCCTGCCAGGAGGTGTCCCCGGCGGGCTCGGCGACAGCGTGCGGCCGCGCGCGGAAGGCGCCGGCGCCGGGCCGGGTGACCACCAGTCCCTCGGCGGCCAGCTGGGCGAGGGCCCGGGAGACGGTCACCGGGCTCACCCGGAACCGCTCGATCAGGGCCCTGCTCGACGGGAGCTTTCCACCAGGCGAGTAGCGGTCCAGCTCCCGTCGCAGCTGTTCTGCCAGTTCGCCGACACTGCTACGCTCATGCATGAGAGCACAGAGTAGCGCTACTACCGCGACGGCGATAGCGGTCCCCGCTCCCCGTGAGCACCGGTCCTTCGGTATCGGGCTGGCCGCCCTCGGCGTGACCGCCTTCTCCCTCACCTTCCCGTCCACCGCCTGGGGTCTGGAGAGCTTCGGTCCCTGGTCCCTGGTGGCGGTGCGCAGCGTCCTCGCGGCGCTGGTCGCGGGCGCGTGTCTGCTGGTGCTCCGGGTGCCGCTGCCCGACCGGCGGCATCTGCCGGGCCTCGCGGTCGTCGCCGCCGGGGTGGTGTTCGGCTTCCCGCTGCTGACCACGCTCGCGCTGCAGACCTCGACCACCTCGCACGCCGCCGTCGTGGTGGGCCTGCTGCCGCTGACCACCGCCGCCTGCTCGGCGCTGCGCATGGGCCACCGGCCCTCGCGGCGGTTCTGGCTGGCGGCGCTGGCGGGCGCGGCGGCCGTGCTCGCCTTCACCGTCGGCCAGAGCGGCGGCGCGCTCACCGCCGCCGACGGCTACCTGTTCGCCGCCCTGCTGGTGTGCGCGGCCGGCTACACCGAGGGCGGGCGGCTGGCCCGGGTCATGCCGGGCTGGCAGGTCATCGGCTGGGCGCTGGTGCTGTGCCTGCCGCTGAGCCTGCCGGCCGCCCTGCTGGCGCTGTCGTACGAGCCGGTGCACTTCACCTGGCACGGGGTGACGGGCCTGCTGTGGGTCTCGATGGTGTCGCAGTTCTTCGGGCTGGTCGTCTGGTACCGGGGCATGGCGGCCATCGGGATCCCGAAGGCCAGCCAGTTGCAGTTGGCCCAGCCGCTGCTCACACTGGTGTGGTCGGCACTGCTGCTGGGCGAGCACCTTACGGCGGCCGCTCCGCTGACCGCCGTCGCCGTGCTCGTCTGCATCGCCGTCACCCAACGGTCGTGACCGTGAGGAGGGCCTGATGCACGCAACCGTCGGCGACCAGCTTGTCCAGCACGGCAGGGTGGTCGGCGAACACGACAAGATCGGCGAGATCGTCGAAGTGATGGGCCAGAAGGGCGAGCCGCCGTACCGCGTCCGCTTCCAGGACGGGCATGTGGGCATCTGCTCCCCCGGCCCCGACACCGAGATCCGGCACAAGGAGATCCGACCGTCGTAGCTCAGCGCGGTGGCTTCGCCGGCTGCCCGTAGTGGTCGGCGACCACCCGCGCCATCGCTCCCACCGGATCCGCCGCCACGTCCGTGGCGGCGAAGAACACGTGCCCGCGCACCTGCGGGTACCCGGCGGCGAGCGTGAGGTGCCGGGACAGCTCGACCGGGTCCTGCCACTGCGAGGGCTGCCCGGCGGCGCCCGCCTTGTACAGCGCCTCACCGATGTACAGCTGCGTCCTGGTGCCCTCGGCCGCCTTCGCCCACCAGTCGACGAGCGTCGCGTAGTCGGCGGCGGCGAAGCCGATGTGCCAGTAGAGCTGCGGGACGATGTAGTCGATCCAGTGGTTGCGCACCCACTTGCGAGTGTCCGCGTGCAGGTCGTCGTACGTCTGCACGCCTGCCCGGGTGTCCGATCCGCGCGAGTCGGTCGTGGCGTTGCGCCACACCCCGAAGGGGCTGATCCCGAACCGGGTGCCGGGCCGTACCTGCTGGACGGCCGCTGCCGTCTCCTGCACCAGCTTGTCGATGTTGTCGCGGCGCCAGGCGGCCCGGGTGTCGAAGTCGCCGCCGTACGCGTCGTACGCGGCGTCGTCGTCGAAGGTCTGCCCGGCGACCGGGTACGGGTAGAAGTAGTCGTCGAAGTGGACGGCGTCCACCGGGTACCTGACGACCGCGTCGAGCATGGCCTGCTCCACGAAGGCACGGACCTCGGGCAGGCCCGGGTTGTAGTAGAGCTTCCCGCCGTAGGGCACCACCCAGTCCGGGTGCCTGCGGGCGGGGTGCGAGGCGGCCAGCCGGGTCGGGTCGGTGTGCTGGGCGACACGGTACGGGTTGAACCAGGCGTGCAGTTCCAGGCCGCGAGCGTGCGCCTCCCGCACGGCCGTGCCCAGCGGGTCCCAGCCCGGGTCCCGGCCCTGGGTGCCGGTGAGGTACTGGGACCAGGGCTCGTACGGCGAGGGCCACAGGGCGTCCGCCGTGGGCCGGACCTGGAGGATCACCGTGTTGAGCCGGTCGCGGACCGCCCGGTCCAGATGGGCGATCAGCTCCGTGCGCTGGGCGTCGGCCGTGAGGCCGGTCTTCGAGGGCCAGTCGCGGTTGGACACGGTCGCCAGCCACACGCCCCGCATCTCGGTGGCCGCGCGCGGCCACGGCCAACGCGGGTCCGGCCGCCCCGGCGCCGCCGTCGCGCCCTGGGCCGTCGCCAGCGTCGACAGCGCCGCCCACGCGAACGCGCGCCGTGTCAGTCGCCCCATCTGCACACCCCCACACGCTCCGGATCCGCGCCGTCACGGATCGTTCCGCGCCCCAGGATGCCCCCACCCGGACGATCGATCATCGATACTTGGCGGTAACGTGCACGATCGGAGCAGGCGCCGAACCCGGAGGTCTGCCAGAGCCGGAAACCAGCGAAGGGGACGATGTGACAGGCTTCCCATCGGGAGATATTGCGCGCGTCGGAGTCGTGGGCTGCGGCCAGATGGGCGCGGGCATCGCCGAGGTGTGCGCCCGCGCGGGACTGGACGTGAAGGTCGCCGAGACCACCGGCGAAGCCCTGGAGATCGGCCGTACCCGGCTGTACAACTCCCTGGCCAAGGCCGCCGAGCGCGGCAAGATCACCGAGGAGGAACGGGACGCCACGCTGGCGCGCCTCAGCTTCACCACGGACCTCGGCGAGTTCGCCGACCGCGATCTGGTGATCGAGGCGGTCGTCGAGAACGAGCAGGTGAAGACGGAGATCTTCCAGGTGCTCGACCAGGTACTGACCCGCGCGGACGCGATCCTGGCCTCCAACACCTCCTCCATCCCGCTGGTGAAGCTGGCGGTCGCCACCTCCCGCCCCGACCACGTGGTCGGCATCCACTTCTTCAACCCGGCCCCGGTGCAGCAGCTGGTCGAGCTGATCCCGGCGCTCACCACCTCCGAGGGCACGCTGAGCCGCGCCCAGGTCTTCGCCGAGAAGGTGCTCGGCAAGCACGCCATCCGCGCCCAGGACCGCTCCGGGTTCGTCGTGAACGCGCTGCTGGTGCCCTACCTGCTGTCCGCGATCAGGATGTTCGAGTCCGGCATCGCGAGCCGCGAGGACATCGACAACGGCATGGAGATGGGCTGCGCCCACCCGATGGGCCCGCTGAAGCTGTCCGACCTGATCGGTCTGGACACCATCGTCTCCATCGCCAACTCGATGTACGCCGAGTACAAGGAGCCGCTGTACGCCGCTCCCCCGCTGCTCCAGCGCATGGTCGAGGCGGGCCGGCTCGGCCGGAAGACCGGCTCGGGCTTCTACACCTACGGCTGATTACCGTCCGCTACACCTGTGGGCCCGGCACCAGTTTCGGTGCCGGGCCCATCTGTTTCACACGCCGTGTGTACGCCGGGCACGCATATGCCCTTCGCACACGCTCCCCACGCGCCCACCAGGCGAGTTGACTCCTCATGCGCATGCAAGGGATGCGGAACAACCAGATTCGACTACGGAAAGGAGTGGACCCGTGACCGCCGATCCGGAGCATCCCGTGGTCCATGGAGAACTCGCAGAGTTACGGCGCCGCCTCGACGTGGCGTACGCCCGAGTCGAGGGAGGACTCGCCCTGCTCAGTCATCGCACCGAGGAGACCGCCAAGGAACTGGACGAACTGCACACGCGCATGAGTTCGCTGGAACACGCACGCTGGCCGCTGCCCTCGGTGGCCGCTCTCACGGCTCTGGGAGCGCTGGTCGTGACGGTCTGGCAGACGCTGGCCCACTAACCATCCGCGAGCCTCATGTGGTGCAGCAGGAGTAACGCGGCCGCCATGTTGGCGGCCGGGACCTCCCCTCGGGCGATCAGGTCGGGGACGACTTTGAGCGGGACCCATTCCCGGCGTTCCGACTCGAAGTCGTCCACGGGGTGACCGACGTACTCGCCCCGGTCGGACCAGTAGATGTGGTGCCGGGCGTCGGTGAGACCGTTGGACGGCTCGACGGTCATCAGGTGGTACAGGGGCCCCGGCCGCCAGCCGGTCTCCTCCTCCAGTTCTCTGGCGGCCGCGCTCGCGATGTCCTCGCCGTCCTCGACCACACCCGCGGCCAGTTCCCAGCCCCAGCTGTCGGTGATGAACCGGTGGCGCCACAGGAGCAGGACTTCGCCCGCCTCGTTGACCACCGTGGCGACGGCGACCGGCCGCAGCCGGATCAGGAAGTGGTCGAGGTGCCGGCCGTCCGGCAGCTCGACATCTGCGAGGTTGACGCTGAACCAGCGGTTTTCATACACAGTTTGTTCGTTCTGTTTCGTCCACTGCACGGTTCTGCCACCTTCCGACGAGTAAGTGGCAATATCGCAGCAGGGACTCTCCAGGCCTACAGCGCAGACCCCGGCCCGGGGCTACAGCGGTACGCGCAGTGCGCCGTCGATGAGTTCGGCGGCCTCGGCGGTTCCGGCCGAGCCGCAGTTCACCAGGTGCTCGCGTACCGCGCGGAGTCTGTCGCGCAGCCGCTGGGACTCCATCCCACGGGCCTGCTCGGCCATCTGCACGGCGGTGACCACCGCCTTGTCGGCGTTGCCCTGACGCAGCTCGATCGTGCTGAGCATGGCGAGCCGGTGCACCCGGCCCCGGTCGTGGGCGGGGTTGTCGACCGCGGCCGCCGCGTGCTCCCGCGCGGCGGCGAGTTCACCGAGGCTGAGCAGCGCCTCGGCCACCTGGACGTTGACCAGGCCGGGCTGGACGTAGCCGGTCTCGTCGGGCTCGTACCCGCGCCGGATGCGGTCGGCGGCCGTCTCGGCCCGGCGGATGCAGGACAGGGCGCTGCTGCTGTCGCCGAGGTGGGCGTACGCCTTGGCCTGCATCGCGTACAGGTCGGAGGCGAGCGCCGGGGTGATGTGCTTGCCCGCGGCGCGCAGCGCGGCCTCGGCGAAGGCCACGGCCTGCCGGTACTCCTTCATGAACAGGGCCTGGTTGACGAGCAGCGCGATCACGTACGCGCCAAGTCCGCGGTCCCCGCTGGCCTTTGCCAGCCTGAGCGCCTGGTGGAAGTAGCGCTGGGCAAGACCGTGCGCGTCGGAGTCGTACGCGCAGATGCCCGCGATCGCCACCAACCCGCCGGTGGCCCGGTGCAGTTGCCTGCCGGTGGCGTCGGTGTAGCTGCCGCGCAGCAACGGAGCCGCCTCGGCGTTGAGGAACCCGACGATGCGGGTGCGGGTCGCCATGCCGCCGGCCTTGCGGTACATCTGCTCGTAGTGGGTGCGGGCGGCGCGCAGCATCTCGATGTCGGCCGCGGTGACCCGGTGCCGGCCGCCCCGGGAGACGTCCACGTCCTCGGGCGGGTTCTCCCACTCCCACACCGGCATGACCGCCGGGGTGCCGGTGACCGCGGGAGCGCCCAGCACATGCGGGCGCTGCTGTTCGTCCGAGCGCCACAGGGCGGTGGCGCGCTCCACGAAGCCGGAGAGCGAACCGGTGTGCGCAGTGCTCGGCTCGCCGGGGACCCCGAGGCCGATGTCGTCCAGGGTGACCGGCCGGTGCAGCCGCCCGGCGAGCACCTCACAGATCAGGTCGGGCACCTGGCCGCGCGGCCGCTGGCCCTTCAACCACCGTGCCACAGCGGTGTGTTCGTACCGGAGCGCGAGGCCCCGTCGCCGGCCCGCCTGGTTGACGTGGGCGGCGAGACCGGCGTGTGAGATCCCCGCCTCGTCCAGGATCGCGTCGAGCAGAGTGTTGGGCTGCATGGGTTGCCCCCCGAGTGGCCTGGTGCCGTCAGCGTAGTGCGTCCGCTTTCACACGGGGTGTGAACGGAGTGCGCGCATCCGCAGTGTGTGCACGCTGTTGCGGAGCGTGTTCTGCCGGTTGACTGAGAGTCCTCGCAAGAGGCTGGCCAAGCCGCCGGCTCCCCCTCAGAAAGCGGCGGCTTGGCCTCTGGCGGTGCCTTGCCGGGACAGCTCGAACGTCCTTCGGTCGTTCCGTAGGACCAGTACCGCCACATCGTCCGTGGGTCTGCCGGCCGTGTGGTGCAGGAGGGCCTTGAAGACCGTGCGCAGGACTGTCTGGGGCGTCACCGGTTGATCGCACACGACCTCTCGCAGCACTGTCGGCAGCGAGAAGAACCGGCCGCGGGCGTCTCTGGCGTCCTCCGCTCCGTCCGTGAAGAGGACCAGGGACTCGCCCGGGAGCAGACGGCCGCACGAGGCTGCCTCCAACTCGGCTGGGAGCGGAAACAGGCCCAGGGGCGGGAGCGGGTCGGCGCCCGTGAGGGGCTCCACCCGGGTGCCGCTGAGCAGGTACGGCCACGGGTGACCGCAGTTGAGGGCGCGCATCTCACCGTCCCGGACGATCTCCAGGAGCAGGACGGTGACGAACTCCTCGGCCACCGGCGGGCCCGGGTCCTGCCCGTTCGCCGGATGGTCGGCACGGGACCGCTCACGCAGATGACGGGCGTGCGCCCGCTCCAACCGCCGCAGCACATCGCTGAGTTCGGCCTCGTCATGGGCGGCCTCACGGAAGCTGCCGAGGACGGCGGCGACGGTCCCGAGCGCGGCGAGTCCATGACCGCGCACATCGCCCATGATCACGCGGACTCCGTACTCGGTGGCGACGGCCTCGTACAGATCACCGCCGATGGCCGCGCCACGGTCGGCGGACAGCTGGGCCGCCGCCAGGTTCAGCCCGTCGAGGCGGGGCGGCAGCGGCCGTAGCAGCACGCTCTGGGCGGCGCCGGCGACCTTGCGGGCCTGCCTGAGTTCGCGCAGCAGGGCATGGCGGACATGGAATATCAGTCCGGTGCCGACGGCGATGAACACGACGCTGGTGACGATGCGCGCGCCGAGCCCGTCCTGCTGGGCGAGCGGGCAGCCGAACTTGTACGTGACCGCCACGGCTCCCCAGACCGTGGGCAGTACGGCTCCCCGCGCGGTGGGTGCCCGTGCCTTGATGCGGATCATGCCTCTGGTCCCCCATGTGGGCCCTGACAGAGCAGACGGACCGACCCCGAAAGGCCGGTCCGATTCTGTCGAGAGGCACGGCTCGGAAGGACCGGATCCCTCCCGATTCCCACCCGAACGAGTGAGAACCCCCCAGGCCAACCCGCATTTATGCAGCTGGCGGCGGGGTCAACTACCAAGGGGCGCGGGGAACTGCGCGACCGGCCACGACGAATCCGCAGCCGGCCGACAACAGAACCTCATCGGCGATTAGCCCCGCAGGACCGCACCCGTACGCTCGCCCGCAAGAGCAACAGCCGCATCCCGAGCAGCAGACGCCTCATCCACAGTCAGCGTCCGATCTCCCGCACGGAACCGCAGCGCATAGGCGAGAGACTTCTTCCCCTCACCCAACTGCTCGGCGTTCTCGTACACATCGAACAGCCGAATGGACTCGAGCAGCTCACCCGCACCGGAACGCAGCGCCGCCTCGACCTCCGCGGCCGGCACCGGCTTGTCGACCACGAGGGCGACATCCTGCGTGGCGACCGGGAAGGACGAGATGGAGGGCGCCTGCGGAGCGCCGTCGCCCACCGCCTCCAGAGCGTCCAGGTTCAGCTCCATCGCGCAGGTGCGCTCGGGCAGGCTCAGCGCCTTGGTGACCCGCGGGTGCAGCTCACCGGCGTGGCCCACGACCTGCTCCGTGCCGTCGGCGACGACGACCAGCTCGGCGCAGCGGCCGGGGTGCCAGGGACCGTACTGCCCCTTGCGCACGACCAGCTCCGCACCGGCCTCACGCGCGACGGCGCGCGCCGCCTCGACCGCGTCGGCCCAGCCGGCCGGACGGCCTGCGCCCCACCAGCCGGCCTGCTCGCCGGCGCCCGCGAGGACGACGGCCACGTGCCGCGGCTGGTCGGGCAGCGCGGCGTTCAGCTCCGCGATCTCCTCGACGGTGGGACGCCGGTCCACGGGCAGGTGCCCGGCGACGCGCCGCTCCTCGCGGGGCTGGAAGACCAGGCCCGTCTCGAAGAGCGCCAGGTCGTGCGAGCCCCGGCCGTCGTTGCGCCGCAGGGCACCCAGCAGGCCCGGCAGCAGGGTCGTACGGAGCGCGGGCTCCTCGTCGTTGAGCGGGTTGACCAGCTTCACGACGCGGCGGGCCGGGTCGTCGGCCTGCAGGCCGAGCTGGTCGAAGATCTGCTCGCCGACGAACGGGTAGTTCGGCGCCTCGACGTAGCCCGCGCCGGCCAGCGCACGGCCGACCCGGCGGTGCAGCCGCTGGCGGTGGGTCAGGCCGCGGCCCGAGGGGAGCTTGGGCAGCGTGGAGGGCAGGTTCTCGTAGCCCTCCAGCCGGATGACCTCCTCGGCCAGGTCGTTCGGCTCCCGGAGGTCGGGCCGCCAGGACGGGACGGTGACGATCAGCTCGTCCTGCCCGTAGACGTCGCAGCCGATCTCCTGCAGGCGGCGGACGACGGTCTCGCGGCCGTAGTCCACGCCCGCGACCTTGTCCGGGTGGTTCGCCGGGACGGTGATCGTGTGCGGGGCGGAGGGCGCGCTGACCTCCGTGACGCCGGCCTCGGCGGTACCGCCCGCGAGCAGGACCAGCAGGTCCACGGTGCGCTGCGCGGCGGCAGCGGCGGCCTGCGGGTCGACGCCCCGCTCGAAGCGGCGGGACGCTTCGGAGGACAGCTTGTGACGGCGGGCCGTGCGGGCGATCGCGACCTCGTCGAAGTGGGCGGCCTCGATGACCACGTCGGTCGTGGCGTTCTCCACGTCCTCGTGGTCGGCGATCTCCGTGTTGGCGCCGCCCATGACACCGGCGAGGCCGATGGGCCCGCGCTCGTCGGTGATGACCAGGTCCTCGGCGTGCAGCTTGCGCTCCACGCCGTCGAGGGTGACGAGCTTCTCGCCCTCCTCGGCCCGGCGCACGCCGATCGTGCCCTGGACCAGCCCCCGGTCGTAGGCGTGCAGCGGCTGGCCCAGCTCCATCATCACGTAGTTCGTGACGTCGACGGCGAGCGAGATCGGGCGCATGCCGACCTTCTGCAGCCGGCGCTGCAGCCAGATCGGGGAGCGCGCCTCGGGGCTCAGGCCGGTGACGGTGCGGGCGGTGAAGCGGTCGCAGCCGGCCGGGTCGGAGACCTGCACCGGGTAGCCGAAGGCGTTCGGGCCGGGGACGTCGAGCAGCGCCGGGTCGCGCAGCGGCAGGCCGTAGGCGATGGCGGCCTCGCGGGCCACACCGCGGATGGACAGGCAGTCGCCGCGGTTGGCGGTGACGGCGATGTCCAGGACCTCGTCGACCAGCTCCAGCAGCTCGATGGCGTCCTTGCCGACCTCGGTCTCCGGCGGCAGCACGATGATGCCGTGGCCGCCGTCGTCGCCCATGCCCAGCTCCTCGGTGGAGCAGATCATGCCGTGGGACGTCTTGCCGTAGGTCTTGCGGGCGGAGATCGAGAAGCCGCCCGGCAGCGTGGCGCCGGGGAGGACCACGACGACCTTGTCGCCGACGGCGAAGTTGCGGGCGCCGCAGACGATCTCCTGGGGCTCGCCGGTGCCGTTGGCCTGGCCGACGTCGACGGTGCAGAAGCGGATCGGCTTCTTGAAGCCCTCCAACTCCTCGATGGTCAGCACCTGGCCCACGACCAGCGGGCCCTTGAGGTCGGCGCCGAGGTGCTCGACGGTCTCGACCTCAAGGCCTGCGGAAATGAGCTTGGCCTGGACGTCGCGGCCGGTCTCCGTCGCCGGCAGGTCGACGTACTCCCGCAGCCAAGAAAGCGGGATCCGCATCAGATCTCCATCCCGAACGGCCGGGTGAACCGGACGTCACCCTCGACCATGTCTCGCATGTCTTCCACGTTGTGGCGGAACATCAGCATCCGCTCGATGCCGAACCCGAAGGCGAAGCCGCTGTACTTCTCCGGGTCGACGCCGCAGGCGGTCAGCACCTTGGGGTTGACCATGCCGCAGCCGCCCAGCTCGATCCAGCCCTCGCTGGAGCAGGTGCGGCAGGGGCGGTCGGGGTTGCCGACGGACTCGCCCTTGCAGACGTAGCAGAGCATGTCCATCTCGGCGCTCGGCTCGGTGAACGGGAAGAAGTTCGGCCGCAGCCGGGTCTTCATGCCCTCGCCGAACAGCGACTGGACCATGTGGTCCAGGGTGCCCTTGAGGTCGGCCATGGTCAGGCCCTCGTCGACGGCGAGCAGCTCGACCTGGTGGAAGACCGGAGTGTGGGTGGCGTCCAGCTCGTCGGTGCGGTACACGCGGCCCGGGCAGATCACGTAGACCGGCAGCTCGCGGTCGAGCAGGGAGCGGATCTGGACCGGCGAGGTGTGGGTGCGCAGCACGACACCGGACTCGGAGCCGCCGTCGGGGCCCTGCACGAAGAACGTGTCGGCCTCGCCGCGGGCCGGGTGGTCCGGGCCGATGTTCAGGGCGTCGAAGTTGAACCACTCCGCCTCGACCTGCGGGCCCTCGGCGACCTCGTAGCCCATGGCCACGAAGATGTCCTCGATCCGCTCGGAGAGCGTGGTCAGGGGGTGCCGGGCGCCGGCCGGGACGCGGTCGTAAGGGAGCGTGACGTCCACGTCCTCCTCGACCAGCACGCGGGCGTCGCGCTCGGCCTCCAGCTCGCCCTGGCGGGCGGCGAGGGCCTTGTTCACCGCACCGCGGGCCATGCCGACGCGCTTGCCGGCCTCGGCCTTGGCGTGCGGGGGCAGGGCGCCGATCTCGCGGTTGGCGAGGGCCAGCGGGGAGGCGGGGCCGGTGTGGGCGACCTTGGCCTCGTGGAGCGCGTCGAGGGAGTCCGCGGCGGCGAAGGCGCCGAGCGCCTCGTCCCGCATGCGCTCGATCTCTTCCGGTTTCAACGCCTCGACCTCGACAGGGTCGTACGACTTATTGGGTGCGGACATCTCTTCCCGTGCTTCCGATTGGCTGGCGGATGGTCCCCGTCACCGACTCGCGAGGGCCGCGTGAAGGACACAAAGGTGCCAAAGGCCGAGTCTAACGGGGTGGGGGTGGACGAATGGCCCGTGGGCCGCTAGGCCCTCCCGTCGCCCGCCACCGCCCTATACGACACTACGTGGCATTTCAAACTCAAACGCCGGGGCTGCCACGGGCAACGTAAATCGGAACTCGGCGCCGCCGTCGGTGGCGCGGCCGACCGTGATGAGGCCGCCGTGGGCCTCGACGATGCCCTTGACGATGTACAGCCCCAGCCCCGTGCCGCCGCGCTTGCTGCCCCGCCAGAAGCGGGTGAAGACGCGGTTCATGGATTCCTCCGGGATGCCGGGCCCCTCGTCGCTCACCGTGACCGACGTGCCGGTTTCCTCGCCTTCGCGCGGGGATGCCGAGGGCGTGACATCAATGGTGACGGTTCCCTCGCCGTGCCGCACGGCATTTTCCAGCAGGTTGCTGAGCACCTGGTCGACCTTGTCGGGGTCGGCCCACAGGGCGGGCAGCGGCTGCTCGATGCGCAGCAGGAAGCGGTCGGCGGGCTGCCCGGCGGCGACGTAGGCCTGGATGTGCCGGCCGACGGCCGCGCCTATGTCCACGGGCTGGCGCCTGACCTCCAGCCGCCCGCTGTCGATCCGGGAGATGTCCAGCAGCTCGGCGATGAGCCGGGTGACGCGGTCGGCGTCGGCGTCGACGGTCTCCAGCATCAGCCGTTTCTGGTCGTCGGTGAAGCGTTCCCACTTGGCGAGGAGCGTGGCGGTGAAGCCCTTCACGGAGGTCAGCGGGGAGCGCAGCTCGTGGGCGACGGTGGCGATCAGCTCGGCGTGGCTGCGCTCGGTGCGGCGGCGGGCCTCGGTGTCCCGCAGCGAGACGACGACACGCTGCACGGCCCCGAGGGGTTCGGCGCGCACGTACCGGGCCGAGACCAGCACCTCCCGACCGCCGGGCAGCAGCAGGTTGCGCTCGGGCTGCCGTACCCGGATGGCGAGACCGCCGTAGGGATCGGTGAGCTGCCACCAGCGCCTGCCCTCCAGGTCCTCCAGGGGCAGGGCCTTGTCCAGCTGCTGTCCGAGGGCGTCGGCGGCACGGACGGCGGTGATGCGTTCGGCGGCGGCGTTGAAGCAGATCACCCGGCCGTGGTCGTCGGCGACGACCAGGCCGTCGGGCAGCTGGTCGGGGTCGATACCGAGGCCGGTCCCGTCGCCGTGCCGGGGCGCGGGTGTGCGGCGCACGTCCCGCCCGTCCGGCGCAGTGCTGGTGCGGACCACACTCATCCCCGTACCCCACCTCTCAGAAGGCGCAGGGCCCCGAGCTGGTCACCTTACTAGCTCTCGGTGACGGAGCGGCACCCTGTGGAGGCGCGCTGTGCACGGGCCGAAGCATAGAGACATACGGCGGCGGCGGTGGCGAGGTTCAGGCTCTCGGCCTTTCCGTGGATGGGGACGCGGACGACGGCGTCGGCGAGGTCGCGGGTCTCCTCCGGGAGCCCCCAGGCCTCGTTGCCGAACACCCAGGCGGTGGGTCCGCCCATCGTGCCCTTGTCCAGTTCCTCGTCCAGGTCGCGGTCACCGGCTCCGTCGGCGGCGAGGATCCTGACGCCCGCGTCCTTCAGTCCCGCCACGGCGTGCTCGACGG
This sequence comes from Streptomyces sp. NPDC001410, assembly GCF_042895235.1. Taxonomy (NCBI): domain Bacteria; kingdom Bacillati; phylum Actinomycetota; class Actinomycetes; order Kitasatosporales; family Streptomycetaceae; genus Streptomyces; species Streptomyces sp. NPDC001410. Next base: position 267,556 of record NZ_JBIAWE010000004.1, read on the forward strand.
GTACGCCGACGGCGACCGGCAGGTGGAAGAGGGAGCCCACGGAGGCGCGTACGGCCTTGGGGTTGTAGAGGTCGACGGAGGCGTCGGTGAGGACGACCGCCTCGGCGCCGGCGGCGTCGGCGCAGCGCAGCACGGTGCCGGCGTTGCCCGGGTCGCGGACGTGCGCGAGCACGGCGACGAGCCTCGGCCGGGCGGCGAGGATGTCCTCGAAGGGGGTGTCCAGGAACCGGCAGACACCGACCAGTCCCTGCGGGGTGACGGTGGTGGAGATGTCGGCGATGACGTCCTCGGAGGCGAGGTGCACCCGGGCGCCGGCGCCGCGGGCCTCTCCGATGATGTCGGCGTACCGCTCCGCGGCCTCCACGGTGGCGAACAGCTCCACGAGGGTCGCCTGCCCGCCGGCCCGATGCCCGGCGGCCTCCCGCACGGCCTGCGGCCCCTCGGCGAGGAACAGCCGGTCCTTACCCCGGAAGTTCCGCTTGGCAAGCCGCCGCGCGGCGCTCACACGGGCGGACCGGGGGGAGATCAGCTCGGGGCTGACGGGGGGCATGAAAGTCACCTCTGCTTCGAAACACAAGCGGACCCGCAGGCTTCCGCAGCCTGCGGGTCCCTTCAGTCACGTCGGCCTAGAGCCAGCGCGGCGTCACGCAGCCTTGGGGGCGTTCACGTCCGCCGGCAGGGCCTTCTGGGCGACCTCGACGAGGGCGGCGAAGGCACCCGCGTCGTTGACGGCCAGCTCGGCCAGGATCTTGCGGTCGACCTCGACGTTCGCGGCCTTCAGACCCTGGATGAAGCGGTTGTACGTGATGCCGTTGGCGCGGGCAGCGGCGTTGATGCGCTGGATCCACAGCTGACGGAAGTCGCCCTTGCGCTTCTTGCGGTCGTTGTAGTTGTAGACCAGCGAGTGGGTGACCTGCTCCTTGGCCTTGCGGTACAGGCGCGAACGCTGACCGCGGTAGCCGGAGGCCTGCTCGAGGATCGCCCGGCGCTTCTTGTGGGCGTTGACTGCCCGCTTGACGCGTGCCACTTGTTAACTCCTTGTAGCGGGGTCGTGGGGGTACTCACACGACCCGGAAACGATTGGGTCCCGGTCCAGACGTACGGCGCTCAGGCGGCGCCGCGACGTCACTTGCCGAGAAGCTTCTTGATCTTCGCGGCGTCGCCCGGGGCCATCTCGGCGTTGCCGGTGAGGCGACGCGTCACGCGGGACGACTTGTGCTCGAGCAGGTGGCGCTTGCCGGCGCGCTCACGGAGCACCTTGCCGGAGCCGGTGACCTTGAAGCGCTTGCTGGCACCGCTGTGCGACTTGTTCTTCGGCATAGCGCCGTTCTCTCCTCGTCGGTGGCGTTCCGGTGCCCGGTCGCGAAACCGGGCACGGTGGAACGTCGTTCTTGTATCGGTTACATCCTCGGGGACTCGCGTCCCCCGGGATCACGCCTCGGCGGAAGCCTCGGCCGGAGCCTCTTCAGACTGAGCCTCTTCAGACTGAGCGTCGGCGGCGTTCTGCGAACGACCGGGGTTCGCCTTCGCTTCGGCCTTGCGGGCCTCCTGCGCCTGACGCGCCTCGGCCATCGCCTCGGTCTTCTTCTTGTGCGGACCGAGAACCATGATCATGTTGCGGCCGTCCTGCTTCGGATTCGACTCGACGAAACCGAGGTCCTGGACGTCCTCCGCCAGCCGCTGCAGCAGTCGGTAGCCGAGCTCCGGCCGGGACTGCTCGCGACCACGGAACATGATCGTGATCTTGACCTTGTCGCCCTGCTTGAGGAACCGGACGACGTGACCCTTCTTGGTGTCATAGTCGTGCGGGTCGATCTTCGGCCGGAGCTTCATCTCCTTGATGACCGTGTGCGCCTGGTTCTTGCGCGCCTCACGGGCCTTCATGGCCGACTCGTACTTGAACTTCCCGTAGTCCATGAGCTTGCACACGGGCGGACGGGCGTTCGCCGCGACCTCGACCAGGTCCAGGTCGTACTCCTGCGCAAGCTCCAGTGCCTTCGCCAGCGGGACGATGCCCACCTGCTCGCCACTGGGACCGACAAGTCGCACCTCGGGAACGCGAATCCGGTCGTTGATGCGGGGCTCGGCGCTGATGGATCCTCCTCGGTAGCACCACACGGCGGTCTGGCGGACAGCCGCGTATGTCTCTTTTCGTGAGACCTAACCGCGCCGAAGCACAAAAAATGCCCCGGACGATCACAGGCGGGGCTCCAAACAACAACCGGAGCACGCCGCGATCACCGCGGGGCGCACATCGGGCGACTCCATCGTCCGTACGGAACGATGGTGGCCGCCTGACCGGATGACCTGCCGTCCCTCAGGACGGTCAGGTGGGAGATCGGAGCCTCCACTTGTTGGCTGGGCACAGTCATGTCCAGCCGGTCGCCCACCAGATTAGCAGGATCGCTTGACAAGGGCTAATCGAGGCCGGACGGGGCTGATGAAGACAACCGCCCGCCCTCGCCTATCGTGTGGGGCATGAGTGAGACCCCTCCTGAGAACACCGACTTCGACGCGATGACCCGGGACATCGCCGAGGTCCCCGCCGTCGAGGTGATCGTGACGGTCGCCGTCAACCTGATGAGCGCCGCCGCCGTGAAGCTCGGGCTGAGCGAGGAGGGCGACAAGTACAAGGACCTGGACGAGGCCCGCAAGCTGATCACCGGTCTCGCCGGACTGCTGGACGCGAGCGCGACCGAGATCAGCTCCTTCCACGCGGCCCCGCTGCGCGACGGTCTGAAGTCGCTGCAGCTGGCGTTCCGCGAGGCCTCGATCGTCCCGGACGAGCCGGGCCAGGGTCCGGGCGAGAAGTACACGGGACCGGTCTACGGCTAGACCGGCTCCCCGTCTACGGCTGACTGGTCCCCGTACGGCGACTCATCCCCGCACGAACAAGGGCTCGCCCGGAGGCGTGGTCCCGGCCGGCAGCAGTGCCAGGTCGAGGCCGCGCACCAGGCGGGCCCGCAGTGTTTCGTCGGCGGCCAGCCGCTCGGCGACCGCGCGGGCGGCCTCGGCGGGCGCGGCGGCCGGGTCGAGGACGAGGGCGAGGGTGCCGTCGGCCTGTCCGGGACCCAGGTGCGCGCGCAGGACGGCGGGCTCGGCGGCCACGGCGGCGCGGACGGCCTCGACGACGGCCGGGTCGGCGAGCGGGTCGGTGCTGGTCCGGCCCTCGGCGAGGGCGAGCAGCGCGGGGCCGGTCAGTTCGAAGGGCACCGGTCCGGCCAGGTCCAGGACGACCGTGTCCGCCTTCTCGTGCGCGGCGGCCTGCAGCGCCTGGTGCAGGGGTACGGCGACCGGGCGGCCCGCCGGGTCCCAGCGGGCCAGGGAGTCGGTGGAGGTGAAGGCGGGCAGGGCGGTGCGGCCGCCTGCCTTCAGTGTGGGTACGGCCATGTCGCTGGTCTTCTCGCGACGCAGCCCGTTCTCGTCCTCCTCGACCTCGCCGAGCACGGCCACCACCGGCACGAGCAGCCGGGCGCCCCTGAGCGCCTCCAGGACGGGCCCGACGGCGGTGCGGTCCTCGGCCCAGGCGGCGAGCGCCGCGCTCAGCCGGGGGTCGGCGGAGCCGTCGTCGTCGGAGAAGCCGGGGTCGGGAATGTTCTTGTTCGCCACGGTCACCGACCTTATAGGGGGGAAGTTTCTGGGCTTGTGCGGGGCCGGAAACCGGGCCGTCACCGACCTCACAGGAATCTCAGCATTCCCTGACGCAGATCTAACGTCCGTCTAACGGAGCGCACAGTCCTCGCCCCGAGCATCGCGGGCATGGAGTCCCCCAGAGCCAGTCGACGCCGCCGTGCCCGCCGCTCCCGCCACCCGCTGCTCTTCACCGCGCTCGCCGTGGTCGCCGTCAGCGGGGTCACGGCGGGCGGCACGGTCTATGTGAAGGCGCGGGCGCACTCCGGTGCCGGGGCCGTATCGTCGGCGGGGTCGCCGTCGGCCTCCTCCTCGGCCACGGCGGGCGAGGAGGCATCGGTGGAACCCGCGACTTCGCCGTCGGCCGTCGACCGGAAGGCGCTGCTGTCCAAGGCCATGGCCACGGTGAGCGTGCCGTCCGGCGCCGAGGTGTCGACGGCGGTGCTGGAACTGGACTCCGGGGAGAGCGCCGGGTACGGCGAGGCCGCCTTCGACACGGCGAGCATCGTCAAGGTGGACATCCTGGCGACGCTGCTGCTGCAGGCGCAGGAGGCCGGGCGGCATCTGACGGCTGCCGAGAAGGCCTACGCCACGAAGATGATCGAGAACAGTGACAACGCGTCTGCGACGGCCCTGTGGCACACGATCGGGCGGGCGGACGGGCTGGACGCGGCGAACGAGCGGTTCGGACTCTCGGCGACCTCGGGTGGTGACGGTGAGCTGTGGGGGCTGACTCAGACCACGGCGGCCGATCAACTGGTGTTGCTTCAGCAGGTGTTCGGGGAGGAGTCGTTGCTGAGCGCGGCCTCGCGGACGTATGTGCAGGGGCTGATGAAGGGTGTGGAGGCCGATCAGCAGTGGGGGGTTTCGGCTGCGGCCGTGGGGTCTTCGTGGGCGTTGAAGAACGGGTGGCTGGCGCGTAGTACGACCGGGCTGTGGGACGTCAACAGCATCGGGCGGGTGACGGTGGACGGCTCCGAGTACCTGGTGGCCGTGTTGTCCAAGGGGACGGTGAGTCAGGCGAAGGGGATCACGTTGGTGGAGGCCGCCGCGAAGGCGGCGGTGTCTTCGTTCGCCACGTCCTAGGTGGTTGTCCTGCGGTTTCTCCACAGGACCACGGCCGCCACCAGCAGGACTCCGCCGATGCTGCCTGCCAGGGGGCCCGCCCAGTCGGAGGTGGACGTGCTGGACCTGGGAGTGTCCGGGCCGGGGCCGAAGTACTTCTTGTCGTACGACGCCGGGCCCAGGTGCTGTGGCTTGAGCTTGGCCGCTGCCCTGAGGGCTGCCGCGGGGTCGATCATGCCGAAGCCCCGGGAGTCGTCACGGCCGCCCGCCGGGGCGTCGCGGGCCGTGTCCTCGAGGAGCTTCTTGACCTGGGCCGGGGTCAGGGTGGGGTGGGCCGCCTTGATCAGGGCCGCGGCGCCCGAGACGAAGGCGGAGGCGGCCGAGGTGCCCCAGCCTTCGTAGTACTTGTGGTCGGGGTCGGCGATCACGACGTTCACGCCGGGTGCGCTGACCGCGGCGTACCAGCGGCGGGTGGAGAAGGAGGCACGCGTGCCGAACTTGTCCACGGCGGTGGCGGCGATGACGCCCGGGTAGGCGGCCGGGTAGGAGACGTGGTCGCCCTTGTCGCCGCCGTTGCCCGCGGAGGCCACGACGACCACGCCCTTCTTCAGGGCGTACTGCACGGCCTCGTCCTCGCTCGGCTCCGGGTGGGCGGAGTTGGAGTCGTCGCCGAGGGAGAGGTTGATGACGTCGGCGCCGTGGTCGGCGGCCCAGCGGATGCCGTCGGCGAGGGCGTTGCCGCGGGTGGTGCGGGCCTTGGCGCGGGCGGGGTCGCCGTCCTCGAGGATCACCCGCACGGGCAGGATCTTCGCCTCGGGTGCGACGCCCATGACGCCCTCGGTGTTGCCGGGTCCGTGGCCGTGCCCGGCGATGATGCCGGCCATGGCGGTGCCGTGCCGGGCCCAGGTGCGGTCGCCGGCCTCGGCGCCGAAGCCGATCATGTCCTTGGTGGACAGCACGTTGCCCGCCAGGTCCGGGTGGTCGGCATCGACTCCGGTGTCCAGGACGGCGACGGTGACGCCCTGGCCCTTGGTGGTGCGCCAGGCCTCGTCGAGGTGGAGGGCGGACAGGCCCCACTGCTGGGCGCGGATGCTGTCGGCGTGGGCCGCGGCGGACGGCAGCAGGACGAGGGAGCCGGCGAGCAGGAGGCTCACCGCCGACCCGGTCACTCGCATGCGGCGGTGGCCGCGCATCGGTCGCCTCATGAGGGTTTCTCCGTGGCCGAGCTGACGGTCTGGCGCAGTCGCCGTTCGACGCGGTCGGCCAGGCCCTGGGCCTCGTTGCCGAGACCGGCCTGGGCGGGTGCCGAGGTGGCGCCGGAGCGGAGGGCGTCCGCGGCGGGCTGGGGCGAGTCGACGGTACGCCCGTCGGCCCAGCCGGAGACGGAATAGGCGACGACGGGGGCGTCGGTGAGGACGGAGAGGGTCCAGCTGGCGCGCTGCTTGTCGCCGAAGCCGGCCGCGGCGGTGCCCTTGGCTGCGTACGGCCGGGGCATCAGGTCGCTGCGGCGGTCCAGGTGCTCGTCGCGGAAGCGGGCGGCGAGCGAGGACATGGCGGCGGAGTCGCCCTTGGTGAAGAGCAGGCCGACGGTGGTGACGTAGGTCTGGGTGGCGTCGGTGTAGGTGGCGCGCAGGAGCCGCTGGCAGCCGACGGGGGCGAGCGCCTTGTGCAGCAGCGGGTCGAAGGCGTCGGCGCACTTGGTGTCCGGGGCGACGGCGATCCGTGTCCAGGTCCGATCGGCACCGCCGGGTCCGGCACCGGTGCCCTGGAGGGTGGGCGGGAAGAGCCGGTCGACGGGCACGTTGTGCCACAGCGTCGCGGCCGCGGTGAACCCGTTTCCGGCCGGGCTGTCCCCACCGTCCCCGGTGAGCCAACTCCCCGTCACGGCACCGCCGATGAGGCCGAGTCCGAGCACCAGGCAGGCTGCGGCAGCTGCGGTCCGGGGACCTACCCGCACGCCCAGCGGCCGCGCCCGCATCCGCTCGTCGTACCCCTCGGGCTCCCCGAACGACACGACGGGCCGAGCGGCGGCCCCGGCACTCCAGGAGAGCGCCGGGTCCGGCGAGGCCGACGGAGGGCTCACAGGGTGCGCGGGGTCGTTCGGGCTCCAGGCACTGCGGAGGTCGCGCGCCGGGGGCCTGGGGGGTGGCAGCGGTGAGCCCGGGCGGGCACCGGCAGGGGCCTGCGCGGAGGCCGGACGGCCGACGGCCGACGTGGCCGCGGAGGCCGGACGGCCGGGAACGGACTCCCCGGATCGGCCGGCGGCCGGCGTGGCGGCAGAACCTGCACGGCCCGGAGCAGACTCCGCCGCACGACCAGCGGCCGACGTGGCCGCAGAACCCGCACGGCCCGCAGGCTCCGCCGGACGACCAGCGAACGGCACGGATGCAGAACCCGGACGGCCCGGAGCAGACTCCCCCGGACGCCCCGCGGCCGACGTGGCCGCAGAACCCGCACCACCCGAAGCGGACTCCCCCGAACGCCCGGCGGCCGGCGTCGCCGCGGAGCCAGGGCGCTGCGGCTCGGCCGCCGACCGGATCGGCCGCAGCGGTGCCGTCGTCTCCGAGAGGGATTCCGCTGGCGCTGCGGGGCGGCGGGACGGTGTGCCCGTGTACGGCGTCGCCACGGAATCGGCACGGCCGGGAACGGACTCCCCCGGACGCCCGGCGAACGGCACGGACGCAGAACCCGGACGGCCCGGAACGGACTCCCCCAGACGACCCGCGGACGGCGTCGCCGCAGAACCCGGACGGCCTGAAGCAGACTCCCCCGAACGCCCCGCGGACGGCGTCGCCGCAGAACCCGAACGGCCCGGAGCAGGCTCCCCCGAACGACCAGCGAACGGCACGGACGCAGAACCCGCACCACCCGAAACAGGCTCCCCCGAACGCCCCGCAGCCGGCGTCGCCGCGGGGCCAGGGCGCTGTGGCTCGGTCGGCGGGCGGAGCGGGCGGAGTCGGGTCGTCGTCTCCGTCAGGGACTCCGTGGGTGCTTCCGGGCGGGGCGGCATGGTCGTGGCGGCCCGTTCGGCGCGTGCCTTGCGGCCCGTGCTCGGTGCCGTGCCGGGGAGGCGGCCCGCGCTCGGCGGGGTGTCGGGGAAGCGGGCCGAGGCGGGGGGCGGCGGGCTCACCAGGTCGGGGGCCTCGGGTACGGCGGAGGGCTGGAAGGCGGTGAAGCCGGTGGGACCCGCGCCGGAAGCCTGCCCCAGGCGGTCGGGCTGTTCATCACCCGGCGCCCGTGTGGTCGCGTTCCGCGCGGCGCGGGGTGCGAAGACGGAGGGCTCTTCGTCGAGGTTCTCGGAGCCCGGTGCGGAGCCCGGTGCGGCCGGGATCGGCGCCGGTCCTGCGGAAAACGTCCGGTACCCGGCCGGTTCGCGAGCGCCCGTCGGTGCCGACGGTGCCCCTGCCGGCGTGGCCGGTGACGGGGGTTCGGGGGTGGGGCCGGGAGGGGGATTCGTCGGGCGTGGCGGTACGGGGGCGCGGCGCGCTTCCGTGCTCATGCACCCCCCGTTTCCTTGTGCCCGGGCCGTTTCCTCGTACGCGGGCCGTCGTGCTCCTCGGCCGCGCCCGGTGCGGAGACTCCGTCCGGGCACGCATACCCGTACGGCTGGACCGGCATCCCGGTTCAGGTGAAGTGGCCGGGCACGTTCCGCCGTACGTGCGCGTCACTCTACGGGTTGTCCGGGAGAGAAAGAGAACCAGTCCACGAGCCCGGGGGCATCTGCCCGGAACGTCCCCCTACCCTGCGGTAATCCTGTCTGGCAGGCTTCCGTCATGACTGCGCCTGCCGCTGATCGGGCCCGTTACGACCGGGCCACCGCGCATCTCGACGCCCCGCTGGCGATCGTGGACCTGGACGCCTTCGACGCCAACGCGGACGATCTGGTCCGCCGTGCCGCCGGAAAGCCGGTCCGGGTCGCGAGCAAGTCGGTTCGCTGCCGGGCTCTGCTGGAGCGTGTCCTGGCCAGGGACGGATTCCAGGGCATCATGTCGTTCACCCTCGCCGAGTCGCTGTGGCTCGCGCGTTCCGGGTTCGACGACATCCTGCTGGCCTATCCGTCCGCGGACCGGTCCGGTTTCGCGGAGCTGGCCGCCGATCCCAAGCTCGCGGGCGCCGTCACCGTGATGATCGACGACGTCGCCCACCTCGACCTCATCGACGCGGCTCGCGACGGCGGGCGTGAAGTGGTGCGGGTCTGCCTGGAGTTGGACACCTCTCTGAAGCTGCTGGGTGGCCGGGTCCGGGTGGGTGCGCTGCGTTCGCCGCTGCACTCGCCCGCCCAACTCGCCGAGCTGGCCCGGGCCGTGGCCCGACGGCCGGGCTTCAGGCTGGTGGGGATCATGGCGTACGAGGGGCACATCGCCGGGGTCGGGGACTCCGTGACGGGACGGCCGCTGCGGTCACGGGCGATCCGGCTGATGCAGGCCGCCGCGAGGCGTGAACTGGTCGAGCGGCGCGCCGCCGTGGTGCGGGCGGTGCGGGCCGTGGCGCCCGGCCTGGAGTTCGTCAACGGCGGTGGTACGGGCAGTGTGCAGCACACCGCCGCCGAGGACGCGGTCACGGAGATCGCGGCGGGCTCCGGTCTGTACGTGCCGCGGCTCTTCGACAACTACACGTCCTTCAGCGGCCGTCCGGCCGCCCTGTTCGCCCAGCCCGTCGTGCGGCGGCCGGGCGTGGGTGTCGTCACCGTGCTCGGCGGCGGCTATCCGGCCTCCGGCGCGGCCGGTCCCGACCGGCTGCCGGTGCCCTATCTGCCGGAGGGGCTCAGGTACGACCCGCAGGAGGGCCCCGGCGAGGTGCAGACGCCGCTGCTGGGCTCGCCCGCCGACGATCTGCTGATCGGCGACAAGGTGTGGTTCCGGCACGCCAAGGCGGGCGAGCTGTGCGAGCGGTTCGAGGTGCTGCAGCTGATCGAGGGGGACGCGGTGACGGCGACCGTGCCCACCTATCGGGGTGAGGGGCAGACCTTCCTCTGAGTGCCGCTCAGTAGACCGTGTCGGCGCGGTCCGGCACCACCGAGCCGTCGGCGCGCCGGAGCGGTCCGAGCGTGCCGTCGGGGCGGGTGCGGGCGGTGGTCGCGCACGGGTACGGCTCCGGCCGGCGCGGCAGCGGGGCGATGAACATGGGGTTCACCAGCCAGTGGGCGTCGGCGTCGTCGTACGCCCGGCACATCAGCTCCGGCTTGTTGCGGTTGATCACGAGGTGGGCGCCGGTGGCGTCCCCGACGAAGGTGACGTCGGTGTCGGCGTCACCGGCCGCGAGCGCGGGCCTGAGTTTCCAGGGTTGTTGTTCCCAGGCCGCGGCGCCCCGGACGCCGTAGACCTCCTGGTTGATCCAGCAGCGCTTGCCGTCGATGTACGGGATCACCGCGCCCCGGGTCGCCGGGACGCCGCCGCAGCCCTCGTTCCACACGGTGATCCGGCTCCGGTGGTCCAGGACCGGGCGGATGGCGATGGTGTGGGCCGCGTCGACGCCGACCGCCCGGGACCAGACCTCGGTGACGGGTTCCGCGCCCGCGGAGACGACGTACACCTCGAAACCGGCTCGCCGCAGGGTGCGGATCAGGTCGCGCTGCTGGTCGTAGTAGCGGACGTAGGCGGGGACCGTGTGGGTGCCGAGGGTGCGGGTCGCACCGACGGGGGCGGTCAGGGCCTCGTGGCGGGCGGACCTGGCGTAGGAGGCGAGTTCGGCGGGGGTGCGGCCGGCGAAGAGCTGGGGGACCCAGGCGTACTGCGGGACCGTGCGCCGGTGGTTCCAGTCACCGGCGAAGGCGGAGGCGCCGCTCGTCGTGGTGCCGGTCTCGCGGATCTGCACGATCTCGTCCGTGCAGCGGGGCTCGGAAGAGGTGCGCAGAGGTGCGCCCGCGCCGGTGCCGCAGGCGGCCGTGAGGGTGCGGTCGGCGGCGTCGGTCAGCCAGGCGCTGGTGTCCTTCCAGCGGGCGGGGCGCAGGAGCCGGTCGTGGCGCAGGGCCCAGGAGAGGGTGGCGTCGGTGACGTCGTTCTTGGTGACCGTGTTGTCCCAGTCGAACGTGGCCACCGCGCCCCGGTGACCGGAGCAGCTGCCGTGGGCGTCGATGACCTGCTGGAGGCGGGCGCGGTTGGCGCCGTACCAAGTACCGGTCAGCCGAGGGCAGTGGTGAGCGGCTGCCGGCGATGCGGTGGGCGCGGCCGCCAGGACGGCGGCCGCTGCCAGGGTCCACGCGAGGTGCTGTCGCATACGCGCGGACCGTACACCTTTGTCCCTACAGGGGTGTGACGTACGCGCCCGCGATTCCGCCGTCCACCAGGAAGTCGGTGGCGTTGACGAAGGAGGAGTCGTCGCTGGCCAGGAAGGCGACGGCGGCGGCGATCTCCTCGGCCTCGGCGAACCGGCCGACGGGGATGTGGACGAGGCGGCGGGCGGCCCGCTCCGGGTCCTTGGCGAACAGCTCCTGCAGGAGCGGGGTGTTCACCGGGCCCGGGCAGAGGGCGTTGACCCGGATGCCCTCGCGGGCGAACTGCACGCCCAGTTCGCGGGACATGGCGAGCACGCCGCCCTTGGAGGCCGTGTACGAGATCTGGGACGTGGCCGCGCCCATCCTCGCCACGAAGGAGGCCGTGTTGATGATGGAGCCCTTGCCCTGGCGGCGCATGTAGGGGATGGCGGCCTTGCAGCACAGGTAGACGGAGGTGAGGTTGACCTCCTGGACCCGCTTCCAGGCCTCCAGGCCGGTCTCCAGGATGGAGTCGTCGTCGGGCGGGGAGATACCGGCGTTGTTGAAGGCGACGTCGACGCTGCCGTAGGTGTCGTAGGCGGTCTTGAACAGCGCCTCGACCTGCTCGGGGTCGGTGACGTCGACCTTGACGAAGATCCCGCCGACCTCGTCGGCGGCGGCCTTGCCGCGGGCGTCGTCGACGTCGCCGCAGACCACGTGCGCGCCCTCGGAGGCGAGGCGGCGGGCGGCGGCGAGGCCGATGCCGCTGCCGGCTCCGGTGACGACGGCGGTACGGCCGACCAGGCGGCGGCAAACGATGTTGTCGGTCACAGTGCGGGGCCCTCCGTGCTGATGAAGACGTTCTTGGTTTCGGTGAAGGCGGTCAGGGCGTCCGGGCCCAGCTCGCGGCCGAGGCCGGACTGCTTGAAGCCGCCGAACGGGGTCCAGTAGCGGACGCTGGAGTGGGAGTTGACGGACAGGTTGCCCGCGCGGACGGCCTGGGAGACGCGCAGGGCGCGGCCGACGTCCCGGGTCCAGATGGAGCCGGAGAGGCCGTAGGGGGTGTCGTTGGCGAGGCGGATCGCGTCCTGTTCGTCGGTGAAGGGGAGGAGGACGGCGACGGGGCCGAAGATCTCCTCGCGCGCCGCCGCGCTGTCGTGCCGCTCCCCCGTGAGAACGGTCGGCGGGAACCAGAAGCCGGGTCCGTCGGGGGCGCTGCCGCGCAGCGCGGGGGCGCCCTCGGGGACGTACGACCGTACGCGGTCGAGTTGCTGACGGGAGATCAGCGGGCCCATCTGGGTCTTCTCGTCGGCCGGGTCGCCCACCACGACGCCGGCCAGCGCGTCGGCGAGGAAGTCGCGGGCCTCGTCGTACACCGACTCCTGGACGAGGATCCGGGTGCGGGCGCAGCAGTCCTGGCCGGAGTTGTCCAGGAAGGAGAAGGGGTCGAGGGCAGCCTTGAGGTCGGCGTCGGCGAAGACGACGTTGGGGCTCTTGCCGCCGAGTTCGAGGGTCAGGCGCTTCGCCTGGTCCGCGCAGAGCCCCATGATGCGCTTGCCGACCCGGGTGGAGCCGGTGAAAACGATCTTGGAGACGCGTGGGCTCCGGACGAGGGAGTCCCCCGCGATGTCACCACGACCCGGGAGAACCTGGAACAGGTGCTCGGGCAGGCCCGCCTCCAGGGCGAGTTCGGCGAGGCGCAGGGCCGTGAGCGGAGTGGTCTCGGCGGGCTTCAGCAGGACGGCGTTGCCCGCCGCGAGCGCCGGGGCCGTACCCCAGGCGGCGATCGGCATCGGGAAGTTCCAGGGGGCGATGACCCCGACCACGCCGAGCGGTTCGAGCAGCGTGACGTCCAGCCCGCCGGCGACCGGGATCTGCCGTCCGGTGAGCCGCTCCACTCCCCCTGCCGCGTAGTCCAGCAGATCGCGGACGTTGCCGGCCTCCCAGCGTGCGTTGCCGATGGTGTGGCCGGCCTCGCGCACCTCCAGCCGGGCGAGTTCCTCGATGTGGTCGTCGACGACGGCGGCGAAGCGGCGCAGCAGCCGGGCCCGGTCGCCGGGTGCGAGTGCCGCCCAAGTCTGCTGGGCCCGTTCGGCTCGGTACGCGGCCGCGTCGACGTCCTGCTCGACGGCGCCGGGTACGGTCGCGATCACCTCTTCCGTCGCGGGGTTGAGGACATCGAGTTCATACAGTTGCGACAAGTCATGCCTCACAGGCGTTCGAAGGAGCGGCGCAGCTCCCAGTCGGTGACCGCGGCGTCGAAGGCCTCCAGCTCGACGCGTGCCATGTTGCGGTAGTGCGCGACGACCTCGTCGCCGAAGGCGGCCTTGGCGATCGAGCTGTTCTCCCAGAGTTCGGCGGCCTCGCGCAGGGTGGTCGGGACGTGCTCGAAGTCGGCGGTGTAGGCGTTGCCGGGGCAGGGCTCGGGGAGTTCCAGCTTCTGCTCGATGCCGTACAGGCCGGCGGCCACCAGTGCGGCGACGGCGAGGTAGGGGTTGACGTCGCCGCCCGGCAGGCGGTTCTCGAAGCGCAGGGAGCGGCCGTGGCCGACCACGCGCAGGGCGCAGGTGCGGTTGTCGTGGCCCCAGGCGACGGCGGTGGGCGCGAAGGAGCCGGGCTGGAACCGCTTGTAGGAGTTGATGTTGGGGGCGTAGAGCAGGGAGAAGTCGCGCAGGGCGGCGAGCTGTCCGGCGAGGAAGTGCCGCATGACGTCGGACATCCCGCCGTCGCCGTCCCGCGCCATCGCGTTGTCGCCGTCGGCGTCCGCGAGCGAGAGGTGGATGTGGCAGGAGTTGCCCTCGCGCTCGTTGTACTTGGCCATGAAGGTGATCGAGACGCCTTCCTGGGCGGCGATCTCCTTGGCGCCGGTCTTGTACAGGGCGTGCTGGTCGCAGGTGCGCAGGGCCTCGTCGTAGCGGAAGGCGATCTCGTGCTGGCCGGGGTTGCACTCGCCCTTGGCGGACTCGACGGTGAGGCCGGCGGCGGCCATGTCGTTGCGCAGGCGGCGCAGCAGGGGCTCGATGCGGCCGGTGCCGAGGATGGAGTAGTCGATGTTGTACTGGTTGGCCGGGGTCAGGTCGCGGTAGTTCGCGTCCCAGGCCTGTTCGTAGCTGTCCTTGAAGACGATGAACTCCAGCTCGGTGCCGACCTGGGCGGTGTAGCCGAGTTCGGCGAGCCGGTCGAGCTGGCGGCGCAGGATCTGGCGCGGGGCGGCGACGACCGGGGCGCCGTCGTTCCAGGCGAGGTCGGCGACGAGCAGGGCGGTGCCGGGGTGCCAGGGAATGCGGCGCAGGGTGGCGAGGTCGGGGTGCATGGCGAAGTCGCCGTAGCCTCGGTCCCAGGAGGACATCGCATAGCCGTCGACGGTGTTCATCTCGGTGTCGACGGCGAGGAGGTAGTTGCAGCCTTCGGTGCCGTGCTGCAGGACCTCGTCGAGGAAGAATCGGGCGGCGAACCGCTTGCCCTGCAGCCGCCCTTGCATGTCGGGGAAGGCCAGGACGACAGTGTCGATCTCACCACCGGCGACGAGGGCATGCAGCTCCTCGACACTCAGCGGGGGTGTGCGGTCTGCCACGGGAGAGCCTCCTTAGGCTGCTTCGCGTTTTACGGCGGGGCCGGGAGCCATAAGGTATTGCGGAGAACCATTGCTTGGGAAGGGGGTACGGCCGGATGTCGCAGGAGACGGACGCACAGGGCGTGCATGCACAGGGAGTCGACGACCGGCTCGCTCCGGTGCTGCGGCCGGTGCGGGCGGGCAACGGCTTCGAGGAGGCGCTGGAGCAGATCCTCCAGGTCGTACGGCTCGGCCTGGTGGCGGGCGGCGAGCGGCTGCCCGCCGAGCGGGAGCTGGCGGAGCGGCTCGGGATCAGCCGGGTGACCCTGCGCGAGGTGCTGAAGGTGCTGCAGGACCAGGGCCTGGTGGAGGCGCGGCGCGGGCGGTACGGCGGAACGTTCGTGCGGCCGCGCACGGACGCGGGCGGCGAGGACGAGCTGCGGCGGCGGATCGCCGAGGTCGACATCGAGGACGTGCTGCGCTTCCGCGAGGTGCTCGAGGTGGGAGCGGCGGGGCTGTGCGCGGCGCACGGGCTGAGCGACGAGCAGGCCGACCGGTTGCGGGAGGCGCTGGACCGGACCCATGAGGCGCCGCTCGCGGACTACCGGCGGCTGGACACGCTGCTGCACCTGACGCTGGCCGAGCTGTGCGGTTCGCCGTCGCTGACGGCGCAGTACGCGGCGGTGCGGGCGAGGGTCAACGACCTGCTGGACTGCATCCCGCTGCTGGTGCGCAACCTGGAGCACTCGCAGCGGCAGCACATCGCGCTGGTGGAGGCGGTGCTGGACGGGGACGCGGACGGGGCGCGGGAGATGATGCGGGAGCACTGCGCGGGTACGGCGGCGCTGCTGCGGGGCTTCCTGGCGTGAGCCCGCTCTGCAAAGGTATGCACGTGTACCTTTGGATTCCTGGGAGGGCGGCATGACCGTACGACCGCTGATCGGTGTGAGCACGTACCTGGAGGCCGGTGCGCGCTGGGGTGTGTGGGAGCTGGACGCCGCGCTGCTGCCGGCCGGATATCCGCGGCTGGTGCAGCGGGCCGGGGGGCTCGCCGCCATGCTCCCGCCGGACGCGCCCGAGCGGGCCGCCGAGGCGATGGAGCGGCTGGACGGGCTGGTGATCGCGGGCGGGCCGGACGTCGATCCGTCGCGGTACGGGGCCGAGCGGTCGCCGCGTACCGGGCTGCCCGCGCCGGAGCGGGACGCGTGGGAACTCGCGCTGATCGAGGCGGCGCTGGCGGCGCGGGTGCCGGTGCTGGGGATCTGCCGGGGGATGCAGCTGCTGAACGTGGCGCTCGGCGGGACGCTGGTGCAGCACCTGGACGGGCACGCGGAGGTGGTCGGGGTGTTCGGGGGGCATGCCGTGAAGCCGGTGCCGGGCACGCTGTACGCGCAGATCGCGCCCGAGGAGACGACCGTGCCGACGTATCACCATCAGGCGGTGGAGCGGCTCGGTACGGGACTGGTGCCCTCGGCCCACGCGGCGGACGGGACCGTGGAGGCGATCGAACTGCCGTCGGGCGAGGGATGGGTGCTCGGGGTGCAGTGGCATCCGGAGATGGGCGAGGATCTGCGGGTGATGCGGGCTCTGGTGCTGGCCTCGTCCTGAGGTCACCCCCTCGTCAGCGACAGCAGCTCCCGCGCCGGACCCGTGGGCCGGTGCCCCGTCGGCCACACCGCGCGCAGATCCCGGCGCAACGACACCTCCTCGACCGGGATGATCACCAGCCGTCGCATCGCCAGCTCCTCCCCCACGGCCAGTTCGCTGAGCACCGAGGGGCCCGCGCCGCTGACCGCCGAGGCCTTCACGGCCGTGGTGGAGGAGAGTTCCATCAGGGGGCGGGCCAGGCCGCCGAGTGCACTGTCCAGGACCTGGC
The DNA here is from genome assembly GCF_042895235.1 of Streptomyces sp. NPDC001410. Taxonomy (NCBI): domain Bacteria; kingdom Bacillati; phylum Actinomycetota; class Actinomycetes; order Kitasatosporales; family Streptomycetaceae; genus Streptomyces; species Streptomyces sp. NPDC001410. Next base: position 283,873 of record NZ_JBIAWE010000004.1, read on the forward strand.
GGGTGCCGGAGCCGCGTTCGCGCAGGATCAGGGGCGTGGCGGCCAGCTCCTCGGGGGTGAGGGGGCGCCGGCGCCGGGCCCAGGGGTGGCCGGGGGCCGTGACGACGATCAGGCGGTCATGGGCGATCACCGTGGAGTCCAGGCCCGCCGGGACCGTGAGGCCCTCCACGAAGCCCAGGTCCGCCTCGTCGGCCAGCAGGAGTTCCGCGACCTTCGCCGAGTTGCCCGCGAGCAGCGAGACCGCGGTGTCGGGGCGCTCGGCGTGCAGGGCGAGGAGCCAGCCCGGGAGCAGGTACTCGGCGATGGTCATGCTCGCCGCGACCCGCAGCCGCGAGTCCCGCCGGTCCCGCAGCGCCCGCGCACCCGCGTCGAAGGCGGCCGCCGCCTCCACCACCCGGCGGGCCCAGTCCGTCACCAGGGCGCCCGCGTCCGTGAGCCGGGAGCCGCGCGGGGAGCGGTCGACCAGGGCGACGCCCAGTTGCCGCTCCATGGAGCGGATGCGGCTGCTGGCGGCCGGCTGGGTGATGCCGACCTCCCGCGCCGCAGCCCCGAGACTGCCCAGACGGGCCACGGCCAGCAGCAGTTCCAGCGCGCCGAGGTCCGGCACCCGGTGCGCCAGTGAGCCGGCGGGCCGGCCGTCGTCCGTCGCATACTCCTCGCTCATAAGGCCAGTTTATGCCCTCATAGACAGGAACTCCCTGGTCAGCGGCGCCCGGGGGCGGAACGGTGAGGTCATGGTCATCGCAGCCCATTCCCTGCCCGCCGCCCGCGTCCGGCACCTCGGTCCCAACTGGTACGCCTCCGTCATGGGGACCTCCGTCGTCGGCACGGCCGGTGCCGCACTACCCCTGCGCCTTCCTGGGCTGCGCGAGGTGTGCACGGCCGTCTGGGCGCTGGCCCTCCTCATGCTGCTGACCCTGCTGACCGCCCGCGCCCGGCACTGGGCCCACCACCGCGACCAGGCCCGCGCCCACCTCCTCGACCCGGCCATGGCCCCCTTCTACGGCTGCCTGTCCATGGCCCTGCTGGCGGTGGGCGGCGGTGCCCTGACGGTCGGCCGGGACTGGATCGGCACCGGTGCGGCCGTCGCGCTCGACACGGTCCTGTTCAGTGCCGGTACGGCGGTCGGGCTCGCGGCCGCCGTGACCGTGCCGTACCTGCTCGCCGTGCGCCACCGCGTCCAGGCCGCCCAGGCCACCCCGGTCTGGCTGCTGCCGCTCGTCGCGCCGATGGTCTCCGCCGCGCTCGGCCCGCTGCTGGTGCCGCATCTGCCGCCCGGGCAGCCCCGGGAGACGCTGCTGCTGGCGTGCCTCGCGATGTTCGGGCTGAGCCTGCTCGCGACGCTGCTGATGCTGCCCCTGGTCTTCGCCCGGCTGATCACCTCGGGCCCGCTGCCGCTCGCCCTCACCCCGACCCTGTTCCTGGTCCTCGGTCCGCTCGGGCAGTCCACCACCGCCGTAGGCCTGATCGCGGACGCGGCTCCCCGGGTCGTACCGGCCCCGTACGACCGCGGTTTCGCCGTGTTCGTGCTGCTCTACGGTGTGCCGGTCATGGGGTTCGCGCTGCTGTGGCTGGCGTTCGCGGCCGCGCACGTGGTGCGGGCCCGGCGGCAGGGCATGGGCTTCGCCATGACCTGGTGGGCGTTCACCTTCCCCGTGGGCACCTGTGTCACCGGCGCCGCCGCCCTGGCCCGGCACACCGGGCTCGCCGTGTACGAGGCCCTCGCGGTCGGCTTGTACTTGCTGTTGGTCGCCGCCTGGCTCGCGGCCGCGTCCGGGACGGTGCGGGGGCTGCTCAGCGGTGAGCTGCTCGCAGGGCCTCGGCCAGCACCCGTGGCGCCTCTGCCAGCGACGGTCCGTACCAGGTCAGGTGCCGTCCGCTGACCAGGGCGCAGGGCAGGCCCGGGAAGGCCTCGGGGCCGTCGTCGGCGGTGAAGCGGTAGGGCTCGTCCGGCAGCACCACGACATCCGGGGCCGCCGCCCGCAGTTCGTCCAGGGGCACGCGGGGATAGCGGTCGGGGTGCGTGGCGTACAGGTGGTGCACGCCGAGACGGGCCAGCACGTCACCCGCGAAGGTGTCCCGGCCCAGGACCATCCAGGGGCGGCGCCAGACCGGCACCACCGCCGTCGTACGGCTCCCGGGATCGGGAAGGCCGGTCCAGGCGGCCTCCGCCTCGTCCAGCCAGGGCGGCCTGGCCGGTGCGCCGCACGCGGTCAGCACCCGCTCCAGCTCCCGGAAGGCCTGCGGCACGGTCCGCACCTCGGTGACGAGCACCTTGAGGCCGGCCGCGCGCAGGGCGTCCAGGTCGGGGGCGCGGTTCTCCTCCTCGTTGGCGATCACCAGGTCGGGGGCGAGGCCGAGGATCCGCTCCGTGTCCGGGTTCTTCGTGCCGCCGATCCGGCTGACGTCGAGGTCCGCGGGACGGCTGCACCAGTCGGTGGCCCCGACGAGGACTCCGGGCAGCGTCTCGGCGACGGCCTCGGTGAGCGACGGGACCAGGGAGACGACGCGCACTAACGGGGCCGGTCCTGCACGGCCTCGATGTGTTCGGCGACCGCGACCACGATGACCCGCGTGTCGGGGACGGTCGCCCGCCAGCGATGCCGGACTCCGCCGGTGAGGTAAAGGGTGTCGCCGCGGCCGAGGCGATACGCGCGGCCCTCGGCCTCGATCTCGACGGCGCCGTCGGCGACGTACATCAGCTCGTCGTTGCGGTGCTGGAACTCGCGGCCGGCATCGTGGTCGCCGGTGAACTCGGAGGCGTGCAGCTGGTGGTGGCCGCGCACCAGGGAGCGGGTGCGCGCGTCGAAGTCGCCCTCGTCGACCGGCTCGGCGCGGACGACGTCCACGCTGCAGGCCGGGTCGGCGGCGGCGAGGAGTTCCACGGCCGTGGTGCGCAGGGCGTCGGCCAGCTTCTCCAGGGAGGTGCGGCTCGGGCGGGCCCGGTCGTTCTCGACCTGGCTGAGGAAGGGCACCGAGAGGCCACTGCGCTCGGCCACGACGGCGAGGGTGAGTTCCAGCGCACGACGACGCCGCCGGACGGCCGCGCCCACCCGCACGGGCTGTTGCTCTTTGTGGTCGCCCATCGCTCCGGCTCCCTCCTTCACTCGTCGTGCCGCCGACAGGGTGTCCACCGCCGGACACACCCCTGATGAGTTGTCTGCACCCTACGCATGTTCGGCAAACCGTTTCATGCGGGTGTCACATCCCTGACACGCCGGTGGGCCCGCACCCCCATGGTTCACGCCAGTGCGGCCGCTCGCCGTGCGGGACGGGTCTCTCCTGCTTCAAGGCCGAAGCGGGCCTCCGTGTTCCCGCCGCGGCGGGGCCCATAGCGCTCCGTGGTTGGCCGGATCCTTCCCGTAGGGGAATCTCGCGGAAGCCGGTCGCCCGGATACGCCACGAGGGGTGGGCGGCGCCCGCCCGCAGGCGTACGGCGCCGCCCACCCCTCGGGTGGCGGTCCGGGAGGTCAGGTCACCCGGCTGCCCCGCTCCCGGCACCCTTGCGGGCCACCGGCGCCCACCGGTCGACCAGGTCCGGGTGCTGCCCCAGCCAGCTGCGCACGGCGTCCTGTTCCCCGCCCTTGCCGGACTTCTGGATCTGCGCCTCCAGGCCGGTCAGCTGCTCCTCGGTCATCGAGAAGTTCTTCAGCCAGGTGCCGACCTCGGGGTTGTCGGCGGCGAAGCCCTTGCGGGCCAGGGTGTGCACGCCGTCGCCCGCGCCCCAGGCGCCCTTCGGATCCTTCAGCTTCTTCAGGTCGTAGTCGCTGTACGCCCAGTGCGGGGACCACAGGGTGACGACGACCGGCTGCTTCTTGGCGTAGGCGCGCTTCAGCTCGGCGAGCATCGCGGGCGTGGAGCCGTCGACGACGTCGTACGTGCCCTGAAGGCCGTACTCCTTGAGGACCTTGGTCTTGAGCAGGCCCATCATGCCCGCGCTGGGCTCGATGCCGACGATCTTCCCGCCGAACTCGGAGGCGTGGTCCTTCAGGTCCGCCAGGGAGTTCACGTCCTTGACATAGGACGGGACGGTCAGCTCCAGGGAGGTGGGTCCGTACCACTTGCCGAGGTCGTCCAGCTTGTCGCCGTACTTCTTCCAGTACTCGGCGTGCGTGGTGGGCAGCCAGGAGTCGGTCTGGAAGTCGACCTGGCCGGTGGCGAGGCCGGTGTAGAGGGGGCCGGCGGCGTACTGGGTGGTCGTCACCTTGAAGCCGCGCTCCTCCAGCAGCTCCTTCCAGAGGTAGGTGGAGGCGATGCCCTCGTCCCACGGGATGTAGCCGATCCTGATCTCCTTGCCCTTGCCGACGTTGGTGGCGGAGGCCTCGGAGGTGCCGGAGGAGGAGCCGAAGATCCCCATGCCCGCGGCGACGAGCGCGAGGACGACCACGCCGACGACGGCGACCTGCGGGCGCGGGCTGTACGACCACATGGTCGTCCGGTCCTTCGCGGCGGACCTGCGGCCCTGCGGGGAGAGCTGGGTGCCGAGGGCGCTGGTCACGCGGTCCAGGTAGATGGCGAGGACGACGATGCCGACGCCCGCCTCGAAGCCGAAGCCGATGTCGAGCTGCCCGATGGCCTCGTTGACCGCGCCGCCCAGGCCGCCCGTGCCGACCATGCCGGCGATGACGACCATGGACAGGCCCAGCATGATCACCTGGTTGACGCCGGCCATGATGGTCGGCAGGGCGAGCGGCAGCTGGACGCGCAGCAGGGTGTCGCGCGGCGGTGTGCCGAACGCCTCGGCGGCCTCGACCAGTTCGGGGTCGACCTGGCGGATGCCCAGCTCGGTCATGCGGACACCGGGGGCGAGCGCGAAGATCAGGGTGGCGATGACACCGGCGGCGGTGCCGAGGCCGAAGAAGAGGATCGCGGGGATCAGCAGGACCATCGACGGCATGGTCTGGAGCAGGTCCAGGACGGGCCGTACGGCCGCGCTGACCGTGCGGGAGCGGGCGGCCCAGATGCCCAGCGGGAGCGAGATCACCAGGGCGATGACGGTGGCGACCAGGACCAGCGCCAGGGTGGACATGGCCCGGTCCCACAGGTCGAGCGAGTCGACGAGGGCGAACCCGGCGAAGGCGAGGACGCCCGCGACCAGTCCGCGCAGCCACCAGGCGACGACCGCGAGCATGCCCGCCAGAAGCAGGGGTGCAGGCGCGGTGAGGACCGCGTCGATGCCGTCGTACATGCCCTCCACGACCGCGCGGATCGCGTCGAACAGCCAGGAGAGGTGGGCGACCAGCCAGTCGACGCCCGAGTCGACCCAGTCGCCGAGGTGCAGCCTAGGCACGGGCGATCACCTTCTTCCCGTTGTTGTCGCATCCCGTGGGCTCGGCCGGTTCGTCGCCGAGGAGGCCGACGAGGCGCTGCCGGGACACGACGCCGACGAGCGCGCGGTCCGCGTCGAGGACGGCGACCGGGTGGGTCAGGCGGGCGCTGATCGCGCACAGCTCGGCGAACGGCGTGCCCGGGGCGGCCGTCTCGCAGCCGCAGTCGGCCTCGTCGCCGCGGACGTCGGTGTCCATGACGGCGGCGGCGGTCAGCACGCGGGAGCGGTCGACGTCCTGGATGAAGGAGGCGACGTAGTCGTTCGCGGGGCGCAGCAGGATGTCCTCGGCGGTGCCGGTCTGCACGATGCGGCCGTCGCGCATGACGGCGATGCGGTCGCCCAGGCGCATGGCCTCGTTGAGGTCGTGGGTGATGAAGACGATGGTCTTCTTCAGGGTCTTCTGCAGCTCCAGGAGCTGGTCCTGCATGTCGCGGCGGATCAGCGGGTCCAGGGCGCTGAAGGACTCGTCCATGAGGAGCAGGTCGGCGTCGGTGGCGAGGGCGCGGGCGAGGCCCACCCGCTGCTGCATGCCGCCGGACAGCTCGTCGGGCCAGGAGTCCTCCCAGCCGGCCAGGCCGCACAGGGCGAGCGCCTCGTCGGCGCGGCGCTCGCGCTCGGCGCGGGGCACGCCCTGCACGCTCAGGCCGTAGGCGGCGTTGTCGCGGACGCTGCGGTGCGGGAAGAGCGCGAAGTGCTGGAAGACCATGCTGATCTTCTTCGAGCGCAGCTCGCGCAGGGCGCGGTCGCCGAGCGCGGTCAGGGCCTGGCCGTCGAAGCGGACCTGGCCGGCGGTCGGCTCCAGCAGGCCGTTGAGCATGCGCAGCAGGGTGGACTTGCCGGAGCCGGACAGGCCCATGACGACGAAGATCTCGCCGGCCTCGACCTCGAAGGAGGCGTCGATGACGGCGGCCGTGCTGCCGTCGGCGCGCAGCTCCTCCCGGTCGGCGCCCTGGCGCAGCCGTTCCACTGCCTGGTCCGGTCGTCTGCCGAACACCTTGAACAGGTGTTCCGCCTCAAGCCTGGATGACACGCTTACCTCTCGTCTCGGTGGACACAACAAAGGCCGCGCCTCCCCAGGACCGCTTTGGTCAAACTTTTAAGTGGCCCAGCTCACAGGGGTGGATCCGTGGCGGCAGGAGACCGTCAGTGCCGTACGGCATGATGCGACCGTGACCGGACGACTCATGCTTCTCGACACCGCCTCGCTGTACTTCCGCGCCTACTTCGGCGTGCCGGACTCCGTGCGGGCGCCGGACGGCACGCCGGTGAACGCCGTGCGGGGACTGCTGGACTTCATCGACCGGCTGGTCCAGGACCATCGGCCGGCGAAGCTGGTGGCCTGCATGGACGCCGACTGGCGGCCGCAGTGGCGGGTGGACCTGATCCCCACCTACAAGGCGCACCGGGTTGCCGAGGAGCACGAGGGCGCGCCGGACACGGAGGAGGTGCCGGACACGCTCACCCCGCAGGTGCCGGTCATCGAGGCCGTGCTGGACGCGGTCGGCATCGCCCGGGTCGGGGTCGCGGACTACGAGGCCGACGACGTGATCGGCACGTTCACCGCGCGCGCCGACGGACCGGTGGACATCGTCACCGGCGACCGCGACCTGTACCAGCTCGTCGACGACGCGCGCGGCATCCGCGTGCTGTACCCGCTGAAGGGCGTCGGCACGCTGCAGCTGACCGACGAGGCCGTGCTGCGCGAGAAGTACGGGGTCGACGGGCGGGGGTACGCGGATCTGGCGCTGCTGCGCGGCGACCCGAGCGACGGCCTGCCGGGCGTCTCGGGGATCGGTGAGAAGACGGCCGCCAAGCTGCTCGCCGAGTTCGGCGACCTGGCCGGGATCATGGCGGCGGTCGACGACCCGCAGGCGAAGCTCACTCCGTCGCAGCGCAAGCGGCTGACCGAGGCCCGGCCGTATGTCGCGGTCGCGCCGAAGGTGGTGCGGGTGGCCGACGACGTCCCGTTGCCGGACGTCGACACCACGCTGCCGCGCACCCCGCGGGACCCGGCCGGACTGGAGGCGCTGGCGGCGCGCTGGGGGCTCGGCGGCTCCCTGCAGCGGCTGCTGACGACGCTGGGAGAGTGATCCCGACTGGAATATTCCGGCAAAACGCGTTCACCGAGGCCTCGTGGAAGCCGTGTTCACCAGAGAGAGATGCTAACTTAGGTAAACCTAACCAATGCAGCAGGAGGCCGTGATGGCAGAGCGTCCGGGACGAAAGGCGCGGGGGCCCCACACCGCTCAGGTGGTGCGCACCGAGCGGCTGACCCCGCACATGCAGCGTGTGGTGCTCGGCGGCGAGGGCCTCGTCGATTTCGCCGCGGACACCTGCACCGACCACTATGTGAAGCTGCTGTTCGGCCCTCCTGGCGTGACCTACCCGGAACCCTTCGACCTGGAGCGGATCCGCGCGGAGTTCCCCCGTGAGCAGTGGCCGGTGACGCGGACGTACACCGTGCGCGCCTGGGACCCCGAGCACCGCGAGCTGACCCTGGACTTCGTGATCCACGGCGACGAGGGTCTGGCCGGGCCGTGGGCCACCCGGGTGCAGCCGGGTGAGAGCGTGCGCTTCATGGGCCCCGGGGGTGCCTACGCGCCCGACCCCAGCGCCGACTGGCATCTGCTCGCCGGTGACGAGAGCGCGCTGCCCGCGATCGCCCGCGCCCTGGAGACGCTGCCCTCCGGCGCCCGGACGCACGCCTTCGTGGAGGTGCCCGGCCCCGCGGAGGAGCAGAAGATCGACTCCGAGGTGGCGGTCGTCTGGGTGCACCGCGGGGACCGGCCGGTGGGCGAGGCCCTGGTGGAGGCCGTGCACGCGCTGGAGTTCCCCGAGGGCCGGATGCACGCGTTCGTGCACGGCGAGGCGAGCTTCGTGAAGGAGCTGCGCCGGCTGCTCCGGGTCGAGCTGCAGATCCCGCGCGAGGACCTGTCGATCTCCGGCTACTGGCGCCTCGGCCACAACGAGGACGGCTGGCAGGCCTCCAAGCGGGACTGGAACGCCCGCATCGAGGCCGAGCAGGAGAGCGGCGGCGCGGCCGCGGCCTGAACACGTCGAGAGCGGCGGCACCCTGACGGGGTGCCGCCGCTCTCGTCCGCCGTCCGAGCAGCCTCGTACCCTTGACCGATGAGACGCCGTACCCCGCCCCCGCCCGCCCCGCTCCCCCAGCGTGACGGTGTCGATCCGGTGCGGGTGCGGCTGCCGTTCGGCGGGGTGTGGGCGACCGTGCGGGAGCATCTCGTGGAGCGGCTGACGGGGGCCGGGCCCGGGGTGATCGAGGAGATGTTCGACGCGGGGCTGATCGTGGGCGCCGACGGGCGGGCGGTGGCACCGGACGCGCCGTACCAGCCGGGGATGTTCGTGTGGTTCCACCGGGAGCTGCCCGCCGAAGTGCCGGTGCCCTTCCCGGTGGAGGTGGTCCACCGGGACGCGCACATCGTCGTGGCCGACAAGCCGCACTTCCTCGCGACGACCCCGCGCGGCACGCATGTCACCCAGACCGTGCTGGCCCGGCTGCGGACCGAGCTGGGCATCCCCTCGCTGTCCGCCGCACATCGGCTGGACCGGCTCACCGCCGGTCTCGTGCTGTTCACGGTGCGGCCCGAGGAGCGCGGCGCGTATCAGACGCTGTTCGCGGACCGGCTGGTCCGCAAGGAGTACGAGGCGATCGCGCCGTACGACGCCTCGCTCGCCCTGCCCCGGACCGTGCGCAGCCGGATCCTGAAGGAGCGCGGCATCCCGGCCGCGCGGGAGATCGAGGGCGAGCCGAACGCCGTGACCCGGGTGGAGCTGGCCGAGCACCGGGCCACGCTGGGCCGGTACCGGCTCGTCCCGAAGACGGGGCAGACCCACCAGCTGCGGGTGCACCTGAGCGCGCTGGGCATCCCCATCCTCGGCGACCCGCTCTACCCGGAGGTGACCGCCCCCGTACCGGACGGCGACTTCCGGCGTCCGCTGCAACTGCTCGCACGGAGGCTGGAGTTCACCGATCCGGTGACGGGGGCGGAGCACACGTTCGTCAGCGGGCGGACGCTGGAGGCCTGGCACTCGCCCGAGCGGTGGGCCGGCCAGGAGCCCTGACCGCGCTCCGCTCGCTCACTCCCCCCGCCACCAGCGCAGCATGCGTTGCCACACGTTCTGGCGGCGGGGCTGCACCGGTGCCGCGGGCGCCGGCTCGGGGGCGGGGCGCGGGATCGCCGGAGTGGGCTCCGGCATGGGGGCCGGTTCCGGGCGGACGGAGCCGACCTGCCAGGTGGCGCGCTGGGTCGGGATGTGCGACGCGCTGGGCGGGAGGCCGGCGTCCTGCTGGGGCTTCGGTTCGAAGCGCACCGGCAGGGCCACCAGGTGCCGGGAGGCGATGGACGACCGCCAGCGCAGGTCCTCCTCGGGGCAGTCCAGCTGGATGTCCGAGAGCCGCGTCAGCAGGGCGTCCACGCCGACGTCGGCGATGGCACGGCCGATGTCCTGGCCGGGGCACTCGTGGGGGCCGCCGCCGAAGGCGAGGTGGGACCGGTTGCCCTGCATGTTGGCGGACAGGTCGGGCCGCACCCGCGGGTCCACGTTGCCCGGGGCGGGCGCGAAGAGCAGCCCGTCGCCCTTGCGGATGCGCTGGCCGCCCAGTTCGGTGTCCTGCTTCGCGAAGTAGCCGAGGACGGTGCTGAACGGCGGCTCGTCCCACAGGGACTGCTCGATCGCCTCCGGCACGGTCATCTGGCCGCCGTTGAGCTGGGCGCGGAAGCCCGGCTCGGTGAGGACCATGCGCAGCGCGTTGGCGAGCAGGTTGGCGGTGGCCTCGTAGGCCGCGAAGAAGACGAGGCGCAGGTGTTCGCGGACCTCGTCGTCGGTCAGCCCCGCGGGGTGGGTGATGAGGTGACTGGTGAAGTCGTCGTCGGGCCGGGCACGGCGGCGGGTGGTGAGCCGGCTCAGCGCGTCCATGACGTAGCCATGGCTCTGGATGGCGGTCTCGGTGCCCTTGAGCGCGTCGCGGGCGGCCTGCACCATCCGGTCGTTGTACTCCTCGGGCATGCCGAGGATCTCGCACATGACGGCCATCGGCAGGTGCTCGGCGAACTGGGAGACCAGGTCGGCCCGGCCGCGTTCGCAGAAGTCGTTGACCAGCTCCTGGGTGTAACGGCCGATGTGGCGGCGCATGCTGCGGTGGTCGATGGTCGACATGGCGCCGGTGACCGCCGCGCGCAGCCGCTGGTGCTCGTCGCCCTCGGCGAACGCGCAGATGGGCTGCCAGGCGATGTGCGGCATGAGCGGGTGGTCGGGCTTGACCATGCCCTCCTGCAGCGCGGTCCAGATCCGGCTGTCGCGGGCGTACTGGGAGGGGCTGCGGACCATGTGCAGGTTCTCGGAGTGCCCGAGGACCACCCACACCGGTACGTCCTCGTGGAGCAGCACGGGCGCGACGCTGCCGTGCTCCTCCCGCAGCCGTTCGTAGAGGTCGTCCAGGTCCGCCGCGTCGGGGCCGTAGAGCCGGTGCAGGCCTCCGGGACCGAGGCCGTGCGCCGGGCAGCCGGGCGGCGGGCCGGCGGTGGCGTCGGTGCCGGTGAGGGATGGGGGTTCAGGCGTCACAGTGTCGCTCCGGAACGGGAGGTGTGGGGGTCGGGTCGGATGGGGGTCAGGTGAGGGCGCCGGACATGGCGAGCGAGTGCAGGAAGCGCATCAGGGTCATCAGCACGTCCTTGCTGGAGGCCCGGCGGCGCACGTCGCAGTCGATGATCGGGATCTCCGGGGCCAGGTCCAGCGCGGTGCGCAGTTCCTCGGTCGGGTAACGAGGCGCGTCGGGGAAGGAGTTGACGGCGACGACGAACGGGACACCGCGTTCCTCCAGGCGTCCCATGACGTCGAAGCTGACTTCCAGGCGGCGGGTGTCGACCAGGACGACCGCGCCGAGCGCGCCCTCGAACAGGCCGTTCCACAGGAACCAGAAGCGCTCCTGGCCGGGGGTGCCGAACAGATAGAGCACCAGCTTGTCGGTGATGCTGATGCGGCCGAAGTCCATGGCCACGGTGGTGGCGGTCTTGGACTCGGAGCCGTAGTTGTCGTCGACCCCGATCCCGGCCTGGGTCATGGTCTCCTCGGTGGTCAGCGGCCTGATCTCGCTGACCGAACCGACCATGGTGGTCTTGCCGACGCCGAAGCCGCCCACGATCACGATCTTCACCGCGGCCTGGGCCGTCTGCGGGAGGTGATCCTCGGTGCGTGGGCCGGGGATGGTGTCAGAGCCGTTGAAGTCCATGCATCACCGCTTCGAGGAGAGAACGGTCCGGGAGCGCCTTGCGGACGATCGGGGCGCGCGCCTGCACCAGTTCGTTCGTGATCAGCTCGGTGATCAGGACGGTCATCGCGCTGAACGGCAGGTTGAGGTAGGCCGAGAGCTCGGCCACGGACAGGGGGGAGGTACAGAGCTGGATCACGGCCGCCTCCTCCGGTGAGGCCGACGGCGGTGGCGCGGATCGCGCCACGATCAAGGTGACCAGGTCGAGTTCGGCCCGGCCGCCGTCGGCGGTGTCGGCGATGGCGTACAGCCGTTCGGGGTTCCCGGGCTTCTCCTCGCCGTCCGCCGGTGCGGGCAGCGGCGGCGGTGGAGGCGGCAGTTGCTGCGGCAGGCGCCGTTTGCGTTGCGGAGGAGTCATACGGTCTGCCCGTTCCGCCGGGGCGGACTGGTGAGGTGGGCTCCGATCCGGACGACGAGGTCGCGCATCATGCCGGCCATCCGGCCCGGCTCGCAGGTCACGTCGGCGAGCACGGCCAGGAAGGCGTTGGCGCCGGCGTCCATGAGGTAGAAGTAGCCGCCCTCGATCTCGATGACGACGAGCTTCATGTCGCCGGCACCCTCGATCTCCTGAATGATGGCACCGGCGAGGCTCTGAACGCCCGCGCAGGCGGCGGCCACCCGGTCGGCCGCGTCGGGGTCGCCGCCGTAGCGGGCGATGCGCAGTCCGTCGGCGGAGAGGACCACGATCATCTGGACGCCCGGTACGCCGTCGTTGAGTTGCTTGAGCATCCAGTCGAAGTTGCCTCGCTGCTGGATCACTTGAGGTTCCCCTCGTCGTCGTCGGTGGCGCCCTCGATGGGGGTGTCCGAATCGTTGAGCAGGTGCAGGTACTTGGTGGGGTTCCGGGTGAAGTCGGTCAGTTCGGGTGCGGTGGCGTCCTCGGGCATGCCCTTGCGCAGGCCGTTCCAGAAGTCGTCGACCCACATGCCCGGCGGCCGGTCCCGGAGCTTTTGGATCTCGGGGTCGATCTCGGGCGCGGGCTCGGGCTCGGGCTTGGGCTGGGACCAGATGGTCGGCTTGCCCTCCCGCTCGGCGCGCTCGATGGCGGCCTGTTCGGCGTACCGCTGGCTGAGCGGGGTCTTCATCCGGCTGCGGCGCTGCGGCAGACCGCCCGCCGTCCACTCGGTGACCTCGGGGACGTCGTCCTCCATCGAGATCCCGGCCGGGATGCGGGGGCTGGTGGGGCGGCGCTTCTTGGGCCTGCGCTTCGGGCCCTCCACCGCGCCGAGTTCGGGCTTGGGCACACCGGTGGCACCGATGCCGTGGGCGGCGCCGACGCCGGGCTCGGTGGTGGTCATGACGCGCGGTACGACGAGGATCGCGCGGACGCCGCCGTAGGCGGAGGCGCGCAGCGAGACCTGCATGTCGAAGGCCTTGCACAGCCGGCCGACGACGGCGAGGCCGAGGCGCGGGTTCGAGCCCAGGTTCTCCGCGTCGTCGCCCGCCATGGCGTCGTAGATCGCCTTCTCGATGCGGGCGCGGCCTTCCTCGCTGAGGCTGACGCCGGCGTCCTCGATCTCGATGACGAGGCCGGACTGCACCTCGGCGGCGGTGACGTGCACCTTGGTCGACGGCGGCGAGTAGCGGGTGGCGTTGTCGAGGAGTTCGGCGGCCGCGTGCAGGAGCGGCTCGACGGACGTGCCCTTGATGTTGATGTTGACGATGGAGTTCAGCTCGATGCGCCGGTACTCCAGGATCCGGGACATGGCACCGCGCAGCACGCTGTAGAGCGAGACGGGCAGCGGCCACTGACGGCCGGGGCGGCCGCCGCCCAGCACGGAGATGGTGTCGGCGAGACGGCCGATCAGCGCGGTGCCGTGGTCGATGCGCAGCAGGTCGTCGAAGACCTCGGGGTTGCGGCCGTGGTCCTCCTCCATCTCCCGCAGTTCGTTGGCCTGCTGGTGGACGATGGCCTGGATGCGGCGGGCGATGCTGACGTAGGAGCGCTCGGTGGCGTCGCGCATCGAGATCTCGAAGTCGGCGCCCTTCAGCGCCGTACGCAGCAGGGTGCGCTGCGACTCGGGCATGTGGCGCAGTTCGGGGTCGTTGTCGACGACCTTGCGCATCACCTCTCTGAGCGGTTCTCCGTGGCGCAGCCGGAGAAGCGCGGTGGGCAGGACGTCGGCGCCGAGGCGGACGATCTCCGCGTCGTGGGCGGCGAGGCGGCGCTCCAGATACGCCGTGTGACGGGCGTGCTCGGCCTGTGTCTCGCGGAGTTTGCGTCCGCGGCGGACGGCTTCGACGGCCGTGGCGAGGACCAGCAGCAGGGCCACGGCCCCGCACCCGCCGACGGCGATCCGGGCCGAGGCCGGAGCCAGGGCGACCGCCGCCGCGGTCGCCGCGGCCATCGCTATGGCCGGCAGCAACAGCACGCGCGCATAAGGACGTTCACGGCCACCGGGAGGCTTTTGAACACTCACCATGGATGCCTTCTGAGACGAATCGGCTGGGTGTCAGGAGAGCTTGCGGGGGGAAGAGTCATGGAACCGAAGGGATCATCGGGAAGTTTGGGAACAGACGCACGATTTCAGCTCAACTCGGTGCGCCGCGGGCGAGCTTAGTCCGACCGGATCATCGCCGTGTCATATTCGGCAAGCACCTGAAATCGCCCCTGCAACAGGAGTACGCTCGGCCCATTTGCACGCTAGGCGATCATTCGAACACGACACGTGACGGCGTACGGGCGTACGAAAACTACTCACCGTGATGAGGGAAAAGGGGGCTCAGACTCCGGCGCTCAGGCCGACGAGACATCACCCCACCGACGAGTAGGCGACAACCCCTCGCAGCAACTGATCGACAGCCTTACGCGCGGCCTTGGCCACCGTCGAGCCCGCCACCGGAGATGCCGCCGAGATCTGCCCGAGGACATCGATGACCTGCTTGCACCACCGCACGAAGTCACCCGCGGGCATCTCCGCCTCGCGCAGCACCTCGTCGAGCCCCGTCCCCGAGGCCCACATGTACGCGGCCCAGGCGAAGCCGAGGTCCGGCTCGCGCTGGCCGACGCCCTCGGTCTGGTTGATCCGGAACTCCTCCTCCAGACCGTCCAGCCGGCCCCAGATCCGGACCATCTCGCTGAGCGCGGCCTTCGCCTTGCCGGAGGGCAGCTTGGGCGTCATGGCGTCGTCGCCGACCCGGGCCTCGTACACCAACGCCGAGACACAGGCGGCGAGTTCGGCCGGGCCGAGCCCCTCCCAGACGCCCTCGCGCAGGCACTCACTGGCCAGCAGGTCGAGTTCGCCGTAGAGCCGGGCGAGCCGCTTGCCGTGCTCGGTGACCTCGTCGCCGCGCAGGTAGTCCAGCTCCGTCAGCAGCGCGACGATCCGGTCGAAGGTCCGCGCGATGGTGTTCGTGCGGCCCTCGATGCGCCGCTCCAGCTGCGAGGTGTCGCGCAGCAGCCGGTGGTACCGCTCGGCCCAACGGGCGTGGTCCTCACGGTCGTTGCATCCATGGCACGGATGCGCCCGGATCTCCGTGCGCAGCCGGGCGATCTCACGGTCGTCGGCGGCCTGCGAGCGCTTCTTGCGGGCCCGCTCCGGCGGGATGTGCCCGGCCTTGCTGCGCAGCGCGGAGGCGAGGTCCCGACGGGACTGCGGCGAGCGCGGGTTGAAGGACTTCGGGATCCGCATCCGGTCCAGCGGCTCGACCGGCACCGGGAAGTCCATCGACGCCAGCCGCTTGACCTGCCGTTCGGCGGTCAGCACCAGCGGGCGCGGGCCGTCGTGGTGGTCGAAGCCGCGGTGGCCGTTGGAGCGGCCGGCGGGCAGGCCGGGGTCCAGCACCAGGGCCAGCCCGGCGTACTTGCCCGTGGGGACGTGGATGACGTCACCCGGCTTGAGCTTCTCCAGGGCCACGGCCGCCTCGGCCCGGCGCTGGTTGGCGCCCTGCCGGGCCAGCTCGGTCTCACGGTCCTTCAGTTCGCGGCGCAGCCGCGCGTACTCGTCGAAGTCGCCGAGGTGACAGGTCATGGAGGCCTTGTAGCCCTCCAGGCCCTCCTCGTTGCGCTGCACCTGCCGGGAGATCCCGACGACCGACTTGTCGGCCTGGAACTGCGCGAAGGAGGTCTCCAGCAGTTCGCGCGAGCGGTGCCGGCCGAACTGCTCGACCAGGTTGACCGCCATGTTGTACGACGGCTTGAAGCTGGAGCGCAGCGGATACGTACGGGTGCCGGCGAGTCCCGCGAGGTGCTCGGGGCTCATCCCGCGCTGCCACAGCACCACGGCATGACCCTCGACGTCGATGCCACGCCGGCCCGCACGCCCCGTCAACTGGGTGTACTCACCGGGCGTGATGTCGGCGTGCTGCTCGCCGTTCCACTTGACGAGCTTCTCCAGGACCACCGAGCGGGCGGGCATGTTGATGCCCAGGGCGAGGGTCTCGGTCGCGAACACGGCCTTGACCAGCCCGCGTACGAACAGCTCCTCGACGACCTCCTTGAAGGTCGGCAGCATGCCCGCGTGATGGGCGGCGATGCCCCGCTCCAGGCCCTCCAGCCACTCGTAGTAGCCGAGGACGTGCAGGTCCTCGGACGGGATCGCGGCGGTGCGCTCCTCGACCAGCGCGCGCACCCTCTCCCGCGCCTCCTCGTCGTTGAGCCGCAGGCCCGCGTACAGGCACTGCTGGACGGCGGCCTCGCAGGCGGCGCGGCTGAAGATGAAGGTGATCGCGGGCAGCAGTCCCTCGGAGTCGAGGCGCTCGATGACCTCGGGCCGGCCCGGCGTCCACACGCGCGAGCGCTGTCTGCGCTCCCGCTCGCGGTCGGCCTCGCGCATCGCACGGCCGCGCCGGCGGTCCTGGTACGACGGCCGGGTCGACTCCATGCGGGCGAGACGGACGAGGTCGGGGTTGACGGCCTTCTTGTGACCCTCGCCCTCCTCGAACAGGTCGTACATCCGGCGCCCGGCGAGCACGTGCTGGAACAGCGGCACGGGCCGGTGCTCGGAGACGATCACCTCGGTGTCACCACGGACGGTGTCCAGCCAGTCACCGAACTCCTCGGCGTTGGACACGGTCGCCGACAGCGACACCAGGGTCACCGACTCGGGCAGGTGGATGATCACTTCCTCCCAGACGGCGCCGCGGAAGCGGTCGGAGAGGTAGTGCACCTCGTCCATGACCACGTAGCCGAGGCCGAGGAGGGTCTGCGAGCCGGCGTACAGCATGTTCCGCAGCACCTCGGTGGTCATCACGACCACCGGGGCGTCGGAGTTGATGCTGTTGTCTCCGGTGAGGAGGCCGACCATGCCGTCTCCGTAGCGGCGGCACAGATCGGCGTACTTCTGGTTCGACAGCGCCTTGATGGGTGTCGTGTAGAAGCACTTCTTGCCCTGCAGCAGGGCGAGGTGGACGGCGAACTCGCCCACGATCGTCTTGCCCGAGCCGGTGGGGGCGGCCACCAGGACGCCCTTCCCCTCTTCGAGGGCCTGGCAGGCCTCGATCTGGAAGGGGTCGAGGCCGAAGTCGTACATCTCGCGGAAGGACGCGAGCGCGGTGGCCTGCTCGGCTGCCCGCCTCCGGGCTGCCGCGTACCGCTCGGCCGGTGAGAGATCCTCTGTCATCGTGCTTTCGAGCGTACCGGGCGGCACTGACAACAGGACGATCATTATCCGGATCTTGGGTTGTTCGACAACGACGGACGGCCCCGTCCTCGAGGACGGGGCCGTCGCGTCATGCTGCTCGGTGCGGTCTCAGGTCACGTCGTCGTAGCCGTTGACCCGGTCCGTGCTCGTCTGCTCGGGCAGGGCGCGGGCGGCCGGGACGGGCTCGATGGAGCCGATGTCCTCGGGCGTGAGGTCCAGGTCGGAGGCCTCGTCGTCCCCGGGGCCGTCGGCCTCGCGGCGGGCCCGGCGCCGGTCGTTGATCAGAGCGATGCCCACGGCGATGAAGTAGAGCGCCCAGATCGGAGCCGCCAGTGCCAGCATCGTCATCGGGTCGGGGCTGGGCGTGGCCACGGCCGCGAAGGCGGTGATGCCGACGACCATGCCGCGCCACCAGCCCAGCATGCGCCGCCCGGACAGGACGCCTGTGAGGTTGAGCATGACCAGCAGCAACGGCATCTCGAAGGCGAGGCCGAAGACGACGATCATGCGGGTGACCAGGTCCAGCAGATCGTCCAGCGGCAGCAGGTTCTCGGCACCGCTGGGCGTGAGGTCGATCATCACCCGCGCCGTGGTGGGCAGCACGTGGAACGCGAGGTAGCCGCCGCCGAGGAAGAGCGGGAAGCCGAAACCGACGAAGGCGTAGGCGTACTTCTTCTCGGCGCGGTGCAGGCCCGGCGCGACGAACGCCCACAGCTGGTAGAGCCAGACCGGGGAGGCGAGCACGACACCGGCCATCAGGGCGACCTTCAGGGCCAGGGTGAACGGCGCCAGCAGGCCGCTGACGGTGATGTGCGCGCAGTGGACGTTCTTGGCGTTGGCCAGCTCACCGAAGGACTGATGGCAGCCGATCTCGTCGAGCACCGGCTCGGTGATGAAGTTGACGATGTCCCTGTAGAAGAACGCCGCCACGATCGTGACGACCACGATCGCCAGGACACCCTTCGCGAGCCGGTTGCGCAGCTCACGCAAGTGATCCACGAGCGGCATCCGCCCCTCGGGATCCCTTTCCTTCTTGCGGGCAGACTTGAGCAACCCACATCCTCATCTCGTGCAGCGGACCGGATGCCCCCGGCCCTCGCGTCAGCGCTGGGTCGTGTCCGTCGGCTCGTTGACCGGGCGGGAGCTGGTCACGTCGCCGGGGGCGGCCTGGATGGTGCGCTGAGCCGGAGCGGGCTCCTCGGCGGACTGGGCGGTGCCGGCGGACTGGGCGGTGCCGGCCTGCTTGCCGTCGTCCTTCATGGCCTTCGCCTCGCTCTTCAGGATGCGCGCGGACTTGCCGAGCGAGCGCGCCATGTCCGGAAGCTTCTTGGAGCCGAACACCAGGAGGATCACCAGAACGAGGAGCAGCAGGTGCCACGGCTCAAGTCCGTTGCGGAACATAAATCTTCACCTTCTCACCGAGGCGGGATGTCCGACAGGTCGGACACTTGTCCGGACGTCATGCTGGCTGCGATCGTAACGCCTGGGGATGAACGCGGGACAATCCCCGGGCGTACTCCTGCTCTGCGGACCGCGCTGCGTCCATGGGCCGCGATCAGCAGCGTACCTGGCCGGGAGGGCAAGGTGACAGGGTGAAGCGACGCAGGAGGGAAGCTCACAGGGACTCCACGGCGCGGGCCGTGCTCACCGCCGCCCGCTCCAGATCCTCGGCCGCCCTGTTGATACGCCGCGCGGAGTCAGAGACCTGCTCCCCGAGGCGCCGCGCCTCCAGGAAGACCCGGACGGCGAGCACCCCCAGGACGGCGAGACCCAGGAAACCCACGGCTACCGCGAACATCGGCCAGAACATGGCGTCGAGCCTAGACGGTCCTACACCGTGGAGTGCAGCCGCAGGGTCCTGACACCGCCGCCGGTGAGCAGCTCGACGATGCGCTCCCCCGCCGGCTTGCGCACCGAGGAGCCGCAGTCGGGGCAGGTGAACGAGTAGAACGTCGTCCGGCTCGTGGCACCGATGGCCAGGCGCAGGGCGCTCGCGGCGAGCTCGAAGCGGCCCCGGCAGTCCGGGCAGCCGGCCTTGAACACCACGGGGACCACTCTCCTCATCCCGGCGAAGGCGGCCGCCACCGTCATTTCCCCAGCACCGGACCCCGGAGACTCGTTCAAAGCCGTCGCTCCTCTTTTTTTCTGGTCGTTCGCCTTCGGGGCGCCACAGCCCCTGCGGCTCACTCCTGCCTCTCGTACTGCCCGTCGTTCCCATCGTCGTGACCACCGTGCGCCGCCGGGGGCGGTGTGTCGTACGCCGCCAGGGCCTCGCCGGCCGCCGTGCGGGCGCTGTCGGCCAGCTCGGGCGGCGAGACGATCCTGCCGTCGCGGCCCAGACGCAGGGCCAGCCGGCGCAGGGAGGCCGGATCGGGGGTGCGCAGAGTGATACGCAGCCCGCCGTCGGGAAGCTCATCGGCGCTGTCGTGCGGGTAGTACTCGGCCACCCAGCGGCCACCGGGGCCGACCTCGATCACGACCTCCGGATCCTCGGCGGCCGGCTGGACCAGGGCCTCGGAGAGGTCCCGCAGCTCGATCTCCGGCGGTGCGGAGGGCTCGTCCAGGATCCTGATCTCGGCGACCCGGTCGAGCCGGAAGGTACGCCGGGCCTCGGAGCGGCGGCACCAGGCCTCCACATAGGTGTGTCCGACGCTGACCAGGCGGATGGGGTCGATCTCGCGCTCGGTGACCTCGTCACGGGCGGGTGAGTAGTAGCGGATCCACAGCCGGCGGCGCTCCGAGATCGCCCGGTCGACGTCGGCGAAGACACCGCCCTCGGACTCGAAGGTCACCGAGAGACGGGAGCTGGCACCGGCGACCTCACCGGCCGCCGCCTCCACCTTGGCCGTCGCCCGCAGCAGGGCCTGGCGGTCGCTCTCCCGCAGGCCGGGCAGGGTCGACACCGCGCGGGCGGCCACCAGCAGGGCCGTGGCCTCGTCGGCGGCGAGCCGCAGCGGCTCGGCCGCCTCCTCGCCGAGCGCGGCCGCGTTGTGCCACCAGATGCGCTCGCCGTCGGTGTCGATGTCCAGCAGGTCGCCGCCGCGGAAGCTGGTGCCGCACATGGGCAGCAGATCGAGGTCGGAGACCAGCTCGTCCTCGGTGATGCCGAAGGCGCGCGCGACGTCCGCGATCCGGGCGCCGGGGCGCTCCCTGAGGTACGTGACCAGGGAGAGCATCCGCCGGGTCTGGTCGATGGCGTTCACGGGCCTGACCGGTTTGCCTGCCATGGTTGTGCTCCGCTTCCCCTCAGCCCTTGGCCACGGCACGCAGCCGGTCCACCACATCGGCCCGCAGCTCGGCCGGCTCCACGACGACCACGTCCGGCCCGAACTCCACCAGCCAGGCGTCCAGGCCGTGCCCGTACGGAATCTCCAACTCGTCCCAGCCGTCACCGAGTTCCCGGACCTTGGTGGCTTTCGCCCGAAGGGGGTAACCGGCGCCGGCACGCAGCCTGATCAGCGCCGAACGGTCGGCGATCTCGCCCGCCCAGCCCGCGACGGTCTCGCGCACGGTGACGACGTCCGGAACGGGCGCGGTGAAGCCGGTGCCCCGCGAGCGCACCCGCCCGGTGATCCGGGAGAGCCGGAAGACACGCTCGGCGCCCCGGTCGCGGTCCCAGCCGGCCAGGTACCAGTGGCCGCGCCAGCACTCAAGGGCCCACGGCTCCACATTCCGGGTTTCGGGGTGGGCTGCGGAGGCCTTGCGGTAGTCGAAGACGACCGGGCGGCGGTCGCGGCAGGCCAGCATCAGCGGCTCGAACGCGGCCTCGTGCACCGGGATGCGCGGCTCCAGGGCACCGTGAGCCTCGTACGGGTCGACGTCCTCGGGCAACCCCGCCGCGCGCAGCTTCTGCAGGGCGCCGCTGGCCGCTCCGGCCAGGCGGGCCTGCTGCCAGACCTTGGCGGCGAGGCCGAGGGCGGCGGCCTCCTCGGCGTCCAGGGTGATGGGGGGCAGGCGGTTGCTGTCGCGGCGGGCGAGGTAGCCGACCTCTCCGTCGAGGTTCTCGACGGTCTCGATCACCAGGCCCAGCTCGCGCAGGTCGTCCTTGTCCCGCTCGAACATCCGGTTGAAGGAGTCGTCCGAGCCCGCCGCGCCCTTTTCCGGCCTGACAGCCTCGACGTATGCCTCGATCGAATCGCGAAGCTCCCGCTTGCTGAGCGGCCGCCGTGTCCCGAGCAGACACAGCGCGAGGTTCATCAGCCGCTCTGCCTTGGCAATGGCCATCGACGCCCTTCGCCTTCCTGTGGTGCTTACGGACGACGACCGTACCGCTCGGAAGTGGCCTGGCAAAGCCGAGGGCCCATGCCCGGACAGGCATGGGCCCCAGCCGATCGGGTCCGGTCGGATCCCGAAAAACAGGCCGTACGACGATCAGGCCGCGATCAGGTCCACCACGAAGATCAGCGTCTCGCCGGGCTTGATCGCCGGGGTCGGGCTCTGGTTGCCGTAGGCGAGGTGCGCCGGGATGGTCAGCTGGCGGCGGCCGCCGACCTTCATGCCCTGCACGCCGAGGTCCCAGCCCTTGATGACCCGGCCGCCACCCAGCGGGAAGCGGAACGGCGTGCCGCGGTTCCAGCTGGCGTCGAACTCCTCGCCCGTGCTGAAGGCAACACCCACGTAGTGGACGGTGACGTTCTGGCCCGCCTCCGCAACGGCACCGTCACCCTCCCAGATGTCCTTGATCTCGAGGTCCGCCGGGGGCTCGCCGCCCGGAAAGTCGATCTCGGGCTTGTCGATGCTCACGTCAAAAGCTCCTGCTTGTGTACGACACGAAACACGGACAGTCTTTCATCCCCGCTGGTCTGCCGCCTGCCATCGCCACCACGGCGCGGCACGGCTACATCGCGGCCAGGATGTCCACCGAGAACACCAGCGTGGAACCCTTCTTGACGGCACCGCCGCTCGGCGGGTTGTCGCCGTAACCCAGCTCCGGCGGGACGACGACGAGGACCCTGCTGCCCACCTTCTTGCCGGTCAGTCCCTCGGACAGGCCCTTGACGGCCTGCTGCATCTGCTCCAGCGAGAACTGGCTGAGCCGCCCGGAGCCGTACGTCTGCTGGAACGTCTTTCCGCCGTCCCAGACCACGGCCTTGAACTGGCACAGGATCGCCTGGTTCGCCTTGAGCTCGTCGCCGTCCCCCTCCAGGACGTAGTTCGACACCAGCTTCTTCGGCGGCTCGGACTTCGGGACGGTGATCTCGGGTGCCTTGCCGTCGGTGTTGGTGCCGACCTTGGGCAGGGCGGCGTCGGTCTGCGGGACCGGCTTGCCATGGGAAGAGCTCTTGGAGTTGAAGGAGTCCATCAGGTCGATGACGAAGACCAGGGTGTCGGTGCCCTTGATGCCCGCCTGCGGGTTGCCCGACTTGCCGTAGCCCAGCTCCGGCGGGACGGCCAGCTCGATCCGGCTGCCCACCTTCTTGCCCGCGATCGCGTACCGCCAGCCGTCGATGATGCTGCCCTGGGCGAGCTGGATGACCAGCGGGTTGCGGTCGTAGGAGTTGTCGAAGACCTTGGCGGTGCTCCAGATCTGGCCCAGGTAGTTCGCCTGGATGAAGTCGTTCTCCGCGATCGTGCGGCCGTTGCCCGCGATGACCGTCTTGACCGCGAGGTTCTTGGAGGGCTCTCCCGGCCCCTTGGCGACCGTGGGCTTCTCGCCGAACTTCGTGCCCGCCGTGATCGCCGGCAGCGGCCCCTCTACGATCTTGGGTGGGGGCGTGGACTTCGAGGGCGACGGTGACGCACTGGCCTTGCTGGAGTCGGACTTGTCGTCGCCGCACGCGGCGAGCGTGACCAGTCCTGCGGGTACAGCGGCGAGGAGGAGGGAGCGTCGGCGCACGGAGATGCCTCGTAATCGGTCGATCTTGTGGATTGGCGTGCGCGCAACTCTACGACGCGAGAAGGGCGCCGTACGGAAAACGTACGACGCCCGTGTGGCGTTCCGGCAATTCGGTGCGGAAACGCTTGACTCACGTACCTTTGTCACATTCCGGCGATGAGCTTCTCCACCCGGTCGTCCACCGAACGGAACGGGTCCTTGCACAACACGGTGCGCTGTGCCTGGTCGTTGAGCTTGAGGTGCACCCAGTCGACCGTGAAGTCCCGGCGCTGTTCCTGTGCCCTGCGGATGAAGTCGCCGCGCAGCCGGGCCCGAGTGGTCTGCGGGGGAACCGACTTGCCCTCGAAGATCTTCAAGTCGTTGCAGATCCGGGCGGCTTGGCCCCTTTTCTCCAGCAGGTAGTACAGACCACGGCGGCGGTGGATGTCGTGGTAGGCGAGGTCTATCTGGGCGACCCGCGGGTGCGACATGGTCATGTTGTGCTTGGCCCGGTACCGCTCGATGAGCTTGTACTTCATGACCCAGTCGATCTCGGTGCCGATGCGGTCGAGTTCCTCGGTCTCGATCGCGTCGAGGGTGCGGCCCCACAGCTCCAGGACCTGAGCGACGGTGCCGGTGCGGATGCCGCGGCGGTCGCAGAAGTCCACGGCCTTGTCGAAGTACTCGCGCTGCACCTCCAGCGCGGAGGCCTCCCGGCCGCTGGCCAGGCGCACCTTGCGCCGGCCGGTGATGTCGTGGCTGACCTCGCGGATCGCCCGGATCGGGTTCTCCAGGGTGAGGTCGCGCATCACGGTGCCCGCCTCGATCATGCGCAGCACCAGGTCGGTGGCGCCGACCTTGAGCAGCATGGTCGTCTCGGACATGTTGGAGTCGCCCACGATGACGTGCAGGCGGCGGTAGCGCTCGGCGTCCGCATGCGGTTCGTCGCGGGTGTTGATGATGGGCCGGGAGCGGGTCGTCGCCGAGGAGACGCCCTCCCAGATGTGCTCCGCGCGCTGGCTGACGCAGTAGACGGCGCCGCGCGGGGTCTGCAGGACCTTGCCCGCGCCGCACAGCAGCTGCCTGGTCACCAGGAAGGGGATGAGGATGTCCGCGAGCCGGGAGAACTCCCCGTGCCGTGCCACCAGATAGTTCTCGTGGCAGCCGTAGGAGTTGCCCGCCGAGTCGGTGTTGTTCTTGAAGAGGTAGACGTCGCCCGCGATTCCCTCCTCGTGCAGGCGTCGTTCCGCGTCCACCAGGAGTCCTTCGAGAATGCGCTCGCCGGCCTTGTCGTGGGTGACCAGTTCGATCACGTTGTCACATTCGGGTGTCGCGTATTCCGGATGTGACCCCACGTCGAGATAGAGCCGGGCGCCGTTTCGCAGAAAGACATTACTGCTGCGGCCCCATGACACGACACGGCGGAAGAGGTACCGCGCCACCTCGTCAGGAGACAGGCGCCGCTGTCCCCTGAACGTGCACGTGACGCCGTACTCGTTCTCCAGCCCGAAAATGCGGCGGTCCATGACTGAACATTACGCCCGATCCCCTGAGCTGAAACGGGGTTCGGCAGCACGATTTGGATCATTTTCCGATGAAGCCGCAACAACCCCGCTCCGCGCGGGAGCTGCGAGGACCCGTCCGGTGGTGAGCAGGACCAGCAGGGACACGGCCCCCGCGACGCCCGGGAGGGCGAATCCCCACAGCGCGCCACCGGCCTGGACCACCGGGCCCGCCAGCCCCGTTCCGACCGAGGCACCCACGGTGAACGTCGTCACAAGCCAGGAGAACGCCTCGGTGACGGTTCCGCTCGGCGCGTGCCGGTCGACGATGATGAACGCGCAGGCGATGCAGGGGGCGAGGAACACTCCGGAGACCACGGTGAGCAGCACCATGGCGACCGCTCCCGGCATCAGCATCAGCGGCAGGTAACACACCGCCAGAAGCGCCACCAGGATCCGCAGTCGCCGCTCGGGCGTGCCGCTCCACCGGCGCGCGCCGTAGACGGTGCCGCCGAGGAGGGCCCCGAGGCCGAGCGCGGCCATCAGCCAGCCGTAGACGGCGTCACCCCCGTGGTCGTCGGCGTACGGCACCGAGGCCACGGTGATGGAGCCGAGCGCGATGCCGACGAAGAAGAAGGCGCCGAGCAGCACGAGCAGGCCGGGCGAGCGCAGGGCGCCGAGCCAGTGCGCCTCGCGCGGGGCCGAGCGCCACGCGCGCGAGGGCGGTGAGAGGACCACCGAGAGGGCGCCGAGGACGCCGACGGCGTTGAGCACCAGCAGGGCCGCACGCTCCGACCACAGGGACACGCACAGGGTCACCAGCAACGGGCCGACGGTGAACATCACTTCCTGCGCGACGGCGTCCATGGCGTACGCGGTGTGCACCTGCTCCTGGCGGCGCAGCACGGAGGGCCACAGGGCGCGCAGGCCGCCCTCCAGGGGCGGCGTGAAGAGGCCGGCGGCCGCGACGGCGGCATACGCGAAGGGCAGCGGGTCGGTGCCGGAGAAGGCGAAGGCCGTCATGGCGAGGGCGGAGAGGACGGCGGCGGGCAGCTGGACGCGCGGCTGGCCGTACAGGTCCACGAGGCGGCCGAGCACCGGCTGGCCCACGGCGTTGGCGACGCCGTACACGGCCGCGAGGGCGCCCGCCAGGCCGTACGTGCCGCCCTCGCCGCGGACGAACAGCACCAGGGCGATCGCGGCGGTCGCGTTGGGCAGCCGGCCCACCAGGGTGCCGGTCAGCAGACGGGCCGCGTGTCTCGCCCTGAGGATCTCCAGGTATCCCGCGGCCATGTCCCGCCTCCAAGTGTTACGTATAACGTCCCCACTCATACGTACCATGTGCGCTGTTCGCACGTCCACATGAAGGAGCAGGCCCCCGCCGTGGCACGCAGCAGTACGCGCCCGACCAGCCGTGACGTCGCGCAGGCGGCCGGGGTCTCCCAGGCGGCCGTCTCGCTCGTGCTGGGCGACAAGTGGCGCGGCCGGGTCTCGGAGGCCACCGCCGAGCGGGTCCGTCAGGCCGCGCGCGAGCTGGGCTACCGGCCCAACCTGGCCGCCCGCAATCTGCGCCTGGGCCGCACCCGCACGGTCCTGCTCGTGGTGCCGGCGCTGACCACCGAGTTCTTCGCCGGTGTCTACACGGGCGCGGCACGGGTGGCCGCCCGGCACGGCTTCGGCGTCGTGCTGTACCCCTCCCCCGAGGGCATCGGCCCGGCCCGCGACCCCTTCGCCTCCGCCCAGGCCGCCCTGGACGGCGTCATCGCCTCCTCGATGGCCGCCGACGCCCTCACCGCGATCCGCGGCGACCAGCTGCCGCTGGTCATGCTCGACAGCGACCCCGAGGGCAGCCTGGGCGCGGCGACCGTGAACCTGGACATCGCCGACGGCGTCCGGCAGGTCGCCGAGCACCTGCTGGGCCTCGGCCACCGCCGCGTCCTGCACCTGGCCGCCGACGTGCCCTCCTGGACGTTCGAGATGCGTGCGCGGGAGCTGGCAACGCGCCTGGCCGCCGTGCCGGGGACGCAGATCCGTACGGCCCCCGCGCCGATCTCCATCGAGGGCGCCCTGGCCGCCGCCGAGGCAGCGTTCACCGCGCCCGGCCCCCGGCCGACGGCGGTGGTCTGCGACGACGACAAGCTGGCGGCCGGCGCCTACAAGGCCCTGCGCCGCCTGGGCCTGCGCGTGCCGGACGACGTCTCGGTGACCGGCCTGGACGACCTGGCCCTGGCCACGGCCCTCGACCCCGAGCTGACGACGGTACGGCTGGACGCCGAGCTGTTCGGGGAACGCGGGATGGAGGCCCTGCTGGCGGTCCTGGAGGGCCGGGAGCCCGAGCGCGGGGACATTCCGGTGGAACTGGTCGTACGGGGGTCCACGGCACCGCCTCGCGCGTCCTGAACGCCGAGCGCCCCGGCCGGAGAACCGGTCGGGGCACACGGGAGCGGGATGCGGACGGGCTACTCCTCGGAGCCCTCTGCCTCGGAGCCCTCCTCCTCGGAGCTCTCCGCCTCGGTGGCCGCGCCGTTCTCCTCCAGGAGGCGGGCGAGCTGACGGCCGACGATGCGCTTGAACTTGCGGGTCTGCGGGCGGGTGCGGTCCAGCACCGCGACCTCCAGGCGCTCGGCGGGGATCTCCCGCTGGGTGCCGTTCGACTCGCGCGACAGGGCCATCACGGCCAGCTTCAGCGCCTCGGCCAGGCTCATGCCGTCCTGGTGGCGCTGGTCCAGGTAGTTGCTGATCAGCTCCGCGTTGCCGCCGACCGCGACCGAGCCGTGCTCGTCGACGATCGAGCCGTCGTGCGGCAGCCGGTAGATCTGGTCGCCCTCGGGGGTGTCCCCGACCTCGGCGACGACCAGCTCCACCTCGTACGGCTTCTCGGCGGCACTGGAGAAGATCGTGCCCAGGGTCTGGGCGTAGACGTTGGCGAGACCGCGGGCGGTCACGTCGTCCCGGTCGTAGGTGTAACCGCGCAGGTCGGCGTAGCGGACGCCGCCGATGCGGAGGTTCTCGTACTCGTTGTACTTGCCGGCGGCCGCGAAGCCGATCCGGTCGTAGATCTCGCTGAACTTGTGCAGCGCGCGGGACGGGTTCTCGCCGACGAAGACGATGCCGTCGGCGTACTGCAGCACGACCAGGCTGCGACCGCGGGCGATGCCCTTGCGGGCGTACTCCGCCCGGTCGGCCATGGCCTGCTGGGGTGAGACATAGAACGGCGTCGACACCGGTTATCCGTCCCTTTCTGTCATGGTCACTGGATCACCTTGATAAGAACGGGCCCGCGCTCAGAGCAGGGCGGCCTTGGGACCGTCCGGCTCCTCCAGGCGGCGCTGGAGCACCGCACGGGAGAGCCCGGAGGACTCGTCCTCGGAGAGCCGGCGGAAGCCGTCCTCGGTGATCACGGTGATGATCGGGTAGATCCGGCGGGCGACATCGGGACCACCGGTCGCCGAGTCGTCGTCTGCCGCGTCGTACAGGGCCTGGACCACCAGGGTCGTGGCCTGTTCCTCGGTCAGGTCGTCACGGAACAGCTTCTTCATGGCACCCCGGGCGAAGATCGAGCCGGAGCCCGTCGCGGCGAAGTTGTGCTCCTCGGAGCGGCCGCCCGTGACGTCGTAGGAGAAGATGCGCCCCCTCTCCCGGTCCAGGTCGAACCCGGCGAACAGGGGCACCACGGCCAGGCCCTGCATGGCCATGCCGAGGTTGGAACGGATCATGGTCGACAGCCGGTTCGCCTTGCCCTCCAGCGACAGCTGGGCGCCCTCGACCTTCTCGAAGTGCTCCAGCTCGAGCTGGAAGAGCTTGACCATCTCGACGGCGAGACCGGCGGTGCCGGCGATACCGACGGCCGAGTACTCGTCCGCCGGGAAGACCTTCTCGATGTCCCGCTGGGCGATGACGTTGCCCATGGTGGCGCGGCGGTCACCGGCCAGCACCACACCGCCGGGGAACGTGGCGGCCACGATGGTCGTGCCGTGCGGCGCCTCGATCACCCCCTGGGTGGGCGGCAGCTGCCGCTTGCCGGGCAGCATCTCCGGCTGGTGCTCCGACAGGAAGTCCATGAACGAAGAGGACCCAGGCGTCAGGAAGGCAGCTGGTAGACGCCCGGTGCTACGAGTGTTGGCTTCCACGCGTTTCCTTCCACGTATGCAGCAGCCCGCCTTATGGCCTCGGGCTGATCCTTGAACTGCCCCAGCGCAGCGTTGCAGCTGAAGCACAGTACGCCACGGACCCTACCCGTCTCATGGCAGTGATCCACATGTGCGGCCGGGGCCGCAAGACATATGCAGCAGACGCCTCCTTGGGAGGCGATCAACTCGTCGCGCTCGGCTTCGGTGATGCCGTACTGGCGCTTCAGGTGGCCCGCTCGCCCCTTGGTCGCCCGGCACGCCTTGCAGCTCGTGGAGAGACCGTCGGAAGCTGTCGCATTGCGATGCCACTCGTCGTGCGGCTTGGTCTCACCCCAGCTGCGGCAGAACTTGTGCCCTTCCGGTGTCTCCACTCGTGGACGGACGTTCTTCCCCTTGGCCAGTTGCCGGGCCTGGTGGTACGACGCCCAGCACTCCCGGCAGTAGGCCTGCAGTCCGTCGCGGGCCGCCTTGTTACTAGCGAAGGCTGCTCGCGGCCTGACCTCCTTGCACCGCGAGCAACGCTTCACCCCTTGCTCCTCGCTCACTCACACCCCCGAGGCCCCGAACCTTAGATTCGAAGGTAAAGTGGCCTACTGGCCACCCTTCTGAACGAATGAGCGTACGAAATCCTCTGCATTCTCCTCGAGGACGTCGTCAATCTCGTCCAGCACGGAGTCCACGTCATCGCTCAGCTTCTCGTGCCGCTCCTTGAGGTCCTCGGAAGCCTGCGCGTCCTGCGCCTGCTCCTCGACCTCCTCGGTGGAGCGCGTTGCCTTCTGCTGGCCGCCGCCGGTGTCCTTGGTTGCCATAACCCTCACCCCGCTCAGTTCGCCCGACATGGTCGACGGGTCGGCATTCCTGCCGATCGGTGATGATCAGACCCTACAAGCCGGGTCCGACATCGGCCCCGCAGTTTCCACAACGTGCGGGGGCCACCTCGATGATTCCCGGGCGGCGGGATTTCCACCCTGTCCGCCCGGGCCGGTGCGCGGACCGGCCGGCCGCGCTCAGCCGCCTGACAGGACCCTGACCAGGTCTTCCGCCGTGCGGCAGCGGTCCAGCAGCTCCTTGACGTGATTTCGCGTTCCGCGAAGCGGTTCGAGGGTTGGAACGCGTTGGAGGGAGTCCCGGCCGGGCAGATCGAAGATGACCGAGTCCCAGGAGGCCGCGGCCACGTCGTCCGCGTACTGCTCCAGGCAGCGGCCGCGGAAGTATGCGCGCGTGTCCTCCGGCGGCTTGGTACGGGCCCTGTCGACCTCGGACTCGTCCAGGAGCCGCTTCATGCGCCCGCGGGCCGCCAGACGGTTGTAGAGGCCCTTCTCGGCGCGTACGTCGGCGTACTGCAGGTCGACCAGGTGCAGCCGGGCGGCGTCCCAGTCGAGGCCGTCACGGCGGCGGTAGCCCTCCATCAGCTCCCGCTTGGCGACCCAGTCCAGCTCGCCGGCCAGGCTCATCGGGTCGTTCTCCAGCCGGTTGAGCGTGTCCTCCCAGCGTGCGAGCACGTCCTTGGTCTGCTCGTCGGCGTCCGCCCCGAAGCGCTCCTCCACGTACTTGCGCGACAGCTCGAAGTACTCCATCTGCAACTGGACCGCGGTGAGTGTCCGGCCGCTGCGGAGGGTGACCAGGCGCTTGAGGGACGGGTCGTGGGAGACCTGGTGGAGCGTGCGCACGGGCTGGTCGACCGCGAGGTCGACCGCGATGAAGCCGTCCTCGATCATGGACAGGACCAGGGCGGTCGTGCCCAGTTTGAGGTAGGTGGAGATCTCGGAGAGGTTGGCGTCGCCGATGATCACGTGCAGGCGGCGGTACTTCTCCGCGTCCGCGTGGGGCTCGTCCCGGGTGTTGATGATCGGGCGCTTGAGGGTGGTCTCCAGGCCCACCTCGACCTCGAAGTAGTCCGCGCGCTGACTGAGCTGGAAGCCGTGCTCGTGCCCGTCCTGACCGATGCCGACGCGGCCCGCTCCGGCGAAGACCTGCCGGGAGACGAAGAAGGGCGTGAGGTGGCGCACGATGTCCGAGAAGGGGGTCTCCCGCTTCATCAGGTAGTTCTCGTGCGTGCCGTAGGAGGCGCCCTTGTTGTCGGTGTTGTTCTTGTAGAGGTGGATCGGCTGGGCGCCGGGCAGCTGGGCGGCCCGCTCGGCGGCCTCGGCCATGATCCGCTCGCCGGCCTTGTCCCAGAGGACGGCGTCGCGGGGATTGGTCACCTCGGGGGCGCTGTACTCGGGGTGGGCATGGTCCACGTACAGGCGCGCACCGTTGGTGAGGATCACGTTGGCGAGGCCGATGTCCTCGTCGGTGAGCTGGCTGGCGTCGGCGGCCTCCCGGGCGAGGTCGAAGCCTCGCGCGTCCCGTAGCGGATTCTCCTCCTCGAAGTCCCAGCGGGCCCGGCGGGCCCGGTGCATCGCCGCCGCGTAGGCGTTGACGATCTGGGACGAGGTGAGCATGGCATTGGCGTTCGGGTGGCCGGGGACGGAGATCCCGTACTCCGTCTCGATGCCCATTACTCGCCGTACGGTCATGCGGCCCTCCTTGCCCGGCGGCACCCTCGGTCGTGGGCGCCGCTCAAGTACCGCTGGAGCTCCGGTGCGTGTGCGGTGCCCGTCCCCGCACTGCGCGACTCGGCGGTAGGAACGAGCCTAGAACGCCTTTGCGCTGGTGGGGAGATCATTTGCGTCATTGCCTGCTCCGGTCGTGGCCAGAAAAACAGTCGGCTGCGGGTACCCGCCGAGGGCACCCGCAGCCGCCCTGCCTTTACAGGTACTGACCGGTATTCGCCACCGTGTCGATCGAGCGGCCGGTGTCCGCACCCTGCTTTCCGGTGATGAGCGTACGGATGTACACGATCCGCTCGCCCTTCTTTCCGGAGATCCGGGCCCAGTCGTCCGGGTTGGTGGTGTTGGGCAGGTCCTCGTTCTCCTTGAACTCGTCCACGCAGGCCTGGAGCAGGTGGGAGACGCGGAGACCCTTCTGGTTCTTCTCCAGGAAGTCCTTGATCGCCATCTTCTTGGCGCGGCCCACGATGTTCTCGATCATGGCGCCGGAATTGAAGTCCTTGAAGTAGAGGACTTCCTTGTCGCCATTGGCGTAGGTGACCTCCAGGAAGCGGTTCTCCTCGGATTCGGCGTACATGTGCTCGACCGCCGTCTGGATCATGCTCTGGACGGTCGTCTCCTTGCTGCCGCCGTGCTCGCCGAGGTCGTCGGCGTGCAGCGGGAGCCGCTCGGTGAGGTACTTGCCGAAGATGTCCTTCGCCGCCTCGGCGTCCGGACGCTCGATCTTGATCTTCACGTCGAGCCGGCCGGGGCGCAGGATGGCGGGGTCGATCATGTCCTCACGGTTGGAGGCACCGATCACCACCACGTTCTGCAGGCCCTCCACACCGTCGATCTCGGCGAGCAGCTGCGGGACGATGGTGTTCTCCACGTCCGAGCTGACACCGGAGCCGCGGGTGCGGAAGAGGGACTCCATCTCGTCGAAGAAGACGATCACGGGGGTGCCCTCGCTGGCCTTCTCACGCGCACGCTGGAAGACCAGGCGGATCTGCCGCTCGGTCTCGCCGACGTACTTGTTGAGCAGCTCGGGGCCCTTGATGTTGAGGAAGAAGCTCTTGCCGGCGGCCTGGCCGGTCACCTCGGCGACCTTCTTGGCCAGCGAGTTCGCGACGGCCTTGGCGATCAGCGTCTTGCCGCAGCCGGGAGGCCCGTAGAGCAGGACGCCCTTCGGCGGCCGCAGCTCGTGCTCCTTGAACAGGTCCGGGTAGAGGTACGGCAGCTCGACCGCGTCGCGGATCGCCTCGATCTGGTTGCCGAGGCCACCGATCTGCTCGTAGCCGATGTCGGGGACCTCTTCGAGGACGAGCTCCTCGACCTCGCTCTTGGGCACGACCTCGTAGACGTAGCCGGAGCGGGGCTCGAGCAGCAGGGCGTCGCCGGGACGGATGGTGACGTCCAGCAGCGGCTCCGCGAGCCGCACCACCCGCTCCTCGTCGGTGTGCCCGAGCACCAGGGCGCGCTCGCCGTCCTCGAGGATCTCCTTGAGGGTGACGATGTCCCCGACGCTCTCGTACTCCATGGCCTCGACCACGTTGAGCGCCTCGTTGAGCATGACCTCCTGGCCGCGCCTGAGGTCGTCGAGTTCGACGCTCGGGCTGACGTTCACCCGCAGTTTGCGACCGCCGGTGAAGATGTCGGCCGTGCCGTCCTCGTTGGCCTGCAGGAAGACACCGAAGCCGGCCGGCGGCTGGGCGAGCCGGTCGACCTCCTCCTTGAGGGCCACGATCTGGTCGCGGGCCTCGCGGAGCGTGTTGGCCAGTCGCTCGTTCTGCGCGGAGACGCCGGCCAGGTTGGTCTGCAGCTCGACGATCCGCTCTTCGAGAATCCTCGTGTGTCGCGGAGAGTCGGCGAGCTTGCGTCGCAGGACGGCGATCTCCTGCTCAAGGTAGGCGATCTGCCCGGCCGGGTCGTCGGACCCTCGTCCCGGGCGGATGCCGCGGTTCATGTCGTCGTCGTGGGCTGCCACGGTCCTCACCTCCTCCAAGGGGAGCTGGACGCTTCCAGACCCTACCTGGGTGGGTGACGATTGAAACCCCTAGATCACAGAGACTGTCAAGGTGTGTCGTCGGTCACCCGGTGCGCTCCCTCTCGCACGGAGGGAATACCCACTCAACGTGATTCAGAAGCGGGTTGTTCCTTGTCGGGGGCGGTCAAAACCCTTCAGGACTGGCCGGAGTTGTCCCTTCCGGGCCGGTCGGCCGGTACGCGGGCAGGCCTGCGGACGCTCCTGCGATCATCACGCAGAGCGACGATACGAACGGTGGGCGTCACCGTTGGGCCGGCCTGAAGTGCTTCTCCGTCGGCGCAAAGCAGGCGGAGGTAGGGTCGAGGTGTTCAACAGCCGCTGGAGCGGACCCGGCTGGCCTTCGTGCCTCGGGCACCGCCCGGCGAACCGAAGGCAGGAGAGATGACCGTGCAGCAGGAGGCCCCGGGCGGCGAGGCGCTGGAGGTCTGGATCGACCAGGACCTGTGTACCGGCGACGGGATCTGCGCCCAGTACGCCCCCGAGGTGTTCGAGCTGGACATCGACGGGCTGGCCTATGTGAAGGGCGCGGACGACGAGCTGCTCTTGCACAAGGGAGCCACGACCCCGGTGCCGCTGCCGCTGCTCACGGACGTCGTGGACTCGGCGAAGGAGTGCCCCGGCGAGTGCATCCACGTGCGCCGGGTTTCGGACAAGGTCGAGGTGTACGGGCCCGACTCGGAGTGAGCCGGGCCTCGGACAGGCCCTGGGTCAGACGCTGTGAGCCCCGGCCGGGGTGGAGCGGAGGAACGCGGTGCCGTTCCACCGCCACTTGGCCGGGGTTTTCACGTCGGGGCAGCAACTGGGCACGTCGGACGAGGAGTAGCCGAGCAGGGTGGCGCTGACGGCACCCGCGCGCAGGGCGAAGTCGGTGACGGTGAGGCGGTCCTTGGGGTCGACGAGCGTGGCGACCACGCGGGCCTTGCCGCCGTCCGTGCCCCGGGTGAGGACGTAGACGCCGTCGGGCGGGGTGCCCATGGGGGCGTCGCAGTGCACGACCGCGACGGTTTCCGGTCTGCCGTCGCCGTCCAGGTCGCCGGCGGCCTGCTTCACCACCAACTCCTTCACCGGTCCGCAGTCGAGGGGGAAGTCCACGCCCGTCGTGCTGGGCGGCGCGACGGCGGCGGGGGCCGACTTGGCCTCGGTGCCGGGGGCCGGTTGGGCGGCCGTGGCCGAGCCGGGCTGGACGACGGAGGACAGGGCGATCACGCCGGCGACCGCGGTGGCCGTGGCGACCCAGTGGATGGGCCCGGCGTGCGTGTGGGCGAGCTCCGGAACGGCGGATTGCTGCACTAGGAGTGTCTCCTGTGAGGGCTGTGCCGGTGGGGGGGTGGCCTGCATGGTGCCACACGTCACAGTGCGGGGGAACGGCGGGGTCGGTACGGGATTTTCGCCGGCGAAGTGCACACGCGCGCGTGGGGCCGTACACCTCCTGGTGCCGTGTCAACGCGAGGGCGCCGTGCCCGAGTTCCCCGGATCGGCCGGGAACTCGGGCACGGCGCCCTCGCGTTGTGCTCGGTGGGAGCGGGTCAGCGGCCGGAGCCGCCCTCGGCGTTGGGGCCGGCGTAGTCCTCGCCGTAGGCGCCCTTGGCGGGGCGGCGGCGGCGCATGGGCGGCTCGACGCCGTCCGCGAGGCGGCGGGCGGTGAGCAGGAAGCCGGTGTGGCCGATCATCCGGTGGTCCGGGCGGACGGCCAGGCCCTCGATGTGCCAGTTGCGGATCATCGTCTCCCAGGCGGTCGGCTCGTTGAAGCAGCCGATCTCCCGGATGGACTCGACGGTCCGGGCGAGCTGGGTGGTGGTGGCCACGTAGCAGCACAGGATGCCGCCGGGCACCAGCGCCTTGGAGACGGCCTCCAGGCACTCCCAGGGGGCGAGCATGTCGAGGATGACGCGGTCCACGTCGACGTCGGACAGGTTGTCCTGCAGGTCGCCGACGGTGAGCTGCCAGGCGGGGTGCGGGCCGCCGAAGTAGCGTTCCACGTTCTGCTGGGCGATCTCGGCGAAGTCCTCGCGGCGCTCGTAGGAGTGCAGCATGCCCTGGTCGCCGATGGCGCGCAGCAGGAAGCTGCTGAGCGAGCCGGAGCCGACACCGGCCTCCACGACGCGGGCGCCGGGGAAGATGTCGGCGAAGGCGAGGATCTGCCCCGCGTCCTTGGGGTAGACGACGGCTGCCCCGCGGGGCATGGACAGGACGTAGTCGGGGAGCAGGGGGCGCAGCGCGAGGTAGGCCACGTTGCCGGTGGTGCGGACAACGCTGCCCTCGGGAGCACCGATCAGTTCGTCGTGCGGGAAGGAGCCCTTGTGGGTGTGGAAGTTCTTCCCGGCTTCGAGCGTGAACGTGTAGTGGCGGCCCTTGGGGTCGGTCAGCTGAACCTGGTCCCCGACCTTGAAGGGCCCGCGCCTGCGGGCGGCACCGGTCGGTTCGGACATGTGACCAGCCTACCGGCACCTGAGGGAGCCGCCGACCACTAGGACGGCCTCGCCATGGCCTTCACGAAGGCGCGTTCGACGTCCGCGGCGGACAGGACGCCGTAGATCTCACCGCTCTCCTCGACCACCAGGTACTCGGTCGCCGGTGTGGCCCGCAGGACGTCCAGCAGCTCCTCCCCGGACAGCTCGGCGGAGACCCGCATGCCGTCGGTCAGCTCCTGGGCGAGGCCGCTGACTGCGACCCAGGGGCGGCGGTGCTCGGGTACGCCGACGATGGCGGCCTCGCGGACGAGGGAGAGGGGGTGACCCTCGGCGTCGACGACGACCAGGGCGCGGGCACCGGCGGCGTTGGCGCGGCGCAGGGCCTCGGAGAGCGGGGTGTCGGTCTGCACCGGTACGGCCCGCCGGGTCAGGGTGCGGGCCCGCAGCTCGGGGAGGTGCTCGCGCAGCCGGGCCATGCGCAGGCTGTTGCCGGCGCCGGTCCAGATGATCGCGGCGAGGATGGCGGCGAGCAGGGCGTCGGTGACGGTGTCCATGCCGCTGATCTCCTCGCTGCCGCCGCCGAGGGCGCCGGACTGGTTGAGCAGCGGGAGACCGACCAGGACCGAGATGGCGAGGGCGCGGCCGACCCAGGCGGCGGCGACGGTGCCGCTCATGGGCTTGCCGGTGATCTTCCAGACGACGGCGCGGAGCATGCGGCCGCCGTCCAGGGGCAGGCCGGGCAGCAGGTTGAAGGCGGCGACGATGAGGTTGGAGATCATCAGGCCGGCCAGCAGGACACCGGGGACGGTGTCGGGCTCCACCGGTTTCATCGCCAGGTAGAAGATCCCGGCGAGGACGAGCGAGAGCAGCGGCCCGACGAAGGCCAGGACGAACTCCCGGCCCGGGGTCTCGGCCTCCTTCTCGATCTCGGAGACGCCGCCGAAGAACTGGAGCTGGATGCGGCGGACCGGGAGCTTGAAGCGGATCGCGGCGACCGTGTGGGCCAGCTCGTGGACCAGCACGGAGGCGTAGAAGGCGACGGCGAAGAACAGGGACACCAGATAGCGGGCGGCGCCCAGTTCGGGCAGCACACGGTCCAGCTGGCCGCCGAAGACCCAGGTGATCAGCGCGGCGACCAGGAACCAGCTCGGCGCGACGTACACCGGCACGCCGAAGGGCCGGCCCATGAGCAGCCCGCCACCGGGTTCCTTGGCCGGCGGCTGGGGCGGCTCCCCCTTGGCGATCCCGGAGTGGG
Source organism: Streptomyces sp. NPDC001410 (assembly GCF_042895235.1). Lineage (NCBI taxonomy): Bacteria > Bacillati > Actinomycetota > Actinomycetes > Kitasatosporales > Streptomycetaceae > Streptomyces > Streptomyces sp. NPDC001410. The sequence goes on from NZ_JBIAWE010000004.1 coordinate 320,764, forward strand.
CGAGGGTCCGGTGCTCGCCGGACCCGGTGCGGGTGCCTGCGGCGGGCGCCTCTTCGCCGGCCCCGGTGTCCCCGGCGTCCCCGGCGTTCCCGGCGTTCCCGGCGTCCTTGCCGGTCGTCGGGTGCGGGGGCTCGGTCGGGGTGTCTTCGCCGGTGTCGGGATCCGGGTGGGGGTCCCGGTCCGCGGGAGGCGGGGGCGTCGGGGCGTCGTGGGGCTCCGGCCCGGGGTGGTCGGTGGTTCCGGTCGTCGGGGCCGTAGGACCTGCGGGGTGCTCGGCCGGCTCGTCGTTGCCGGACCGCGGCTGCCCGCTCCCGCCGCTCACGTCCACGCTGTCCCCTCGTTCGAAGCGTCTTCCGCACCAACCGGGCGGAAGGGTCTGGGTCGATGGTATGCGGCCGTGGTGACACGTTCCGCCCCGGCACCCCCTGTGTTTGCCCCGCTGCCGAGCGCCCGACGCGCCCGCGGCTGGGTCACTGTCAGTGCCGGGCCGTATGGTCTGGGGTCATGGACAGCAGCAGCGAGGACGCGGGGACACGGCCCGGCGCGGTCGAGGACTCAGGGACAGCCGGCTCCAGCGGTGAGGCCGCCGGGTCGGCGGGTGAGCGTGCCGCCATGGCGCCCACGTCGTTGTCCCCGTCGCGCGCCGGTGACTTCATGCAGTGTCCGCTGTTGTACCGGTTCCGGGTGATCGACCGGTTGCCGGAGAAGCCGAGCGAGGCGGCGACCCGGGGCACGCTGGTGCACGCCGTGCTGGAGCGGTTGTTCGACGCCCCCGCCGGGGAGCGGACCGCGCCGCGGGCCAAGGCGCTGATCCCGGGCCAGTGGGACCGGCTGCGGGAGAGCAGGCCCGAGGTCGGCGAGCTGTTCGCCGACGACCCCGAGGGTGAGCGGCTGGCCCGCTGGCTCGGCGAGGCCGAGCAGCTCGTGGAGCGCTGGTTCACGCTGGAGGACCCGTCCCGGCTGGAGCCCGCCGAGCGGGAGCTGTTCGTGGAGGCCGAGCTGGAGTCGGGTCTGCGGCTGCGCGGGATCATCGACCGGGTGGACGTGGCGCCCACGGGCGAGGTGCGGATCGTCGACTACAAGACGGGCAAGGCGCCGCGGCCGGAGTACGCCGAGGGCGCACTGTTCCAGATGAAGTTCTACGCGCTCGTCGTGTGGCGGCTGAAGCGGGTGGTCCCGCGCCGGCTCCAGCTCGTCTATCTCGGCAGCGGGGACGTGCTGACGTACGACCCCGTCCTCGCCGACCTGGAGCGCGTGGAGCGCAAGCTGCTCGCCCTGTGGGAGGCCATCAGGCGGGCCACGGACACCGGGGAGTGGCGGCCCCGGCCGACCAAGCTGTGCGGCTGGTGCGACCACCAGGCGCACTGCCCGGAGTTCGGCGGCACTCCCCCGCCCTATCCGCTGCCGGTGAGGGCGCCTGAGTCGGAGGCCGTGCAGCAGGGCAGAATGGGCCGGGACTAGCGAAGGAGTGTCACGTGGCCATCCGCGTCCTACTGGTCGACGACCAGCCCCTGCTGCGTACCGGTTTCCGCATGATTCTGGAGGCCGAGCAGGACATCGCGGTCGTGGGCGAGGCCGGTGACGGCCTGCAGGCCCTCGACCAGGTGCGCGCCCTGCAGCCCGATGTCGTGCTCATGGACATCCGGATGCCGCGGATGGACGGGGTGGAGGCGACCCGGCAGATCTCCGGTCCGGGTCGGGACGGCCCGGCGAAGGTGCTCGTGCTGACCACGTTCGACCTCGACGAGTACGTGGTGGAGGCGCTGCGGGCCGGGGCGAGCGGCTTCCTGCTCAAGGACGCGCCCGCCAACGAGCTGGTGCAGGCGATCCGGGTCGTGGCGGCCGGCGAGGCCATGCTGGCGCCGAGCATCACCCGCCGTCTGCTGGACAAGTACGCCACGCACCTGCCCTCCGGCGAGGAGCCCGTGCCGGACACCCTGCACACCCTCACCGACCGCGAGGTGGAGGTGCTGAAGCTGGTGGCGCGCGGGCTGTCCAACGCCGAGATCGCCGCCGACCTGTTCGTCAGCGAGACCACGGTCAAGACGCACGTCGGGCACGTCCTGACCAAGCTGGGCCTCAGGGACCGGGTGCAGGCCGCGGTGTACGCGTACGAGAGCGGCCTGGTGCGGCCCGGCGCGCAGTAGCACGTACGGGCGGTACGGAAATACGCCGAGGGCGCCCTTCCCCGCGGGGAAGGGCGCCCTTTCGCATGGCCGGGACCGGGGCCGTCAGCTCTTGCTCAGTTCCCAGAACCGGAACACCGTCGAGGCGTCCAGGCAGTACTCCAGACCGTAGACGCCGTCGCGGACGAGCGCGTACTGCTTGGCCTGCCAGACCGGCAGCACGGGCAGCTCGTCGGCGACGATGTCCTGCAGCTTCCCGAAGTCCTTGTCGGTCGCGGCGCGGTCGCTCTGCGCGGCCGTGCCGGGGATGAGGGAGCCGGTGATGGTGTTGTTGCTGTAGTTGTTGCCCAGCACGTTGCCCTTGCCGAAGAAGGGGGCCGTGAAGTTGTCGGCGTCCGGGTAGTCCGGCACCCAGCCCTTCACGTACACGCCGTACTTGCCCTGGGCGATGTCCTTCTCGTACTGGTCGAAGCCGACGGACTTGACGTCGGCCTGGAACAGTCCGCTCGCGTTGAGCTGGCCGGCGATGGCCTTCAGCTCCTCGTCGGTGGCGGGGCCGTAACGGGACGGCGTGGACCACAGGGTGAGCTTCACCTTGCCGGTGATGCCGTCGGCGCGCAGCGCGGCGGCGGCCTTCTCCTTGGAGGGGCGGGCGCCGTAGGTGTCGAAGAACGCCGTGTTGTGGCCCGCGATGCCCGCCGGGATGATCGAGTACAGCGGGGTGGCCGTGCCCTGGTAGACGTTCTTGACCAGGGCGTCGCGGTCGAGGAGGTAGGCCATGGCCTTGCGGACGCCGACCTTGCCGGCGACCGGGTCCTTCATGTTGAAGACCAGGTGCTGGACCTCGGCGCTGCTGCCCTCGATGACCTCGACGCCCTTCTTGCCGTCCTGCTGGTCGAGGTCGGCGATGTCGGTCGCGGACAGACCACGGTAGGCGATGTCGACGTCACCGCTTTCGAGGGCCGTCTTCAGGCCGGCCCGGTCGCCGTGGAAGAACTTCAGCGTGACGCCGGAGTTCTTGACCTCGGCGGTGCCCTTGTAGTGGGAGTTGACGGAGAAGACCGCCTCGTCCTTGTCGAAGGAGTCCAGCTTGTAGGGCCCGGAGCCGACGGCCTTGTCGTCGGTGCGCAGGCCGTTCGCGTCGTACTGCCGGTGGTCGACGATGGACCCGGCACCGGAGGCGATCTTGCTGGGGAAGGTGGCGTCGGGGACCTTGAGCCGGAAGACGACCGTCTTCGCGTCCGGTGCGTCGACCTTGCCGAGCATCGGGAACATGATCGCCGGGCCGGCCGAGTCGTTGATCTTCAGCATGCGGTCGAAGGAGAACTTCACGTCCTCGGAGGTGAGGTCGTCACCGTTGCTGAACGTCAGGCCGTCCTTCAGCTCGCACCTGTACACCATCGCCCGGGTGTCGGTGAAGGAGCACTGCTTCGCCGCCTCCGGCTCGGGCTCCGTGCCGCCCTTGGGGAAGCTGAGCAGCGACTGGAAGACGTTGTTGAACAACAGCCAGGAGCCGGGGTCGTAACCGGAAGCCGGATCCGTGGCGAGGACGTCGTCGGACATCCCCATCACCACGGAGGAGCCGGTACCCCCGGATGCACCGTCTTCCGTGCCGCAGCCGGTCAGCAGGCCGGAGGCCAGCCCCGCCACGATGGGAAGAACTGGCCACTGGTTGCGCATGTTCACTGTGTGCCTTGTCGTCGGTTCGTCGATCCGAGGCCCCCGTTCCGTGCCCCGGGCAAGAGAAACGTCAGCCGCTCACACCGCGGCCGAGCTCCCACAGCTGAAGCGTCGAGGAGGAGTTGAGGGCGTAGGAGACGCCCGTGATGTCGTTCCGTGCGGCGACGTACTGCTTGCCCTGCCACAGGGGCAGCACGGGGACGTCCTCGGCGACGATGTCCTGAATCTCGTTCAGGGTCTTGGTGGCGTTGAGCCGGTCGGCCTCGCGGCGGGACTCCGGGATCAGCGTGCGCTGGACCGTGCCGTTGGAGTACGGCGAGCTCAGGAAGTTGCCCTTGTCGAGGAAGGGCGCGATGAAGTTGTCGGCGTCCGGGAAGTCGGGGAACCAGCCCATGCCGTAGACGTCGTACTGGCCCTTCTTCTCGGCGGGCCGGAAGGACGCCCAGGGGTGGCCCTGGATGCTGACGTCGAACAGACCGCTGCCGCCCAGCTGCTGCTGCAGGATCTTGAACTCCTGCTTGGTGGCCGAGCCGTAGTGGTCGGTGGTGTAGTGCAGCGTCAGCTTCACCGGGGTGGTGATGCCGGCCTTGGCGAGCAGGTTCTTCGCCTTGCCGACGTTGGGGTCGCCGTACTTGTTGAAGAACGAGTTGGAGTGGCCGGCGAGGGTCGCCGGGACCAGCGAGTACAGCGGCTCGGCCTGGGTGCCGTAGACCTTGGAGACGAGTTCGCCGCGGTTGATGATCTGGGCCATGGCCTGGCGGACGGCCTTGCTCTTCACCGTCGGCGCGTCGGTGTTGAAGGCGAGGTAGCGGATCTCCAGGCCCGGCATGTCCACCAGGTCGACGTTCGAGTCGGAGCCGCTGTCCAGCTTGCTGATCTGCGCCGGGGACATGGCGCGGGTCATGACGTCGATGTCGCCCTTGTCGATCGCGGCGCCCATGGCGTCCGCGTCCTCGTAGGTGCGCAGCACGACCTCGCTGTTGTTCACCTGCACGCTGCCCTTGTAGGACGGGTTCTTGGTGAAGGTGGCGCTGACGATCGCGTTGTCCTTGACGTCGGCCTTGAAGGTGTACGGGCCGGAGCCGTCGACCTCGAAGCCGTCGCGCAGCTTGCGCCGGTCGTAGTCCTTGGGGTCGATGATGCCCGCGACCGGGGTGGACAGCTTGTACGGGAAGGTGGCGTCGGCCGTCTTGAGGTGGAAGATGACCTCGCGGTCGCCCTGGGTCTCGATCGTGTCGATGGTGTTCAGCAGGGCGGCGACACCGCTGTCGGCGTTGATGCGCAGGGCACGCTCGATGGAGTACTTGACGTCCTCCGCCGTGACCTCGTCGCCGCCCGCGAACGTCAGGCCGTCCCGCAGTTTGCAGGCGTAGCGCTCGTTGCCGCTGTCGGTGAAGGAGCAGCTCTCGGCCGCCTCCGGCACCGGGACGCCCTCGCCCTTGGGCTGGGTCATCAGGGTCTGCACCGTCTGGCGCAGGATGTTCCAGGTGCCGACGTCGTAGGCGTAGGCGGGGTCGAGGGGCGCGGGCGCATCACTCGTGACGGTGAACCGGTCCGTGGTGCCGACGACGATGGCGTTCCCGCTCTTGCTCCCGCCGGCGGATCCGCCGCACGCGGCGAGAACCGGCGTGAGCAGGCCGGCGACTGCCGGCAGCACCAAAGTCTTGCGGTTCATGCGGGACTTTCTCCAGAGCTGTACGAATCCGTGTACCCGGCATGCAGGGGTGGCTGCGGCGGATCACGGGGGTTGCTGCGATGTTCTCGCGACGAGATTAGACCGAGCCCGCAGGAGGGTTCACAGCCGCGCGAGTTGAGACCCCATCACGCAGTGAAACCGGGTGTGGACAGACCGAAAACCCGACAGTGGCAGGTTTGGTGCAGCATCCCATCAATCGGGACACAAGGGCACGTCCGACGACCCCGAACCGGGATGATCAGCACACCTGGGCAACGTTGTCGAGCCCGCCACACGTGGGGAACGTCACACATCCAACTGGGTTGGCGGTTACCGGAATTAGGCCGGGCGGCCCGCTTTGAATTCCACCCCGGTGTACTTCCCCGGAATTTTGTCCACCGCGTCCAATGGACTTTTACGCTGGGTGAACGACTAACGCATTTCCGTCATGAGGCTGCACAGAAATGCCAGGTCGACCTCTTCCAGCGAACTCACGACCGTGCGCCCGTCGGTCTGCGCGATGGGCGCCACCGAGGGCACGGCGACCACCCGGCAGCCCGCGGCCTCCGCGGACTCGACGCCGGTCGCGGTGTCCTCGATCACCGCGCAGCGGGCCGGATCGGCACCGAGCCCGGCGGCGGCGAGCAGATACGGGTCCGGGTACGGCTTGGTGCGCGACACCTCGTCGCCGGCCACGGTCAGGGCGAAGTGCTGGGGGCCGAGGGCGGCCAGCACGCGGTCGATGATGCGCCGGTGGGAGGCGGAGACCAGGGCGGTCGGGATCTCGTGCTCGTACAGCTCGGCGAGCAGCCGGCCGGCGCCCGGCATCAGCGGCAGGGAGCGGCCGATGCGGTCCTCGAACCCGTCGTTGAGCAGCGTGGTCAGCTCGGCGAGGGTGATGTCGGCGCCGGTGGCCTCGATCAGGAATCCCGCGCTGCGGGTCATGGGGCCGCCGACCACGACATGGCGCCAGGTCTCGTCCAGGGTGTGGCCCAGGGCGGCGAAGACCTCGACCTCCACGTCCCACCAGAAGCCCTCGGTGTCCACCAGGGTGCCGTCCATGTCGAGGAGCACGGCCTGCAGGGCTGAGCCTTCGGCCGTACGGGTTCCGAGCGCGGGGACCGTACTGGTCATCCTGGCGCACCTCCTTGAGGGACGACCAGGCCGGTTCCCGGACAGGGAACCGGCCTGCGGTGGACCGACCAGTGTACGACTTATCCGATCAGTGTGCTGTGCGACGCGCCTCACCGGGCGTTGAAGTACTTCGCCTCCGGGTGGTGGATCACGATCGCGTCGGTGGACTGCTCGGGGTGGAGCTGGAACTCCTCGGACAGGTGGACGCCGATCCGCTCGGGCTGGAGCAGTTCGGCGATCTTGGCGCGGTCCTCCAGGTCGGGGCAGGCGCCGTAGCCGAGGGAGAAGCGGGCGCCCCGGTACTTCAGGGCGAACATGTCCTCGATGTCGGCCGGGTCCTCGCCGGCGAAGCCGAGTTCGGAGCGGACGCGGGCGTGCCAGTACTCGGCCAGCGCCTCCGCCAACTGCACGGACAGGCCGTGCAGTTCGAGGTAGTCGCGGTAGGAGTTCGACTCGAAGAGCTTCGCCGTCTCCTCGCCGATGCGGGAGCCGACGGTGACCACCTGGAGGCCGACGACGTCCGTCTCCCCGGACTCCTCCGGGCGGAAGAAGTCGGCGAGGCACAGCCGCCGGCCGCGGCGCTGGCGCGGGAACGTGAACCGGGTGCGCTCGTTGCCCCGCTCGTCCAGGATGATCAGGTCGTCGTCCTTGGAGACGCACGGGAAGTAGCCGTAGACCACGGCCGCCTCCAGCAGGTTCTCCGTCTGGAGCCGGTCGAGCAGGCCGCGCAGGCGGGGGCGGCCCTCGGTCTCCGCCAGTTCCTCGTACGTCGGACCGTCCCCGGTGCGGGCCTGCTTCAGCCCCCACTGGCCCTTGAACAGTGCGCCCTCGTCCAGCCAGCTCGCGTACTCCTTGAGCTGGATGCCCTTGATGACGCGCGTGTCCCAGAACGGCGGGGTCGGCACCGGGTTGTCGGTGGCGACGTCGGAGCGGACGTGCCCCTCCTCGGGGCGCTCCTCGACCTGGACGGCGGCCGTCGCGCGGACCCGGCGCTGCCTCAGCTCGGGCAGCTGTGCGCCGGGCACGCCCCGCTTGACGCCGATCAGGGCGTCCATCAGGTGCAGGCCCTCGAAGGCGTCGCGGGCGTAGCGGACCTCGCCCTCGTAGATCTCGTGCAGGTCCTGCTCGACGTAGGCGCGGGTGAGGGCGGCGCCGCCGAGGATGACCGGGAAGCGGGCGGCGAGGCCGCGCTGGTTCAGCTCCTCCAGGTTCTCCTTCATGATCACCGTGGACTTCACCAGGAGGCCGGACATGCCGATGACGTCGGCCCGGTGCTCCTCGGCGGCTTCCAGGATCGCGGAGACCGGCTGCTTGATGCCCAGGTTGACGACGTTGTAGCCGTTGTTGGACAGGATGATGTCGACGAGGTTCTTGCCGATGTCGTGCACGTCGCCGCGCACGGTGGCGAGGACGATGGTGCCCTTGCCCTCGGCGTCCGACTTCTCCATGTGCGGTTCGAGGTGGGCGACGGCCGTCTTCATGACCTCGGCGGACTGGAGCACGAACGGCAGCTGCATCTGGCCGGAGCCGAAGAGTTCGCCGACGACCTTCATGCCGTCCAGGAGGGTGTCGTTGACGATGTCCAGGGCGGGCCGGTCCTGGAGGGCCTCGTCCAGGTCGGCCTCCAGGCCATTGCGTTCGCCGTCGATGATGCGGCGCTTGAGGCGCTCCTCCAGCGGGAGGGCGGCCAGCTCCTCGGCCTTGCCGGCCTTCAGGGACTTGGTGGTGGCGCCCTCGAACAGGGCCATGAGCTTCTGCAGCGGGTCGTAGCCCTCGCTGCGGCGGTCGTAGATGAGGTCGAGGGCGGTGTTGACCTGCTCCTCGTCGAAGCGGGCGATCGGCAGGATCTTGGAGGCGTGCACGATCGCCGAGTCCAGGCCCGCCTTGACGCACTCGTCCAGGAAGACGGAGTTCAGCAGGATGCGGGCGGCCGGGTTGAGGCCGAAGGAGATGTTCGACAGGCCCAGCGTGGTCTGTACCGCCGGGTGCCGCCTCTTCAGCTCGCGGATCGCCTCGATGGTGGCGATGCCGTCCTTGCGGGACTCCTCCTGGCCGGTGCAGATGGTGAAGGTCAGGGTGTCGACGAGGATGTCCTCCTCGCGGATGCCCCAGTTCCCGCTGAGGTCGTCGATCAGCCGCTCGGCGATCTCGACCTTCTTCTCGGGGGTGCGGGCCTGGCCCTCCTCGTCGATGGTCAGCGCGATCAGGGCGGCGCCGTGCTCCTGGGCCAGCCGGGTGACCTTGGCGAAGCGGGAGTCGGGGCCGTCGCCGTCCTCGTAGTTGACCGAGTTGATCACCGCGCGGCCGCCGAGCCTCTCCAGGCCCGCCTGGATGACGTCGACCTCGGTGGAGTCGAGGACGATCGGCAGGGTGGACGCGGTGGCGAAGCGGCCGGCCAGTTCCTCCATGTCGGCGACGCCGTCGCGGCCGACGTAGTCCACGCACAGGTCGAGCATGTGCGCGCCCTCGCGGATCTGCTCGCGCGCCATCTCCACGCAGTCGTCCCAGCGGGCGCCCAGCATGGCCTCGCGGAACTTCTTGGAGCCGTTGGCGTTGGTGCGCTCGCCGATGGCCAGGTAGGAGGTGTCCTGGCGGAACGGCACGGTCTGGTAGAGGGAGGCGGCGCCGGGCTCGGGCTGCGGCTGCCGCTCGGGCGGGGTGAGGCCCCGGACGCGCTCCACGACCTGGCGCAGGTGCTCCGGGGTGGTGCCGCAGCAGCCGCCGACCAGCGAAAGGCCGTACTCGCGGACGAAGGTCTCCTGGGCGTCGGCCAGCTCCGGCGCGGTCAGCGGGTAGTGGGCGCCGTCCTTGCCGAGGACCGGCAGGCCCGCGTTGGGCATGCAGGACAGCGGGATACGGGCGTTGCGGGCGAGGTAGCGCAGGTGCTCGCTCATCTCGGCCGGGCCGGTGGCGCAGTTCAGGCCGATCATGTCGATGCCGAGCGGCTCCAGCGCGGTGAGGGCCGCGCCGATCTCGGAGCCGAGCAGCATGGTGCCGGTGGTCTCGACGGTGACGGACACGATCACCGGCACGTCCAGGCCGAGGGCGGTGAGGCCCCGGCGGGCGCCGAGGACGGCGGCCTTGGTCTGCAGCAGGTCCTGGGTGGTCTCCACGAGCAGGGCGTCGGCGCCGCCGGTGACCAGGCCCTCGGCGTTGCGCTGATAGGCGTCGCGCAGGGTGGTGTAGGGGGCGTGGCCGAGGGTGGGCAGCTTGGTGCCGGGGCCGATGGAGCCGAGGACCCAGCGGGGCCGGCCGTCCTTGGCGGTGAACTCGTCGGCGACCTCGCGGGCCACGCGGGCGCCGGCCTCGGACAGCTCGTGGACGCGGCCCGGGATGTCGTACTCGGCGAGCGCGGAGTGGTTGGCACCGAAGGTGTTGGTCTCGACGCAGTCGACGCCCACGGCGAAGTACGCCTCGTGGACGGAGCGGACGATGTCGGGGCGGGTGAGGTTGAGAATCTCGTTGCAGCCCTCGAGGTCCTGGAAGTCCTCGAGCGTCGGTTCCTGGGCCTGGAGCATCGTGCCCATGGCTCCGTCGGCGACCACCACACGGGTGGCGAGTGCCTCTCGGAGCGCGGACGCACGAGTCCGGCTGTCGGCGGAAGGGGTCGTTGGCAACGAGGCCATGAAGGGGCTCCCTGGGGTGCGACGGCTGTCGGCTATGCGCCTTCCCCGGACATTGCCGGGCAAGGGCACGGCGTCAGAGTAACCGGCAGTGGGCTTGGATGGGCAGCGGCGTCCACGAGGCGGACTCCAGTGGTGGACCCTGGATGGCCGCGGCGCCACTCGCAGGCCACAAGAGATGTAACAGGTGTCGGTCGACCATTAGCGGGAGGCCGTCATGGACCGGTAGTGTTCGACATTGCCGAACGGTGTCTTCGATGCTGTTCGGGAATGGCCGAAGAGGACGGAGGGCAGGACGGCGATGGCACGGAACATCCAGTCGCTCGAACGGGCGGCCGCGATGCTGCGGCTGCTCGCGGGCGGCGAACGACGGCTCGGTCTGTCGGACATCGCCTCGTCGCTGGGCCTCGCCAAGGGCACCGCCCACGGCATCCTGCGCACCCTCCAGCAGGAGGGCTTCGTCGAACAGGACGACGCCTCCGGGCGCTACCAACTGGGCGCCGAGCTGCTGCGCCTGGGCACCACCTATCTCGACGTGCACGAGCTGCGGGCGCGCGCCCTGGTGTGGACCGACGACCTGGCCCGGGCCAGCGGGGAGAGCGTGTACCTGGGCGTCCTGCACCAGCAGGGCGTACTGATCGTGCACCACGTCTTCCGGCCCGACGACAGCCGGCAGGTGCTGGAGATAGGGGCCATGCAGCCGCTGCACTCCACGGCGCTGGGCAAGGTGCTGTCGGCGTACGACCCGGTGGCGCACAGCGAGGCCATGGAGGCCGACCGCAAACCCTTCACCGACCGCACGGTGTGCGAGCAGGCGGACTTCGAGCACATCCTCGACATCACGCGCGCGCGTGGGTACGCGGCGGACGTGGAGGAGACCTGGGAGGGCGTGGCCTCGGTCGCCGCGCCCATCCACGACCGGCGCCGGATGCCCGTGGGCGCCGTCGGCATCACGGGCGCCGTGGAACGGCTGGGCCGGGACGGCGAACTACGCCCCGAACTGATCGCGGCGGTACGGGACTGCGCCCGCGCGGTCTCCCGCGACCTGGGCGCGGGACGGTTCTGAGCAGCCGGGCGATGTGCCGCTGACCAGCGGATGACCCACCGGGGGACGACCGGGACGCTAGGCGGCGTTCCGGTTCTCGCCATACCCTGAAGTGGACATATGGGGCGAGAAGGTACGTCAGTGTACGAAGAGCGATAACCGGCAGCGATCAATAACGATCCTGTTTTCGATAACAGAACCCTTGACGCATGCGTAACGCCGAAGCAAGACTCCCGTCCATCGGTCGGCATTGTCGAACACCTACCGGCAATACGCGCTAGAGTGTGACAACGCCAAGGACCGGAATCGCTCTCACCCCCGAGGGCGCCAGAACCCCCGGCGGGACCCGGGGTTCGGCTTCCCTGGACGAAGGACAAAGGAGTCGCGGGTGTCCAGCTCCGACATCTTCATCGGCGAGACCATCGGTACCGCCATACTCATCCTGCTCGGTGGCGGCGTCTGCGCCGCCGTGACGCTGAAGGCCTCCAAGGCCCGTAACGCCGGTTGGCTCGCCATCACCTTCGGGTGGGGTTTCGCCGTACTGACGGCCGTTTACACCTCGGCGCCGCTCTCCGGCGCCCACCTGAATCCGGCCGTGACGCTCGCGCTCGCGATCAAGGACAAGGACTTCAGCAACCTGCCCGTCTACTGGGGCGGCCAGCTGCTCGGCGCCATGATCGGTGCCACCCTGGTCTGGGTCGCCTACTACGGCCAGTTCCACGCGCACCTCACCGACAAGGAGATCGTCGGCGGTCCGGGTGCGCAGGCCACGGCGGCCAAGGCCGTCGAGGCGCAGGAGACGGGCGCCGGCCCGGTCCTGGGCGTCTTCTCCACCGGTCCCGAGATCCGGAACGCGGTGCAGAACCTCCTCACCGAGATCATCGGCACCGTGGTGCTGGTGCTCGCCGTCCTCACACAGGGCCTGAACGACAAGGGCAACGGCCTCGGCACCCTGGGTGCCCTGATCACCGCCTTCGTGGTCGTCGGCATCGGCCTCTCGCTCGGCGGTCCGACCGGCTACGCGATCAACCCGGCCCGTGACCTCGGCCCGCGCATCGTGCACGCCCTCCTGCCCCTGCCCAACAAGGGCGGCTCCGACTGGAGCTACGCCTGGATCCCGGTGGTCGGTCCGCTGATCGGCGCCGCCATCGCTGCAGGCATCTACAACGTCGCCTTTGCTTAAGAAGAACCGAGAGAAGAACCGAGTCTTCCAGCACGCGCCGTACGTACAGCCCCATCACCACGGATCTTTCAGGAGCACACAGTGACCGACGCCCACACCGGCCCGTTCATCGCGGCCATCGACCAGGGCACGACTTCCTCGCGCTGCATCGTCTTCGACAAGGACGGCCGTATCGTCTCGGTCGACCAGAAGGAGCACGAGCAGATCTTCCCGAAGCCGGGCTGGGTCGAGCACAACGCCAACGAGATCTGGACCAACGTCCAGGAGGTCGTCGCCGGAGCCATCCAGAAGGCCGGCATCACCCGCGACGACATCAAGGCCATCGGCATCACCAACCAGCGCGAGACCACCGTGCTGTGGGACAAGAACACCGGTGAGCCCGTCCACAACGCCCTGGTCTGGCAGGACACCCGCACCGACGCCCTCTGCAGGGAGCTGGGCCGCAACGTCGGCCAGGACCGCTTCCGCCGCGAGACCGGTCTCCCGCTCGCGTCGTACTTCTCCGGTCCCAAGGCCCGCTGGCTGCTCGACAACGTCGACGGCCTGCGGGAGCGCGCCGAGGCGGGCGACATCCTCTTCGGCACCATGGACACCTGGGTCATCTGGAACCTGACCGGCGGTGCCAACGGCGGCCACCACGTCACCGACGTGACCAACGCCTCCCGCACCATGCTGATGAACCTGCACACCATGCAGTGGGACGAGAAGATCGCCGAGTCCATCGGCGTGCCGCTGCAGATCCTGCCGGAGATCCGTTCCTCCGCCGAGGTCTACGGCGAGGTCACCGGCGGCAAGCTCGGCGACCTGCTCGGCGGCATCCCGGTCGCGTCCGCGCTCGGCGACCAGCAGGCGGCCCTGTTCGGCCAGACCTGCTTCTCCGAGGGCGAGACCAAGTCCACCTACGGCACCGGCACCTTCATGGTGATGAACACCGGTGACAAGATCATCAACTCCTACGCGGGCCTGCTGACCACGGTCGGCTACAAGATCGGCGACCAGCCGACCGTGTACGCCCTGGAGGGCTCGATCGCCGTCACCGGCTCCCTGGTGCAGTGGATGCGCGACCAGATGGGCCTGATCTCCACCGCCGCCGAGATCGAGACGCTCGCGCTCTCGGTCGAGGACAACGGCGGCGCCTACTTCGTACCGGCCTTCTCCGGCCTGTTCGCCCCGCACTGGCGCTCCGACGCCCGCGGTGTGATCGCCGGCCTGACCCGGTACGTCACCAAGGCGCACCTCGCCCGCGCGGTCCTGGAGGCGACCGCCTGGCAGACCCGGGAGATCGCCGACGCGATGGTCAAGGACTCCGGCGACGAGCTGGTGGCCCTGAAGGTCGACGGCGGCATGACCTCCAACAACCTGCTGATGCAGACCCTCGCCGACGTTCTGGACGCACCGGTGGTGCGCCCGATGGTCGCCGAGACCACCTGCCTCGGCGCCGCCTACGCCGCCGGCCTGGCCGTCGGCTTCTGGTCCAGCACCGACGAACTGCGCGCCAACTGGCGCCGGGCCGCCGAGTGGACCCCCCAGATGGACGCGGACACCCGCGACCGTGAGTACAAGAGCTGGCTCAAGGCCGTCGACCGGACCATGGGCTGGATCGAGGACGAGGACTGAGCCGCTCAGACAGCTCAGCCAGATCTGACGAGGAGTAAGAACCCGACATGACCAGTCAGTCCACCCTGAAGTCCGTGCCTGCCCTGGGGACGCACCCGGCCTCGGGCTCCAACCCGAGCCGGGCCGAGACCAGGGAGCAGCTCTCCAAGGCGTCGTACGACCTTCTTGTGATCGGCGGCGGCATCCTGGGCATCTCCACCGCCTGGCACGCCGCGCAGTCCGGGCTCAGGGTGGCGCTGGTCGACGCCGGCGACTTCGCCGGTGCCACCTCCTCCGCCTCCTCCAAGCTGCTCCACGGCGGTCTGCGCTACCTGCAGACCGGCGCGGTGAAGCTGGTGGCGGAGAACCACTTCGAGCGCCGTGCGGTCTCCCGCCAGGTGGCCCCTCACCTGGCGAACCCGCTCACCTTCTACCTCCCCGTGTACAAGGGCGGGCCGCACGGCGCGGCGAAGCTCGGCGCGGGCGTCTTCGCCTACTCCGCGCTCTCCGCGTTCGGGGACGGCGTCGGCCACCTGCTCTCCCCCGCCAAGGCGGCGCAGGACGTGCCCGAGCTGCGCACCGAGAACCTCAAGGCCGTGGCCGTGTACGGCGACGACCAGATGAACGACGCGCGCATGGCGCTGATGACGGTCCGCGCGGCCGTCGAGGCGGGCGCGGTCGTCCTCAACCACGCCGAGGTCACCGGCCTGCGTTTCACCAAGGGCCGGGTCACCGGCGCCGACCTCCGGGACCGCATATCCGGCGAGGAGTTCGGAGTCAACGCCCGCCTGGTGCTGAACGCGACCGGCCCCTGGGTCGACCACCTGCGCCGGATGGAGGACCCGAACGCGGCCCCGTCCATCCGCCTGTCCAAGGGCGCGCACCTGGTCCTGAAGCGCACGTCCCCCTGGAAGGCCGCGCTCGCCACCCCCATCGACAAGTACCGCATCACCTTCGCCCTCCCCTGGGAGGACATGCTGCTGCTCGGCACCACCGACGAGGAGTACGAGGGCGACCCGGCGGACGTCGCGGTCAACGAGAAGGACATCGCCCAGATCCTGGACGAGGCCGCGTTCTCCGTCCGGGACCAGCAGCTGCAGCGCGACCTGATCACCTACGCCTTCGCCGGCCTGCGCGTGCTGCCGGGCGGCCCCGGTGACACCGCCAAGGCCAAGCGCGAGACCGTCGTCACCGAGGGCAAGGCCGGCATGCTGTCGGTCGCCGGCGGCAAGTGGACGACCTTCCGCCACATCGGCCGCACGGTGATGCAGAAGCTGGAGGAGCTGCCGGGCCACCCGCTCGGCGACGACTTCGAGCCGATCTCCTCACTGCCGAAGAAGCTCCCGCTGCCCGGTGTCGCCAACCCGCGCGCGGTCGCCCACCGCCTCCTGGTGGACCACCCGGCGCCCGGCCCGCGCATGGCCGCCGACACCGCCAAGCACCTCGCCACCCACTACGGTTCGCTGGCCTTCGACATCGCCCGGCTGGCGAACGAGAGCCCGGAGCTGGCCGAGCGCGTCCACCCGGACGCCCCGGAGATCTGGGCGCAGGTCGTGTGGGCCCGCGACCACGAGTGGGCCGAGACGGCGGACGACGTGCTGCGCCGCCGCACCACGCTGACCATCCGTGGCCTGGCCACGGACGAGGTCCGCGACAAGGTCCAGGGCCTGCTCGACAAGAAGTAGGCCCCGGCCGGCCCCTCCCCCTGACCGGGGCCGGAACGGATGAGGGACGGCTCCTCCCGCACGAGGAGCCGTAGCGACGAGAGGGGCGGCTCCGCGCCGACGGAGCCGCCCCTCTCGCATGCGCGCATTGCGCCCCGGAGCAGTGAAACCGCGCTCTTGTGGCGGTAAAGGCGGGCTATAGCCGCCACCTCCATGGTCATGAACCGCGATCCGACGGACGGATCGCGGTTCTTCATGGAGGTGTGGGATGCACCGCAGACTCGCCACCGGCCTCGCCGCCTCGGCCCTGGCCCTCATCACCGTCACGACCACCGCCACCGCGGCCACCGCGGCTCCGGCCGACAAGCCCCAGGTGCTCACCAATTTCACCCAGACCACCTCGTCCAGCTACAACGCCTGGGCCGCGGCGCGCGCCAACCAGTCGGGCTGGTCCGCCTACGGGTTCGACTGGTCGACCGACTACTGCTCCGACTCGCCGGACAACCCGTTCGGCTTCCCCTTCGCCATGTCCTGCGCCCGGCACGACTTCGGCTACCGCAACTACAAGGCGGCCGGCACCTTCAGCACCAACAAGGCCCGCCTCGACAGCGCCCTGTACGAGGACCTCAAGCGCGTGTGCGCCAACTACGGCGGTGCCACGAAGACCGCCTGCACCAGCACCGCGTGGACGTACTACCAGGCCGTGAAGGCCTTCGGCTGACAGTCCTCGCCGACCCTCTCCCCGGTGCCTCCATAATGTGCTGAGACATCCGATGTCTGAGCCACTGGGAGGCCGGTCATGGCAGTCACCGACGAGGCGATCGAGAAGATCAAGGACATGATCGTCTCCGGTGCCCTGCGCCCTGGCGACCGGCTGCCCAAGGAGAGCGAACTCGCCGCCGACCTCGGCCTGTCCCGCAACTCGCTGCGGGAGGCCGTACGGGCCCTGTCGCTGATCCGGATCCTGGACGTGCGACAGGGCGACGGCACCTATGTCACCAGCCTCGATCCGCAGTTGCTGCTGGAGGCGATGAGCTTCGTCGTGGACTTCCACCGTGACGACACGGTGCTGGAGTTCCTGGCCGTGCGCCGGATCCTGGAGCCGGCCGCGACCGCGATGGCCGCCTCGCGGATCAGCGAGCAGCAACTGGACGCACTGTCGGCCCAGTTGGACGCGCTCGGCGCCGAGCCCTCGGTGGAGGAGCTGGTCGCCTGCGACCTGGAGTTCCACCGGGGCATCGTGCAGAGCGCGGGCAATTCGGTGCTGTGCTCGCTGCTTGACGGCCTGTCGGGTCCCACCACCCGGGCCCGGATCTGGCGGGGGCTCACCCAGGAGGACGCGGTCAGCCGCACCCTGCGCGAACACCGGGCGATCCTCGCCGCACTGCGCGACCGGGACGCGGAGGCGGCCCGCTCCTGGGCCACCGTGCACATCGCGAGCGTGGAGCAGTGGTTGCGGTCCACGCTGTGAGTTCGGCCAGGGGGCGCCGTCGGGGTGCCGATCGTCTTGTCGGTGCGGGCTCGTTGTGGCTGGTCGCGCAGTTCCCCGCGCCCCTTGGGTCGGCCCACTTGCCCGAGTAGAGCGCTGGGGTGTTCCGAGGTGGCGAACGGGGCAGTGATCCGTGCATCCCCCGGCCCGGGGGCTGCGGACGCCCCCG
Source organism: Streptomyces sp. NPDC001410 (assembly GCF_042895235.1). Lineage (NCBI taxonomy): Bacteria > Bacillati > Actinomycetota > Actinomycetes > Kitasatosporales > Streptomycetaceae > Streptomyces > Streptomyces sp. NPDC001410. Next base: position 338,148 of record NZ_JBIAWE010000004.1, read on the forward strand.
CCGGACGCCGTAAGGTTGGGACGTCAGGCGAGGGCACGTTGGAAGGAGGCACTGGGTGATCGAGCTGGAGGGGGTTCCCGAGCTGATCGACCCAGTCATGGTGGCCGCGTTCGAGGGCTGGAACGATGCCGGCGACGCCGCCTCCACGGCGGTCGCGCATCTGGAACGCGAGTGGAAGGGCGAGGTGTTCGCGGCGCTCGACGCCGAGGACTACTACGACTTCCAGGTGAACCGCCCCACGGTGTTCATGGACGGCGGAGTGCGCAAGATCACGTGGCCGACGACCAGGTTGTCGGTGGTCCGGGTCGGCGGCGAGAAACCGCGCGACCTGGTGCTGGTCCGCGGCATCGAACCGTCCATGCGCTGGCGCTCGTTCTGCAACGAGCTGCTCGGCTTCGCGCACGAGCTGGGTGTGGAGCTGGTGGTCGTCCTGGGCGCTCTGCTCGGTGACACCCCGCACACGCGTCCGGTCCCGGTCAGCGGCGTCACGTCCGACCCGGACCTGGCCCGCCGCATGGACCTGGAGGAGACCAAGTACGAGGGCCCGACGGGCATCGTCGGTGTGCTGCAGGAGGCGTGCACGCACGCGGGCGTCCCGGCGGTGTCGCTGTGGGCGGCCGTACCGCACTACGTCTCCCAGCCGCCCAACCCGAAGGCCACGCTGGCGCTGCTGAACCGGCTGGAGGACCTGCTCGACCTGCGCATCCCGCAGGGCGAGCTGCCCGAGGACGCGCGCGCCTGGCAGGTGGGCGTGGACCAGCTGGCGGCCGAGGACAGCGAGGTCGCCGAGTACGTCCAGACGCTGGAGGAGGCCCGGGACACCGCCGAGTTGCCGGAGGCCTCCGGCGAGGCGATCGCCCGCGAGTTCGAGCGGTATCTGCGGCGCCGGGACGTGAGCCCGCCGGGCGGGCACGCCACGGCGGACGGCGGGGACGCCTCGTACCTGCGGGACAGCCCCGGCGGCAAGGCCCGGCCGCCCCGTCCGCCGAGGCCGGGAGCCTCCGGGACCGCGGAGGGCTCCTCGGAGGGCTCTGCCGACGGTCCCGCCGAGGGTTCGTCCGAGGGCGGCGACGAGGACACGCCGGAGGACTGAGCCGACGGATCGGGACGACGAAAGAGGGGCGGTTCCCTTGCCGGAACCGCCCCTTCGCCGTACCTGCGGTTACAGGGCCACGCCGAGCAGCGCGTCCACCACCCGGGTCACGAGACCGGGCGCGGCGGTGTCGGTGCCGCCCTCCGCCTCCTGGCGGGCCGCCCAGCGGTCCACGGCGGCGAGCGCCGCGGGGGCGTCCAGGTCGTGCGTGAGGGCCTCGCGGATCTCCTCCACCAGCGCGTCGGCGGACGGGCCGTCGGGCCGGGAGACGGCCGCGCGCCAGCGGCCGAGGCGGTCCACGGCGTCCTGGAGCACCTGGTCGGTCCACTCCCAGTCGGAGCGGTAGTGGTGGGCGAGCAGGGACAGCCGGATGGCGGCCGGGTCGACGCCGTCCCGGCGCAGCTTCGAGACGAAGACGAGGTTGCCCTTGGACTTGGACATCTTCTCGCCGTGCAGGGCGACCATGCCGGCGTGCACGTACGCCTTGGCCATGGGGAACTCGCCGGTGAGCACCTGGGCGTGCGAGGCGCCCATCTCGTGGTGCGGGAAGGCCAGGTCGGAGCCGCCGCCCTGGACGTCGAAGCCCATGCCGAGGTGGTCGAGGGCGATGGCCACGCACTCGATGTGCCAGCCGGGGCGGCCACGGCCGAGCGAACCGCCGTCCCAGCTGGGCTCGCCCGCACGGGCGGCCATCCACAGCATCGGGTCGAGCGGGTTCTTCTTGCCCGGGCGGTCCGGGTCGCCGCCGCGCTCGGCGGACAGCAGCCGCATCGCGGCCGCGTCCAGGCCCGACACCTCGCCGAAGTGCGGGTCGGACTCGACGGAGAAGTAGACGTCGCCCTCCAGCTCGTAGGCCGCGCCGAGGTCGCGCAGCCGCTCCACGAGCGGGACGATGCCGGGTATCGCCTCGACGGCGCCTATGTAGTGCTGGGGCGGGAGCATCCGCAGGGCGGTCATGTCCTCGCGGAAGAGGGCCGTCTCCTGCTCGGCGAGGGCGACCCAGTCGACGCCGTCCCGCTCCGCGCGCTCCAGCAGCGGATCGTCGACGTCGGTGACGTTCTGGACGTAGTGAACCTGCCGCTTGGTGTCGAGCCACACGCGCTGAACGAGGTCGAACGCGTTGTAGGTCGCCGCGTGACCCATGTGGGTCGCGTCGTACGGCGTGATGCCGCAGACGTAGATACGGGCGACGGGACCGGGGTCGAGGGTGACGAGGCCGCCGGTCGCGGTGTCGTGGATCCTCAGGTCGCGGCCCTGACCAGGCAGGGCGGGGACCTCGGAAGCGGGCCAGGCATGCATGTACATGAGCCTAACCGGCCACGAGCTGCCGATACGAACGGGATCGGGCCGGATGGCCCGTCGGGCCTTCTTGTACATCGGCCCCGGATGTGCTCACACCGGTGGCCAGGGGATCGCCGGCCACTCCCCGCTCGGCTCCGGGTGGTGGCCGGCGGCCAGCAACGCCTCGACACGCGCGCGCGTGGCATCGATTTCGGCCGTCGTGATGAGTCCGGCCAGCCGCACGGCCAGCTCCCCGCCGTCGGAAAGGGTCTTCTTCAGCCGTTGGAGCACCTCGACGGCCTCCGGGGTGAGCGGCTCACCGGCCCAGCCCCACAGCAGCGTGCGGAGCTTGTTCTCGACGTTGAAGGCGACCCCGTGATCGATGCCGTAGAGCCGCCCGTCCACGGTGGGCAGCAGGTGGCCGCCCTTGCGGTCGGCGTTGTTGATCACCGCGTCCAGGACGGCGAGGCGGCGCAGCCGCTCGTCGTCGGCGTGCACCAGCAGCGCGGTGCGGCCCTCGCCGACCTCGGCGAACCCGATCGCCTTCCAGCCGGGCTCGGGCTCCTCGCCGTCGACCAGGGCGAGCAGTTCGGCCTCGGCGCTCACGTCGATCCACAGCTGGCACATGCCCTCGCCGTAGGGACCGTCGCGCAGCACGGTCGCCGGGACGAGCCCCCAGCCGGTGGCCTCGGAGACCTCGTAGGCGGCCACCTCGCGGCCGGCCAGGGTGCCGTCGGGGAAGTCCCACAGCGGGCGCTCGCCGGCGACCGGCTTGTACACGCAGGATGCTTCCTGCCCGTCGTGGACGACCGTGCAGAACAGCGCCGCGTTGGACGCCTCGCGGATGCGGCCGCGCACCTTCAGCTCACCGTTGGTGAGCAGTTCGGCGGCGGTCACGCTCCGCGGCGGTATCCGTTCTGGCGCGGACATACGTGTCCTTCCGGGTCGAGCGGGAGGCTGCACAGCGGGCACGGCGGCCGCCCGGCGTTGACGACGTCCAGGGCGCGCTTGGCGAAGGCCCTGGCCTGCGCGCCGGTCAGCCGGACCCGCAGCATGGGGGGCCCGTTCTCCTCGTCCTGGAGCAACCGCTCCTCGGCCTCGGCGAGGTCCTCCTCGGTGTCGGCGTCCAGCTCCACGAGGGCCTGGGCCTCCACGATCATGCGCTGTTCCTCGCCGTCCCAGGCCAGGGCCATGGTGCCGACCCGGAACTCCTCCTCGATGGGGGTGTCCAGCGGGCCGGTGTCGGCGACCTCCGTGGGGGCCATGGCGGGGACGGCCGCACTGCCGCCACTACGGCGTACGACCTCGTCCAACAGCTCGTCCATACGCTCGGCGAGCGCGGCCACCTGGGTCTTCTCCAGAGCCACGCTGGTCACCCGGGAGCCTGCGGTGGCCTGGAGGAAGAACGTACGGCGTCCGGGCAGTCCTACCGTGCCCGCCACGAAGCGGTCCGGCGGATCGTAGAGGAACACCTGACGGGACACGTCCTGTCTCCATTGGATTCGAGAGTGGGTGCGGTGCGGGCCCTGCGTGAAGGCGACTGTACGGATCGCTTCACCCTACTGCGCCCGACGATCACGGTGCGCCCGCACCGCCCCCGACCGGTGCGTCTTCCCCCGGAGGTTCCTCGCGCGGGGCAAGGGAGGCGAAATCGCCGGTGTCGCCGAGACGAACGAGAAACGGCCTGAGACGGGTGTAGCGGATCGCGGTGACGGAGCACGGCTCCACCGAGATCCGCTGGAAGAGGTCGAGATGCAGTCCGAGGGCGTCCGCGACCAGTGACTTGATGACATCGCCGTGCGAGCACATCAGGTAGACGGCGTCGGCGCCGTGGTCGCGCTCCACGCGCGCGTTCCACTCGCGTACGGCCTCGGCGGCGCGGGTCTGCATGGCCCGCATCGACTCGCCGCCGGGGAAGGCCGCGGCCGAGGGGTGGGCCTGGACGACCTCCATCAGCGGCTCGTCCTTCAGCTCGGCGAGCTTGCGGCCGGACCAGTCGCCGTAGTGGCACTCACCGATCCGTTCGTCGGTGTGGGCGCGCAGCCCGGGCCGGGCTTCCAGCAGCGGCCGTACGGTTTCCTGACAGCGTTCCAGGGGGCTGACGACGACCTCGGAGATCGGCAGCCCGTCGAGGCGGCCGGGCAGCGCGGCGGCCTGTGCGGCCCCCCGCTCGTCGAGGGCGACGCCTGGCGTCCACCCGGCGAGCACGCCCGAAGTGTTGGCGGTCGACCGTCCGTGCCTGACGAGGATCAGCGTGGGCATGCGGCCCAGCGTAAGCGCATCACGAGGTGCGCAGGCGGCCCGGTGAGGGGAGAATGCGCTCCGTGATCGTGGACTGCGCCATCTACCGGGACGGTCACCGTACCGAGGGCCCGGAGCACCTGTCCGACGCCCTGGACGAGGCACGGGCGGCCGGCGGTTTCATGTGGATCGGGCTGTACGAGCCGTCGGAGCGGGAGTTCGACCTGGTCACCCAGGAGTTCGCGCTGCATCCACTGGCGGTCGAGGACGCCCTGAAGGCGCACCAGCGGCCCAAGCTGGAGGTGTACGACGACTCGCTGTTCATGGTCCTCAAGCCGGTGGTGTACGAGCAGGAGAGCGACACCGTCTCGGCCGGCGAGGTCATGGTCTTCATCGGCGACGGCTTCGTGGTGACCGTCCGGCACGGCGAGGGCTCGCCGCTCGCCGCCCTGCGGCACCGGCTGGAGGAGGACCCGGAGATGCTGTCCAAGGGCCCCACGGCGGTGCTGTACGCGATCGCCGACGCCACCGTCGACCACTACCTGGAGGTGGCGACGGAGCTGCAGACGGACCTGGAGGAACTGGAGGCCGAGGTGTTCCAGCCGGAGCGCGGCGGCACCCGCCACACCGCGTCCCGGGTGTACACCTTCAAGCGGCAGATCCTGGAGTTCCGCCGGGCCACCGTGCCGCTGGCGGTGCCGCTGACCCGGCTGGCCGGTACCGGCGCGCTCGGCATCGCGGTGCCCTTCGTGCACGAGAAGGCGCGGCCCTTCTTCCGGGACGTGAACGACCACCTCGCGCGCGTGAACGAGTCCGTGGAGGGCCTGGACCGGCTGGTGTCGGACATCCTGTCGGCGCATCTGGCGCAGATGAGCGTGCGGCAGAACGACGACATGCGGAAGATCTCGGCCTGGGCGGCGATGGCCGCGATCCCCACCATGCTGGCGGGGATCTACGGCATGAACTTCGACCACATGCCCGAGCTGCACTGGCTGTGGTCCTACCCGGCGGTGATCCTGCTGCTGGTCGCCCTGGAGGTGCTGCTGTACCGGACCTTCAAGCGGCGCGGCTGGCTGTGAACGCGGCTCAGACGTACTCGGGGGCGGGGGTGGCGGGCCCGCCGAGGGCGTTGCGGTGCTCGGGCATGCGCAGGCTCACCATGCGGTGCCAGCCCGCCAGCCGCTCGTAGGCGTACACGGCGTGGATACCGGCCGCGAGGGCCGCGGACCTGGCCCGCGGCCAGCCGAGGATGCGGCCCATGTGGGCCATCACGGCGAGGCTGACGTCGCGGTAGACACGGATCTCGGCGAGCGCGCACTCGCGCAGGGTGCGCTGGATGAGCCGGCCTTGTCCGGCGGCGGCGAAGCGGAGCAGTTCCTCGTGGGCGTAGGCGAGGTGGTTGTCCTCGTCGCCCGAGATCATCCGTACCGCCCTGCCGACCTCGGGATGGTCGCCGAAGTATCTGCGGAGCATCTCCATCTGTTCGGAGGCCCGCTGTTCGGTGACCCGGCTGTGCGAGAGGTAGACGATGACGTCCCGCACGGTGAGCGGCTCGTCCCGCCGGAGCTTGTCGTGGGCGAGACCGATGCCCTCGCGCTCCAGGAGCATCGTGTAGTCGGTCTCGGGCGGGACCGGGACCGGGGTGAGGCCGCGTTTCTTCAGCAGGGCGTGGAAGATGCGCCCGTGCTTGTCCTCGTCGGCACCGTGCCGGGCGATCTTGGGGGCCATCGCCCGTTCGCTCTGCGGTACCAGCGCGGAGATCCGGCCGTTCTCCCAACCGCCCTGGGACTCCCCGCTGGCGGCGATGGAGCAGAAGAGCCGGAAGGACTCGTCGTCGTCGAGGATCTCCTGGAACAGACTCTTGGCCGAGAACATGGCAGACACCTCTCTGCAGGATTCCGCAAAGAACGAGTCAAATGCGGACAGAGTGGAGCCGCAACAGCTGCGCGGGCCGACTCGGCCGAAAGGCGTAGCACCGGGGTCGTAACCGCGCGGCGCCCGGCGCGTTGTTCCCCGTGACGGCCGTGGCGGGGAAGACCCCCGAGCCCCCACCACGGCCGCGGAAAACTCCCCCTGTCAGGCGAGCCCGGCGCGCTCCATGGCCTCGGTGCCGGCCCGCAGGGAGGCGAGCCGCTCGTCCAGCGTGAAGCCGGCGGGGGCGAGGGTGAGGGTGGTGACCCCGGCGGCGGCGTAGGCCTTCATGCGGTCGGCGATGCGCTCCACCGAGCCGAGCAACGTGGTCTTGTCGATGAGGTCCTGCGGGATGGCGGCCGCGGCACCCTCCTTGTCCCCGGACAGGTACTTGTCCTGGATCTCGGCGGCTTCCTTCTCGTATCCCATGCGCTGGGCGAGCTGGTTGTAGAAGTTCTGCTTGCGGCTGCCCATGCCGCCCACGTACAGCGCCGTGTAGGGGCGGAAGGTGTCGGCCAGCCGGGGTACGTCCTTGTCGTCGCCGACGGCGAGCGGCAGCGTCGGGCAGATGTCGAACCCGTCGAGGGTCTTGCCGGCCTTCTCCCGGCCCGCCCGCAGGTACTTGACCGCGGTGTCCTCGAGGTGTTCGGCCGCGGGGAAGATCAGCAGCGCGCCGTCGGCGATCTCACCGGTCTGCTCCAGGTTCTTGGGGCCGATGGCGGCGATGTACAGCGGGATGTGCTCGCGCTCCGGGTGCACGGTCAGCTTGATCGGCTTGCCCGGACCGCCGGGCAGCGGCAGCGTCCAGTGCTCGCCCTCGTACGACAGCCGCTCGCGCGTCATCGCCTTCCGGATGATCTCCACGTACTCGCGCGTGCGGGCCAGCGGCTTGTCGAACTTGACGCCGTACCAGCCCTCGGAGACCTGCGGCCCGGAGACGCCGAGGCCGAGCCGGAAGCGACCCTTGGACAGCGAGTCCAGCGTCGCCGCGGTCATCGCCGTCATCGCCGGCTGCCGGGCCGGGATCTGGAAGATGGCCGAGCCGACGTCGATGCGCTCGGTCTGGGCGGCGACCCAGGTGAGCACCGTGGCCGCGTCGGAGCCGTACGCCTCGGCGGCCCAGCACACGGCGTACCCCAGCCGCTCGGCCTCCTGCGCCACGGCCAGATTGTCCGCGTCCATCCCGGCACCCCAGTAGCCGAGGTTGATCCCGAGCTGCATGGCCGATTCCCCTTACCCGTGAGTAACGTCGCTTGGCGGAGACCATAGCGCGGGGTCGGGGCCGACGGGCAGGGCATGCCGGGGATCGGGGGCACCCGGCCCTGCCGATCACACCGGACGGAGTTGTCCACAGGCAACCCACCGCACCAGTTCTGGCCAGTAATCTCGCGCACATGGAGCAGAGGCATCTCGGCCGCACAGGCCTGCGCGTGTCCCGGATCGGACTCGGCACCCTCACCTGGGGCCGGGACACCGACGAGCACGACGCCGCGGACATGCTGAAGGCGTTCTGGGAGGCCGGCGGAAGCCTAGTCGACACCGCGGACGTGTACGGCGACGGCGAGGCGGAGTATCTGCTCGGACAGCTGATGGACGGACTGGTGCCGCGCCGGGACCTGGTGATCTCGACCAAGGCAGGCAGCGTGCCGGACCCCGACCGGCGCTTCGACGGCTCCCGCGGCCATCTGCTCGCCGCCCTGGACGCGTCGCTGGCCCGCCTCGGCACCGACTACGTCGACATCTGGCACGTCCACGCCTTCGACCCCGACACCCCGCTCGAGGAGACGCTCCAGGCCCTCGACCTGGCGGTGAGCAGTGGTCGCGCCCGGTACGCGGGCGTCTCCAACTTCTGCGGCTGGCAGCTCGCCAAGGCGGCCACCTGGCAGCTCGCCGCGCCGGGCACCCGTACCCGGCTGGCCAGCACACAGCTGGAGTACTCGCTGCTCCAGCGCGGCGTCGAGCGGGAGGTGCTGCCCGCCGCGCTCGACCTGGGCGTCGGCCTGCTGCCCTCCTCCCCGCTGGGCCGCGGCGTGCTGACCGCCAAGTACCGGCACACCACTCCCGCGGACTCGCGCGGCGCCTCCGAGCACCTGGCGCCGTTCGTCGCGCCGTATCTCGACGACACCGCGACGCGCATCGTGGACGCGGTACAAACGGCCGCCGACGGGCTCGCGGTCACCCCGCTCCAGGTCGCCCTCGCCTGGGTCCGGGACCGGCCCGGAGTGGCCGCCCCGATCGTCGGCGCGCGCAACGCACAGCAGCTCACGGCGGCGTTGTCAGTGGAGGCGCTTAATCTTCCTGACGAGATCTGCCGGGCGCTCGACGATGTGTCGGCGCCCGTGCACCGCTATCCCGATCACGACTGGAGCACGCTGTGAGCACGGAGCCGGAGACCACGGAGGACACCGGGCCGGGGACCCCGGAGAACCCGGAGAGCCCGGAAACCCCGGAGCAGGACACGGCGGCCGACGACAGCCGGGGGACCGCCGCTGCCGAGACCGCGGAGGGCGAGACCACCGCCGGCGAGACGGCCGAGGGCGCAGCCGCGCCCGAGCGGTCGGAGGCCGCGGCCGAGCTGGCCGCGCAGCAGGTCGAGCGGGAGCGGATCGAGCGACGCAAGGCGGAGAAGAAGGGGCCCATCGAGAGCGGCACCAAGCTCAGCGGCAAGGCCGCCGACCTGCTCGCCGCGGTCCGCGCGGTGGAGAGCGGCGAGAAGCCGGTCGCCACGGCCTTCGCCGAGCCGGAGCCGGCCCCGCGCCGACCCGCCCCGGCGCCCGTACGGCCTGCGCAGCCCGCCCCGGTGGCCGCCGCACCCGCTGCCCCGGCCGCCGAGGCCGTCGAGACCGTGCGGCGTGTGCTGCGCGAGGGCGGCGCACCCGAGGCCTTCGCGCCCCAGGTGGCGGCAGCCCTCGGCGAGGGCGCCGACACCGCCCTCCGGGAGGACCCCTGGCAGCTGCTGCGGATCGGCAGCGTACGGCCGGAGCAGGCGGACGGGTTCGCGCGGGCGCTGCTCGGCGCGGCGTGCGGCCCGGACGACGGGCGGCGGGTCCGCGCGCTGGCCGTCTGGCTGCTGGAGCAGGCGGCGCTGGCCGGGCACACCGCCCTGGAACTGCCGGCGCTCACCACGGCCCTGGCCCAGCGGGGCGTGCCCGACGCGGACGCGGCCGTGCAGGACACCATCGCCGAGGGCGAGGCGCTGGTCTTCCAGGACGCCCTGGAGGAGCCCGGCGCCCCGGCCCCGCAGGAGGAGGACGGCGAGGAGGAGGAGCGCCCGGTCCGCGTCCTCGTCGGCCTGGAGCGGTACGCGCTCGCCGAGGAGAGCCTCGCCGACGGCCTGGCACGCCTGGTCAACTCGACCTCCAAGGAAGCTGCCGAGCGGTGGGAGGCGGCCGCTGCCGGGGCGGCCGGCGGTGCTGCCGAGCTGGCCCGCGCGGTCGCCGGGCACGGCCTGGTGCTGCACACCGGCGCCGAGGCGGCCCGCGCCGAACCGGCCGCCCTGCTCGGCGCCGCCCGCTCCGCCGGTCTGCGTGCCTTCGCCGTCTGCCACACCCCCGACGGCAGCCGTCGCCTCGCCGCGCTGGTGGGCGGGGGAGCGGAGGAGGCCGTGGGCGCCGTCGCCGGTCTCCTGTCCGGTGCCGAGGGCCCCGGCCGGGACGCCGACGGCGCCCTGGATCTCGACCTGCTGATCGTGCTGGACGCGCCCCAACTCGATGTGGAGAGCGCCGCGATGCTGGTGGAGTCGCTGCCCGACGGCGCCCGTCTGGTGCTGAGCGGCGACCCCGCGGTGCTGTGGTCGGCCGGACCCGGGCGGGTCTTCGCCGATCTGCTCGCGGCCCGTGCCTGCCCGCAGATCGCCTCCCGCACCCCGGACCCCGGCCCGCTCGGCGAGCTGGTCTCCGGCATCGGCGTCGGCGAGCTGAACCAGGTCGAGGCGCCCGGCAAGGAGATCGTCATCGTCCCGGTGCGGGACGCCGGCGAGGCCGTGCACCGGACCGTGCAGCTGGTCGCGGACTCGGTGCCACGGGCCATCGGCGTGCCGGCCGAGCAGACCGTGGTGATCACCCCGGGCCACGGCGGCGCGGCGGGCACCCGGGCGCTCAACTCCGCTTTGAAGGAACGCCTCAACCCGGGCCCCGGCCGCTTCGGCGGCTTCGACGCCGACGACCGGATCGCCTACTCCCCCGCCCCGGGCCGTACGGTGCCGGGCCGGGTGGTGAACGCCGACGCCGACGGGCTGCACCTGGAGTGCGCGGGCGCTCCCGTCGTCGTACCGCGGGAGCGGGTGGAGCAGTGCGTACGGCACGGCTGGGCGCTGACCGCGCACCAGGCGGTGGGCGGCCGCTGGCCGGCCGCGGTGGTCGTGCTGCCCGGCGACGCCGCGCAGACGCTCAGCAGACCCTGGGTGTACACGGCGTTCGGCCGGGCGGAGCGGCATCTGTCGGTGGTGCACGGTGTGGAGCAGGCCCTGCCGAAGGCCGTCGCCGAGGTCTCGGCCAAGCCCCGCTCGACGCGCCTGCAGACGCTGCTGCGCACGCAGGTCCCGCCGGCCGGCTGACGACTCATCCGCCGCAACGGCGATCAGCCGCAAGGCCGATCAGCCGCAACGGCGGATCTGGGGGTCCCCCCACGCCCTTGAGGCAGTGGGGGAGGTGCCGTACGGGCGTCCGGCCCCACGGCACCGCCGCCTCGGCTCACCGCTCGGCGTCGATCGGCTCCAGGTCCTCGTCCTGGTCCTCGTCCCGGTCCTCGTCGCCGTCGAACTCGAGGTCGTCCTCCTCCTCGATGTCGTCGGAGACGTCCTCGTCGAACACCGCGCTGACGTCGAACCGGCACACCACCCGCTGCGGGTCGACCTGCTCGAACGGCGCCTCCAGCCACTCCCCGGGCTCGGCCGGCTCGTCCGCGGCCGTGACCCAGAGCGTGGAGTCGCCCTCCTCCAGGCCGAACTCCTTGTGCCGGGAAGCGATCTCGTCCGGTTCGAACTCGCCGAACAGGACGCCCAGCGCCCCGTGGACCGTACCGGCGGCGTCCTCCCCCGCGCCGCCGTCGTCCTCGTACTCCACCGCTTCGACCCGCTGGGCCTGCGCCAGCAGCCGCTGGGGCTCCGCCACGGCGTAGTCGCGTCGGATCAGCACACTGATCGCGTTCGGTTCCTCGGGGCCCGCGTACGGCGGCAGCGAGTCGTCCGCACCGGGGATCTCGAAGGGCGTGACCTCGTCGTAGCGGTCGTAGAGCAGCTCGTCGTACACCTCGGCGGCCGCGGCCAGCTCGTTGAACGCCTCGTAGACGGCCGGGTCGTCCTCCCCCGACCTGGCTTCGACCGCCGCCAGGTGACGGTCGAGCGCGGTCTTGACCGCCTCGGCGGCGGCGCGTACCTCGGCAGCGGTGGGCTGCGCAGCATCAGACATAGTGCAGACGCTATCCGTACCGGGCACCAGCCCGCACAATAGATGCGATGCCGGAATACGAATTTGTCGACGTGTACGTACCGCGCGGGGTGTCCCGCAAGGACGCGACACGTCTGCTGACGGACCATGCCGAGTACGGACACTGGGAGTTGGACCGACTGAGCCTGCTGCGAGACGGCAGCCGCAGGGTGCGGTTGCGCCGACGGATCATCCGCCAGGTGCGGGCCACGTGGTGAGGCGGCACGCATGAACGGAGCGGGCCCCGCCGTCCTGGCAGGGCCCGCTCCGTTGTCCGGCCGCTGTCGCGCTACGCCGAGGCCCGGGCCTTGCGGTACAGCACGACGCCCGCGAGCAGCGCGCCCGCGCCCGCCGGCAGCGCGAGGCCCAGCGGCAGGTCACTGCCGGTGTGGGCGAGCTGGTCGGTGTTCAGGTACGTGCTGGTGTGTCCGCCCTGCTGCTTGACCTGGGACGAGCCGTTCGGGGTGTGGCCGCCGCCTGCGGGCGGGGTCCCCGGGTGGCCCGGAGTTCCCGGGTGCCCAGGCTGACCGGGCGTACCCGGGTGACCAGGCGTACCGGGATGGCCCGGGGTGCCAGGGTGGCCCGGCTGACCGGGCTGGCCCGGGTGCCCCGGCTGACCCGGCTGCCCGGGATGCCCCGGCTCGCCCGGATTCCCGGGCGGCTGGCTCTGCTGACCGCCGCCGTTGGCACAGTCGTTGCCCGTGGTGGCGTTGCCTGCCCCGACGACGTCCACGCTGTTGCCGCACACGTTCACCGGGACGTCGATCGGCACCTGGACGGTGTTGCCCGAGCCGACGCCCGGCGAGTCACTGGTGTCGCCGCCCGCGTGCGCACCGCCGGAGCCGCTGGAGCCACCGGACCCGCCGTGACCCCCCGCGTCGCCGCCGCCATGATTGGCGCATTTGTTGCCCACGGCCGGGTTGAGGAGCCCGACCACGTTGACGGTGTTGCCGCAGACGTTCACCGGCACGTGTACCGGCGCCTGCACCGTGTTGCCGGACAGTACGCCGGGCGAGCCGGCCGCGGAGCCGATCGCGCCCGAGTCGGCCTGTGCGTAGCCGCTCGCGGCGGCGATCACACCGGTGGCGGCCGCCATGGTCATCAGGCCCTTGCGGGTGCTCTGTCGCATTTCTGGATTCCCCCCTGCCTTCGATTCTCCGTGCATTCCACGGAAAGGAGTTCCGCGGTAAAAAGACCGGTCGGCCTCGGAGCGCATGGCGTGCGCCCCGAGGCCGACGGCTCGTGATAGACGCTCTTCAGAAAGTCGGCGTCAGTCGTTGATGCAGGTGTTGCCGAAGGCGGGGTTCAGGAGCCCGATCACGTTGATCGTGTTGCCGCACACGTTCACCGGGACGTGCACGGGCACCTGGACGACATTGCCGGAAACGACGCCGGGCGAGTGCACGGCGGCACCCTGGGCACCCGAGTCGGCAACGGCCAGGCCCGCGCCGGCGAGAACCAGACCACCGGTGGCAGCGGCGGCAGCGACGACCTTCTTGATCATTATTCCTCCTTGTAGGCAAATGCGATCCACAGTGCGGCATCGCATCACCTGTAACGAGGAGGGAGTAATGGAGCTACGAGCTTATCGTCGCATTCACTCTTCTCAGTCGATCTCGTACGGGCGCCCGAATACCTGCGCCCAAGACTTCACGACGCGTCGATAAACCGGTCCAGGACCCGCACGCCGAACTTCAGTCCGTCCACCGGCACCCGTTCGTCCACGCCGTGGAACATGCCGGCGAAGTCCAGCTCCGGCGGCAGCTTGAGCGGCGCGAAGCCGAAGCCGCGGATGCCGAGGTCGTCGAAGGACTTGGCGTCGGTGCCGCCGGAGAGCATGTAGGGGATCGCCTTGGCGGTCGGATCCTCGGCCAGCAGCGCGGACTGCATGGCCTCGACGAGCGCACCGTCGAAGCTCGTCTCCAGCGCCTTGTCGGAGTGCACGTCCTCGCGCCGGACGTGCGGTCCGAGCAGCCGGTCGAGGTCGCCGAGGAACTCCTCCTCGTGGCCCGGCAGGAAGCGTCCGTCGATGTGCGCGGTGGCCTCGCCCGGGATGACGTTGACCTTGTAACCGGCGTTCAGCTGAGTGGGGTTCGCGGTGTTGCTCAGGGTCGCGCCGATGAGCTTGGCGATGCCGCCGAGCTTGGCCAGGGTGGACTCCATGTCCTCCGGGTCCAGCTCGGTGCCGAGCGCGTCGCCCAGCTCGTCGAGGAAGGCCCGGGTGGTCTTGGTGACCCGCACCGGGAACTTGTGCCGGCCGACCCGGGCGACGGCCTCGGACAGCTCGGTGATGGCGTTGTCCCGGTGGATCATCGACCCGTGCCCGGCGGTGCCGGCCACGGTGAGCTTCATCCAGTGCATGCCCTTCTCGGCCGTCTGGATCAGATAGAGCCGCCGCTGCTCGTTCACGGTGAAGGAGAAGCCGCCCACCTCGCTGATCGCCTCGGTGACGCCCTCGAACAGGTCCGGGTGCCGGTCGACCAGATGGCGGGCGCCGTACGTGCCGCCGGCCTCCTCGTCGGCGAGGAAGGCGAGCACGACGTCCCGCGGCGGCCGCCGCCCGCTGCGCAGCCGGTCGCGCACGACCGCGAGGGTCATGGCGTCCATGTCCTTCATGTCGACGGCCCCGCGCCCCCAGACGCATCCGTCGGTGACCTCACCGGAGAACGGGTGGTGGGTCCAGTCGTCGGCGTTGGCCGGTACGACGTCCAGGTGGCCGTGGATGAGCAGCGCGGGCCGGGAGGGGTCCTCGCCCTCGATCCGGGCCACGGTGGAGGCGCGTCCCGGGTGCGACTCGAAGATCTTCGGCTCCAGCCCGACCTCGGCGAGCTTCTCCGCGACGTACTCGGCGGCCGTGCGCTCGCCGGGGCCCGAGTGGTCGCCGTAGTTGCTGGTGTCGAACCGGATCAGCTCGCGGCAGAGGTCCACGACCTCGTCCTCGCCGGTGACGCCCTTCGCCGTGTCCGTCTCGCTCACGCTGCGTCCTTCCGCTGTCTGCTGGTGGTCCCCCTCATCCTCTCTCCGGCCCGGCCCCGGGCCCAAGACCGGTCCCGGCCCGTCACACGCCGTTCACGCGGGACCGGGGCAGCCGGACGGGGTGTGATCAGCCACCCCCGAAAGCCTGGTAATGTTTCCTTCGTCGCAGCGAGGGAAACCCCGCACGACAGACACCTTGTCCGGGTGGCGGAATGGCAGACGCGCTAGCTTGAGGTGCTAGTGCCCTTTATCGGGCGTGGGGGTTCAAGTCCCCCCTCGGACACCAGTGAGGGCCCCTGTTCATCAGGGGCCCTCTGCTTTTCCTCGTTCCCCTCCTCCGGCCGGCCCCCGGGGTGGATCATGGGCCGGTGGCAGACGAGAAGAGCGTGGAAGCAGCGGCCCGGGACTTCGACCGGGCGGCGCTGAGGGACTTACTGGAGCGGGCCGAGCAGGTCCGGCAGCGGGTGGTCGAGAGGTTTCCGCTCGACGACTGGCCCCGTCTGCCCTTGCGCCGATACGCACTCGGCACGCCCTACGACCCGGCGCTCGGCCGCCCGTTCTGCTGGCTGATGGAGTACGGGACGGATGCGCTCGGCAGCATCCGCGGCGGCAGCGCGGCGAAGCACATCATCTACCGGAGCCGGCGGACCAGTGAGTGGCGCATGCCGGCCCAGCTGCGGAAGGTGCACGCGGACGAGGCGTGGGACGTGGTGCGCGAGCAGTTCGTCGCCGCGTTCGCCCTCGTGCGGGCCGGGAACTTCCGCGCCATCGACGACCTCGACACCCTGTCCTACGGGCAGGCGCTGGTCACCAAGTCCCTGGCCACCTACTTCCCGGACGACTTCCTGCCCATCTACTCGGCCTCCCACATCCGGCACTTCACGGATCTGCTCGGCGGCACCGGGCATCAGGCCTACGGGAACGTCCGTTCCTGGCAGGCCAACCGGGATCTGCTCGCCCTCGTCCGCGCCAGGCCCGAGTTCGACGGATGGCACCCCCTGGAGGTCATGCGGTTCCTGTACGGCGAGTTCTCCCCGAAGCCCAGGCGCCGCGACATCTGGAAGATCGCCCCCGGGCAGAACGCCCGGCTGTGGGAGGAGTGCCGGGAGGGACAGCACATCCGGGTCGGCTGGGACGAGGTGGGGGATCTCGGTGACTACGAGAGCGACACGGAACTCAAACAGGCGCTGGACAACGTCTGGCCGCAGTCGGCGGGCGGGAATCTGCGGCTCGCGCGGCAGCTGCTGACCTATCGCGACCTCGAACCCGGCGACCTTGTCGTCGCCAACCGCGGCAAGTCGGAGGTGCTCGCGCTCGGCGAGGTCACCGGCGGCTACACCTACGACGAGTCGTACCCCGAGTTCCGGCACAAGGTGCCCGTGGCCTGGGACGAGAGCTACGCCCAGGTCTTCCCGTCACCCGAGAACGCCTGGCAGCCCACCTTCGCGAAGGTCCCCGAGAAGCTCCTGCGGCGCATCAGGGAAGGACGCGCGATGCCGGCCGTGACGCCGGTGTCGGTGGAGGTTCCCGGCGCGGTCGAGGACGTGCTCGACGCGCTGGAACACAAGGGGCAGGTGATCCTCTTCGGTCCGCCGGGCACCGGCAAGACCAGGCTGGCCCTGAGTGCCGCGCTGGCGCTGACCGGGCGGCCGGACGCCATCGAGGCGCCGCCGGCCGAACGCTCGGCGGCCGTGACGAGCCTGCTGCCCGCCGCGGGGACCGACGAGGTGACCGAGGTCTCCCTGGTGACCTTCCATCCGTCGTACGGGTACGAGGACTTCGTCGAGGGATACAAGCCCGACCCGGCCTCGGACCAGGCCGGGCTGAACCTCAAGCGGCGCGACGGGATCTTCCTGCGGATCTGCGCGGCGGCCGAGAAGGCGCCCGACCGGACCTTCCTCCTGATCGTCGACGAGATCAACCGCGGGGACCTGCCCCGCATCCTCGGTGAACTCGTCACGCTGCTGGAGCTCGACAAGCGGGCGATCCCCGTGACCCTGCCCGTCAGCGGGCGGCAGGTCGGCATTCCGCACAACGTCCGGATCATCGGGACGATGAACACGGCCGACCGCAGCGTCGGTCACCTGGACGCGGCGATCCGGCGGCGCTTCGCGTTCCTGGAGGTGCCGCCCGATCTGGACTCCGTCGAGGGTTCCGTGGGCGCGCTCGACCTGGCGGCGTTCCTCGCCGGGCTGAACACCAGGCTGGTCCGGGAGTTCGGCCCCGACCAGCAGATCGGTCAGGCCTTCCTGCTGCGGGAGGACCGGCCCGTCACCACGGAGGAGGAGCTCAGCGCCGTCTTCTACCACGACATCGTGCCGCAGATCGAGGACCACGGCATGGGCCGGCCCGAGCCGCTGCGGGCCGTTCTGGGCGACCTCGTGGACCCGGACTCCGGCCGTATCGCGCGTATGACACCGCAGGACCTCCCCAACAAGCTGGCCGCCGAGTTCACGGAGCCGGACGATGCCGTCGAGCGGTGAGCGCCGCTCGGGGCTCAGGGATGTCCCGCTGGAGGAGCACAAGTCCGCCGTTCTGGAGCGGGACGAACTCACCGAGGCCGATCGCCGCACCCTCGAACCGCTCCTCTCCAAGAAGCGGCTTCGGCTGCGCGAGACACGAAACGGCTGGCACCTGGAGGCCGAGTCCACGGTCGGGGTACTCAGACTGGAGCGCGTACGGCTCATCATCACACCGAAGATGACCATCTCCGGCACCCGGCTGATCTCCTGGCTGTGCTATGCGCGCGACACACCCGTGCCGCACGACCCCACCCCCAGGAAATGGCTGACGGGCAAGGCCGGTTATGCCGACGCCGTCCCCCACGCCCTGCTCATGGAATGCCGGGCCCTGCTCACCGAGGGCCTGCGGCGTGACTACGTACGCACGGAGCAGGTGCAGCCCGTGCTGCGCGGGCAACTGGACCTGCGGGCGCAGCTGACGCAACGGTACGGCGTGGTCGACCAGTTGCACGTGCGGACCTTCGAACGGCAGGTGGACATCTGGGAGAACCTCATCTGCGGCGCCGCACTGCACGCTGCGATACCGCTGGCCACCGACGCGAGCCTGGCCCGGGCCCTGCGCGACACGGCCGAGCACTTCCCTCGTCCGCGGCCTGAGGTGACGCCGTCCCGTCTTCTGGCTCGCGCCCGCTACACCCGGCACAACTCCCGCTACCGCGCCTCCCACTCCTGGGCCAGGCTGGTGTTCGGCGGTGGCGGGCTCACCGACCTGCTGTGCGACCGCGGCCTGCCTGCGGGAAGCCTGCTCCTGGGGATGGACCTGCTCTGGGAACGCGTCGTACGACGGATGGCCGCCCGGGCCGCGGCCGATTTCGGCGGGCGACATGTGGACGTCACCGGCGGCCGTGCCATCAGGACGAGCGACGAGACCGGCCCGTACCCGCAGCCCTTCCGGCCCGACGTCCTGGTGCGGTTCGAGGATCCTCGGGCGCGCTTCCTGCCCGTCGACGCCAAGTACATCGGGTACGACGGGAAGCGGCTCAGCGCCGGCAACCGGCATCAGCTCCTCACGTACATCGCCGGATACACCACACCGGACGCCCCGCTCGCCGCCCTCGTCCACCCCAGTCCGGAGGGTGCCACGAGCCGTACCGTGCGTATCGACGGACCGGGCGGGCGGCACCTCGGGACCATCCGCGTCCTGGGCATCGACACCCGGCTGGCGCCCGAGCAGGCGGCACAGCCCCTGCGGGAACTCGTGGCGGAGTTCGCGGCGGGCGGCGGGAGCTGACGGCCACACGAATTGCCCTGTGTGTCCGCTCCCTTGCGGTGCGTGTGGGGCATCTCTCGTGGGGCATGAAAACAGCAGGTCAGCAGCGTCGGTCCAGTCCGCCCCCGGTCACCCGGACAGCCTTGCCGGGTGGCTGGACCAAGTGGCGGAGCCTAGCGTCGTACTAATATTTCCGGCTTGTTACCGAGCTGGAGCCGGACAACCCCAGGCAGACCTGCGGGCCCGCCAGCGCCCCGGAGGCTTCCGGGATCGAGACGCGAGGACCGATGGCAGCCATAGACGAGAGCAGCGCTCTCGGCCTGCTCGACGAAGAGTTCCGCACGCAGTTCGGCGACAGGGCACGCTTCTCCGCGGGGCCCGCCGCCTCACCGCGCACGCTGGTCGACATCTTCGACGCCTCCGTGCGGTCGTACCCCGACGAACTCGCCCTGGACGACGGCACCCACCGCCTCACCTACCGCGGACTGGCCGTGGAGGTGGAGCGGTTGTGGCGGCGGCTCGCCGAGGCGGGCGTCGGGCTCGGGGACCGGGTCGGGGTGCGGGTTCCCTCCGGGACCAACGAGCTGTACGTGGCGATTCTCGCCGTGCTCGCCGCCGGTGCCGCCTACGTCCCCGTGGACGCCGAGGACCCGGACGAGCGGGCCGAGTTGGTGTTCGGGGAGGCGGCCGTACGGGCCGTCATCGGGGCCGGGCACACCGTCACCACCCAGGGCGCCGCCGGCTCCCCCGCCGCCCGGCCCGGTGTCGAGCACGACGCCTGGATCATCTTCACCTCCGGGTCCACCGGGAAGCCGAAGGGCGTGGCCGTCACGCACCGCAGCGCCGCCGCGTTCGTGGACGCGGAGGCGGCCCTCTTCCTCACCGACGAGCCGATCGGGCCCGGCGACCGGGTGATGGCGGGGCTGTCCGTGGCGTTCGACGCGTCCTGCGAGGAGATGTGGCTGGCCTGGCGGTACGGCGCCTGTCTGGTGCCCGTGCCCCGGTCGCAGGTCAGGAGCGGTGCCGATCTGGGGCCCTGGCTGGTCGAGCAGGAGATCACGGTCGTGTCGACCGTGCCCACGCTGGCCGCGCTGTGGGAGCCCGAGGCCCTGGGCGACGTACGGCTGCTGATCTTCGGCGGCGAGGCCTGCCCGCCCGAGCTGGCGCAGCGGCTGGTCACCGAGGGGCGCGAGGTCTGGAACACCTACGGGCCGACCGAGGCGACCGTCGTGGCCTGTGCGGCGCTGCTCACGGGTGAGGAGCCGGTGCGGATCGGGCTGCCGCTGAACGGGTGGGAGCTGGCCGTCGTCGACGAGAGCGGGGAGCCCGTGCCCCTGGGGGACAGCGGGCAGCTCGTGATCGGCGGGGTCGGGCTCGCGCGGTATCTCGATCCCGAGAAGGACGCGGAGAAGTACGCGCCGCTGGAGTCGCTGGGCTGGGAGCGGGCGTATCGCAGTGGTGACCTGGTCAAGGCCGAGCCCGAGGGACTGATCTTCCTGGGGCGGGCCGACGAGCAGATCAAGCTCGGCGGGCGGCGGATCGAGCTGGGCGAGGTGGACGCCGCGCTGCAGGCGCTGCCCGGTGTGGCGGGGGCCGCCGCCGCGGTGCGCACCGCCCGTAGCGGCAACCAGCTCCTCGTCGGGTACGTCGTCACCCAGGACGGCTGGGACCAGGCGGCCGCCGTCGAGAAGCTGCGCGCGGAGCTGCCCGCCGCGCTGGTGCCGCTGCTCGCGCCCGTCGCCGAGCTGCCGACCCGGACGTCCGGAAAGGTGGATCGCAACGCCCTGCCGTGGCCGCTGGAGGGCGTGGAGGCCCCCAAGGCCGATCTGTACGGCACCGAGGCCTGGCTCGCCGAGCAGTGGGCCGGGGTGCTGGGCATCCCGGTGACCAGCGCCTCCGACGACTTCTTCGCGATCGGCGGTGGCAGCCTGGCCGCCGCCCAGCTCACCACCCGGCTGCGCACCCGCTACCCGAGCGCCGCCGTGCTCGACATCTACCAGCAGCCCACCCTGCGCAAGCTGGCCCGGCGCCTGGAGGCCTCGGCGCAGGACGACGGCGCACAGCGGACGGTCGCTCCGGTGCCGGTGCGCGCCCAGGCCGTCCAGCTCCTGCTGCTCGTCCCGCTGCTCACGCTGCTCGGGCTGCGCTGGACGGTGGTCCTGGCCGCCGTCGGGAACCTGCTGCCCGCCTACGCCTGGCTGCCGACCGCCCCCTGGTGGCTGCTCGCGGTCGGCGCGCTGCTGTTCTTCAGCCCGCCCGGCCGGATCGCGATCGCGGCGGGCGGGGCGCGGCTGCTGCTGCGGGGCCTTGCGCCCGGGCGGTACCCGCGGGGCGGGAGCGTGCATCTGCGGCTGTGGACCGCCGAGCGGCTGGCCGAGTTCAGCGGCGCCACCTCGCTGACCGGCTCGTGGCTGGAGCGGTACGCGCGGGCGCTGGGCGCACGGATCGGGCCCGAGGTGGACCTGCACTCGCTGCCGCCGGTCACCGGCCTGCTCCGGCTGGGGCGCGGGGCCGCCGTGGAGTCCGAGGTGGACCTGAGCGGGTACTGGCTGGACGGTGACCGATTGGAGGTCGGTCCGGTGCGGGTCGGCGCGCACGCCGTCGTCGGGACGCGCAGCATGCTCTTCCCGGGCGCGCGGGTCGGCAAGCGGGCCGAGGTGGCGCCGGGGTCGGCGGTCACCGGGCAGGTGCCCACCGGTCAGCGGTGGGCGGGCGCGCCCGCGGTCAAGCTCGGCAAGGCCAAGCGCAACTGGCCGAAGGAGCGGCCGCAGCGGGGCACGTACTGGCGGGTCATGTACGGCGTGACGGGCGTTGCGCTGAGTGCCATGCCGGTGTCGGCGGGTGTGGCCGCGCTGCTGGTCGCTCGTGTCTTCGTGGCACCCGGGGCCGGACTCACCGAGGCCCTTCGTGGAGCCGCGCTCGCGCTCGTCCCGGCCACGCTGGCCTTCGGGCTGGCGTACGCGCTGCTGATCCTGATCGCCGTACGCCTGCTCAGCCTGGGACTGCGCGAGGGTACGCACCCGACGCACAGCCGGGTCGGCTGGCAGGCGTGGACCGTGACGCAGCTGATGGACCGGTCCCGCGAGACGCTGTTCCCGCTGTACGCCGGGCTGGTCACGCCGGTGTGGCTGCGGCTGCTGGGAATGCGCGTCGGGCGGGGCGCCGAGGTGTCGACCGTACTCGCGCTGCCGAGCCTGACCACGGTCGGCGACGGGGCCTTCCTGGCGGACGACACGCTGACCGCGCCGTACGAGCTGGGTGGCGGCTGGGTGCGGATCGGGCGCGCGGAGATCGGGCGGCGGGCCTTCCTCGGGAACTCCGGGATGACCGCGCCGGGGCGGAGCGTGCCGGACGGCGGCCTGGTCGGCGTGCTGTCGGCGACGCCCAAGAAGGCGAAGAAGGGCACCTCGTATCTGGGTCTGCCGCCGGTGAAGCTGCCGCGCAGTGCCGCCGGCGGGGACCAGAGCCGTACCTACGAGCCGCCCGCCCGGCTGCTGTGGGCGCGCGGTCTGGTGGAGCTGTGCCGGATCGTGCCGGTGTTCTGCTCGGCGGGGCTGGCCGTGCTGACGGTGGCGGCGCTGTGTGCGCTGGGGCCGTGGGCGCCGCTGCTGTCGGGGCTGGTGCTGCTCGCGGCCGGGGCCGCGGCCGCGCTCACCTCCATCGTGGCGAAGTGGCTGCTGGTGGGGCGGCACCGCACCGGGGAGCATCCGCTGTGGAGTTCCTTCGTGTGGTGCAACGAGCTGGCGGACACGTTCGTCGAGGTGCTGGCCGTGCCGTGGCTGGCCGGGGCCGTGCCGGGGACCCCGGTGATGACGGCGTGGCTGCGCGGGCTCGGCGCCCGTATCGGCAAGGGCGTCTGGGTGGAGAGCTACTGGCTGCCGGAGACGGACCTGGTGACCCTGGAGGACGCGGCCACCGTGAACCGCGGCTGCGTCCTGCAGACTCACCTCTTCCACGACCGGATCTTGCGGACGGATACTGTGGTCCTCCGTGAGGGCGCCACGCTGGGTCCTGGCGGGATCGTGCTGCCCGGCAGCACGGTCGGGGCCCGTACGACCCTGGGTCCCGCGTCGCTCGTCATGGCCGCGGAGTCCGTCCCGGACGACACCCGCTGGCTCGGCAACCCGATCGAGGCGTGGCGTCCGTGAGCGCAGCCTTTTCGGGCTCGGTGAGCGGTGCACCGGCACGGAGTGGTGGCACAGCGCAGGGAGCGGACAGAGCAGTGGCAGTTCAGCAGTCGGTCGGCCCGGACCCGTACTTCCCGGACAACGGTGACTCCCGCTACCGGGTGCACCGCTACGAACTCACGCTGGACTACCGCCCGGGCCCGAACCGGCTGGCGGGCACCGCCCGGATCAACGCCATCGCGGGACGGACGGCGCTCACCGAGTTCCAGCTCAACCTGGCCGACTTCAAGATCGGCCGGGTGCGGGTGGACGGCCGGCAGCCGCACTACACGCACCGTGGCGGCAGGCTGCGCATCCGCCCGGCCAAGCCGGTGCGGGCCGGGGCCGCCTTCACGGTCGAGGTGCACTGGTCCGGGAACCCCGGCCCGGTGTCGAGCCCCTGGGGCGGGATCGGCTGGGAGGAGCTGTCGGACGGGGCGCTGGTGGCGAGCCAGCCGATCGGGGCGCCGACCTGGTACCCGTGCAACGACCGGCCGGCGGACAAGGCGTCGTACCTGATCTCGGTCACCACGCCGTCGGCGTACGCGGTGGTCGCGGGCGGGCGCCTGCTGACCCGTACGACGAAGGCCTCGACGACCACCTGGGTGTACGAGCAGGCCGCGCCCACGTCCAGCTATCTGGTGGGTCTCGCGATCGGCAAGTTCCAGACGGTGCTGCTGGGCGACCCGGGGCCGGGCGGCATCCCGCAGCACGGGCACATCCCGGCGCAGCTGCTGCCCGAGTTCTCCCGGGACTTCGCGCGGCAGCCCGCGATGATGGAGCTGTTCCAGGAGCTGTTCGGGCCGTACCCGTTCGACGAGTACGCGGTCGCGGTGACCGAGGAGGAACTCGATGTGCCCGTCGAGGCACAGGGGTTGTCGCTGTTCGGCTCCAACCACGTGGACGGGGCGCGGGGTTCGGAGCGGCTGGTGGCGCACGAGCTGGCGCACCAGTGGTTCGGCAACTGCGTGTCCATCGCCGACTGGCGGCACATCTGGCTGAACGAGGGCTTCGCCAAGTACGCGGAGTGGCTGTGGTCGGAGCGTTCGGGCGGCCGCAGCGCCCAGCAACTGGCCGCCGCCGCACACCGGTTGCTGTCCACGCTGCCGCAGGACCTCCGGCTGGCCGACCCGGGCCGCAAGTCGATGTTCGACGACCGGCTCTACGAGCGGGGCGGCCTGACCCTGCACGCGGTGCGCTGCGCGCTGGGCGACGAGGCGTTCTTCCTCATGGTGCGCAGCTGGGTGCGGCTGCACCGGAACGGTTCGGTGACGACGTCGGCGTTCACGGCGCACGTGGCCCGGTTCGCGGACGAGCCGGTGGACGGGCTGTTCGAGGCGTGGGTGTACGGGGCGGCACTGCCGCCGCTGCCGATGCAGGGCACGCGGGCGGCCGTCTAGCTCTCGAAGTCGAGCAGCACCTTGCACGACCGGCTCCGGTCGGCGGCCAGGGCGAACGCCGCCTCGGCCTGCCGTACCGGAACGACCGCGCTGATCAGCCCGTCGAACTCCGCGCGGGCCGCCAGCAGGCGCAGTGCCTCGTCGAACTCGGTGTCGAAGCGGAACGCGCCGCGCAGCTCGATCTCCCGGCTCACCAGGAGGTTCCCGGGGAAGGGGATCTGTCCTGGCGGCAGCATCCCGAGTTGGACGACCACGCCGCCGCGCCGCACCAGCCGTAGACAGGTGTCGAGGCCGGCGGCCACCCCGGAGGCCTCGACGGCCACGTCCGCCTCGGCCGGCCACCCGGTGTCGTCCGGGTCGTCGGCCCGGACGAGGGTGTCGGCGCCGGCGAGGGCCGCGTACCCGAGTGCCTCGGGCAGCAGGTCGGTCGCCGTCACACGGGCCGCGCCGGCCGCCTTCGCCGCGGCGACGACCAGGCATCCGATCGGCCCGGCCCCGGTCACCAGCACCTGCCGGCCGGACACGTCCCCGGCCCGCCGCATCGCGTGCAGCGCCACGGCGAGCGGTTCGGCGAGCGCCGCCCGCCGCAGCCCGAGCCCGTCCGGAAGGGGCCTCAACTGTCGGGCCGGTACGACCACTTGGCCGGCGAACCCGCCCTGTACGTGCGGGAAGCGGGCGGCGCTGCCGAGGTACCGGGTGTCCCGGCACACGTTCGCCCGCCCGGCGCCGCACTCCGGGCACCGGCCGCAGGGGGTGGCGGGGTGCACGGCGACGGCCGTACCCGGAGCCGGACCGGTGGCTCCGGGGCCGTAGGAGACCACGGTGCCCACGACCTCGTGCCCGAGCACCATGGGCTCCCTGAGCCGGAAGTCGCCGACCCCGCCGTGCCGCCAGTAGTGCAGGTCGGAGCCGCACACACCGCCGTACCGTACGGCCACCAGGGCCTGGCCGGGCCCGGGTTCGGGTACCGGCAGCTCCGCCACGCGCAGCTCCCCCGCGCCGTGGATCACACAACCCAGCATGTCCGCCGCCCCTCTCAGAGCACGCTCGTCATACCGCCGTCGACGTAGAGGATCTGCCCGCCGACGAAGTCCGCGGCGGGCGAGGCGAGGAAGAGCAGCCCGCCCACCAGGTCCTCGGTACGGCCCCAGCGGCCGGCCGGGGTGCGGCGGCGCACCCAGGCGCTGAACTCCTCGTCCTCGACGAGGGGCCGGGTCAGCTCGGTCTCGATGTAGCCGGGTCCGAGCCCGTTGACCTGGACGCCGTACGGGCCCCAGTCGGCGCACATGCCCTTGGTGAGCATCTTCAGCGCGCCCTTGGTCGCCGCGTACGGCGCGATGCCGGGCCGTACCACCTCGCTCTGCAGCGAGCAGATGTTGATGATCTTTCCGTGGCCGCGTTCCGTCATCCGCCGGGCCGCCTCGCGGCCGACCAGGAACGCGCTGGTGAGGTTGGCGTCCAGGATCCGGTGCCAGTCCGGGTCCGTGAACTCCAGCAGTGGGGCGCGCAGTTGCATGCCCGCGTTGTTGACGAGGATGTCGAGCGGGCCCACCCGCTCCTCGACGTCCGCGATCCCTGCGGCCACGGACGGACCGTCGGTCACGTCGAAGGCCGCCGTGTGGATGCGGTCCCCGGCCAGTTCCGCGGCCGCTTCGGCCAGCCGGTCCGGGTCGCGCCCGTTGAGGACCACCGTGCAGCCGGCCTCCGCCAGGCCCCGGGCCAGTGCCAGGCCGATGCCGCGGCTGGAGCCGGTGACCAGGGCCGTACGGCCGCCGATGTCGAAGAGGGGGTGAGCCGTCATGGCCGTACCGCTCCTAGATCACCAGGGACAGCAGCAGGACCAGTCCGCCGGCGACCACCGAGATGATCGTCTCCATCACCGACCAGGTCTTGACGGTCTGTCCGACGCTCAGCCCGAAGTACTCCTTCACCAGCCAGAAGCCGGCGTCGTTGACATGGCTGAAGAAGAGCGAGCCGGCGCCGATGGCGAGGACCAGCAGGGCGGTGTGGGTGGTCGACATGTCGGCCGCGAGCGGCGCGACCAGACCGGCCGCGGAGATCGTCGCCACCGTCGCCGAGCCGGTGGCCAGCCGGATCGCCACCGCGATCAGCCAGGCCAGCAGCAGCGCCGGGATCGACCAGTCCTTGGAGATGTCCAGGATCATCTGGCCGACGCCGGAGTCGATCAGCGTCTGCTTGAAGCCGCCGCCCGCGCCGACGATCAGCAGGATGCCCGCGATGGGCATCAGGCCCTTGTCGACCGTCTGCTGGAGCCGGTCCTTGCCGAACCCGGCGGCCCGGCCCAGCGTGAAGAAGCCGACGATGACCGCGGCGAGCAGCGCGATCAGCGGGGAGCCGACGACGTCGAAGACCCGCTGGGTCATGTCGGTGGGGTCGTCGACGACGATGTCCACCAGCGCCTTGGCCAGCATCAGCACCACGGGCAGCAGCATGGTGGCGAGCGTCGCGCCGAAGCCGGGCCGGCGCTCCAACTCCTCGGAGGCGCGCTGCGGGAGCATGCGGTCGGGGGCCGGGACGTCCACCCAGCGGGCGGCGAACCGGGAGAAGACAGGGCCGGCGATGATCACCGTGGGTATGGCGACGAGGATGCCGAGCGCCAGGGTCACGCCCAGGTTGGCGCCGACCGCGTCGATCGCGACCAGCGGGCCGGGGTGCGGCGGGATCAGGCCGTGCATCACGGACAGACCGGCCAGCGCCGGGATGCCGATGCGCATCAGGGAGTAGTTGCCGCGCTTGGCGACCATCAGCACGACCGGGATCAGCAGCACGATGCCGACCTCGAAGAACAGCGGCAGGCCGACCACGGACGCGATCAGCACCATCGCCCACGGCATCGCACGACCTCCCGCCCGTCGCCCGCCGCCACCCTTCTGGGGAAGGGCCTCCGGCCCTGCACCTCCCCATTTGGCGAGGATCGTGTCGACGATCTGGTCGGCGCCGCCGGAGTCGGCGAGGAGCTTGCCCAGGATCGCCCCGAGCGCGATCAGGACGCCGACGCCGGCCACCGTGGCGCCGAGCCCGGTGGTGAAGCTGGTGATGGCCTTGTCCAGCGGTGCCCCGGCGACGGCTCCGAGGACCAGCGACCCGATGGTCAGCGCCAGGAAGGCGTGGAGCTTGAACTTGGTGATGAGCAGGACGATGACGGCGATGCCCGCCAGGACGGCGATGCCGAGCTGAGCGTGGCCGGCCGAGGTGATGGGCTGGACGGTGTCCGCTGCCAGCATCTCGACGCTGAGTCTGGTCACGGGGGTTCCCTTGCAGGTACGGGGGACGGGGGTGGGGTGCTACGCGGATGTGTCGGAAAGCGCGTCGAGTGCCTTCACGGCTCGATCGGTGATCTCCTCGGGGCTGCCGCTGACGTCCACGGCGACTCCCTGCTCGTCGGACTCCAGGGGTTGGAGGGTGGCGAACTGGGAGTCCAGCAGGGCGGTCGGCATGAAGTGACCCTGCCGGTGGGACATGCGGTCCTCGATGAGCCGGCGGTCGCCCGTGAGGTGCACGAACACGACCCCGGGCGCCACGGCCCGGAGCCGGTCCCGGTACGACCGCTTCAGCGCCGAGCTGCTGACCACCCCGCCGAGCCCGGCCCGCCCGTGCGCCCAGTGACCGATGGCGTCGAGCCACGGCCACCTGTCGGCGTCCTGGAGCGGGATCCCGGCCGACATCTTGTCGATGTTGGCCTTGGGGTGGAAGTCGTCGCCCTCGGCGTACGGGACGCCCAGCCGGGCGGCGAGCAGAGGACCGATCGTGGTCTTGCCCGTCCCGGCGACGCCCATCACGACGACGACCTGGGGGGTGCGCATGACTGCCTCGCTGTCTTCCTCGACATCCGACGCCGACGTCCGGCGTCGCCACACTGAAACCTATTAGGTACGACTAATTCAAGAGTGTGTGACATATAAGTCTGACTTTTTGGCTCTGTGATCCACGCCGTACTCTGAGTGCATGAGCACACCGGGCCGGGGGCTGCACGGCCGCGTACTGGACACCCTCGGTCCCGCGATCACCGCCGGCGAGTACCCGCCGGGCAGCGTGCTGCGCACCGACGAACTGGCACAGCACTTCGAGGTGTCACGTTCCGTGATGCGCGAGGCGGTTCGGGTGCTGGAGTCCATGCACCTGGTCGAGTCCCGTCGCCGGGTGGGCGTGACGGTCCGCCCCAAGGCCGAGTGGAACGTCTACGACCCGCAGGTCATCCGCTGGCGCCTCGCGGGCGCCGACCGCCCGCACCAGCTGCGCTCCCTGACCGTGCTGCGTTCGGCGATCGAGCCGGTGGCGGCGGGCCTGACCGCGAAGAACGCCACGGCCGAGCAGTGCGCCGAACTCACCGAGTGCGCACTGGGCATGGTGTCCAACTCACGCGGCCACCGGTTGGAGGAGTATCTGGTCCACGACATCGCCTTCCACCGGGTCATCCTCACGGCTTCGGGCAACGAGATGTTCGCGCGTCTCGGCGACGTCGTCGCCGAGGTGCTGGCCGGGCGCACCCATCACGAGGTGATGTTCGAGGACCCCGACCCGGCTGCCGTGACCCTGCATGTGCAGGTCGCGGAGGCGGTGCGCGCGGGCGACGCCGCCCGCGCCGAACAGCTGACCCGCGAGATCACCGTGGGCGCCCTCCAGGAACTCGACATCCTGGCGCCCTAGTCGGCGAGACCGACAGCCGGCGTGACCGACAGCCGGCGTGGCACGTCCTAGTCGAGGAAGTCCCCGTCGACGTACACCCACGCCCCGTCCACCCGCTCGAACCGGCTGCGCTCGTGCAGCGAGCCGCCGCGGTAGGAGGCGCGGAACGTCACCGTGCCGGTGGTGTGGAAGGCGGACCCGTCGGTGCTGCCGAGGATCTCCAGCCCCGTCCACTTCATGCCCGGGTCCAGGTCCAGCCGCTCCGGCCGGGTCCGGGGATGCCAGGTCCGCAGCAGATACCCTGTGTCCCCCTTCACGAACGCGCTGTACCGCGACCGCATCAGCGCCTCGGCGGTCGGCGCGGCGGCGGACCCCGAGTGGAAGCGGCCGCAGCAGGCGTCGTAGGACTCGGGTCGGCCGCAGGGGCAGGTGCGCGTGGTCATGGCCCACATTCTGCCCGTGACCGGGGAGGCGCCCGCCGCCGGTGCGGTGCACAGTGGAAGAGGAGACGCGCCGGTGCGTCCCGTTGCCTCGCAGCGCAGTGAGGAGAGACGGACCATGACTCGACCCGTCAGCAACCGTCCTCCGTCCGTCAAGGAATGGCGGCTGAACCTGTACCTGTCCGAACACGACCCGGACACCACGGCCCGGATCATCCTCGACACCGGGGACAACGTCCTGGAGAGCCACGCGGAGGCCCGCAGGAGCCCCTATGACACGGCGGTGCCCGAGATCGGTGACGAACTCGCGGCCGGACGTGCGCTGATCGCCATGGGCCGCCTGCTGCTGCGCGCGGCCCAGGGCGACATGAAGGAGATGGGCGCGATCGAGATCGACACTCCCGCGCCCCTCTGGCCCACCCAGGGATGACGGAGCTGTGCCGTGCTCTTCACCGACCGAATCGAGGCGGGGCGGCTGCTGGGCGCCCGTCTCGAGTACCTGAGGGGTCAGGACGTCGTGGTGCTGGGACTGCCGCGCGGCGGGGTGCCGGTCGGCGCGGCGGTCGCGGAGGCGCTCGACGCCCCCTTGGACGTCTGCCTGGTGCGCAAGCTGGGCGTGCCCGACCAGCCGGAGCTGGGCATGGGCGCGATCGGCGAGGGCGGCGTACGGGTGATCAACGAGGAGGTGCTGCGCCTCACCGGCGTCAGTGAGGCGGCACTGGACCGGGTGGAGAGACACGAGCGCGAGGTGCTCGCACAGCGGGCCGCCCGCTACCGGGGCGACCGCACTCCCGTCGCCGTCGCGGGCCGGACCGCCGTGGTCGTCGACGACGGCGTGGCCACCGGCTCGACCGCGCGGGCGGCCTGCCAGATCGCCCGGGCCCGGGGCGCGGCGCGGATCGTGCTGGCGGTCCCCGTGGCGCCACGGGACTTCGCCCGGCGGCTCGGCGGGGACGCCGACGAACTGGTCAGCCTGGACACCCCGGACGACTTCCTCGCGATCGGCCAGTTCTACGTCGACTTCGCCCAGACCGACGACGACGAGGTCACGGCCTGTCTGCGGCAGGCGGCCAGGCGCCACGCCCGCTTCGCCGGCACCGGAGCCGAGGACCGCGAGGTGGAGGTGGCGGCCGGTGCCGTACGGCTGCGCGGGCGGCTCACCCTGCCCGAGGGCGCGACCGGGGTCGTCGCCTTCGCCCACGGCAGCGGCAGCAGCCGGCACAGCCCGCGCAACCGGTTCGTGGCCGAGGGACTGAACCGGGCCGGCCTCGGCACCCTCCTGTTCGACCTGCTCACCGAGGCCGAGGAGCGCGACCGGGCCAACGTGTTCGACATCGGGCTGCTGGCCGGGCGGCTGGCCGGCGCCACCGGCTGGCTGCGCGAGGAACCCGACGTCGAAGGGCTCGCCGTCGGCTACTTCGGCGCCAGCACCGGCGCGGCCGCCGCCCTGTGGGCCGCCGCCGAACCGTCGGCGCGCCCCGCCGCGGTGGTCTCCCGCGGTGGCCGGCCCGACCTCGCCGGGCCTCGGCTGCCCGAGGTTACGGCACCCACGCTGCTCATCGTGGGCGGCGCCGACCTGCAGGTGCTCGGGCTCAACCAGGAGGCACAGGCACAACTGCGGTGCGAGAACCGGCTCGACGTGGTCCCCGGCGCCACGCATCTGTTCGAGGAGCCCGGCACCCTGGAGCGGGTGACCGAGCTGGCCCGCGACTGGTTCACCGACCACATGGCACCCGCGCACGTGTAGGTGGGGATCATGCCCGAGGGGCTCGTCACCCTGTTTCTCGCCGGTGACGTGATGCTCGGCCGGGGCGTCGACCAGATCCTCCCGCACCCCGGTGACCCCGCCCTGCGGGAGGGCTACCTGAACGACGCCCGCGACTACGTCGCCCTGGCGGAGGCGGCGAACGGTCCGGTACCGCGGCCGGTGGCCCCCGCCTGGCCCTGGGGCGAGGCGCTGCCGGTGCTGGAGCGTGCCGCGCCCGACGTGCGGGTGATCAATCTGGAGACGGCGGTCACCGGGGACGGCCGCTTCGCGCCCGGCAAGGGAGTCCACTACCGGATGAGCCCGGCCAACCTGCCCGCTCTCGCCGCGGCGCGGCCCGACGTCTGTGTGCTCGCCAACAACCACGTGCTCGACTTCGGGATGCCGGGCCTCCTGGAGACGCTGGACTCCCTGGCGGCGGCCGGGCTGCGCATCGCGGGTGCCGGCCGGGACGAGGACGCGGCCTGGCGTCCGGCGGCCGTACCGCTGCGGGCGGGCGGACGTGTGCTGGTCTTCTCCTTCGGGATGCCGTCCAGCGGCATCCCGCACGGCTGGGCCGCGGGTGCCGAGCGGTCCGGGGTGGCCCTGGTCGCCGCGCCGACCGAGGACGCCGCGGCCGCCTTCGCCGACCGGCTGCGACAGGCCGGCCGCCCGGACGACATCGTGGTCGCCTCCGTCCACTGGGGCTCCAACTGGGGCTACGGCGTCTCGCACGCCGAGGTCCGCTTCGCCCACGCGCTCGTCGACGCCGGGGTGGACGTCGTCCACGGCCACTCCTCGCACCACCCGCGCCCGGTGGAGGTGTACCGCGACAGACTTGTGCTGTACGGCTGCGGCGACCTGGTCGACGACTACGAGGGCATCGGCGGCTACGAGCGTTACCGGGACGACCTGCGGCTGCTGTACCTGGCCTCGCTCGAACCCGGCACGGGCCGGCTGACCGGCCTGCGGATGGTGCCGCTCCAGGCCCGCCGGATGCGCCTGGAGCACGCGTCGGCCGAGGACACCGCGTGGCTGCGCGCCACCCTCGACCGGTGCAGCCATGACTTCGGCACCCGCGTCGAGCTGGGGGACGACGGCACGCTCATGGTGCGGCCCCTGCGGTGAAACGGGAGTTCAGCTCCGCCCGGCCTTGCGCAGGAACTTGCGCAGGCGGGTCAAGGGCCAGGTGTTGATCACGTCGTCCTTGGTGAGCCAGCCGCGCTGTGCGGTGGCGACGCCATAGCGCAACTGCGCGAGGTGGAGGACGGAGTGGGCGTCGGTGTTCACGGCGAACTTCACCCCGTGCTCCCGGGCCCGGAGGATGTCCTCGTCGCGCAGGTCCAGCCGGTCCGGCTGGGCGTTGACCTCCAGCGCGGTGCCGTGGCGGGCGCAGGCGGCGAACACCTCGTCCCAGTCGGCGTCGACGCCCGGCCGTTTGCCGATGAGCCGGGTGGTCGGGTGGCCGATGACGTTCACGTACGGGTTCTCGCAGGCCCGCAGGAGCCGCCGGGTCATCGCCTTTCGGTCCAGGTCGAAGTGGGAGTGCAGGGAGGCCACGCACACGTCGAAGCCGGCCAGGAAGTCGTCCGGCCAGTCCACGTCGCCGTCGGGGCCGATGTTCAGCTCCGTGCCGTGCAGGAGTCGCATCCTGCCCAACGTGCCGTCCAGTTCCCGTAGTTGCTCCCGCTGGGCGAGGATCTTCTCGTCGGTCATGCGCTGCATGTACAGGTTGGGCGCGTGGTCGGTGACCGCGTAGTAGGCGTAGCCGCGTGCGGCGGCGGCCTCCAGCATCGTCTCCAGCGGTGCGAGGCCGTCGGTGAGGTCCGTGTGGGTGTGCAGGTCGCCGCGGATGTCCCGCTCGGTCAGCACCTCGGGCAGCTCGCCGTGCAGCGCGGCCTCGATCTCCCCGCGGTCCTCCCGCAGCGTCGGCGGGATCCAGGGCAGGCCGAGCCGGTCGTACACCTCCTCCTCCGTGCGGGAGGCGAGCGACTCCCCGCTCTCGGCGTCGAACAGGCCGTACTCGGAGAGCTTGAGCCCCTGGTGGACGGCGATGGTACGGGTGCGGATGTTGTGCGCCTTGGAGCCGGTGAAGTACTGCAGTCCGGCCCCCCACGAGTCGGGCGGCAGCACCCGCAGGTCGACCTGGAGGCCCTTGCCGGTGCGGATCGACGTCTTCTTCGTGCCCTGTGCGATGACCTCGGCGGTGGACGGCAGGCCGCACAGGGCCTCCATGAAGGGGGCGGATCGTCTGGCTGCCACGAGGACGTCGAGGTCCCCGATGGTCTCCTTCATCCGGCGCAGGGACCCTGCGTAGGTGCAGCGCTTGCAGCCGGTCACTGCGGACAGCTCGGCGACGATCTCCTCGGCGGTCTCCAGGGCGAGGGACAGGGGGATCCGCCCGCCCGCGCGCTGCATCAGCTCGATGCCGTGCCGGAGGTTCTCCTGCGTCTTCTCTCCGAACCCCTTCAGGTCGGCCAGCGCGTCCGCCTCGATGGCCGCGGCCAGTTCGTCCACCGAGGAGATGTGCAGGTCCTCGTAGAGCCGCAGCGCCTTCTTCGGGCCGAGCGTGGGGATCGTGATCAGCTCCCGCACCCCGGCCGGGATCTTCGCCCGGCGTTCCTCGACCACGGCCATGGTGCCGGTGCGCAGGTACTCGATCACCTTCTCGGCGATCGACCGACCCACGTTCGGGATCTCCTTCAGGCCGTTCGCGTCCAGCTGGGAGATGTCGGCGGGATGGCCGCCGATGGCACGCGCGGCCTTCTCGTAGGCGCGCGCCTTGAAGGCGTCGCCTCCGGTGATCGCGATGAGGTCCGCGTACTCCTGGAGGAGCGCCTCGACCTCTTCATTGGGCCGGGCCACCCTTCAAGTCTAGGAAGGCGTCCGGGAAGGCGCGGTCCGAGTCGTCGTCACGGACGCCACAGGGGGTGTTCCCGCTTCGCCCACTGCCTGCTCACCGACCCGGTCCGCAGTCCCCGGCGTGCCTCCGGGTCCGCCAGTGCCATGCCGATGTGGCCGGCCAGGACCACGCCGATGGTCAGCGCCAGCCAGTCGTGGACGAAGGTCGCCGAGGTGCGCCACATCAGCGGAGTGAGGTGGGTGAACCACATCATCAGGCCGGTGCCGAGCATGACCAGGGTGGCCCCGGCGATCCAGGCGGCGTAGACCTTCTGGCCCGCGTTGAACTTGCCCGCCGGGCGCGAGGAGTGGCGCTTGTCGCGCACGAGCACGGCGCGCAGCCACACGCGGTCGTGGGGGCCGAAGCGGTTGAGGAAGCGCAGGTCGGTGCGGAAGGCCCGGGAGGCCAGGCCGAGCAGGACCGGGACGGGCAGGGCCAGCCCGGCGCACTCGTGGATGCGTACGACCAGTGCGCGGCGCCCGACGAGCACGGCCAGCTGCGGGATGTAGAGGCAGGCCGCGGTCACCACGCACACGCCCATCAGGGCGGCCGTTGTGCGGTGCACCCACCGTTCGGCCCGGCTGAAGCGGTGGACGCGCGCGTTCGTCGGGGCCGGGGTCTCAGCTCGTAGGCTCATCGGTCCGTCCGTTCGAGCGGCCGACCCAGGCGTCGACGTCGTAGCCGAGGTTCTCCCAGTAACCGGGCCGGACCTCGTCGGTCACGGTGATGCCGGAGAGCCATTTGGCCGACTTGTAGAAGTACATGGGGGCGACGTAGAGCCGGGCCGGGCCGCCGTGGTCGTGGCCGATGTCCTTGTCCTGCATGCGCAGGGCGACCAGGACGTCCGGGCGGCGGGCCTGGGCGAGGGTGAGGCTCTCGCTGTAGGTGCCGTCGAAGCAGGTGAAGCGGATGGCCCTGCCGCCGGCCCGGACGCCGGCGGCGTCCAGCAGGTGGGAGAGGCGTACGCCCTCGAAGGGGGTGCCCGGGACCCGCCAGCCGGTGACGCACTGGACGTCCTTGACCAGCCGGGTCTGCGGCAGGGCACGCAGCTCGGCGAGGGTGTAGGTGTGCGGGTGGTCGACCAGGCCGTCGACGGTGAGCCGGTAGTCGGCGGGGCTCTTGTGCGGGACGGACGCGGCGACCGAGTAGTAGCGGAAGCCGCCGCCGTTGGGCAGCAGGCCGGTCAGGCCCGTGGGGTCCTTGCCGGATACGGTGCCGAGGAAGCCCTCCAGGCCGCGTTGCAGCACCGGAGCGGCGGCGACGCCGAGGGCGCCCAGGCCGAGGGTGCCGAGGAAGACACGGCGGCCGATCGGCCTGCCCTCCGGTTCCTCGGCCGGTTCAGAGTTCACGTAATCATTCGAGCACTTCTGGCCTTTCCCGGGCCAGGGAGTCGGGCCACAGGTCAGACTTCCGTAATCACTTCTCACCTAAGGCCCAGCAAACGACGCCTCGGGCGACGGCCTGCCGAGTGCGCGGGAGCGGGCGGCGCGGAAGGCCTGCCAGGCGTCGCGGTGCGGGTAGGACCAGGGGGCCCGGGTGGCGTGCCGGCCTATGCGCTGGAAGAGGGCCGCGGCCTCGGCCGGGCGGCCGGCCGAGGACATGGCGAACGCCAGGTGGTTGAGGTCGGTGTGGCGGCGGGGGTGGTCGTCGTGCTCCCACTCCAGCCACCAGTCGAAGGCCGCGCGCAGAATCCGGCGGGCTCGGGGGCCCGACCAGTGCCCGGAGCCGACCGGGTCGCCGGCGGCCGGCCCGGTGGCGGCCAGGACCCGGTAGCGCTCGGCGTACGCGACCACCGGCAGGACGGCCAGCGGGGAGTCGGCGGGGGCCTCGGCGGCGGCCAGCTCGGCGAGGTCGTACACCTCGTGGGACTCGGCCCGGCCGCCCTGGGGCCGCTCGGCGAGCCGGGCGACCAGCAGGTGGTGTCCGTGGTGGTGCTCGGGATGCCGCTCGCGCAGTTCTGCGAAGGTGCGCAGCACCTCGTGCTCCGGTCCCTGGGTGCGGGCCAACTGGAGCAGGCCGAGCCAGGGGGTGGGGTCGGCGGGGGCGAGCGCGGCGGCGGTGCGGCAGGCCTCGCGGGCCCGGTCGGCGTCGTCCTTGCCGCGCAGGGTGCGCTGGACCAGGGCGAGGGCGTGCAGGGTGGCGGCGTCGGCTGAGCCGGGCTCGGCGAGCAGCCACTCGTGGGACCAGGCGGCGGCGTAGGGCTCCGCGGCGAGCACGGTGGCCCGGTGCCCCCGCCGGTCCCAGTCGTCGCCGGTGTGCAGCAGCAACGACCGGGCGACCTGCCAGCGGCCCTGGGCCAGCGCGGCCCGGGCGGCGAGGAGTTCGGCGTCGCCGAGCGCGTCGTCGAAGGCATCCGGTAAGACGCCGGAGTCGTCCGGGGCGGTGTCGCCGGACTGGTCCGTGAGGGCCCGGCGAGCGCCGAGCAGAGGCGGGAGTGGGGTCACCGCGGAACTTCCTGATTCTCGGGCTGCCATCGACCGATCACGCACAGCAAACCCCCAGCCAAGGTTTGCGTCAAGCGGAACCCGGGTTGGTACTCACTTCAACCATCTTGCGGGGCAAGGCACTTGACACGCAGACGCCCTGCTTGCCGTACCGCAGAGGCGAGGTGGGGACGGGCTTCTGTGGCGTACGCCATGGCGCCACGCGTCCGCGCGGCAGACCATGGCCGGACTGTTCCGGGTCTCTCCGGGGCGATGCGGCCCCGGGAGCGCTACAGTCGGCCACTACGCGTCCGTGGTCCGGCCGGATGATCGAGGTACGCAGCGTGTCCGTTCTGGTTCTCCTCCTCGCCGTGAGCGCGGCCGGCTGTGTCGGTTTCGGATTCGTGCTCCAGCAGAACGCCGCCCAGAAGGCACCGCTCGGCGACTTCCTGTCGTTCCGGCTGCTGCTCGACCTGATGCGGGTGCCGCGCTGGCTCGGCGGCATCGGCCTGATGACGGCCGGCATGGCGCTGGGTGCCGTCGCGCTCGGCAAGGGTGAGATCTCGCTTGTCGAGCCGCTGCTCGCCACGAACCTGCTGTTCGCGCTCGCCCTCTCCCGCCACCGGACCAGACAGTCCCTGGGCCGTCAGGGCTGGACCGGCCTCGCGCTGCTCGCGGGCGGCGTGAGCGCGTTCATCATGGCGGGCGAGCCGCGCGGTGGCAGCGCGGTCGCCGACCCGGTGCGGCACTGGCTGATCATCGGCGCGATGCTCGGCGCGGCCATGGTGCTCACGACGTACGCCAAGCGGTCCCGACTGAGCTGGGGCCCGGTGCTGCTGGCGACCGCCGCCGGGCTGCTGTACGGCGTGCAGGACGCGCTGACCCGGGTGAGCGGCACCCGCTTCTCCGAGGGCGGCTTCACGGAACTGTTCACCAGCTGGCAGCCGTACGGCGTGCTCGCGCTGGGCATCACCGGTCTCGTCCTGGTACAGAGCGCCTTCGAGACGGCCCCGCTGCGCATGTCGCTGCCCGCGCTCACCGCGGCCCAGCCGCTCGCCGGCATCCTGTGCGGGGTGGGCTTCCTCGGCGACCGGCTGCACACCGACACCGGGGCGCTGGCCTGGGAGGCCGCGGGGCTCGCGGCGATCGTCGCGGGCATCGTGCTGCTCGGGCTGCACCCGGCGATGCCGTGCGGCACGCAGGCGGAGCGCGCGAGGGACCTGACGGCACGCTGAGCCGGCCGCGCGGGGCCCTGCTTGGATACGGGCATGAACCCTGCTGACGAGATCCTCGACGTCGTCGACGAGCACGACCGGGTCGTCGCCCAGGTCGCGCGCGGCGAGGCGTACGCCCGGGGCCTGCGCCACCGGTGCGTGTTCATCCAGGCCCGGGACGCGGCCGGGCGGCTCTTCGTCCACCGTCGCACCGCGACCAAGCTGGTGTTCCCGGCCCTCTACGACATGTTCGTCGGCGGGGTCGTGGGAGCCGGCGAGTCCTACGACGAGGCGGCGCTGCGGGAGGCGGAGGAGGAGCTGGGCGTGACCGGCCTGCCCCGGCCGGCCTTCCTCTTCAAGTTCCTCTACGACGACGGGGCCGGGAACAGCTGGTGGTCGGCGGTGTACGAGGTGCGGTGCGACCTTCCGGTACAGCCCCAGGCGGAGGAGGTCCAGTGGCACGACTTCCTGCCCGAGGACGAGGTCGAGCGGCGGCTCGGCGCGTGGGAGTGGGTGCCGGACGGGCTGGCGGCGTACGAGCGCCTGAGGGCGTTCCGTGCCGCCCGTTGAGGCCCCGGTAGGGTCCTACGCGTGATCGAATTCGTGCGGAACGTCCGGCTCTGGTTCGCCCCGGAACAGGTACGCGAGGAGGGCAGCACCCCCGACTACCGGTTCTCGCTGGCCAACGAGCGCACGTTCCTGGCCTGGCTGCGCACCGCGCTCGCGCTGATCGGTGGCGGTTTCGCGGTGGACCAGTTCCTGCCGGACCTGCGCTGGGCGTCGCGGGTCGGCCTGGCGCTCGCGCTGCTCGGCGCCGGTGTGCTGTGCTCGCTGCGTGCGGTGAACCACTGGGTGGCCTGCGAGCGGGCGATGCGGCGGGGCGAGGATCTGCCGTCGTCCCGCTTCCCGGCGGTGCTGAGCCTGGTGGTCGCGGTGGTGGCGGTCGCGATGGTCGTGGTGGTGCTGGTCGGATGGGAGGGGTGAGCACCGAGGCCCGGGATCCCGGGCTGCAGCCGGAGCGCACCCGGCTGGCCTGGCGGCGTACCACGCTGTCGAGCACCGTGGCCGCCGTACTCGCCGTGCGGACCGTACTGCACGGCGGGCCCACGGCCGTCGGTGTCGTCCTGGGCGCCCTGTGCTGCGCGCTCTGGCTGGGCTTCCTGTGGGTGGCCCACCACCGGATCCGCGCGCTCGCGGCCGGCCCGCGCCCGGCCGCGCTGACACCCCGGCACGCGACGGCGGCGGTGCTGTGCACGGTGGCGATGGCCGCGTGCGCGGCCGTACTCGTGTTCTAGCCGGCGCCTTCCCCGGCCAGGTCCAGACGGCGCCTTCCCCTGCCGGGTCCAGGCGGTGCCTCCCCCTGCCGGGTCTAGGCGGTGCCCTCCTCGGCCTCCCAGTCCACCGTGACCACGATCTTGCCCCGGGTGCGCCCCTCCTGGCTCAGCCGGTGCGCGTCCGCCGTCCGCTCCAGCGGCAGGGCCTCCTGGACGTGCACGGACACGGCCCCCTGCTCCGCCAGCTCGGACAGGCGGGCCAGGTCCGCGGCGTCGGGGCGGACGAAGCAGTACCGGCCGCCGTAGCTCAGCACCTCGGCGTCGGCGATGGACGCGAGCCGGCCCTCGGGGGCGAGCAGGTTGGCGGAGACCTTCAGCGTGTCACCGCCGACGGTGTCGAAGACCGCGTCCACGCCCTCGGGAGCCAGTCCGCGCACCCGTTCGGCCAGGCCCTCGCCGTAGGTCACCGGCTCGCCGCCGAGGCGGCGTACGAAGTCGTGGTTGCGCTCGCTCGCCGTGCCGATCATCCGGGCGCCCAGGTGGGCGCCGATCTGGACGGCCAGCGAGCCGACCCCGCCGGCCGCCGCGTGCACCAGCACGGTCTCACCGCGCTTGATCTCCAGCGTCTTCACCAGGACCTGGTAGGCGGTGAGCCCGGCCAGCGGCAGCCCCGCGGCCTCCTCGAAGGACAGGTTGCGCGGCTTGCGGGCCAGGGTGCGCACGGGCGCGGCGACGTACTCGGCGAAGGTGCCCCGGGACAGGAAGTCCTCGCGGACGTAGCCGATCACCTCGTCGCCGACGGAGAACTCCGTGACGGCGACTCCGGGCTGCACCACCACACCGCTCACGTCCCAGCCCGGGACGACCGGGAAGACGGCGTCCAGGACGGGGTCGAGGTAGCCCTCGCGGCACTTCCAATCGACCGGGTTGACCGCTGCCGCGCGCACCTTGACCAGCACCTGGTCGGGGCCGACCTTCGGGTCGCGGACCTCCCCGTACTCCAGCACCTCGGGTCCGCCGTAGCGGCTGTAGCTGATGCCCTTCATGCCCTCGACCCTCCGGGGTACTCGTACGCCACGCAACCGGTGTGCCCGATATGTACCGTTTGCGCGCGTAGCCTGTCGGTCGCCACCGTTCCGCACCCCTCGAAGGTGAACACATGACCACGCTCCACCAGGAACACACCGAGCACGGCACCCACAGCCACGGCCCGGGCTGCGGGCACACCGCCGTCCAGCACCTCGACCACCTCGACTACGCACACGACGGCCATCTGCACCGCGAGCACGGCGGCCACTGGGACGAGTGCGAACCGGCCGGCCACACCGCACACGAGGGCCACGAGCACGTGCACCACGAGGAGTGCGGGCACGCCCAGGTGCAGCACGGCGACCACGTCGACTACCTGCACGACGGACACCGGCACGCCGAGCACGGGGACCACTGGGACGACCACTGACCCCTGCGACAGAAGGGCCGACGGCTCCCCGGGCAGCGCGCGGGGAGCCGTCGGCCTATCGTGGCTCCGGTCACGTTTCTCGCCACGTTCGGTGTATGCACTGGACGGCATACCGACCGGTCGGCATCATAAGTCGGGTCCAGTTCACCCGTTCGTAGGAGTGATGTATGAGCGCCGACCACCCGCCCGGACTCGATCTCGACCGGCTGCGCGGCCTGCTCGACCGTGAGCGGCCCGGTCTGGTGAACGGCCCGCTGACCGGCCGGCTGATCGAGGGCGGCCGGTCGAACCTCACCTACGCGCTCTCCGACGGCACCTCGAAGTGGGTCGTCCGGCGCCCGCCGCTCGGCCATGTGCTGGCCACCGCGCACGACATGAAGCGCGAGCACCGGGTGATCAGCGCCCTGCACCCGACGAACGTCCCGGTCCCCCGCCCGGTGCTGCTGTGCGAGGACGAGGAGGTGCTCGGGGCGCCGTTCTACGTCATGGAGTTCGTCGAGGGCACCCCGTACCGCACCGCGGACCAGCTCGCCCCGCTGGGCGAGGAGCGCACCCGGAACGCGGTGCTGTCCCTGGTGGACACACTGGTCGAACTGCACGCGGTGGACCCCGCCGAGGTGGGCCTGGGCGACTTCGGCCGGCCCGAGGGCTTCCTCGACCGGCAGCTGCGCCGCTGGGGCAAGCAGCTGGACGCCTCCCGCAACCGCGAACTGCCCGGCATCGACGAGCTGCACGCGGCCCTCGGACGCGCCCTGCCGACCTCTCCCGCGCCCGCCGTCGTGCACGGCGACTACCGGCTGGACAACGTCCTGATCGGAGCCGACGACAAGATCAAGGCGATCCTCGACTGGGAGATGTCGACGCTCGGCGACCCGCTGACCGACCTGGGCCTGCTGGTGATGTACAGCCAGCCGCTCGGGATGCCCCACTCGCCGGTGTCCACGACCGCCGAGGCCCCGGGGCACCCGTCCCCGCAGGAGCTGATCGAGCGGTACGCGGCGCGCTCGGGGCGCGACGTCTCCGCCGTCTCCTGGTACACGGCGTTCGCCTGGTTCAAGCTCGCCGTGATCCTGGAGGGCATCCACTACCGGTACACGCTCGGCCAGACGGTCGGGCGCGGCTTCGACCGCATCGGCGAACTCGTGCCCGTCTTCATCGACCACGGACTGACCACTCTTCAGGAAGGCTGACCGGACATGGACTTCGCGTTCGACGCGCGTACGGAGGAGCTGCGCGCCAAACTGCTCGCCTTCATGGACGAGTACGTCTATCCGGCGGAGGCGGTGGCGGAGGAGCAGCGGGCCGCGCTGGCCTCACCCTGGGACACCCCGACCGTGGTCGAGGAGCTGAAGGCGGAGGCGCGCAGGCAGGGCCTGTGGAACCTCTTCCTGCCGGACGCCGAGTACGGCGCCGGGCTGACGAACCTCCAGTACGCGCCGCTCGCCGAGATCACCGGCCGCTCCCCGCACCTCGCGCCCACGGCGACGAACTGCGCCGCGCCCGACACCGGGAACATGGAGGTGCTGGCGCAGTTCGGCAACGAGCAGCAGAAGAAGCAGTGGCTGGAGCCGCTGCTCGCCGGTGAGATCCGCTCGGCGTTCGCGATGACCGAGCCGGACGTGGCCTCGTCCGACGCCACGAACATCACCACGCTCATCGAGCGAGCCTCCGATGGCACAGACGACTATGTCATCACCGGCCGCAAGTGGTACATCTCCGGCGCGATGAACCCGGACTGCAAGATCTTCATCGTCATGGGCAAGACGGACCCGGACGGGGCGGACATCCGGCGCCAGCAGTCGATGGTCCTGGTCCCGCGCGACACCCCGGGCGTGACCGTCAAGCGCGCGATGCAGGTCTTCGGTTACGAGGACCACTCCCACGGCGGCCACGCCGAGGTGATCTTCGACCAGGCGCGCGTGCCGGTGTCGAACCTCATCGGCGAGGAGGGCGGCGGCTTCGCCATCGCCCAGGCCCGGCTCGGCCCCGGCCGGATCCACCACTGCATGCGGCTGATCGGCATGGCCGAGCGCGCGATCGAGCTGATGTGCAGGCGGGCCGTCTCGCGCACCGCCTTCGGCAAGGCGCTGGCCCAGCAGGGTGTCGTCCAGAACTGGATCGCCGACGCCCGGGTCGCCGTCGAGCAGCTGCGGCTGCTGGTGCTGAAGACGGCCTGGCTGATGGACACCGTCGGCAACAAGGGCGCCCACACGGAGATCCAGGCCATCAAGATCGCCACCCCACGCACGGTGGTCGGCATCCTGGACCGGGCGATCCAGCTGTACGGCGCGGGCGGTGTGAGCCAGGACTTCCCACTGGCCGAGCTGTACGCGAGTGCCCGCACCCTGATGCTGGCCGACGGCCCGGACGAGGTGCACCAGCGGTCGCTGGCGCGACGGGAACTGAAGAAGTACCTCTAGGGAAGCGCGGGTAAGGGGCGGCCGCCATGGGCGACCGCCCCTTACAGGTACGTCTGCGCAGGTACGCCTACGAGGCTACGGACGCAGCGCCCGCAGCAGCAGGTCGGCCAGGTGGTCGGCGACCTCCTGGGGGGTGAGGGGGCCGTCGGGGCGGTACCAGGTCGACAGGTGGTGGACCGAGCCGAAGTGGTAGTCCACGACCAGGTCGGCGGGGGTCGCCGTGGAGAAGACGCCCTCGCGCTGGCCTTCCTCGATGAGCGCGCGGAAGCGCTCGTGGTAGCGCCGGCGCTCGGCGCGCACCTGCTTGTTCTTCTCCGGGCTCAGATGGTGCATGGAGCGGAAGAAGATCGACGCGTCGTCGAGGTTCTCGATCGTCGTGACGACGACGTCCGCGGCCGCGCCCCTGAGCCGCTCCTCCACCGGCGCGTCCATGGTGGCGAAGTGGTCAAGACGCTCCTGCTGGACGCGCAGCACCCGCGCGTACACCTCGTGCAGAAGGTCGTCCTTGGAGCCGAAGTAGTGGTACAGCGCGCCCTTGGTGACGCCGGCCGCCTCCACGATCTCCTGCACCGAGGTGCGGTCGTAACCCTGCTCGGCGAAGAGGCGGGTGGCGGCGTTCAGCAGCCGCTGCGGAACGGGCGTCCCGTCTCCGTCCGTCGTCCTGGCCACTGCCGCCACCTGCCTTTTCCGTCGTTACTGCTGATTGTCGTGGGCCCGGGAACGCAGTTCCCGACGGAGGATCTTCCCACTCGTCGTCTTCGGCAAGTCGGGCAGGATCTCCACCTGGCGCGGGTACTTGTAGGCAGCCAGTCTCTCCTTGCAGTACACCGCGAGTTCATCCGGGTCCGCCTCGGCGCCCGGCC
Organism: Streptomyces sp. NPDC001410; assembly: GCF_042895235.1. Classification (NCBI taxonomy): domain Bacteria; kingdom Bacillati; phylum Actinomycetota; class Actinomycetes; order Kitasatosporales; family Streptomycetaceae; genus Streptomyces; species Streptomyces sp. NPDC001410. The sequence goes on from NZ_JBIAWE010000004.1 coordinate 381,760, forward strand.
GCAGGCTGATGTAGGCCTTCACGGTCTCGCCGCGGTAGCCGTCGGGGACGCCCACGACGGCGGCCTCGCGTACCGCCGGATGGGTGTAGAGGACGTCCTCGACCTCGCGCGGCCACACCTTGAAGCCGGACGCGTTGATCATGTCCTTCTTGCGGTCGACGACGTAGAGCCAGCCCTGCGGGTCCATGAAGCCGATGTCGCCGGTGCGCAGCTCCCCGTCCGGGAAGGTCTCGGCGGTGGCCTCGGCGCGCCGCCAGTAGCCGGGGACCACCTGGGGCCCGCGGACGACGATCTCGCCCTGCTCGCCGAAGGGGACCTCCTCGCCCCGCTCGTCCAGGATGCGCACGAAGGTGTCGCCGCCGGGCACGCCCACGGCGAGCGTCCCGGAAGCCGGGTCGACGGGCGACTCCAGGCCGGGCGGGACGGCCGCGGCGGCCCCGCTGCACTCGGTCAGCCCGTAGCCGGTGCGGATGTACTTGCCGCACTGGGCGCGGAACTTCTCCACCAGAGCGGGCGGCACGGGGGCGCCGCCCGAGGCGATGCCCACGAAGGAGGCGAAGTGCTCCGCGGTGACGTCCGGGTGGGCGGCCAGCGCCATGTAGGCGGTGGACGGGCCGACGGTGTAGTGCGGACGGTGCTCGGCGAACGCGTCCAGGACGACGCCCGGCTCGAAGCGGTAGGCGAGCACCAGCGTGCCCGCGCTGGTGAGGCAGGACGCGAGCTCGCTGACCATCCCGGTGATGTGGAACAGAGGCGCGAGCGCGAAGTAGACGGGTGCCTCCGGCAGGGCGAGCCCGGTCCGCTGCCGCTCGGCGTTGTGCATGATGTTGCCGTGCGTGTTGGTGGCGCCCTTCGGGGTGCCGCTGGTGCCCGAGGTGTAGCTGATCAGCGCGATGTCGCCGGGGCCCGGGGCGCGGCCCTCGGGCGCCGTGCCACCCTGCCGGGCGACGGCCACGAGGTCGTCGGCGTCCGGGGCCTGGGGCAGCCGCTCGAAGGTGAGCACGCGCGCGTCGTGGCGCGTCTGGAAGTCCAGCTCGCACCCGGTGAGCACGATCCGCACCGGCGAGTCGGCGGCCGTGTCCCGCAGATACGACTCCCAGGCCCGGTCGGAGCAGATCAGCGCGGCGACCTCGCCGTCCCGCAGCACATGGGCGACCTCGGCCGACTTGTACATGGGGTTGACGGGCACGACGGTCGCGCCCGCCTTCCAGGCGCCGAGGACGGCCAGGACGAAGTGCGGGGAGTTCTGCAGCAGGACGGCGACCCGGTCGCCGCGCTCCAGACCGCGCCCGGCGAGGTGAGCCGCCACGGAGTCGCTCAGCTCGTCGACCTCGCGGTAGCTCAGCCGGGCGTCGAAGTAGGCGAGGAAGGTGCGGTCGGGGGCGTCGGCGACGGCCGCGCGCAGGGCGTGCACGAGCGAGTCGGCGGGGTCGACCGGCCCGCGCTGGACCTCGTTGAGCAGGGCCAGCCAGGGGCGTGCCGCGTACGGCGAGGCGCTCACCGGGTGGCCTCCCACTTCTGCTGGATGTGGTTCATGCCGGCGAGCCAGCGGTCGGGGGTGGCGGCCCGCGCCCGGTAGTACTCGGCGACCTCGGGGTGCGGCAGGATCAGGAAGCGGTCCTCCGCGACGCCCTGGAACAGCGCCTCGGCGACCGCCTCCGGTTCGATCGCGGTCGGCTGCAGCACCAGGTCGCCCGCGCTGCCGGTGGCGGCCAGCATGTCGGTGCGGACGCCCTGCGGGCAGATGGCGTGGACCTTGACGCCCCGGTGGCCGTAGGTGAGCGACAGCCACTCGGCGAAGGCCAGCGCGCCGTGCTTGGTGACGGCGTAGGAGGGGGCGCCGATCATGGTGAGGAGTCCGGCGGCCGACACGGTGGAGACGAACCGTCCGCGCCCGCGCTCCAGCCAGTCCGGCAGCAGCGCGTGGGCCGCCCGGACGTGGGCCATCACGTTGACGTCCCAGGACAGCGCCCAAGCCTTCTCGTCGAAGGATTCACCGGCACCCGCGTCCTCGAAAGCGACGCCGGCGTTGGCGCAGAAGACGTCCACGGCACCGCCGAGCGCGTCACGGGCGTCGCCGACGATCGCGGAGGCGTCGCCCGGCACGGCGATCCCCCCGATCTCCGCGGCCACCGCCTCGGCCTTCCCGGCGTCCAGATCATTGACGACGACGCGGGCGCCCTCGGCCGCGAACCTACGGGCCAAGGCGGCCCCGATCCCCCCGCCCGCTCCGGTGACGACCACTCCGGCATCCTGCACGGCTTCCACCATCGGTCTCCTTCGGCACGGCGAGATTCGGCTCGGCGATCGCCAGACTAACCAGTCGGTATGTGTAAAAGGAAGGGTGCCTGGCCCAACCTCAAGGGGCGCGGGGAACTGCGCGAGCAACCACATACGGCCTGCACCTTCCACACAACGGAGGTCACCCTATGCGCCTGTCCAGACGAAGCCTTCTCGCATCGGCCACGATGGCAGCCGTTCCTGTCACACCCCAACACCGCGAACAACTGCACACCGGCTTCGAAAGACTCGCAGCCGACGGATACGCCCTCCTGGCCGGCCAGAAAGTCGGCGTCGTCACCAACCCCACGGGCATCACGAGAGACGCCAGCCACATCGTCGACGTCATGCACGCCGACCCCCGCTGCGAACTCACCGCGGTCTTCGGCCCCGAGCACGGCTTTCGCGGCACCGCGCAGGCCGGCGGCTCCGAGGGCCGCTACGACGACCCGGCGACCGGCCTGCCGGTCTACGACACGTACCTGAAGAGCGGCCGCCCGCTGGCGGACATCTTCACCGCCTCCGGCGTCGACACGATCGTCTTCGACATCCAGGACGTGGGCGCCCGCTTCTACACGTACATCTGGACCCTGTACGACTGCATGGAGGCGGCCCAGCTCGCGGGCAAGAGGTTCGTCGTGCTCGACCGCCCGAACCCGGTCACCGGCCGCTCGGCCCAGGGCCCCGTCCTGCACAAGGAGTTCGCCAGCTTCGTCGGCCGCCGGCCCATCGCGCAGGCGCACGGCATGACGGTCGCCGAGCTGGCCCGGCTGTTCAACGGGGAGTTCCTGAGCACGCCGGTCCCGCTGGAGACCGTCCTGATGACGGGGTGGAAGCGCACGCGCTTCTACGACGCCTCCGGTCTGCCCTGGGTGCCGCCGAGCCCGAACATGCCGACCCCGGACACCGCGCTGGTGTACTCGGGCACCTGCATGTTCGAGGGCACCAACCTCTCCGAGGGGCGCGGCACGACCAGGCCCTTCGAACTCCTCGGCGCCGAGGACGTCGACGGGCGCTGGGCCGCCGCGGTCAACGAGCTGGGGCTGCCGGGTGTGCGGTTCCGGGAGGCGTACTTCGCGCCCACGTTCTCCAAGTTCCAGGGCAAGACCGTCGGGGGCGTGCAGATCCATGTGCGGGACCGGGCCGCCTACGACCCCGTACGCACCGGGATCGCCCTGCTGGTGACCGCGCGGAAGGTCTGGGACGGCTTCGCCTGGCGGTCGGACAACTGGATCGACAAGCTCACCGGCTCCACCCTGGTGCGGACGATGATCGACGCGGGGGCCCGCACGGACGAGGTGGTCGCCGCCTGGCAGGACGAGCTGGCGGCTTTCCACGGCATTCGAAAGGAATATCTGCTCTACAAGTGACCCGCGTTGTATGGCCAACTCTGCCCCGTCGCAGGACGATACGTCCACATCGCATCGTTCGGGGGACGAGGGAGCCCGGCATGGCGGATCCTGGGATGAGCGTGACTCCCTACTGGGAGCTGACCTTCGATGCGGACGGGGACGTGGACGGCCCCGAACGCGACCGGCTGCTGGCGCAGGTCACGGACCGGGGCGTCCGTGACCTGATCGTCTTCGCGCACGGCTGGAACAACGACCGCTCGGGCGCCACCGCGCTGTACCGGCGTTTCTTCGCCCCGATCCCGAAGCTCGCCCCGAAGGCGCGGATCGGGTACGTGGGGGTGATCTGGCCGTCGATGCGGTTCTGCGACGAGCCGATCCCGGACTTCCCGAGCGCCGCGCCCGCTCTCACGGTGGGCCCGGCGCTGGACCCGGACACCCGGCGCGCACTGCTGACGACCTTCCCGGACCGCGCCGAGCAGCTCGACCGGCTGGCCCGGATGCTGGACGAACAGCCCGGCGGGGAGCAGGGGTTGGCGGAGTTCGGGCAGTTGGTGCGACAGCTGGTCGGGACGGCCCGGCCGCTCGCCGCGGCGGACACCTCGCAGCAGGGCGAGCCCCTCATGTTCAGCGGGGACACGACGACCGCCTGCGAGGAGTTCGCCGCGGCGCTGACCGGGCCGCACGCCGAGTTCAGCCTGCCGAATCCCTGGGAGGGCGCCAAGGAGCTGCTGCGGCAGGCGACGTACTACACGATGAAACGGCGGGCCGGGACGGTCGGCGAGCACGGACTCGGGCCCTTCGTCGGGCAGTTGGCCCAGGCGGCTCCCGGTGTGCGGGTGCATCTGGTCGGACACAGCTTCGGCGGGCGGCTGGTGGCGTTCGCGCTGCGCGGGCTGCCCGAGGGAGTGCGCACGGTGAAGTCCGTGACGTTGCTGCAGGGCGCCTTCTCGCACTACGCGTTCGCGGCCCGGCTCCCCCAGGACTCGGGCACCGCGGGCGCGCTCAAGGACCGGCACAAGCGGATCGACGGCCCGCTGGTGTGCTGCTACTCGCACTTCGACGACGCGCTCGGCACCTTCTATCCGCTCGCCTCGCGTCTCGCGGGGGACGACCGCTCGGTCCTGGGCGTCGACGTCGCAGGCGTGCTGGGCCCCGAGTGGGGGGCCATGGGGCACGACGGGGTGCAGGCGGTACCGGGCACCGCGAAGCTGGACCTCGCCGCGGCCCTGAACGGGGCGCTGCCCGGCTCGGGCTGTGTGAACGTCGACGCGGCCGCGGTCGTCCACCGCGGGGGCCCGCCGTCGGGGGCGCACAGCGACATCGTGCACCCGGAGCTGGTGCGGGTGGTGCTGGCGGCGGGCCGTATCGACTGACCCGCCGCCGTTCGGACGTCACCGGTGTGACGTGTACTCCACGACCTGCTGGAAGGTCGGCCGGTTCTGCCAGCTGATCTTCCCGTGCTTGATGCCGCCCAGGGTGCGCTGGACGATCGAGTCGGCGCACCACTGGTCGCCGGCCGAGCACTGGTCGTCGGCCGGGTAGACCTGGGCGGCGGTCAGCCCTGCCGCCTGCTTCAGGGTGCTGATCAGGCTGTCCCGGCAGGCGCTGAGGCTGCCGCCGCCGCAGTACTGCTGGGCGAGCGGGCCCTGCACGGACTCACCGAGGACCGACCGGATGTCCTTGTCGACATAGCTCCACCAGCCGTACTGGAAGGAGCTTCCGGCGTGCGAGCCGGTCGGGCCGTGCCCGGCGGACGGGGCCTCGTCCACGGGCAGGTTGTCGGTGAACGCGGTGTACAGGTCGCTGCCCAGGCCGGGCTCGAACTCCGCCTTCACCAGCAGCGGCCACCAGGCGTCCAGGATGCGGATCGCGTCCGCGTTGGCGTACGCCTTCGAACCCGCCGACGTCTCCGTGCGCCTGGCACCCGCGGTCACCCACACCTGGAGCTTGTTCACCGCGGCGGCGGCCGTGGAGTCGGTCACCGGGGAGGAGTTGATCACCTTGAGCAGCTTGGGCAGCACGTCCTCGGCGCGCAGGTCGGCGAGGGCCGCGTCCGCCATGGCCTGCACCAGCTTCGTACGGGTCACCCCGCCGGCCGCGACCAGCTTCTTCACCCGGTCCTCGAGCAGGTTGCCGCGGTGCACCGACCCGTCGCCCCAGGGCGCGGTCGTGTAGTCCTTGGCCTGCTTGTTGTTCCAGGAGACGTAGTAGTCCTGGTCGACCGAGTTGGGGTGCGCGGAGGCCGGGGTGTAGTCGGCCGTGTTGGTGGCCGGGTCCCAGTTCCGCCACTCGTACGCCGGCTGCGCCCACACCGGGAACTCGGCGTCGACACCGCTCGCCCGGACCGGGTTGTCACCGCTGTTGTAGTACGCGGTGTGCTGGGAGTCGGCGTAGAACCAGTTGAAGGTGTAGTTGATGTGCTGGGCCGCGCTCTGGAAGTCCTTCGGGCCCTTGACGTAGTCGGGGTCGTTCAGCATCTGGAAGCCGATGATCGAGTCGGCCTCGTGCAGATAGGAGGAGCGCAGGGTGGTGTAGGCGACCTTCTTGCCGCCGACGGTGGCGCGGTACTCGACCGGGCCGTACTTCGTCCGCCACACCCGCATGGTGTACGACCCCGCCGCGGTCCCGTCGGCGGTCGTCGGCTTCCACGCGTTCTTCTGCTCGACCTTGTCCATCGCGGTGCAGGTGCCGTGGTACAGGTAGTGGGAGTCGTCCTGGCACAGTTCGACGGCGTAGGTGTCGATGATGTCCTGGCCCGAGGTGGTCGCGCTCCACGAGTAGTCCTGGCCGCGGCCCAGTTCGACGTACATGCTCAGGCCCGCGAAGGAGGCGCCGCGGGCGCTGATGCCCGGGCCCTGGATCTCCTGGAGCATGAGCAGCTGCGGTGCGAAGTAGCCGGTCTGCGGCCCGAAGACGGCGATGGGGTGGCCGCTCGCGGTGTACTTGCCGCTGACCACGAGGGCGTTGGACATGCCGCGCTTGGCGGAGCCGAGGGTGGTCCTGGCCGCCGTGGTGGAGGCGCCGGTGGCGCTCGCGGTGGCGGCGCTGCCCGTGCGGTCGTAGACGAGCGGCTCCTGGGTGACCGAGCCGGGGTCGGGCAGGGCCTCGCCCTGGGGGTCGTCGGGCTTGGACGCGTAGGGGAAGCTCTCGCCGTTGTGGACGGTCAGGACGGCCTCGGCGTCATTGCGCTCGCGGAAGGACTCCCAGACCTTGGTGCCCTCCGCCACGCCGTACTTGGACTGGGCGGCGATCAGGGAGAGCGCGTTGTTGACCTCGCCGCCCCCGCCGGAGCCGAACAGCGAGCCGACGACGGAGCCGAGCGCCACCAGGTCGGTGATCTTGAAGTGGTCTATGGTGCCGGCGTTGGTGATGGAGTCCTTGTGGCCGGTCAGGACGTACTCGCCGGGGAAGTAGCGGCCGCTGTCGGAGGCGTCGATGTAGGAGTTGATGCCGGCGAGGTAGGCGTTGGCGTCGGCCAGGGCCTGCTGCCCGCGGGCGCCGTTGTTCGCCACGGCGTTGTCGATCTGCGCCTGCAGGTCGGCCTCGGTGTACGGCGCGTTGCGGTAGAACTGCTGCTCAAGGCCCTGGTTGGCGGCCGCGCCGCCGGCGAAGGTGGTCAGCTGGCCGCGGCCCACGTGCCGGAAGACGTCCATCAGCCACAGCCGGTCCTCGGCGGCCGCGTACCCGGCGCCGAACTCGGTGCCGTACCGGGTGGTGCCTGTGATGTGCGGCACACCGGTCTTCTTGTCACGGACGATCGTCACGTCGCTGCGCCCGGCCGGCTTCTCGGTGGAGGCGACCTGGTCGGAAGGGACGCCGAAGGAGGCGTCGTTGAAGAAGGTGTTGATCTTCACGTCGGTGAGCGCCGAGTAGCCGGTCGCCAGATTGGCGTACGGGCCGAGCTGGTCCTCGGCGTGGGAGGGCTGGGTGCCGAAGGCCTGGTTGAGCAGGATCTGGGCGAGGGTGGCGTTGCCGTTCTCGCCCGGCGGCAGGATGTCCGAACACTGGCCGCCGCAGTAGTCGTTCGAGGTCGTGGCGCTCTCCGCCGCCGCTGCCTGCGTGAGCGGGGAGAGGACTCCCGCGACGAGAACGCATACGGATGCCGTCTTCAGGAACCCGGTGAGCCTGCGGGGAGTTCTCAGTTTGTCGAACAACACGTTGCGTGGGGTGCGCCGTGGCATGGCAGCTCCTCCCGACGGGGGTGGGCCGGACGTTACCGCCGGTATCCCCGGGATTGAAGATGAACATGCGTCAAGTTTCGGAGTCACGAGGACCGGTGCGCCCGGCGGTCAACCCGGGGCGCCTTATGGGAGGGCATCGGAAATCGGATGGAGCCGGATCGCGTGTCGATACGTCTACTCGGCGACGTCGCGCGAAAGCCGTACGGCGACGCCGAAGTGACCGAAGTGCGGACGCAGGTGTGACGGAGGTGCAGGGCGATGGCCGGATTCCGAAGTCTGGCGAGACAGGTGCGCGATCCGCGGTGTGATCTGGCACTGCGACGCTACTCACTGCGTAAGTGCCTGGAGCGGTTCGCTCCTTACGGGCACCGGGCGACCTGGGACCACTTGTGCTCCCGGGCCGGTTTCGGTCCGGAGGACCGCTCCCCCGACCCGGCGCGGCTCGTGGCCGCACTGGAGGAGTTGGAGGCGGCGCGAGAGGTCTGGCTCACCTATGAGGGCGAGTTCGCCGAGCGCCGCAAGAAGGAGAAGCACGACGGGCTGCGCCGGCCGGGCACCGTGGACGACTGGCACCGGCTGACCTGGGGCGGGTTCGGGGTCGCCTGGTGCGACGACCCACGGGTCCACCCCGACGAGCCGCTGGCCGAGGTGCTGCGCCGGCTGATCGCCGCGCTGGAGCGGGAACCGGGCTCGGCCTGCCCGGTGTGTTCCGGTGAGCGCCTCGTGTGGAAGTACGACCTGGACCACGAGCCCTCGTCCGGTCCGGTCTGCACGGACTGCGGGATCCTCGTGCCCCGGCCCGTGCTCACGCCCCAGGCGCCGGCGGGCGCCGGGTGGGGACAGCTGCTGATCTCGGCCTGATCGGCAGGGGGGTGGAACCGGGGGGTGCGCAGGGGGATGCCGCACCCCTTGCCGGGACGCGCCGTTGGGCACTGTCAGTGGCGTCCGGCACCATCGACTCATGATGCAGGTGTGTCTCAACGGCCGCCGCTCGGCCATGGACGGCGCGTGTGTGCCGTTGTCCCCCGAGGACTTGGCGCGGTCCGCCGCCGAAGCGGTCGCGGCCGGCGCCACGGAGATCCACGTCCACCCCAAGACACCGTGCGGGCACGACAGCCTGTCCCCAAGGGTCCTCACCCCGACCCTGGACGCGATACGGGCGCGGGTGCGGGTGCCGGTCGGGGTGACCACCGGCGCCTGGACCGACCCCGACCCGGCCGCCCGCCTCGACCGGGTGCGCAGCTGGTCCGTACTGCCCGACTTCGCCTCGGTCAACTGGCACGAGCCGGGCGCCGAGGAACTCGCCGCGCAACTGCTCTCCCTCGGCGTCGACGTGGAGGCGGGCATCTGGTCCGGCACCGACGCGGCGTCCCGTTTCGCGACCTCACCGCTCGGACCGAGGGCGCTGCGGGTGCTCGCGGAGGTGACCGACCCGGATCCGGCGACGGCTCAGGCGTCGGCGCGCACCCTGCTGGCCGAGCTGGGCGAGGCCCACGGCCGCCCGGTACTGCTGCACGGCGAGGAGGGCGGCACCTGGCCGGTGCTGCGTCTGGCCGGACGGCTGGGCCTGGCCACCCGCATCGGCCTGGAGGACACCCTGGCCCTGCCGGATGGTGAACGGGCCCGGTCCAACGCTCAGTTGGTGGTGGAGGCGCTCTCCCAGTAGGCGTGCGCCCAGCGCTCGTCGTGGGGCAGGGCCAGGAGTTCGCTGCGCACGGCGAGGTCGTACTCGCCCAGGGCGTGCAGGCGGGCGGCACCGGGGCCGGCCAGCCAGGTACGCAGCTCGGCGACGCCCGTCTTTTCGCTGTCGTCGTACCACCAGGAAAAGGGGGAGTTGTCGGAGAGCAGGTCGTAGAGCCACTCGTCGGCGCACTCGATGAGGTGTCTGTCGGCGACCGGTCCTCGGGGCCAGCCGTCGAGGAACGGAGCCACGCTCCCCGCGATCGTGGCACAGACGTCGAAGATCTCGTCGATGGGGTAGGGCGGTTCGGCGGTCGCCAGGGCGTCCTGCCACCAGGCGCGCAGGAAGGCATCGATCGCCGCGGCCTGCTCGGCCGGCCAGGAGCGCCAGTCCACCCGGCTCAACCCGTGGCAGCCGAAGTCGATCCCGCCGAGGGTGGCGTCGGCCATCGCCCGTGCGGCCTGCGGGAGCAGGCGGCGCATCGCGGCCGCGTGATCGTCGAAGTGGTCCGATACCTCGAAGAGGTACATCTCCAGCACGTCGGCGGGCATGCGGACGTTCGGCGTGCGCAGGTACGCGGTCTCCTCGGGCAGGTGACACCGGCCGCAGCCGGTCTCGTTCGGGCTCGTGAAGCCGTTGAAGACCGTGTCGATGTCCGCGAGGGCGGCGTCAAGTGCGCGTGATGTCATGGGAGTCGGCCCCGTCGTGACTCCGTGCGCGGCGTCGCCGCCGGCCGAAGATCACGACGTTACCAGCCTCTAATCCGCTCGCTCCACCCCTTTCCTGTGCGGAGAGTGGGTGCCGATGAAACCGAACTGAGGAACCGAGGAGTCCCCAGATGTCGACGCTGCGCGTCACCGCCGAAGTGCTGACCGTCCACGAGCATCCGAACGCCGATGCGCTCGAGTTGGCCCAGGTGGGCCTGTACCGGGCGGTCGTCGCCAAGGGTGCGTACCGCACCGGTGAGGCCGCCGTCTACATCCCCGAGCAGTCCGTGCTCCCGCCGGGGCTGATCGAGGAGCTGGGGCTGACCGGGCGGCTGGCGGGCGGCGACGCCAACCGGGTCAAGGCGGTACGGCTGCGGGGTGAGCTGTCGCAGGGCATCGTGTGCCGGCCGAAGGCGCTGGCGGACGTGGACCTGGCGCGGGCCGCGGCCGAGGGGACCGACTTCGCCGAGCGGCTGGGCATCACCAAGTGGGTGCCGCCGGTCCCGCCCACGATGGACGGGGACGTGGAGTCCGCGCCCGATCTGCTGCCCTGGGTGGACATCGAGAACATCCAGCGGTTTCCGGACATCTTTACAGCGGGCGAGGATGTGGTCCTGACCGAGAAGCTGCACGGCTCGGCCTGCCTGCTGACGTATCTCGCCGACGAGGACCGGGTGCACGTCTCCTCCAAGGGCTTCGGCGCCAAGTCCCTCGCCCTGAAAGAGGATCCGCGCAATCTGTACTGGCGGGCGGTGCGCGGACACGGCGTCACCGAGGTCGCGGCCCGGCTCGCCGAGCGGTTGGGGGCGCGCCGGATCGGCATCTTCGGCGAGGTGTACGGGGCGGGGGTGCAGGACCTGACGTACGGGGCCGACGGCCGGCGGGAGACGCTGGGGTACGCGGCGTTCGACGTGTCCGCCGAGATCGACGGCACGGTGCGCTGGCTGGACCCGGCCGAACTCCTCGACGGTGAGCTGCCGTTGGTGCCTCGGCTGTTCTCGGGGCCGTACGACATCGAGCGGGTGCTGGAGTTCGCGAGCGGGCGGGAGACGGTGTCCGGGCGGGGGCTGCATCTGCGGGAGGGCGTGGTGATACGGCCCCTCGTGGAGCGCTACAGCGGGGTGACCGGGGGTCGGGCGATCGCGAAGGCGGTCAGCCCGGCGTACCTGACGCGCAAGGGCGGGACCGAGTACGAGTAGGTGTCTGGTTGCCCGGTGCTGGGGCTTCGCTCGAGCAGGGGGACCCCCATCGCCCCAGCGGCACGACTGCCCGCAGCTACGCAGGCATCTCCAGCGGCCGCGCAGCCGACGGGGCTGCAACCCCCAGGGGCGCGGGGCTGTATCGATATGCGGCTCCGCCGCGTGGGCGCGACCAGCCCCCACGCACCCGCACCCGCACCCGCACCCGCACCCGGCGACGCTCCGCAGCCGCTACGGCGGAGGCCCGCGCTCAGCGGCCCTCCGCCATCAGCCGCGACCCCGCCCTCTGCTCACCGAACACATCGTCCGGGTTGGACAGGACGCACGTGTCCAAGGACAGGCAGCCGCAGCCGATGCAGTCGGTGAGGTGATCGCGGAGGCGGTTGAGCTGCTTGATGCGTTCATCCAGCTCGGAGCGCCACGCCTCGGACAGGCGGGTCCAGTCCTCGCGGGTCGGGGTGCGCTCCTCGGGGAGTTGCGCGAGGGCCTCGCGGATCGTGGCCAGCGGGATGCCGACCCGTTGGGCTGCGCGGACGAAGGCGACGCGGCGCAGCGTGTCGCGGGCGTAGCGGCGCTGGTTTCCGGAGGTGCGGCGGCTGGTGATGAGCCCCTTGGACTCGTAGAAGTGCAGGGCGGAGACGGCGGCGCCGCTGCGCGCGGACAGCTGGCCGACGGTCAGCTCGTGGATCTTCTCGGGAATCTGGGGCACTCCTCAGAGACTACCGACAGACACCATCCGACCGGTCGGGCCGGTATCCGTTGACATCACCCTCTCACCCGACCATGCTAAGCAGTTGCTTAGACATGCGAGCGAGAGGCCGGGAACATGGCAGAACCGAGGACCTTCACCTCCCCCGACGAGCTGAAGGGCGCGGTGGGCGAGCAGCTGGGCCACACGGACTGGCTGGAGATCGACCAGAAGCGGATCGACCTGTTCGCGGAGGCCACCGGGGATCACCAGTGGATCCACGTGGACCCGGAGAAGGCCGCGGCGGGACCGTTCAAGACCACCATCGCCCACGGCTACCTGACCCTGTCGCTGCTCCCGCTCTTCGGGCCGCAGCTCATCAAGGTCGAGGGCGTGCGGATGGGCGTCAACTACGGGACGAACAAGGTCCGCTTCCCCTCCCCCGTCCCTGTCGGCTCCCGGCTGCGCGCCACCGCGACGATCACCGGCGTCGAGGACGTCCCGGGCGGCGTCCAGGTGGCCGTCGCCTTCACCGTCGAGCGCGAGGGCGGCGACAAGCCGGTCTGCGTCGCGGAGTCGGTGTCCCGGTACTACCTCTGAGTTCCCCGGGGGGCGCCTTACTTGGCGCCCACCATCCGCAGCACGAGGTCGGCGTACAGCGCGCCGACCTCCTCGGGGGTGCGCGGGCCGTCCAGGGTGAACCAGCGGGCCACGTCGATGCACAGCGACAGCACGGCGAGGGTGGTGCCCTTGACGTCGAGCACGTCGAACTCGCCGGAGGCCACACCGTCCTCGATGATCCCCTGCACCTCGGCGTCCACCTGGCGGCGCAGCGCGACGATCTCGGCGCGGGCCTCGGGGCCGAGCGCTTCGAGTTCGTACTGCACGACCCGCGCGGTGGTGCGCCGCCCGGCGTGCCAGCGGACGAAGGAGCTGACGGCGTCGGCGAGCCGCTCCGCGGCCGTGCCCTCGCGCCGGGCCGCCGTCCGCAGGATGTCCAGGGCCTTGTCGTGGCCGATCCGGCTGATCCGGTGGAGCAGCTCTTCCTTGGTCTTGTAGTGGATGTAGAGCGCGGCCGGGCTCATGCCGGCGCGGCCCGCGATGTCGCGGGTCGTCGTCGCGTGGTAGCCGCGCTCGGCGAAGGCCTCCACGGCGGCGACCAGCAGTCGCCGGGCCGCCTCAGGGGTGACCTCTTCCCACGGCTCGACCTCGCCGCCGGCCGTCTCCTCCGCCGTACTCATCGCTCGCTCGCCCCTCTCCGTGACAGGAGCACCACCATACCGCCGTAGGTGAGCGCTCGCTTAGAGTGCCCGCTCAGAGCCTGCCGTGCTTTTCACAGCTTTTCGAAGGGGTCGTGCTCGGCGAGCAGCTTCTCCAGGCGGGCCTGGTCGACGCGGCTGACGATCTGCCCGGCCTCCTGACGGTCCCGGATCACCTTGGCGAGCGTGAAGGCGGACGTGACGAGGTAGAGAACGGCGATGGCCAGGAAGCCCCGCACCCAGGCGCTGGCGTCCAGACGGGCGATGCCGATGGCGGTGGCCGCCATGGCGACCGCGAAGGAGGCGACGGCCTGGCCGTAGAAGGCGGCCGTGCTCTGCTGTTTGACGGGTGTGTCACTCATGGGAGAAAGGATCGGCGGACGTGGCCTGCGCCACATCCGCCGAAGTACTCAGGAACGTACTCAGAAGGCGGAGACCCCGGTGAGCGCCCGGCCGATGAGCAGCTTCTGGATCTGGGTGGTGCCCTCGTAGAGGGTCATCACGCGGGCGTCGCGCAGGAGTTTGCCGGCCGGGTACTCGTCGATGTAGCCGTAACCGCCGAAGACCTGAAGGGCGTTGTTGGCGGCGCGGACGGCCGCCTCGGAGGCGAACAGCTTGGCCTTGGAGGACTCGACGGCGAACGGCTGCCCGCGGTCGACGAGGTCGGCGACCCGCCAGGTGAGCAGCCGGGCCGCGTCCACGTCGACGGCGATGTCGCTGATCAGTTCCTGCACCAGCTGGTGATGGGCGATGGACCTGCCGAACTGCTCGCGCTCACCGGCGTACCGCACGGCCGCGTCCAACGCGGCCTGGGCTATGCCGACACAGCCCGCCGCCACCGACATCCGCCCCTTGGCCAGCGCGGACATGGCGACGGAGAAGCCCTTGCCCTCCTCGCCGAGCAGCGCGGAGGCGGGCACCCGGACGTCCTGAAGGACCAGTTCGGCGGTGGCCTGGCCGCGCAGGCCGAGCTTGCCGTGGATGGCGCGGCAGGTCAGTCCGGGGGTGTCGGTGGGGACCAGGAAGGCGGAGACACCCTTGTGTCCGGGGGCGTCGGTGGAGCGGGCGAAGAGCAGGACGACGTCGGCCCAGGTGCCGTTCGTGATGAACATCTTGGTGCCGTTGAGGACGTAGTCGTCACCGTCGCGCACCGCACGGGTGGTGAGGTTGCCCGCGTCGGAGCCGGTGCCGGGCTCGGTGAGGCCGAAGCAGCCGACGTACTCGCCCGCGGTCAGGCCCGGCAGCCAGCGCCGCTTCTGCTCCTCGCTCCCCCAGGCCGCGATCGACTTGGCGACCAGCCCCAGGGACACCGACACGATCCCGCGGACCGAGGAGTCGCCGCGGCCCAGCTCCTCGGTGACCAGGCAGTACGCGAGGTGGTCGCCGCCCGAACCGCCGTACTCCTCTCCGATCGTCAGGCCCAGGAAGCCGACCTCGCCGAGCTTCTTCACGATGCCCCGGTCGACCTCCTCGGCGCGGTCCCAGGCGACCACGTGCGGGGCGATCTCGCGCTCCACGAAGTCCCGGGCGAGCTGCCGTACCGCGGTCTGTTCGGCGCTGAGCCCCAGGTTCACCACGAGATCACCCCACACCAGATGGATCTTGAAAGCCGGACATTTAAATTAGCACTGCTAGTTTCCTGTCGCAGCCCTACTATGTGCGCCATGGCCCGACCGCGCAAGCCCCTCCTCAGCACCGACCGGATCGTCGAGACGGCACGGGAACTCGTGGACGCGGAGGGCCTGGCGGCCGTCTCCACCCGACGGCTCGCCGCCGAGCTGGGGGTGAGCGGGCCCTCGCTCTACAACCACTTCCGCACCAAGGACGAGATCCTGGAGGCGGTCGCCGACTCGGTGAGCGGTCTGGTGGACCTGTCGATGTTCGAGGACGTCCGGGACTGGCGGACCGCGCTGCACGACTGGGCGATCTCCTACCGCGCCGCCCTGCGCGACCACCCGAACATCGTCCCGGTCCTCGCCCGCGGGCCCGGCCGCCGCCCCGCCGCGCTGCGACTCGCCGACGCCGTGTACGGCGCGATGGTCGCGGCGGGCTGGCCGCCGGCGCAGGCCACGTCCATCGGCGCGCTGATGCGGTACTTCATCATGGGCTCCGCGCTCGGCTCCTTCGCCGGGGGCTTCGTGGACGACGCGAGCGCGTACGACCCCGCCGACTATCCCCACCTCGGGCAGGCGCACCTCCTCGCCGAACAGCAGGAGAAGATCGACGAACGGGCCTTCGAGACGGGACTGAGCGCGCTGCTGGACGGGCTGGCCCAGCAGTACGAGCAGGTACGGCAGAGCGTGTGAGCACACTTCGGCCGGCGCCGAAGTGTCGGTGCCGCATGCTGAAGCCATGACCACCAAGGACTCCCGGGCCGCCGGCCTCGCCGCACTCGCCTCGCTGGTCGCCGACGAGACCCGGGCCGCATGCCTGCTCGCGCTCCTCGACGGGCGGGCCTGGACCGCCGGGGAACTGGCCCGGCATGCCGGGGTCGCCGCGTCCACACTGAGCGAGCACCTGGGCAAGCTGGTGGCCGGCGGCCTGCTCGCGGAGGAACGGCAGGGCAGGCACCGGTATGTGCGGCTGGCCGACGCTCGTGTGGCACAGCTCGTGGAGGACCTTGCCGCGCAGGTGCAGGTGCCTGCGGCGCTGGTACGGCCGCGCTCGCTGCGGGCGTCCAGTGCCCGGTCCGCCATGGCCCGGGGCCGTACCTGTTACGACCATCTCGCCGGGCGGCTCGGGATCGCGGTCACGGATGCGCTGACGTCGCGCGGGCTGCTTCGGCAGGACACCGGGTTCGCGCTGACGGATGCGGGGGTGGAGTGGTTCGGTACGGCGGGCATCCCACTGGACCGTTCGACCCGACGGCCCCTGGCCCGAGCCTGCCTCGACTGGACCGAACGCCGTCCTCACCTCGCGGGTACGGCGGGCGCCGCGTTGTGCCGGCACGCGCTGGACGTGGGCTGGTGCGTGCGGATCGGTTCCGAGCGGGCGGTGAGGGTGACTCCGTCGGGGGAGCGGACGCTTTTTCGGTTGCTCGGCATCGAGGCGGCGGGGTTGGGTTGAGTTCGGCTACGGGGGTGGGGGGTTGTGTGGTGTGCCGGGTGCGGGGTGCGTGGGGGCTGGTCGCGCCCACGCGGCGGAGCCGCATATCGATACAGCCCCGCGCCCCTAGGTAGTTGCAGCCCCGTCGGCCGCATACGCACCGCCCGTAGCTGCGGGCAATCGTGCCGCTGGGGCGATGGGGGTCCCCCTGCTCGAGCGAAGTCGAGAGCTTGGGGGAGGGTGGGCGCAGCGGCACCCGGCCGGCGCCGGTGAGCAACCCCGCCCCCGCCCGGCTACAGCACCGGGCAACCAGTGACGCCGTCCGATTTCCGCCAGCCCACAGCCCCTTCGCTGCCTAGCTTCAGGAGCATGATGAGTACCTCCCCGCGCCAAAAGGTCCTCCCCACCGCCGCAGCCGTAGTCTCCGTCGTGCTCTGGGCCTCCGCCTTCGTGGCGATCCGGACCGCGGGAGACGCCTACTCGCCGGGGGCGCTCGCGCTAGGGCGGCTGGTCGCGGGGGTCGTGGCGCTGGGCGCCATCTGTGTCGTACGGCGGGAGGGGCTGCCGCCCAGGAGTGCGTGGCGGGGTATCGGGCTGTCCGGGGTGCTGTGGTTCGGGTTCTACATGGTGGTCCTGAACTGGGGTGAGCAGCAGGTGGATGCGGGCACCGCCGCTCTCGTCGTGAACGTGGGCCCGCTGCTGATAGCCCTGCTCGGTGCCAGGCTGCTCGGCGATCCGATGCCGCCCCGGCTGCTGGCGGGGATGGCCGTGTCGTTCGCCGGTGCCGTGACCGTGGGGCTGTCGATGTCGGCCGGGGGCGGGTCCTCGGTGTTCGGGGTGGTGCTGTGTCTGCTCGCGGCGGCGGCCTACGCCGCCGGGGTCGTCGCGCAGAAGCCGGCCCTCGGGCACGCAAGTGCCCTGCAGGTGACGGCCTACGGGTGCCTCGTCGGTGCCGTGGTCTGCCTGCCGTTCGCCGGACAGCTGGTGCGGGAGGCGGCCCGTGCGCCGGTCTCGGCCACCCTCGACATGGTGTATCTCGGCGTCTTTCCCACCGCGCTCGCCTTCACCACCTGGGCCTACGCCCTCGCCCGCACCACCGCCAGCCGGATGGGCGCGACGACGTACGCCGTTCCGGCCCTGGTCGTGCTGATGTCGTGGCTGGCGCTCGGCGAGGTGCCGGGGCTGCTCACGCTGGTGGGCGGGGTGCTGTGCCTCGCCGGCGTGGCGGTGTCCCGGTCCCGGGTGCGCGGGCGGACCCGGCGGGTCGCGGCCGGGGAGCCGCGACCCGAGAAGGTCGGCTGAGCGTCAGAACACCACCAGGGACCGGCCGCCCTTGCCCGCCAGCATGTTCTCGAAGGCTGCCGGGATGTCCTCCAGGGCGATCCGTTCGGTGACCAGGGCCGAGAGGTCGAGCCGGCCCTCCCGTACGTGTTCGGCGAGCACCGGCAGATCGCGGGCCGGGTCGGTGTTGCCGTAGACGCAGCCGGACAGGGTGCGGCCCCACTGGAAGATCTCCAGGGCGTTGAAGGTGACCTCCTGGTCCTTGCCGCCGATGCCGACGACCGTCGTACGGCCGCCCCGGCGGGTGGACTCCCAGGCGGCGCGGATGGTGACCGCGCGGCCCACGCACTCCACGGAGACGTCGACGCCCTGCTTGTCGGTGAGGGCGCGGATCTCGCGGGGCGTGGTGTCGGAGGCGAGGACGAAGTCCGTGGCGCCGGCGGCGCGGGCGAGTTCCTCCTTCTCCGGGGAGACGTCGACGGCGATGATGCGGGACGCGCCCGCGATGCGCGCGGACTGGAGGGTGGCCAGGCCCACTCCCCCGACACCGAACACGGCGACCGTCTCGTCCGGCCGGACCTTGGCCGAGTGGTGGACGGCGCCGTAGCCGGTGAGGACGGCGCAGCCGAGGAGGGCCGCGTCGGTGAGCGGGACGCCCTCCGGGAGAGGCAGCACGCAGGAGGAGGCGACGACGGTCTCCTCGGCGAACGCGGCGACGTTCAGGCCGGGGTGGAGGTCGGTGCCGTCCGCGGTGCGGGCGTAGACGTCCGCGGTGCCGTTCAGCGCGTTGGCGCACAGCCAGACCTCGCCGAGCGTGCAGGCGTGGCAGGTGCCGCAGGACGGCGCCCAGTTGAGGACCACGGGGCTGCCGGGCGACACGTGGGTGACGCCCTCGCCCACGGCCACGACCGTTCCTGCGCCCTCGTGGCCGAGGACCACCGGGACCGGTACCCGCAGGGTGCCGTTGGACAGGGACAGGTCGGAGTGGCAGACACCGGCGGCGGCGAGGCGGACGCGGACCTGTCCGGGGCCCGGCTCGGGCAGCTCGATGTCGGTGATCTTCAGCGGGGCGCCGATGGCGGGCAGGACGGCGGCTCGTACGGCCATGGGTCGTGGACTTCCTTAGAACTGGAGGGACTTGGTCTGGAGGTACTCGGCGAGCCCGTGGCTGCCCAGTTCCCGGCCGACGCCGGACTGCTTGTAGCCGCCGAAGGGGGCGAGGGGGTTGAACCGGCCGCCGTTGATGTCGACCTGGCCGGTGTCCATGCGGCGGGCGAAGGCGACGGCCTCGGCCTCGTCTGCGGCCCAGACGGCGCCGGCGAGACCGTAGACGGTGCCGTTGGCGATGCGCAGGGCGTCCTCCTCGTCCTCGTAGCGGAGGATCGTGAGGACCGGGCCGAAGATCTCCTCCTGCGCGATCGTCATCTCCGGTGTGACGTCCGCGAAGACCGTCGGGCTGACGAAGCAGCCCTTCTCGCGCGGGGATTCGGGGCCGCCGGTGACCAGACGGGCGCCCTCGGCGACGCCCTTCTCGATGTAACCGCGCACACGTGCCTGCTGCTTGGCGCTGACGACCGGGCCGATACGATCGCCGTACTTGGCGGCGGCCGCGGCGGCCAGTTCGACGGCCTCGTCGTACCGGTCGCGTTGGACCAGCATCCGGGTCCAGGCACTGCACGTCTGGCCGGAGTTGGACATGACGTTGGCGACGCCGACGTTGACGGCCTTGGCGAGGTCGGCGCTCGGCAGGATGACGTTGGCGGACTTGCCGCCCAGCTCCAGCGCCACCTTCTTGACGGCCGCGCCGGCCACCGCGCCGATCTGCCGGCCGACGGCCGTGGAGCCGGTGAAGGAGACCAGGTCGACGCCCGGGTGCTCGGCGAGCGCCTGTCCGGCGACCGGGCCGAGGCCGGTGACGAGGTTGAACACACCGGCCGGGACGCCCGCCTCGTGGACCGCCTCGGCGAAGAGCTGGGCGGTGAGCGGCGTGTACTCGGCGGGCTTGAGGACGAGTGTGCAGCCCGCGGCGAGCGCGGGGGCGACCTTGGCGACGATCTGGTGGAGCGGGTAGTTCCAGGGGGTGATCGCGCCGACGACGCCGATCGGCTCGTGCAGGACGGTGGAGTTGCCGACCTTCTCCTCGAAGGAGTGGGTGGCGGCCAGGTCGGCGTAGGAGCCCGCGACGGCGATCGGCACGCCGGCGTGGACCGCCTGCGCGAACTGCGGCGGGGCGCCCAGTTCGGCGGTGACCGTCTCGGCGATCTCGTCCTTGCGGGCCGCGAGCGCGTCCCGCAGCGCGGCCAGGCGCGCGGCCCGCTCGGCCGGGGGTGTGGCGGCCCAGGCCGGGAGGGCGGCGCGTGCGGCGCGTACGGCGGTGTCCACGTCCAGGGCGCTCCCGGCCGGGACCCGGCCGATGACCTGCTCGTCGGCTGGGTTCACGACCTCGATCACGTCCCGGCCCTCGGCGGGGCGCCAGGCGCCGTCGATGTACAGGCCGTCGTGTGCCTTCATGCTGCTTCCTCCCGGCAGGGCTGCGTCGTCCGGCAACAAACTAGCGGCGTTAGTTTTCAGGCGCCATACTGGACCGGACGTCCCCGGGATATCAGAAGTCGACCTGCGCCCGTTCGTCCACCCTGCCCACGGACTCCTGGCCGAAAGCCTTCTCGTAGGCACGCCGGATGTCCTCGATGCTGCGGTCGCTCACGTCCGCCCGCCCCTCCGGGTACAGCAGGATCAGCTCGTACGACCGCTCCTTCTCGATGATGCCGTGCGCGTCGCGCCACTGCCCGCGCCCGCTCTGCACGGTGAGCCCGGCCGGAAAGTCGGGCGTGACCTCCTTGTCGACGAAGTCCATGAACTGCCGGTCGGTGACGGCCGGACCGCCGTTCGGGCGCGCCGTGCCGAAGAGGAGCCGGGTCTCGACGTACGGCTCTCCGCGGATGTGCGCGGCCGAGTCCGGGGTGGCGAGCGTGGCGTACGCGGTCGGCGCGGCGGCCAGCAGCAGACCGGCCGCGGTGAGGGCGGCACGGGTGGGGGTGAGGTGATTGCGCATGCCCCCACCCCTAGCGGGCTCACTCCTCCAGGTCCGGCAGCCGCGCCGGGGACGGGCTGATGCGTTCGCCGTGCTGGTCGAAGACGAACAGGTGGGCGATGTCGACGAGAAGAGGGACCTGCATGCCGTGCCGGAGCTGGAGGTCCGGGGTGGTGCGCACGACCAGGTCGCCGGGCAGCCGGCCCTCCACAGGCACGGGTGCGGGGCCGTCGTCCGGCGGGTCCTCCAGGACCACGACCGGCCCGGCGCGCAGGGCACCGGCCCGCTCCCTGAGCCGGTCCAGGACCGTGGAGCCCTCCCGGCGGCGGCGCCGCGCGGGGCGGCCGGACGGGCGCGGGGCCTCCAGCTCCGGTACGACGGCCGGGCTCGAACCGGTGTTGAAGTGGACGAGGACCTCGTGCCCCTGGAACTCCACGTGCTCCACCAGGCCGCTGATCGGCACCTCCCCGGGCCGGGCGGCGGCGGGCTTGGCTATCCGGATCGCCTCCGAGCGCAGTCCGACGATCACCTCACGGCCCTGCTGGACCCGCAGCAACCGGTGGTCGAGGGAGAGGGGTTCGGGCAGGCGCAGCGCCTGTCTGCCGAGGCTGATGGTCATGGCGCCGTCCAGCGGGGCGCGGACCAGGCCGCGCAGCAGATTGATGCGCGGGGTGCCGATGAAGGCGGCGACGAAGACGTTGCGGGGCAGTGCGTAGACCTCGCGTGGGCTGCCGACCTGCTGGAGCACCCCGCCACGCAGGACGGCGACCCGGTCGCCGAGCGACATGGCCTCGGCCTGGTCGTGGGTGACGTACACCGTGGTCACGCCCAACTCCCGGGTGAGCTGGGATATTTCGGCCCTTAAGTGGTTGCGGAGCTTGGCGTCGAGGTTGGACAGCGGCTCGTCCATGAGGAACGCGGAGGGGTGGCGGGCGATGGCCCGGCCCATGGCGACGCGTTGGCGCTCGCCGCCGGAGAGCTGGCTGGGGAAGCGGTCGAGCAGGTCCTCGATGCCGAGCATGCGGGCGGTCGCCTCCACGCGCGGGCGGGGGTCGGCGCCCGGGGCCTCGATGCGCAGCGGGAAGCCGATGTTGTCGCGGCTGGTCATGCTCGGGTAGAGGGCGAAGTTCTGGAAGACCATCGCGATGTGCCGGTCGGAGGGCTGCCAGTCGTTGGCGTACTCGCCGTCGAGGAGCAGTTCGCCCTCGTCGATCTCCTCCAGGCCGGCGATCATGCGCAGCACGGTGGACTTGCCGCAGCCGGAGGGGCCCAGCAGGACCAGGAACTCGCCTGGCGCGATGTCCAGCGAGAGCCGGTCCACCACGCGGGTGCCCCGCGTGTAGGACTTGCTCACGTCGTGCAGA
Organism: Streptomyces sp. NPDC001410; assembly: GCF_042895235.1. Classification (NCBI taxonomy): domain Bacteria; kingdom Bacillati; phylum Actinomycetota; class Actinomycetes; order Kitasatosporales; family Streptomycetaceae; genus Streptomyces; species Streptomyces sp. NPDC001410. The sequence continues at coordinate 403,828 of NZ_JBIAWE010000004.1, forward strand.
GAGATGGCGCGTGTCATGGCTGGTGCCCCCGGGGGCTGTCCGGAGCGCCGCTGCTCCGTGGGTCCGAAGGCCGCGTGCGGGTCGTACGAGGCCTGTGGGTCACGGAAGTTAACGGAATGTGCTCGGCCGGGGAAGACGGGGCGCGACATCGGACGCCGCGCCCCTGGCAGGGGCGGAAACGGACGGCGGGATTCGGGTCGCCGGGTGCGGTCGCCGCCGTGCGCGTCGTGCGGTCACTTGGTCGCGCTCAGGTGGGCGAAGACCACCACGTTGCTCGAGTAGCCCGTGCGCCGGCTGAACAGGCCGCCGCAGGTGAGCACGCGCAGCTCCGGGCGGCGGACCGGGCCGTACACCTCCTTGTCGGGGAAGCCGGCCTTGTCGAAGACCTTCACCCGGTCCACGGTGTAGACGGCGGTACGGCCGTCCGCCCGCTTGGCCTCGATCGGCTTCCCGGGCTTCACCTGGGCGAGTGCGGCGAAGACGGCGGGGCCGGTCCTGGTGTCGCGGTGGCCGACGGCGATCGCGATGCCGGACTCGCCCGGCGTGGCGCCGCCCTGGTACCAGCCGACCTCCTTCGGCCGGCCGAGCGGTGGTGTCTCCAGCTGCCGGTTCCGGTCGAGCCGTAGCCCGATGACCGGCGCGTCGATCCCGAGTGACGGGATACGGAGGGATGTCGGGCGGGACCGGGGCAGCGGGCGGGGCGGGGGCGTCGGGCGGGCCGGGGCGGGATCGTCCCGGCCGGCGCCCCGCCCGTCGGTGCGGGCGGAGCCCGGGTCGGCGGCCGGGCCGCCCGCCTGGAGGGAGGCGGCCGGTCCGCCGGCTCCGCCGCACCGGACCCCCACCGTCACCAGGACGGCGGCGAGCAGGGCCGTCCTGACGAGACGGTAGGCGCGGGTCCGGTGCCACGGCCTGCATCTGCGCCTACGCGGCGCCATGCGGCCGTCGGCGGATCAGCCGGAGGTACGCCACTCCACTGACCGCGACCAGGCCCACGGCCGCGGCCGCGGCCACGGGCGAGAAGGCACCCGAGGTGTCAACAAGGCCGCCGGCGCCCGCGTGCACACCGCCCTTCGGGGGGTCGTTGTGGTCGCCGCCCTGACCCCAGGGGTCACCCTGGTTGTTCTGCTGGTTGTTCTGCTGGTGGTCCTCGATCTGGCCCGGACCGTGCGCCGCGTCGTCCTTGCTCAGCTCGCGGCAGTTGACGCGGAAGACCTTTTCCTTGGTGGCACCCGAGACGATCCAGGTGACCTTGTACTGACCGTCCGCCAGCCCCAGCGGGTCGGTGTGCCCGGCGCCGCCGGCGAGCGGGATGGCGCCGGTGACGGTGGCGGCCGTGGGCAGCGGGGGCTGCGGGGTGATGGTGTAGGCGATGCTGGAGAGGGTGTCGAAGTTGACGGCGTCGAGATAGAACCGGCAGACCTGCGACTCCTCCTTCCCCGTGCCGGGAAGCGCGTAGACCCGGTGGACCCTGATGTCGCCGTTTTCCCCTTGGGCCACCGCGGTCGGCGCCGCCACCCAGGATGCTCCACTCGCGGCGAGGGCTGTGAGGACGACGGTGGCGCCCGCGCGGGAGCCGACGGCACGTGGGAGTGTCAGGGTGGGCATGCGCATTCCTCCGAGTTCAGACGATTTTCATACAAATCGCTCTTTCGCCTGGACTCTGCTTCACGAGCACCGCACCCCGCGGCATCGACGCCCGGCGCGCCGTCAGATATCGCTCGTGCGGCGCAATGCCGAGCGCCCGGGCCGCTCCCGCGCCGCACGTCCCGGCCCTTCGGGTCGCCCCGGCGTCCGCAGCGCCACCCCCGACGACAGCAGCAGCAACGCCCCGAGCATCACGAACGGCGCGGCCACCCCCGCCACACCCGCGACCAGGCCCGCGGCGGCCGGTGCGGCGACCTGGCCGAGCCGGTTGCCGGTCAGCCGCAGCGCGAGCGCGGTGGAGCGGGCACCCTCGGGGGCGGCCTGGACGACCGTCGTCATGGACAGCGGCTGCCCGACACCGAGGCAGAAACCGAGGACGGTGAGCATGAGGCCGAGCACCCACACCGGCACGGGCAGGGCCACCCCGGCGCACAGGACGGCCGCGAGAAGGCAGGTCACGGTGAGCAGCGCGGGCCGGCCGAGCAGCCGGAGCAGCGGGGTCAGGACCAGACGGCAGGCGATGGTGGCCCCGGCGCGCAGGCCGAGCAGGACGCCGATCACCGAGGGGGCGATGCCCCGGTGCTCGCCGACCACCGGGAGGTAGGCGGTGAGGATGTCGGTGGCGGAGAGCACGGAGAGGCTGATGAGCATGCCCGCGGGCACGCCCCGGGCCCGCAGGATCCCGCCGACCGGCACCCGGTCACCTTGCGGGGAACGGGAGTTGACCGCCGTACGGTCCTCGATGCGCCACAGCGAGGTGAACGCGACCGCACCCCCCACGCCCGCCACCACGAGCGCCAGCGCGCTGCTGCCCGCCATGTCGGGGCCGCTGATCAGGGCGCCCGCGACGACCGGGCCGATGAGCTGGCCGAGGGAGGCGCCGATGGTGAAGTGCCCGAAGTTGCGGTCCTGTTCGTGCGGCGCGGACTGGCGGGCCACCAGGGACTGCGCGCCGATCACGAAACACAGGTGGCCGAGCCCCATCACTCCGCTCCACAGGGCCATCGCCCACAGGGAGTTGACGACTCCGCTCAGGACGCAGCCGCCGGAGACGAGGACCACGCCCACCGGGAGCAGGGGTGCGCAGCGGCCGTGGTCGGTGCGCCGGCCGAGCGGTACGGCGGCGAAGAGCGGGAGCAGGGCGTACACACCGGCGATGACGCCGACCGCCCGCTCGTCGGCGCCCAGGGCGAGCGCCCGGTAGGAGACGGCGGGGCGGGCCATCGACACCGCCCCCTGCGCGAAGCCGAAGGCGATGACGAGACGGAGCAGCCAGCCGCGGTTCCCACCGGGCGCCATGGACGTGTCCTCCTTGAGAGATCAGACGATGCCGAAGAGGATCCCCGCCCCGAGCACCACGAGGGAGGTCAGGGCGGCCCACTTCACGACGAACCTGGTGTGGTCGCCGAACTCGACCTTGGCCATGCCGACGAGGACGTACACGGCCGGGACGAGCGGGCTGGACATGTGCAGCGGCTGGCCGACGAGCGAGGCGCGGGCGATCTCGACGGAGGAGACGCCGTGCGCCTGACCGGCCTCGGCGAGCACCGGCAGGATGCCGAAGTAGAAGCCGTCGTTGGACATGAAGTACGTGAGCGGGATGCTCAGCACGCCGGTGACGAAGGCCATGTGCGGGCCCATGCCGGTGGGGATGTTGTCCACCAGCCACTTGGCCATGTGGTCGACCATGCCGGTGCCCTGGAGGACGCCGGTGAAGACGGCGGCGGCGAAGACCATGCCGGAGACGTTGAGCACGTTCTCGGCGTGGGCGGCGATGCGGGCCTTCTGGTCCGGCATGTGCGGGAAGTTGACGGTCAGCGCGAGCGCGGCGCCGAGCAGGAACAGCACCGGGATCGGCAGCCACTCCATGATCATGGCTGTGAGCAGGGCGACCGTGAGCAGCGCGTTGAACCAGTAGAGCCTGGGGCGCAGGGTGGCGCGGTTCGGGTCGAGGCCCTGGAAGCGCTCGTCCTCGGGCTCGTCGGGCAGGTCCGCTCCGGTGCCGGAACCACCGCTGCTCCGGGGGCCCTTGCCGGTGCCGGCACCGACCAGGACGGTCTCCGTGCGGGTCTCCTCCACCAGCACCTCGTCCAGCGTCAGCACGCCGAGCCGCCTCCGCTCGCGGCGGCCGAGGACGTAGGCGAGGGCGAAGACGAACAGCAGGCCCATGGCGAGCGCCGGGATCATCGGCACGAAGATGTCGCTGGCGTCCAGCTTCAGCGCGGTGGCGGCCCGGGCGGTCGGGCCGCCCCAGGGCAGCGTGTTCATCACGCCGTTGGCCATGGCGGCCACACCGGTCATCACGACCAGGCTCATCTTCAGGCGCTTGTACAGCGGGTACATCGCCGAGACCGTGATCATGAAGGTGGTCGAGCCGTCGCCGTCGAGCGACACGATCGCGGCGAGGACGGCCGTTCCGACGACGATTCGCAGCGGATCGGCCTTGCAGAACCTGAGGATCGCCCGGACGATCGGGTCGAAGAGGCCGACGTCGATCATCACACCGAAGTAGACGATCGCGAACATGAGCATCGCCGCGGTGGGGGCGAGGCCGGTGACGCCGTCGATGACGTAGTCGCCGAGCCCCGCGCCCTTACCGAGGAAGACGCAGAACAGTGCCGGGATCAGCACGAGCGCCGCGATCGGCGACATCTTCTTCAGCATGATCAGGACCAGGAAGGTCGCGATCATGGCGAATCCGAGGATGGTCAACATGAGTGGATACCTAACGTTCGCCCTTGAACATCCCACCTGGGGCTGGCGGTGCGACGACGTTAGGTCGCGTCAAACGGCGTTAACAAGACGTTGACACGCGAGCAATAAGCGCAAAACTCCAGGTCACGGCTGTGCGGCGAGCGCGGCGATCTCAACGGGTACTCCGTTGAGGACCGCGTTGCCCGACAGCGGGTCGAGCAGGCTGCCGTCGAGGAGCTGGTTGACGTTGACTCCGGGCTCCCGGACCGCGTGGCTCATCCGGGTCCCGGGGCGGTCGTGACCCCAGCCGTGCGGCAGGCTCACCACGCCCGGCCGGACGCCGTCGGTGACCTCGGCGGGGGCGACCACCTCTCCCCCGGCCCCCTTCACGCGTACGTCCGCCCCGTCCCGCACGCCGAGGCGCTCCGCGTCCTCGGGGTGGATGTGCAGGGTGCAGCGGTTGCTGCCGCCGGTGAGGGCGGGCACGTTGTGCATCCAGCTGTTGTTGGAGCGCAGATGGCGGCGGCCGACGAGGACGAGCCCCGCGGGGCGCTCGCGCAGGGCCGCCCGGAGCCGGGGCAGGTCGCCGGCGATCGGCTCGGGCAGCAGCTCGACCTTGCCGCTCACGGTCTTCAGCGGCTGCGGCAGCCGGGGCTGCAGCGGGCCGAGGTCGATGCCGTGCGGGTGGGCGAGCAGCCGGTCCAGGTTCAGTCCGTCGGGCCGTACGCCGAAGCCGTCGCCGTAGGGGCCGAGGCGCAGCATCAGGTCGAGCCGGCGCTCGGGGCCGGTGTCCCCGGTGAGCTGTGCGGCGAGTTCCTTCGGGTCGCGGCCGTGCACCGGGGAGTGGGGCTCCTGGACGGCCTTGCCGAGGGTCTGCTCGATCACCATCGCGTCGACCGCGCCCGGGTCGGCGCCGTGCATGCCGATCGCGGCCAGGGTCAGCCGGGCGAGGATCTCGGTCTCGGCCATGCGGCCGGGTTCGAGGGGGACGGCGGGGCGGCTGTAGCGGACCTGGTTGCGGACGGCGAGGGTGTTGAAGGCGAAGTCGTGGTGCGGGCTCTGCGCGGGCGGCGGCGGGGGCAGCACGACGTCGGCGTGGCGGGAGGTCTCGTTGAGGTAGGGGTCGACGCTGACCATGAAGTCCAGCGAGTCCAGGGCCTTGTCGAGGCGCCGGCCGTCGGGGGCGGACAGCACCGGGTTGGCCGCGACCACGACGAGCGCGCGGACGGGCTCGCCCGCCTCGGTGGCGGTGTCGATCTCCTCGGCGAGCGCGGAGAGCGGCAACTCACCCTTGGCCTCCGGAAGTTGCCGTACGCGAGAGTGCCAGCGGCCGAGCGCGAAGCCGTGTCCGGGGCCCGCCGGGCGGGGCGTCCTGTCGGTGGCGGCCTGCGGGAACAGGGCGCCGCCCGGCCGGTCCAGGTTGCCGGTGAGGATGTTGAGGACGTCGACCAGCCAGCTCGCCAGGGTGCCGTGCGGGACGGTGCAGCTGCCGATGCGGGCGTAGACCGCGGCGGTGGGGGCGGCGGCGAGTTCGCGGGCGAGGGTGCGGATGAGGCCGGGCTCGACGTCGCACGCCTCGGCGACGGCCTCGGGAGTGAACTCCCGCAGGGAGTCGCGGAGTTCGGGCAGTCCTTGGACGTGCGGGGCGAGGTCCCCGAGGTCGGTCAGGCCCTCCTCGAACAGCACGGTGGCCAGCGCGGCGAGCAGCAGGGCGTCGGCGCCGGGCCGGACGGCGACGTGCCGGTCGGCGAGCTTCGCGGTGCGGGTGCGGCGCGGGTCCACGACGGTGAGCCGGCCGCCGCGGGCGCGGAGGGCCTTGAGCTTGCCGGGGAAGTCGGGTGCGGTGCACAGACTGCCGTTGGATTCCAGGGGGTTGGCGCCGATGAGGAGCAGGTGGTCGGTGTGGTCGAGGTCCGGCACCGGGATGGCGTTGGCGTCGCCGAAGAGCAGTCCGCTGGAGACGTGCTTGGGCATCTGGTCGACCGTGGAGGCGGTGAACAGGCTGCGGGTGCGCAGCGCGCCGAGCAGGACCGGCGGGTAGAGGGCGCCGGCCATGGTGTGCACGTTGGGGTTGCCGAGGACGATGCCGAGGGCGTCGGCGCCGTACCGCTCCACGACCGGGCGCAGGCCCGCGGCGACCGCGTCGAAGGCCTCCTCCCAGGTGGCTTCGCGGAGGGCGCCGTCCTCGCGGACGAGCGGGGTGCGCAGCCGGTCGGGATCGCCGTCGACGGCGCCGAAGGAGGCGCCCTTGGGGCAGATGAACCCCTTGCTGAAGACGTCCTCGCGATCGCCGCGGGCGCCGGTGACACGGGTGCCCTCGATGGTGAGGGTCAGCCCGCAGGTCGCCTCGCACAGGGGGCAGATTCGCAGGGCGGTGCGGGACACGGGTCCTCCCGGAGGGTCGGCGGCGGCCGTACCGCTGGGGCACAGGCGGGCTCGGGCGAGCATACCGACCGGTAGGCATGGAGGGGAGCCCCTTGTCGCCACCAGGATCCTTACGAAGGCTCAGTCGAGCACACGCCCCAGGTACGCCCGCAGCAGTTCCCGTGTCTCGTGGATGATCGCCTCGTCGCCCTGGGGGTCGATCCGGAAGGCCAGCTGCACCAGGGTGTCCGCGCTCTCCACCGCGACCAGGAAGACGCGTCGCAGCTCGTCGTCCGGGGTGCGGCCGAGGTAGCCGGAGAGCAGGTCGGTGAGGCGGTCGGCGACCCGGGTGTTGGGTTCGGCCTGGCGGGCGCCGACCGGGATCTGGTTGCCGAAGTCCACGAGGGAGAAGCCGGGCGCGGTGCGCTTCATGCTCAGGTACTCGTCCAGTACGGCGTCCATGGCACCCCGCCAGTCGCCCCGCTGCGCCTCCTGGAGGCGCTGGGTGACGCGGTCGGTGTAGCGCTCCAGGTTGCGCTGGGCGAGGGCGTCGGCCATCTGCCGCTTGTTGCCGAAGAAGCGGTAGACCGAGCCGATGGGCACTCCGGCGCGCAGGGCCACCGCGCGGGTGCTCAGCTCGTCGTAGCCGACCTCGTCGAGGAGGTCGGCGCAGGCGTCCAGGATCCTGGTCAGCCGTTCGGCGCTGCGCCGCTGGACAGGCGCGCGACGAAGCGATGTCGCGTGGGGCACGGGCTTCATGATGCCTTTCCGCCGGAGTCCGGTGAACCTCGCCCCCCAGTACGGAAAAGGGTGCCCGTTGCACTCACAAGGGGCCGCTCGCACTCGTGAGGGGGCCGCCCGCACGCGTCAGGAGGTCGCCGCCGACCCCGTCTCCGCGCCGGACGCCGTGATGTCGGCGGTGCTCTGGACCGGCTTGCCGTGCACGGCCCACACCGTGCCGTCGTCGGCGTACAGGCGGGCGGTGACGTGGTGGGTGCCGTGCGGGACCAGACGGGGAGCCAGGTGGTACTCGGGTGCGTTCAGCCGGGCCACCGGGCGGCCGTCGACGAAGAGGGACGCGAGGCCGCGCCCGTGGACCGCCTTCGACCGCGCGCCGGCCGGGGAGAAACGGAAGTGGCGCAGCCTCAGCCTGACGTCCCAGCCGCCGGCTGCGTCCGGGGTCACCTCGACGCCGACCTCGGGCGCGTCCTCCTTGCCGACCTCGCGCAGATGCCGGCCGGCCTCGTCCGTGTCGTCCAGGACCTTGCCCACCGGCGAGGGTGAGATGGCACCGGCATCCCCGTGCGCCTCACCGGTCCCGCAGCCCTGCGCCCCGAGCGGCAGCAGGACGCAGACCGAGAGCAGGGTCAGGGCTCTGCGCCTCCACGACGTCCACGACATGCCGGGGAGATTAGAACAACGTTCCGCCAACCGAATCCCCCTGAAGTCTGGTTCCGACCCCTCCCCCGGAGGGAGGACGTCCCGGCGCCCTCTTGCGCCCGCACGCGCTCATTCCTACGGTGATACATAGGAATGAGGAGCGCAAGGGAGCGATCATGAGCGGGGACGCACGGAAGACCGCCGAGGGCCTGTCGTATCTGTCCGGGTTCGGCAATGAACACGCCTCGGAGGCGGTGCCGGGCGCCCTGCCCGAGGGCCGCAACTCGCCGCAGCGCGCGCCGCTCGGCCTGTACGCAGAGCAGCTGAGCGGTTCGGCCTTCACCGAGCCGCGGGCGCACAACCGCCGCTCCTGGCTGTACCGCATCCGCCCGTCGGCCGCGCACCCGGCGTTCACCCGGACCGACAACGGCGCGATCCGCACCGCTCCCTTCACCGAGACCGTGCCCGACCCCAACCGGCTGCGCTGGAACCCGCTCCCCGAGCCGGCGGCCGGCACGGACTTCCTGGCGGGCCTGTGGACCCTCGGCGGCAACGGCGACGCGAGCCAGCGCACCGGCATGGCCGTGCACCTGTACCACGCCAACTCCTCTATGGAGCGGGTCTTCTCCGACGCCGACGGAGAGCTGCTGATCGTGCCGGAGCGCGGCGGGCTGCTGCTGCACACCGAGTTCGGCAGACTCCATGTGGAACCGGCCCATGTGGCGCTGATTCCGCGTGGGGTGCGCTTCCGTGTGGAGCTGCTAGATGAGTCGGCACGCGGCTATGTGTGCGAGAACTACGGGGCGCCCTTCCAGCTCCCCGACCTGGGGCCCATCGGCGCCAACGGGCTCGCCAACGCCCGGGACTTCCGGGCGCCGGTCGCCGCGTACGAGGACGTGGAGGGCCCGGTGGAGGTGGTGAACAAGTTCTGCGGCAACCTCTGGACGGCGACGTACGAGCACTCGCCCCTCGACGTGGTCGCCTGGCACGGCAACCATGTGCCATACGTCTACGACCTGCGCCGTTTCAATGTGATCGGCACCATCTCGTACGACCACCCGGACCCCTCCATCTTCACGGTCCTGACCGCCCCGTCGGACACCCCGGGCCTGGCCGGCGTCGACTTCGTGGTCTTCGCGCCCCGCTGGCTGGTGGGCGAGGACACCTTCCGGCCGCCGTACTTCCACCGGAACGTGATGAGCGAGTACATGGGCCTCGTCGAGGGCGCCTACGACGCCAAGGCGGAGGGCTTCGTGCCGGGCGGCGGCTCGCTGCACAACATGATGTCCGCGCACGGCCCGGACCGGGAGACCTTCGACAAGGCGAGCGCCGCCGAACTGAAGCCGCAGAAGGTCGACGACGGGCTGGCGTTCATGTTCGAGACGCGCTGGCCGGTGACGCTCACCCCGCACGCGGCCGGGGCGGACCACCTCCAGCAGCGCTACGACGACGTGTGGCAGGGACTCGAGCGTCACTTCCGCGCGCTGTGACACCCGCGTTGCACGGAACGTTCCTCAACAGGTACGGATAGCCATGTGACCTCCTTCGCTCCGGATTCGATCGTCCTGAACCGCAAGCTGCCGCTGTGGTATCAGGTGTCGCAGTCGCTGCGCGCCTCGATACTCGGCCGCTCGCCGCGGGATCCGCTGCGCCTGCCCACCGAGGAGCAGCTGGCCGAGCACTACGGGGTCAGCGTGCTGACCATGCGGCAGGCGCTGAAGGAGCTGGAGGACGAGGGGCTGATCAGCAGGCACCGGCGGCGCGGCACGTTCATCGAGCCGGACGTGCGGCGCGGTGCTCCGGTGCGGCTTCTCGGCTCGGTGGACGCGATCGTGGCCCAGCAGTCCGGCATGACGACCGAGCTGCTGGACCACGGCAACGCCCCCGTGCCGGCCGATCTCGCCGAGCACTTCCCGGACCTCACGGAGGTGGCGACGTACCACCGCCTGCGCAGCGACGAGACGACCGGCGAACCGACCAACCACGCCCTCAACCACGTACGCCCCGAACTGGCCGCGCGCATCGACCTGGACGACCTGGTCCGCTGGCCGATGACGAAGGTGCTGCGGGACGTCGTCGGGGCGGACATCAGCCGCATCACGGACACCGTGGAGGCGAGGCTCGCCGACCCGGAGACCGCCCGCCTGCTGGAGGTGCCGCTGCTCAGCCCGATCCTGCACTACACGGGCGTGACGTACGACGGCGAGGGCCGGGTCCTGGACGTGGCGGTCATCCACTACCGGGGGGACCGCTTCTCCTTCACGGTGACCTTGGACGCCACCTGACCCGGCGACCGGAGGCAGGCCGTACCATGCCCAGCGTGACGCGCGACGACGCTCCGCTGCTCGCGGACCTCATGCCGTGGTCCGTCGCACCGCTGCGGCCGGGCCGCGCCTGGCCGACGGCGCCCGACGTGGCTTCCCTGAAAGCCCGCTGGGAGGCCCTGCTCAAGTCCGAGGGGCCGGACCGGGAGGCCCTGTTCGAGCCGACCCGCTCCCGCACACCGCAGTCCGCGGTGGGGCAGCTGCCCGGCCAGTCCACCGGCACGGAGCGGCTGGCGCGCGCCGAGGGCCCCTGCGCCGAGCCGGTGCGGGTCCTGGCGGCGCCCTTCGACGAGCAGTGGCTGATCCCGGACCACCGGCTGATCGACACGGCCCGCCCGGAGTTGTGGCGGGTGGCGGACGAGCACCAGGTGTTCGTGGTGGAGACGGGCACCGAGACGACCGAGCACACGCCCCTCCTGGCGACGTCCCTCCTCCCCACCCTCCGCACCGGCCGTATCCGCCCGCTGTACCGCCGCCCGGGCGGCACGGAACCGAACCTGGCACCGGGCCTGCTGGACCACCTCGCCGCCCGCCTCGGCACCCGCCCCACCCCACCGGACGTACTCGCCTGGATCCTGGCGACGATCCGCCCCGACCTCACCGTGCCACTCACCGAGGACAGGGAGCTCTGGTCCGGGGGCGTCGAGCTGGGCCACCGCATGCTGTGGTTGATGCGCCGCGACGGCGACCGCCCCAAACTCCCCGGCGGCCGCCGCCCCTACGTCCGCGCACCCCTCCCCACCCGCCCTCTCACCCTCGACTACGACCGCGACGAGGAGGCCCTCCACCTCGACGAGGGCCGCATCTCCCCCGTCCCACCGCAGGCCTGGGACTACGAGGTGTCGGGAGCCCGCGTCCTGGAGACCTGGTTCGCCGCCCGCACGACCCCGCCCGAGCCGGGGACGCTGGCCGCCATCCGCCCGACCACCTGGCCCCAGCCCTGGACCTCCGAACTCCTCGAACTGATCACGATCCTGTCCCTGCTGTCGGAACTCCGCCCACAGCGGGCCGCCTTGAAGCCGACCTCGACGATCACCGCAACCGACCTCCGCAAGGCGGACATCCTCCCGGCCCCGGACTCCTCCCACCGCCCCGCCTCGGTCCTGGACCACCACGAGGAGGGCCCGGAGGGCCAGTTCGCGCTGCTCTAGCGCGGCTTGTCCAAGGCGGCCTGCAGCCGTGCGATGTCCTCGACGTCCTTGGCACGACGGGGCCGGGACGGATCCCAGACGGGCATCATCCACTTGATCTCGATCTGGGCGCGCGGACCGACGATCGGAACCTCCAGGGCCCCGATACGGCCCGGCTCGGCGTCGAGCAGGCCATCGGGCCAGGGCGTTCCGGCCCAGGGCTCACCGGCGACCGTGATCCGCCCCGCAGCCACAGCTCGACGCCATGGCCGCGAGCCGCCTCCAAGTCCTGGTGGATCAAGATTAGTTGGCGCTCAGCGCACTCCTCGTCCAGCATCGGGCCACCGATCCGATCAAGGCAGCCTCACGGCGACTCCCAAGGGGCGCGGGGCTGTTCGACATGCGGCTCCGCCGCGTGGGCGCGACCAGTCCCCACACAGCCGCACCCGCCAAACCACGCAAGCTAGCGCGGCGAAAACGCGTCCAACACCCGCTCCAACGCCCGCTGAAGAACCGCCTCCAGATCAACCGGCCCCGGATCCTCCGTGAACGCCGCCGCCATCCTCGGATAGGCGCCGGAGGCGAGCCGGCCGGTCAGGTACGCGGCGCGGGCCGTGTTCTCCTCGTCCTCCGACCAGGGCAGGGCACGTACCCGCTCAGCGGTGTCGAACTCGTTGCGGACGTACGTGGTCACCACGCCGTTCAGCATCGCGATCAGTTCCAATTTGGTGCCGTTGGACGCCTCCAGCGGGTCCAGGCACACGAGGCAGTGCTCCAGATAGCGAAGAGCATGCGGGCTGAAGCCGTAGACGGGGGACATCAGGCGCGGCACCCAGGGGTGGCGGTGCATCAGCGCGCGCGTCTCGTGGGCCACCCGGAGCAGATCCGCCCGCCAGTCCCCGCTGGGTTCCCACGGGACGTGCTCCGCGCTCACGGCGTCCATCATCAGCTCGTACAGGTCCTCCTTGCGGGGGACGTAGTTGTAGAGCGACATGGTGCCGCAGCCCAGCTCGGCCGCGACGTGCCGCATCGACACCCCGTCGAGTCCCTGCGCGTCGGCGATCCGGACGGCCGCCGCCGCGACGTCGTCGCGCGTGTACGCCGGCTTCGGGCCCCGGCCCGTGCGCTCGGGACGCGCCCAGATCACTTCGGGGACGACCCCTCGGACTGCCATCGATCATCACCTCGGCCACCATCGTAGTTACGTACGGCGTACGCAGTGCGGTATGGTCGCGACATGACTACTACGTACGCTGTACTCAGTGAGGGGCTGGAGAAGCGCTTCGGCGCTGTCCACGCCCTGCGGGGACTCGACCTTGCCGTGGGGCAGGGGACGGTGTGCGGGCTGCTGGGCCCGAACGGCGCGGGGAAGACGACGGCGGTACGGCTGCTGACCACGCTGCTGCGGCCCGACGCGGGTTCGGCGCGCATCGCCGGGCACGACCTGGTGCGGAACCCGGCCGCGGTACGGAGCCGGATCGGGGTCACCGGGCAGTACGCCTCGGTCGACGGGGACCTCACCGGCCGGCAGAACCTGCGGCTGTTCGCGCGGCTGCACCGGGTACGGGGCCCGGCCGGCCGCGCCGACGAGCTGCTGGAGCGGTTCGGGCTGGCCGAGGCCGCGGACCGCAGGGCGTCCACCTACTCGGGCGGCATGCGGCGCCGGCTGGACCTCGCGGTGAGCCTGATCCGCCGGCCCGACGTGCTCTTCCTCGACGAGCCGACCACCGGACTCGACCCGGCCAGCCGCACCCGCATCTGGGAGGCGGTACGCGACCTGAAGGCGGACGGCACTACGGTGCTGCTCACCACGCAGTACCTGGAGGAGGCCGACCAACTCGCCGACGACATCGCCCTGGTGGACCGGGGCAGCGTCGCGCACACCGGCTCGCCCGCCGAACTCAAGGCGCTCATCGGGTCGTACGCCGAAGCCGTCGTCGCGCACGCCGACGGGCTGCCGGACGCGGCCGCCGTGCTCGACCAACTCACCGGCTCCGCACCCGTGTTCGACCGTGAGCGCAACGCGGTCGGCGCGGTCACCACCGACCCGACCCTCACCCTGCCCCGCCTGGTGCGCGAACTCGACGCGGCCGGGGTGCCGTTGCTCGACGCGAGTCTGCGGCCGCCGACCCTCGACGACGTCTTCCTGCGGCTCACCGGGGAGTCCGCCGACGACAGGGAGCTGGTCGCATGAGCGCGTTGACCCACGACGGACTGGCGATGACGGGCCGGCAGCTGCGCCGGGTCCGCAACAACCCCGGCCTCGCCGTGCTGACCCAGCTGATGCCGGTCAACATGCTGCTGTTCTTCGGCTACGTCTTCGGCAGCGCCCTGGCGATGCCCGGCCGCGAGTACCGTTCCTTCCTCCTGCCGGGGCTGCTGGTCGCGACCGCCGCCGGCGGGCTCATGACCGGGATGTTCCAGGCCGCCGCGGACACCCACCGGGGCGTGATGGACCGCTTCCGCACCATGCCGGTGAGCCGGGCCGCCGTACCGCTCGGGCAGGCGGTGGCGGACCTCGTCGTCACCACACTCGGCACCGTGCCCCTGCTGCTGGTGGGGCTCGCGGTGGGCTGGCGGATCGAGGGCTCCGCGCCCGCGGCCGCCACAGCCGTGGGTCTGCTGCTGCTCTTCCGGTTCGCCTGCACCTGCGCCGGGATCTTCCTGGGGCTGCTCACCCGCAGCGAGGACGCCGCCGGGCAGCTCGGCGCCTCCTCCTTCGTGCTGCCGCTGCTGTCGAACGCCTACATTCCCACCGGCAACCTGCCCGGCTGGCTGCGCACGCTCGCCGAGTGGAACCCGATCAGCGCGGTGACCACCGCCCTGCGGAAACTGTTCGGCAACGCGCGGGTCCCGGCGGACTCCGCCTGGCCGGTGGCCCACCCGGTCGCCGGGGCGCTGCTGTGGAGCCTCGTCCTGATCGCCGTGTTCCTGCCGCTCGCCGTACACCGGTACGCGCACGGCGAGCGATGACCCACTGCTGACAAAGTCGCCGGTCAGGGGAGATCATCCACCCCATGGATCTTCTCCCGCTGCCCCTGGAGGGCATCACCGTCGTCGCCGTCGAACAGGCCGTGTCCGCGCCCTTCGCGACCCGGCAGCTCGCCGACCTGGGGGCCAGGGTCATCAAGGTGGAGCGGATCGACGGCGGCGACTTCGCACGCGGGTACGACACCGCGGCCGGAGGGCTCGCCTCGCACTTCGTGTGGTGCAACCGGGGCAAGGAGTCCATCGCCCTCGACCTCAAGGACCCGCGCGGCCTGGACGTCGTACGACGGCTGGTCGCGGACGCGGACGTGTTCGTGCAGAACCTCGCCCAGGGGGCCGCGGCCCGGCTGGGGCTCGACGCGGCCACGCTGTGCGCTGCGGACCCGCGGCTGATCGCCGTGGACATCTCGGGGTACGGCCGCTCGGGGCCGTACGCGGACAAGCGGGCGTACGACATGCTCGTGCAGTGCGAGGCGGGGCTGGTGTCGGTGACCGGTACGCCCGGGCAGCCCGTCAAGGCGGGGATCCCGGCGGCGGACATCGCGGCGGCCATGTACGCCTTCTCGGGGGCGCTGGCCGCGCTGGTGCGGCGCGGCACGACCGGCCGGGGCGGACCGGTGGAGGTGTCCATGCTGGAGGCGCTCGCCGAGTGGATGGGACATCCGCTGCACCACGCGATGCACGGGGGTGAGCCCCCGGCCCGTACCGGGCTCGCACACGCCGTCATCGCGCCCTACGACGCCTATGCGACGGCCGACGGCGGGCGGGTGCTGCTGTCGGTGCAGAACGACCGTGAGTGGCGACGGCTCGCCGAGCAGGTCATAGGACGGCCGGAACTGGGGGTGGATCCGGCCTGTGCGACGAATGCGGCGCGGGTGGCCAACCGGGAGCAAACCGATGAGCTGGTCGCCGGGGCGCTCGGCGCGCTGAGCGCGGACGAGGCGCTGGCCCGGCTGGAGCAGGCGGGCATCGCCTGCGCACGGCTCAGGGATCTGCACGAGCTGGCAGAACATCCGCAGCTGACGGCCAGGGAGCGGTGGCGTCAGGTGGGTTCGCCGGTCGGGCCGCTGAAGGCGTTGCTGCCTCCCATCACACTGCCGGGCGGGGACGAGGCACGGATGGGTGATGTGCCCGCGCTCGGACAGCACACCGGGGCGCTGCTGCGTGCCGTGGGGATGACGGACGACGAGATCGCAGCGTTGCGCCGGGACGGCGTGGCGGCCTGAGCGCGGGCCTCCTGGATCGGACTCCAGGGACTGCCGGTTCGCTCAGTGACCGCTCACTGTCCGCCGACCGCCGAACAGCGAGCGGCGCAGCCGACGCAACGGCGCGAAGAGGGAGACGCGGCTGACCCGCCTGCCTCGGTCGCTGCGCTCGTGCGGAGTGTCACGTGCCGTCAGCTCACGCATCAGTGAAGTCGCCTCGGCCGCCTTCTGGTGCGGTACGGCGGGACCCGCCAGCACCGAGAGATGGCGGTCGAGGCGCGAACTGGTCGCGCTGCTCCCGCAGGTGATAGCAGGGACCCTGGCCCTGCTCCGTGTTATCTGCTCCATGTCACTCCCCACCCGTACGAGTCCACCCGGCCCGGGCAGAGTAACCCTATCTCCCCAGTGGGGCACGCGTGTATCGCGCCCACAGGATTCACCTTCCCCGCAAGGCGGTTGACCATCCCTCGACGACTACTCTCCGAATCCGACCGATTTCAGGGTGAGTTGGACAAGCGGCTGGCTGGTGGGCTGCGCTGACCCTCCGTCAGGCTCGACGGTTACAGCGAGTGACGTCGAGGACTTCCCGAGACCCTTGGCGACCAAGGGCGTGTCGCCCGCGAAGAGCCCGAGGGAGCGCGGTTGCACATGGGGGCGCATGAGCCAGAGCTGGTGCACGCGGCCGCCGGACGGGGTGCCGTATCCGCTGAGGGTGACGACGGCCCGCCCCTGTGATGCGGAGGCGATTACTCCGATACTGCGGCCCCGCGCGTCCTCGCTGTTCGCGGCGCGGGCGTCGGGAGCGGCCAGAACGTGTGCGATCTCACGCGCCTGGGCCCGTTCGGCGTCGAGCTGGTCCCGAGTGCGGTTCGCCTGGACCGCGAAGAGGGAGGCGACGACGAGGGCCGCGGCGGCGGTCGCCGTGGCGAACGGGACGAAGAGGGGGCGCCCACGGGGCGTACGGGAGCGCGACGGCGGAGGCTGGGTGCCCCAGACGTGCGGCGGCAGTTGGGGTGAGCGCTCCCGCGCGGGCGCGGGCGGCTGCTCCTGCGGGGTGGTGCGGACGGCGGCGAGGACCCGGTCGCGCAGGGCGGCCGGCGCGGGGGCCGCCGTGGACCAGGCGAGGCGCACCGCGTCCTCGGCCAGGGCCCGCATCTCGGCGGCGCAGCGGTTACAGCCCTTGAGGTGCTTCTCGAAGCGGCGCCGCTCGGCGGGGTCGAGGGCGTCGAGCGCGTAGGGAGCGGCGAGGGAGTGCAGATCCTCGCGGCCCAGCATGCGGCCGAGGACGCTCATGCGGCACCTCCCAGGCACTCGCGCAGCCGGGTGAGTCCGTCGCGCATCCGCGTCTTGACCGTGCCCAGCGGCAGTTTCAGTCGCTCGGCCACCTCACGGTACGTGTAGCCGTCGTAGTAGGCGAGCGTCACGGACTGCCGCTGCAGCGCGGTGAGCCGGTCCAGGCAGCGGCGCACCCACTCGCGCTCCAGACCGGCCTCGACCTCCTCGGCCACCTGGTCGAAGGCGGGTTCCCCGGCGCGCAGGGCCTCGCGCTGTTCGCGTTCGCCGGCCGCGCGGGCGCTGCGCACCCGGTCGACGGCGCGGCGGTGGGCGAGGGTGAGGATCCAGGAGAGGGCGCTGCCCCGGGCGGGGTCGAACCGGGCGGCGGAGCGCCACAGTTCGAGCAGCACCTCCTGGGCGACCTCCTCGGACTGGGCGGGGTCGCGCACCACCCGTCGCACGAGCCCGAACACCGGTCCGGACACCATTGCGTACAGATCCTCGAACGCCCGCTGGTCACCGCCCGCCACGAGCACGAGCAGTTCGTCAGCCTCCACCCCGTTCCCCCTTCCGTGGCCGCAGCCGGCCGCTCTGCCTCTGACTCCACGCATCCGCACGAGCGCACACCTCCGGCGGGTGATACGGATCAGCATGCCGAAAGCGCGGGTTTGAAAAGGGGAAAAGATTTTTTCCGTCCGACCAATCCGATCGGCTTCCCGGCTCCGTATACCCGTCCGTCAAGGCAAGTTGGCACTGAGGACGGACGGCATGACACCTCTCATCTCCAGGAGCGGCACGGGACGCAAGGGCCTGGTCACGCTCATCTGTGGTGCGCTGGCCGCCGGAGGGCTCGCAGCCGCCGGCGTCGCCACGCTGGAACCCGGGGCGGCATCCGCCTCCTCCCACCGGGAGGCCCCGCTGATCTCGGGGACCCCGCAGTACGACAACACGGACCTGTACGCGTTCGTGAGCCCCGACAAGCCGGACACGACGACGATCGTGGCCAACTGGATCCCCTTCGAGGAGCCGGCCGGCGGACCGAACTTCTACACGTTCGCGGACGACGCGCAGTACGACATCCACGTCGACAACAACGGTGACGCGCAGGGCGAGCTGCTGTTCCGCTACACGTTCAAGACGCACGTCAAGAACAAGAACACCTTCCTCTACAACACGGGGGCGGTGAAGAGCCTCGACGACCCGAACCTGAACATCACGCAGACCTACGACATCGACCTGGTCAAGCTGCACAACCAGAAGGTGGTCTCCAAGACACGGCTCGCGGACAACGTGCCGGTGGCGCCGTCGAACGTGGGCAAGGCGTCGATGCCGGACTACGGCAAGCTGCGGTCCCAGGCCATCTACAAGACGGCGGGCGGCGGCGCGACCTTCGCCGGCCAGGCCGACGACCCGTTCTTCGCCGACCTGCGGGTCTTCGACCTGCTCTACGGCGGGAACCTCTCCGAGGTCGGACGGGACACGCTCAAGGGCTACAACGTCAACACGATCGCGCTGCAGGTGCCCAACGACCTGATCCGCGAGTCGTCCAAGCAGCCGGTCGTCGGCATCTGGTCGACGACCCAGCGAAAGAACGCGCAGGGCTACTACGAGCAGGTCTCGCGCCTGGGCAACCCGCTGGTGAACGAGGTCGTCAACCCGCAGAAGGACAAGGACAAGTTCAACGCGTCCCAGCCCTGGTACGACGCGCAGTTCCTGAAGAACGTGACCAACCCCGAGCTGCCGAAGCTCATCGAGTCGATCTACAAGATCAAGGCACCCGCCGAGCCGCGCAACGACCTCGTCGACGTGTTCCTCAAGGGCGTCAAGGGCCTCAACCAGCCGCCGTACGTGAAGCCCGCGGAGGAGCTGCGCCTCAACACCTCGATCAAGCCGAGCATGCACCCCAAGCGTCTGGGCGTCCTCGACGGTGACAACGCGGGCTTCCCGAACGGCCGTCGCCTCACGGACGACGTGATCGACGCCTCCCTCCAGGTGGTCGAGGGCGAACTGGTCGGTTCCAAGAACGACTTGGGCGACGCGGTCGACAAGAACGACAAGGGCTTCGAGAAGTACTTCCCGTACGTGGCCCAGCCGACGGCCGGTTCCCGCGGCGCCCTGGCCAAGGGCACGTCCGGCAACGCCGACGTCCGCAGCCAGCTCGGCGACGCCCTGCAGCCGGCCGGGTCCTCCTCCGACGGCTCCGGCAACACGATGCTGATCGCCGCCTCGGCGGCCTCGGGTGCGGCCGGGATCCTGCTGATCGGCACCGCCTTCGCCTGGTGGCGCCGCCGGATGCAGCGGCCGTACTAAACCCCCCACCCCCCTGACCGGCGCGGCCCGTACCCCCCTCCCCCACGGCGGGCCGCGCCCTTTTTCTTCCGAGCACGACCAGGCGACCGAGGAGAGGGCATGTCCCCGCGTACGAACGACGACGAGGCCGGCGAGCGGCCGGTGAGCACGGGCGGGGACGGCGCTTCGGCACTTTCCGCTCCCGAAGCCGATCCGACCAGGTCCGAGGCGGGGCCGGCCGAGTCCGAAACGGGCCAGGCTCCGCCCGAGACCCAGCCGACCGGGTCCCAGGCGGAGCCGGTCGCGGGCGGGGCAGACCCCGCCGTGGCGGAAACCGCGGCCGTCGTCCCCGAGTCGTGTTCCTTCGCGTCCGGCACCGACCAGCGCGTCGCCGCTGTCCGCCGGGTCGCCGCCACCGGGCGGCGCTGGCGGGCGGTTCAACTGGGCAGCTGTGCCGCGCTGTTGGCCGTGGCGCTGACGGGTGGAGCCATCGCCGTCGGGGCGGCGCGGGACGGCGGGCCCGCGGTGGCGGCCGCCTCCACTGCCGTCGATCCCGGGGTGCTGGGCAGCGGGAACCTGGACGCGAGCATCACCGCACTTCAGGTGCATCTGCGGTCCCAGCCGAGGGACTTCGGCAGCTGGGCCACCCTCGGCCTGGCCTACGTCGAGCAGGCGCGGACCAAGGGCGACCCGGCCCGGTACCCACAGGCCGAGAAGGCCCTGAAGCGGGCCCTGGACCTGTCCCCCGGCAACGACCAGGCCCTGGCCGGCCGGGCCGCCCTCGCCGCCGCGCGGCACGACTTCAAGGACGCCCTGACCTACGCGGACCAGGCCCTGAAGCAGAACCCGTACAGCGAGCGCGCTCTGTCCTCGCGCATCGACGCCCTGGTCGAACTGGGCCGGTACGCCGAAGCGGACAAGGCCGCCAGGACCGCCGACACGCGCAAGCCGGGCGTGCCGGTCTTCACGCGGTACGCGTACGTGCACGAGCTGCGTGGCGACGTGACGACCGCCCGGCGCGTGCTCAAGCAGGCCCTCGCCGCGGCCACTTCACCGGGCGACGTCGCCTACGTGGCCGCCCAGCTCGGCCAACTCGCCTGGAACCAGGGCGACTACGACTCCGCACTCACCTACTACGCCCGGGCCCTGGCCGCCGACGAGAACTACCTCCCCGCGCTGGAGGGCCGGGCCCGCGCCCAGGCGGCGAGCGGCGACCGGGACGAGGCGATCAAGGGCCTGGAGACCGTGGTCTCCCGCTATCCGCTGCCCGGCCCCCTCGTCGAACTCGGCGAGCTGTACGAGGCCCGAGGCGCAGCCGGCGACAGGGCCAGGGCGCACGACCAGTACGCGCTCGTGGACGCCTGGATCGCCCTGGCCCGCGCCAACGGCGTCAACGCCGACCTCGACACCGCGCTGGCCGCCGCCGACCACGGCGACAAGGCGTCCGCCCTGCGCGCGGCCCGCGCCGAGTGGGCGCGCCGGCACACCGTGCACACCGCGGACGCCCTCGCCTGGGCGCTGCACGTCAACGGCCGGGACAAGGAAGCACTTCCCTACGCCCGCCGGGCCACGGCCACCGGCTACCGCAGCGCCGCCTTCCGCTACCACCGCGGCATGATCGAGCTGGCCACGGGCCACACCAAGGACGGACGCGCCTCCCTGAAGGCGGCCCTGAAACTGAACCCCGGCTTCTCTCCCCTGGGCGCGGTCCGGGCCCGCAAGGCACTGGAGGCAGCCCAGTGAACCTCCGTCGCCCGCTCGCCTGTGCCGCGGCGGTCCTCACCGCCGCCTGCGCCCTCGTGCTCACCCCGGCCGCGGCCGCGAGCGCGCACCCTCTCGGCAACTTCACCGTCAACCGCTACGACGGTCTCGTCGCCGCCCCCGGACAGCTCCGCGTCGACCATGTGGAAGACCTCGCCGAGATCCCGGCCACCCAGGCCAAGCCGGACATCAAGCGCCTGGGCCTGTCCACGTGGGCCGAGCAGCGGTGTGCCGCGGCCGCGAAGGGCAGCAGGCTCACCGTCGGCGGACACTCCGCCCCGCTCACCCCCGACTCCGCCCGTGCGAGCCTGCGGCCCGGGCAGGCCGGGCTCAACACGCTGCGCGTGGAGTGCCGGTTCACCGCACCGCTCCCCCACGGGAACTCCGTCACCCTCGGCTTTCACAGCGCGGGTGCCACCACCGGGCCCGGCTGGCGGGAGATCACCGCGCGTGGCGACCGCATGACGCTCACCGCGACGGACGTACCGAAGAAGTCGGTCTCGCACGAACTCACCAGCTATCCCAAGGACTTGCTGTCCTCCCCCGCCGACACCGCCGCCGCCTCCCTGCGGGCGCGCCCCGGCGGCCCGGCCCTCGCGCAGGAGCGGCAGGACGCCCCGGGCGCCTCCGTACTGCCGCGGGGCGCCGACCGCTGGACCCGCGCCCTGGACGACCTCGTCGCCCGCCACGACCTCACCCTCGGCTTCGCCGCGCTGGCCCTGCTCATCGCGGTCGTACTCGGCGCGATGCACGCCCTGGCTCCGGGCCACGGCAAAACCCTCATGGCCGCGACGGCGGCCGCGCGCGGCGGCCGGGCCCGGATGCGCGACGTGCTGCCCCTGGCCGCCTCGGTCACGGTGACGCACACCCTCGGCGTGGTCGCCCTGGGCCTGCTCGTCACGGCCGGTTCCGCCGCCACGCCCTCGGTCATCGCCTGGCTGGGCATCGCCAGCGGCGCACTGGTGCTCGTGGCGGGCGCGAACCTCGTACGCCGCGCCTGGCGCAACCGCACTCACGCACATCCGCATCCCCACCCCCATCCCCACCCGCATACGCACGAGGAAGCCGAAGAACGCCCGCTGGTCCTGGTGGGCGCACACCAGGACGAGGAAGCAGCCCACGCTCACCATCACCACCACCACGACGGCCACCACCATCACCACCATGAGCACGGGCACGAACACGGGCACGAGCACGAGCACGGCGTGGTGCACACCCACGGCGGCCACACCCACAGCCACCCCACCGCCCCCACCCTCCGCGGCACGATCCTGCTCGGGTTCGCCGGCGGTCTGGTCCCCAGCCCCTCCGCGGTCGTCGTGCTGGTCGGTGCCGCGGCGCTCGGGAAGGCCTGGTTCGGGCTGCTGCTCGTCGTGGCGTACGGCGCCGGGCTGGCGCTGACGCTCACCGCGGCCGGGTTCGCCGTCGTCCGGCTGGGCTCGGGCGTCACCCGGGTGCTGGACCGGCGCCCGCGCTGGACCGCCCACCCGGTTGCCACCCTCGTGCGCCGGACCCTGCCGCTCGCGTCCGCGCTGGTCGTCGTCGCCCTGGGTGCCGGATTGGTGCTCAAGGGGGCCGCATCGGCGCTCGGCTGAGCTACGTTTGTGGAGAATTCACGTGAGATGCCGTGGGGGTCGCCCGTGTCCGAAGAGCCGGGCCATGAACGTGTGATCGCGGGCCGCTACCGCCTGCTGTCCCCGCTGGGCGAGGGCGGCATGGGCACCGTGTGGCGCGCCCGTGACGAGGTGCTGCACCGTGAGGTGGCGGTCAAGGAGGTGCGGGCCCCGGCCGGGCTGCCCGCTTCGGACGTCGAGCGGATGTACGCCCGCCTGGAGCGCGAGGCGTGGGCGGCGGCGCGGGTCACCAACCGCAACGTGGTCACGGTGTACGACGTGGCGATGGAGGGCGGCCGCCCCTGGATCGTGATGGAGCTGGTGCGCGGGCTGTCCCTCGGCGACCAGTTGGAGGCCGAGGGTCCGCTGCCGCCGCAGCGGGCCGCGCACATCGGTGCCGAGGTGCTGGCCGCGCTGCGTGCCGCGCATGCCGCCGGGGTGCTGCACCGGGACGTGAAGCCGGCCAACGTGCTGCTGGCCAACGACGGCCGGGTCGTCCTCACCGACTTCGGCATCGCGACGGTCGAGGGCAGTTCGGCGCTGACCATGACGGGTGAGGTGATCGGCTCGCCCGAGTTCCTGGCTCCGGAGCGGGCCCTGGGCCGTACACCGGGCCCGGAGTCGGACCTGTGGTCGCTGGGCGTCCTGTTGTACGCGGCCGTCGAGGGCAACACCCCGTTCCGGCAGGACACTCCGCTGAGCACCCTGCGTGCCGTGGTGGACGAGGAGTTGCCGCCGCCGCTCCGGGCCGGACCTCTCGCCCCGGTCATCGACGGCCTGCTGCGCAAGGATCCCGCCGAGCGGCTGTCCGGCGACCGGGCCGAGCACGATCTGCGGATCGTGGCGGCGGGCGGGACCATCGGACCGGCGCGCCCGGATTCGGTGCAGGCCTCGCCGTACGCCCCGACGATCGCGGCCGAGTCCGGGCGGCCCTCTCCCACACCGCCGATGCCCCTGTCCACCGGGTACCGGCAGCCGCAGACCACCTCCGTCGAGCCGCGACGCAACCGGCGGGCTGGCGTGGTGCTGGTCGCCGGTCTCCTCGCGGTCGTCCTGGCGGTGGCGGGACTGACGTACGCGCTGCTCAACCGGAACAGCGGCGGCGGTGGCGGGAACACCGGCGCCAACACCAGCCGGGCGAGCGGCGCCACCCACTCCCCCAGCCCGAGCGCGAGCGCCCACTCGGACACCGCGGCGCCGCCTCCCGCGCAGAGCAGCAGCGCCACGGCGAGCAGTCAGCCGGCCCAGACCGTGCGGGTTACCCTGACGGGCGCGCACACGGAGTACGACGGAAGCTGCCCGCCGCCGACCGCGCAGGCGCCCACGTTCACGGCGTCGTTCACGGTGGGGCGGGTGCCCGCGCAGGTGGAGTACCGGTGGGTGCTCGCGCACGGGTCGGTCTCCGACCCGGGGTGGAAGACACTGTCGTTCCCCGCGGACGGCGGGAAGACCCAGCAGGTGCAGGTGGTCGTGACCGCCTACTCCGACAGCGGGACGATCGAGAACGAGATCAGCGTGGAGGTGCGCAGTCCGGTGCGGACCACGTCGAACTCGGTGCCGTTCACGGTGACCTGCGCAACCACGGAGACCCCGACGGGCGGGG
This sequence comes from Streptomyces sp. NPDC001410, assembly GCF_042895235.1. Classification (NCBI taxonomy): domain Bacteria; kingdom Bacillati; phylum Actinomycetota; class Actinomycetes; order Kitasatosporales; family Streptomycetaceae; genus Streptomyces; species Streptomyces sp. NPDC001410. The sequence continues at coordinate 428,098 of NZ_JBIAWE010000004.1, forward strand.
CCTCCGCTTCACCTTCGGCCTCGTGAGGGTCAGGCCGCGTTCGTGAGCACCGGCAGGTAGCCGCCGGACTGGCCGGCCGCGGTGGGGTGGTACGACTCGCCGATGGAGAGCCAGTTGACGCTGTGCAGCCAGGAGTTGCCGGAGCAGATCTCGTGGCCGGTGAACGTGGTACGGACGTCGCCGAAGACGAAGTTGTGGTCCAGGGCGCGCTTCTGGATGGCTGCGTCGATGTAGTCGGCCGCGCTGTTGATCGCGGACCGCTTGGTCTCGGAGAGGCCGAGGCAGGTCTGGCCGAGCTCGTAGAAGCGGGGGTAGCCGATGACGACCACCCGGGCGGACGGGGCTTTGGCGCTGATCGCGTTGTACACGGCGTCGAGCTTGCCGGGGAGCGTGGAGTCGACGTACGCCTTCGCCGTGTTGATCCGGGACACGCACGAGCTGTCGGACTGGAGCACACAGGTCGTCATGACGTCGGCGAAGCCGGCGTCGTTGCCGCCGATGGTGATCGAGACCAGGGCGGTGGAGGAGTTGAGGGAGCCGAGCTGATTGGCGAGCACGTCGTCCGTCTTGGCGCCCGAGCAGGCGTTGAAGGCGAACGAGGACGGGCTGTGAGCGGCGTTCCACAGGTACGGGTACGCCTTGGTGCTGCGGTCGCAGCTGCCGCTCGAACTGATGTAGCTGCCCGCTCCGACTCCGGAGGAGTAGGAGTCGCCGAGCGCCACATAACCGCCGTTGGCGGCAACTGTGGAGGCCTGCGCCGTGGCGGCCCCGGTGAGGGCGAGGCCGGTGGCGAGGAGGAGCGAGGTCACGTATGCCGCAAATCGGGAACGTCTCATGGAACCTCCCTTTAGCAGGATCTCTGCCACAACTGTCGTAGCAACTACGCGTGTTGACTGGAAGTGTTCATGCCAAGACTTTTTAGCCCTCAACGACGTCTCGACGGGATCGACCCAGAACATTCACGCCGATGGCGTGTGCATGTCAGACCAGGGCTCCAAAGGGCCTCCAGGCAACACACGTTCACGAAGGGACGTCGTCTTGACGGTCCACAGAGGCCTGCGCCACATTGAAGCCCGACATCCGGCGCGTCGGGGGGCAAAGTCGCCAATGCAGACCTTACGCATCAAGACACCTTCGGCAGACGGTGCCGGGGACGACGCCGAGCGGGCGCGGCCAGGTCCGGGGAGGGACCTGTCTCCGCTGCTCGCGGGGGCGGCCACGGCGGTGGGCGCGATCGGCGCACTGCTCGCGCTCGCTGACGCCGACTCACCGCTGCGCGGTCCGTGCACGCTGTTCTTCCTGCTCGCGGCGCCGGCCCTGGCGATCGGGGCGGCGCTGCGCGGGCTGGATCCCTTCGGCCGGGTGCTCACCGCGCTTGCGGGCTCGGTCGTACTGGACATGCTGGTTGCTCAGGGCATGCTCGCCGTGCACCGCTGGTCGGTCCGCGGCGGTGTGGTCGCGGTGACCGCGCTCAGCGTGCTGTTGCTCCTGCTCGTCCTCGGCCGGGAGAAATTCCGTTCGAGGAAAACGGCACAAGAGTGATGAAGCCGGGCCAAAGTTACGTAATGGCCAAACCAACAAAAACGTGCTACGCCGTTCCAGGTCTTGCCATTCTGCTTCAATCGTCAATATCGTCGTACATCTCACCCGCATCGGTCCGTCAGCACACGGTTCAGGGGAGGGCTCAGGGCCGTGACGTTCCGGCGCGGGGCGCGGTAGGGGGGTGCCGTGCTCGGTGACCGCACTGGTGACCGGGCCGTGCCGCGCGACCGGCTGTCGTCTTTTCCGGCAGCCCGGCCAGCTTTGCCAGCTCGTCTGCGTGCACGGAGACCGTTTCGCCGTGCCGCGGATGAGAACCCCCCTTTCGAACCGGAGCAAAGAGCCGGGCCGCCCAGGGGCGGGCGGTCCACCGGACGAGAGGGACCACACTCATGAGTTCCGTTCTGCATCCGCCGAGTTCGAGCCAAGATCCGTTAATGGCCGCCCACTACCGGCCCATCTCCTCTCACCTGGCGATCACTCCGCCGGTGAGCGTGGTGATCCCCGCCATGAATGAGGCGGAGAATCTGCCCTACGTCTTCAAGACCCTTCCGGACTGGATACACGAAGTGGTTCTTGTGGACGGCAATTCCACCGACGACACCGTGGAAGTGGCCCGCTCGCTGTGGCCCGGGGTGCGCGTCGTCGAACAGCAGGGGAAGGGCAAGGGGGATGCCCTGACCACCGGGTTCGAGGCGTGCACCGGCGACATCATCGTGATGGTCGACGCGGACGGCTCGGCCGACGGCAACGAGATCGTGTCGTACGTCTCCGCCCTCGTCTCGGGCGCCGACTTCGCCAAGGGCTCGCGCTTCGCCAACGGTGGCGGCACGGACGACATGACCTTCATCCGCAAGCTCGGCAACTGGGCGCTGTGCACCGTCGTCAACCGCAAGTTCGGCGCCCGCTACACCGATCTCTGCTACGGGTACAACGCGTTCTGGCGGCACTGCCTCGACAAGATCGAACTCGACTGCACCGGCTTCGAGGTCGAGACGCTGATGAACATCAGAGTGGTCAAGGCGGGACTGAAGGTGCAGGAGATCCCCAGCCACGAGTACCTCCGCATCCACGGCACGAGCAATCTGCGGGCCGTGCGGGACGGGATCCGGGTGCTGAAGGTCATCCTCGCCGAGCGCTCCAACCGGCGCGCCCTGCGCCGCCAGGCCCACCAGGAGCGGCTCCTGAACATCGGGCGGGGAGAGGTGTCTTGAGAGAGCCCGGCATCTCCGTCGTGATCTGCGTGTACACCGAGGACCGCTGGGAGGACATCCTCGCGGCGGTCTCCTCGGTGCGCGGGCAGTCGTACCCGGCGCTGGAGACGCTCCTGGTCGTCGACCACAACGGGGTCCTGCTGGAGAGGCTGGACCGCGAGTACAAGGAGGCCGGCGACGTGCGCGTGCTCGCCAACGCCGGCCCGCGCGGTCTGTCGGCCGGCCGCAACACCGGAGTGGCCGCCTCCCATGGCGAGGTGATCGCCTTCCTGGACGACGACGCCGTGGCCGAGCGGGAGTGGCTGCGCCGCTTCGCCGAGGGATACGCCGACCCGCGGGTGCTGGCGGTCGGCGGCCGTACGCTGCCCGTCTGGGCCTCGGGCCGGCGTCCCGCCTGGTTCCCGGAGGAGTTCGACTGGGTGGTGGGCTGCACCTACCGGGGGCTGCCTCCGGGCCGGGTCCGGGTGCGCAACGTGCTGGGCGGAAACGCTTCGTTCCGGCGTACCGCGTTCGACGCGGCGGGCGGCTTCGCGACCGGCATCGGCCGCGACGGCGACCGGCGACCGCTGGGCTGCGAGGAGACGGAACTGTGCATCCGTCTCACCCGGGCCCGCCCCGACGCGCTCCTGCTCATCGACGACCGCGCGGTGATCCACCACCGGGTGCCCGCCGCCCGCGAGCACTTCGCGTACTTCCGCACCCGCGCCTACGCCGAGGGCCTGTCCAAGGCGCTGGTGGCCCGCAGCGTCGGCGCCGGCAAGGGGCTCGAGTCCGAACGCCGGTACACCACCCGGGTCCTGCCCGTCGGGATCGCCCGCGGCCTGCGGGACGCCCTGCTGGCCCGCCCGGGGGGCGCCGGACGCGCGGGAGCGATCGTCGCGGGGGTGCTCACCGCGGCGGGCGGCTATGTGGTGGGCAGCGTGCGGGCGCGGCGAGGCGGGCCGGCGTTCTCCGTCGTGCCGGTCGCGTCGGTCACGTCGGTCGCGTCGGCGAGAACACCGGGGAGCGACACGGGCGCGGGGACGGAGGAGGGGGAACGCCCATGAGCCGCACGGGCGTACGGACCGAGGGGGAACGCCCATGAGCGACACCGCCGTACCCATCCTCATGTACCACGCGGTGGCGAGCGCACCGAACGACGCCACCCGGGCCCTCTCGGTCGCGCCGGAGGCCTTCGCCGAGCAGATGGCACTCATCGGGGACCTGGGCCTGACCCCCGTCACCACCGCCGACCTCGCGACCCGCTGGCGCTCCGGCCGCCCGCTGCCCGAGCGGCCGTTGCTGATCACCTTCGACGACGGCTACGAGGGGGTCCACCGGCACGCCCTGCCCGTGCTCGCCAAGCACGGCTTCGCGGCCACGCTGTTCGTCTCCACCGGCTGGATCAGGGGCGCGTACGACACCGGAGGCGGCCTGGACGCCATGCTCGACTGGCAGCAGGTGCGTGACCTCGCCGGCACCGGGATCGAGATCGGCGGGCACAGCCACTCCCACCCGCAGCTCGACCAGCTCGACGACGCCGCCCTGCGCGCCGAACTGGTCCGCAGCACGGAGATCGTCACCGACGAACTGGGCGCACGGCCGGTGTCATTCGCCTACCCCTACGGCTACTCCAGCCGCCGGGTCCGCGTCGCGGTGCGGGAGGCCGGGTACGGCCAGGCGCTCGCCGTCGGCAACGGGCTCGCCCGCCGCCGCCAGGGGCCGTACGCCCTGCAACGCGTCACCGTCCGTCGCGGCACGGACGTCAAGGAGTTCGAGCGGCTGCTCCAGGGCCGTGCCATCGCCCGTAACTTCGCCAAGGACCGCGCTCTGACCAAGGGGTACGCCCTCGTCCGCAGAGCCCGGCAGGTCCGCCGGAAGGCCATCCGTTCCCGTGTCTGACACGACCACCACAACCGAGGCCGCAACGCCCGAGGACCGGGCGCCCGAGCAGTCGGGGCGCCGCCTCCGTCTGCCCGGGACGGGCCGGGGGTCCGGCGGCAACCAGCTGTTCCGCAACGCCTACGCGCTGATGCTCAACACCGGCATCTCCGCCGTCCTCGGGCTGGGCTACTGGCTGGCCGCGGCACGCTACTACTCCGAGTCGGCGGTCGGGCAGGGCTCTGCCGCCATCGCCGCGATGAAGCTGCTCGCGGGGCTGACCGCGGTGACCCTGACCGGCGCCCTGGCCCGCTTCATCCCGGTGTCCGGGCAGCGCACCGGACGGCTCATCTTCCGTACCTACGCCGGAAGTTCGCTGGTCGTGGCGGTGGCGGCGGGGATCTTCCTGCTGACGCTGGACGTGTGGGGGCCGTCGTACCGCTTCCTGCACGGGCCGCTGGGCGGGCTCGGCTTCATCCTGGCCGTCGTCGCCTGGAACCTGCTCACCCTCCAGGACGGCGTGCTGACCGGGCTGCGCAGCGCGCCCTGGGTGCCGGTGGGCAACACCGTGTTCTCGGCGGTGAAGCTGGGGCTGCTCGTCGCGTTCGCCGTGGCGATCCCGACCACCGGCGTCTTCGTGTCCTGGGTCGCCGCGATCGCCACCTCGGTGGTGCCGCTGGGCTGGCTGGTGTTCCGGCGCCTGGTGCCCCGGCACGTCAGGGCGACCGAGAACCACGCCAGGCCGCCGACGCTGAAGGAGATCGGGCGGTTCCTCGCCGGCGACTACACCGGCTCGCTGTTCTCGCTCGCCGTGGTCTACCTCGTCCCGGTGATCATCGCCTCGCAGGTCAGCTCCGAGGACAACGCGTACTTCTACATCACCACCACCATCGGCGGCACGATCAACCTGCTCGCCATCAACATGGGCGCGTCCCTGACGGTCGAGGGCTCGCACGCCCCGGGGCGGCTCGCCGCCGACACCCGCGCCGCGCTCAAGCGGATGGCCCGGATCATGCTGCCGATCGCGAGCGTGCTGTTCGTCGGCGCCCCGTGGATCCTGGGCGTCTTCGGCGCCGGCTACGCGGACGCGGCGACCCCGCTGCTGCGCTGGTTCGCGGTGGGCGCGGTGCTGCGGGTCGTCATGGAGACGTACTTCGCGGTGCTGCGCGCGCAGAGCCGTACCGCCGGACTCGCCTGGCTGCAGGGCCTGTTGTGCGTGCTCGTGCTCGGCCTGACGCTGCTGCTCCTGCCCCGGATGGGCCTGACCGGAGCGGGCGCCGCCGAGATCTCCAGCCTCGCGGTGATCGTCGCGATCGCCGCGCCGAAGCTGTGGCGGACCATCCGGTCCGCACCTCCTGCCCTGCCGGAGACGGCGGCACCGGACGGGGACCTCGCCGACCTGGGAGTGCGCGAGGTCCCGGCCGTCGCCTCGGCCCACCGGCACAGCCCGGCCTGGTCGCTGGACAACGACACCCTCGCCCTCGGCATCCACGTCGACTTCGACCACGTCGAACGCCGGCCGGACGTCCGCCCGGGCCCCGGCACCCCGCCCGCGGGCACGCCCGTGCCGCGACCGGTCGAGGAGCCGGAACCGGGCGCGGAGGCGTCACTGGGTCCGGCCGAGGCGGCGCTGCTGAGGGAGGCGGAGGTCGACGCGCCGTTCGAGGTGGCGCTGTTGAAGGAGGCGGAGGTCGACGCGCCGTTCGAGGCCGTGGCCCCCGAGAATGCCGTGGTGGACGAAGTCTTGGACGAACCCCCGGACGTGGCCGTGGATGAGGCCGCGGGCGAGGAGCCGTCCGCACCGCCGACCCGTCCACGGCTCACCCGCTCCGGTGTCGTCCTCGGCTGCCTGCTGATCGCCGCGCTCCTGATGTACTGGGTGCCCGCGCTGCGGCTCGGCGAGGCCGACCTCGACAGGATGGGCGGGCTCGGCCTGGTCTCCGTGCTGCCGCTGCCGACGCTGGTGGGCGCCGCCCTGCTGATCACGGTGTTCGCCTCGCTGCTCTGGCTGCGCCGCGAGCACCGGGCCCTGCTGCTGGTCACGCTGCTGGCGACCGTGGTGTCCTTGCACGCGTTGCCCGCGGTGCTGGAGACCGAGCCGCGGTTCGCGACGGCCTGGCAGCATCTCGGCTTCATCGACTACATCGACCGCACCGGGTCCGCCGTACCGGACCTGGACGCCCGCTGGAGCTGGCCGGGATTCTTCGCGGTGGCCGCGTTCGTCGCCCGGGCGTGCGGGGTCGACGACTTCACGGAGATCATCCGCTGGTGGCCGACGGCCATCCAACTGGCCTATCTGGCCCCGATGTTCCTGCTCACTCGGTCGCTGCGGGCGAGCTGGCGGGCCAAGTGGACCGGCGTGTGGCTCTTCGTGCTCAGCGGCTGGGTCGGCCAGGACTACTTCTCCCCGCAGGGCTTCACGTTCCTCCTGTACCTCGTCTTCGTTGCGATCCTGCTGGTGTGGTTCCGCGCTCCCCACATGATCTGGACGAAGTTCCGCCCCGGCGAGGCCGAGGTAGAACCCACCGACCGGCGCCAACGGGCCGTGCTGCTCCTGGTGCTGATCGGCCTGTACGCGGCGAGCGTCCCGGCGCACCAGCTCACCCCGTTCGTGATGCTCGGCGTGCTCGCCGCGCTGGTGCTGCTCGGCCGGTCCGAACTGCGCGGGCTGCCCATCCTGTTCGCGGTGCTGGTGGCGGCCTGGGTCGGCTTCATGGCCGAGCCGTACTGGTCCGGGCACTTCGACGACCTCTTCGGCGGGGTCGGCGGAGTCGGCAGCAACGTCTCGACCTCGGTCTCCGGCCGTATCCAGGGCGGGAACTCGACGCACAAGCTGGTCCTGTACACCCGGGTCCTGCTGGCCGGCTCGGTGCTGGCCCTCGCCTGCTGGGGCTGGTGGCGGCGGCGCTTTCACCGGTACCGCGAACGGTCGCTGCTGGTGCTCACCTTCGTCCCGTTCCTGGGCTTCGGCATGCAGTCGTACGGCGGCGAGATGGCGCTGCGTGTCTTCATGTTCGCGGTACCGGGGGCGGCCCTGCTCGGCGCGCTCGCCCTGTTCCCGCGCACCGGCGTCACCGCGAAGGAACGCGAGAGGGAGCGGGTCGGCCTCGCCCCGCTGGCCGCGCTGCTGGCCGGGCTGCTGCTGATGGGCGGCTTCCTGGTGGCCCGGTGGGGCAACGAGTCGTTCGAGCGGACCCGGCCGGGCGAGGTCGCGGCCATGGACTGGGTGTACGCCCACGACCGGCCGACGGTACGGCTGCTGTGGCTGAGCCAGGACACGGTCAACGACGTGACCCCGGCCATGCCGTGGGGTGCCCGGGACATGGAGCGGGTGAACTACGTGCCGACCCTGGCACCCGTCGACCCGGTGCTGGTGTCCGGGCTGGTCAAGGCGCTCAAGGACGCGGGCCCGAACTCGTATCTGATGATCAACGAGAGTCAGGTCACCTATCTGGAGCTGGACGCGGGCTACTCGGCGACCTGGAAGTCCCGGCTGATCCACAACCTGGACAACCGGCAGGAGCTGACGCAGGTCCCGGTCAACGACGACGTCACCGTGTACGCGCTGCGCAAGCAGCCGGCGGGCCCGGTGCCGGAGCCGAACCCGGGCCGGATCGGGCCGCAGGTGACGTGGACGTCGTGGTCGGTGGTCGGCGCGCTGGCCGCCGTCGCGCTGATCCTGCTGCTCACCGCGCGCGAGGTGGTCCGGGTCGCGGCGCGGCCGAGCACCAGGCAACTGCGCCGGCTGCAGGGCAGTTTCTGGTTCTCGCTGCCGCTGCTGGCGGTGCTGCTGGCCTCGCTGGTCCAGCGGTTCCTGACGATGAGGTGACGGATACGGGGTGGTGGCTCAGCGGTCGAGCCACCGCACCTCGTACGCGTGCATGTCGAACCGCTTCCCGTCGACCTGGGCGCTGATCGTCCGGTCGAGGATGTTGACCACGAGGACCGTCCTGCTGTCGGCCAGCACGCGCACGTTGGGCACGTCGTCCTGGGCGACGGACACCGTCTCGTAGCGGGTGCCCGGCGGGAACGCCCGGTCGAACCGGGACACCAGGTCGTACAGGGGCAGTTCCCTGCCCCCGTCGGGCGTGTCGGTCGGCGTCCACAGGCAGCCGGGGCAGTCGGTGCCCGTCTTCTCCTCCGGGTTCCAGTAGAAGCCGGAGTCGGCGCCGCCCTTGACCATGGCGATCATCCCGGTGGCGTGCACGGCGAGGCGGTGCGCCTCGGACCAGGTCCTGCGTTCGTCCTTGCCGTCGGCGGGCTCGACGTAGTACTCGGCCCACCACAGGGGCAGGTCATGGGTCTGCTGCCGTACCCACTCGCCCACCGCGGTGAGCTTCTCGGTGGCCGCGAACTCGTTGGGCAGCAGGTCGTCGTCGTTGGTGTAGCTGGAGCCGTCGACGACCACGAAGTCGGCGCCGGCCCGATGGCTGTTCCAGTAGCCGAAGGCGTCGAGGACCCGCTGGTCCATGGCGCCCCAGGCACCCCGCAGGGCGGTCGACGCGTTCTCCTGCTGCCGCGGGTCGACACTGTCCATGGCCAGGTACGGGCCGCCGACCATGATGTCCTTGTCGACCTTCTTCAGCGCCTTGTAGACGAGGTTGTACATCGTCGTGTAGCCCTCGTAGTCCCAGCGGCCCTCGGCGTTGTTCCAGAAGCCCTTGAACTCGTTCCACACGATGAAGTGGCGTACGTCGGGATAGCGCCTGGCGACGGTCGCGGCGAGGTCGGCGAAGTCCTGGTAGTGGTCCGGGGTGGGCGCGGTCTCCAGGGCGGCCTGGCTCCAGTCGGTGTTGTCGACGCCGGCCCTGCCGCCCTTCATCCAGTCCGGCGAGCAGCACAGCGTGACCACGGGGGTGCCGCCGGACCTGCGGATGAAGTCGATCCGGCGGTCCATGGCGCCGAAGTCGTAATGGCCCTTCACCGGCTCCGGGTTGTCGGCGCCCCAGCCCATGAGGGCCTGGTCCTGCGGCAGCCCGCCGCTCTTCGCGAGCAGCCCGGCGACCCGGTCGGTGGCCGCGTCGCTGCCCTGGTCGGCGCTGTACTGGGTGTGGGTGAAGCCCCAGCCCACGTACGGTTCCGGGCGCCCCGGCGGGGTGGCGGGCGTGCCGTGGACCTTGTCGCCGTCGCGCGAGGTACCGGCGGTGCTTGCGCCGCCGGGCAGCGTGTTGACCAGGGTGACGATCAGGGCCACAGCGGCCACGCCCACCCCGAGCAGGGCGGTGAGCCGCCACCGCCGAGTCCTCATATTCCACTCATGACGTCCCATCACGGACAACAGTAACGGCGAGGACCACGTACGGGGCAGGTCTTGGGAACACCCGGGACAAGGGGTGGAAATGCCGTGCGCGGAGGGCATCGGTGCCGGATCATGGCGGCATGGCCGCGAACCCGCACGACGCTCTGCCGATCCGGCTCCACGTCGACGACTCCGACTCTCCGTCCGACGTCGTCGACGCGCTGTTCCTCGGCCGCTTCGCGACGGGCGAGCAGCCGTACTCGCACGCGGCGAACATCGACCGCGTGCGCTCCGGCGCGACCCTGCTGCCGGAGGGCGCCCGGGTGCTGCGGATCGCCCGCGACGACGACCGCAGCGCGACCCTCGCGGAGGGCGAGGGCTGGACCCTGCTGATCTCCCGCTGGAACCGCGGCGCGGACGTCACGGTGACCGCGACCAGCGCCGAGCTGGCGAAGACGGTTCTCGACCGGGCCACCGACGGCGCGGCCGACGAGCCGGAACCGCAGCCGGAGAACGTGACCATGGGCTTCTGGTACGTCTCCCCGCGGCGCGGCCCGCACCGCACCACCCGCCAGATCTCCGCGGGCACCTGGGACGAGGTGCGCCCCAACTACACGGCCCCCGTGGCGGACGCGATGGACCGCCTGATGAAGACGACCCCGGAGGACATCGCGGGCCGGCTGCTCCTGCTGCACGGCCCGCCCGGGACCGGCAAGACCTCCGCGCTGCGCACGCTCGCCCGCTCCTGGCGGGACTGGTGCCAGGTGGACTGTGTGCTGGACCCGGAGCGGCTCTTCTCCGACGTCGGCTACCTGATGGACATCGCGATCGGCGAGGAGGACAGCGCGGGCAAGGGCCGCTGGCGGCTGCTCCTGCTGGAGGACTGCGACGAGCTGATCCGTGGCGAGGCCAGGCACACCGCCGGCCAGGCCCTGTCCCGGCTGCTCAACCTCACCGACGGCCTGCTCGGCCAGGGCCGCAACGTCCTGGTCGGTGTCACCACCAACGAGGACCTGGAGCGTCTGCACCCGGCCGTGGTCCGCCCCGGCCGCTGCCTGGCCCGCATCGAGGTGGGCCCGCTGACCCGCCGCGAGGCGGTGAACTGGCTCGGCACCGAGGAGGGCGTCGGCCGCGAGGGCGCGACCTTGGCCGAGCTGTTCGCACTGCGCCGGGGCACGGCACCGACGTCGGTCCCGGGGGCCCGGGACGGCGCGGACGCGGGGCTGTACCTGTAGCCGATCGCCTTCGGTGCTTTGATGGACGTATGACCCTGTTCGTCGGCACGTCCGGGTGGCAGTACAAGGACTGGCGGGGGGTGCTGTACCCGGGCGACTGTCCGACCCGGCTGTGGCTGGAGGAGTACGCGACGCGCTTCGCCACGGTGGAGATCAACAACGCCTTCTACCGGCTGCCGACGCGGGAGAACTTCGAGGCCTGGCGGGACCGGGTGCCGGACGACTTCGTGGTGGCGGTGAAGGCGAGCCGGTACCTCACGCACATCAAGCGGCTGAAGGACCCCGAGGAGCCGGTCCACCGCCTGATGACCCACGCGGCGGGCCTGGGCGCCCGCCTCGGCCCGGTCCTCCTCCAGCTCCCACCCACCCTGCGCGCGGACCCGTCCCTGCTGGACACCTGCCTGGCCTGCTTCCCCTCCGGCACGAGAGTCGCGGTCGAGCCACGCCACGACTCGTGGTGGACCCCCGAGGTGCGCGAGGTCCTGGAGTCCCGGGGCGCGGCCCTGTGCTGGGCGGACGTCCGGGCCCACCCGGTGACCCCGCTGTGGCGCACCAGCGACTGGGGCTACGTCCGCTTCCACGAGGGCCGGGCCCAGCCTTGGCCGCGCTACGGCAAACAGTCCCTGGAGACCTGGGTGGATCGCATCGCGACGACCTGGTCCGACGTGTGCGAGGTGTATGCGTACTTCAACAACGACCCCTGTGGGGCGGCGGTGGAGGACGCGGTGACGTTCGGGAGGGCGGCGGCGAGAGCGAGCCTGACGGTGACACGAACGCCGGGCGCCCTCTCACGCCGTTAGGCGATGTCCGGCGCAACGGTGCTCAGCCACAGCGGCCCTTCCCGGCGGTGCCGAACCCTGCTCAGCCCTCCCCGTAAGCGGCCCGCAGGGCATCTCGCACGGCGGCCAACGCCTCGTCCTCGGTGAGCCCGAGCCGCCGAACCCGCTCCACGTAGGCCTGGGCGGCCAGCGACGCCTCACGCACCGCGGCCGAGCCGGCGGCAGCCACGAACGTGCCGTTGCGCCCGCGCGTCTCGATCACCCCGTCGCCCTCCAGCGCCCGGTACGCCTTGGCGACCGTGTTCACCGCGAGCCCCAGCGACTCGGCCAGCCCCCGCACGGTCGGCAGCCGGTACCCCACCGGCAGCACCCCGGACCGCGCCTGTTCGGAAATCTGCGCCCGCACCTGCTCGTACGGCGGCGCGCTGTCATCGATGTTGATCTTCAGGCTCACAAGGCCGATTGTCCCGTACCCACCGGAAAATCAGAGGCATCCCCCGCACATCTCCCCGTACGGTCCCTCCTCATGACTGTGATCGTGCGCGACCTGCAGCCCGACGTCCGAGCCGACGCCGAGGGCTACTCCCGGGTCCGCCATCTCGCCCTGCCGTACATCCTGTTCACCCCAGAGTCCGTCCGCCACACCCTCGCCCACAGCCACCCCGACGCCCACTTCCGCGCGCTGGTCGCGGTCGAGGACGGCGAGGTGATCGGCACGGCCGGGGTCTCCCTGGCGCACGACAGCACGGAGCCGGGCCAGGGGTACCTCAACATCTACGTACGCCCGGACCGCGTCCACCGCGGTGCCGGCGGGCTCCTCGCCCGGACCGCCGAGGAACATCTCGCCACCGTGGGCGCGACCAAGCTGTACACCTGGGTCCTCGACGAGCCGGCCCATCGCGCCTTCGCCGAACGGCGCGGCTACACCCGGGGCCGCCCTGCGCACTTCCTCCGTCTGGACCTGGCGCACGGAACCCTCCCGCCGCTCCCGGAGATCCCGCCGGGTGTGGAGCTGCGCACGGCCGCCGACTTCGCGGACGACCCGCGGCCGCTGTTCGAGCTGGACGCGGAGACGGTGTCGGACGAACCCGGCGAGGTCAACGTCGAGTTCACGGACTACGACGCCTGGCTGGAGCAGACATGGAAGCATCCGCTGCTGCACCCCGAGCTGACCATGGCCGCGGTCGTCGACGGCCGCCCGGTCGCCTTCAGCGTGGCCTACACCGACGGCGCCACCCGCTACTCCACGGCAATGACCGGCACCGCCCGGACCCACCGCGGCCGTGGCCTGGCCAAGCTCGTCAAGATCCACTCCCTGTACCGGGCGCGTGCCGCCGGCCTCACCGAGGCGTTCACGGGCAACGACGCCGGCAACGACCCGATGATCGCGATCAACAAGTGGCTCGGGTACGAGATCTGCGCTACGGAGGTGCGCTATGTCCGCGAACTCGGCTGAGACCGCTGCCCGGGTGGAGGTCGTCCTGGTCAAGGGCGGCCGTACGAAGATCCGTTATCCGGCGGAGCTGCTGGCCGACGACGGCGTCCGCGTCTCGGTCCGCGCCCCGTGGGCGGGTGGGGGCGTGCGTGACTTCGGCTTCGTGCGGTTCGAGGCGGGCGACGTGTTCACCGAGCACTACTGGCGGGACCGCTGGTACTCGGTGAAGGAGGTCCGGGCCGGGGACGGCACCCTCAAGGGCTGGTACTGCGACATCACCCGCCCGGCCGTCCTGTCCGGCACCGAGCTGGTCGTCGAGGACCTCGACCTGGACCTGTGGCGCTCCGCCGACGGCACGGACGTACGGCGTCTGGACGAGGACGAGTTCGCCGAGAGCGGGCTGGCGGAGACGGACCCCGAGGCCGCGTCCGCCGCCGTGGCCGCCCTGGACGAACTGGAGGCACTGGCCCGCGGGGACGGCTTCGAGAAGCTGCTGCCCTGACGCCTCGCAGTCGCCGCCCGCCCGGCTGCACCGTCTACACGGTTTACACGGTCGCGACCACCGCATACCGCTCGTCGTCCACAGCCTTCCCCCACAGCACGGGGTCGCCGGACAGCCGCTCCACGCGCACCTGCCCGGCGACGGGCGCCAGCAGGGCGGTGAGCCGCTCGGCGGGTATGCCGACCGGGGTGAGGGTCCCCCAGACGCCCTCGACCAGCACAAACCGGCCTCCGGGCCGCAGCAGGGTGCGCCAGTGCCGCAGGACGCGCGCGGGGTCGGGCAGCGTCCACAGCACATGCCGGACGAGGACGACGTCGTACCGCCGCTCCCCCACCGGCGGCGCGGCGGCGTCCCCGTGCAGGACCACCGCGTCCTGTCCGGCGAGCTTGGCCCGGGCCCGCTCGACCATGGCCGGCGAGCTGTCGACCCCGGTCACCCGGTGTCCCTGCTCGGCGGCGAGCAGCGACAGGCTGCCGGTGCCGCAGCCGAGGTCCAGTACGTCGGCGGGGTGCTCGGGCAGCCAGGACCGGAGCAGGGCCGCCCAGCCGGCTCGCACCTCGGGTGCGCGCAGGCCGTGGTCCGGCTCGTCGTCGAACGCGGTGGCCGCCGCGTCCCAGTCCACCTCGGCACCCACCGCAACCATGTGCTCACTCTCGTTCGTCATTCCCCCAGGGTGACACCCGCCACTGACAGTCCCGACGTGACAGCCGCCACTGACAGACCGGCACCGATGAGGAACTCTCGCCCAAAGGGTCTACCTCCGTGACACCGCGGATCCAGGTGGGCACTGAAGGAGGCAGCCATGCGCCGAGTGACCGTGCAGAAGCCCCTGAAGAGGACGGACGGCCGCCGGATCCGCGAAGAGGCGGAGGAGCGCCCCGCGGGGCGTCCGGAGGTGCGCAAGGACATCGCACGCACCTGGTGGCCGGACAGCTGACCGGACCAGCAGATCCCGGCGCCCGGTGTCAGATCAGTCGTTTCCGGTAGTGGATGCGGTCGTACGGCCCGTCCACGCGCCGCTCCACGACCTCGTAGCCGAACCTCGGATAGATCTTCTGGTTCTCCCACATCAGCGCGTTCGTGTAGAGCCTGACCTCGGGCAGACCGAGCGCACGCGCGCGTGCGTCCACGAACTCCAGCAGGCGCCGCCCCACCCCCTTGCCGTGCGCGTCGGGATGGACGGCGATGCTGTCGAGAAACAGGTGGTCGTCGTGAGCATCGACCACGACGAGCCCGACCACCGGCTCCCCGAACACGAACACCCGGCCCGCGGCCACGTCCGCCGCATGGTCCGCCTCCATGGGCTGCGGCACCACCCCGATGCGCTCGATGTAGCGCTGGTACGCCGCATCCGTCACGACCATCACGGCCGGCACGTCGGCAGCCCGGGCGGGGCGGATCTCGTCGTTCGTCATGGCGGGAACGCTATCCCGCCTCTCGCGACGGTACAGCCCGGCATTCACCCCTGAAGGGTGATGCTCGCGGCCCAAAGCGGCGACGAACGTGGTTGGAGTGGGGTCGGCCAGACGTTCGACAGGGAGTATCTGATGTCAACTACCCACGAGACCAGGCAGCTCGACGGGGTCCGCAACGCCCGCTACGGAGAGATCATCCTGATCAGCCCTGGGGAACGGGGGGAGCTTCGGGCCGAGGTGTACAACACCATGGGTCTCAACGACTGCCCGCCGGAGAAGTGGTCGGCTCTGGATGCAGTCAGCGTCGCCCGTGAAGCCGAGGTGCCTGCCGCTTGGTTGAACGGTCCACGGTTCTGGCTGATGGACCGCATCACCGCGTCCGGGGTCGGCGACATCCGCTCGTTCCAGGGGCTGGAGGCACGCCGGGTCGCCGAACTGGAGATTCCCGCGGGCTTGGACCTCAACAGCAGGGGAAATGAACGCTTCTACAAGGACCTGGTGGTCAACCGGGACAACGAATGGCTGTTCGCCGCGGGCAAGCCCGTCTATCAACTGCTCGATGCCGATGGCCGTACGTACGTGATGCAGGCGTACTCACACATCGTGGACGACACCCTCACCACGGACGCGCTTCCCAGGCTGGCGGACCGGCTACAACTCCCGGATGGATGGACGTACCGCGAGGACACCCCGGCACGCGACCTCTCGCTGCGCACCGTGAACGGACAGGCGCACGTCCTGCAGGACGAGCTTGAGAACACCTACATGCTCTTGACACAGTGAGGTGCCCACCCTCCTTCCTGAGCCCCCGGTTAGGCCCGCCTTAACGGCACCATAAGGATCTCCATCGCCTGCCCCCGACAGGCGATTTCACGGTTTCTTGGGGCTAGCTTCTGATCGCCCCCCCCCGGGATTCACCCCCACCCCCGAGGACCGTTCCTAGGAGTTCCCCATGTCCTTCCCCAAGCTCTCGACTTCGCTCGAGCAGGGGATACCCCAACGCCGTAAGGCTGCCCTCGTCGCCGCCCTCGGCAGCGCCGCGCTCGCGCTGTCCGCCGCGCCCGCCTCCGCGCACGGTTCGATGGGCGACCCGGTCAGCAGGGTGTCGCAGTGCTACGCGGAGGGACCGGAGAGCCCGAGGTCGGCCGCGTGCAAGGCAGCGGTCGCCGCGGGCGGTACGCAGGCGCTGTACGACTGGAACGGCATCCGCATCGGCGACGCAGCCGGACGGCACCAGGAGCTGATCCCGGACGGCAAGCTGTGCAGCGCGAACAACGAGGAGTTCAAGGGGCTGGACCTGGCCCGCGCGGACTGGCCGGCGACGAGCGTGCGCAGTGGGTCGTACACCTTCAAGTACCGCGTGACCGCCCCGCACAAGGGCACCTTCAAGGTCTACGTCACCAAGCCCGGCTACGACCCGGCGAAGCCGCTGGCCTGGGGAGACCTGGACCTGGAGCACCCGGTCGCGACGGCCACCGACCCGGTCCCCTCGGGCGGCTTCTACACCTTCACGGGCACCCTTCCCGAGCGCTCGGGCAAGCAGCTGCTGTACGCGGTCTGGCAGCGCTCGGACAGCCCGGAGGCCTTCTACTCCTGCTCCGACGTCGGCTTCGGCGGCGGTTCGGCGGGCGGCACCACCCCCGCTCCGAGCGCCTCCGCGCCCTCCGACGGGCAGATCGCGGACGGTGCCGACAAGTCGACGATCGAGCACCACGGGCACGGGGACGACGACGCGAGCACGTCCGCCGAGCCGGCCGCCGCGGCCCCGGCGACCCCGGCCAACGAGCCGAAGGCGGCCGGGACTTCGGAGAACCTCGCCGAGACCGGTGCCTCCACCGGCACCACGTACGTGGCGATCGGCGGCGCGGCGGCGCTGGCGCTGGGTTCGGCGGTGCTGTTCATGTCGGTGCGACGGCGTGCCGCGGGCGGCCGGCACGGGCGGTGATCCAGGACTCCGGGGCCTGTCCGGCGGCTCAGGTCGGACAGGCCCCGGCGGCGCGTCAGCTGAAGGCCGACGCGCAGGTGGTGGCCTTGGCGTGGGCCGGGTCGAGGGCGTTGGCCACCTCGTGGAAGGCGATCCGGTCGAAGAGCCCGATCGCCACGTGCTCGGAGAGGTCGAGCGGGCACAGGTCCTGGAGCAGGACGTTGTGGACGTCCGAGCCGCTCAGGTACTGGTCGCGCCAGGGCGTGGCCACCTCGTCGTACTTGGTGGCGATGACCGTGTAGTGCACTCCGGGGACGGTGTCGCCGCCCGCGTTGAGCTTGGTGAGGAAGGCGGAGCCGGCGATCTGGTCGGCGAGGCCGGGGGTGGTGGCCTTGATCAGGTCCTCGGCGCCGGGGAAGTACGGCAGCAGGTTGGTGAGGCCGTACAGGTCGGTGCCGTGGTTGTCGGGGGCGAGGCCGACTAGGGAGTTCACCTTCGCGGATCCGCCGAGGAACTTCAGGTAGTAGCGGGGCATCATGCCGCCCTGCGAGTGCCCGACCAGGTCGGCCTTGGCGGCACCGGTCGCGGAGAGCACCTTGTCGACGAAGGCGGACAGTTGCTCGGCCGACTTGTCGATGGGGCCGAGGCCGTAGAAGAGCGGGACGCCGGGCAGTTGGCCGTAGTCGAGGGAGTAGACGCAGTATCCGCGGGTCTTCAGATACGGTGCGAGGGACAGCCAGTTGTCGATGGAGTTGCCCAGGGTGCCGTGGACCAGGATCACCGGGCGGGGGTGGTCGGCGGAGGGCTTGCAGGAGTAGTTGTTCCAGCCGCTGCTGGGAGCGGCGTCGGCGGCGTGGGCGGTGGCGGCGGGAACGACGGCCACTGCGGCGGTCAGGAGCAGCGCTGCGAGGGGTCTGAACACTCGCGTCCAGGGCAGCATCGTGTGATCTCCTTGCGGCTCAAGGGAGGTGCGACGGCCTAACCCTGTGATCCGGATCACGAGGATGCTGTTCACTCGTCAAGTTACGGGCGAGTAGTGCAGCTGTGAAGTTACGCGTCAGTAAAAACTTCCAGTGATAACCAGCGGCTCGTTCAGCAGCCGATGAACCGTCACCAGGCAGGTCTGATCGGACGGTAGGGCATGATCCGCGTCAAACGCTCCCGCAACGCCCGCACTTCGCCCTCGCCCAGCAGTTACGCCGCCAGCGCCCCCGGCATCACCGCCCGTGGCCCGAACTTCGCCCGGGCCCGGTCCGCGACCTCCTCGATGCGGCGGACCTTCTCGTCCACGGGGTCGAAGGTGAGCTGGTAGGAGGCCTGGCCGGCGGGGGTCAGGCCCTCGGCACGCAGGGTGAGCGCGCGGACCCGGGCGCGCTGGAGGCCGAGCGCCTCGTACATGCCGTAGGCCGTCCTCGTCAGGGACGCCGAGTGTGCGGTCGGTTCCTTGAGGGTGCGGCTGCGGGTGGTCGAGGAGCGGTCGGCGTAGCGCACGGTGAGGGTCAGGGTGCGGCAGACCTTCTCCACCGCACGCAGCCGGGCCCCGAGTTCCTCGGCGGCGGACAGCAGTGCCGTGCGGTGCCGGTCGGGGTCCAACTCGTCCAGGTCGAAGGAGCGGTCGGCGGCGAGGGATCGGGAGACGGCGTTCGGTACGACCCGGCCCCGGTCGATACCGCTCGCCTTCTCGCGCAGCTCGCGCCCCGCCTTCGCGCCGATCAGCCGCTGCAGCGTGGACAGGGGTGCGGCGGCGACCAGACCCAGCGTGTCCAGGCCGTACTCGCACAGGGTGCGGGCGGTCGCCGTACCGACGCCGGGCAGTGCGGACACGGGCCGCTCGGCAAGGAACTCCGCGATGGCGGCCGGCTCCTCGGGCACGGCACAGGTCACCCCGGGACGGGCGTCGCGCAGCGCCACGCGGGCCAGCATCGGTCCCGGTCCGGCGCCGATCACACAGTCGACGCCGTACAGCGCGAGGGCCCGGACCCGGATCACCGAGGCCAGTTCCACACCGCTGCGCCCGAAGTACCGCTCGGCACCCCGGAGATCGGCCAGCGCCGCGTCCGGGGGCATGGCCTCCACGACCGGGGTGAACTCCTCCAGCAGCCCGAGCAGCCCGGGCAGGGCCGCCTCGTACATCGGCGGCAGCTGGAAACGTACGCAGAGGATGGTCATCCCGCACTCCCCGGACTCTGGTGCCACAACTTCCGTACCGCTGAAGGCCCTTGTGAGGCCTCCTGACCCGCGGGCCGCAGGTCGGCCCACGGATGCATCTCGTACCCGGTCGGCAGATGGATCCGGCGGCCACCCGTCGGGTCCGCCCCGTCCGTCCCGTCCGCGCCGTCCGCCTCGTCCGCGCCTTCCCGGACGGGCTCCGCCAGCCGGGCGGCCACCTCGTCGAGACCGCCCTCGGTGCGCAGTTCGACCAGTTCGGCGAGGTTCCAGGCGGCGGAGCCCACCACGCTCAGGCTGCGCGGGCCGCGCCGCTGCACCACTCCGCGCACCAGCAGCAGCCAGGAGTGGAAGACAGTGTGCGCGCAGGCGTCGTGCGAGTCGTCGAAGAAGGCGAGGTCGACCAGGCCCGTGCCGTCGTCCAGCGTGCTGAAGATGACCCGCTTGCCGGACCGGATCGGCGGGGTCTGGGTGGCCGCCTTGGCGCCCGCGACCAGCACCGTCTCCCCGTGCCGGGCCTCGCGCAGCCGACGCGCGGACACCACGCCCAGCTCCTTGAGGAACTCCCGGTGGTCGTCCATCAGATTGCGCGAGGCGTCCATGGACAGCACGCCCAACTCGGCACTGAGCCGCTCCGCCGAGGTCAGGTCGGGCAGCCCGGCCGAGGCCGTCTTCCGGCCACCGGCCAGAGGGAGCTGACCACCGCCCCCGCCCCGGGCGCCCCGGTGCAGCTCGGTCAGATGCAGCTGCAGATCCCGCCGGTTGGCGCCGAAGGCGTCCAACGCGCCCACCTGTGCGAGCCGCTGGGCGAGGGGACGGCTCGGCCGCGCCCGCTCCCAGAAGTCGAGCAGCGAGGCGTACGGCTGCCCGTCCGCGATCCGCTTCGCCTCGGCCTCGCTGATGCCGTACACGTCGGAGAGCGCGAGCCGCAGCCCCCACACTCCAGATTCAGACACCAGTTCGACCCTGTGTGTCACCCCGGACACATTCACGTCCAGCGGCAGGATCGGCACCCCGCGCCGCCGCGCGTCCGCCAGCAGCAGCCGCTTCGGATACATCCCGGGATCATGCGTGAGCAGCCCGGCGTAGAAGGCGGCCGGGTGATGGGCCTTCAGCCACGCCGACTGGTACGTCGGTACGGCGAAGGCGACCGCATGCGCCTTGCAGAAGCCGTACGACCCGAACGCCTCGACGATCTCCCAGGTCCGCTGAATCGTTTCCGCGTCATATCCGTTGGCCGCCGCATGCTGCGCGAACCAGACCCGGATCCGCCCCTGCGACTCCGGATCGGACAGCCCGCGCCGCACCGCGTCCGCCTCGGCCCGGCCGCAGCCGGTCATGATGTCGACGATGTGGATGATCTGCTCGTGGAAGACGACGACCCCGTACGTCTCCTTCAGCGGCCCCTCCAGATCCGGGTGCGGACAGCGGATCGGCGCCCGCCCGTGCCGCGCCTCGATGAACGGCCGCACCATGTCGGCGGCGACCGGCCCCGGCCGGAACAGCGAGATGTCGACGACCAGGTCGTGAAAGGTGGCCGGCTGGAGCCGCCCCACCAGATCCCGCTGCCCGGGCGACTCGATCTGGAAGCAGCCCAAGGTCTCGGCGGACCGGATCAGTTGATACGTCGCCGGGTCACCTCCCTGCACGGCATCCAGATCGATCCGCTCCCCCGTCGCCCGCTCCACCTCGGCGACCGCGTGCGCCATGGCCGACTGCATCCGCACGCCCAGCACATCCAGCTTGAGCAGCCCGAGGTCCTCCACGTCCTCCTTGTCGAACTGCGACATGGGGAACCCCTCGCCGCTGGTCGGCATGACCGGCGTACGGGCGAGCAGCGAGGCATCCGACAGGAGCACCCCGCACGGATGCATGGCGATCCCGCGCGGCAGGGCGTCGAGGGCCTCGACCAGCTCCCACATCCTGCCGTACCGCGCGCCTTCCCGCTGAAGCTCCCCCGCGAGCTGCTTCAGCTCGGGCAGCTCCTCCAGCGCGGCTCGGGCGTCCCGGGCCCGGATGTGCGGGAAGGACTTGGCGATGCGGTCGATGTCGGCGGGGTCCATGGACAGGGCGGCCCCGACATCACGAATCGCGTGCCGCACCCGATAGGTCTCCGGCATGGCGACGGTCGCGACCCGCTCGGTGCCGAACCGGCCGATGATCGCGCGGTAGACCTCCAGCCTGCGCGCGGACTCCACGTCGATGTCGATGTCGGGCAGGGCGAGGCGGCGCTTGGACAGGAAGCGCTCCATCAGCAGCCCGTGCTCGATCGGGTCGGCGTGCGCGATCCCGAGCAGATGATTGACGAGGGAGCCGGCGCCGGACCCACGGGCGGCCACCCGAATCCCCATGCCCCTTACGTCGTCCACCACCTGGGCAACCGTCAGGAAATAGGAGGCGAAGCCGTGATGGGCGATGATGTCCAGCTCGTCATGCATCCGCGCCCAGTACTCCCGGCGGTCGGCATAGCCGCGCAGCACCATGCCCGCGGCGGCCCGCGAGGCGAGCGCCCGCTGGGCGGTACGCCGCCCGGCGCCGACGAGATGCGCCTCGGGGAAATGAACGCTCCCCATGCCGAGGTCGTCCTCAGGATCGACCAGGCACTCGGCGGCCGTGGCCCGGGTCTGCTCCAGCAGCCGATGAGCGGTGTCGCGCCGATAGCCGGCCGCCTCCACCACCCGCTCGGCGACCCGCAGCATGGCCTGCGCGTCCTTCAGCCAGGCCTCGCCCGAGTCCAGCTCCTTGCGAGGATCGATCGGAACCAGACGGCGAGCGGCATCCAGCACGTCGGCGACCGGCCCCTGACCGGGATCGGCGTACCGAACCGCGTTGCTGAGCACGGGCCGGACCCGCTGCTCGGCGGCGAAGCCGACCGTGCGGGCGGCCAGCCGCAGAGAACCGGACCCCGTACCTTCACGACCGTGCCAGACGGTCTCCAGGCGCAGCGCGTCGCCGTAGACCTCACGCCAGGGAACGAGCAGCTTGGCGGCCCGATCGGGACGCCCCGCGGCAAGAGCACGCCCCACATCGGAGCCCGGCCCCAGCAGCACACTCACACCATCGCCCTGGTTGCCGTCCCAGGGCAGCAAAGGCGCACCCTCACCCTCATGCGCCGCCGTGACGATCCTGCACAGATCGGCCCAGCCACGGGCGCCGTCCCGGGCAAGGAAGGTCACCCGGGCTGCCGACTCATCGACAAAGGCACCACCGCGCACCGGCGCACGCCGCCGCTCACGCCGCGCGACCACCGGCTCACCCACCGCGAGATTCACACCGAACAGCGGACGGACCCCGACCTTGGCGCACGCCTTGGCGAACCGCACCGCGCCCGCAAGGGTGTCACGATCGGTGAGGGCAAGAGCGTCCATGCCCCGCTCCGAGGCACGCTCGGCCAGCCGCTCCGGGTGCGAGGCTCCATACCGCAGGGAGAACCCGGAGACGGTGTGCAGATGCGCGAAGCCCGGCACACGCACCTCCCGCACTCGTGAGCCCCAAACGGCTCTCGAACATCTGTTCCCACCCCCACCATACCCCCATTCCCGAACAAGTGTGCGACATCCGTTCGAGCACCTCTCACCTGCGCGGATGCCGCCTGCGACCAGTACCCGAGCAGGCGCCACAGGCATGAAACGACGAAGCCCGCCCCCACACCCGGGACGGACTCCGACGAAGCAGAAGCCGGGGCGTCAGCCGATCTGCGCCCCCGTGGCCGAGAGCGCCTCGGTGACCGGCTGGAAGAAGGTCTCCCCACCGGAGGTGCAGTCACCGCTGCCACCGGACGTCAGCCCGATCGCGCTGCTGCCGGAGAACAGCGAGCCACCGCTGTCACCGGGCTCGGCGCACACGTCGGTCTGGATCAGACCGCTGACCGTGCCCTCGGAGTAGTTGACGGTGGCGTTCAGCCCGGTGACCGTGCCGTCGTGCACCTGGGTGGTCGAGCCGCTCCGGGTGACCTTCATACCGACGGTGGCCTCGGCCGCGCCGGTGATCTGCTGGGCGGACCCGTTGTAGAGGTCGACCTCGCTCGGGTGATCCACGTCCGAGGTGTACTTGACCAGCCCGAAGTCGTTGCCCGGGAAGCTGGACTGCGCGTTCTCGCCGATGACGTTGCCGGAGGAGTCCGACCAGGAAGAGATGGCCTCGGTGCAGTGCCCCGCGGTCAGGAAGTACGGCTGCCCGTCCTTGACCACATTGAAGCCGAGCGAGCAACGCCCACCCGATCCCGTGATGGCGTCGCCACCGGCGATGAAGGCCTTGAACTCCCCCCTCGACCGCTTCAGTTCGGCCTTGGTCCCAAGCCCGTCGACGACCTTGCCGAGCTTCGCCCACTCACCCCCGGACACCGTCCTGTCCGCGGTGACGACGACCTTGTTGGTGACCGGGTCGATCGCCCACGAGGTACCGGGGATGGTGGCGTCCTTCTTCAACGTCGCTCGTGCGCCCTCGAGTTCGGCCAGCGAGTGGTCGACGATTCTGGCCTTGGCGCCGGCCGCCCGGACGGACTTGGCGGC
The DNA here is from genome assembly GCF_042895235.1 of Streptomyces sp. NPDC001410. Lineage (NCBI taxonomy): Bacteria > Bacillati > Actinomycetota > Actinomycetes > Kitasatosporales > Streptomycetaceae > Streptomyces > Streptomyces sp. NPDC001410. Next base: position 451,917 of record NZ_JBIAWE010000004.1, read on the forward strand.
GGTGGCGTCGAGCACGTTGACGACGAGGCTCTTGGTCCGGGCGTCGTAGTAGCTGCCCGCGGCGTCGGACCCGAGGTCCTCAACCAGCGCCGAGGCGAGCTTTCCGGCCGCCGGAACGGACAGAACCCGCGCTTTTGGGGCGGACTTGGCGGGCTCGCTGGCGTTCGCAGTCTGGAAGGTGACACCCGCGGCGACCAATGCGGCGATTCCCGCGCCGGTCACGACGGCCCGTCGCCCGGATATGCGTCGGTGCTTCAACTCACGTCCTCCTGTGGGGGGTCGGCCCGAGAGGTTGTGGGGACCTCAAGGGCCGGAAGGCTGGTTGACGGGCGCCCACTCTTCCGAACCGCACAGGCAGCACACAAGGTCGACTTCAGGACGCGCGCACGAAGTGACCGCACGCCCCCGCCGACTTGGGCGTACGACGGTCACCCCAGGGAATTCGCACTGCAAACACTACGTGCGAGTAGCCCATCGGCGGACAGTGACAGTTGCCCCTGGCCGGAATGCCACCTTCCCCGGGCAGGAACGAGCCCCCACACGCAACCCGCGCGCGGGGGCTCGCAGAGCCGGACTGACTCAGGGACCGGACTGGCTCAGGGAAGGGTCACACCGTAGTAGCTCAGTGCCTCGGTGACCGGCTGGAAGAACGTCGTACCGCCGGAGGTGCAGTTGCCGCTGCCGCCGGAGGTCAGACCGTAGGCCACGGTGCCCGCGTAGAGCGGACCGCCGCTGTCGCCGCCCTCGGCGCAGACCGTGGTCTGGATCAGGCCGTAGACGATGTCACCGCTGCCGTAGTTGACGGTCGCGTTCAGTGCGGTGACCCGCCCGCTGTGCGTACCGGTGGTGGAACCACGCCGGTAGACGGTCGTGCCCACGGACGGAGTCGCCGCACTGCTGATGGTCTGGCTGCCCACCGCGCTCGGGTGCGCGATCGAGGAGTTGGTGTAGCGCACCAGCGCGAAGTCGTTGCCCGGGAAGCTGTAGCCGACGTTCGTGCCCAGCGTCGTGGTGTGGCCGGAGTTGCTGTACCAGGTCGAGGCGACCTCGCCGCAGTGACCGGCGGTCAGGAAGTAGTACGTGCTGCCGCTGCGCACGTTGAAGCCGAGCGAGCAGCGGTAGGAGCCGCCGTAGATCGCGTCGCCGCCGGTGATCAGCTTGTTGAACTTGCCGGACGTGTGCTTGATGGTCAGCGCGCCCGAGTTGCCGCCGGCCTGCCGCTTGATCTTGGCGATCTCGGCCTGGGAGACCGTGCTGTCGACGGTGACGACGACACGGTTGGTCTTGCTGTCCACCGCCCAGGCCGTGCCGGCGATGTCGGCCTTGAGGACGGAGTCGCTCGCCTTGGTGAGCTGGGTGGCGCTGAACGTGTGGGCGTCGCTGGCGTTCGCGGTGGGGGCGGCGAACGCGGCTGCGGCCAGGAAGCCGGTGGCCACGGCGATCAGCCGGGTCCGTCTTGCGATGCCGCTGCGGGGAGTGGTGCGCTTGATCCTCACGTTTCGTTCCCTCCCAGGGGAAGTCGGGGGCCCGCGTGGGGTCGGGGCCCGTGAGGCGCAGCCAGGGGCCGGTCCTGGGTTCCGAACACGTATGCCCCTGACAAGCGCTGAGGGGGAGTATTCGGCCGAACGGCCGGTAGGCGCAAGGGCACCTTTCGGCCGTGCAGCGTTCAACTGCCCTGCCTGCTACGCGCGTTCACCTTTCACCGCACGGCGCTTCCGTACGACGAGATGATGGCGGTTCCGTACGACGTGACGGCCGCTCCCCTTCAACAGGGAGCGGCCGGTGGACAGGCTAGTAGATGCTGACGCCGTAGGCGCTGAGCGCCTCCGGGACGGGCTGGAAGAACGTCGTACCGCCGGTCGTGCAGTCGCCGCTGCCGCCCGAGGTGATGCCCAGGGCCTTGGTGCCGTCGTAGAGGGGACCGCCGGAGTCGCCGGGCTCGGCGCACACCGTGGTCTGGATCATGCCGCTGACCGTGCCGCCACCCTGGTAGCGGACGCTGACGTTCAGCGCGGTGACGGTGCCGCCGTGGGTGCCGGAGGTGGAGCCGGTGCGCTTGACGTTCTCGCCGACGTAGGCGTTGGCGGCGGTGTAGCCGCCGGGGTGGCTGAGGGCGGTGTTGTCGTAGCGGACGAGGGCGAAGTCGTTGCCGGGGAAGTCGTAGTCGATGGTCGGGCCGATGAGCGTGGTGTGCGCCTGGTTGGTGTACCAGGTCTTGGCGACCTTGCCGCAGTGGCCCGCGGTGAGGAAGTAGTACGTGCTGCCGCTGACCACGTTGAAGCCGAGCGAACAGCGGTACTGGCCGCCGTAGATGGCGTCGCCGGCGCCCAGCAGCGGCCGGAAGACCCCGCTGGTGCGGCGGACCTCGACAGCGCCCGCGTCGGCGCCCGCGGCCTTCTCGATGCGAGCGATGCCGGCCGGGGTGACCGTTGCGTCGGCGGTGACGACGATGTGCCCGGACGCACGGTCCGCATACCAGGCGGTGCCGTCGACGGCGGCCCGTGCGACGTTGTCCGAAACGCGGGCCAGCTGCGCCGCGCCGCGGGCGGGGGTGCCGGTGGCCCCTGCGGTGGGTACTCCCGCCAGGGTGGCGGCGACGAGACCTGCGGCGACGGCGAGCAGTCGGGTGCGTTTGGTTCTCACTGATCCTCCTCTTGGGGAGCGGAAGGCCCTACGGGGTGGGGGCCCGTGAGACGCTGCCGGAATGGCATGTTCCTGACATGCACCGATCAATGAGGATGACGCCGGAGCGTTACGCTCACAAGAGGCTCACAGCAAGGGGTTGACCCGGCTCCGGTTCAGTTCAGGGCACGCTCCCCCGCCTCGATCGCCACGTCCAGCCGGTTGCCCGACGGCGGGAAGGGGCAGATGAAGTGATCGGCGAAGGCGCACGGCGGGAGCTGGGCGCGGTTGAAGTCGACCGTGGTACGCCCCTCGGCGTCCGGTGCCTGCGGGAACAGGAACCGGAAGCGGAAGCTGGTGTCGCCGCTGGTGGCGTCGCCGAACACCGCCCACAGCCGGCCGTCGCCCTGCTGCGCGACCTGGAGCGTGAGATCGCTTCCGGCCAGGGAGAAGGCGAGTTCCCCGGCGAGGGCGAGCCCGCGCTCCCGTCCGTCCGCGTTGCCGACCCGCACGGTGCGCGTGTCGTCGTACGGCGTGAAGCGCCCCGGCACCGACCAGCGCGGGTCGTACGGGGTGGCCTCGATGCCGCCGAAGGTGCGGCGGGCCTCGGCGGCGGGGTCGTAGACCCGCACTCCCCACACGTCCTCGCGGACCAGCACGACCAGCCGCTTCTCGCCCAGCGCGACCCGCGACTCGGCCTCCGGCCCGAGGTCGGCGGCGAGGTGGGCCTCCCCGGCGAAGGGCCTGCCGTCCAGGGTCAGCCCGTCACCCTCGGCGGCCGCGAGCACCACCCCGTCACCATCCGCCACCCACGTCCCGGGAATGTCCGGAAGTCGCCCTTCCGGATGGTCCTCGACCCAGTGGGTGGCGGTCAGCGCGAGCGGCCCATAGGGCGCCGAGATCCTCTCCACGCGCCGCTCGTGCCACTGCTTCCAGGCAGCATCCGGTGCATCGCCGGTCATACGATCCATTCCTCTCCTACGCGCTCGACCCTCCCACGGCGGGTCGGGCAGCCCGAGGGGTGAGCGCGGAGTTGCGCCCTGGTATTCCGTGCGGAATGGGACGGGAAGTCGCGGCGAGTCGTCGGGCCCGGGGCGCGAGGGAGTCGTCCGGCGCCACGAAGTCGAGCCCACTGCGCCAAGTCCCGGACAGCGTCCCGGACTTCACCGACCGGCTCCGGATCCAGCGGTGAGGCCGGCTCGCAGGATCCTGAAGAAGTGGGGGACGACGGGCTCGTCGATCACCAGGTCCCGGATCAGCCCACCGAAGCTGAAGAACTGACGTTCATTCACCCGTACGCTCCGGGCATCACCCATCCGCCCCCGAACATCATATTTCACTCACAGTCAGCAGCCGTACGAGTCAAGACCCTTGGGGCACAAGGGCTCTCGACGGATCGTCTCTGCACCAGTACCGTCACAAACCCCCCGCGCGGCGTCTATCCACTTGGCGCGCCGTCCGCATCATGGATGACCATAGGGATGCGCAAGTAAGAAGGACCGCTGTGAGAGGAGGCGTCCATGGGATCGGTACGCAAGGCGAGTGCGTGGCTCGGCCTCGTCGACGACAACGATGACGAGCGCTACTACGACGACGACTACTCCGAGGGCGCCGAGCCCGCGGACGCCTGGGTCACGGACCCCCGGGTGAAGGTGGCCACGGACACGGCCGAGGAGAAGGGCCGCCGGATCGGCACGGTCACCCCGGACAGCTTCCGGGACGCCCGCGCCATCGGAGAGCTGTTCCGGGACGGGGTCCCGGTCATCATGAACCTCACGGTGATGGAGCCCGCCGACGCCAAGCGCGTGGTGGACTTCGCGGCCGGGCTGACCTTCGGCCTGCGGGGCACGATCGAGCGGGTGGCCAACCGGGTCTTCCTGCTGACGCCCGCGAACACGGAGATCATCAGCGGTGAGCCGGCGGCGCGCCGCGAGGACGGTTTCTTCAACCAGAGCTGAGGCAGGGCCGCTCACCGGCCCTGCCCCGGCCCCAAGGGGTCAGCGGAAGGCGTCGAGCCCGGTGAGCGCCTTGCCCAGCACGAGCTGGTGCATCTCGACGGTGCCCTCGTAGGTGAGAACCGATTCGAGGTTGGTCGCGTGCCGCATCACGGGGTATTCGAGGGAGATCCCGTTGGCACCGAGGATCGTCCGCGCCGTACGGCAGATCTCGATGGCCTCGCGGACGTTGTTGAGCTTGCCGAAGCTGACCTGCTCGGGACGCAGGCGGCCGGCGTCCATCCGCCGCCCCAGATGGTGGGCGAGCAGGATTCCCTTGTGCAGTTCGACCGCCATGTCGGCGAGCTTGGCCTGGGTGAGCTGGAAGCCGCCGATGGGCCGCCCGAACTGCTCCCGTGTCTTCGCGTACTCCAGGGCCGCCTCGAAGCTGCTGCGCGCCGCGCCCATCGCGCCCCAGACGATGCCGTAGCGGGCGTGCGACAGACAGCCGAGCGGTCCGCGCAGCCCGGTGACCTCGGGGAGTACGGCGGTGGCGGGCAGCCGTACGTCGTCCATGACGAGTTCGCTGGTGACCGAGGCGCGCAGGGACCACTTGTGCTTGATCTCGGGCGCCGAGAAGCCGGGGCGGTCGGTCGGTACGACGAACCCGCGGATGCCGTCCTCGGTCTGCGCCCAGACGACGGCCACGCCGGCCACGGAGCCGTTGGTGATCCACATCTTGCGGCCGCTGAGGATCCAGTCGTCGCCGTCGCGCTTGGCGTGGGTGCGCATGGAGGCGGGGTCGGAACCGTGGTCGGGCTCGGTGAGCCCGAAGCAGCCGATCACCTCGCCGGAGGCCATGCGGGGCAGCCACTCCTGCTTCTGCTCCTCGCTGCCGAACCGGTGGATCGCGTACATGGCGAGCGAGCCCTGCACGGAGACGAGGGACCGGATGCCCGAGTCGGCGGCCTCCAGCTCAAGACAGGCGAGGCCGTACTGCACGGCCGACGCGCCCGCGCAGCCGTACCCGGTGAGCGACATGCCGAGGGCGCCGAGCCCGCCGAGTTCGCGCGCCAGCTCCCTGATGACGGGCAGCTCGCCCTTCTCGTACCAGTCGGCGACGTAGGGCAGCACGCGGTCGGCCGCCCAGCTGCGGACCGTGTCCCGTACGGCCAGGTCCTCCGGCTCCAGGAGGTCGTCGATCCCGAGCGGGTCGGCGGCGTCGAACGGGGGCAACTTCGCGGACATGGAACACCCTCCGGCACACTGAGGCACGGTGAAAACTAGCAACGCTAGTTACGCTGTGCGGCCGACGTTACGGCGCGACGTCCCGCACGTCCAGAGCCGCCACGGCGACCCTCGGCTTCTCGGCCTCCCGCGGGGACGGCAGCTCCACCTCGGCGGGCTCCTCCCCGCACTGCATGATCCGGGGCAGCCTGAGCGCCATCACCGCGCCCAGCAGCAACAGGCCCGCGCTCACCAGCAGGGTCACATGCAGTCCGTGCACGAAGGAGTCCCGGGCCGCCCGGCGCAGTGCGTCTCCCACCGGCCCGCCGAGCCGCCCGGCGACCTCGTAGGCCTCGCCCAGCGAGTGGCTCGCCGCGTCCGAGGCGTGCGGGGGCACGCCCGGCACCGACGCGAGAGCGGGTGCGTAGGCCGCGTTCATCACGCTGCCGAGCAGCGCGATCCCGATCCCGGCGCCGAGCTGGTACGACGTCTCGCCGATCGCCGCGGCCCCGCCGGCCTGCTCGGCCGGGGCCTCGCTCAGCATCGACTCGTACGCCCCGAAGAGGGTCGTCTCCAGGCCGAACCCGAGCAGGACGAAGCCGAACAGCAGCAGGCCCGCGTTGTCGGTCGCGCCCATCGCGGTCAGGGTCAGGACCGCCGCGGCGGTGAGGCAGAAGCCGAAGCACACCATCCGGCGCGGTCCGAAGCGGCGCAGCATCCGGGCGCCGGCGAGGCCCGACGCCATCGCCGCGACGGTCAGGGGCAGCAGCCTCAGGCCCGTCTCCAGCGGCGACAGACCGAGCACCAGCTGGAGGTACTGCGCGGCGATCAGCTCCAGGCCGACGAGCGCGAGCATCGCCAGCACGATGCAGCCCACCGAGGTGCTGAACGCCGGCCGCCGGAACATCCGCAGGTCCACCAGCGGGTGCGGGCGCCGTCCCTGCCGTCGTACGAAGAGGAAGAGGAGTGCCGCGCCCACCAGCAGGGGCACCACGGTGAACGGGCTGGCGGGCGACTCACCGCCGCCGAGCCGCTTCACGCCCAGCACGGCCCCGAACAGGCCGGCCGCCGCCATCAGCGCGCCGACCACGTCCCACGGGCCGCTACGGTCACCGCGCGACTCGGGCAGCAGCATCCGGCCGACCGGCAGGCTGACGAGCATCAGCGGGATGTTGACGAGGAAGACCGCGCCCCACCAGAAGTGCTCCAGCAGGAAGCCGCCGAGCAGCGGACCGACCGCCGCGCCGACGGCCGCGACCGCGCTCCAGATGCCGATGGCCAGCGCGCGCTCGCGCCGGTCCGGGAAGACCTGGCGGAGGATCGACAGGGTCGCGGGCATGATCATCGCGCCGCCGACGCCGAGCAGCGCCCGGGCGAGGATCAGCGTCTCGGCGGTCTGTGCGAAGGCGGCCACGGCGGAGGCGACACCGAAGAGGGCGTAGCCGAGGAGGAGGATGCGCCGGCGGCCGACCCGGTCGCCCAGGGTGCCGAAGAGGATCAAAAGGGAGGCGCAGACCAGCGGGTAGACGTCGACGATCCAGAGCAGCTCTATCGCGCCGGGCCTGAGGTCCTCGGTGACGGCGGGGACCGCCACGTGCAGCACGGTCGCGTCGAGGGCGACGAGCAGCAGGCTGACGCAGAGGACGACAAGGACGACCCAGCGGTTTGCACCGGCCCCGGTCGCCCGACGGCGCGGCCGTACGGCAGCCGTGGTCGTCCCGGACATCTACGTACCTCCCAGATGATCCCTCGCGGGCGGCGGATCGGCGGGGTGGGGACTCCCCGTCGTACGGCCGGAGAGGAGCGGTGTCTCCGGCCCGCGCAAACCCACGCGGGTGACTCGTCAGCGTACGCGAGTTCACTGCGGGGTCACGTGGCGGACCTCTCACACGCATGACCGAACCCGTGTGGCGTACGCCACTGCGCCCGCTCTTGACCACGCCCCGGCGGGCGGTCCGGTTCCCCGTCCGGTCGATAATCGAGCCCGTGACCGATCTTGACACGCGCGTGGCACCACCCCGCACCCCCGCTCTGCGCCGGGCGGCGCCGGCCCTCCTCGGGTACGCGGCCGTCCGCGCCCTGGGCCTGGTCGCGCTGGCCGTGTGGAGCAGCGCGCGCGACAAGAGCCCGTACACGCTGCTGACCGCGCGCTGGGACTCCCTTTGGTACACCCGGGTCGCCGAGCTGGGCTACGGCTACGAGGTGCGGCTGCCGAACGGCGACGTCCACTCCAACCTGGCGTTCTTCCCGCTGCTGCCCTGGCTGGAGCGGCTGCTGCACGCGGTCACGCCGCTGTCGTACGCGGACGCCGGTTTCGTCGTCAGCCTGCTCGCCTCACTGGCGGCGGCCTGGGGGATCTTCGCGGTCGCGGAGTGGGTGTACGGGCCTAGGGCGGGGGTCGGCGCGGTACTGCTGTGGGCGGTGCTTCCGGTCGGGATCGTGCAGTCGATGGCGTACAGCGAGTCCTTGTTCACGGCGCTGGCCGCGTGGTCGCTGTACGCGGTGCTGACCGGCCGGTGGGTGAGCGCGGGCGCACTGGCCGCACTGGCCGGGCTGACCCGGCCGGTGGGGCTCGCGGTGGTGGCGGCGGTGTGGGTGGCGGGCGTGATCTCGTTCGTGCAGGACCGAAGCGCACCGGGCACGCACGGCGCACGCGACACAACACGCGCCCCATCTTTCACCACCGGCGCACCCGTCTGGCAACGCGCCCTCGGCATGCTTCTCGCGCCCCTGGGTGCCGCCGGCTATGTCCTCTGGGTCGGTCACCACACCGGCAAAGGCCCGCTCGGATATCTCGATGTGCAGGCCGGGTGGCGCAACGGGTTCGACGGCGGGTACGCCTTCGCACGCTTCGTAGTCGACAAGTTCACGTCATTTCCGTCGGCTCTCGCCGGCGCGGGCCTGATCATCGGAGTGGCTCTGCTGATCTGGCTCTACGTGACCGGCGTACGCCAGGGCCAGCCCGTCACGCTGCTGGTGTACACGGGCGTCGTGCTGGCCCTCGCCCTGTGCGCGTCGAGTTACTTCGGGTCGAAACCGCGGCTGCTGATGCCGGCCTTCCCGGTGCTGTTCCCGCTCGCCCGCGCCCTGGCCCGGCTGCGAACGTCCAGATCGGCGCTGGTCACGGCGGGTGTGGCGGTGGCGACGGCGGTCTACGGGGCCTTCTGGCTGAACGGCTCAGGCCCCCCGTGATCAACTCCGACGGTTCGATGAGCACGCCCTGAATTCCACCCCATGATTCGGTGAACGAATTCATAAGCGCCATAAAACCGGCCTCCCGGCATGATCAAAGGAATTGCAGGAAGCAGGCTCACAGGATTGCGGAATCCCAGGAATTCGGACCGCTCCTGAGAGGTTTCCCACATCACATCGTCATCACAAAGCCGCTGTTTCGACCGGGAACAGAGCTCACTCGCTGTAACGTCGATTGGGTGCGTACCGAACGAAACCTCACCCGGAGTCTGGACCGGGTGTTCGCCAGGCTGGACCGTGAGCCGGAACGACCGGCTCACATCGATGTGCCGAGGATGAGCCGGCACCGGGTCGTGCTGTTCACCGCGACCCTCGCCTTTTACCTGGCGATCGTCTGGGCTGTGGTGATCACCTCCTGGCTGGTCCGGCTCGACTGGCAGGTCATGTTCTTCCGGCCCTACCAGCAGTGGCCGCAGATCCACGCCTTCCTCGACTACTACGTGGTGCTCGGCCAGCGCGGCCCCACCGCCGTGATGGTCGCGGCCTGGCTCGGCTGGCGCTCCTGGCGGCAGCACACGCTCCGCCCGCTGCTGACCCTGGCCACCTCGCTGCTGCTGCTCAACATCACGGTCGGCGCCGCCAAGCTCGGCATGGGGCGGCTCGGTCCGCACTACGCGACCGTGATCGGCTCGAACGAGATGGGTCTGGGCGGCGATATATTTCCCAGCGGCCACACCGCCAACGCGGTGGTGACCTGGGGAATCCTGGCCTATCTGGCCTCCACCCCGAGAGCGCGCCGCTGGCTGTCCGCGCTCTCCGCGGTCACCTCGCTCGGCGTCGGCCTCACCACCGTCTACCTCGGTACGCACTGGCTGAGCGACGTGCTGCTGGGCTGGGCCGCCGGCCTGCTGATCCTGCTCGCCCTGCCCTGGTTCGAGACGCTGATCGCCAAGGCCGAGACCGCGCTCTTCGACCTGCGCGACCGCTGGCGCGCCCGCGGCGACCGTACGGTGCCCTCCCCCACTCTCGAACCCGCTCGAGCGGGGGGACCCCCATCGGCCGTCCCGGTCACGCCCTCGCCGGTGCTGCTCAAGCCGCGCCCCGCGCCCGCCGAGCAGAGCGTCGCCCCGGCGCGCGAGCCGGTGTCGCCGGTGCGCGGCTCCCGGGCCCCGATCCATCTGGCCCCGGGCCCGCACACGGCCCGTTCGGAGCGCACCCCGGTCACCCCGGCGGGCAGCCGCCGCCCGCCGCACGCCGACCGCATCCCACGCGGCACCTCCCAGCCGGCCCGCCCGCTGACCGGCAACTGACGCTCCACCACGGCGGCGGGGCCGGTACGCACAGCCAACCCCCCGCCAAGACGAAGGCCCCGCTCCCGGGAAGAGGGAGCGGGGCCTTCGTCGCAGCGGCCGGCGGGAGCGGGGTCAGCCCTTCCAGGCGCGGGCCACCCGGCCGTCCCGCACCTCGAAGTTGAGCCGGCCCACCCGGTACTCCATGGTGATGATCGTGCCCGGCGGCAGCGACCGTACCGTCGACCACCCGCGCTCCCGAGCGAGCCGCTCGGCGCGCGTGGCGTCGAGGCCGACGTACCCGTCCGGACTGTCCTGGGGCTCCGCTGGCGGAGTGGGAATCGGTGCCATGCGGCCACGCTAGGCCGCATCGGACGGTGACGGAAGCCGGAACCGGCGTACCGCGTCCCGGCGCTCCCCCGGTCCCTCTCCGGTCACACTTCTGTCACAGGTTCCCGACACTCGTTTCCGTCGCCGTGACATCAACTACTGCCGCAGCGGGCATCACACGTACGGGGGTTTCCGTACCGCCCACCGGGGCAATCGAACAGAATTCCCGCGTGTCGGAGCAGCCCCTCGAATTACCCGCCGGAATACCCCTCGATGCGGATCGGAGCGGTCCCGGGTGCGATTCCCCGCGGAATCCGGCGCCATGCCCGGCGAGCTGACACCGCATAGGAAATTCACGGATTCAGCACACGACCGACGCACACGTCAGTCCCTCCCGGATCCGCCCCGCGGCCCCGCTGCCCGCGCCAGTGCGGCGTCCAGCCGGTCCCGGACGCTCCTGATCACCTCGTTCAGCTCGACGGGCTCCAGCACCTCGAAGGGGAGGCCCGTCATCATGATGTGAATGACCATCACCTCGAGGTTCGGGGCACCGCTGCGCAGGATGCACGCGTCCTCTCCGTCGGCGTCCAGCATCCCCGCGGACGGCGAGATCCGCTCGGCCGCCGTCCGCAGCGGCGCCAGCAGCCGGACGGTGGACTGCGCGGCGTACGCGCTCGTGGAGACGCCCTTCGACACATAGGCGGCGAGATCCTCCGCGGGCGGCTCGCGCGGGTCGAAGCGCGGGCCGTGCGGCGGCTTCGGCGTGATGCGGTCGACGCGGAAGGTCCGCCAGTCCGCCCGGTCGACGTCCCAGGCGACCAGATACCAGCGCCGCTCGGTGCACACCAGCCGGTGCGGCTCGACGGTACGGCGACTGGCCGTGCCCTCGTGGCTCAGGTACTCGAAGCGCAGCCGCTCGGCGTCCCGGCACAGATGGGCGAGTTCGGTGAGCACGGCCGGGTCGACGGGGGTGGACGGCGGACCGCCGCGCAGCATCGGCACGGTGAAGGCGTTGAGGGCGCCCACCCGGCGGCGCAGCCGGTCCGGCAGCACCTGTTCCAGCTTGGCCAGGGCGCGTACGGAGGTCTCGCCGATGCCCTCGATGCCCTGTCCCGCCGCGGTGCGCAGTCCGACGGCGACGGCGACGGCCTCGTCGTCGTCCAGCAGCAGCGGGGGCAGTTCGGCGCCCACACCGAGCTGGTAGCCACCGCCGGTGCCGGGGCTCGCGTTGACCGGGTAGCCCAGTTCGCGCAGCCGGTCCACGTCCCGGCGGACCGTGCGCGAGGTGACACCGAGCCGCTCGGCGAGTTCGGCTCCGGACCACTCACGGTGGGCCTGGAGCAGCGAGAGCAGGCGCAGCAGTCGTGCCGAGGTCTCCAACATGGGGCCGAGTCTGCCAGCCGATGCGGACAGCCGCTGTCCTCATTCAGGACAGCGGCTGCACCGGTCAGGTGCTCGGCACCCGTCGTGTGCCTCAGAGCGCGAGGCGCTGGCCGGGCACGATCAGGTTCGGGTCGCCGCCGATGACCTTCTCGTTGGCGGCGTAGATCCGCTGCCAGGTGGTCCCGTGCCGGGCGGCGATGGCGCTCAGGGTGTCGCCCTCGCGGACGGTGTAGTCACCGCGGGAGGCACTGCGGTCGGTGTGGCCCGTCGCGCGTTCCGACGCCTTCGCCGGTGCGGACCTGGCCGGGGCGGCGGACTTGGCCGGGGCGGACTTCGTCGTCGCACTGCTCTTCGAGGCGCTCGTGCCCGAGGTGTTCGTGCTCGGGGAGCCGGCCGCAGGTGCCGAGCCGGAGGCTCCGGCCCGCGCCGAGCAGACCGGCCAGGCGCCCCAGCCCTGGGCGTGCTGAACCTTGGTGGCGACGGCGATCTGCGCGCTCCTGGAGGCCTGGTCGGCCGTCGGGGCGTAGGCGGTGCCGCCGTACGCGCGCCAGGTGCCGGCGGAGAACTGGAGCCCGCCGTAGTAGCCGTTGCCGGTGTTGATGTGCCAGTTGCCACCGCTCTCGCACTGGGCGATGCGGTCCCACACTCCGTTGTCCGCCGCGGCGGCGTTGCCGGTCGCGGCCAGCAGCCCCAGCGGGGCCAGCAGCGCCGCCCCGGCGAGGGCGGCCGTCGTACGGCCCTTGCGGGCGCTGTCGTGACGAGCGGTGTTGCGGGTGGTATCGGCACACTCGGACATGTAATTCCCTCTCCACGAACCCGGGCTCCCCCAGGCGGAGCACGCCTCCCCGCGTAGGACCGCGGTTCGTCGCGCCCGCCCCGTCCGCCGCGGCCGGTACCTGATCGTGCTCTGCCTGGTGCCGGCCGGCGGACGTACCCGAGCGGTGCTCGCTGCACACGGCGGAGGAATGTAGGGAGATCGGGCCGCCGATATCAACCAACTCCCTGTCATTCCAGGCCAGTTCGCCGTTACCTTGGGTATCGGCGATTTTCGGCCAGCCCTTTCATCCGCTGATTTCATGATTTTTCGACCACCCGCTCAGGCGATCTGTGACCCACTTCACCCATTCAAGTTCCTTGACTGCGCGAGGAGTTGACGGGGAGTGGCCGATTCCGTGCAGACGGTGACCCTGTGCGGTGGTTGGTTCGATTCCGTTATCCCCTGGGCGTGACCACCACCACAGGACGCCCGTTGTCTTCTTCATGAGCCCGGAACCCCGGGGCTCAGGGGCCGGGAGCCACCCGGCCGACCCAGCACCGCATCCCGATGGGAGCCACCGTGCCGCGCATGCTCGACGTCAGTGACGCCGTACGCGCCGAGATCGGCGACGAAGAAGCCGACCGGCTGCTCGCCGGAGAGAACGCCCCGGGCAGTTACGACTGCACGTCCTGCCGCACCCCGGGCGACTCCGAGCAGGAGCGCACCAGCACCGTTCTGTTCGTCGGCGACGAGACCGCCGTGCTCGCCTTCGCCCACGCCAGCTGCCTGCCCTCGCAGGTCGTCCAGGTCACCGAGGAGCAGCTGCAGGGCGCGGTCCGCTCCATCGGCGGCAGCGCCGCCGGCGTGGGCGAGCCGCACCGGGCCGTGCCCGAGCAGGCCGTGCTCGGCGTGACCAGCGGACTCGTCCTCGTCGAGGGCGAGTTGCACCCCGCGCTCGTGGTCGAGCCGACCGCGCCCATCGTGCGCCCCGGCTCCGTCGCGGCCGGTGACGACTTCCTTCCGCTCCTCATCGAGCAGGGCTTCATGCCGCTGACCGAGCTGGCGACCGTTCCGGCGGTGCTGCACGGCTGGTCGGTGCTGCTCGCCGTCGGACAGCTGCACGCGGTGCTGCAGCCGGGCACCAACGGAGGGCAGCCGGTGGCCTGGTGGCAGGCGCATCAGCCGCTGCAGGTGACGGACAGCTGGCGGGCCGCCGCCAACAAGCACCAGCAGGTGCTGATGTTCGCCGCGCCGGTGGGGTCCATCGGGCGGCAGCCTCGGGAGGACCTGCTGCGGGAGGCGCTGGACAAGGCTGCGGCGAACGGGAAGCTGGTGGCTGCGGCGCTGCCTCTCGCGGGTACCTGACAGTCGTCTGTGGGCTGAGGGCTGCGGACTGTTCGACGGCTGCGGCTGGTTCGTGGCTTGTCACGCCCCTGAATGCCGTACACCGGCCGCATCCCTTCAAGGTTGCCGTCGTTTGGACATACGTGCACGCATACGACGCTCCCTCCCGCCGGTCCGCCTTCCCCTCCGTTCCGTCCGCGCGGACGGGGCAGGAGGGGGTCGGCAGGCCATCGGCCACGCCGATCTACGACTCGCTCTACGCGGAGTGGGTCAAGACCTTCCGTACGCTGCCGGGTGACCGCAGCGGCGAGGAGGGGCTGGACTTCACGGCCTTCGGGAACATGCCGCACGGCACGGGCTCGTACGGCGGACACCGGCCGGGGTCGTTCAGCAGCTCGTACAGCGCCTACAGCGCGGGGGCCTACAGCGCGCGGCAGCAGTCGCAGTGGCAGCGGATCGGCACCCTTGGGCGGCAGCAGGACACCGGGATGCACCATGTTCCGGCGGGGCTGCCGCCTGCTCCACGCCGGGGTCTGTGACGCACGTACGTACGGCGAAGGGCGGCTCCTGGCGCAGGAGCCGCCCTTCGTGATGGGCCGTGGGGGTACTACTTCTTCTTCGTGCCGCGCTTCTCGCGCACCCGCACCGAGATGTGGATCGGGGTGCCCTCGAAGCCGAACTCCTCGCGCAGGCGGCGCTCGATGAAGCGCCGGTAGCCCGCCTCGATGAAGCCGGAGGCGAAGAGGACGAACCGCGGCGGCTTGGTGCCGGCCTGGGTGCCGAACAGGATGCGCGGCTGCTTGCCGCCCCGGACCGGGTGCGGGTGGGCCGAGACCAGCTCGCCGAGGAAGGCGTTCAGACGGCCGGTGGGCACGCGGGTCTCCCAGCCGGCGAGCGCGGTCTCGATGGCCGGGACCAGCTTCTCCATGTGGCGGCCGGTGCGGGCCGAGACGTTGACGCGGGGTGCCCAGGCGATCTGGGCCAGCTCGGTCTCGATCTCCCGCTCCAGGTAGTAGCGGCGCTCCTCGTCGAGGGTGTCCCACTTGTTGTAGGCGATGACCATCGCGCGGCCGGCCTCGACGGCCATGGTGATGATCCGCTGGTCCTGCACGGAGATGTTCTCGGAGGCATCGATCAGGATGACCGCGACCTCGGCCTTCTCCACGGCCGCGGCCGTGCGCAGGGAGGCGTAGTAGTCGGCGCCCTGCTGGAGGTGGACGCGCTTGCGGATGCCGGCGGTGTCGACGAACTTCCAGGTCACGCCGCCCAGTTCGATCAGCTCGTCGACCGGGTCGCGGGTGGTGCCGGCCAGCTCGTTGACGACGACGCGCTCCTCGCCGGCCACCTTGTTCAGGAGGGAGGACTTGCCCACGTTCGGGCGGCCGATCAGGGCGATGCGGCGCGGGCCGCCGACCGCGGCGCCGCCGAAGGTCTGCTCGGGCGCGGGCGGCAGGGCCTCCAGGACGGCGTCGAGCATGTCGCCGGTGCCGCGGCCGTGCAGGGCCGAGACCGGGTGGGGCTCGCCGAGGCCCAGGGACCACAGGTAGGCCGCGTCGGCCTCGCCGCTCGGGCCGTCGACCTTGTTGGCGCACAGCACGACCGGCTTGCCGGCCTTGCGCAGCAGTCGTACGACCGCCTCGTCGGTGTCGGTGGCGCCGACCTTGGCGTCCACGACGAAGACGACCGCGTCGGCCGCCTCGATCGCGTACTCGGCCTGGGCGGCCACGGAGGCGTCGATGCCGAGGACGTCCTGCTCCCAGCCGCCGGTGTCGACGACCTTGAAGCGGCGGCCCGCCCACTCGGCCTCGTAGGTGACGCGGTCGCGGGTGACGCCCGGCTTGTCCTCGACGACCGCCTCGCGGCGGCCGATGATCCGGTTCACCAGGGTCGACTTGCCGACATTGGGGCGGCCGACGACGGCGAGCACGGGCAGCGGACCATGGCCGGCCGCCTCGATGGCGCCCTCGACATCCTCGATGTCGAAGCCCTCTTCGGCGGCGAGCTCCATGAACTCCGCGTACTCGGCGTCGCCGAGCGCCCCGTGCTCGTACTCGTGCTCGGCCGAGCCGTCGGGCTGGATCTGGTCGTTCATGAAGTCCGTACCTCGTCGTTCATCGTGGTGATCGGTGGAGCGGCCCGTCAGGGGGCTGATCCACTACTCAAGTGTCGCCTAGCGCCCGGTCAGGCGCCTGGCGTTTTCCAGGTGGCTGGTGAGCTGCTTCTGGATGCGCTCGGTCGCCTCGTCCAGCGCCCTGCGCGTACGCCGTCCGCTGCCGTCGCCCGCCTCGAACGGGTCGCCGAAGACGACGTCGACGCGGGAGCGCAGCGGGGGGAGCCCTTTTATCAACCGTCCCGGCTCCTCGGAACTTCCCAGGACCGCGACGGGGACGATCGGTGCCCCACTGCGGACCGCGAAGTAGGCGAGCCCGGCGCGCAGCGAGGCGAAGTCGCCCTCGCCCCGGGTGCCCTCCGGGAAGATGCCGAGCACTCCCCCGTTGTCCAGGACCCCGAGGGCGTCGCTGATCGCCGTGCGGTCGGCGGAGGTGCGGTCCACCTTCAGCTGGCCGATGCCGGTCAGGAACGTGCCCAGCGGACCGACGAACGCCTCCTTCTTGATCAGGAAGTGCGTCGGTCGGGGCGACACGCCCATGACCATCGGGCCGTCGATGTTGTGGGAGTGGTTGACGGCGAGGATCGCCGGGCCGCTCGCGGGCACCCTCCAGGCGCCGAGCACGCGCGGCTTCCACAGCCCGTTCATCAGGCCGACGCCGATGCGCCGCCCGACCTCGGCGCCCCGCTCGGACGGAAGGCTCACTTCCCGGCTCGCTTCTCCTCGACCAGGGTGACGACGCACTCGATGACCTGGGCGAGGGTGAGCTCGGTGGTGTCGACCTCGACGGCGTCGCCGGCCTTGGCGAGCGGCGAGGTCTTGCGGCTGGAGTCGGCCGCGTCCCGCTTGATCAGCGCCTCGCGGGTGGCGTGGACGTCCACGCCCTTCAGCTCGCCGCTGCGGCGGGCCGCACGGGCCTCCGGGGATGCGGTGAGGAAGATCTTCAGGTCGGCGTCCGGCAGCACGGTCGTACCGATGTCGCGGCCCTCGACCACGATGCCGTACTCCGCGCCGGCGGCCAGCGAGCGCTGCAGCTCGGTGATCCGGGAGCGCACCTCGGGCACCGCGCTGACCGCGCTGACCTTGGAGGTGACCTCCTGGGTGCGGATCGGGCCGGCCACGTCGACGCCGTCGACCGTGATGGTCGGGGCGGCCGGGTCGGTGCCGGAGACGATCTCCGGCTTGCCGGCGACGGCCGCGATCGCGGTCGGGTCCTCCAGGTCGATGCCGTTGCTCACCATCCACCAGGTGATCGCCCGGTACTGGGCGCCGGTGTCCAGGTAGCTCAGGCCGAGCTGCGCGGCGACGGCCTTCGACGTGCTCGACTTGCCCGTGCCGGAGGGGCCGTCGATCGCGACGATCACGGGCTTGGCGGTCGGGGCGGCGCCGTTTTCCACGGGAGGGCACCTTCCTGGTGAAGGGTGGTGGGTGGGTGTGGGACGCGAGGGCGTCCCGCACAAGGTTACTGGCTCCCGGGAGGCGCCCTCACCGGGCTTTACTGCCGCAGGGCCCAGCCCCGCTCCCGCAGGGCGTCCTTCAGGACCGGTGCGGCCTTCGGCTCGACCATGAGCTGGACCAGACCGGCCTGCTGTCCGGTCGCGTGCTCGATGCGTACGTCCTCGACGTTGACACCGGCCCGCCCCGCGTCCGCGAAGATGCGGGCCAGCTGGCCGGGCTGGTCGTCGATGAGGACGACGACGGTGTCGTACGCGCGCGGTGCGCTGCCGTGCTTGCCCGGGACCCGCACCTGCCCCGCGTTCCCGCGGCGCAGCACGTCCTCGATGCCCTGGCTGCCCTCGTGCCGCTTGTCCTCGTCGGAGGACTGCAGGGCGCGCAGGGCGCGGACGGTCTCGTCCAGGTCGGAGGAGACGTCGGCGAGGAGGTCGGCGACCGGGCCGGGGTTGGCGGAGAGGATGTCGATCCACATCCGGGGGTCGGAGGCGGCGATCCGGGTCACGTCGCGGATGCCCTGCCCGCACAGGCGTACGGCCGCCTCCTCGGCGTGCTCCAGCCGCGCGGCGACCATGCTGGAGACCAGGTGGGGCATGTGGGAGACGAGGGCGACGGCCCGGTCGTGCGCGTCGGCGTCCATGACGACCGGCACGGCCCGGCAGTGCGAGACCAGTTCCAGGGCGAGGTTCAGTACCTCGGTGTCGGTGTCCCGGGTCGGGGTGAGCACCCAGGGCCGGCCCTCGAAGAGGTCGCCGGTCGCGGCCAGCGGGCCGGACTTCTCCCGGCCGGACATGGGGTGGGTGCCGATGTAGGAGGAGAGGTCGAGGCCGCGGGCCTCCAGCTCGCGGCGCGGGCCGCCCTTGACGCTGGCCACGTCGACGTAGCCGCGCGCCACTCCCCGGGCCATGGCGTCCGCGAGGACTGCGGCCACGTGGGCGGGCGGGGCGGCGACGATCGCGAGGTCGACCGGGCCCTCGGGGGCCGCGTCGGTGCCGGCGCCGAGCGCGGCCGCCGTACGGGCCTGCTCGGGGTCGTGGTCGTCGAGGTGGACGACGACGCCCCGCCGGGTCAGGGCGAGCGCGGCGGAGGTGCCGATGAGCCCGGTGCCGATGACGAGTGCTGTCCTCACTGGGCGATGTCCTTGCGCAGAGCGGCGGCGGCGCCGAGGTAGACGTGGGCGATGTCGGCGCGGGGCGTGTCCGACTCGATGTGCGCGAGCACCCGGACGACCCGGGGCATGGCGCCCTCGATGTCCAGTTCCTGGGCGCAGATCAGCGGGACGTCGACGATGCCGAGCTTGCGGGCGGCGGCCGCCGGGAAGTCGCTGTGCAGGTCGGGGGTGGCCGTGAACCAGATGCTGATCAGGTCGTCGGTGGTGAGCCCGTTCCGCTCCAGGACGGCGGTGAGCAGGGCGCCCACCTGCTCGTCCATGTGACCGGCGTCGTCCCGCTCCAGTTGGACGGCCCCCCGGACCGCTCGTACCGCCACGGCGCTGCTCCTTGCTGACATGCGTATCGGCTCTTGGTCCGTCCAGCGTAGTCAGACCACGCAGGCAGGGTGCGCGGCGCCCGCGGGCTGAGACTCGTTCCCTTCATCTTGGACACCTTCAATGCAAGATGCCGCACGGAAATTCGATCCTCCTGGCGTGAGCGGCCCGCGTACGCTCCGGGGATGCAGCCCGAGGACCTCGTACGCGACCACACGATCTACGCCTGTGTCATGGGATCGCGGGCCTTCGGCCTGGCCACGGACACCAGCGACACCGACCGCAGGGGCGTCTTCCTCGCCCCCACCCCGCTGTTCTGGCGGTTCGAGAAGCCGCCGACGCATGTGGAGGGACCGGGCGAGGAGCAGTTCTCCTGGGAGCTGGAGCGGTTCTGCGAGCTGGCCCTGCGCGGCAACCCGAACATCCTGGAGTGCCTGCACTCCCCGCTGGTGGAGCACGTGGACGACACCGGCCGCGAGCTGCTGTCCCTGCGCGGCGCCTTCCTCTCCCGGCGCGCCCACGGCACCTTCACCCGCTACGCCCTCGGCCAGCGCCGCAAGCTGGACGCCGACGTGCGTACGACGGGCGCCCCGCGCTGGAAGCACGCGATGCACCTGCTCCGCCTGCTGATGAGCGCCCGCGACCTGCTGCGCACCGGAGAGCTGCGGCTCGACGTCGGTGACCTGCGGGACCCGCTGCTGGCGGTGAAGCGGGGCGAGGTCCCCTGGACCCAGGTCGAGGCGTGGATGGTCCGGCTCGCGGACGAGACCGAGGAGGCCCTGCACCGCACCCCGCTGCCGCCGGAGCCGGATCACGCGCGCGTGGCCGACTTCCTGTACCGGGTGCGCCGTGCGTCAGCCTGCTTGCCGGACGCGCACCACGAAGTCGTGCAGGGCGTCGTGCGCGCTGGGCGCGTCGGGCAGGGCTGAGGCGGCCTGCGCCGCGTCGAGCACGGCGTGCAGCCGCTCCACGTCGGCCTCCACGCGCGCGTGCTCGACGTCGGCGGTGCCGTGCTCCTGCTCCGCCTTGGCGGCTATCAGCTCGGGCAGGTAGCCGGGCGCGTCCACCTGCTCCAGGAGCGTGGGCAGATGGGCCTGCACCTCGCCGCTGCGCATCAGGTGCACGCCGGTGAGCAGCACACGGAACGTGTAGAGCAGCGGCTTGAGTTCGCCGGTCTTCTCGAACAGCCGCCACTGGGTCACCGCGAACCCGCGGTAGTGGTGGGCGTGGTGGCTGGTGAGCACGCCCGGCACCAGGGCGATCAGCTCCCGGTGCTCCTCGGTGGTGTGCGCGACCAGGGGCGAGAGCAGCTGCTCCAGCACATAGCCGTTGCGCCGGAGCATCAGCCGTACGAACTTGCGCACGTCATGGGTGACGAGGTCCATCTCGACGCCGAACCGCACCCACGCCCGCGACCGCGTCTCCTCCGGCTCGCGCAGCCCGACCAGGTCGGCGGTGGGCAGCAGGTGGGCGCCGCGCAGGTCCAGGTCCGAGTCCTGGGACGGGAAGCCGTAGAGGTGGGCTCCGGAGACGGTCGCGAACAGCTGGGGGTACCCCCAGGCCCTTAAGGCACGGGGGGGAGGGTCGGGCTGTTCGGCGATCACCGGCGTCAGGTCCATGCCGAGGTCGTCGATCATGGGCCTAAGCGTCCCAGAGCGCCCCCAGGGCCAACAGGTCCCCCCGGTACTCGATCCGGTCGGCCCACTCGGTGGGCCAGGCGTCCGCGCCCAGCCAGGCGCCCGCGAAGGCGCCGGTGAGGCAGGCGATCGAGTCCGAGTCGCCCGAGGAGCAGGCGGCCCGGCGCAGGGCGGTGACGGGCTCGTCGGGGAAGAGCAGGAAGCACAGGAGCCCGGTGGCGAAGGCCTCTTCGGCGATCCAGCCCGCTCCGGTGGCCAGGCACGGGTCGGTCTCCGGGGAGACGGTGCGCACAGCGTCCTGGACACGGTCGAGGATCTCCAGGCACTCGTCCCAGCCGCGCGCGATGAAGTGCTCGGGGCCGGGGTCCTGGGAGCGGGTCCACAGGTCGCCGAGCCAGGTGTGGTGGTAGCGGCTGCGGTTGTCCTGGGCGTACGAGCGCAGCTGTCCGACGAGCCCGGCCGGGTCGGTGCCCCGGGCGAGCAGGTGGACGGCGCGGGCGGTCAGGTCGGAGGCGGCCAGCGCGGTGGGGTGTCCGTGGGTGAGCGCGGACTGCAACTGGGCGGCGCCGGCGCGCTGTTCGTCGCTGAGGCCGGGGGCGAGCCCGACGGGGGCGACGCGCATGTTGGCGCCGCAGCCCTTGGAGCCGATCTGGCTGGCGTCCTGCCAGATCCGGCCCTCCTCCTTCAGCAGGCTGCAGGCGGTCAGGCAGGTGCGGCCGGGGGCGCGGTTGTTCTCCGGGGACTGGTACCAGTCCACGAACTCCTCACGCAGCGGCCGCGCCAGCCGCCTCGGCGCGAGCACCCCCCGGTCCATGGCTGTCCTGAGCGCGCGGCCGACGGCGAGGGTCATCTGTGTGTCGTCGGAGACGAAGGCGCGCTGCGGCAGCTCCATCTCCCGCCAGGGTCCGCACTTGGCGAGGATCGAGGGCACGTCGTTGAACTCGGTCGGGAAGCCGAGGGCGTCCCCGAGGGCGAGTCCGGTCAGGGATCCGGAGGCGGGGCGCTTGCTCGCGTGGAAGGTGGTCATGCGGGGCGTCCTTCCCGGGACGGTCGGAGGAGAGGCGGGTGCAGGGTGGTGGCGGTGCCCGCGCGGTAGAGCGCGGCCGGTTTGCCGCGGCCACCGGTCAGCCGGGCGGCGCCGGGGACGGGTTCCACGAATCCGGGGGTGGCAAGCACCTTGCGGCGGAAGTTGGGGCGGTCCAGTGCCGTGCCCCACACCGTCTCGTAGACCTGCTGCAGCTCGCCGAGGGTGAACTCGGGCGGGCAGAAGGCGGTGGCGACGCAGCTGTTCTCCAGCCGGCCGCCGATCCGCTCGTGGGCGTCGGCCAGGATCCGCTCGTGGTCGAAGGCGAGCGGCCGGGCGCAGTCGTACGGCAGCCAGCGGGCCTGGGCCGCGTCACCGCCGCCGCGCGGTTCGGGAGGCTCGGGCAGCAGCGCGGTGAAGGCGACGGACACGACCCGCATCCGGGGGTCGCGGCCGGGCTCGCTGTAGGTGCGCAGCTGCTCCAGGTGCAGCCCGGAGACGTCGTCGAGCCCGGTCTCCTCGGCGAGTTCGCGCTGGGCCGCCGTCTCCGCCGACTCGTCGGGCAGCAGGAAGCCGCCGGGCAGCGCCCACTGACCGGCGTACGGCTCCTGTCCGCGCTCGACGAGCAGCACGTGCAGGGCGCCGGTGCGGAGCGTGAGGACGGCGAGGTCGACGGTGACGGCGAAGGGTTCGTAGGCGTACTTGTCGTAGCCCTCCATGCCCGGTCACCCCCTTCAGGGCCGGCCTTCGCGGCCGGCCTTTATGGTCAGCCCGACTAATAGTCGCTACGACCATAAAGGATGCGCGCGGCGATCCGCAAGCCCCTCAGCGCCCCCCGGAGCCCCGTTCGCGGATACGCCGACGGCCGGTCCCGGAGAACCCGGAACCGGCCGTCAGAACGCCACGCAGACGCCCCCTAGAGGTCGACCTCCTTCATGAGCATCCCGACCTCGGTGTTGGACAGGCGGCGCAGCCAGCCGGACTTCTGGTCGCCCAGGGTGATCGGGCCGAAGGAGGTGCGCACCAGCTTCTCGACCGGGAAGCCGGCCTCGGCGAGCATGCGGCGCACGATGTGCTTGCGGCCCTCGTGCAGGGTCACCTCGACCAGGTAGTTCTTGCCGGTCTGCTCGACGACCCGGAAGTGGTCCGCGCGTGCGTAGCCGTCCTCCAGCTGAATGCCGTCCTTCAGGCGCTTGCCGAGGTCGCGCGGGATCGGACCCACGATGGCGGCGAGGTAGGTCTTCTTCACGCCGTACTTCGGGTGGGTCAGCCGGTGCGCCAGCTCGCCATGGTTGGTGAGCAGGATGACGCCCTCGGTCTCGGTGTCGAGCCGCCCGACGTGGAAGAGCCGGGTCTCACGGTTGGTGACGTAGTCACCGAGGCACTGGCGGCCCTCGGGGTCCTCCATCGTCGAGACGACACCGGCGGGCTTGTTCAGCGAGAAGAACTGGTACGACTGGGTCGCGACGGTCAGGCCGTCGACCTTGACCTCGTCCTTCTCCGGGTCGACGCGGCGGCCCTGTTCCAGGACGATCTCGCCGTTGATCTCGACGCGGGCCTGCTCGATCAGCTCCTCGCAGGCACGCCGGGAGCCGTAGCCCGCGCGCGCGAGGACCTTCTGCAGCCGCTCGCCCTCCTGCTCGGCGCCCGGGAAGGTCTTGGGCAGCTTGACGTCCTTCTTGCCCGCGTACCGCTCGCGGTTGCGCTCCTCGGCGCGTGCCTCGTACTCACGGGAGCTTCCCGGAGCCGTCCGCCCGCCGCGCTGCTGGGCCTGCTTGGGGCCGCCCTTGGCACCGCCGCGCGCGGAGCCGCCGCGCCCGGACTTGGGACCGTCCTGGGTGGCGCCGGGGCCCACGTCGTAGCGGCGCTCCTCGGGGCGGGGCTTGCGGGGACGGCCCTGCCCCTGCCGGTCGTCCCTGTTGTTGCCGGCACCGCGGTAGTTACCGCGCCCGCCGCTCTTTCCGCTGCCGCTGCTTCGCATCAAAGTTCCGTCTTAGTCGTCTGCGTCCTGACCGCCGGGCGCGTCGGGCGCGTCCGGGTCGAACGACGGTACGCCCTCCTGGGTCTCGGCCTCGATCGCCTCCGCCTCCGGCAGGAAGGGCGCGAGCTCCGGGAGCTCGTCCAGGCCGCGCAGGCCCATCCGCTCCAGGAAGTAGTTCGTCGTCCTGTACAGGATCGCACCTGTTTCGGGTTCCGTGCCCGCCTCCTCGACCAGACCGCGCTGCAGGAGGGTGCGCATCACGCCGTCGCAGTTGACTCCGCGCACGACGGAGACGCGGCTGCGGCTGACGGGCTGGCGGTAGGCGACGACGGCCAGGGTCTCCAGTGCCGCCTGGGTGAGGCGGGCCGTCTGGCCGTCCAGCACGAGCCGCTCGACGGCGGGGGCGTACTCGGCGCGGCTGTAGAAACGCCAGCCGCCCGCGACGAACCGCAGCTCGAAGCCGCGGCCCTGCACGGTGTAGTCGTCGGCCAGCTCCCGCAGCGCGTCCGCGATCCGCCGCTTCGGCCGTTCCAGGATCCTGGCCAGGTGCTCCTCGGTCGCGGGCTCGTCCACGACCATGAGGACCGCCTCCAGGGCGGGCTTGAGGTCGAGATCGGCGACGGTACGGAGTCCCGCCGGCAGTTCCGCGGTCTCCTCGCTCATGCCTTCTTCTCCTCCTTGGGCTCCTCGGGCGGCCGGTCGAACTCGTCGGTGACCATCGGCGCCGCGTCCTCGTCGCCGCCGGTCCAGCGCACGAGCAGGTCGCCGAGCGCGGTCTCCTGCTCCAGGGCCACGGCCTTCTCGCGGTACAGCTCCAGCAGCGCGAGGAAGCGGGCCACGACCGTGAGGGTGTCGTCGGTGTCCTCCACCAGCACGCGGAAGCTGGCCTCGCCGAGTTCCCTGAGCCGCGCGACCACGATGCCGGCCTGCTCCTGCACGCTGACCAGCGGGGCGTGGATGTGGTCCACGTACACCTGCGGCTTGGCCTTGGGCTGCATCGCCTTGACGGCGAGCTTGGCGAAGCCCTCGGGGCCGATGCGGATGACGACCTCGGGCAGCAGCTCGGCGTGCTGGGGCTCCAGGCCGACGGTACGCGGGTAGCGGCGTGCCTCCTCGTCCAGGCGCTGGTTGAAGATGTCGGCGATCTGCTTGTACGCGCGGTACTGCAGCAGCCGCGCGAACAGCAGGTCCCTAGCCTCCAGCAGCGCGAGGTCGGCCTCGTCCTCGACCTCGGCGGCGGGCAGCAGCCGGGCCGCCTTGAGGTCCAGCAGGGTGGCGGCGACGACGAGGAACTCGGTCGTCTGGTCCAGGTCCCAGTCCGGCCCCATGGCCCGGATGTGCGCCATGAACTCGTCGGTCACCTTGGAGAGCGCGACCTCGGTGACGTCCAGCTTGTGCTTCGAGATGAGCTGGAGCAGAAGGTCGAACGGCCCCTCGAAGTTGGAGAGCCGCACCTTGAAGACACCGTCGGAGGGGGCGGCGTCCTCGGCGAACGGCTCTCCGGCCCCACGCCCACCCGACAACTCCGCCCGGCCTCCGGCCACCGGCTCCGGTACGACGGCGGTGTCCGCCCCGCGCCCAGGTGCCACTGCCCCGGAAGTCAGCGCCCCGGGCTCGGACTCGACAACTGCCGACGAGGCCTCCGGCTCCAGCTCCACTCTTGCCTGCGAAGCCACGACCTCGGGCTCGGCAGCTTCCAGCGGCGCTACGGCCTCCGGCTCAGCGGCTGCCCGTGGTGCTGCGGCGTCGGGCTCGGCAGCCTCCAGCGGTGCTACGGACTCCGGCAGCGCTACGACCTCTGGCTCAGCGGCTGCCCGCGGTGCTGCAGCCTCGGGCTCGGGCTCGGCAGCTTCCAGCGGCGCTACGGCCTCCGGCTCAGCAGTTGCCCGCGGTGCTACAGCCTCGGGCTCGGCAGCCTCCAGCGGTGCCGCTGGTGCCGCGGGCGGCGGCGATGTGGACTCGGGCGGTTCGGGGCGCACGGTCCCTGGGCCCCGTCCGAGCGCACGTCTGCGGCCGGCCGCTGGGCCGGGGGCGGGGGCGTCGTTCGAGGTCATGGCCGTCGCAGGCTACCGCTTACCGCCCGCGACGCCGACTACCGACCCCGCAGCCGCCGTACCAGGATGCTCGCGTCCCCTCGGGACTCCAGGTCGGCCAGGACGACGGCCACCGCCTCGCGGACGATGCGGCCACGGTCGACGGCCAGCCCGTGCTCGCCTCTCAGGACCAGTCGCGCGTGCTCGAGGTCCATCAGCTCCTCGGCGGAGACGTACACGGTGATCTTCTCGTCGTGCCGCTCACGCCCACTGGGCCGCCGGGCCGCCGCCCGTCCCCGCTTGCGGGGTTGCTCGGCGGCCGCAGAACCTTCCTGCGCGGCCTGCCGCCGGGCCGGCCGCGTGCGGGACTCGCCGGCCTCGGCCGGTTCCGCCCCCGCCGCGGCATGCTCCGCACCCTCTCCGTCACCGCCCTGGACGGGCACCGACGGCGGCGCGTCCTCGGCGGCGGCCGCCTCGTCGCTTTCCCCCGCTGGAGCCGGCACCCGGGCCTCGCCGTTGGCCGCGCGCCGGGGCGTGGACGGCTGGAGTGCCATCCCCCCTGTCGTGCGGAACAGTTCGTCGGCCCCGGGCAGACTCACTCGGCGTGACACCGGGCGAGCACCTCCCTGGCGAGCTGGCGATAGGCGGCGGCACCGACGGAGTTGGAGGCGTACGTGGTGATCGGCTCACCGGCGACCGTGGTCTCCGGGAAGCGGACCGTGCGGCCGATGACCGTGTGGTAGACGTGGTCGTCGAACGCCTCGACCACACGGGCCAGCACCTCGCGGCTGTGGACCGTGCGCGAGTCGTACATCGTGGCCAGGATGCCGTCCAGTTCCAGCTCGGGGTTGAGCCGCTCCTGGACCTTCTCGATGGTCTCGGTGAGCAGCGCGACACCGCGGAGGGCGAAGAACTCGCACTCCAGGGGGACGATCACCTTGTGGGCGGCCGTCAGCGCGTTGACCGTGAGCAGGCCGAGCGAGGGCTGACAGTCGATCACGATGTAGTCGTAGTCGGGCAGCAGGGGCTTCAGGGCCCGCTGCAGCGTCGACTCGCGCGCGACCTCGGAGACCAGCTGGACCTCGGCGGCCGACAGGTCGATGTTGGACGGCAGCAGGTCCATGTTGGGGACCGCCGTCTTCAGCAGGACCTCGTCCGCGGACATGCCCCGCTCCATGAGCAGGTTGTAGACGGTGAGGTCCAGCTCCATCGGGTTGACACCGAGACCCACCGACAGCGCGCCCTGCGGGTCGAAGTCCACGAGCAGCACGCGCCGGCCGTACTCCGCGAGCGCGGCACCCAGGTTGATGGTCGACGTCGTCTTGCCGACGCCGCCCTTCTGGTTGCACATCGCGATGATCTTCGCGGGGCCGTGGTCGGTCAGCGGGCCCGGGATCGGGAAGTACGGCAGCGGGCGTCCGGTCGGGCCGACGCGCTCACGGCGCTGACGGGCAGCGTCGGGCGCGAGCGTGGCCGCGTACTCCGGGTCCGGCTCGTATTCGGCGTCGGGGTCGTAGAAGTGCCCCTCGGGCAGTTCGTCGTAGTCGGCGAAGCGGTTGTGGGGCGCGCCACTTCCCTCGCCGGCCATGGCGTTCACGTGATGGCCATCCATGCTCTGGTGTGCTGTCCGGGCGGTCTGCTGACCCGGACTCTGGTGGGCTGCGAAGGTGCGCACAGCTACGGAGCCGACAGCCTCGAATCCCGCGGAGCCCTGGCCCCGTACAGGCATTCCTGGTTGACCACCCCCGGGAGAAAATGTCGACTCATTCACAAGTCGTCTTACCTCCTTGGTGACCAGGAAACTTCTAGACAAGGTCAGCGTGGCACCATGCCGACGGTTGGCGACTCTATGGCGTGTCGGCGGTCCGCAGCAACACAATCCGCCGGACCCGGCAGGATGTGTCGGCAATGAAACATCCCGCTGTCAAGGGCGTACGGCCGTCGCACAGCAGGTTTCACCGGTGTGCGAATCGGTCGAAGGGTTACGTTCGAGGCGAGTTGACCGAGAGCCGCAAAGTGACCATACACACATCCGGCCGGACCTTGTCGGGCAAGGTCCGGCCGGGTGCGCGGCGTTGACGATGTGTGTTGACGAATCGCCTTTTACCTGTCGGTGACTTAGCGACTCACCAGGTCGCAGGCTCAGCCGAGCAGGGTCTCCAGCTCGACGTGCTCCAGCCCGTGGGCCTCGGCGACCTCCTTGTAAACGACCTTGCCGTCATGGGTGTTGAGACCCTTGGCGAGCCCGGCGTCGCGGCGCAGCGCCTCGACCCAGCCGTTGTTGGCCAGCGAGACGATGTACGGCAGCGTCGCGTTGGTGAGGGCGTTGGTGGAGGTGTTCGGCACCGCGCCCGGCATGTTGGCGACGCAGTAGAAGACCGAGTTGTGGACCTGGAAGGTCGGCTCGGCGTGCGTGGTGGGACGCGAGTCCTCGAAGCAGCCGCCCTGGTCGATCGCGATGTCGACAAGGACACTTCCGGGCTTCATGCGGGACACCAGCTCGTTGGTGACCAGCTTCGGGGCCTTGGCGCCCGGGATGAGCACGGCGCCGATGACGAGGTCGGCGTCCAGGACGGCCTTCTCCAGCTCGAAGGAGTTGGACATGATGGCCTTGACCTTGCTGCCGAAGACCTTGTCGGCCTCGCGCAGCTTGTTGATGTCACGGTCGAGCAGGGTCACGTCGAAGCCCATGCCGACGGCGATCTGGGTGGCGTTCCAGCCCGAGACACCGCCGCCGATGACGACGACCTTGGCCGGGGTCACGCCCGGCACGCCGCCCGGCAGCACGCCGCGGCCGCCGACCGGGGCCATCAGGTGGTAGGCGCCGACCTGCGGGGCCAGCCGGCCCGCGACCTCGGACATCGGGGCGAGCAGCGGCAGCGCGCGGTTCGGCAGCTCGACGGTCTCGTAGGCGATGGCCGTGGTGCCGGACTCGATGAGCGCGTCCGTGCACTCCTTGGAGGCGGCCAGGTGCAGGTAGGTGAAGAGGATCTGGTCCTTGCGGAGGCGGTGGTACTCCTCCGCGATGGGCTCCTTGACCTTCAGCAGCAGGTCCGCGGCGGCCCAGACCTCGTCCGCCGTCTCGAGGATCCCGGCACCGGCGGAGATGTACTCGCTGTCCGTGATGGAGGAGCCGAGGCCGGCGCCCCGCTCGATGACGACCTGGTGGCCGTTGCGCACCAGCTCGTGCACACCGGCGGGGGTGATGGCCACCCGGAACTCGTTGTTCTTGACCTCGCGGGGGATGCCGACCTTCACGTCGATCACGGTCCTTGGCTCAGAGGGTATGGGGGGTGCATTACAAGACATACCCAGGCATGCAGGGGCACACCGGGAGACACCGCAGGAGAACGAGCGGCAGAGCCAGTTTAATGAAGGTGTTCCGAGTGTCTAGCCTTTCATTGCATCAATCTTTGCTGGATGCACTACGGATTTCGCAGGCGTCTGCGTCCTGATCCGGGCCGGAGTCCTCCTCCGGGTGCTCCTCGTTCAGCATGCGCTCTGCCGTCGCGCGGTGCAGGCGGGCGGCCGTGGGGTCGCCGAGCCGGTCCAGGGTGTCGGCCAGCCTGAGCTGCAGCGCGGCCTGCAGCCGGACCTCGTCGGCACGCCGCGCCCACTCCACCGCCTCCTGGCAGGTGCGCAGCGATTCCTCGGGCCGCCCCGCGTACTCCTGGACCCGGGCCAGTTCGCTCAACGCCCGGGCGTGCGCGGCGACATCACCGTCCTTGCGGTACCCGGCGACGGCCGCCCGCCAGTTCCTGAGCGCCTCGCCGTAGCGGCCCGCGTAGGTGTGGGCGGTGGCGATCCGGCCGTACAGCCGGGCGGCCTCGGTGCGCTCGCCGCGGGCCAGCCGCTCGGCGAGGGCCCGGCCGAACCAGTCGGCGGCCCGGTCGTAGTCCCCCAGCTCCTGGTACGCGCCGCCTACGGATTCCATCGCGCGGCGGGTCGCGTACGGGTCATTCGCCTCGCGTCCGGCGTCCAGGGCGGCCCGGTAGCGGGCCAGCGCGTCCCGGGTGCGGCCGGTCTGCGCGTCCAGATCGCCCAGGTTCAGCAGGGCCGCGGCCCGCTCCCGGTGCAGCCCGCGCCGCTCGGCGACATCCAGGACCAGACCGTGGACGCCGTACAGGTCGGGCGCGGCCGCCTGCGTGCCGAAGTGCGCTGCCATGGCCCTGACCAGCTGGGACATCAGCCGGCGGGCGAGGGTGTCCAGCTCACCGTCGGCCACGGCCACGCGGACGGCGGCCAGCAGGGCGGGCCGGCGCACCCGCAGCCACTCCTCGGCGGCCCGGGGGGTGGGGAAGCGCAGCGCCTTGGGCATCTCCTGCAGCTTCTCCCGGGCCTGCGGGCTGTCCGTCTCGGTGATCGCCCGGCACGACTGCAGCAGCCGTACGGTCCGCTCCAGCATGCGGGCGCGGGCCAGCTGCAGCTCCGCCGGGCGCTCCTGGCTCTCGGCGAAGGAGCGCAGCAGCGGGTGCAGACAGCCGGGGATGTCGTACTCGGGCAGCGGGGAGTCCACCGCGCGCACCAGGCCGAGCAGGACGAACTCGTCCAGGGCGGCGCGGGCCGCACCCACCGAGCAGCCGGCCAGGGCCGAGGCGGTGTGCGGGTCGATCAGGCCGGCCGGGGCCAGCGAGAGCAGTCGCAGTATCCGGGCCGCGGAGCCCGCCAGCTGGTCGTGGACGAGCCGGAAGACACGGGCCAGCGGGGTGCTGTCGGCGCCCTCGGCGCCCGCGAGGGCGTCGGTGTGCATCCGCTTGGCGAGGTCGGAGACGGCCGCCTGGGGCCGGGAGGCGAGCCAGCCGCCGGCCAGGGTGAGCGCGGCCGGGTGGCCCTGGCACGCCTCGGCCAGGCTCTCGGCGGAGCGCGGGTCGACGGTGATGCGGACCGAGCCGGTGTAGCGGGTGAGGAGTTCCACCGCGGACTTGGTGTCGAGGCCGCCCAGGGTGCAGGGGCGGACGTCCGCGATGCCGGTGAGCGGGCCGCCGGAGACGGCGACCACCAGGCAGTCCGGGGCGTCCGGCAGCAGCGCGTCGACCTGCTCGGCACCGGCCGCGTCGTCCAGCAGGAGCAGGACCCGCCGCTCGGCGAGGGCCGCGCGCAGCTCCTCGGTCAGGTCGTCCTCGGCGGCCCCGGGGAGTGCCTGCACATCCAGCGCGGCGAGCAGCTCGCGGGCGGTGCGTTCGATCGGTACGGGGGTGCCGTCGGGCTCGCTGAGCCGGGCGCGCAGCACTCCGTCGGGGTAACGCTCGGCGACGTGTCGTACGAGTTCCTCGGCCAGGGCGGTCCGGCCGGAGCCAGGGCGGCCCGCGATGAGGAGCACGCGCGCGCGGGGTGCCTTGCGGCCGGAGAGGGTGTCCAGGCCCGCGCGCTCGATGTCGGCGCGCAGTCCCTTCAACTCCCGTGTGCGGCCCAGGAAATGGTCCGCCGTGACCGGGTGCGCCGACAGCCGCCCGCCGCCTGTGTCCACCGCCTGATCCGTCACGGGCCACGCTCCCGTCCCACCGCACGCGCAAGCCCGCCGGATCTTCCGGTACGGGCGTTTTCCAGAGCCTAGTTCACGCTCTGCGACGTTCCGGGAAGAGCACGGCGGGCACGTCCCTCGATCGGATCAGGCGATCGTCACACCAATGCGCGGACGGGCGGGTTCAGGACTCGAAAGGGCGCGCGGGCCACGGCGCGTCGGCCGGGCGCAGCGCGTCGAGACCCTCCCCGCCGCGGGCCGCGACCAGGGAGAGGACGCCGACGACGAGGCAGTTGTTGTGCACGTCACCGGCGAGCACCAGGCGCACCAGCTCGTCGACCGGCACGCGCGCGTACTCCATGTCGATCTCCTCGTGCTCCGTCTCGAAGCGTTCCCCCTCGGCCTCGGACAGATCACGGGCGAGGAAGATCCGTACGGCCTCGTCACAGCCGCCGGGGGTGGTGTACACGTCGGTCAGCACCCGCCAGTCCTCGGCCTTGACGTGCGCCTCCTCGTACAGCTCGCGCTGGGCGCCGTGCAGCGGGTTCTCGCCGGGCACGTCGAGCAGGCCGGCCGGGATCTCCCACAGCTTGTGCCGCACCGGGTGGCGGTACTGGCGGATGAGCAGGACGCGGTCCTCCTCGTCCAGGGCGAGCACGGCGACCGAGCCGGGGTGCACCTGGTAGTCGCGGCGGACCACGGAGCCGTCGGGCATGACCACGTCGTCCGTGCGGACGGAGGTCTTGTTGCCCCGGAAGGGGGTTTCCGTCGCCCGGATCTCCCACTCCTCGGGGGTGTCCTTGATCGTCATGCCCTGTCCTCCCACACATGCTTTCAAAAAGACCGGCCAAAAAACCGGCACAAGTGAAACCGGGGTGCGCACCTTTGAAGGTATGCACCCCGGCCACCGTACAACTGGTGTGTTACTTGGAATTCTTCCGCTCGACGGCGGCCTTCACCAGGCCGGCGAAGAGCGGGTGCGGACGGGTCGGCCGCGAGCGCAGCTCGGGGTGCGCCTGCGTGGCGACCAGGTAGGGGTGGGCGTCGCGCGGGTACTCGACGTACTCGACGAGCTTGCCGTCCGGCGAAGTGCCCGAGAAGAGGATGCCGGCCTTCTTCTCCAGCTCCGCGCGGTAGGCGTTGTTCACCTCGTAGCGGT
Organism: Streptomyces sp. NPDC001410; assembly: GCF_042895235.1. Taxonomy (NCBI): domain Bacteria; kingdom Bacillati; phylum Actinomycetota; class Actinomycetes; order Kitasatosporales; family Streptomycetaceae; genus Streptomyces; species Streptomyces sp. NPDC001410. The sequence continues at coordinate 484,338 of NZ_JBIAWE010000004.1, forward strand.
GACGGTGCCGCTCCTCGATGTACTCCTTGCCGTCGTACACCTCGCGCACGATGGAGCCCTCGGCCAGCTTCGCCGGGTACATGCCGAGCCGCATCGTGCCGCCCATGTCGCCCTCACCCGCGACGATGTCCATCTGCTCGGCCATGGTGGAGATCACCGGGTGGGCGGTGGCCGGGTCGAACTCGGTGGAGTTGGCGTCCGGGATGTCGGCCAGGTTGCGCGCGGCCTCGATCACGATGCACTGCAGGCCCAGGCAGAGGCCGAGCAGCGGGATCTTGTTCTCGCGGGCGAAGCGGATGGCGCCGACCTTGCCGAGCACACCGCGGTCGCCGAAGCCGCCGGGGATGCAGATGGCGTCGACGTCGCCGAGCTGCGCCTTGGCCCCGGCCGGGGTCTTGCAGTCGTCCGAGGTGACCCACTTGATCTTGACGCGGGCCTTGTTGGCGAAGCCGCCCGCGCGCAGCGCCTCGGTGACCGACAGATAGGCGTCGGGCAGGTCGATGTACTTGCCGACCAGGGCGAGGGTGATCTCGTGGTCGGGGTTGTGGACGCGGTCGAGCAGGTCGTCCCACGTCGTCCAGTCCACGTCCCGGAAGGGCAGGTCGAGCTTGCGCACGACGTAGGCGTCCAGGCCCTCGGCGTGCACGACCTTCGGGATGTCGTAGATCGAGCGGGCGTCCGGGCAGGCGACGACGGCGGCCTCGTCGACGTCGCACATCAGCGAGATCTTGCGCTTGATCGCGGTCGGCACCTCGCGGTCGCAGCGCAGCACGATCGCGTCGGGCTGGATACCGATGTTGCGCAGGGCGGCGACGGAGTGCTGCGTCGGCTTGGTCTTCAGCTCGCCGGAGGGGCCGATGTACGGCAGCAGCGAGATGTGGACGACGAAGACGTTGTCCCGGCCGACCTCGTGGCGGACCTGGCGGACGGTCTCCAGGAACGGCAGCGACTCGATGTCGCCGACCGTGCCGCCGACCTCCGTGATGACGACGTCCACCTCGTCGGTGGCCATGCGCCGGATGCGGTGCTTGATCTCGTTGGTGATGTGCGGGATGACCTGCACGGTGTCGCCCAGGTACTCGCCGCGCCGCTCCTTGGCGATCACCGTGGAGTAGACCTGACCGGTGGTGACGTTGGCGGAGCCGTCCAGGTCGCGGTCGAGGAAGCGTTCGTAGTGGCCGATGTCCAGGTCGGTCTCGGCGCCGTCGTTGGTGACGAACACCTCACCGTGCTGGAAGGGGTTCATCGTGCCCGGGTCGACGTTCAGGTACGGGTCGAGCTTCTGCATCACGACGCGCAGGCCACGGGCCTTGAGCAGCATGCCCAGGCTGGAGGCGGTGAGGCCCTTGCCGAGCGAGGAGGCGACACCCCCGGTGACGAAGATGTGCTTGGTCGTCGTAGATTTCGGCGGCATGGCCAAGAGGGGGCTCCCGTGGTCGCTGTCTGTGCTGTGCGGCTGCCGCCCGGTGATTTCCGGAGGTGCCGTCGCTGCGGTTCGGGGGTTTGTCGCCCACCGGTCCACGGGCTACCAGCGTATCAGCGCCTGGACGGGATGGCTTCCGGCCACGCTCCGCGCTCGTACCGACACGGGACGGCGCCACATGCGTATACACAGGTGCACAGTGGTCACATCGATATAACCCGCTGGTCACTCGTTCGGCCCACACGGGTTGCCCGGAGCGGCACGCAGATCATCTACGTGCGTCGTATCCTGCTCGGACACTCACTGCCGAGCCGGGCCGGACCGACGGCACACCCCCGCCAGCATCACCCGGAACAACGAGAGCGCGGCAGTTCGTTGAGCAAAGACTGTCGTGTTGCCTCAGGGCTCGGCGGGCTGCTTTGCTTCACCGCTCAACGACGCACAACAACGACCCCTTGACCGCACTAGCGACAGCCCCCCTGTGCGGGGGCGACGTGGCCGTTCGACTGGAGTTGCACGTGGCCGGGCGCATCGAAGACTACGCACTCATCGGAGACATGCAGACCGCGGCACTGGTCTGCCGGGACGGCACAGTCGACTGGCTGTGCCTGCCCCGCTTCGACTCGCATGCCATCTTCGCCGGCCTGCTGGGCACCGAGGAGCACGGTTTCTGGCGGCTCGGCCCCGCGCACGCGGCCGACGCGCAGCCCCCCACGGCCGCCCGGCGCAGCTACCGCGGCGACTCGCTGATCCTGGAGTCGGAGTGGGACACCCCGCGCGGCACCGTGCGCGTGACGGACTTCATGCCCCCGCGTGACGGCGCGCCGCAGCTGATCCGGATCGTGGAGGGCGTCACCGGCCGGGTGCCGATGCGCTCCGCGCTGCGGATGCGGTTCTCCTACGGCCGGGTGGTGCCCTGGGTGCACAAGCACGAGGGCAGGACGGTGGCGGTCGCCGGACCCGACTCGGTCTGGTTCGACACGGAGGCCGAGACCTACGGAAAGTCGCTGACCACCTACGCCGACTTCACGGTCGCCCCGGGTGACCGGATCGCGTTCACCATCTCGTGGCAGCCCTCGCACAAGGAGCCGCCGCCGCTGCCGGAGCCGGAGCAGTCGCTGGCGGCGACGGAGGACTTCTGGCGCGAGTGGGTCGAGCACTGCACGTACCACGGTCCGTACCGCGAGGCGGTGATCCGCTCGCTGATCACCCTGAAGGCGCTGACGTACGCCCCGACGGGCGGCATCGTCGCGGCCCCCACCACCTCGCTCCCCGAGGACATCGGCGGCGTCCGCAACTGGGACTACCGCTACACCTGGCTGCGGGACGCGGCGATCACCCTGTCCTCGCTGCTGCGCACGGGCTACCGCGAGGAAGCCCGGGCCTGGCGCGAGTGGCTGCTGCGCGCGGTCGCCGGCGACCCGGAGAACCTGCAGATCATGTACGGCATCGCGGGCGAGCGTGAACTGGGCGAGGCCGAGCTGGACTGGCTGCCGGGCTACGAGGCCTCCGCCCCGGTCCGGGTCGGCAACGGCGCGGCGCACCAGCTCCAGCTGGACGTGTACGGCGAGGTCACCGAGGCCCTGCACCTGGCGCACATGACGGGTCTGGCCCGCAACGACTACGCCTCCCTGCTCCAGCTGAAGCTGATCCGCTACCTGGAGGACCACTGGCAGGAGCCGGACGAGGGCATCTGGGAGGTGCGCGGCCCGCGCCGGCACTTCGTGCACTCGAAGGTGATGGCCTGGGTGGCGGTGGACCGCACCATCAAGCTGATCGAGTCCGGTGACGCGGACGGCCCGCTGGAGCGCTGGAAGGAACTGCGCGACGACATCCACCGGGACGTGTGCGAGAAGGGCTACGACCAGGAGCGCAACACGTTCACCCAGTCCTACGGCTCCAAGGAGCTGGACGCCTCGCTGCTGCTGATTCCGCAGATGGGCTTCCTGCCGCCGGACGACAAGCGGGTGATCGGCACCATCGAGGCGATCCAGCGCGAGCTGTCCACCTCGGACGGGTTCATCCTGCGCTACCCGACGGAGGGCGAGGACGAGGGCGTCGACGGCCTGCCGGGCGACGAGGGCGCCTTCCTGGCCTGCTCGTTCTGGATGGCGGACGACCTGGCGATGATCGGCCGGGTGGACGAGGCCCGCAAGCTGTTCGAGAAGCTCCTCGCGCTGCGCAACGACCTCGGTCTGCTCGCCGAGGAGTGGGACCCGCGCCTGCAGCGCCAGGTCGGCAACTTCCCGCAGGCATTCAGTCATGTTCCGCTGATCGACACCGCGCTGCGTCTGACGGCGTCCGGGGCGTACGGAGGCTGAGCGGAGCGTTTCGGGACAGGGATGAACCCCCTGATCCCGGGCGGGCGTTGGAGGCCTCCCTTGTCAGCGTGCAGTTTCGCTGGGCGTCGGCGTCGAGGTCCCTGCCGTGAGCGAATCCCTGCGCATAGGGTGGAGCCGGTAAGTCCGCCGCCATGAGAGGTCTGTGATGCCCGAGCTCCCCTCGGACCCCGCCGTCGCACAGTTCGGCCCCCAGGGGCTGCGCCGCATCAGTGTGCCTGCCTCGTACGGAACCGTGCCGGCCTCGGCCCGCACCCACCTCGCGCAGGTCGGTGTGCCGCTGCACGTCGGCCCGTACTTCATCGCGGCGGACGACACCGACGGGCCCACCCTCGGGATGTACACCGGGCACCGTGGCGTCGCCCTGCAGGGTGACTGGGCGGAGTGGGTGCGCATCGGCACCGACCGGCTGGCGAACCTGTGTGTCCGCACCGACGGCTCCGTACAGGCCCTCTTCCTCGGTCGCGGCGAAGCCGCCCTGTTCGTCAACTCGGACATTGCCGCCTTCACCCACTGCGCCGCCGTCCTGGACCGCGCCCTCCCGGTGATCGCCGCCTCCGACGGACTCCAGTCCGCCGCCGAGACGTTCGCCGCGCTGGTCCGGGAGATCCGGCAGATCGACCCAGCGGCCGTCGCCGACCGGGAGAACTGGTGGTCGCGGGTGCTCGACGACGTCCGCCACACCCTCAGCTTCCCCTTCTCGTCGGCCTTCGAGTACGTCAACAAGGACGGCGCGAAGCAGATCGTCACCGCCCAGACCGGTCCCGGCCGCCTGCACCCCGAGGAGCTGCTGTGGCAGCAGCTCTCCTCCGCCGGGGTGGAGCCCGAGCAGGTCCGCCGCGTCTACTGCGAACTGGAACCGTGCATGATGCCGGGCCACTACTGCTCCGCCTGGCTCCAGGCCGTCCTCCCGCATGCCGAGTTCACGCACAGCTTCGACTACGGCGACACCGCGGAGTCCCGCGAGGAAGGCCTCAAGGAACTCATCACCTACGCCGCGCAGCAGGCCCGGCAGTGATTCGCCGCCCGGGTGCCGCAGCAACGGAGGGGGGTTCATGACCGCCGATCCCGCCCAGCGCTGGTTCCGGCCCGCTTCCGGGCGGGAGCCCGCCGCGGCCGCCCTGCTCTCCTGGCTCGGCGACCCCCGCGCCCCCGGCCTCGCCGTGATCACCGGCGCCGAGGGCAGCGGCAAGTCGCGGCTCCTCGCCTGGTTGATCGGCCACGGCACCCGGCCCGGCACCGTCAGCGAACGCCGCATCCACGGCTTCGTACCGCTGCCCGGCCAGACCGCGACCACGGCCGCCTGGATGCTCGGCGAACAGTTGTCGATCGCCGCCCGCTCCCCGGGCGACCTGCTGGCCGCGCTTGCCGCCGACCGGCGCCGCACCGTCATCGCGCTGCCCGAACTTCACTCCGCCGAGCAGCCCGGCTCCCTGGTCGAACTCGCCCTGGACATGGCCTCGTTGGAGCACATCCGGGTACTTGTCGAGGTCCGCTCCGGTACGGAATGGGAGCAGGCGCTCACCGCCGGACCCTGCGCCCGCATGGACCTGGACGAGCCCCGGTGGACCGACGAGGCCCTCCGCGCGTCCTGGGACGCGGCCCACCCCGTCGGCCCGGCCGGGGTCGCGGGGCAGGACCCGGAGCCGGAGGAGCCGTTCGACCTGAACGATCCCGCCTCGGTCTGCGCCGCCGACCCTTGGAGCGTGACCACCGCGTACGAACGCTCCACGGAGAGCCACGGCGGACTGCGCGCCGCCTGGTTGCGGGCCGGCGCCTCCCTGACCCGCGAACAGCCGGCCGCCGAACGCGCCCTGGTCCTGCTCACCGCCCTCGGTGACGCCGGTGATCCGCGACTGCCCGCCGCCCTCGACTCCGCTGCTCAAGACGCCTCCTGGACCGTCGTCTGGCATCGGGTGCGCGGCGACGTCACCCCGCCGTGGCCCGGCCCGGTCCGCTCCCTGGCGGCCGGTACCGGCCCCCTGGCCGGGCAGCTCGTCGTCGCCGACCACCAGGGCACCGTGCGCGTCCTCGACGCGGAGAGCGCCCGCTCCGCCGGACGTCTCCCGCACTCTGCGCCCGGCGTCCGCGCCATTGCCGAGCACGGCGACGGCACCGTCAGCGTCCTCGACGAGCACGGGCTTCTGCACGCCCAGCGTGCCGCCGAGTCCGCAAAGCCCAAGGGGCTCGCCGCCCTCCTCGACGACGGCCTCTCCGTGCAGGAGCAACTCCGCAAAGCCGTACAGGAGTACACGCAGCGTCAGCAGGAGACGGTCACCGCGCTGACCGGCGTCGGGGACCGTGTCGTCCTCGGTGACGCCGCTGGAACGGTGCACGTGGTGACCGTCGGCGCCGAGCCGCGTACCTCCACTCTGCACCGGGGGCGCGTCACCGCGGTCGCCGGGACCGCCCTGCCCGTCTCCGCGGCGGGTGACACCGTCATCCTGCTGTACACGGGCGGCGCCGACGGCACCGTACGCGCCTGGGCCCCCCACACCGACCCCATGCCCGAGCCGGTGGCCGCCCGCAACTGCGCCGTCAACGCGGTGGCGGTGGCGACGACCGACGCCGGGCTCGTCCTCGCGATCGCCTGGGCCGACGGCCTCGTCGAACACCGCGCCCTGGACGACGACCGGCTGCGTACCTTCCACCCCGGCAGCCAGGCCCACGCCCTTGCCTTCACGGCGGAAGGGGACCTGGTGGTGGGGACGGACGAGGCACTCGTGCGGATGCGGGGGCGGTGACGGCTGCCGCGCGGTGAACGGCGGACACGTCAACTCCGTTGCCGTCCCCGTCAGATGGGTCTCTTGTCACAGAGCTGTGACGCGGCCCGTTTACTCTTGTGCACCTGACAACCTGCCCGTTAGCTGGGGGCAGGAGATGCAGCAGTCGACGGGGGACGGAGCACGCGGCCATGGGTCTGGTACTGCCGAGCATCATCGACGAGGCACTCGACCTCATCGGGGTCAACTGGCCCAATGTGGATGAGGACGACTACTTCGAAATGGCGACGTCCATACGGGACTTCGCCGACGAGTTCGAGGGCCACGGCGGCGACGCACACAAAGCCGTGACCCGCATCCTCAACTCCTCCGAGGGCTGGGCCGTGGAGTCCATGCAGAGTCACTGGTCGCACGTGAAGACCAGTCACCTGGAGAAGATCCCCGAGGTGGCACGGCTGTTCGCGGACGCCTGCGACGGGGTCGGCCAGATCATCCGCGGCATGAAGGTCAAGGCGGGCGTCGAACTCGGTGTACTCGCCGGCACCATCGTCGCCGAACTCGCCGCCACCCCCCTGACCTTGGGCATATCCGCCGCGGCCGCCGCCGGTGAGATCGCGCTGATGCGCACCATCGTGAAGCGGCTCATCGACGAGGCGGTCGATCAGATAGTCGACGCACTCATCGCGAAGGTCACCGAGCCCGTCACCGGCAAACTCCAGGAACTCATCTCGGACATGGTCCTCGACCTCGCCGAGGGAGCCTTCCACCCCGGTGCCAACCCGGGCGGCATGCAACTGGCCTCCGCGGGCGGCGACAGCGGCGGCTCCGGCAGCGGGGGCAAGAAGACGGTCATCGACCACGCCGAGTTCGAGGACGGCGCCGGCAAGGTCTCCCGCAAGGGCACCGACATGGGCAGCCAGTCCCAGATCCACCTCGGCAAATCGAAGCACACCTTCGGCAGGACCAAGGGCAAGGACGTTTTCACCAAGGCCTTCGATGGCATCCTCGAGGATGCCATCGAAGGCATGGAGAAGGCCGCCAAGAAGGTGACCCACCACGTCACCGACACCTTCCCGGAACGTGTGAAGGGCGCCTCCCGGCACCAGAAGCGCAAGGACCACGACGTCGGCGAGGAGGCCGACAAGGTCGACGTCAAGAAGGCCAAGCATGAGGGCGACACGCCCATGTACCTTCTCAGTGACGACGGTTCGATCCGCCAGCTGCACCACGACGGGACCACCAGTCCCGTCCATCACAACGACTCCTCCGGCGTGAACAACGTACTCGGCGACAAGGCCTGGTACCCGTGGAACAACAAGGGGGAGAAGCAGCGCCCGGACAAGCCCAGCAAGGGCGAGACGGTCGACTCCAAGAAGGTCGCGCCCGGCTCCACCGAGCTGGCCCGCGCCACCCAGCTCGGCCGCTACGCCAACCGCACCGAACGCCCCGGCTCCTACATCTCCGGCGGCAACTACGCCTCGGCGCTGTACGACGACGGCAAGGGGAACCGGTTCATCCTGGTCGGCGCCAGCGGTAAGGCGCACTCCGAACGCTCCATCGGACACCCGCTGATAAAGAAGGGCCACGAGGGCAACGTCAGCCAGCTCTACACGGAACGTGAGCCCTGCCAGAAGAATCCGAAGTGCGACAAATATCTCGCGCGGGAATTCCCCGACCATCTCGAGGTCACCCACAGCGCGAAATACGACCAGTCCGAAAAGGGGCCGGACGGCACAGAGCTCAGCAAGTACAAGAAGGACCGGGAACACCGCGCCTACGTCAAGTGGCTGGAAGACCAGTGGGATCAGCACGGTGTTGCCGGCGGACGCACTGATACAGTGCTGAACCTCTCACCCTCGGACAACAAGTTCGTTCCGTAACCCGTCCACTGAAAGTTTCACGGCGCCCATGCCGCCGCCGAGTTCGGAGTTCCGGCAGTGCTTTTCGACATCACCCGCAGCGAACTCGTCGACATCTTCGGCGAGGACCGGCTCGCGACCATCCCCGCCACCGCCTTCCCGCCCGCCGCCGCGGACACCGAGGGCGCCCGCCTCCTCCAGACCGTCGGCGCCCCCACCGGGACGCTCACGCTGCGTCAGCCCGACGAGGAGGACGGCCTGCTGCCCCTCGTCCAGGACGTCGTCTACATCGAGGACTTCGAGGACGCCGCGGAGGGCGCGGGTGACTGGCCCGTCATCGGCTGGCTGCTCAATGCGCACCTCGCCCTCGACCCCGGTTCCGGCAAGGTGCTCGCCTTCGACGCCGACGAGGAGACCGTGCAGGAACTCCACACGGACGTCTCCTCCCTCGTCCAGGTCACCCTCCGGTTGCAGCGCCTGCTCGACGAGTTCACCTTCAGCGGCGACGAGGCCGAGGAGGAAGCCGACTTCGAGCGCCTGGACGCCGAGGTCGATCGCGTCCGTGAGGAGACGAGCAGCATTGACCCGCTCCCCTTCCAGGACGACGAGACCGTCTGGTCGGTAGTGGGCGACGAGATCGCCATGGGCCAGCGCTTCAGGGGCGACAGCCCGGCAGCCCGCTCGCTCCGCGGGTGATGCGGTCCGTTCGAGGCGTGTCCGGGTGACCGGGTGACCGGGCCTGCCTAGGCTGGAAGCGAACTACCCCCTCTGCGGAAGGGGGCGGCCATGGCTTCCCTCTCGAAGGCGGGCGCGGCTCTCGCCGCGCTGCGCGAGGATCTGGCCGGCGAGGTGTTCGCCCCCGGGGACGCGGGCTACGACGACACACGTGCCGTCTTCAACGGGATGATCGACAAGCGTCCGGCCGTGATCGCGCAGTGCGCGGACGCGGCTGACGTGGTCCGGGCGGTGCGCTTCGGACGGGATCTCGACCTGCCGATCGCGGTGCGCGGGGGCGGGCACAGTGTGGCCGGCACGGCCCTGGGCGACGGCGCGCTCGTGGTGGACCTGCGCCGGATGCACCGGGTGACCGTGGATCCGGCCGGCGAGGCGGTCCGGGTCGAGGGCGGCGCCACGATGAGCCTGCTGGACCGGGCCACCCAGCCGTACGGCCTCGCGACCACCGGCGGCCGGATGTCGTCCACGGGCGTCGGCGGGTTCGTGCTGGGCGGTGGCACCGGCTGGCTGGACCGCGCCTTCGGCCTGGCCGTCGACAACCTCATCGCGGTGGAACTGGTGACCGCAGACGCCGAGCAGGTGCACGCCAACGCCGACGAGAACCCCGAGTTGTTCTGGGCCCTGCACGGCGGCGGCGGCAATTTCGGCGTCGCCACCGCGCTCACTCTGGAGCTGCACGAGCTGCCCGAGTTCGCCGTCGCCCTGCTGCTGTACCTGCCGGAAGCCGGCCGGGACGCGGTCCGCACCTTCCGGGACGTCCTCGGCACCGGCCCCGACGAGCTGGGCGGCGCGGTGCTGTACCTCACCGGCCCGCCCGCAAAGTTCGTACCGGAGCACCTGGTCGGGCGGCTCGTGTGCGCCGCGCTGCTGACGTACGCCGGCGGCGAGGCGGATCTGCGCAAGCTGGCCGAGCCGCTGCTGGCGCTGCCGCACGAGTCGGAGCTGGTCGGCGCGGTGCCCTACGTGGACCTGCAGTGCATGCTGGATGTCCCGCCCGGCCTGCGGAACCACTGGTCGGCCGAGTACCTGGCGGGTCTGCCCGACGAGCTGGTGGACGTCTACTGCGCCCGGGCCGCGGGCATGCCCGTGCCGACCGCCAGCCAGCACCTCGTCTTCCCGCAGGGCGGTGCGATCGCCGCAGGTCCGCACGAGTACCCGGTGCCGTACCGGGACGCGCCCTGGGCGGTGCACCCGTTCGCCGTCTGGGAGGACCCGGCCGACGACGAGCGGGCCCTCGCCTGGGTGCGGGACGTCCGCGCGAACGTCCGGCCGTGGAGCACGGGCGATGTGTACCTGAACTTCATCGGCGATGAGGGCGCCGAGCGGGTGCGCGCGGGGCTGGGCGCCGGGAACCTGCTGCGGTTGGAGAAGGTGAAGCGGGCGTACGACCCCGACAACGTGTTCCGCTTCAACCACAACATCCGTCCGGTGTAGCCGGCTCCCGAGCTGTCGTCCGGGCGTTTGCGCAGGTAGCGTCCGTTCCATGGACAGCGGTACGGAGAGCAGATTCGCCACTCAGGGCGCCGGGATCACCGTTCAACGGGCGCTGGAGCTGCCGGGACTGCGCAGTGGGCTCCCGGAGATCCTCGCGGGCGCCGACCGGCTGGGGCGCACGGTCCGCTGGGTGCACGCGGGCGAGGTGCCGAACATCGCCTCGCTGCTCAAGGGCGGCGAACTGCTGCTGACCACGGGCTACGGCCTCGGGACCCGCCCGGCCGAGCAGCGCGCGTTCGTGCGCACGCTCGCCGAGCGCGGGATCGCCGCGCTGGTGGTGGAGCTGGGCCCGCGTTTCACCCGGCTGCCGGCCGCCCTGGTGGACACCGCCCGCAGCGCGGGGTTGCCGCTGGTCCAGCTGCATCGCGAGGTGCCGTTCGTGACCGTCACCGAGGAGATCCACACCGAGATCGTCAACGGCCACTACGCGCTGCTGCAGCGCGCGGAGGAGGTGCACCGGCGGTGCACCGAGGCGCTGTTGGGCGGTGGCGGGGTGCCGCAGGTGCTGGGCATCCTGGCCGACTTCAGCGCCAATCCGGTGTTCCTTGAGACGGTGGACGGCCGACTGCTGTACGCCGCCGGGTCCGGACCCGAGGGGGCGGATCCGCTGCAGGTGTGGGAGGGGCTGCGGGGTCCGCACAAGGACGCTCCGCCGCCCGCCGGTTCGGTGCTCGTGGACGTGCCCGGCGGCGGGCCGGGAGCGGGGCCGGGGTCGGTACGGGCCCGGCTGGTACTGCTGCCGGTGCGCTCGCCACTGGCTCCGGTGCACCGGATCGCCGCCGAGCGGGCCGCGGGCATCCTGGCCGTGGTGCTGATGCAGGCCCGGCAGGAGGAGGAGCTGGCGGCGCGCGGGCGCGGCGACTTCCTGACCGACCTCGCCGAGGGCCGTATCACCGCCGAGGACGCCCCGGCGCAGGCCCGGGTCCTCGGCTTCAAGCCCGGCAACAGCCCGCTGCTGCCCGTGGTGATGCGGGTCGGGGACTCACTCTCCCCCGGCGGCGGCTGGGCGGTGCTGGCGCGGGCGGTCGCCGAGGAGCTGGCCGCGGTGGGCGTGCCGGTGCTGCTGGGTGTGCGGCCGGTCGAGGGCCGGGTACCGGTGCTGCTCGGGCTGCGCTCGGAGTCGGAGCGCTCCGCGGTCGCGGACCGGGTGGCGGCGGCGCTGCGGGCGGGCGTCGAGCGGGCCGGGATGCAGCGGCCGGGCGCCCCGCCGCCGGTCGTGGTGGTCGGGGTGGCCGGTGGCTGGGCGGCCGCGTCGGCGGGCCTCAGGCACGCGGCGGAGACGGCGACGGCGGCGCAGGGCCTGACCGACCGCCCCTGGTACGACGCCCGCCGGCTGGACATCGACCTGCTGCTGTGGCGGCTGCGGGACCACCCGGACCTGGCGGCCTTCGTGGACCGCGCGATCGGCCCGCTGCGCGACCACGACCACCGTTCCAAGCCGCCGCTGCTGCCCACCCTGGAGACCTATCTGGCGCACGCGGGCCGCAAGGCGGAGACCGCCCGCGAGCTGCACCTCAACCGCCAGACCCTCTACAACCGGCTCGCCCGCATCGGGGAGTTGCTGGGCACCGACCTCGACGACCCGCAGACCGTACTGGCGTTGAGCCTCGCCCTGCGGGCCCGCCGGCACGTGCCCTAAGCGAGCGGCTGCGGCTGGGTCAACTCGTCATAGACACTGAGCACTTGGGCGACGGTCTCGTCCTCCGTCGGCCAGGTCGCCGCCTGCCGGGTGCCCCGCTCCCGCAGCAGCTCGCGCCGCTCCGGATCCGCGAGCAGCCGTACGACGGTGTCCGCGAGCGCCTCCGCGTCGCCGTACGGGACGAGTTCGGCGGCGTCGCCGACGAGGTCCGGGACGCCGCCGACGCGCGTCGCTACGAGCGGCACGCGCGCGTGCAGCGCCTCCTGGGCGAGGACGGACCGGGACTCCCAACTGCTGGTCAGCAACGCGAGATCGGCGGCCGCGAGCAGCTCGGGCACGTCCTCGCGGCGGCCGACGAGCCGCACCGGCAGCTCCTCGTCCTCGATCCGCCGCTGCAGCTCCGGCCGCAGCGGCCCCTCCCCCGCGACGACGACCAGCGGTACCGGGTCGAGGTCCCGCCAGGCGCGGGCCGCGTCGAGCAGGACGTCGTAGCCGCGCTCCCGGTCGAGGGAGCCGACCGCCATGAGCAACGGGCGTCCGGTGGCGCCGAGTTCGGCGCGGGTCTTGGGGCGCAGCCGGTCGGGGTCCTCGCGGTCGACCGGGCGGCGCCGCCCGGGCAGGCCCACGGCCGCGAGCCGGGCGTCCCGGGCGCCCGTCCGGCGCGCCCGGTCGACCAGGTCGGAGGTGGTGCCGAGCACCACGGCGGCCGTCCTGACCACGCGCCGCTCCAGCAGCCGCAGCAGATGCGCCCGCGCGCCCTCGGCCCGGGCCCGGTTGTGCCAGGTGACCACGAGCGGGGTGCGGCGCCCGCTGAGCGCGAGCACGGCGCGGAAGGAGGCGTGCAGCCCGTGCGCATGCACCAGGTCGGCGTCGGCGCAGGCCGCCCGCAGCGCGGCCACGGAGCCCGGGTCGCTGCTGCGCGGCACGTGCACATGGTCGGCGCCGGCCCCGGTGAAGTCGTAGGCGTGATCGGCCTCGACGGGGGCGCACACTGTGACCCGCACGCCCCGGGCGACGAGCCCCTCGGCCAGGGAGCGCACGTGTGCACTGCTGCCGGCGTTGCCTCCGCCCAGCACCTGCACGGTGCGCAGCGCCGGCTGGCCGTGCGGTGCGTTGCTGCTCACGGGGCTCACGAGGCCGGGGCTCCTGACTCGGCGCGGGCGGTCACAAAGAAAGTACTGAAGGAAGAAACGTACTGAAGGTATCGGGCGGAGAGGAGCGGAAGGACGTACCGCGCGCCTCCCGCGCGGACCGCGTTCGACCCGCACCCGCGCTGCGTCGACCCGCCGCCCGCCCTGCGTTCCCTGCCAAGCATGCCAGGACGTACGGCCGTTCCGGGTAATCCGGGGAGGCGCACAGCGCGGCGGGCCGGAGCAGTGCGCCGGAGCACGTCACCCACACGAGTGAAGAAGGCCTCGGCTGGACGCACCGGCCCGTGCGCCCGTACCGCGAGGTCAGAGGCTCACAGCGCGCGCACCCCGGCACTCACCCGGTCCCCGTACGCCGCGGCCGCCACTACGGTAACGGCGTGCGCGAGCAACCCCGCGCGCCGGTTGCACGCGACCACGGCGGCACCGAGCGCCGCCCCCAGGGCGTGCGCCCCGGCGTCACCGATCATCACGCGCTCCCGGAGGTCGTCGGGCAGCACGGCAGCGGCACCGCCCAGGGCCACCGCGGTCAGTTCCCCGCCCGGCCCGTTCCGCAGCAGCCCCGGCGCCCCGAGCGCGAGGACCGCACCGGCGGCCCGCCCCGGCCGTACGTCGACCAGGTTCACGAAGTGCGCGGCCCCGGCGATCACGACACCCGCCAGCACCTTGTCGAGGGGCCGCTCCTTCATCAGGGCACCCGCCACCAGCCCGGCGGCGGAGATCCCGAACAACTTCACGGCCCCGCTGGTGACTTCTCCGTCCCGCAGCGCACCCAGGTGTGCCCGGAACCCGCGCCGCGGATCCCCGGCCCCGGCGACGTCGTCGTAAGCCCCGCATGCCCCGGCGGCCAGCACCGCGAGCCCGGCACCGGGGTGCACCCGGGCGGCGGCGACCGCCGTGCCGAGAGCTGCGGCGGGCCCGGCGTACAGCCCGACGGTCCGCCCGGCGTAGTTCTTCCGCTCCCAGCGCTCGCGCCCGCCGGGCGGCTCGGCGCGCAGGAGCGCGTGGCCGGCCCGGGTGAGCGCGGCGGACAGCAGGAACGAGCGGGACCTTCGGGCGCGGTCGATCATCCCGACAGCGTCACAGATCCGCTCGGGCCGTGGCCAGCAGCTCCTCGGCGTGCGCACGCGCCGTCTCCGAGTCCTCCTGGCCGGCCAGCATCCGGGACAGCTCGCGGACCCGCTCCTCGCCCTCCAGGACCTTCACGCCGGAGCGGGTGACCGAGCCGTCGTTGGTCTTCTCGACCAGCAGCTGACGGTCGGCGAAGGCGGCGACCTGGGGCAGGTGGGTGACCACGACGACCTGTGCGGTCCTGGCGAGCTTCGCCAGGCGCCGCCCGATCTCCACCGCGGCCTTGCCGCCGACACCGGCGTCGACCTCGTCGAAGAGGTACGTCGGCACGGGGTCGGTCCCCGCGAACACGACCTCCACGGCCAGCATCACTCGGGACAGCTCACCGCCGGAGGCGCCCTTGGCGATGGGCCGCGGCGGCGCGCCCGGGTGGGGGGCGAGCAGCAGCTCGACCTCGTCCGCGCCCGCGGGCCCGTACGCGACCGTGCGCCCGTCGACCTCGACGCCCTCCGGGTCCTCGGTCTGCCGGATGTCGAAGGACACGCGCGCGTGGGGCATCGCCAGCGAGGCCAGCTCGGCGGTCACCGCGGCGGCGAACCGCTCGGCGGCCTCCGTCCGGGCGTCCGTCAGCGCCTGCGCCAGCCCGCCCAGTTCGGTACGGAGCGCGTCCCGCTCGGCGGTCAGCTCGTCGATCCGCTCGTCGTCGCCGTCCAGCTCGGTGAGCCGTGCGGCACTCTGCTCGGCCCAGGCGAGAACGGCGTTGATGTCGTCGCCGTACTTGCGCGTGAGGCCGGTCAGCGCAGCCCGGCGCTCCTCCACGGCGGCCAGCCGCAGCGGGTCGGCGTCCAGGTCGTCGGCGTACCCGGCCAGCTCGCCGGCCACGTCACCGAGCAGGATCCCGACCTCACCGATCCGGTCGGCGAGGGAGGCGAGCGCGGGATCGTGGGAGCGGACGGCCTCCAGGGCCCGGTGCGCGCCCGCGACGAGGGTCGAGGCGTCGATCCCCTCGGGGTCCTCGGGATTGCCCGCCAGGGCGGCGTGTGCGGCGGTGGCGGCGGACGACAGCGCCTCGGCGTGCCCGAGCCGCTCCGCCTCCTCGGCCAGCTCCACGTCCTCCCCGGCCCGCGGCTCCACGGCCGCGATCTCCTCCAGCCCGTACCGGAGCATGTCGGCTTCCTGGGCGCGCTCACGCGCGCGCGTGACGATCTCCTCCAGCTCGACGGAGACCGCCCGCAGCCGCCGGTAGGCCTCGGTGTACCTGGCCAGCGGCACGGCGACGCCGTCGCCCGCGTACCGGTCCAGGGCCTGCCGCTGCCGGGACAGCTTCAGCAGCCCCTGCTGGTCGGTCTGCCCGTGCACGGCCACCAGGTCGTCGGCCAGCTCGGCGAGCAGCCCCACGGGCACGCTGCGCCCGCCCAGGTGCGCCCGCGAGCGCCCCTCGGCGGAAACGGTACGGCTGATCAGCAGGGCACCGTCGTCCAGCTCGGCCCCGGCCTCCTCGGCACGTACGACGGCCGCGGCACCCGCGGGGACGGCGATCCGCCCCTCCACGACCGCCTTCCCGGCCCCGATCCGCACGAGCGCCGGGTCGGCCCGCCCACCGAGCAGCAGCCCGAGGCTGGTGACCACCATGGTCTTGCCCGCACCCGTCTCACCGGTGACGGCGGTGAACCCCGGCGACAACTCGACGACAGCATCGTCGATGACCCCGAGCGACCGTATCCGCATCTCCTCCAACACGGAACAGACCATACGAGGTCCGGGCGGGCGAGTGCACACGGCCCGCCTATCTCACTCCGGCGAGTGGTGCGGCGCTCCCCGCCACCCATGGGTCGGCAGCGCGAACTTGGCCACGAGCCGATCCGTGAACGAAGCGTGATGCAACCGAGCAAGCCGGACGGGCACGGCTCCCCGCCGCACCTCCACCCGCGCTCCGGGGGGCAACTCGATGGTCCGCCGCCCGTCACACCACAACACCCCGGGCGGAATGTGCGGCAGAACCTCCACGGCAAGCACCGAATCCGGCGAAGTGACCAGCGGCTTGGCGAACAGCGCATGGGCACTGATCGGCACCATCAGCAGCGCCTCCACCTCGGGCCACACCACCGGCCCCCCGGCGGAGAACGCGTACGCCGTGGACCCGGTCGGTGTCGACAGCACGATCCCGTCACACCCGAAAGCGGTAACCGGCCGCCCGTCGATCTCCAGCACGACCTCGAGCATCTTCTCGGCGCCGGCCTTCTGCACGGCCGCCTCGTTCAGCGCCCAGTCCGTGTGCACGATGTCCCCGTTGCGGTGCACGACGACATCGACGGTCATCCGCTCCTCGACCTCGTACGACCGCGCGACGACCCGGTCGACCACCCGATCGAGGTCGTCCCGCTCGGCCTCCGCGAGGAACCCCACCCGGCCGAGGTTGACGCCGAGCATCGGCACCCCGGACGCCCGGGCGAACTCGGCGCCGCGCAGCAGCGTGCCGTCGCCGCCGAGCACTATCAGCAGCTCACAGCCGTCGAGGCACTGCGGTGTCGCTTCCTTGACCAGCTCGACCTCTTCGGGCAGCGGCAGGTCGCGCGCCTCCTCCTCCAGCACCCGCACCCCGATGCCCTGCCCCAGCAGTCCCTTGACCACGAGTTCCGCACTGCGGATCGCCGCGGGACGCCCGGTGTGGGCGAGCAGGAAAACAGTACGCGCTCGGTTCTGTGTCAACGCGGCCCCTCCGCCACTGCACGGTCAACGTCGGCCGGGTCCAGTTCGGGGGCGCCGGACCGCAGCCAGAGAAAGTACTCGACATTGCCCGAGGGACCGGGCAGCGGACTGGCGGTGACTCCACGCACCCCGAGCCCCAGCTCCCAGGCCTTCTCGGCCACCCCCCGCACGGCCTCCGCCCGCAGCTGCGGACTCCGTACGACACCCCCGCTGCCGAGCCGCTCCTTCCCCACCTCGAACTGCGGCTTGACCATCATCACCAGGTCGGCGTCCGGCTTCACGCACCGCTTCAGGGCGGGCAGCACCAGCCCCAGCGGGATGAAGGACAGATCACCCACGACAAGATCCACAGGTTCCCCATCGATCGCCTCGAGCGTCAACTCGCGTACGTTCGTACGGTCCTTGACGGTGACGCGTTCATCGCTCTGGAGAGACCACGCGAGTTGGCCGTATCCGACGTCCACGGCGACCACGTGCGCGGCGCCCGCGCGCAGCAGGACGTCGGTGAAGCCTCCGGTGGACGCGCCGGCGTCCAGCGCGCGCCGCCCCTCGACCACGAGCCCCTGCGGTACGAAAGCCTCCAGCGCGCCCGCGAGCTTGTGCCCGCCGCGCGACACGTAGTCGGGATCGCTGTCGTCGGACTGGACCACGATCGCCGCCGCGGTCTCCACCTGCGTGGCCGGCTTGGTCGCCACGGTCTTGCCGACGGTGACCCGCCCGGCGGCGATCAGCTGGCTGGCGTGCTCGCGCGAGCGCGCGAGCTTCCGGCGGACCAGCTCCGCGTCCAGACGGCGGCGTGCGACTCCTGCCACGTTCGGTTCAGCTCCTGCTCTGATACGACGACGGGGGCACCGGAGGTCCCGGGCGGGCGTCGAGCGCGGTGAGCGCGTCGCGCAGCCCCCGATGTACATCCTCGTACACCTCGAGATGTCCGTCGGTGGCGAGGTGGTCGGTGTCGCCCAGCCGCTCCAGCTGGGCGTCGACCTCGGCGTTGCCGGTCGGGGTGCGGGGGACGTCCAGGGGGGCGGGGGCGGCGGGGTCGTACTCGGGCTCGACATCGGCCACTGCCTCCGCCCCGGCCATGAACTCGGTGCCGACCTCGGCCTCTGACACGGACTCGCTCATGCCCAGACGCTACCCCGAACCGCTGGGGTACCGTCGTGCGCGATGGCCACGATCGAGGAGTGCCGCGCCGCACTGGGAAAGCTCTCGGACAACATGCAGGGCGCCGAGGGCGACGTTCGCGCGGCCGCCGCCCTGGACCGCTCCGTGAGCTGCCACATCACCGACCTGGCCGTCACCTTCGCCGGCCGGCTCACCGGCGGCCGGATCGAGGTGGACGAGACGCACCAGGGGCCACCGCGCGAGAAGGCGCAGATCAGGCTCGCCATGGCCGGCGACGACCTGGTGGCTCTGGTGAACGGCGAGCTGAACTTCGCGACCGCCTGGGGCTCGGGCCGGGTGCGGCTGGAGGCGAACCTGCTGGACCTGTTCCGGCTCAGGAAGCTGCTGTAACCCGCGCCGTACGCGCCTTCCTGGCGGCCGGCACCACCAGCGGGGTCCCGGTCTCCGGGTCGTCGATGATCTGGCAGCGCAGCCCGAAGACCTCCTCGACCAGCTCGGCCGTCACGATGTCGTTCGGTGCGCCCTCTGCGATCACCTCGCCGCCGCGCAGGGCGATGAGGTGGGTGGCGTACCGGGCGGCGTGGTTGAGGTCGTGCAGGACGGCGACCAGGGTGCGGCCCTGGGTCTCGTGCAGCTCCGCGCACAGGTCGAGGACGTCGATCTGGTGCTGGATGTCGAGGTAGGTGGTCGGCTCGTCCAGGAGCAGCAGCGGGGTCTGCTGGGCGAGCGCCATGGCGATCCACACGCGCTGGCGCTGGCCGCCGGACAGCTCGTCCACGTACCGGTCGGCGAGTTCGGCGACGCCCGTCTGCGCCATGGACTCCTGGACGACCCGCTCGTCCTCGGCCGACCACTGCCGCAGGATGCCCTGGTGCGGGTAGCGGCCGCGGCCGACGAGGTCGGCGACGGTGATCCCGTCCGGCGCGATGGACGACTGCGGCAGCAGGCCGAGGGTCCGGGCGACCTTCTTGGCGGGCATCGACTGGATGACCTGCCCGTCAAGCAGCACGCGGCCTTCAGTCGGCCTGAGCATCCGCGACAGCGCCCGCAGCAGCGTCGACTTGCCGCACGCGTTCGGGCCGACGATCACCGTGAACGAGTTGTCGGGGATCTCCACCGACAGCTGTTCGGCGATGACCCGCTGGTCGTAGGCGAGCGTGACCTTCTCGGCGGACAGGCGGTTCACAGTGCTCCTTCGGGTGTTCTTGATCGCTGAGCCGCTCGTGTCCGGCTGCCCCGAGCCGCTCATATCCGCCCCGCCCTGCGCTCGGTGACCAGCAGCCACAGCAGGTAGACGCCGCCGAGGACCCCGGTGACCACGCCCACGGGCAGCTGGTCGGCGCCGAGGGCGCGCTGCGAGGCCAAGTCGGCGGTGACCAGGAGGGCGGCGCCCATGCACAGGGACGGCAGCAGGTTCGGGCCGGGAGACCGGGTCAGGCGACGGGCGAGCTGGGGCGCGGTGAGGGCCACGAAGCTGACCGGGCCGGCCGCAGCGGTGGCGGTCGCGGTGAGCAGGACGGCGGCCACCATCAGCAGCGCCCGTACCCGCTCGACGCGCACGCCGAGGGCGTTCGAGACGTCGTCGCCCATCTCCGTCATCCTGAGACCGCGCGCATGGGCGAGGACGAGCGGCACGAGTACGGCACACAGCCCGAGCAGCGGCCAGACCTGGTCCCAGTCACGGCCGCCCAGGGACCCCGTCATCCAGACGACGGCGCGGGCCGCGTCGACGATGTCGGACACGGTGAGCAGATAACCGTTGATCGCCGTGACGATCGCGGACACGCCGATTCCGACCAGGACCAGTCGATAGCCGTGCACGCCCTGCTTCCAGGCGAGCAGATAGATGGCGAGCCCGGTCACCAGACCGCCGACGAGCGCGCCCACGGTGACCTGGGCCGTGCTCCCGGAGAACAGCACGATCATCACGAGCGCCCCGGCGGTCGCCCCCTGCCCGAGGCCGAGCACGTCCGGGCTGCCCAGCGGATTGCGGGTGACGGCCTGGAACAGCGCCCCGCCGAGCCCGAGGGAGGCGCCGACCAGCAGCCCGACCAGGACCCGCGGCAGCCGCAGCTCGTTGACGATGAACTCCTGGCCGGGGTTGCCGTTGCCGAGCAGCGTCCTGACCACGTCGCTCGCCGAGATCGGGAAGTCGCCGGTACCGATCAGCACGACGCTCGCGGCGAGCGCGGCGAGCAGCAGCAGGACGACGACGGTGACGGCCCGGACGTCCAGCCGCAGCGAGAGCCCGCCCGGCGTCCTGATGACACGGTTGGTCTTCACAGCTGGGCCGTCCTCCGCCGTCGTACGAGATAGATGAAGACCGGGCCGCCGATGATCGCGGTGACGATGCCGACCTGGAGCTCCGAGGGGCGGGCCACGACCCGGCCGATGACGTCGGCGCCGAGCAGCAGCACGGGTGACAGGACCGTCGCGTACGGCAGGATCCAGCGCAGGTCGGGGCCGGTGAAGGAGCGCACGACGTGCGGGACCATCAGGCCGACGAAGACGATCGGACCGCAGGCCGCGGTCGCCGCGCCGCAGAGCACGGTGGCGGCGAGCATGGCCAGCGTCCGGGTGCGGGCCAGGTTGGCGCCGAGGGCACGCGCGGTGTCGTCGCCCATCGCCACGGCGTTCAGCGGCCGGGCGAGGGCGAGCGCGAGGAGCGTGCCGACCGCGAGGAACGGCAGCACCTGCACGATGGTCGAGTCGGTGGCCGAGGAGAGCGAGCCCACCGTCCAGAAGCGCATCCTGCCCAGCGCCGCGTCGTCCATGATCATCACGGCCTGGAGGTAGCCGTACAACGCGGCGCTGATCGCCGTACCGGCGAGTGCGAGCCGCACCGGTGTGGCGCCCCGGCTACCGCCGAGGAACCAGACCAACGCGCCGACCGCAGCCGCCCCGCCGAAGGCGAACCACACATAGCCGGTGAGGCTGGTGACGCCGAAGCAGGTGATGGCCGTGACGACGGCGGCGGAGGCACCGGCGTTGATGCCGAGCAGTCCCGGGTCGGCCAGCGGGTTGCGGGTGAGCGCCTGCAGCACCGCCCCGGACAGGCCGAGCGCGGCACCGGCCAGCAGGCCGAGGACCGTACGCGAGAGCCGCTCGTCGACGACGACGTCGCCGTACGTCCCCGTGTCGTGGAACAGGCCGTGCCAGACCTGGTCCAACGTCAGCGCCTTCGCCCCGATCGCGATGCTCGCCAGGGCGACGAGCATCAGGATCGCGGCGGAGAGCAGGAGCCCAAAGGCCCGTACCGCCCGGCGGGTTGGGGGCGCGGGGGCGGTCTCCGCGCGCTGTTCCGGAGGACTGTCGACCAACACGAGGTTAGGTTAGCCTACCCTCGCATTCGATCTCGATCCCGAGGTCTCGATCCCGAGTCCCTGACCCCGAGGTTCTCGATCCTGCGGCTATCGATCCCAAGTTGACGCGCGGTCAGAGCCCGAGCCTCGCCAGCACCTTCCCTCCGTCCAGCTCGCAGGAACCGTCCCCGGCCGCCGTCCAGGCCGCCGCGCACAGCGCCCGCAGCCCGTCCAGGGCGTCGCCCTCGCCCTCCAGCTCCAGCCTCGCCCCGGCGGTCGCCGTCCAGCCCCCGCAGCGGAAACCGGCCCCGTCCTCGGTGACCTCCGGCTGGCCGGTGAGCAACCCGCGCAGATCCGCGTCCACATACGTCGGCCGGTGCTGCGGCGGCGCGGCGAGCAGCTGCGGGCCGTCCGTGACGCCGGTCAGCACCAGCAGCGAGTCCACCCCGCCGTTGAACGCGCCCTCGATGTCCGTGTCCAGCCGGTCCCCGACCACCAACGGCCGCTTCGCGCCCGTACGCAGGACCGTCTCCCGGTGCATGGGGGGCAGCGGCTTGCCCGCCACCTGAGGCTCCGCACCCGTCGCGATCCGGACGACCTCCACGGCCGCCCCGTTGCCCGGCGCGATGCCCCGCCCGCTGGGAATCGTCAGGTCGGTGTTGGACACGAACCACGGCACCCCGCGCGCCACGGCGTACGACGCCTCCGCGAACCGTCCCCACGTCAGCTCGGGCCCGCCGTACCCCTGCACCACCGCCGCCGGATCGTCGTCCGCCGACTCCACCGGCGTCAGACCGCGCTCGCGCAGCGCCACGCGCAGCCCCTCACCGCCGATGACCAGCACCCGCGACCCGGCCGGCACCTGCTCACTGATCAGCCGCGCGACCGCCTGCGCGGAGGTGATGACGTCGTCGGCCCCCGTCGGTATCCCCAGCTCCGTCAGGTGCTCCGCCACGGCGTCCGGGGTGCGCAGCGCGTTGTTGGTGACGTAGGCCAGATGCATCCCGCCCGCGCGGGCCTCGGCCAGCGAGTCGGCGGCGTGCACGATCGCGCCCCCGCCCGCGTAGTACACCACCCCGTCCAGATCGAGCAGCGCCGTGTCGTACGCCTCGCTCAGGGGCTGCCCACTGCCCTCGGGCCTCGTCCTGACGCCCTGGCTCATTCCACATCGCTCCTTGCTCGACGGTCTCTCCCCCGATCATCCCGCACGCCACTGACACACGTACGATGCCGGGATGAACACTGCAGGTCACTCGGAAGCAACGGCGCGCCGAGGCCTGGAACTCACCCCGTTCCGAGGCCTTCGTTACGACCCCGACCGGGTCGGCAGCCTCGCCGCCGTCACCTCCCCGCCGTACGACGTCGTCATCCGCCCCGACGGCCTGCACTACCTCGAGGCCGCAGACCCGTACAACATCGTCCGTCTGATCCTCCCCCAGGCCGGCACCCCCAGTGCCCGCAACGAACAGGCGGCCGACACCCTGCGCCGCTGGCTCGCCGAGGGCGTCCTGACCGCCGACCCGGACCCCGCTCTGTACGTGTACGAGCAGCGGGACGGCAACGGCATGCTCCAGCGCGGTGTCATCGGCGCTCTACGCGTGTCAGAGCCCGCTGAGGGCGTGGTGCTGCCGCACGAGGACGTCATGCCCCCGGTGGTCGCCGACCGCGCGGACCTGATGCGCGCCACCCGCGCCAACCTGGAACCCCTGCTGCTGACCTACCACGGCAACGGCACGGCGGCCGAGGTCGTCGAGCGCACGGCGGAACAGCCCCCGCTGTTGGCCACGACCACCGAGGACGGCTTCCACCACAGCCTGTGGTCGGTCACCGACCCCGCCGACGTGGCCCGCATCCAGTCCGACCTGGCCCACCACCAGGCCCTCATCGCCGACGGCCACCACCGCTGGGCCACCTACCGGCTGCTGCGCGCCGAGCACCCCTCCCCCAGCCCCTGGGACCACGGCCTGGTCCTGCTGGTCGACACCGCCCGCTACCCGCTGCGCGTCCGCGCCATCCACCGCCTGCTGCACGGCCTGCCGGTCGCGGACGCGCTGGCAGCCCTGGAGGGCCTGTTCCGGGTACGGCACCTCGACGTGTCGCTGGCCGAGGCGCTGGGACTGCTGGCGGACGCGGCCCGCGTCGGCAACGCCTTCCTGCTGGCCGGCGACGGCGCCTTCCACCTCATCGACCTCCCGGACCCGGACCTGCTGGCCCGCACGATCCCCGAGGACCGTCCGGCCGCCTGGCGCTCCCTGGACGCCACGGTCCTGCACGCCACGCTCCTCGACCACGTCTGGCACATCCCCGAGGACTCCCCGGCCCACATCGCCTACATCCACGACACGGCCGCCACGGTCGCGAAGGCGGAGCGCGACGGCGGTACGGCCGTCCTGCTGCACCCGGTCCACGAGGACGTCGTACGCGACCTGGCCCGCCAGGGTGTGACGATGCCCCGCAAGTCGACGTCGTTCGGCCCCAAGCCGGCGTCGGGGCTGGTGCTGCGGGCACTGGAGATCTGAAGGAGCTGACAGATCCCACAGATCTGTCAGCGGACATGCGAAAGGGCGGGACCGGTCGGTCCCGCCCTTTGTCACGTCGTCACCCGCTCGGGTCAGTCCTTGTCGTCGTCCTTGTCGTCGTCCTGAGCGGCGGTGGCGTCCGCAGAGGCAGCGCTGTCATCGCGCTGGTCCTCGTTGCCACCCTCGTCCTCGTTGTTCTCGTTCTCGTTCTCGTTCTCGTTCTCGTTCTCGTCGAGAGCGTCGACGAACTCCACGCCGTCCAGCTCGGCGAGCCGGTCGGAGGCATCCGTGCTGCCGTCCCGGTCCGCCTCGACGGCCTTCGCGAACCAGTCGCGCGCCTCGCTCTCCCGGCCCGCGGCCAGCAGGGCGTCGGCGTAGGCGTAGCGCAGTCGCGCGGTCCACGGCTGGACGGCGTTGGAGGCCAGCTCCGGGCTCTGCAGGGTCACGATGGCCGCGTCCAGCTGACCCATGTCACGCCGGGCACCCGCCGCGACGAGCCGCATCTCGACCTGCCCGGCCTTGTCCAGCTTGTGCACCTCGGGGGCGCCGGCCATGTCCAGCGTCTTCTCCGGCCGTCCGAGCCCACGCTCACAGTCGGCCATCACGGGCCACAGGTCGACGCTGCCGGTCATGCGCCGCGCGGCGCGGAACTCGGCGAGGGCCTCGTTGTACTTCTGGCTGGCGTACGCCGCGAACCCGGCGGCCTCGCGCACGGCGGCCACACGGGACGCCAGGCGCAGGGCCACCTTGGAGTAGCCGTAGGCACCCTCGGGGTCCTCATCGATGAGCCGCGCGACCATCACCAGGTTTCTGGCGACGTCGTCCGCGAGCGTCTTGGGCAGGCTCTGCAGCTCCTGCCGGACGTCCTTGTCGATCTCGTCACCGGTGACGTCCTCCGGGATCGGCAGCCGCTTGATCGGCTCACGGTCCCGGTCACGCTCGTCGCGGAAGCGGCCGCCACCACGCCGGTCGTCACGGCGGTCGTCACGCCGGTCGTCACGCCCGTCACGCCCGCGGAAGCCGCCCGGCCGACCACCGCGGTCGTCCCTGCGGGGCCCACGGCCGCCTCGGTCGTCCCGGCCACGGAAGCCACCGCGCTCGCCACGGTCGCGGTCGTCGCGCCGGTCGTCACGGCGGTCGTCGCGACGGTAACCGCCACGGTCGCCGCGGTCGCCGTAGCCGCCGCCACGGCTGTCGTCGCGCCGGTCGTCGCGGCGGTAGGCGGGGCGGTCGTCACGGCGCTCGCCACGGTCGCGGTCATCGCGACGGTCGTCCCGGCGGAAGCCGCGGTCGCCGCGGTCGCCGCGGTCGTCCCGGCGCGGGCCACGGTCCCGGTCGTCGCGCTGGTACGCCGGACGCGAACCCCGGTGGTCACCCTCACGCCGGTCGTCGCGACGGCCGTAACCACCACGGTCACCGCGATCGCCGTAGCCACCGCCACGGCTGTCGTCACGGCGGTCATCGCGACGGAAGCCACCGCGCTCGCCACGGTCGCGGTCATCACGACGGTCATCACGGCGGTCGTCACGGCGGTCATCGCGACGGTAACCGCCACGGTCGCCGCGGTCGCCGTAGCCGCCGCCACGGCTGTCGTCGCGCCGGTCGTCGCGGCGGTAGGCGGGGCGGTCGTCACGGCGCTCGCCACGGTCGCGGTCGTCCCGGCGGTCGTCACGGCGGAAGCCGCGGTCACCGCGGTCGTCCCGGCGCGGGCCACGGTCCCGGTCGTCGCGCTGGTACGCCGGACGCGAACCCCGGTGGTCACCCTCACGCCGGTCGTCGCGACGGCCGTAACCACCACGGTCACCGCGATCGCCGTAGCCACCGCCACGGCTGTCGTCACGGCGGTCATCGCGACGGAAGCCACCGCGCTCACCACGGTCGCGGTCATCACGACGGTCATCACGGCGGTCATCACGACGGTCATCGCGACGGAAACCGCCACGGTTGTCGTCACGCCGGCCGTAACCACCGCGGTCGGTACGGTCGTTGTCCCGACGGAAGCCACCACGGTCACCACGGTCGCCGCGGTAGCCGCCGCGATCGCCGCGGTCACCACTGTCCCGTCGCCGCTGGTCGCGTTCCGGCCGATCTTCGGGAGAGTTGGTGGACATGGGTGACTCCTGTCTTCGGTACCGCAAGCATTGTAAAAACGAAAGGACCCCTGGTCCCAGCTGAACGCTGGGACCAGGGGTCCTCCAAAGATTGTTCGGCGGCGTCCTACTCTCCCACAGGGTCCCCCCTGCAGTACCATCGGCGCTGTGAGGCTTAGCTTCCGGGTTCGGAATGTAACCGGGCGT